>NZ_CP041690.1:1200000-2400000 GCF_008000755.1 Youhaiella tibetensis | reverse complement strand
CGCGGCGGTGGCGACGGCGGGTGATCCAACCGTGGCGGCGGCGCTCTGGGGCAGCAAGGTGCTGCTGTTCGTGGCGCTGTTCGGTGGCGTCGGGGCGGCCGCTTTCGGGTTGGCTGCGCCCTTGCCCGCCAGAGTGGGCCGGTCGATGGGCGGGCTAGCGGCTCTGGGCGCGGTCGCGGCGGTGGCGAGCCTGGGGCTGCATGGAACCGACGCCATCGGCGGCACGCTGGGGCAGGTCGCGAGTGCGGCGGCATGGCGGGCGGGGCTGGCGACGAGCTACGGGCTTACCGTGGGGGCGGCGCTAGGCGCCTTCGTGCTGGCGGGGCTGGCGCTGGCCGTGCCGTCCGTGGCGGCGCTCGGCTGGCCGGCCTGGGTGCTCGGGGCGTTGTCGCTGGTGATCAGCGGCCACGCGGGGACGGCCGAGCCGCAATGGCTGACCCGGCCGGCGGTATTTCTGCATATCGGGGGTATTCTTTTCTGGGTGGGGGCGCTCCTGCCGCTGGCGCTGCACCTTAGGGATCGCGGCGAGGCCGGACGGCTGGCGCTGGCGCGGTTTTCCGCGTTCATCCCCTATGCGGTGGCGGCGATCGTGGTGTCGGGGGCTGTGCTCGCCCTCATCCAGATGGGGCCGCCCGGTCCGCAATGGGCCACGGGCTATGGGTTTATCCTGGCGGGCAAGCTTGTGCTGCTGGTGGTGCTTTTCGCGCTGGCGCTGTGGAACCGGTTTTTCCTGACGCGGCCGGCATTGGCCGGGGAGGCCAGGGCGACGAGGCATCTGCGGCGTTCGATCGGCGTCGAGATCGCAATCGTGCTGGCGATACTGGGGCTGGTGGCGGGCTGGCGCTTCACGCCGCCGCCTCGGGCGCTGGCGCTGGTCGAGGCCAGTGCGGCGGCGGCCAGTGAACCGCTGTTCGTGCACCTGATGGACGATACGGCCATGGCCATGGTCACGATGACGCCGGGCGGGACCGGGCCGGTATCGATGGCGATCGATCTTACCGACATGAGCGGCGCGCCGCTGGAGGCGATGTCGGTGACGGTGTCGGTGGCGGCGCCGGACAAGGGGATCGAGCCGATCAAGCGCGAGGCGAAGCAAAGCGACGGGGTGTGGCGCCTCGAAGGGCTCAACATTCCGGTCGCAGGGATCTGGCAGCTCGACCTCGACATTCGCGTGTCACGGTTCTCGCTGGTGCGCCTGCAGTCGCCGGTGGAGGTGCCATGAGGCAGGCTGCCGGCCAGCGCAGGAGACTGATCGCCCGGGAGGCCGGAACGGCGCTCGCGGTGATCGCGGTCTATATTCTCGTGCTGCTGTTGCCGCTGCATCAGGCGGCGGCGCTGCAACGCGACCTGTCGGCGCTCGGCTACGAGACGGTGGGGACGTGGAGCATCTGCCAGCAATCGGCTCCGGCCGGCAGCCACGAGGTTCCGACGGCGGTCAAGTGCCCGGCGGCCGGCGTTGCCAAGCAGCAATTGGCGGCAATCCTGCCGGCGTCGATCGGGGTCGAGGCGCCGATCGAGGCCGGATGCACGGGGCATCCGGCGCCGGGCGTGGGAATGCATGCAGGGGGAGGCCTTGCGGGGAACCCGCGGCAAACGCGGGCGCCGCCAGCCCAGTCCTGAACGCCGGAGGGCACGCCGCTTTCCGGTTCCCTTTCCCCTTTATTCAGGACTGATGAAATGAACCTGCGTATTTCCGTCGCTGCCCTTGCGGCAGCCCTCATGTTTGCCGCGCCGGCACTGGCCGAAGGCATGCACCACGCCCCGCCCGCCGCCGAGGAGCGGGTGGGAGAACTCACTATTGCCGGGGCGTTTGCCCGGGCGACGCTGCCCAACCAGCCGGTGGGCGGTGGCTATCTCACGATCACCAATGGCGGATCGGACGATGACCGGCTCGTCGCCGCAGCTTCGCCGGTCGCGGGCGAGGTGCAGCTCCATGAGATGACCATGGAGGGCGACGTGATGAAGATGCGCCAGCTCAAGGACGGCATCCCGGTTCCGGCCGGTGCGACGGTAACGCTCGAGCCGGGCGGCCTGCACCTGATGTTCATGAAGCTCAAAGGTCCGCTGGTCGAAGGGCAGGCGGTGGAGGTGACGCTCGCCTTCGAGAAGGCCGGGTCGGTGACCGTGACGCTGCCGGTGCTGGCCAGCAGCGCGGCGGAGCCCGAGGCACACGGCATGGCCCACCACGGGGCGATGGCACCGGTCGATGCTTCCCACCTCACTGACGAAGAAGCGATCGCGGCGATGCAGATGGCGATGTTCGATACGCCTGAAAAGCCGCTCGAGATGGGGCCGATCGTGGTTTCGGGCGAATATGCGGTCAGCGACTGGGCCCAGGCCGGTGCCGGCGGACGGGCGCTGCTGCGCAAGACCGAAAAGGGCTGGGGCATCCATCTCTGCGCCGGGGCGTCGCTCAAGGATGCGGCGGCGCTCGTGACGATCGGCGTTCCCGAAGCGGCGGCGCAGGCGCTTGCGGCTGGGCTCGCCGCGGCGGAGGCGACTTTGCCGGCCGAAGAGGTGGCGCTCTATGATTCCTTTGCGGGTGAGATGATGGTCGACGAGGGGCTCATCTGATGGCCGCTCATCTCAGGACGGCCCGCATCGTGCTGTGGGTGGCGGTGGTCGTGGTGGCGGCCGTCGCCACCGGGCTCTATGCGCTGGGCACACGAAGCCCCGCGCTCGCCTCGCTCGGCGATGGGGACTATCAGCTGCAGACGGCGGCGGGCGAGGCGTTCAACCGCGATAGTTTCAACGGACATCCGTCGGCCCTGTTCTTCGGATTCACGCATTGCCCCGATGTGTGCCCGACCACGCTCGCCGAAATGACCGCCTGGTTCGAGACGCTGGGCGAAGAGGCCCGCGATCTCAAGGCCTATTTCGTCTCGGTGGATCCCGAGCGGGATACACCCGAAGTGGTCGGGGCCTATGTAGCCTGGACGGGGCACGTCACCGCGGTGACGGGGTCGCGCAGCGAGATCGACAAGGCCATCAAGGCCTGGGGCGTGTTCGCCAAGAGAATCGCGACCGAGGACGGGTCCTACACGATGGACCATACGGCATCGGTATTCCTGCTCGACCGGCAGGGGAACTTCACGGGGACGATCGCCTATCGCGAAGATGCGGCGACCGCCGTCGCCAAGCTGCGCAAGCTGATCGCCGCCGATAGCTGAGTTGGAATGGGCGGCGGCGCTGCGGTGCCGCCGCCCGTTATTGCGATCCTATTTCGGTTCGTCGGTGAGATTGGCGTACCAGAGGATGCCGGTCAGGGCTCCCTTGACGGGCGGAAGCAGCAAGAGCGTGAGGACCAGCACGATCGGGATGACGATGGCGAGCAAGAGCAGGGGCGCAACGCGAAAGTGCCCCATTTCCAGCACAGCGAAGATCATCAGGTGCCCGACCACGGTGATGACGAGGAACGGCAGAAGCAGCCCCACCTGATAGCGGTCGGCATATTCCTCTCCGCAAACGGGACAGTGCTCCACAGGCTCAAGATAGCGGGCAAAGAGCCTGCCCTCACCACAATTGGGGCAGCGGCATCGCAACCCGTTCCAGACGGCCCTTTGCCATGAGCCCGCCCGATGATGGTCGGCGGAGTGAGACATCCCTGCCTCCCGGCATCAACGCGGGCCGCTGCCGGCGTTGTGCGGGCGCGGGGGCGCGGTGCCATCGTTGATGGCGTCATTGGGGCCGAGATCACGACGCGGAGGGTGCTCGCCGCCGGGGCGTGGGGCGTCGGTCTGGGGTTCCTCGTCGGAGGGATGAGGATCGGCTACGTCGCGATCGGCCGGCGCGGTGTGCGGGCCGGTCTGCCGCGTCCATACGGCACCGGTGGGCGATGCCTTGGGTGTGATGCGCTTATTCATGTCGGGCTCCCTGGCGCTAGCTTTCGTCGGCACGCTGCTTGTGGTGCTCGGTTTCCTGGTTCGCGCCCCGCTTGATGGAGCGGTCGCCGGTCGAAATATTGTAGGCGTCGCCGGGCCCGGGCTTCGGGTAGCGCAAATTGGCGTGCTTGAGAGTTTCGCCCGGAAGCGGGACGTCTGCTCCGGCGGTGTTCTCGGCGCCGGTGACGATGCGGTGGGCCTGGGCCCTGGTCTTGGGACCCTGGCGCTTGGGAGCCTTGCGCGGTTCGGTCGTGGATTGCTGTGCCATGAGTCAAATCCTCCTGTGATTCCGAACGTGTCGCGGCGCTTATGGTTTCGCGACGGAGGATAAATCGGATGCAGGGGGGCTCGGTGGGTGGCGCGGCGCGACCCTCAGGCGGGCATGACCCAGATGGTATTGGTTCGCGGATTGCGCGCCAGCGTGGCCTCGATGCGGAAGATGCTCGCCAGGTTCGCCTCGGTGAGGACAGCCTCGGGCGTACCGGTAGCGACCATTTCGCCCTTATGCAGTATGGCGATGCGATCGCAGAACATGGCGGCGAGGTTGAGGTCGTGCAGGGCTGCGACCACGGTGATGCCCAAACTGCGCACGAAGCGCAGCAACTGAAGCTGGTGGTGGATATCGAGGTGGTTGGTCGGCTCATCGAGGACGAGGACAGCCGGCTGCTGGACGAGGGCGCGCGCAACGAGGGTGCGCTGGCGCTCGCCGCCCGAGAGGGTGCGGAAGGCCCGCGTTTCGAGGGGGCGCAGTTGCAGGAGCTCGATGGCTGCCTCGATGAGGGCGTGGTCATGGGCGCTATCGGCCTCGAGCAGGCGCTTGTGCGCCGAACGGCCCATGGCGACGACATCGCGCACGGTCAGCGGAAAATCGGCGGGCATGTCTTGAAGGACGGCCCCGACGTGGCGCGCCACCCAGGTGGCCGGGCGCTGCCAGACATCCTCGCCATTGACCGTGACGCGGCCAGCGCTCGGCCGGTTGGTGCGGTAGATGGTGCGCAGGAGCGATGACTTGCCGGCGCCGTTCGGACCGATGACGCCAATCATCTCGCCGGGGGCGACCGTCAGGGAAACGTTGCGGACGAGGGAGCGCCCGCCAATGGTGAAGCTCACGTCCTGGAGGGCCAGGTGCCCGGGCGCAATGCTCATGGCGCGCCTCCATTGTCGCGGGCGTCGCGCCGCAACAACCAGATGAAGAAGGGGCCGCCGACCAGAGCGGTGATGATGCCGACCGGCAGCTCGATGGGCGCGATGACGGTTCGCGCGGCGAGATCGGCCCCGATGGTGAAGCTGGCGCCCATGAGGGCGACGGCAGGCAGGGCGCGGCGGTGATCGGCACCCACGAGGAAACGCACGATGTGCGGCACGATAAGGCCGACGAAGCCAATGACGCCTGAAACGGCGACGACGACGCCGATGAGGGCGGCGGTGAGCACGAACATGGCCTGGCGGAAGCGGTGGACATCGAGCCCGAGGGCAGTGGCGCTCTCGTCGCCAGCCATGAGGAGATTGAGGCGCCGCGCCTGCACGAGCATCAAGCCCAGCCCGATGACCAGGGCGATGGTGGGCAGGGGCAGGAGCTTCCACTGGGCCGAGCCGAACCCGCCCAGGGTCCAGAAGAGAACGCGGGCGGCGAGCTGGGGATCGGGCGAGGTGAGGACGAGAAGGCTCGTCAGGGCGCTGAGCACCGAGCTCATGGCGATGCCGGCGAGCACGAGACGGGTGGGCGTCATCCGGCCGCCGGCACGGGCGACCCAGAAGACGATGGCGAGCGTGACGAGGGCGCCGGCGAAGGCGGAGGCATAGAGCGTGAAGGCGCCCAGGCCCATGAGGCCCCAGCGCATGACGACGACCGCGCCGGTCGCGGCGCCGTTGGAGACGCCCAGGATGCTCGGGCCCGCGAGCGGATTGCGCACGATGGCCTGGATGGTCATGCCGCTGGCACCGAGCGTGGCGCCGACGATGCCGGCCAGGATCACCCGCGGGATGCGTGTCTCGATGATGATGGTGTCATAGACGGCGCGCCAGGTGGCGGGGATGACCTCGCCGCCGAACAGCCAGTTGACGAGAACACCGACCGCAACGGGCGCAGGGACGTGGACCGAGCCGAGCATGAGCCCGGCAAGGCCGAGGAGGAACAGAATCCCGGCCAGGAGCGCCATGGCGAGGCCATAGGGCAGGCCGGCGACCCGCGATCCGGCAATCGGCGCCGGGGAAGCGGCAGGCGTCGCGCTTTCGCTCGACCTGAGAACGGCGAGCAGCCGCTGCTGGTCAATGCGCGCGGAAATGGGCCGGGATTCGTTCATCGTGCGACTTACTGCCCGAAGGCTTGGGGATGGAAGGCCCTGGCCATGGCTTCCACCGCATCGACGGTGCTCGGGCCGGGCTGGCCCTGGACCGAGTTGATGAGGATGAACCGGTTGTTGGCGATGGCCGGGACGTCGGCGATGGCGGGAATCGACTTGAGCGTTTCAATGCGGGCCTGGCCGAGTTCCTTGTCCGGATCGGCGACGACCTGGCCGCTGGCGGTGCCGGAGTAGAAGACCACGATATATTCGGGCGCGCGTTCGGCCACCTGCTCCCAGCTTACCTGGCCGAAGCGGTTGGCGACATCATCGAAGATGTTCCTACCGCCGGCAGCGGCGACGGCCTGGGACAGCATGGTGTTGCCGAGGGCGGCATTGGGGGCGGAATCGCCGCCGTTGTAGATGAAGACCGGGATGGACGGCGCGGCGGCGAGCTTGTCTTTGACCGCGTCGAGGCGTGCGGAAAGATCGGCGACCAGCTGCTCGCCGCGATCGGCAATGCCGAAGATCGCGGCGACCGAGCGGATTTCCTCGAAGAGCTGGGGGAAGCCGAAGGCGCCGAGGTTGCAGCCTTCCACGTTGAGGCGCGTCTTCATGCCCAGGTCGTGGAGCTGGTCACGGGTGTGGCGGGATTCGCTGAAGCCATCAGGATAGCCGGCGTAGACGAAGTCGGCCTCGGCGGCGATGAGCTCTTCAGTGGTGGCCACGAGCGGGGAAATCACCGGCACCTTGGCATAGGCCTCGGCATAGGCCGGGCTGATCCTGAGATTGGCCATGTAGGAGGTGCCCGCCATGCTGCCTTCCAGCCCGAGGGCGAGCATGAGTTCGGTGGCGTTGTTGGAGAGGGTTACGGCGCGGGTGGGTGCGGCTTCGTAGGTGGTGGTCACCCCGCAATTGTCGTCGGTAACGGGGAAAGACTGGGCGAGGCCGGGGGTGGCCAGCGCCAGGGCGGCGATGGCTGCTGCGCCGGCAAGGAGGCCGGAGCGCCTGATCAGGGTGGCAAAGGTCATGGGTTTACCTCGATTGGGCTGGAAAGGGCGTGAAGGGGCGTGACGAGTTCGCGACCGAAAAGCGTGGCCATGGCGTCGGCCTCGTCCTCGGGGATTTCGCCGTTGCAGTTGAAGATGAGCCGGATGCTCTCGATGCCGGTGCGCGAGCGCAGGGCGGCGAGCTGGTCGAAGCAGTCGCCGGGGCTGCCGGCGATCATCTGGTTGGCGAGGAAGGCGTCGCGGTCGATGGGTGTGATGGTGTCGAGCGGACGGTTCTGGGCGATGGCGTAGCGGCGCCGGCGCTCGTAAAGGCGCGGGAGGAGGGCGTCGACAGCGGCAATGGCCTGCGCGCGGGTGGGAGCGATCGAGACGTATCGGGAGATCGAGTAATCGGCGGGATAGCGCCCGGAGCGGTTGCCGGTGAGGCTGTCATAGACATCGAACTGGCGCTGCTCGGAGGGTTCGAGGCTGAGGAGCAGTGGCAGGTTTTCGGCGACGGCGAAGCCGACGGTCTCGGGTGTCGAGCCGGCGACGTAGACAGGGATGCGTTCGCCGGGCGCAAGCAGCGGCCCCACCGGTTCACTCGAGGCCGGCCAGGGCGCATCGGAAGGCACGAGCGTGGGGCCTGACCAGGCCGAGCGCATCAGGCGGTAGGCGGCTTCGAACCGGTCGCGCGTGCTGGCGGGGTCGATGCCGAGAGCCGCAAGCGTGGAGGGATGGGTACCGCGGCCGATGCCGAAATCGAAGCGTCCGCCGCTCTGCCAATGGAGCTGGGCGACCTGCTCGGCAAGGAGGAGCGGGTGATAGAGGGGCAGGACGACGATCGAGGTGCCCACGCGCATGCGTTCGGTCCGCGCCAGGATGGCGGCGGCGAGCAGGAGCGTAGAGGGATAAGGATCGGGCGGGGACTGGAAGTGGAACTCGTTGAACCAGATGCCATCGAAGCCCAGGGCGTCCATGCGCGCGCAAAAGGCGAGCACGGCGCGATGGTCGAGGTTTCTGGTGCCACGGGTGAAGCCGGCGATATCGAGCCTCATGGCCGGACCTCCCGGCGGGAAGTGCGGCAGGATCGAATCGGCGCCGGTGGCGTCGTCGTTTCAGGTAACGGCATATGGGCCTCTCCCTTGCGGGGAAGGCCAATTCATCGCCGATGGCACGATATGTGCGTCAGGTTCCAATTGCGCCCCCTGCCGGGACACCTCGCCCGGCGACATGGTCTTGCGCTCTGGCAGGTCTCCTGGCTCGCGGCTCTGGCGCTATTCGCGGCCTTCCCGGACGCTGGCGTCCAGTGGCTTGGGAGCGAAAAGCTTGCCGCTTACAGTTGCGAGGGCAGCCACGGCATTGGCCCCTGATGGGTAATCCGCACCGTGTTCCCTTTTAATCCGCGCACAATTGGCGGAACCGAAGCAGGGGACCAATCGCACAATGCACGAGCGGAGGCAAGCGGCGGTGCGCCTGTGCAAAAACGGTCTGCAATGTCGGGAGAGTTATGGAGGCCACGCCCGGAATTGAACCGGGGTTCACGGATTTGCAATCCGCTGCGTCACCACTCCGCCACGTGGCCTCACGCGCCGGTTTCTAAGTGACGGTCGGCGCTTACGCAAGGTCTTGTTTGAAACCCTGTGGATTTTTGCAGCGATGGTTAGCCGCGACCCAAGAGGTTGGTGAGGAAGGCGAGGACGGGTTCCCAGAAGATGCCGAGCAGGACGATGGCGACCGACAGAATCAGCAGCGGAATCTTGGCGCGAGTGGAGGAGGGCATGCCCGATTGGCGGGCACGCTGTTCGGCGGCGGCCTGCTTGGCCTTCTGCTCCTGAGCCTTCTTGCGGTCCGAAAGCTTGACGACGTTGCTCATGGGAGCGCTCCTCGCGATAGTCGAGCGCTATCGATACCGCTGCGGGAGGCCGCTGCCAAGACTTGGCGTAGCGTCCGTCAGGGAAGCGTAATCACGAAGCGGGCCTTGAAGTCGCCTTCCCACCACATGGGGAAATTGGTGCCCCATTTGTTGTTGTGCAGGTTGAACCGGATGCCGCCCGAGAAATCGGGGGGATTGGGATCAAACGGCATGAACGGCGAGGCCGCGGGAGCGGCGAGGGGGGTATCGAGCGGCGTGATCGTGACGCCGCCGGTGCGGGCCGCGAAGATGGCCTGGAGCTGGCCGCCGCCATGGCCGGCCACGTTGTCGGCGCGCTGCCAGAGACCGGTCTTTTCGAATTCCCAAGGCCCGTCGGCCGCGGGGGTGAAGGAGAGGAAGGCGGCCTCGGGCATGCGGTTGGCGGGCTTTTCGCGCAGGACGAGGGTGAGTTCGATCTGCCTTGCGTCGATGACCCGGAAGCTCATTTCGACGCTGGCGGGGGCGCCGAGTTCGGCGTGGGCGGTTTCATCCAGCGAGAGGCGCAGGGTCGATCCGGAGGCGGCTTCGAGCACCGGGCGCCAGACGGCGGAGCGCGCCGTGGCGGCCTTGGCGAGCCCGGGCTTGTCGTGGTCGAGGATCGCCCACTCGGCGCGGTGGGTGAGGTAGGTATCCATGTGCCGGGCCACGTCGGCGGCGTCGTAGCTCTCGTATCTGTAGCCGAGGAGGCTGCCGTCGGCGCCTTCGAGGCGCTTGCCGTCGGGGGCCACGAGCGCGGCGACATCGCCCTGGGGCGTCAGGTCGACGGTCCAGCCGTCGACCGTAAGGGTTTGCCGGGCGGTTGGCGCCAGCACGGGGGAAGCGGGGACGGCGAGCTCGGCAAGGGCCGCGTCGGCAGTGGCGCGGTCGGCGGGGGCGAGCTGGGCCAGGGCCTCATCGAGATAGGCCCGCTGCTCCGCCCAGGAGGCTTCGGTGTAGGCGAAGCGGTAGTCGCCGGCGCGAGCGGCTTCGAAATCCGGGCGGTCCCAGGCGCGGTCGTCGCGCAGGTAGCTCTTGATATCGACGCCGCAGGTGTGTTCGGCGACCATGGTGAGGCCACGGCCGAAAGCGAGACGCTGGGGGTTCAGCCCTTCGGCTTCGAAGCCATCGTAGACGCGCTGGAGGGCGCGGTAGCGGGCGGTCTTGACCGGATCGCTGGCGCTGCCGTGGATCCAGCTGTCGCCCAGTTCGATATCGACGACCGGGAATTCGGCGCGGCGATCCCAGAGGAGGGCGCCATAGTCGTCCAGCGTGGCGGCACGCAGGCGCGCGCCGGGATTATGGGCGGCGATCTCGCGGAGCGCCTCGCTGGTCTGGGGTACGCTCTGGGGGCCGATATTGTCGCTGGTGTGGGCGAAGCTGAGGCCTTCGTCGAACCCCTGCGGGAAGTGAGTGGCGCCGTAGGACTTCTGGTACATGACCACGATTTCCTCGCCGGACGGGGCGCGCCAGCGGAAGACGTCGGGAACGTCGGGGGGCGGGGAGGCGGTATTGACGCCAAGGTGCAGGAAACGGATGCCGGCCTCTGCCATGAGCGGCACGATGCCCCGCGTATGGCCGGGAACGTCGGTCATCTTGGCGGCAATGGTCTTGCGGCCGAAGCGCCTGTCGAGTTCGGTGGCGTAGCTCAGGCCGGCGCGAAACACGGCGGGGGACATGAGCTCGCTGTGGGTGGTGAAGGGCAGGGCGTGCCAGGCGATGAGCCCTCGTCCGATGGCGCGCTCGAGGCGCGCGACCTCGGCGGGCCCACGGGTATTGAGGTGGTCCCAGATGAGCCAGGCACCAGTGGTCCAGATAAACCGCGGCTCGTTGGGATTTTCCGCGAAGAAATGCTCGCCGGTGTCGATCGCTTGCGGAATGAAACGCTCGTGATACTGGCGGCGCACCTTTTCGGCGTGATCGGTGAAGCCGATGTCGAGATGGGTCTTGAAGACGACGTGAATGACCGGTTCGGCCATGGCAAGCAGATCTTTCGAAAGGGCGGTCAGCCCACCGTGCCGCGCACGACGAGCTTGGTGCGGATGGTTTCGGTGAGCGCGGGCGCGTCCGGGTTCTTGAGGCGGCGCAGGATCAGCCGGACGAGGGCGCGCACGCGTTCGTCCAGGTCGATCTTGACGGTGGTGAGGTCGTAGCTCTTCCAGTGGCTCTGGGCGATGTCGTCGAAGCCGACGACCTTGACGTCCTTGGGCACGTTGAGGCCGAGATCGTGACGCAGGGCGTCGAGCGCGCCGAAGGCGCTGACGTCGTTGGCCGCGAAAATGGCGTCGGCGCCGTCCCCGACGCGGAAGAGGTTGATGGTGGCTCGGTAAGCTGTGTCGTAGGTGAAATCGCCGGGCACGATGAGCGGCTCGCCCAGCCCGCGCGCGGCCATGACCTGACGCAGGACATATTCCCGCTCGAGGCTGGCAGAGGCATGCGGATCGCCGGCCAGGTAGGCGAAACGCCGGGCACCAAAACCCTGCATGAGGGCGATGGCCTGATCGATGCCGTCGCGCTGGACCACATCGAGGCGATCGAAGCGCTGACCCTGCGGATTCTCCGCGGACGTCTCCTCATGGGGGTAGGTGACGTAGATCGGCACGGCGCGATCGAGGATCTGCCCGAGGATCTCGGGCCCGACGTTTTCTGTGAAGGCGATGACCGAATCCGGATTGTAGCCCTTCATGTAGGTGAGGAGCTGGCTATCCATGGAACGGTCGGTGCGCGTCTTGAAGAGCAGGGTGGCAAAGCCTTCCGCCTGGAGGGCGGTGGTGAGCTGGTCGATTTCCTGGCTTTCCCAGGGCGAGCAGACGTCGGGCACGATGACGCCGACCAGGTGCGAGCGGCGCGTGACCAGCGAGCGCGCTGCGACGTCGGGCGTGTAGTTGAGTTCCTGGGCGACCTTCAGAATTCTGTCGCGCTTTTCGGGTTTGATCGAGGCGTGCGGATTGAATGCGCGCGAAACGGCAACGCGCGAGACCTCGGCAACGCGCGCTACGTCGTCGGCTGTCGCCCTGCTCCTGGTCTTGCCTGCTATCTCGCTCATGGCCTCGCACCAAAATGAAAGCGCTTACATTGCGTTCTGGCGTTTCGTCCGTCCGACGTCAAGCGCCTTGCATGGTTTTGTCCCCGAAACGGGGCGTTTCGGTAGGATGGCGCGACGTCATTGGAAATTCATTAATCTCCTCATTGACGGAAAATGAAAACGTGTTCATTCTTCGATCGTGACCTGCGGTTCAACCCAGCGCACTCAATCCGTCTGCCGGCTAAGTCCGGACCATCGAATGGGAGGAAACTTCGATGAGCAATCGCCTGCGTTCGTATTTCATCGGCCTGGCTGCGGCGACCGCTTTGGTCACGCCCGCGCTGGCCGTGGACCTGACGATCACCTGCCGCTGCGTGGAAGGCGGCGTGAACAGCGAAACCGCCAAGTGGATCAAGCAGGACGTGATCCCGGGTTTCGCCGAAAAGGCCAAGGCCGAGGGCAAGGACATCAGTGTCCAGCTCAAGGAATTCGGCGGCCAGGACGAGCAACTGACCCAGCAGCTCGCCCTCGACTTCTCGACCGGCGCCGGCGCCGACATCTCGGGTTTCGACGGCTTCCTCATTCCCAGCTTCGTTGAGGGCAACCTGCTCAAGCCGCTCGAGGATCTCGGCGGGGACGCGGTCAAGAACTGGGAAGGCTGGAACCATATAGCCCAGGGTTCGCGCGACCTGATGAGCTACAAGGGCAAGGATTACGGCCTGGCCCTGGGCACCGACGTGCGCGCCATCTTCCTGCGCAAGGACCTGCTCCAGGCGGCCGGCATCGATCCGGCGACTTTCCAGCCCAAGTCGTGGGCGGAACTGCTCGACGCGGCCCGTGCACTCAAGAAGGCCAATCCCGACAGCTTCCCGCTCCAGCTCAACGCGGGCGTGAACATGGGTGAAGCCACCACGATGCAGGGCTACTGGATGGCGCTGCTCGGCACCGGCGAAAGCGTGACGGACGCGGACGGCAAGTACATCGTCTCGAGCCCGGGCATCCTCGACACGCTCAAGCTCTACAAGACCATCTATGTGGACGAGCAGCTCGGCGACCAGCGCGCCCAGCTCCTGGCGGACGGCCGCAACCGCACCTTCACCAATTTCCGTGACGGCAAGACCGCAATGCTGGTCGAAGGCGACTGGTTCTACAACTCGGTGATGGCGCCGGGCGCAGAATTCGCCGTGGACGACCGCGACGCCAAGGTCGGCTGGGCGTCCATGCCGGCCGAAGAGCCGGGCAAGGGCCTGCGCGGGCAGGATTTCGTGACGGTTTCGGGCGGCACGGGCTTCGTGATCAACCCGAATACGGCCCATCCGGCGGAAGCCTGGGAACTGCTGGCCTACATGAACAGCGCCGACCAGCTCAACGCCTTCCAAAAGCTGCGTGAAGCCCGCCGCATCCGCGACGACGTGCCGACCCCGAACAACGTCTATCTGCAGGAAACCCAGAAGAGCCTGCTGCCGCTGACCACCGCGCGCCCGAACGATCCGAACTACAACAAGGTTTCCGCTGAAATCCAGCGCATGACCGAGAGCGTGGTTTCGGGCGAGCTGTCGCCGGAAGAGGCGATGGCCCAGTACAAGGCCGCGGTCATCGCGATCGTGGGCGAGGCCAACACGGTCTCCAAGTAAGCAAGGGTTGCTCCCCGGGGAGGCTGCGTCTGCAGCCTTCCCCTCATCCGGCGCTACGCGCCACCTTCTCCTCGACGGGGCGAAGGTTCTGGAGCCTGCTGCACAGTCGTGTCCCGCCGAACCTCGACCGAGAGGGTGCCCACGAAGGGCAGGTGAGGAGCGTGAGGCATCGGGCCGAGGCCGATTATTGGGCGATAAATGAAGAAATTCTCGCTGTTATCCAACCGCGCCGGTGCCTTGTTCCTGGCGCCCGGGGCGATCCTGGTGGCGCTGTTCGTCATCATCCCGTTCTTCTGGGTGATCTTCGTCTCGTTCACCAACCGCACGCTGCTCGGGCGCACTGCGGTCAATCCCGATTTCGTGGGGTTGCAGAACTACCTGGCGCTCTTCAATCCCGAGACATTCTTCACGCGCGGCCAGTTCGGCTTCTCGCTGATCCTGACGACGCAGTTCGTGATCCTGTCGGCGCTGGTTGGGCAGGCGCTGCTGGGCCTCTTGCTGGCCTGGCTGATGCAGGCCGTGCCCAAGCCGCTCAAGGCCTTCACCGAGACCTGCGTGATCGCGGCGTGGATCCTGCCGGAAGTGGTGATCGGCTTCGCCTGGTTCGCGTTCCTCGACTATGACAACGGCACGCTCAACGGCATCCTGCGCTCTATCGGGCTGCCCGGAGCGGACCTGCTGCTGCAGCAGCCGTTCTGGGTGATCGTGTTCTTCAACACCTGGCGCGGCGCGGCCTTCTCGATGATGCTGTTCAACTCGGCGTTCCAGTCGATCCCGCCCAGCTATTTCCAGGCGGCGGACGTGGCCGGGGCGACTTCGTTCCAGAAGTTCCGCGACATCGCGCTGCCGCTCATCCGCGGGCATGTGGTGACGGACCTGATCCTCATCACCATGTGGACGTTCAACGTCTTCACGCCCTTCATTCTCACCCATGGCGGGCCGTCCTACCGGACCGAGCTGCTCTCCATCTATACCTACCGCGTGGCCTTCAAGGACTTCGAGTTCGGCAAGGGCGCGGCGGTTGGCGTCATCATCATGCTGATCAACCTCGCCTTTGCCCTGGTCTACCTGCGGATCGCCCGCTCGCGTAACAAGGAGGCCGAGCAATGAGCGCCGGCCAGTTCTTTACGCGGGTCGGGTATTCCGTCCTCTCGTGCCTGATCGGGGTGGTGTTCGCGCTGCCGCTGATCTGGTTCATCTTCGCCCCGTTCAACGCCAGGGCGGAGCTGGGGCTTGCGATCCCGGACCCGTTCACGTTCCAGAACTTCATGACGGTGTTCGAGAACGGCTTTGCCATGCGGGCGCTGCTCAACAGCCTCATCCAAGCGCTGGGCGGGGTGGTGCTGGTAGGGTTCGCGGCGACGCTGGCGGCCTATGCGCTCTCGCGCTCGTCGATCCCCGGCAAGGGGGCAGTGACCTATATCCTGCTGCTCTTTTCCTCGGTGGTGTCGGGTTCGGCGGCGATGGTGCCGATCTTTCTCATCATCTCCTCGATGGGGCTGATCGACAGCCATATCGCGGTGATCCTGGTGTTCGGCGGCGGGCTGCTGCCGACGGCGATGTTCATCCTGCGCGACTTCATCGACGGCATTCCACGCACCTACGAGGAAAGCGCCATGGTGGCCGGGGCCTCGCCGGTGCAGGCCTTCTTCGATGTGGCGCTGCCGGTGATCCGGCCGGGCATCGTGGTGGTGGTCGTCTGGGCGTTCGTGAACATCTGGGGGAGCTTTCTCATCCCCTTCATCCTCTTGCGCAGCGACAGCGTCATGCCGGCTTCGGTGGCCATCTACTCGTTCTATTCGGAAGCGGGCACGCCCATCGTTACCCTGCTGGCGGCGTATTCGCTCATCTACTCGCTCCCCGTTATCGTCCTTTACCTGTTCGTGAGCTGGAGGTTTGGCTTCCGGTTCTTCGGCGGCATCAAAGCGTAAGTCTCATGGCCTCAGTTGAATTCCAGAAAGTCACCAAGAGCTTCGGCACCTTCAATGCGGTGCAGGGGATCGACCTTTCCATCGGCGATGGCGAGTTCGTGTGCCTGCTCGGACCCTCAGGGTGTGGCAAGACCACGAGCCTGCGCATGATCGCGGGTCTGGAGTCGCCCACATCGGGCAAGATCCTGATCGGCGGGGACGACGTTACGAACCTGCACCCCAAGGATCGGCAGATCTCGATGGTCTTCCAGGACTACGCGCTCTATCCGCACATGAACCTGGCCGACAATATCGCCTATCCGCTCAAGGTGCGCGGCGAGCCGGTGGACAAGCGCCATGCGCGGGCCAAGGAAGTGGCGGACGTGCTCAAGATCGGCGACCTGATGAACCGGTTGCCGGCGCAGATTTCGGGCGGGCAGCAACAGCGTACGTCGCTGGCGCGCGCGCTGGTCTATCCGAGCCGGGTGTATCTGTTCGACGAGCCGCTCTCGAACCTGGACGCCAAGCTGCGCCTCGAGGCGCGCGGTTTCCTCAACCATCTGCAGCGCGACATGGGCATGACCGCGGTCTATGTGACGCACGACCAGGCCGAGGCCATGGCGCTGGCGACGCGGATCGCGGTGATGGACAAGGGCAAGATCGTGCAATATGCGCCGCCGATCGAGATCTACCGGCGCCCGGCGACGACGTTCGTGGCCAATTTCGTGGGCAACCCGCCCATGAACCTGGTGCCGGCCGAGGGCATGATCGAGAATGGGGCGCTGCAATTGCGGGCGCATGGACTGATCGTGCGCGACCTGCCGATGTCGAACGGCATCGCCAAGGCGCTCGAGGCCAGCAAGACGGTGACGCTGGGCGTGCGGCCCGAGCACCTGGCCATCGGCACGATCTCGGACACCAACACGATCTCGGGCAAGCTCTTTGCCAACGAGAACATGGGGCCGGAGAGCCTGGTGACGTTCGAACGCAACGATGGCGGCCGGGTCACGGCGCGCATCTTCACGGATGACGAGATTTCCGTGGGCGAGAACGTGACCTTCTCGTTCCAGCCCCAGCACGCCCACCTGTTCGATGCCGGCGGGGCGCGCATTCCGCTGGACAACGAGCAGCCGTTAAAGTGAGACCATTCCCTCGGGCTCCGCGCCGGCGGCGTCGCTGACGGCCGCGGCGGGGCCGGAGGGATTTTTCGCCGCACCGAGCCAGAACCATGTCGCACAGCCGCACGATCCAGATCACCCGCGCCGACCAGGCCGCCAATCCCTATTTCTACATCCCGTTCGACGTGCCGGAGGGAACGAGCCGCATCGACGTGTCGATGCGCTACCCCAAGGCCGACGACTGCGTGATTGACCTTGGCGTGCTCGACCCGCGCATCACCGACTACCCGGCCGAGGAAGGCTTTCGCGGCTGGTCCGGCGGGGCGCGGGACTCGTTCTTCGTGGCGCGGGACGACGCGACGCCCGGCTATATCCATGGCGAAATCCAGCCGGGGCGCTGGCAGGTGATCCTTGGGCTCTACAAGGTGCCCGAAGCCGGCGCGGAAGTGACGATCACCTATGCGCTCGATGATGCGCCGCGCCCGCTGGTGGGGCAGCCCGAGCGGACCTACCCCGTCCGGCCGGGCGCCGGATGGTATCGCGGCGACCTGCACACCCACACTCATCATTCGGACGCGCGCGGGGCGCCGGAACTGCTTCACGCGGCCGCAAAGCAGGCCGGGCTCGACTTCCTGGCGGTTGCCGACCACAACACCATTACGCAGCGGCGCTATTTCCATCCGCATTCCTCGCCGGACCTGGTGTTCGTGCGGGGCATGGAGGTGACCACGGCCACCGGGCACGCCAATGTCTTCGGCGTGGACGACTGGATCGATTTCCGCATGACCCGGCCGGAGCACGCGCACGTGCTGGCGGATGCCGTGCACAAGCGCGGTGGGCTGCTTTCGATCAACCACGACAAGCCGACCATCCCCTGGGACTACGAACTACCACAGGCCGACCTGCAGGAAGTGTGGCAGACCGCCTGGCTTGCCTATAACTGGATCTCGCTGGCGCGCTACCAGCAGCGGCTGGCCTCGGGGCTGCGCATTTCGGCCATCGGGGGTAGCGACTTCCACCAGCCGGACCGGCTGATGCCGGAAGGACCGTTCGTGGTGGGGCGTCCCACCACCGTGCTGGAGTTGCCCGAGCTCTCGGAAGACGCGATTCTGGCCGCCATGAAGGCGGGCAGGGGCTACGTGACCGAAAGCCCGACAGGTCCGCACCTGGCGATCACCATCGGCGAGACGCCTATGGGCGGCGCGGTGCCGGCGGGCGCGATCGAGGCGAAGGCCGAAGTGCGTGACGCGGCGGGCGACCGGCTGGTCTGGGTCGATGCCACGGGGACATTGGCCGAAGAGATCATCGGGAGCGAGGATTGGGTGGGAAGCTATCGGGGAATACCCTCGATGTTCTTGCGGGCCGAAATCGTGGCCGTGGCCAGCCACGACCGGATTTTTGCTGAGACTCAGGGCGCCCGCGTGCATATCTCGGATGCCGACCTCATCGATTTCGAGGGGCAGCCGATCCGTCGCGCCTTGTCGAACCCCATTTACATCAACAGCTAACCCTTTCCAGGACTTACGAAATGTCTCTCACTTCCGCCCAGCGTCTGGACCGGTTGAAGACC
Organism: Youhaiella tibetensis; assembly: GCF_008000755.1. Lineage (NCBI taxonomy): Bacteria > Pseudomonadati > Pseudomonadota > Alphaproteobacteria > Hyphomicrobiales > Devosiaceae > Paradevosia > Paradevosia tibetensis. The sequence continues at coordinate 2,381,700 of NZ_CP041690.1, read as the reverse complement.
CGCCTAGCCGAGTTGCCGATGTGGCGCGAGCGCGCGGCGCTGCCGATCGAGAAGTGGACTTTCGATGGGCAGCCGCTTGCCCTGGGGGAAGGCTGGCCGCATCGCAACGGTCCGGTGGCGCTGACGGCGTCGGCCCAGGTGCCGGCGGTGTGGCCGCTCGAAGAAACCATACTGAGGCTCGACGTGGGCGGGGAGAGCCTGCTTTCGCTGACGTTCGCGGGCGGGCGTACGGTGCGCTACGGGCTCGATCCCTATCACCGCGAGTTCAAGGTCGAAGGGCGCGAGGTCGCCATCGAGACGCAGAGCGTGCCGCGCCTGCCGTTCGGCGAGCCGGTGCGCCACCCCGTGCTGAACGAAGCGCGGCTCATCTGGGTGGACGTGGACCTAGACGCCTTCAGCCTGTTGATCACCCAGGTGGCCGAAGCCATTGAAGTGCTTGGTGATCATGAGGTGGTGCCGCATCTCCTGACAGCGGCGGAGACGGCGCTGCGCAGCCTGGTGTGGCCGTCGGCTTCGGCCGACTACGTGGCGCGCACCGCCCCTTTGCCGCAGCAGCAGAAGATCTGGGAACTGCCCGAACTCAAGACGGCGCCGGCCGGACTGGACGAGGAACATCGTGCTTCCGTCCGCGCTGCGCATGGGCAATTGGTCGATACGCTGCGGGCGCTCCAGAAGCGCTATCCGCCGCAGGGCGAGATCGTGATGACCGGGCACGCCCATATCGACCTGGCCTGGCTCTGGCCCTATGGCGAAACCCGTCGCAAGGTGCGCCGGACGTTCCATACGGCTCTCTCGCTGATGGAAGACAGCGGGGACTTCCGGTTCAATCAGTCGACCGCGGCCTATTACGACCAACTGGAGCGGGACGATCCGGATGCGCTCGAGGCGATCAAGGCCAGGGTCAAATCCGGCGAGTGGGAAACCATCGGCGGGATGTGGGTCGAGCCCGATACGAACATGCCGACCGGGGAAAGCCTGGCGCGACAGATCCTTTACGGACAACGCTATTTCGAGCGCACGTTCGGGGTGCGGCACACGGTGTGCTGGCTGCCGGACTGCTTCGGCTTCTCGGGTGCGCTGCCGCAACTGCTGCGGCAGGGGGGTATCGAGAACTTCTTCACCATCAAGGTGAACTGGAACGAGACCAACAAATTCCCCTACGACCTTTTCTGGTGGGAAGGACTCGACGGCAGCCGGGTGCTCGCGCACACGTTCGAGAACCCGTGGGAGGGCTATAACGGGATCGTGCGGCCCTCGACTTACCTGCACACCTGGCAGAATTTCCGCGGCAAGACACGGCACGACCAGACGCTGCTGGCAGTCGGATATGGCGATGGCGGCGGTGGGGTGAACCCGGAAATGGTCCGCCGGGCCGAACAGCTGGTGGATTTTCCGGCGCTCCCGCAGGCGCGTTGGGGCAAGGTTTCCGCGTTCTTCGAGGGCGCGCAAAAGACCGCCAATTCCGTGGGCGTGCCGACGTGGGCGGGCGAAATCTATCTCGAACTGCATCGGGCGACCCTGACCAGCCAGAGCCACGTCAAGCGGGCGCATCGCCATGCCGAGCGGGCACTGATCACCGCGGAAACGCTGGGCTCGCTTGCTGCGCTCCTGGGTGGGGAGCAGCCCAAAAGCCTCGAAACGCTCTGGCATCCGGTGCTCAAGAACGAATTCCACGACATCCTGCCGGGTTCGGGCATTGCCGAGATCAATGCCGAGGCCAAGGCGGAACTGGAAGAGGTGATCGGCCAGGCGCAGGAAGAACAGAAATCGGCGCTCGGGCGTATTGCCGGTCAACTCGCAAAGGGGACGGTCGCCGATGCGATCGTGGTCGCCAATCCCTCGCTCTCCGAGCGCGCCATCCGCTTCACGCTCGAGGACGGCTCGTTGGTGACCGGCGAAGGCACGATCCCGCCGCTGGGGGTGGCTGTGCTCGACCATGCAGGCCTTGCGCCCGCGGGCGGGCTGGTCGTTCAGACCGATAAACTGGAAAACGCCCATCTGCGGGCGACGATCGGCGCCGATGGCACGATCACGAGCCTGGTGCACAAGGACACCGGCCGCGAGGCGCTGAGCGATCGTGGCAACCAGCTCTGGGTCTATACCCATGACAAGCCGCGCAACTGGGACGCCTGGGATGTCGACGAGGATTATGCCGAGGTCGGCGAAGAACTGACCGAGGTGGAGAGCGTGGACGTAGTGGAGGCCGGGCCGCATCGCGGGGCCATCCGCATCGTCAAGCGCTTCAGGGACTCACGGGTCACCCAGACCTATTCGCTGGCGGCCAACGGCGTGCGACTGGACATCGAGACCGAAATCGACTGGCACGACCGCCGGACCTTCCTGCGGGCGGTAACGCCGGCGGCGGTGCGCTCGGACTTCGCCACGTTCGAATGCGCCTATGGCGTGGTGCGCCGCTCGACCCACACCAATACGTCCTGGGACCAGGCGCGGTTCGAAGTGCCGGCGCACCGGTTCGCGGACCTGAGCGAGCCGGACTTCGGCCTGGCCGTGCTGAACAACGCCAAATACGGGCATTCGGTGCGCGGGAACGTGCTGGGGCTGAGCCTCATGCGCTCGCCGATCTATCCCGACCCGATGGCCGACGAGGGCGAGCAGAGCTTTATCTATTCGCTGATGCCCCATGCCGGGGACTGGGCGAGCGGATGGGTGCGCGAAGAGGCAGAAGACCTCAACCAGCCCCTGCTGGCGCAGCGGGCTTCGGGCCTGGCGGCCGGCGTGGTGACGCCCATCGCGGTGCGCGGGATCCCGGCGGCGATCTCGGGGCTCAAGCCGGCCGAGGATGGGGAAGGGCTGGTGCTGCGCGTCTACGAACCGCGCGGCGGGCGCGGCGAGTTCGGCTTCGGGCTGCCCGAGGGCTGGACCGGGGACAAGACGATCACGCTACTCGAGGAGCCGCAGGAGCGTAACGCGCCGGCCGACCTCATGCCCTTCGAAGTGCGTAGCTGGCTGCTGCGCCGGAAGTAGTGCGCCGGCCTCTTGAACGGCAACCGGCGCAAGGCTAATCACGGGTTAACGATTGCCGAACCGGAGAGTTGAGGCCGATGGTGGATTTCGATCGCGCGCGAGCCGTGATGGTGGACAACCAGGTGCGCACCTGCAACGTGACCGAGCGGCGGCTGCTGGCCGTGCTGCTGAGCGTGCCGCGGGAGCGGTTCGTGCCGGAGAGCCGGCGCGAGCTGGCCTACATCGATGAGGCTATTCCACTGACCGAGGCTTCGGCGCCAAGGTATCTTGCGGCTCCAGCGCCGTTCGCCAAGCTCGTGCAGCTTGCCGACATCCAGGAGACAGAGCGCGTCCTGGATATCGGGGCTGGTACGGGATATTCGACCGCCGTCCTCGCGGGCCTCGCCCGCGAGGTGGTTGGCGTCGAGCCTGACGCCGACCTGGCGGTCAAGGCACGTGACAACCTGCAATCACTCGGCATCGAGAACGCCTCGGTGGTCGAGGCGGGCCTTGATGCCCCGATCAAGGGGCAGGGCCATTTCGATGTGGTGATCCTGGAAGGCGCGGTGCGCAATGTGCCCGAATCGGCGTTTTTGGCGCTTCGGGACGGCGGTCGGCTGATCGCCCTGGTGCAGGAAGGCCTTACCGGGACTGCCCATGTTTTCGTCAAGGTGGGCAAAGACATAGCATCGCGCGCCGAGTTCAATACCAGCATTCCGCCGCTTCCGGTGGCTAAGGCCCCGGAACAATTCGTGTTTTAGGCTTTTTGATGGCGTTTGGGAGAAACTGACCCGTGGTCCGCCAGTGTTGCGCGACCAACACGGGGTTAGGACTTTTGACATTAATATTCTGTAGGGATTGCCTAATCTGATTGGCAATCCCATGTGCCGGGCATACTGTCCCCGGGCTGGAGGCGTGGGTAATGAATTTTCGGACTTTGTGTGTGAGCGCGTTGGCGCTTTTCGTGGCTGCGGCTCCTGTGAGCGTACAGGCTGAGTCGTTGCGCGAGGCGCTTACTGCTGCGTACAACAACAACCCCAATATCAGTTCGGCGCTGCTGGCGGTCAAATCGACCGCAGAAGGTATCGTGTCGGCAAAGGCCGGCAAGCTGCCGACCGTGGGCATGGGACTGGACCTGACGCACAGCTTCGACAACCGGACTGGGAGCTTTGCGCAGACCGATACGGCTTCGCTCGGGCTCAGCTACAACCAGACCCTGTTCGACAACGGCCGCACCGATGCGGCGGTGGAGCAGGCGCGGGCGCTGACCGAGGTTTCGGCGCAGGCGCTGCGCAATGCCGAGCAGAACGTGCTGCTCTCGGTGGTACAGGCCTATATGGGCGTGATCCGCGATTCCCAGCTCGTCCAGCTGCGCTCGGACAACGTCAAATTCCTGCAGGCGCAGGTCAAATCGTCCCAGGACCGTCTCGATATCGGCGAGGGCACCAAGCTCGACGTGTCGCAGGCCCAGACGAGCCTGGCGACTGGCGTGGCTTCCTACCAGGCGGCTATCGCGAACCTGCAGAGCAGCCAGGCCAGCTATGAACGCTGGGTCGGCCACAAGCCGCGCAACCTGACGCAGGATTTCAGCTTCAAGGGCATGCTGCCCAAGTCGGTGGAAGAGGCGACCTCGCTCTCCGAGGTCTATCACCCGGCGATCCTCTCGGCGAAGGCGGCCATCCGCGCCGCGCAGTCCGGCTCGGACCAGGCGCGCGCCGCATTTGGCCCGACGCTCGGGCTGATCGGCAAGATCGGCACCGCCGAAACCTTCTCCAACAGCAACGGCACCAACACCATCAGCGGTTCGCTCGGCCTGTCGCTGACCATTCCGCTCTACTCGGGCGGTGCGCTCGGCGCCTCGGTCCGCAAGGCCAATCTCGGCCAGATGAAGAGCGAGTTCGACTCCCAGGTCACCCGTGACCAGGTTCGCGAGGCGGTCGTCACCTCCTGGGCGACGCTCCAGAACGCCGTGGCGCAGATCGACTCTGCTCAGCAGGCGCTCAATGCGGCGAGCCTGGCGCTCGACGCCACGGTGCAGTCGCGCGATGTCGGCCAGTCGACCACGCTGGACGTGCTCAATGCGCAGTCGCAGGTGACGCAGGCCCGCGAGGCGCTGATCAGCGCCACCTCCAGCCGCGTGATCGCCTCGTTCGCGCTGGTCTCGGCTACCGGCAAGCTCTCGGCCCAGGACCTCAAGCTCCCGGTCAAGATCAAGTCGGCCGACGGCTACATCGCCACGGTCGAGGACGTCTGGCAGGACCTGCGCGCCATCGCCGAGTAAGCATCCGCTTACAGTTCCAGGGAAATTCGAGCCCGGCCCCGCAAGGCGCCGGGCTCAACTTTTCGTGGAAGACCGCTTTGACGCCAATGGCTTCAGTTCAAATGGGGCGCTCGCGGGTCTAAGGTAAATGAACGAATCACAACTATTGCTGCCGGGCGGTATCCGGCAGGCAGTGAGGCCCCGCATGAACAAGCCCGCGCCCAAGGAACCCTCGATGGACGAAATTCTCTCGTCCATCCGACAGATCATCGCGGACGACGACGCTGCGGTCACCACGCGCCGGCCCGCATTCCAGGCGGTCAATTCCGAGGGGCCGATGACTGCCAAGCCGGCAGCCGTGACGGAAGAGGTAGCCCCGACGCCCCTGCGCGCTCCGGCCGAGCCGATTTCGTTCGACATCCCCGGTGACGCGGACGAGGAAGACGAGAGCGAGCCGCTGACGTTGTCTGCCGCCCAGATCCTGGGTGAGATGGGCGAGGAGCCAGCCGCCGAAGCCGCGAGCGCCGAAGCGGAGGAGCCGGACTTTTCGGTGGAAGCGCTGCTTGCCGAAGTCGGCGCCAGCGAAGCGGTGCCGGCGATGCCCGAACTGGTCGATCCGGACGACGTGGCCTTCGAGCCCGAGCAGACGGAGACGGAGGCCGACGCGGCCTTCGTGAGCGAGGCCGAGCAGGCTGACCCCGCCGCAACCGAAGACTTCAGGATGGAAGACGTCATGCCCCAATCGAGCGCTGCCTTGGAAACTCCCGCCTTCGACATTCCGAGCTTCGAGGCTCCCTCCGCACCGGCCGCGGCGCCGCTGCCGGATCCGACGCTCTCGGCGGACCTTGCCAAACAACTTCTCGAACCCACCACGGAAGCAGTCGTGCGCTCCTCGTTCTCGCGCCTCAATCCTCTCCCGCTCGGCAACCAGGGCGTCACGGTCGAATCCATGATGCGTGAAATGCTGCGGCCCATGCTCAAGGAGTGGCTGGACGAGAACCTGCCGACCATCGTCGAGCGCATGGTCGAGAAGGAAATCGCCCGGGTCGCGCGCGGCGTTGAATAATTGGCGGCGAGCGCCTAGTTGACATAGGCGCAACCGTTTTGCTTGAAGACTGAACCGAATTTTCGGCCCGCCGAGACCGCCTGGAGCGATTTCGGTGGGTCAATGCTGTTGGAACTCTCAGATGATCGACAAGACTTACGAGCCGGGCAGCGTCGAAGGCCGCATCTACCAGGCCTGGCTGGACGCCAATGCATTCGCCGCTGGGGCAGGGGCCCTGCCGGGCGCGGAGAGCTTCACGATCGTCATTCCGCCGCCGAACGTGACGGGTTCGCTCCACATCGGGCACGCCCTCAACAACACGATCCAGGACATCCTGGTCCGCTACAACCGCATGCTGGGCAAGGACGTGCTCTGGCAGCCGGGAACGGACCATGCCGGTATCGCCACGCAGATGATCGTGGAGCGCCAGCTTGCCGAGCGGCAGCAGCCGGGTCGCCGCGAGATGGGGCGCGATAAGTTCCTCGAGCGCGTGTGGGAATGGAAGGCGGAGAGCGGCGGGGCCATCCTCAACCAGCTGCGGCGCCTGGGCGCCTCGGCCGACTGGTCGCGCGAGCGTTTCACCATGGGCGATCGCGGGCAGCCGGACGACCAGATGGTGCGAGCCGTCATCAAGGTGTTCGTCGAGCTTTACGAGCGCGGCCTGATCTATCGCGCCAAGCGGCTGGTCAACTGGCATCCGGGGCTGGAAACGGCGATTTCGGACCTCGAGGTCGAGAACATCGAGGTCAAGGGCAAGATGTGGCACCTGCGCTATCCGCTGGCGGATGGCGTGACGTATCAGTTCCCGATCGCGTTCGACGAGGACGGCAAGCCGACCGAATACGAGACGCGCAACTATATCGTGGTGGCGACGACGCGCCCCGAGACCATGCTGGGCGATACGGGCGTGGCCGTGCACCCCGAGGACGAGCGCTACAAATCGCTGATCGGCAAGTTCGTGGAACTGCCGCTGGTGGGCCGTCGCATTCCGATCGTGGGTGACGACTATGCCGACCCGACGCTCGGTTCGGGCGCCGTGAAGATCACGCCCGCGCACGATTTCAATGACTTCGAGGTCGGTCAGCGCAACAAGCTCGACACCATCAACATCTTCACCTCTCGCGCGGCGATCAACGAGAACGCGCCCGAGAAGTATCGCGGTCTCGACCGGTTCGAGGCGCGCAAGCAGATTCTCGCCGATCTCGAAGCGCTCGAAATCCTCGACCAAGTCGAGGACAAGAAGATCATGGTGCCGCACGACGAGAAGTCCAAGCTCGTGGTGATCGAGCCGTACCTGACCGACCAGTGGTTCGTGCAGGCCGAGATCCTGGCGCAGCCGGCTCTGGCCTCGGTGCGGGAAGGCCGCACCAAGTTCGTGCCGCAGCAGTACGAAAACACCTATTTCGCCTGGCTCGAGAACATCAAGCCGTGGTGCATTTCGCGCCAGCTCTGGTGGGGCCACCAGATCCCGGCCTGGTATGGCCCGGACAAGACCTGCTTCGTGGCGACGGACGAGGACGACGCCAAGGCCAAGGCGCTTGCCCATTATGGCGAGCCCGTCGAGCTGACGCGCGACGAGGACGTGCTGGATACTTGGTTCTCGTCGGCACTCTGGCCGTTCTCGACGCTGGGCTGGCCGGACGAGACTGCCGAGCTGAAACGCTATTACCCCACGAGCGTGCTCGTGACGGGGTTCGATATCATCTTCTTCTGGGTCGCCCGCATGATGATGATGGGGCTGGAATTCCTCCACGAGGAGCCGTTCCAGACCGTCTACATGCACGCCCTGGTCCGTGACGAAAAGGGCCAGAAGATGAGCAAGACCAAGGGGAACGTGATCGATCCTCTCAGTCTGGTTGATCAGTACGGTGCCGACGCCACCCGCTTCACGCTGGCTGCGATGGCCGCGCAGGGCCGTGACCTGCGCCTCTCGATCAACCGCGTCGAGGGCTATCGGAACTTCGTGACCAAGCTCTGGAACGCGGCGCGGTTCCTCGAGATGAACGAGTGCTTCCGTGTCGAGGGCTACGACCCCAAGGCCAACAAGGTGGCGCTCAACCGCTGGATCGTGGGCGCCACGGCTCGCGCTGCGGCGGCGGTGACCAAGGCCATCGAGGACTACAAGTTCAACGAAGCGGCCAACAATGCCTATGACTTCGTCTGGGGCACGTTCTGCGACTGGTATGTGGAACTGGCCAAGCCCGTGTTCATGGGCGAGGACGAGGCAGCTAAGGCGGAGACGCGGGCCACGGCCGCCTGGGCGCTCGACCAGATCCTCAAGATCCTGCATCCGATGATGCCGTTCGTGACCGAGGAGCTGTGGGGCGAAACCGGCAAGGTGGGGCCCAAGCGCGAGGAACTGCTGGTGCTGACGCGCTGGCCGGACCTCTCGGGCCTCGAGGATGCCGAGGCCGATGCCGAGATCGGCTGGCTGATCGACCTGATCTCGGCGATCCGCTCGATCCGGACGGACATGAACGTGCCGGTGTCGGCCAAGGTGCCGCTGCTGGTGACGGGCAATACGGCCGAGACCACGCGGCGTATGCTTGCGGGTTCGGCGCTCATCTCGCGCCTGGCTCGTGTCGAGCCGATCAGCGAGGCGGCGTCGATCCCCAAGGGATCGGCGCAGTTCGTAATCGGGGAAGCCACCTGGGCGTTGCCGCTCGAGGGGATCATCGACATCGGCGTCGAGCGGGCCCGCCTCGAAAAGGAAATTGGCAAGCTCGACGGCGAAGTCAGCGGCATCGACAAGAAGCTGGGCAACGAGCAGTTCGTGGCCAAGGCGCCCGAGGAAGTGATCGAGGAGCAGCGCCAGCGTCGTGAAGATGCCGTGGCGCGGCGCGACAAGATCAGCCAGGCCCTGGCGCGGCTGAGCTAGACCGCTCCCCAATCGAGAGGAAAGCCGGATGGATGACCTCGTTCCCGACAAGAGTGCGGCGGAGATGAAAGACTCCGCCGCCCAGGCGCCGGGAGCGGTGCTGGTTTTCGACGGCAAGGGCGGCGTCAAGCGTATGGCGCCCGGGGAAGGGGCGGTACCGTTTCCCAAGGGCTTCATGCTCGTATGCGGGAATTCCAAGGCTCCCGAATTCAAGGTCTGGCTCAAGCAGGAGCTCGGGCCGTTCAATACCGATACCCTGACGGTTCCGAGCACGCAGTCGCGCTGCACGATGCTGGACGACAAGGCCATCCTGGTGCTGCGCATCGCGCGGCCAGGGGCCAAGACCGACGATATCGGCCGCCAGCTCGTGGGCATCTGGATCGAGAAGGGCCGGGTGATCGTCGCTTCCGAGCTCAATATTCCGGAACTGCTCGGCTTCGGCCACTGGGAGCAAAGCCATCACGCGCCGGTCTCGCCGGCCGACCTGGTGGCGCGGCTGTCGCTGCGGGCCAGCGACCGGATCGAGCCGCTGCTGGAGCATCTGGGCGATTCCATCGACGCGATCGAAGAAGAGCTCATGCTCGAGCAGAACGGGGATAGCCGGGCCAAGCTGGCGCATCTGCGGCGGACGCTCATCGGTTTCCGCAAGCTGCTCTGGCCGCAGAGGGACGTGCTCAATACGCTCGAGATCGAGGATCTGTCGTTCTTTTCCGCTCGGGACCGGGCTCGGTTGCGCGAGGCGTCGGCGCGCACGGCAAGGCTGGGCGACGAGTTGCAGGCGCTTTCTGAACGAGCCGTGCTCATTCACGAACAGATCATGGACAGCCGCGCCGAGCAGATGAACAAGTCCATGCTGGTGCTGGCAGCCGTGACCGTGGTGTTCACGCCGTTGACCGTGCTCAGCGGGGTGTTCGGCATGAACTTCCCGATTCCGGGAGCGGACAACCCGCATGCCTTCTGGGCGGTCGTCGTGTTTCTGGTGGCGGTCGCCGGGCTGAGCATCTGGTGGATGCGGGCGCGAAAGTGGCTCTAGGCCACTCTCCGTGTTTTTTGTGCAACACAAGGTTTGAATCGGGGCTTGAGGAGCGCTCGTCAATCTTTTGGCGATGGTCCGCGCCACAATCTCACCTAAAACCGACCGGAGACCGGTATTGGGGGCGGTATCGTCGAGGCGACCTGTGTGCAGGCGCGCGATCTTGCCTTTCCTCGTGGCCGGCCTGACTGCATCCCTTCGGGGGTGCGGCAAGGGGGATTGAACAAATGAGCCTGGCTCAGAGGTTCGAAAGACGAGCACCGATTGCCGGTCGTGGACGCAAGGCGTCACGGGCGACGGCGCGAGTGTTGCCGTTCTGCACCTCGCGAGGGGCTCATGCAGCGACCAGCGCAAATGGCTTGGTTCGGGCGCAAGTTTGCTTAATTCCGGTCACAAATCACGCGTACATCCAGAGCCATAGCCTCTCCAGCCGTGCCGCAGAGCGCGACTTCCCAGGGGAGGTGCAAGCGGTGCCGGCTGTAACAGCGGCACGTTCGGACGACGGCAAGGGCAACCGAGTTGCCCGTCCTGCCGCCATCCAAATTTCGGGGGCAATGCGGGGGAACTGCATCGGGCATCGGCCCGAAGCGGCCACTTGCGGCCCTATCGCACTCCTACGGGATGGCGACGTAATCACTCTGGAACGACAGACACCCTCCGGTGCCGGAGTTGCCAGTGAAGAGTTTGAGCGGCGTAAGCGTGATTGGGCGCCGCGCGAGACCCAGATCGGTTCTGGGGTGGATTGGATGTTTGCCCAGCAGGCAAGAGTGGCGCACGAAGCTGCGCCGGCCTGTGGTAAGGGCGCGAAGGAGTGTCATGCGGACTTTTGGGGTTAGAAGGGCCCTGATTTCCGTTGCGGCGGTTTCGGCGTTCGCGGGGGCGGGTGCCATCCTACCAGCCGTTGCGCAAGATGCCGCCATGCAGGTTCCGGTCGTTCCGTCCGCTCCCATGGCTGCATCGGCCCTCGAACAGCCCGCCGGCCCAGCGCTGGCAGAGGCAGGCGGAACCGAACTGCCAGCCCTGCCTTCCCCGGCAGCGGGGCAGACCGCGGCCGACGCGGCCCTCAACATGGCCAACATGCTCGATGGCGCCGGTGGTGGTATTTCCAACGACGACCTTATGTCAGCATTACAAGGCGCCGCCGATGCGGGCCAGCCGATGGCACTTTATCGGCTCGGCGTGATGTATGAGAACGGAGAGGGCGTGGAGAAGGACCCGGTCAAGGCCTTCGGCTACTTCTCCCAGATTGCCAACGACCACGCAGATGCCGCTCCCAAGGGACTCGAGGCCGATATCGTGGCCCAGTCTTTCGTGAAGGTGGGCGAGTACTACAAGGAAGGCCTGCCCGGCGCCGGTATCGTCGCGGACGCGGATCGCTCCTATGCGCTGCTCATGCATGCCGCCACGTATTTCGGCGACGCGGACGCGCAGTATCGAGTCGGCGAACTCTACCTCCAGGACGACAAGATCGGCATCAACCCGCTGCAGGGCGCCCGGTGGCTGTCGCTCGCGGCCCGCAAGGGGCATGTGGCGGCTCAGGCCAAGCTTGGCGACCTGCTGTTCAACGGCGACGGCATCCAGGCGCAGCCGGCTGAGGGCCTCATGTGGCTGACACTGGCCCATAACGGCACGGTGGGCACGGCGGACGAGGGGTGGGTCAATGACCTCCTCACCAGCGCGATGTCGCTGGCCACGCCCAAGGAACGCTCCGACGCGGTCAAGATGATCAAGAAATACGGACCCCAGTTCACCGCTCACTGAGCGTTTGAGGTCCCGCAAGGTGAAAGGCCCGGCAATGCCGGGCCTTTTTCGTTTCGGCTAGAAGGTGAATTCGCCTTCCACCGGGACGTGATCGCTGGGCTTGTCCCAGCCGCGCACGTCCTTGTGGACCGTAACGTTTTCGAGCCGGTCGGCGGCCTGGGGCGAGAGCATGAGGTGATCGATGCGGATGCCCGCATTGCGCCGCCATGCTCCGGCCTGGAAATCCCAGAAGGTATAGGCAGGCTCGTCGGTGACGGCCCTGAGGGCGTCGGTGAGGCCGAGGTTGGCGAGGGCGCGGAATTTTTCGAGGCTTTCCGGCCGGAAAAGCGCGTCACCCCACCAGGCATCGGGATCGTGCGCGTCGATGGGGGCCGGGATGAGATTGAAGTCGCCGAGCAGGATGAAGGGCTCCTCGAACTCGAGGCGTTCCTCGACGAATGCGATCAGGCGCTCCATCCAGCGCAGCTTATAGGGGAACTTCTCGGAATCGACCGGATTGCCGTTCGGCAGGTAGATGTTGCAGACGCGGATGGCGCCGCCCTCAACCGAGAACACGCCCTCGATGAGGCGCGACTGTTCGTCGGTGTCGTCGCCGGGAAGCCCGCGGGTGATCTCGTCGGCGGGCATCTTGGAGAGAATGGCGACGCCGTTCCAGCTCTTCTGGCCGTGCGTGGCGACGTTGTAGCCCAGGCCTTCGATCTCGGCGGCGGGGAAGCCCTCGTCGACGGTCTTGATCTCCTGAAGGCACAGGATGTCGGGCTGGTGCTCCTTGAGGAACTGCTTGAGGGCACCTTCGCGCGCCTTGACGCCGTTGATGTTCCAGGTGGCGATCCGCATCCTGCGCTCCTTGGGTTCAGTCGGGCTGGCGGTCATAGATGGCGTCGATGAGCTCGGTTGGATAGTTGCCGGTGCAGCCTTCCACCGCCGTGTTGGTCAGCGAGACCATGGTGAGGCCCGCGACCGGGTCGATGAACCAGCTATGCCCGTAAATGCCGCCCCAGTCGATGGTGCCGGCGCCCTGCGGAGTGTCCGCTAGTCGCGGGTCCACAAGAACCGAGCCGAACCAGCCGAAGCGGCGCCCGGCATCCTCGTCCTTGCGCGGCGCGTCGCCGATCTGGTTCTGCACGGCCTGGGCCACGGTGTCGTTGAGCAGAATCGGGCCACCGCCGGTGCGGATGGCCTCGAAGAAGGCCAGCAGGTCGTCCGCGGTGCCGACGGCGCCGGCGCCGCCGGACTGGAAAGCGCGGCGATTGAAGATGCGTCCGGGCGAGAAGCTGGTGCTATCGCCCTTGTCGTTCGTGACGGTGTGGGGATCGGGCATGCGCAACGGTTCGGGTGTCGCATCGGCATAGGGCGGGGCGAGCCGGCTGGTGTCGGTGACCGCGAATCCCGTGTCCTTCATGCCCAAGGGGCCCGTGACGTAATGGGCAAGGGCGTCGTGGAGAGTGCTGCCATGGACGCCTGCGACGATGGCGCCGAGAACGTCGATGGCGACCGAATATTCCCAGCGGCTCCCCGGCGTGAACAGCAGAGGCTGTGCGGCGAGGCGCGTGAAATTCTCCTCGAAGCCGAAATCGGTATTGGTGAGGCCGGTATTGATCAGCGGATCGGACGGGTAGTCGTAACCCAGCCCGGCCGTGTGGGTCAGCAGGTGGCGAATCCGGATGGTGGCTTCGGAGCCATCAGCGAGGCGTGGCCGGAAATAGGGCAGGTAGTCGGAGACGGAATTGTCCAGCCCCAGAAGCCCGCGTTCGACCTGGGCGAGCGCCGTGGCGGCGACGAGGGGCTTGGTGACCGAGGCGAGGCGGAAGATGGCCCGGTCGCCCATCGGCCGCTTCGCTTCGCGGTCGAAATAGCCGGCGGCGCGGCGATAGACGACCTCCCCGTGGCGCGCGACCAGGAGGACGGCGCCGACGATCTTGTTGCGGGCAATCGCGCTCTCGACTGCCGCATCGAGCCTGGCCTGCAAATCCATCAGCATCCCCTAAAGCAAATCAGCGAAAGGAGGAAAACCTAGAAGGTGATTGCGGGGAAGTCGATTGAGAATCAGGGCCGGGCGCGCAACAAGGCGCGCCAGCGGCGGACGAAATCCGGAGAGCTCAGAGGGCGAAACTGGTGCCGCAGCCGCACGAGGCGACGGCGTTCGGGTTCTTGATCTGGAAGGCCTGGCCGATGAGATCGTCGGCGAAGTCGATCTGGGAGCCGCCCATGAACTCGAGGCTGAGCGAGTCGATGAGAACGACGGCCTCATCCTTGCGCAGAACGATGTCGTCAGCCGCAGGCTGGTCCTGAACGAGGTTGTATTCGTACTGGAAGCCCGAGCAGCCGCCGCCGGCAACGGAGATGCGCAGCACGGTGCCTTCCGGCTCCTTTGAGAGGATGCGCGCGATGCGCCTGGCGGCGCGATCGGTCATGGTGACGTCGTTTACGGCGGATAGGGATTCGGTCATGGTGTTTTTCCGGCCCGTTTTCTGGGAGGGCAGTTTAAAATAGTTACCATCCACCGACTTGAAAAGAGGGCTGTCGTCAATCGTGAGTGAGCTTGCCCCCTATGCCTGCGACCCAACCCAGACACGCGGGCGCCTGTTCAGCCCGGGCCCGAGCCCGACGCGCTCAGAATACCAGCGCGACCGCGACCGGATCATCCACTCGACGGCCTTCCGGCGGCTGCAGCACAAGACGCAGGTGTTTCTCCATCACGAGGGCCAGCATTTCCGCACCCGCCTGACCCACACGCTCGAAGTGAGCCAGATGGCGCGCTCGATCGCCCGGGCGCTGGCGCTCAACGAGGACCTGGCGGAGGCCGTGGCCCTGGCCCATGACCTCGGGCACACCCCGTTCGGGCATGCGGGTGAGCGCGTTCTGCACGACAAGATGGCCGACTGGGGCGGGTTCGACCACAACGTGCAGGCGCTGCGCGTCGTGACGCGGCTCGAGAATCGCTACGCGCTCCATGACGGGCTCAACCTGACCTGGGAGACGCTGGAGGGTATTCTCAAGCATAACGGGCCGCTGATCGATGAGGCTGGCAACCCGGTTGGACGCTATATCAAGGAAGGCTTGCCGCCCGGGCTCGACGAGATACCGGTGAGCGAACCGCTACTGCTGTCGAGCTATGCGAGCCTGGAGGCGCAGACGGCGGCGATTGCAGACGATATCGCCTACAACGCCCATGACATCGACGATGCCCTGCGCGCGGGCTTGCTGACGCTGCCGCAGCTCATGGACGTGCCCCTGGCGGGCCCTATCGTGCGCGAAGTGCTCGAGCTCTGGCCCGATATCGACCCGAGCCGGCAGACGCACGAAATCCAGCGGCGGCTGATCACACGGAGCATCGAGAACGTCATTGTCACCAGCTCGAGCGCCATCGCCATGGTGGAGCCGGCCAACTCGGACGACGTGCGCAATGCCGGGCAGTCCCTGATCCGGTTCTCCAACAGCCTTGCAGAGGCGGAACTGGGGCTGAAGCGGTTCCTGTTCGAAAACGTCTACCGGCACGAGGATGTCATGGAGCCGGTGCGGCAAGGCGAGGCGGTGGTCGCGGCGCTGTTCGACCGATATTTCGAGGACGGCGGGCTCCCGGGACGCTGGCAGGAGGCGGCGGACGCCGCCGGGAGCCGGGCAGGGCGCGCGCGAGTGGTCGCCGACTTCGTGGCGGGCATGACCGACCCCTATGCGCTTGACGAATATGCCCGCTTGTTTGACGCTCGCCCGGATTTCCGCTAACCCGGCTAGCCTTTCCATCAACGGGTTTACCATGGACGTCTTCGCGCTTTTCTCGACACGCATCGCCGCTGCGCTGCACGTGCTCTTCCCCGAGCTCGACAAGGCGCTGCTGAGCCGATTTGTGGTCGAGCCGCCGCGAGACGCCGGACATGGCGACCTTTCGAGCAATGCGGCCATGATCGTTGCCAAGCCGCTGGGCAAGAGCCCGCGCGAGGTGGCGACCGTACTGGCCGAGCATTTCAAGCACGATCGGGACGTGGCCTCGGTCGAGGTCGCCGGCCCCGGGTTCCTCAACTTCCGGCTCGCCGACCAGGTCTGGCACCAGGTGCTCAAGTCGATCGGTACCGAGGGCGAGAACTTCGGCCGTTCCAATGTCGGGGCGGGCGAGAAGGTCAATATCGAATACGTCTCGGCCAACCCGACCGGCCCCATGCATGTCGGCCATACGCGCGGCGCCGTCTACGGCGACACGCTCGCTTCGCTCATGGCCTTCACGGGCTATGACGTGACGCGCGAATACTACATCAACGACGCCGGCGGGCAGGTCGACGTGCTGGCACGCTCGGCATTCCTGCGCTACCGCGAGGCGCTGGGCGAGAAGGTCGAGATTCCGGCCGGTCTTTATCCGGGCGACTACCTGGTGCCAGTGGGCAAGGAACTGGCCGAGGAGTTCGGCGACCGGCTGCTCAAGGATGGCGAAGAAGCCGTGCTGCCGTTGATCAAGGAGCGCACGCTCGCCGCGATGCTGGCGCTGATCAAGGCAGACCTGGGCAAGCTCGGCATCAAGCATGACGTGTTCTTTTCGGAGCGCACGCTGCACGGGCAGGGCGGCGATATCGACCTGACGCTCGAATGGCTGCGCGAGCGCGGCATGGTCTACCAGGGTCGGCTCGAGGCGCCCAAGGGCAAGACGCCGGACGACTGGGAAGATCGCGAGCAGACCCTGTTCCGGGCCAAGGATTACGGGGACGATACCGACCGCGCCCTCATCAAATCGGACGGGTCATACACCTATTTCGCGGCGGACATCGCCTATCACCGCAACAAGTACCTGCGTGGCTTCAACCACATGGTCAACGTGCTGGGCGCCGACCATTCCGGCTACATCAAGCGGCTGCAGGCGGCCGTGAAGGCGGTTTCGCTGGGCGAGGCGGATATCGACGTGCGTATCTGCCAGCTCGTGCGGCTGCTGCGCAACGGCGAGCCGGTCAAGATGTCCAAGCGCTCGGGCGACCTGGTGACGCTGGCAGACCTGGTGGACGAGGTCGGGGCAGACGCGACGCGTTTCATGCTGCTGTTCCGGCGCAATGACGCGGCAATGGATTTCGATTTCGCGCTGGTCAAGGAACAGACCCGCGACAACCCGGTGTTCTACGTGCAGTACGCCCATGCGCGCGCCTATTCGGTGTTCCGCAAGGCCGACCACGAACTGCCTGCACTGAACCTCTCCGATGCGGCCATCAAGGGAGCGGAGCTTGACCTTTTGGTCCATCCGGCCGACCTTGAGCTCATCAGAGTATTGGCGGCGTGGCCGCGTACCGTTGCTGCGGCGGCGGTGGCCCATGAACCGCATCGTATCGCGTTTTACTTGCATGATGTTGCAGCGGCCTTCCATGGCTTTTGGGCCAAGGGTAACGAAGATCCGCAATTACGATTTGTTAACGTTGAGCAACCGAAACTCACGCTTGCTCGACTCGCGTTGGTCGATGCCGTCCGGCAGGTACTTCTCAATGGTCTGACACTATTGGGAGTGTCGGCGCCAGAGGCCCTTTCATAATTCGGGCGCATTGACGTGCTGACTAGCGGAAAACCTCGGCGGGGGCCTGAGTTTCCGCGCGACAATTACTAGGGGCGCTGCTTAATGAGCACAGCCAAACCGCAGCAATCGACTGGTCAGTCGGATGGTTCCGACGACTTGATTGCCGAACTCGCGCGCATGACGGCCTCCGACGCCCAGCCGGAAAAGCCTGCTGCAAACCAAGCCGCTCCGGCACCAGAGCCGCAAGCTTCATCCCCGGCGCCGACGGCTGCTCCTGCCGTGCGTATCCCGGGTCCTCCCGAGAACGCGCAGGCCGGGGAAAAGTTCGATTTCGATTTCGGCGCGCCGCCGAAGCCCGCCGAAGCCCTGGCGCCGGCGCCGCTGGTGAGCTGGCAGGATCGCTTCAACAAGCCTGCCGAGCGCCCGGCCGAGCCGGCCAGGCAGGAGCCCGTGATGGCGCGCGTTGAAGAGCCGCCGGTCATGGCCGAGCAGCCTGCTACACCGGTGGAGCCCGAGAAGCCGCAGACTGCCCAGGTTCCGTCGTTCATCGCTCCGGCGCGCCCGGTGGCCGAGACTGCGCGCGTCGAACCGCGCCCGGAGCCGCAGCCCGAGGTTACGCCCGAGCCGATCCGCGCTGCCGAGCCGCCGCGCGCGCCCGAACCGCCACGGGCGGTCGAGCCCGTGCGGATGCCCGAGCCGACGCGCAGTGAGCCTGCCGCGAGCGAGCCGGTGGCGTTCACGAGCCATGATTTCGACTTCGGCTTTGGCACGGCCAAGCTCTCCGAGCCGGTGACCAACGAGCCGGTTATCGAGGTGCCGCCGAGCGCTCCCGAGAGCCACGACGCCATTGCCGACCTGATCGCGGCCGAACTGAGCGATCCCGAGCCGGTGGTGGAGAGCCATCCCGCAGGGGACGAGGGCACCAGCACGCCGCAATCGACTGCCGCACCGGCTGAGCCGGAGCAGCCGGCGCCCAAGCCCTTCCTGCGCGCCGTGAATTTTGCCGCCCAGCCCAAGCCGGCGAGCGATCGCTTCGCCGTGCCGCCGGTGTTCGGCGTCGGCTCCAATGCCAAGCCCGCCGCGCCGGCGGAAGCGCCCACCCCGGCAGCCGCCGCGCCAGTGGAGCCCAAGCCGGCCCCGGTCGAGACGCCCAAGGCTCCCCTCGATCCGATGGATGAAATCGAGAGCCTGATCGGCTCGTCGATCCAGCATGACATGGGCAACAAGATCGAGCCGCGCGGCCCGGCGTCGGCAATTCCGGTGTCGCGCGGTCCTTCGCCGCTGCCGCGGGCCACGGCGCGTCCGATCCATGACGATCATGCCGCCGAAGCCGCGATCCTGGCCGCAGCCGCTGCCAGCGGGGCAGATATCGGGCGGGTCGAGCCTGCGCGCGCAGCCGAAGAACGGGTCAAGCCCGAGCCTGCGCGTGCGGCCGCCAAGCCGCCGCGGGCGGCATCACGAAACAGCTCCTTCCGTCCCTTCGTCGGACCGGCCATCGCGGCCGTGCTTCTGGTGGTGGCAGGCGGCGCGCTCTACTGGGTCCTGGGCAACAACCAGGGTACCGATGGCGCCGCGCCGGTGCTGACGGCCGATACCTCACCTGTCAAGGAGCCGCCTCCGGCTGCGACCGCTTCGAGCGATACGCCGCCCGCCTCGGTGGTGCTGAACGAGCTCGGTGGTGGCAATGCCACGCCAGAGCCGGAGCAACTGGTTTCCCGCGACCAGGCCAGCGACACGGCGTCGGTGGCGGCGATCACGCCGACCGAGACGACGGGTGAAGAGGGCCTGGCCAACCGCAAGGTGCGTACCGTCACGGTTCGTCCTGATGGGACGATCGTCAATGCCGACGATGCGCTGGCCGGTGGACAGCAGCTTCCGGTGGCGCGTCCGAACGTTCCGGAAGTACCGGCCAGCAACCTCGACAACAGCGACCTGCTGACGGCAGCCGCGACACAGCCGTCCACGACGCCTTCGGCTCTTACGCCCACGCCGGCGACGACTACTGACGGCGCAGCGACGACGCCTGCCGAACAGACGACGGCGACGCCGATCGATCCGGCCAACGTCACGCCGCCCGATGTGGTGGCGCCCGTGCCGCGGCCGCGCCTGGCGAACCGCCCGACGGTCGCCCTGGGCGCCCAGCCGACCAACGCGGTCAATGCGCTCGCCAACGATCCCATCGGCGCGCTGGCTGCGCAGGCGACCCAGGCGCAGACCCCGGCTCCGGCGGCCACGCAGACCGCCAGCACGAGCCCGCAGGCAGCGGCCTATGTGCAGCTTTCCTCGCAGCGCGACGAGAACGTGGCCAGGCAGTCGCTCATCGAGATCAACCAGCGCTATGGCAAGATCCTGGGAGGCGTGCTGCCCGAAGTGCAGCGCGTGGACCTCGGCGCCAAGGGCATCTACTACCGCGTGCGCGTGCCCGCCGACTCGATGCAGAGCGCCAACTATCTGTGTGACCAGATCAAATCCGCTCGCGGCGACTGCTTCGTCACGAACTGAGGCGGATAACCGGCCGCGCCGCTTGACGGTGTCCTGACGAGAGGCGAAGGTCTCTCGCGGGACAGCCGGGCGGCGCGGAAACACAATGACCAACGGGACGACAGACTGGTTCAGCACGCCGCCGCCCACGCCGGACGACGAAGTGCTCTATGTCGACGTCGCCGGCTACGAAGGGCCGCTCGACCTCCTGCTCGACCTGGCCAGGCGCCAGAAGGTGGACCTGGCGACCATTTCGGTGCTCGCGCTGGCCGAGCAGTACCTCGCCTTCATCGAAACCGTCCGGGAGAAGCGGATCGAGATCGCCGCCGATTACCTGGTGATGGCTGCATGGCTCGCCTATCTCAAGAGCCGGCTGATGGTGCCGCAAGCGCCCAGCGACGACGAGCCGAGCGGAGAGATGATGGCGGCGCTGCTCCAGTTCCGGCTGAAGCGCCTGGAGGGGATGCGCAAGGCGGCGACCCAGCTCATGAACCGGCCGCGACTGGGCTTCCAGGTCTATGCGCGGGGCATGCCCGAACCGATCCACATCCAGCGCAAGAGCCTTTGGGAAGCGAGCCTGTTCGACCTGCTCAAGGCCTATTCGGACCAGCGCGAGCGTGCGGTCCCTTCCGACTATACGCCGCGTCAGCGCACCGTCTGGGCCCTGCAGGATGCCCGCGATATCCTGCAGCGGCTGATCGGGGACAGTTCAGACTGGGTGTCGATGCAGACTTATCTCGCGCACTACCTGGCGAGTCCGGAGGAGCGGGCGACGGTGCTGGCCTCGAGCTTCGCCTCGAGCCTTGAACTGGTGCGGCAAGGACAAGTAGAACTGCGCCAGAATCTCGCCTTTGGCCCATTGTTCATGCGCCGGCGCCAGCAGGATGACGAAAAGGCATGACGACCGAGTGGGATAGCGAGGACGAGGCGGGCGATCGGCATGAGGTGATCGAGCGCAACCTGCGCATCATCGAGGCTTTGCTGTTCGCGTCCTCCGAGCCGCTGGCGCCATCCGACATTGCCATCTACCTCGATGAAGGCGCCGACGCGTTGGAGCTGATCCGTACCCTCGCGGAGCGCTATGCCGGGCGCGGGGTGAACCTCGTGCAGCGCGGAGAGCGTTGGGCGTTCCGCACGGCCGAGGATCTGGGATTCCTGCTGCGTCGCGAGGAAGTGGAGAACCGGCAGCTTTCGCGTGCCGCGCTCGAGACGCTTTCCATCATCGCCTATCACCAGCCGACGACGCGCGCCGAGATCGAAGAGGTGCGCGGGGTCGCCACGGGCAAGGGGACGCTGGACCTACTCATGGAAGCCGGATGGATCCGCATGCGCGGGCGGCGGCGCACGCCGGGTCGTCCTGTAACCTACGGTACGACGGACGCCTTCCTCGACCATTTCGGCCTCGAGGCACTCTCGGACTTGCCCGGTCTCGAAGAATTGAAGGGGGCAGGGCTGCTTTCTGGGCGTTTGCCACCTTCCATGCAGATTCCGCTGCCATTCGACGGGCCGCTGCGCGAGGACGAGGACCCTCTCGATCCCGGCGACATGGGCGTGGACGAACAATGAGCGACAACATCACTCCGGACGAAGCGGCGGGCTGGGGCCCGCGCGGCACCGCGGGCGTGAGCTTTGCGGCGGGCATCGCGTTCGATGCCGTGGACGTACGCCTGGGTGGCCGGGCGGTGCTCGACAAGTTTACGCTGACGCTGACGCCGGGCGAAGTGGTGTGCCTGCTTGGGGAATCGGGGTCGGGCAAGTCCACCGTGCTGCGCGTGGCGGCGGGTATCCAGCCCATCCAGGGTGGGGTGGTGCGGATCAACAACGAGGTCGTTTCGAGCCCGACCATCCAGGTGCCGCCGGACCGGCGCGGCATCGGCCTGATGTTCCAGGACTTCGCGCTGTTTCCGCATCTGAGCGTGCTGCATAACGTGACGTTCGGGCTCAAGCGCCTGGGGCGGAGCGCCGCGGTGACGCAGGCGCGTGCCGCGCTCAAGCGCGTGGGGCTGGAAGATCGCGAGAACGATTATCCGCACATGCTGTCGGGCGGGCAGCAACAGCGCCTGGCTTTGGCGCGAACCATCGCGCCGCGGCCGGGCGTGATCATGCTGGACGAGCCGTTTTCGAGCCTTGATGCGCGGCTGCGCGAGAGCGTGCGCGGAGAGACGCTGGCGGTCTTGCGCGAGACCAATGCGACCACGATCATCGTAACGCACGACCCCGAGGAAGCGATGTTGCTGGGCGACCGGATCGCCTTGCTGCGCAAGGGGCGCATCGCCCAGATCGATACGGCCACGGCGATTTACAACCGGCCCGTGGATCTCAACGCGGCGCGGTTCTTTTCTCCGCTGAGCGAGATCGAGACACGGGTATCTGACGGATTTGCGCAGACCCCGCTCGGACCCGTGCCGGTCAGCGGCCCGGGGCGAGGCGAGAAGGTGGTGGTGGCGCTGCGACCCGTGGGAGCGCTCGACATGGCGCTCGAAGGACCCGGTGTTCCCGGCCGCATCATCGGCAAACGCGACGCCATCGGCGTCGATATCTACGAAGTCAAGGTTTCCGGCCTCGACCGGCC
Source organism: Youhaiella tibetensis (assembly GCF_008000755.1). Lineage (NCBI taxonomy): Bacteria > Pseudomonadati > Pseudomonadota > Alphaproteobacteria > Hyphomicrobiales > Devosiaceae > Paradevosia > Paradevosia tibetensis. The sequence goes on along the minus strand of NZ_CP041690.1, from coordinate 2,359,221 downwards.
CATCGGCATCCGGCAGCGCTCGAACGCCGAAATTTTACCGGGTCGTGACGTTTTCCTGACCCTCAACCCGGACCACGTCCTTGTGTTTCCGGCCGATTGAACATATTTCTCACTGCACGTTTTACGTGCCTGACCGCTTAGGAGACGCAAATGCACGCGCCAGGAATTTGGGGTATTCTCGTTGTGGCAGTCGTCGTGCTGTTGCTCTTTGGCCGGGGCAAGATCTCCGGCATGATGGGTGAGGTGGCTTCGGGCATCAAAGCCTTCCAGAAGGGTATGCGCGACGAAGAAACCAAGCCGGCCCAGATCGACGCCAATGCGAAGGTCAACGCTGCCAGCGAGACCGAGAAAAGCAAGGACGCCTGAGCGCGTCCCAGGCTACGGCCCGCATTGAAGGATAGTTAGCCATGCTGGGTGTCGGCTGGACTGAGATGCTTGTCATCGGCGTTGTGGCGCTGATCATCATCGGACCCAAGGATTTGCCGATGGTGATGCAGCGTGTCGGCAAGTTTGCCGGCATGATCCGCCGCATGGGCACTGAGTTCCAGCGCGAGCTCAACAAGACGACGGGCCTCAATGAAGTCCGCAACCTGCGCGATTCCATCACCGCTCCGCTCCGGCAGACGGCCGATGAGATCAGGCGTGAGTTCAACGCCACGACCGCGAGCGGCCAGGTCGAACCGACGGGCGCCATCGCGCCCAAGGATCCGAAGGCCGAAAGCATCGTCGACGAAATACACGCCGCAGCCGGCATGAAGCCGCCGGAGGCGAGCGTCGCCCCGGTGGTCGCAGAACCGATCAAGGGTGCTCGCCTCAGCCCGATCCCGCCGTCGCACGTGACGGCAAAGGATCTCGATGCGGTGGCCCAGCCGGCAGCGGAGGTAAAGCCCGCCCGCAAGCCGCGCGCCAAGAAGCCCGCCGCGCCTGCGCCTGCCGAGGCACCGGTTACGGCCAAGAAGGCCGAGCCCAAGAAGGCCGCACCCAAGACAGCACCAAAGGCCGCCGCCAAGCCGGCGGCGAGCAAGACCGCAGACGTCGCGCCCAAGACGCCGGCGAAACCGAAGGCCGCGGCAAAGCCCAAGGCAGCCGCCAAGCCCAAGGTCGAGGCGGTTGCGCCGAACGCGGAAGAGAAGCCCTAAGCCATGACTTCGCCCGCTCCGCAGCTCGAAAATCCGAACAAGCAGTCGCCTGAGGACGAGGACGAACTGGCCGGCTCCGAGGCGCCCCTGCTCGACCACCTCATCGAATTGCGCAAGCGCCTGATCTACTGCGCCATCGCCGTCGTCGTGCTGATGTTGCTGTGCTTCCTGTTCGCCAGCCAGATCTTCGACCTGCTGCTGATCCCCTATCGGCGCGCCGTGGCGCATCCCGAAGAGTTGCAGCTCATCTACACGGCGCCCCAGGAATATTTCTTCACCCAGCTCAACCTGGCGCTCTTCGGGGCGATCTTCCTGGGCTTCCCGGTGATTGCCAGCCAGATCTACATGTTCGTGGCCCCGGGGCTCTACAAGAAGGAACGCCGGGCGTTCGTGCCGTATCTCATTGCCACGCCGGTGTTCTTCGTGCTCGGCGCGGCCATGGTCTATTTCGTGGTGCTGCCGATGGCCCTGCATTTCTTTGCGGGCATGCAGACCAGCGAGATCAAGATGCTGACGAGCGTCAGCGAGTATCTCGGGTTGGCTATGACGCTCATCATCGCGTTCGGCATCTGCTTCCAGCTGCCCGTGGTGCTGACGCTTCTGGCGCGGATCGAACTGATCAATGTCGATCAGCTGCGCAAGGGACGGCGCTACGCCATCGTCGCCATCCTCATCCTGGCAGCTCTGCTGACGCCGCCCGATCCGATCTCCCAGATCGGCCTTGCGACCCCGCTCTACCTGCTCTACGAACTCTCGATCCTATCGGTGCGCTGGGTGGAGCGATCGCGCGCTCAACGCCTTGCAGCAGAAGCATCCGAGCAGTCCAACTAGGCCAGTTCCGTCATCCCTGGAATCGGCCCCAATTCGAGAGGCCGGTTCCGCGAGGGAACCTGACCGTTTAAATGTTCGATATCAAATGGATCCGCGCCAACGCCGAAGCCTTTGACGCTGCGCTCGCGCGTCGCGGGCTTCCCGCGCAGGCCGCCGACTTGATCGCCATCGACGACAAGCGTCGCGCCATCATCGTTCGTCTCAACGAAGCGCAGGAAAAGCGCAACAGCTCGTCCAAGCTGATCGGCCAGGCCAAGGCGCAGAAAGACGAGGCCAAGGCCCAGGCTCTGATGGCCGAAGTGGCCACTCTCAAGGATTCCATCCAGGCCGGCGAGGCCGAGGAGCGGGCAGTGGACGCGGAGCTGCGCGATGCGCTCTCGGTGCTGCCCAACATCACGCTCGATGACGTGCCGGTCGGCAAGGACGAGCACGACAATGTCGAGTATTTCGGCCGGAACGGGAATGCCGAACATGCGGCAAAGGTGCGGCCGGCGAAGCCGAACCTGAGCTTTGCGCCCAAGGAGCATTACGAGCTGGGCGAGGCGCTCGGCATGATGGACTTCGAAGGGGCAGCCAAGCTTTCGGGCAGCCGCTTCGTGGTGCTCAAGAGCCAGGTGGCGCGGCTGGAACGCGCCCTGGGCCAGTTCATGCTGGACCTGCATACCACCGAGCACGGCTATACCGAAGTGCAGCCGCCGCTGCTGGTGCGCGACGAAGCGCTCTACGGCACCGGGCAGTTGCCCAAGTTCGAGGAAGACCTGTTCTTCACCCCGCACGGAGAAGGGCGCCTGGCGTTGATTCCGACCGCCGAAGTGCCGCTTACCAACCTGGTGCGCGAATCGATCCTGTCCGAGGAAGAGCTGCCGCTGCGCCTGACGGCGCTGACTCCGTGCTTCCGCTCCGAGGCCGGGTCCGCCGGCCGCGACACGCGCGGCATGCTGCGCCAGCACCAGTTCAACAAGGTCGAGATGGTCTCCATCACGACGCCCGAGGCCTCGATCGACGAACACGAGCGCATGCTGTCCTGCGCCGAGGCGATCATGGGACGGCTGGGGCTGCATTACCGCGTCATGACGCTGTGCACGGGCGATATCGGGTTCGGCGCGCAGAAGACCTACGACATCGAGGTCTGGCTGCCGGGACAGGACACTTATCGCGAGATTTCCTCGGTTTCCGTCTGCGGCGATTTCCAGGCGCGGCGCATGGATGCGCGTTATCGCCCGGCGGGCGAGAAGCAGCAGCCGCGCTTCGTCCATACGCTCAATGGTTCGGGCGTTGCAGTGGGACGTTGCCTCATCGCGGTGATGGAGAACTACCAGCAGGCTGACGGTTCGATCGCGATTCCCGAAGCGCTGCAGCCCTATATGGGCGGCGTCACCGCGATCGGCGGCCGCTCGTGAGCCTGCGCATCCTCATCACCAATGACGATGGTGTGGATGCACCGGGCCTGCAGGTGCTGCTGGGCATTGCCCGGCAGCTTTCCGACGATGTGTGGGTGGTGGCGCCGGACGGCAACCAGAGCGGGGCAGGGCACCGCTTCTCATTCGGGCGCGAACTGTCGCTCGACAAGCGCAGCGAGCGCACGTTTGCAGTCAAGGGCGGCTCGCCAGCAGATTGCGTCGTTGCGGGTATGACGTTCGTCCTCGGCGATAAGCCGGCGGACCTGGTGCTTTCGGGCGTCAACAACGGGCAGAACCTGGGCGACATCGTCCATTGCTCGGGAACGGTCGCGGGTGCCCGCGAGGGCACCATGCAGGGTGCGGTCGGCATCGCTCTCAGCCAGGCCGTGGATTACGCGGCAGGCCTGGATGTCGAGTGGACCAACGCCCAGACCTATGGGGCCGAACTCGTGCGTTCGCTCATGGGGCTCGAGCACGGCAAGGACGTCTACTACAACGTCAACTTCCCCTCCTGTCCGGCGGCCGATGTCACGGGCGTGCGGGTGGTGCCGCACCAGCGGTTCTCGCGGTCGCCGATGCGCTACTATCCGAGCGACAACGCCGGCAAGTTCTTCGTGGCGATCCCGGAAACGCCGCGGCCGCTCGATGAAGGCAGCGACTTCCACCTGCTCACCCACGGCGATTCGATCACCGTGACTCCGCTCTCGCTGCTGCAGACGGATGCGGATGTCGCAGGGCGGCTGGACGGGCAATTGCCCTTCACCCGGCGCCGGTAACCTTACTCGAGTTCTAACGCAGGCAGGGCGAAGCCGCGCAAATCGCGGGGCTTTTAAACTCGTCTTTACCTTAACGCCCTAGTCTCAATTTTATTGAGTACCTGCGTACGAGTTGAACATATGAGTAATCGCGCATCCGGTAGAGCGCTCAAGGGCGCCGTTGCGATTGCCGCCGTACTGGCTGGCAGCGCTGCACTTTCCGGTTGTTCGTCCATGGGCGGCTTCCGCGACTCCACGACTACGGGGTCGACGGCGTACAGCGGGTCGAGCAATCTGAACCAACCCATGCCAAGCGCATTGGGTGCCTCCACGCAAGTCGCAGAAGGCCAGTTCATTCCCCCGATGAATGTCGGTGGGGGCGGAATGGTTGGTGGCGGCTTCGCTTCCTCCAGCCAGCCGACGACCTTCGCCACTGCACCGCAGGCGCCGCTGGGCTCAGTCTCTACCGAAGACTTGCCTGTTCTCACGTCCAACTCAAGCGGATCGCAAACTGCCATGCCTGCACAGCAATCTCTTGCCCCGGCCAAGACCACGCTGGGCACTCTCCCCAACAGTCCCGTCACCGCGCTCAAGCCGACCGCGGTCGCCAATACCAGCCAGCAGGCCAACCTCTCGGTGGTGCCGTCCAATGCCTATGTGCATGTGGTGGAAAGCGGAGAGTCCCTCTACACCATCGCCCGCCGCTACGATGTGACGGCGCAGGCGATCCTGAATGCCAACGGCTCGTTCTCGCCGGACAAGCTCTTCGTTGGCCAGAAGCTGGTCATCCCGGGACGCCCGGACCTGCTCTCCAAGCGCGCGCCGACCCAGGTGGCTTCGGCCAGCGACGACGTGACGACCAGCCCGGTCGTGACGCCCGCCGCCACGCCCCAGCGGCAGGTCGCCGCAATCACCGATCCGGGTGTGCTCAAGAGCACTCCGCAGCCGAGCCCGGCCGCCCAGACCAAGGCGGCGCAGACCCTGCAGACCGCAGCGGTGCAGCCCAACAAGCCGGCACCTGTGCTCCAGGAGCCGGCGATGTCGGGCGCGGACAAGTTCCGCTGGCCGATCACGGGCAAGATCATCACGAACTTCGCTGCCTCCAAGGGTACGGGTATCAATATCGAGGCTCCCGAGGGTGCTTCGATCCGCGCGGCCGAGAACGGCACGGTCATCTATGTCGGATCGGGCGTGGAGGGCTACGGCAACCTGATCCTGATCCGGCACGCGAACGGCTATGTGTCCGCCTACGCGCATCTCAAGTCGATGAGCGTGGCCAAGGGCGACGTGGTCAATCGCGGGGACTCGATCGGCGCGGCGGGCATGACCGGCTCGGTGAGCCGTCCGCAGCTCCATTTCGAACTGCGCAAGGGCGCGACGCCCGTCGATCCGATGCCGATGCTGGCAAGCTGAGCCGGCGAGCGAAGACAAAAGAAAGGGCCCCGCGGGGCCCTTTTGCGTTATGGGGGTCAGACCGCCTTGCCCATGGCGCCGGCCAGGTCGCGCACGAACTGCATGGCGACGCGGCCGGAGCGGGCGCCGCGCGTCGCGGCCCATTCGATGGCCTTGGCCTTGAGCTCGTCCTTGTCGATGTCGAGCCCGTAATAGGCCACGTAGCCATCGATCATGGCCAGGTAGGTGGGCTGGTCGCAATTGTGGAAGCCGAGCCAGAGCCCGAAGCGATCGGACAGCGACACCTTTTCCTCGACGGCCTCGCCGGGATTGATGGCCGTCGAGCGCTCGTTCTCGATCATGTCACGGGGCATGAGGTGGCGGCGGTTGGACGTGGCGTAGAAGAGGACGTTGTCCGGGCGCCCTTCGAGGCCGCCGTCGAGGATGGTCTTGAGGGACTTGTAGCTCGTCTCGTCGCGATCGAAGGAGAGATCGTCGCAGAAGACGATGAAGCGCGCCGGCTCGTCGCGGATGATGCGCATGAGGGTGGGCAGACCCTCGATATCCTCGCGGGCGATCTCGATGAGGATGAGGCGCTGAACGTCGGGTTCGTTGAGGGCGGCAACGTGGGCGTGGACGGCCTTGACCAGGGAGCTCTTGCCCATGCCGCGCGAACCCCAGAGGAGGGCGTTGTTGGCGCCCAGGCCCTTGGCGAACTGGAGCGTGTTCTGGAGGAGCGTGTTGCTGACGTCATCGACGCCCTTGAGCAGCTCGAGCGGGACGCGGCTGACCTTGGGCACGGGGATGAGCTGCCCGAGATGGGCATCCCAGTGGTAGGCGTCGGCGAGATCGAGGCCGGTTGCCCGGGTGGCGGGCAGGGGCGCAAGCACGTTCAAATGTTCGGCAATACGGGCCAGCGACGCAGCAATTTGCGCAAGCGAATCTTGGCTGTTCACGGGACATTCCTTCAAGTATAGGGCCGGTCTGAAACGCCCGGATTGGCTTTGCAATCGCGGGGGCCCACCTGTATAGTCCGCGCGATTTTCAGGCGGGTAGTCTCGCCAAGCCAAGTTCGTCTCCTATATGGGATTATCAACGAACTTTTGACAAGCCGACAGCCAAGTCGACAACCATAGGAGTGCCTACATGTTTGTAACCCCAGCCTTTGCGCAGGCTGCCGGCGCAGCGCCGGGCGGTGGCGGAACGATGGAAATTCTGACCTCGCTCATGCCCATCCTGCTGCTGGTCGTCATCTTCTGGCTGCTGATCTTCCGTCCGCAGCAGAAGCGGATGAAGCAACAGCAGGCCATGCTCAGCGCCATCCGTCGCGGGGATACGATCGTGACCACCGGCGGCATCGTCGGCAAGGTGACCAAGGCACAGGAAGGCGAAGACCTCGAAGTCGAGATCGCCCAGGGCGTCAAGATCAAGGTCGTCCGCTCCATGGTTGCGGACGTGCGCTCGAAGGCCGAGCCGGTCAACGACAACAAGCCGGCCTAAGCCGGCGCAAGACGTGCAGAAAACATGGGGACCGGAAAGTGGCACGCCACTTTTCGGTGGACCTCGTGTGCAATCGAGAAGATAGAGCCCTTCCGCTCTAGGTATCTGGACCAGACACTATGCAGTTTTCTCCCATTCGGGCTGTCATTATCGCCATCGTGGCTATTCTGGCTGTCGCGTTCACGATTCCCAGCTTCCTGCCCAAGGATACGCTGGATGCGATGCCCGATTGGATGCCCAAGCGCACCATCGTCCTGGGTCTGGATCTGCAGGGCGGCTCGCACCTCCTGCTCGGCGTCAACAAGCAGTCGATCGTCGACCAGCGGGTCAAGGACCTGCGCCGCGACGCGCGCGCCGTGCTGGCCAATGAAAACGGCATCGGCAACATCATCACGACGGGCCCCCAGTCCATCACGGTGGAACTGACCGACCCGACGCAGCAGGACGCAGCGCTCAAGGCGCTCGAGACGCTGCAGAACAACATTTCAAACACGATGTTCTCGGTGGGCGGTACACCCGAGCTTTCGTTCTCCACCACCAGTGATGGTAAGATCACGGTGGCGCTGACCGACGAGGGCATCAACCAGCGCATGTCTTCGCTGGTGACGCAGTCAATGGAAGTCATCCGCAAGCGCGTGGACGAACTGGGCACGACCGAGCCCTCGATCCAGCGCCAGGGTTCGGACCGCGTGCTGCTCCAGGTTCCCGGCTTCGGCGACTCGACCCGCCTCAAGGATATCGTCTCCAAGACGGCGCGCCTGACCTTCCACATGGTCTACCCGGGCATGACGGCTGCACAGGCCGAGGCCCAGGGGCTGCCGGCCGGCACCATCATCCTGCCGAGCCAGGACGGCGGCAAGGAACTGCTTTATGAAGACGTCTCGCTCGGTGGCGAGTCGCTGGTCGACTCCCAGCCCGGCTTCGACCAGCAGACCGGCCGCTCGGTCGTGACGTTCAAGTTCGATACCCGCGGCGCGGTCACCTTCTCGGACATTACTTCCAAGAATGTCGGCAAGCGCTTCGCCATCGTTCTCGACAACCAGGTGCTGACCGCTCCGGTCATCCAGCAGCCGATCACCGGCGGCTCGGGCCAGATCAGCGGCAACTTCACCCCGCAGAGTGCACAGGACCTGGCGGTGCTGCTGCGCGCGGGCGCTCTGCCGGCCAGCCTCGACATCATCGAAGAGCGCACCGTCGGGCCGAGCCTGGGTGCGGACTCGATCCGCGCCGGCCTCATCGCCGGTGCCGTTGCCGCCGCCGCGGTCATCCTCTTCATGCTCATGGCCTACGGCCTCTGGGGCGTCTTCGCCAACATCTCGCTGATCCTCAACATCTTCGTGATGCTCGGCTCGCTCTCGATGCTGGGGGCGACGCTGACCCTGCCGGGTATCGCCGGTATCATCCTGACCATCGGCATGGCCGTGGACGCCAACGTGCTGATCTACGAGCGCATACGTGAAGAGCAGCAGGCTGGACGATCCAACCTGCAGGCCATCACAGCGGGCTTCGAGCGCGCCTGGGGCACGATCGTGGACTCGCACCTGACCTCGCTGATCGCGGCCATCGTGCTGTTCTTCCTGGGCTCGGGGCCGGTACAGGGCTTCGCCGTTACGCTGGCTCTGGGTATCCTCACCTCGATGTTCACCGCCTACACGGTGACGCTCTTCATCGCCGGCATCTGGTATCGCCGTCGCCGCCCGAAGACGGTGCAGATCCGCCTCATTCATTTCATTCCCGACCACACCAAGATTCCGTTCATGAAGTTCGCCCGCCCGGCGATCATCATCTCGGTGCTGGCGATTGCCGGTTCGATGGGTTCGTTCTTCACCAAGGGCATGAACCTGGGCATCGACTTCACCGGCGGTTCGGCGATCGAGGTGCAGCATGTGGGCGGCCCGGCCGATCCGGGCGATATCCGCCAGCGGCTGAGCGAGCTCGGCCTTGGCGAAATTCAGGTACAGGGCTTCGGTACGCCCGAGGACGTGCTGATCCGCGTGCAGGCGCAGGAAGGCGGCGACGCCGCCCAGCAGGCCGCGGTGCAGAAGGTGCGCGACGCGCTCCAGAGCGGTGGCTACGAAGTGCGGCGCACCGAATCCGTGGGCCCGTCCGTCTCGGGTGAACTTGCGGTCTCGGGCGCCATCGGCCTGGGCGTGGCGCTGCTGGCGATCATGGTCTACGTGTGGTTCCGCTTCGAGTGGCAATATGCGGTGGGTGCGATCGTCTCGACGTTCCACGACGTGTTGCTGACCATCGGCTTCTTCTCGATAACGGGTATCGAGTTCAACCTGACCAGTATCGCGGCGATCCTGACCATCGTGGGCTACTCGCTCAACGATACGGTGGTGGTCTACGACCGCGTCCGTGAAAACCTGCGCAAGTACAAGAAGATGTCGTTGCCCGAGCTGATCGACCTCTCGATCAACTCGACCCTGGCGCGTACGACCCTGACCGCCTTCACCACCTTGCTGGCGCTCATCCCGCTGGTTCTTTTCGGTGGCGAGGTGATCCGCAGCTTCACGATCTCGATGACCTGGGGCGTGCTGATTGGCACGTACTCCTCGATCGTGATCGCGGCGCCGATCCTGATCTGGTTCGGGCTGCGTGCCCGGGCCGACCAGGCAAAGGACGAGAAGCAGGCCAAGGAAAAGCGCGCAGACGGCGCCGCTGTCTAGGAGGCACGGCCCATGGCCGATACCTTCGGAGCGGGCCGCTTCCCGCAACAGGTGCCCATCGATGCCTATGGCAACGGTGGGTTCCGCTTCGCAGACATGTCGCACAAGGGTTCACTCCTGTGCCTGCCGACGGGCATGCTTTCCTGGGATGTCAAAGAGGCAGCCGGGATAACGCTCGAGACGCTGGCGCCCTTGCTGGAGGCCGCCGAGCGTCTCGACGTGCTGCTTGTGGGGACGGGCGAGGAGATCGTGTTTCTCGATCCGGCCATCCGGCAGGCGTTCCGCGAGCGCAAGGTCATCATGGAGCCGATTGCGACCGGTGGAGCTGTGCGGACCTATAACGTGCTGCTGGCCGAGGAACGGGCAGTCGGCGCTGCGCTGATCGCTGTCGAGCGCGGCAAGTGACATGCGAGCGGAAACCGCCGCGCTGACGGCCGACTATCTCAAATCCACGGACCCCGACCGGTATTACGCGAGCCTCTTGATCGGCGAGGACAAGCGGGCGGCGGTGCAATCGCTCTATGCGTTCGCGGCCGAAGTGGCCTCGGTGCGCGAGCGGGTCTCCGAGCCGACGCCCGGGGAAATCCGGCTGCAATGGTGGGACGATGCGCTCAGGGGGCAGGGGCACGGCAACGTGCGCAGCAACCCGGTGGCCGACGCGCTGCTGACCACGATAGGTGACTACGGCCTTCCCATCGTGCCGCTGCAGCGGCTGATCGCGGCACGAAGGTTCGATCTCTACCAGGACCCGATGCCCGACCTCACCAGTTTCGAGGGATATGCCGGCGAGACGGTCTCGGTGCTCTATCAGTTCGCCGCCATGGTGCTCAACGATGGCGTCCCGGTAGAGGACGGGGATGCCGCCGGGCACCTGGGCGTCGCCAATGCCTTTATCGGGCATGTGCGCGCCTTTGGTTTCAACGCCAGCCAACACCGCATCTTTCTGCCGCTGCCGCTCTTTCGGGCCAATGGCGTCACCGAGTCGCAGATCTTTGCAGGCACCCCGACCGAGGGCATTCGGGCTGCTCTCGGGCAAGCCATCGACCTGGCGGGCGAGCACCTGGGCAAGGCTGAGGCCGCGATCGGCGCGCTTTCGCCGTCGCTGCGCCCGGCATTTGCCTATGCACCCGTCTTGCGCGCGGCATTGGGTCAGCTAAAACATGTGCAGGAACAGCCATTTGCGCCGCCGCCGGACATGGCTTCCTGGCGCAAGATCGCGGCGATGAGCTGGTGGACCTGGCGTAACCGATAGGGAGATGCACTTGCGGGATTGGATCGACCGACTTGCTCCGGACCTCCTGACAACCCTAAGGCGCTTTCCCCTCGCTTCATTGCTGATATTGCTGACCACGGTCGCGGTGCTCGTGGTGGTCAATGAGCAGATCTCGCTGACGGACGAGTTCTGGTGGCGGATCGTCGGTGGCCTTGCCAGCGGCGCCGTGTTCGCCGTGGCTGGATCGCTGTTCAACGAAAGCAGGCCGCGGACGGGGCTTGCGGGTATCGTGATCGGCTACGTTCTGCCGCTGCTGGCGGTGGCCGCGTTTCAGGTGAGCGATGCGAACTGGTTCGTGCCGTGGGCCTTGCCTGTGATTTCCGTTCTCTGGCTCTCGGTGAGTGCCTTCACCGAGCGCGGACCGGATCGGGCGCTGCAGCAGGACAAGTTCTGGTGGCTCAACCAACAGGCGGCGGTGACCGCCCTCATCGCAGGGGTGGCGTTCCTGCTCGTCGCCCTCGGCATCGCGGCCATCGAACGGTCGCTGTCGATCCTTTTCGGGCTCGAGACGTCGGACCTGTTCTACCGGTGGGTACTGCCGATCATCGGATTTCTGTTCACGCCGATCTATTGGCTGGCCACGATCCGCCGGCTGGACGCCTTTGACGCCCGCGCGCTGCAAGAGCCGGATATCGTTGCCACTGCCACGGGCTTTCTCGGCCAGTTCGTGCTGACCCCACTGCTCCTCGCCTATGCGCTCATCCTTCTCGCCTATACGCTCCAGATCGTCCTGACGCAGAGCCTGCCCGAGGGCATGCTCGGCTGGATGGTGCTCGGCTTCGTTACGACTGGGGCGGCGACCTGGCTGCTGCTGCATCCCGCCTTCATGCGGGAAAGGCTGCTGGTGCGGGTGTTCCGCCGTTGCTGGTTCTGGCTGACGATCATTCCGTTGGGGCTCTACGCCCTTGCCGTGATGGTGCGAGTTGATGCCTATGGGCTGACGCCGGAACGGATGATGCTGATAGCAGGCGGGATCTGGGCGGCGTTGCTCACGCTGACCTTCCTCATCGGGCGCGGGGATATCCGCCTGATACCGGCACTGGCCGGGGTGATCCTTCTCGTCTTCAGCATCGGGCCATGGAACATGGATAGCCTCTCGAGGGCCAGCCAGGCGGCATCGCTGGATGCGCTGCTGGCGCGCGGAGGCGTCACCGGACCCGATACAAAGCCCCAATGGTCCGGCGCCGAGGCGGCGCGAGCCACCGGAGCAATGGCCTTCCTTCTGCAATCGGCAGCGGGGCAGGCGAACCTCGAGCAGGTGCTGGCCTCTCACGGCGTCACCTATGAGGCCGGGCAGCACAACCTCGACATGTTCGACGGTCTTGGACCGAGCGACCAGGTGAATGGCTCGACTGTCTTCCTGTCGCTGGCGCGTCCGCCCACGCAAGCGGTGGACGTGGGCGGGACGCCCTATCTTCTCGGGCGGCAGGCCATCTATGTGGATGTGCCCGCGACCTCTGGCGCGCTTACATTCGCCCTGAGCGCGAAAGTGCTTACAATCTCGATCCCGCCAGGGGAGAGCGTGAGCGTCGATCTTGTGGAGTGGCTCAAGGGCAATACGGGAAATGAACTCGCCGATCCGGTGCTGTCGTTCAGCCTCGGGGGCATTGCCTACCGATACGTGCTGGATACGGCCACCGTCGCCTCGGCGCCTGATGGCGGGCGCAGTCTGACCTATCTCGAAGGGACGCTTTTCGCGGACGCAGCGGGCGCGAAGTAGTTATTTGAGTTGACTTCAAAATTATAGTGACATCAATTAGTGGCTCCTAAGCGGGAGTCATCGAGATGTCGTGCATCAAGACCGTCCTGATATCGGGCGCCGGCGTGGCCGGCCCGACCCTGGCCTGGTACCTGTCGCGTGCGGGAGTTGCGTGCACCCTCGTCGAGCGCGCCGGTTCGCTGCGCTCGAGCGGCAGCCCTGTTGACGTGAGGGGGCCGGCGGTCTCCGTTGCGGAAGAAATGGGGATCATGCCCGCGCTACGGGCCGCCGCGAGCGCGGTCGAGGAGATCGGGTTTTTCGATGACAGGGCCCATGAGAAGGGGCGCGTCAATCTCGGCGCGTTGCAGCACGCCTCGGGTAGCCGAGAGGTCGAGGTGCCGCGCGGCGACCTCGCGCGGTGTCTCGCCGGTGCGGTCAAGGCGGATGCCGAGTTCGTCTTCGGGGACAGTATTGCCGCGCTGGCGCAGGACGGGGACGGCGCCGACGTGCGTTTCGAAAGGGGCGGGGAGCGGCGCTTCGACCTCGTAATCGGGGCGGACGGACTGCATTCGCGCGTGCGCCGCCTGGCTTTCGGTCCGGAAACCGAGTTCGTCAAGCCACTGGGGCTGTTCATAGCGACGCTACCACTGCCGGATTGGCCGGCGATAGCGCGGCGGGTGGAGATGTATAATGCACCGGGCCGGTCGGCGGCGATCCATCCGTCCACCGGCCGGGCACTGGGCGCCTTCATTTTCCGCGCACAGCCGGGCCCCGAATTTGATCTTCGCAATGAAGCGGACCAGCGCAGGCTGATCGAAGAGACCTATGCGGGATCGGGCTGGCATGTCCCGGCCATGTTGCGGGCGTTGGCCCAGACGGACGAAATGTATTTCGATGCGGTCTGCCGGGTGGACCTGCCGAAATGGTCGAGCGGCCGGGTTGCCCTGCTCGGCGATGCAGCGTCATGCGTTTCCCTGTTCGGGGAAGGCTCGAGCCTGGCGATGGCGGGCGCGCGGACACTGGGTGAGGCACTCTCCGGCCACGACGATCTCGGAGCGGGTCTCCAAGCCTACGAAGCGCGCCACAGACGGTTGGTGGCGCCGCGGCAGAAAGGCATTGGCGCCAATGCAGCGGTTCTGGTACCGCGCACGGCGTGGGGTATCGCGCTGCGCAATACAGCGACCCGGCTTTGGCCGCTGGCGGCGGGGGCAATGTGGATGGGGCGAGCCTTTGGGAGCAGAGGGAGCGGCCGCGCGATGCCAGCGGCAGTGGCATGAGGGCAGTGAAGATGGACGAACGGCCCGAGGGTTTGCGTGAACGCAAGAAGCGCCAGACCCGCGCACGCATTCAGCAGGTGGCGCTCGAGCTGTTCCTGAGCAAGGGGTTCGAGGCCACCACGACCGAGGAAATCGCGCGTGCCGCCGATGTTTCCACCGGGACGCTGTTCAACTACTTCCCCACCAAGGAGGCACTGGTGGCGGACGACTATGATCCGCTTTTTCTTGGGCTCCTGGAGGATCGTCCGCTGGACGAACCGGTGCTGGCCAGTCTGAGGCAGGCGTTCCGCGCCGGCCTGGCAACGGTAATGGACCAGGACAAGGATTCGATGGTGGCGCGCGCCCGGTTGGCGCGACAGGTTCCCGCGCTCCGCGCCGCGGCGGCGCTTGACCACGCGCGTAGCGGTGAGGTGCTGTGCACGATCATCGCGCAACGGACCGGTGGCGAGGCGGCTTCGCTCTCGGTGCGGGTGGCGGCGGCAACGATCGTGGCAGCGCTCGAGGCTGCGCTGGCGGCCTGGCTGGATGGGGACTGCAGGGGTGACATAGTGGAAATGGCCGATGCCGCGCTCGATGCGGTCGAGCGCGGGTCCGGCGCGTTGCTGGCCGTCAGGCCCAGACCTTGAGGTCTTCGAGCGCCCGCTCGCTTACGGCCTTCTTCTTGGCCATGGCCTTTTCCGGGCCGCGCCAGCGCTTGACGCCTTCGGGCTTGGTGACAGTCACAGGCGGGAAGAGGCCGAAGTTGACGTTCATGGGCTGGAAGCTGCGCAGCTTCTGCTCGCCATCCTCGATGTGCCCGCCGGTGATGTGGTTGATGAGTGCGCCCATGGCGGTCGTCGCGGGCGGAGCCATCAGCTCGACCCCGCGCAAGGACGCCGCGGCCATGCGACCGGCGATGAGGCCGATGGCTGTGCTTTCGACATAGCCTTCAACGCCCGTGATCTGGCCGGCAAAGCGCAGGCGCGGATCCGCCTTGAGGCGCAGGTCACGACCGAGCACCTTGGGCGAATTGAGGAAGGTATTGTGGTGGAGCCCGCCAAGGCGGGCGAACTGGGCCTGCTCGAGGCCCGGGATCATGCGGAAGATATCGGCCTGCTTGCGGTATTTCAGCTTGGTCTGGAAACCTACCATGTTCCAGAGCGTGCCCAGGGCGTTGTCCTGGCGCAGCTGGACGATGGCGTAGGGCTTGTTTTCCGGATCGCGCGGGTTGGTAAGGCCGACCGGCTTGAGCGGGCCGTGGCGCAGAGTCTCGCGACCGCGTTCGGCCATGACTTCGACGGGCAGGCAGCCATCGAAATAGGGCACGTTCTCCCACTCGTGGTAGACGTGCTTTTCGCCGGTGAGCAGGGCGTCGACGAAGTCGTTGTACTGCTGCTCGGTCATCGGGCAGTTGAGGTAATCGGCGCCGGTGCCGCCGGGGCCGGCCTTGTCATAGCGGGATTGGGCCCAGACGATATCGCGATTGATGCTCTCGCCATGAATGATGGGAGCGATGGCATCGAAAAAGGCGAGGGCATCCTCGCCCGTCAGCTTTTGGATGGCTTCGGCGAGCGGCTGGGACGTGAGCGGGCCGGTGGCGATGATGACATTGTGCCAATCGGCCGGGGGCAGGCCCGTGATCTCGCCGCGCTCGAGGGTGATGTTGGGGTGGCTGGTGATGGCGGCGGTGACGGCATCGGAGAAGCCGACGCGATCGACCGCGAGCGCGCCGCCGGCGGGTAGCTTGTGCCGATCGGCCATCTGCATGATCAGCGAGCCGCAGCGGCGCATTTCCTCATGCAGCAGGCCAACGGCATTGTACTCGTGATCGTCCGAACGGAAGCTGTTGGAACAGACGAGTTCGGCCAGCCCCTCGGTGAGGTGGGCGGGCGACTTCTGGAATGGGCGCATCTCGTGCAGGATGACGCTGGCGCCTGCCTGGGCGGCCTGCCAGGCGGCTTCCGAGCCGGCGAGACCGCCGCCGATGATATGGATGGGTTGCGTGGAGGAACTGGACATGGCGCGGCTTTAGCAACTGCGCCGATCCGGCGCAACACGGTAAGCTTGTGGCCGACTCAACAAGAGGAGAGCCAAGTGACGATCACGCTCTGGGGACGCCTGAATTCGTCCAATGTGCAGAAGGTGAGCTGGCTCCTTGCCGAGCTGGAACTGGACTACGAACACCTGCCTCTGGGCGGCTCGTTCGGCGGCACGGACGATCCGAAATACCGGGCAATGAACCCCAACGGCAAGGTGCCGACGCTGCGCGACGGCGACCTGGTGCTGTGGGAGAGCCATGCGATCGTGCGCTATCTGGCGGCGACCTACGCCTCGGGCCTCATCTGGCCGGTCGAGCCGCGCGAACGCGCCGCTGCCGATCAATGGACGGACTGGACGGCCACGACCTATCAGCCAGCGTGGATCGAGGTGTTCTGGAACCTGGTGCGTACGCCGCTGGACCAGCAGAACCGGGGGGCCATCGACAAGGGCATCGCCCAGACGACCGCATTGCAGCGAATGCTCGACGAGCGCCTTTCACGAGTGCCGTATCTGGGTGGGAAGGAGTTCACCTACGCCGACATCGTTGCTGGGGTTTCGCTCTATCGCTGGTTCACCATGCCGGTGGAGCGCCCGAGCTTGCCGCATTTCGAGGCCTGGTATGAACGGCTCAAGGAACGCAAGGCTTTCCAGGCGGCCGTTTGCGTATCCTACGAGGAACTGGTCGGGCGCCTGGCGTTCTAGGGCCCAAAAACAAGAACACCCGCCTCTTAGAGAGCGGGTGTTCTGAACTTCTCCGCGATGCGGGCAGTCAGCGAACCTTTAGAGGGTGCTGGCATGGTCGCGCGCAATACGGGAGATGTCGCTGCGGGTGATGCCGAGGTCGGTCAGCTGACGGTTGTCGAGAGCGTTCAGCTCACGGACGGTCTGCTGGTAGGCAGCCCACTTGCGAAGGGTCTTGCGAATGTCCATTTGGTGTCTCCTTTCGTCGTACGCACTGTATCTAGTGCCGAGGTCTTGATTTGAGCAGAGGGTGATTGCTCAGATTTGACATGCGAAATCCGCATAACTCTTTTCAAGCGCGTTCATCAGAAATTCAGAATCTGAAAACCGAAGCGGCCGCCCGGTTTCCCGTGACGGCCGCCCGAACATGGATTTCGCGTTGTAAGCTACTTGTCGAACAGACCACGGGTCATCTTGGAAAAATCCGGCCCACAGAGACCGAGCATGTCGGCCTCTCGCGTCGTCGGAACGTCCATTTCCCGCAATGTCTGCTTGATGTCGACCAGTCGCCTTACGCGCCAGACCGCTCTAACAAACATTTGCGCACTTCCTTTCCGAGTTTGCCCCAGTGGGGAAGATGAGCTGAATCGCGCAGTCATGAAATGCCTCAAACCTCAAGCGGGCCATGCGTATCACGCATGCCGATCTTCATTCCCCCGTCATACACATGGGGGAATTTCGACGATTGCCGCAGGGGAATGGCCCAAAAACAAAGGGCGGCACCCAGGCCGCCCTTGCTCACATCACTCTGCCGCCTGACTTCGCGGTGGCCGGCGCGCCATGACTTCCTTGAGGAAGGCGCCCGTGTAAGATCTTGGATTGGCTGCAACATCTTCGGGCGTGCCGACGCCGACAACTTCGCCGCCGCCGTCGCCGCCCTCCGGGCCCATATCGATGATCCAGTCGGCCGTCTTGATGACCTCGAGGTTGTGCTCGATAACGACCACCGTGTTGCCGCCCTCGACCAGTTCGTGCAGGACTTCGAGCAGCTTGGCCACGTCGTGGAAGTGCAGGCCAGTCGTGGGTTCGTCCAGCATATAGAGCGTGCGGCCAGTGGCGCGCTTGGACAACTCCTTGGAGAGCTTGACGCGTTGGGCTTCGCCGCCTGAGAGGGTCGTGGCGGGCTGGCCGATCTTGACGTAACCCAGCCCGACGCGCTGGAGCGTCACCAGCTTGTCGCGGATCGAGGGCACGGCGGCGAAGAACTCCACGCCCTCATCGATGGTCATGTCGAGGATATCGGAGATCGACTTGCCCTTGAACTGGACCTCGAGCGTCTCGCGGTTGTAGCGCTTGCCCTTGCAGACGTCGCAGGTGACGTAGACATCGGGCAAGAAGTGCATCTCGATCTTGAGAACGCCATCGCCCTCGCACTTCTCGCAGCGTCCGCCCTTGACGTTGAAGGAGAAGCGCCCCGGGCCGTAACCGCGGGCCTTGGCTTCCGGCAGTCCGGCGAACCACTCGCGCAGCGGCGTGAAGGCGCCGGTATAGGTGGCGGGGTTCGAGCGGGGCGTGCGCCCGATGGGGCTCTGGTCGATATCGATGACCTTGTCGAGGAACTCCAGGCCAGTCAGCGCCTCGTGAGGCGCCGGCACCACGCGAGCGCCGTTGAGGCGGCGCGCGATGGCCTGGTACATGGTGTCGATCATCAGTGTCGACTTGCCCCCGCCCGAGACGCCGGTGATGGCAACGAACAGGCCCAGTGGAACGTCGACCGAGACATCCTTGAGGTTGTTGCCCGTCGCGCCCTTGAGCGAGAGTTTGCGGGTCTTGGACGGCTCGCGGCGCTCGGCGGGCAGGGGGATGCCCATGCGGCCCGAAAGATAGGCGCCGGTGATGCTGTCCGGATTGTCGATGATATCCTGTGGGGTGCCTTCAGCCACGATATGGCCGCCATGGACGCCGGCGCCCGGGCCGATATCGACAACGTAGTCGGCGGTCAGGATGGCGTCTTCGTCGTGTTCGACCACGATCACGGTGTTGCCGAGGTCGCGCAGCCGGCGCAGGGTTTCGAGCAGGCGTTCGTTATCGCGCTGGTGCAGGCCGATCGAGGGCTCGTCGAGAACGTAGAGCACGCCGGTGAGGCCCGAACCGATCTGGCTGGCCAGGCGGATGCGCTGGCTTTCGCCGCCCGAGAGCGAGCCGGAGTTGCGGGCCAGGGTCAGGTAGTCGAGGCCGACGTCGTTTAGGAAATCCAGGCGCTCGCGGATTTCCTTGAGGACGCGCTCGCCGATGGTGCGCTGGTTGTCGTTGAGGTGCCGGGGCAGCTCCTTCAACCAGTCGGAGGCGTTGCGGATCGACTTTTCGGTCACCTGGCCGATGTGGAGCCCGTTGATCTTGACCGCCAGAGCCTCGGGCTTCAAGCGATAGCCGTTACAGGCGACGCACGGCGCCGAGGACATGTAGCGCTCGATCTCTTCGCGCATGCCGGCGGATTCGGTTTCCTTGTAGCGGCGCTCGAGGTTGCCGATCACGCCTTCGAAGGGCTTGGTGGTCTTATAGGTGCGCAGGCCGTCGTCGTAGACGAAATTGATCTGCGTCTTGCCGGTGCCGTAGAGCAGGGCCTGGCGCACGTCATCGGAGAGATCCTCCCACGCAGATCCGGTGGAGGCGCCATAGTGCCGCGCCACCGCTTCGAGCGTCTGCAGGTAGTAGGGAGCCGAAGTCTTGGACCATGGCAGGATGGCGCCGTCGCGCAGCGACAGCGATGCGTCCGGAACCACAAGGTCCGGGTCGATCTTGCGCTCGGTGCCCAGGCCATCGCATACCGGACAGGCGCCGAACGGGTTGTTGAACGAGAAGAGGCGCGGCTCGATCTCGGCAATCGTGAAGCCGGAGACCGGGCAGGCGAATTTTTCCGAGAACGTGATGCTCTTGGCCGAACCATCGGCCTCCTTCTCGTCGGCGTATTCGACCAGCGCGATGCCGTCGGCAAGCTTGAGCGCCGTCTCGAAGCTTTCGGCCAGGCGCGAAGCGATGTCAGGGGAAACGACCAGGCGGTCGACCACGACTTCAAGGTCATGCTTGAGCTTCTTGTCGAGGCTCGGCGCGTCCTCGATGTCGTAGAACTCGCCGTCGATCTTGACGCGCTGGAAGCCCTTGCGCATCAGGTCGTTGAGTTCGCGCTTGTACTCGCCCTTGCGGCCGCGGATCATTGGCGCGAGGAGGTAGAGACGCGTGCCTTCGGGCAGGGCTAGAACCTTGTCTACCATTTGGGAGACAGTCTGGCTCTCGATGGGAAGGCCGGTGGCGGGCGAATAGGGGATGCCGACGCGCGCGTAGAGCAGGCGGAGGTAATCGTAGATCTCGGTGACGGTGCCCACGGTCGAGCGCGGATTGCGCGAGGTGGTCTTCTGCTCGATCGAGATGGCCGGAGAGAGCCCGTCGATCTGCTCGACATCAGGCTTCTGCATCATTTCCAGGAACTGGCGCGCGTAGGCCGAGAGGCTCTCGACATAGCGCCGCTGACCTTCGGCATAGATGGTGTCGAACGCCAGGGAGGACTTGCCCGAACCCGACAGGCCCGTCATCACGATCAGTTTGTCGCGCGGCAGCCGCAGGTCAACGGACTTGAGGTTGTGCTCCTTGGCACCGCGGATGACGATTTCACGATTGTTGGCGTCGGGCATATTCTGGTCCACGGCTCTATGCCGCTCCGTCGAGCGAAGCGAACGTACGGGTAACGATGCGGTCTGATCCTGGCTGGCAGCCAAGATCGGGAGATAGGCGCGCCGGCGCAGTTTCGCAAGCCAGGCTTGTTTAGCGCAAGGTGGCCGCCGCAGTCCCATCAATCTCGTCGCAGCCCGTGCCGGGCCACGATGCGGCAATATACTAGCGGAAAGAACATAAGCGGAACAGGGTGGATTCGGTCAAGGGTGAATCCACGCAGATCACATCTGCAAAGCGCCCAGATTACTTGACATTTGCTGACATTGACGGAACATATAGAGAACAATGCGGTCTGCGCCTGTTGAAACCTCAAAACAGGGCGGGCGCGGACAGGTGCAACCGCATAAAGTGCGCCAAACGGCGGAGCCGGTGGCTCCAGCCAAACGAGTACGGAAGGACAGGCGATGGCGGGCAGCGTAAACAAGGTCATCTTGATCGGCAATCTCGGTAACGACCCGGAAGTGCGCTCGCTGCCGAGCGGCGGCAAGGTGGTGAACCTGAGCGTGGCGACGACCGATACCTGGCGAGATCGCAATACCGGCGAGCGCAAGGAGCGGACCGAGTGGCACCGTGTGGTGATCTTCAATGAAGGTCTCACCAAGGTAGCCGAGCAGTATCTGCGCAAGGGCAGCAAGGTCTACATCGAAGGCGCGCTGCAGACGCGCAAGTGGCAGGACCAGAGCGGCCAGGACCGCTATTCCACCGAGGTGGTGCTGCAGAACTTCAACTCGAACCTGACCATGCTCGACGGTCGCGGCGACAACGAGGGCGGTGGCTTCTCGGGTCCGCGCGGCGGCGAGGGCGGGTTCGGCGGTCAGTCCAGCGGCGGTGGCGGCCAGAGCCGCCGTCCGTCGAGCACGCCGGCGTTCGAATCCGGCGGAATGGATGACGATATCCCGTTCTGAGCGAACGAGATCGGAATTGAAAAAGGGCGGCCGCAGGGCCGCCCTTTTTCAATGGTGGCCGGCTTTTCCGCCGGATTACTTGGCGAAGGGGACCTTGGCGCGGATGGTGTCGCCGGTGGCGTCATCCACGACGAGGAACTCGACCATGATGGCGTTGTCGAGGAGCGAGATCGACGAGGTGATCGTCATGTCGCGCTTGGCGGCCTCGTCGCGCTCTTTTTCCCGGAGGTTGAAGACGACGCCGTTGCCTTGGCGCTGGCCGATCGCCGTGCCGGTAAACGAGGCATTGGAGGTCATGACGGCCTCGTAGCGCCGCTTGGCGTCGATATAGGCGACCGTGCCGTTAACGGCGAGGTTGCTGCCCGCGAGGGTGCAGCGGCCGGAATAGTTGATCTTGGTGTTGTTGTTGGCCGCCGTCAGGTTGAGCTTGCAAACCACCGTCTCGGTGTTTGCGCCCTGCAACTGACCGCGCCCTTTCCAGTCACCCAGGTAGCTGCCCAGGAATTCGATGTCGGCCTGTGCAGCCATCGCGGGGGCAGCAGCGCCCGCGACCATCAGACCAGCGAGCGCAAGAGCGCGCCACAGGGGTCCGCCGTTGTTCATTTCTTGATGCCTCCAAGAGGATGAAAGAATTTGCCCCCAGCTACGAGCAAGGCCGGGAGAATAAACACATCTCCGATCAGTGCCAGAGCGAGGGTTATCACAAACAAAGAACCGAACAGCGCGACCTGCGGCAGTCCGGAGGTTGCGACAATGCCCGTGCCGGAGCACAGGATGATCGTTGTCGCCACGATTGCCCCACCGATACGCTCCATGGTGTGTCGCACCGCGTCGCGATGTTCACGCCCTTCCTCCCGGCGAGCATGCAGGTAGTGGGAGAGGAAGTGCGTCGTGTCGTCGACCGCAATGCCGAAGGCGATGGTCAACGAGAGGACGGTGGTGAGCTGCAGGCCAGCGCCCGACCACCAGAGATAGGCTTCGGCGCCGAGCACCGGAAAGAGATTGGGAATTGCCGTCGCCATGGCGACCCGCAACGAGCGGAAGGCAAAGCCGATAAGGAAGAGGTTCACCAGCACGCTGAAGGTCAGGTCGAGCTGGAGGCCCTGGACGATATTGTCGGTGGCAAAGGCGGTGAGGATGCGGAAGCCGCCGATCTCGGCGCCCTTGATACCGGCAGCCTCGATCTCGGCCTGTGTCGTGTGCACCAGGTCCTTGAGGGCCTCGGAATCGATGATGGTCGGCATGAACCCGGTCACCAGGGCCTGGGTGCCATCGTCGGTGATGAAGCGGCGCTTGAGGAATTGCCCCACAGAATCGAAGATGTCCTGCCGCGTGAAGCCGGAATCCTCGTAGTGGACGAAACTGGCCGCAGAGATGACCTTGTTCTGTCCAAGATGGCTCTCGAGTATCCGGTGCACGGTACGGATGGTTTCGAAATCGCCGTCGGTGACGTCCGAAACGCCGTCCTTGAGCGGTACGCGGACATAGATGGGGGCAACGCCGCCGACGCCGGCGTCGATATCAACCGCCGCGTCGAGGGCCGAGGAATCCCTGGCGACATAGTCCTCGAATGCGAAACGCGGTTCGACCAGGAAATAGGGAACGAAGAGGGCGGCGGTGACAACGATGGCTCCGGCGGCCATGGCGCGGCTGAAGCGCGTGGCGAGGAACCAGGAGAGCTTCATCGGTGCAGTCAGCACGAAGCCGGTTTGCGGCGGAATCCTGAAGCCGAGGCGAATGGCCAGCTTGAGGACGAGCGGCAGGAACGTCATCAGGCAGACGAAGCTGAGCAGCGAAGCGATTGTACCTGCTATGGAAAATTCCTGGATGCCCTGGCCCGGGGTCAGCGAGAGCGAGGCGAACGAGACCAGTGTGGTGAGCATGGTCAGGGCACTGGCGGGCCCGACGACTTTCACCGTGGTGTCGACGGCCTTGTAGGGATCCATGCCGTCGCGCCAGTAGGCCAGCCAGTTGAAGATGAAGAACAGGCTTTCGGCGAAGGCAATCACCAGCACCAGCGTGGTGACGATAATGGTGAGGAACGAGAACGAGCCGAAGAACAGCAGCACGATACCCATCACCCACATCACGGCGATGAATGGCGTGGCTGATACCAGGATGGCGCCCCAGAAGGAGCGCAGGCTGACCAGGGCGATTAGGGCGCCAAGGGCAAAGCCGTAGATGGTGAACTTGACCTGGTCGTCAACCGCCGCATTGAGCATCTCGGCGGTCCACATCGGCGGGCCGGTCAGTTCGATCTGGATGCTGTCACTGGCATATTGGGCCGCAACATCCTTGAGCTGGGCAATCATCTCCTTGGTGCCGTCGCCGCGGGTCATTTCGGCATTGGGGAAGAGGATCATCACGATGCCGGTGAGGTCCGGCGTGATGAGGTTGCGCATCAGCGGATCGTTCTGCTGGAGATCGCTCAGCGCCGCGGCGACTTCCTCCCGGCTGGTCATGCCCTCGGGCACGGCGGGTACCGACCCGCCATATTCGCTTGGCCGGCGCAGGGTGAACGGGGACATCGTGCCGGCCGCGTAATCGTTGAGTTCGAGGTCGAACGCAAGGTTGCGCAACTGCTCGAGCACGGCCGGATCGGTCAGGTCAGGAGAGGACACCAGGAAATAGATGTCGTTCTCGAAGGTGCCGAAGGTCTGGGAGAGGCGTTCGTAGGTGTCGTACTCGGCACCGGAATGCGCGAAGATGCGCATGAGATCGCCATCGACATTGGCGCGCGGGATCTGGCCAACGGCCAGCACGGTGAGTGCGATCACCGCCGCAGCGAGGAGGCGCGGATATTTGAGCGTCAGAAAGCCGAGATGTTCGAGGCCGAAACCGATTGACCGGGTCCGCCAGTAATGAACCAAGGACCGCCCGATCGACAACGGAATCAACTCCCCCACGAAGAAGCCCCAACAGGGGGGCTTTAGTACGAGCTCAGGGGGCTTCCGTCCAGCACCGGCATGGGGTTATGAGCCCGGAATTGCGGGCCGCCGCAGCTATTTCGGCGGCCCGCGTCCGATCAGGCTGCCAACTTGGCTCTGTTGGCGAGGAGAACGTCGCGCACGCTACGCGGTTTGCGGCCCGTCAGGACCTCAACGGCATCGGTGACGATGGCGTGGTAACCCTGTGCGGTGTCCAGGTCGAACTGAGCGGCAATACCGATGAACGCCTCGGGTACACCGGCGGCGCGCAGGCCGGCGCGGAAGTCTTCGCCAGAGAGGGCGACAGCCTCCACGGGTTTGCCCGACAGTTCACTGAGCAGCGCTGCGACCTCGGCCTGGGTCAACGCCTCGGGGCCGCCGACGTCATAGATGCGCTTGCCTTCTGCCAGCAAGAGTGCGCCGGCGGCTGCGGCCGCGGCGTCGTCATGGGCGACAGAGGCTCGGCCCGCTTTGCCTTGGGCATGGTAAAGCTTGCCGCTGGCGATGGCTGCGCCCGCCGACTGCAAGATACCTTCGGCGTAGAGATTGTTGCGAAGCGAGGACCAGTCTGCCTTTCCCGCGGCGAGGCGCGCCTCGGTCCAGAAATGGTCGTCGGGGATGACGCTGGCGGGATCGGCGCTCGGGTAGGGCGCGGTAAGGCTCGTATAGACGATGTGGCTGACGCCGGCTCGCTCTGCCGCGTCGATGGCGCGGATGTGCTGGGCCTTGCGACCGCCGGGAATGCCCACGGTGTCGGTGCTGATGAGAAGCAGGCGGTCGACACCCTTGAAGGCCGCGTCAAGGGAAGCCGTATCATCGAAGCTGCCGGCCCGCACTTCTACGCCTTTGGCGGCGAGGTCCGCGATCTTGTCCGGGCTGCGGGTCATGGCGACGATCTTCTGGGCGCCGCGGGCGAGCAGCTGGTCGACGGCCTTGCGCCCGAGATGGCCGCTGGCGCCCGTGACGAGCAGGGTTGTATTGGCGAAATTTGCCATGGGAGTCTCCGTTCGTGGAAGCGCTGCACAGGGCAGTCGCTCGCTCTCTGTTGAAAACTAGGTCTCTAAAAGAGATTGCCTTCGATATAGCGGCGACGTATCCAGGGCGAAAGAAGGCACTTTCGCCGCGGAAGGTCACCGCGCGGTAACCGGGAGTTTCAGATGTCAGATGATGCCGCCAGGCTCGAAGCCGTGGTCACTCAATTTCGGAAGGCAGGGATCAACGGCGCACTGGCTGATTGTCCCGTGCGCGGCATACTCGACAAAATAAGCGACAAATGGAGCATGCTCATCGTGCTAGAACTAGCGCCAGGGGCGATGCGCTTCAATCAGATTCGGCGAGCAATTCCCGATATTTCCCAGAAGATGCTGACGCAGACGCTCAAGGAGCTGCAGCGCGACGGGCTGGTTTCCCGCACGGTTTTCCCGACGGTTCCGCCGGCGGTGGAGTACGAGCTGACAGAACTCGGCGTGTCGCTGCTGCGGCCGTTCTCCATTCTCGTCGAATGGGCGGATGCGCGATACCAGCAGATCGAGCGGGCGCGCAGCGACTTCGACGCGCAAGCGGTCGCCTAACGGGCGTTAACAACTCAGCAACCGGATTTGGGTCCGGGCCAGGAATCGCCTATATCATGGCCATGTTGGCAAACATCGAATCAGCCCAGTGACAGATATCCCTGACGACGCGAACGGCGCTGCGACGCCTTCCGATATCGCTCTCGTTTCCATCACCGACGAAATGCGCAAGTCGTATCTCGATTACGCCATGAGCGTGATCGTGAGCCGCGCGCTGCCGGACGTGCGGGACGGTCTCAAGCCGGTGCACCGGCGCATCCTGTTTTCGATGAACGAGCAGGGCTACGAGTGGAACCGGCCCTACAGGAAGTCGGCCCGCGTGGTCGGCGACGTTATCGGTAAGTATCACCCGCATGGCGACGCCGCCGTCTACATGTCGCTGGTGCGCATGGCGCAGGATTTCTCGATGGGCGTCACGCTCATCGACGGGCAGGGCAATTTCGGTTCGGTCGACGGCGATGATCCGGCCGCCATGCGCTACACCGAAGTGCGCATGGAGAAGGTCACGGGCTTCCTGCTCGAGGATCTCGACAAGGATACCGTCAACTTCAAGGACAACTACGACGCCTCCGAGCGCGAGCCTGTCGTCCTGCCCGCACGGTTCCCGAACCTGCTGGTCAATGGCGGCGGCGGCATCGCCGTGGGCATGGCCACCAATATTCCGACGCACAACCTGCGCGAAGTCATCGACGCCACGCTGCTGATGATGGACAACCCCAGCGCGACGATCGACCAGATCCTCGAAGTCATGCCCGGGCCGGATTTTCCGACCGCAGGCCTGATCCTCGGGCGCTCGGGCATCCGCCAGGCCTATGAGACCGGGCGCGGCTCGGTGCTCATGCGCGGCAAGGTGGCGATCGAAGAGGTCCGCAAGGAACGCGAAGCGCTTATCATCACCGAGATTCCCTATCAGGTGAACAAGGCGCAGATGATCGAGAAGATCGCCGAACTGGTGCGCGACAAGCGCGTCGAAGGCATCTCCGACATGCGCGACGAGTCCGATCGCAACGGCATGCGCGTGGTGATCGAGATCAAGCGCGACGCGCTGCCTGACGTGGTGCTCAACCAGCTCTATCGCTACACGCCGCTGCAGTCCTCGTTCGGCTGCAACTTCGTGGCGCTCAACGGTGGCAAGCCCGAGCTGATGAACGTGCAGACGATCCTGTCCGCCTTCATCGCCTTCCGCGAGGAAGTGGTAACGCGCCGTGCCAAGTTCCTGCTCAACAAGGCGCGCGATCGTGCCCACATCTTGGTGGGCCTGGCGGTCGCGGTGGCCAACGTTGACGAAGTCATCGCTCTTATTCGCGCCGCGCCCGATCCGGCGACGGCGCGTGAGCGGCTGATGGTACGCAACTGGCCTGCCCGCGACGTGGCGCCGTTGATCGCCCTTATCGACGATCCGCGACACCGGATCGAAGAGGACGGCACGTTCAAGCTCTCGGACGAGCAGGCCCGCGCCATCCTGGCGCTGACGCTCTCGCGCCTCACGGCACTCGGCCGCGACGAAATCGGCAACGAACTGGACGGGCTGGGCAAGGACATTGCCGAGTACCTCGATATCCTGCGTTCGCGCGAACGGGTGCGCCAGATCATCCGCGACGAACTCGTCGAAGTCCGCGAGCAGTTCGGGACCGACCGCAAGACGGTCATCGAAGAGAATTTCGGCGACCTCGACGATGAGGACCTGATCGCACGCGAAGACATGGTGGTGACCGTCACGCATGGCGGCTACATCAAGCGCGTGCCGCTCAACCAGTACCGCGCGCAGCATCGCGGCGGGAAGGGGCGCTCGGGCATGGCCACGCGCGACGAAGATTTCGTCTCGCGCCTCTTCGTCACCAGCACGCATACGCCCGTGCTGTTCTTCACCTCCCGCGGCATCGTCTACAAGCTCAAGGTCTGGAGGCTGCCGCTGGCCGCTCCCCAGGCGCGCGGCAAGGCGCTGATCAATATCCTGCCGCTCGAGCAAGGCGAGCGCATCACCTCGATCATGCCACTGCCCGAGGACGAGGAGAGCTGGCAGAACCTGGACATCATGTTCTCGACCACGCGCGGCACGGTTCGCCGCAACTCGCTGGCCGATTTCGTGGAAGTGCGCCAGAACGGCAAGATCGCCATGAAGCTGGACGAGGGCGATGGCATCGTGGACGTTGCGACCTGTTCGGCCAACGACGACGTGTTGCTGACCACCGCACAGGGCCAGGCGATCCGCTTCCAGGTCGATGAGGTTCGCGTCTTCAAGGGGCGCGACTCCACCGGCGTGCGCGGCATCGCGCTGGCCGAGGGT
This sequence comes from Youhaiella tibetensis, assembly GCF_008000755.1. Taxonomy (NCBI): domain Bacteria; kingdom Pseudomonadati; phylum Pseudomonadota; class Alphaproteobacteria; order Hyphomicrobiales; family Devosiaceae; genus Paradevosia; species Paradevosia tibetensis. The sequence continues at coordinate 2,331,164 of NZ_CP041690.1, read as the reverse complement.
GACAAGATCATCTCGATGGCCATTCTCCACCACTTCGAGGCCAGCCCGGACGAACGTGCGGCCTACCTCAAGATGAGCCGAGCCGTCCGCGGCGAGGGCGAGTCGGAGGAGGGTGGTTCGGAGGATGCCGAGGAAGCCGTGGCCGGAGAGCTCTCCCAGGAGCGCTATGCGGCGATGAGCGCGGCCGAGCAGTTCATCCTCACCATTTCCGAGAATGGCTACGGCAAGCGCACTTCCAGCCACGAGTACCGGATCACCGGGCGCGGCGGTAAGGGTATCGTCGCGATGGCGGTCAACAAGCGGAATGGCGAGCTCGTCGCATCCTTCCCGGTGCTGGACGAGGATCAGATCATGCTGATCACCGATGCCGGCCAGACCATCCGCATTCCGGTGGGTGGCGACAAGCCGATCCGCATCGTCTCGCGCGGTAGCCAGGGCGTGATCGTGCTCGATACTGCCGATGGCGAGCGCGTGGTGTCGGTGGAGCGCATCAGCGAACCCGAGGACGAGGAAGGCGAGGGCGGTGGCGAAGAAGCGCCGGTCGCCGAGGAATAGGTTCCTCTCGAGTTATAGGGCCGGCGATCCGATCGCCGGCCCTTTCGTTTTGTGCCAGGCTTGCTAAGCCTGCGAATCCTCTGCTAGCTTTCCCCAATCGAAACCGCGAACCCAAGGAGGGCTACGTGCAGCTATTTTTTTGGCACCACCGTCAGCGTGGCCCCGTCTTCGCCCTGCGGCACATCTGCTTGCAGGGCTGACCTAAGCGGTTCCTGACGTCCATTTCCCGTCGTGATCGACCTGGTCTGCCCTTAGTGGCGTTCGGCTGTCTGGCTGAATTGCCTTTGGGATTTTCTGGCGCGCTGCGCCACACCGGGAAGACGAAAAATGGGCTCCATCAGCCTCCGCAATGTCAGCATCACCGCAACCGATCCGCTTTTCGCCGGACTTGATTTTGTAATCGCCGAGGGCGATCGCGTCGGCCTTGTCGCCGGCAACGGTCGCGGCAAGACCTCGCTTCTCAGATGCATGACGGGCGAGGGCGAACCAACCTCGGGCGAAATCGTGCGTTCGCGCGGCATGCGCGTCGGGTTCGTTGAGCAGGACGTGCCCGAAGCGTTGCTCGACCTCACCCTCCACGAGGCTGTGCGACGCGCGCTACCGCCCCATCAGCGCGAAGACGAGACCTGGCGGGTGGATGTGGTGCTCGATGAGTTCGAGACGCCGCAGGACATGCGCGAGCGACCTGTGCGGGCCTTGAGCGGCGGCTGGCAGCGACTGATGCTGATCGCCCGTGTCTGGGTGACCGAGCCGGATGCGCTGCTGCTGGACGAGCCGACGAACCATCTGGACCTGGCCAAGATCTACCAGCTTGAGACCTGGCTCAACCTGGCGGCGCGGAATATTCCGGTGGTGATAGCCAGCCACGACCGCGCGTTTCTCGACGCCGTGACGAACAGGACGCTGTTCCTGCGTCCTGAGGCTTCGCAGTATTTTCCGCTTCCTTATGGGCGGGCGCGCGAGGCGCTCGAGGAGGTGGATGCGGCCGCGCAGGCACGCCAGGAACGGGAGCTCAAGGAAGTCTCGCGGCTGCGCAAGCAGGCGGCAAAGCTCACCAATATCGGCATCAATTCGGGTAGCGACCTGCTCACCAAGAAGTCCAAGCAATTGCGAGAGCGCGCCGAGAAGATCGAAAGTGCAGTGACTTCGCTGCACAAGGAACGGTCGGGCGACATCCGTCTCGCCAACAGCGGCACACATGCCAAGGTGTTGATTGCGATAGAGGACCTGAGCGTCTCGCCCCCCGACGGGGCGCCATTGTTCAAGGTACCAAAGCTACACATCTTTCAGGGCGACAGGCTTGTGGTGCTTGGACGCAACGGAACAGGCAAGACCCAGTTGGTACGCCTGCTTCACCAGGCAATCGAAACATCAGGAAGTGTCGAAGGAATCCGCGTGAGCCCATCGGTCAGGCTCGGCTATACGGATCAGGCCCTCTCCCAGCTCCCGGTGCGCAGCTCGCCCTCCGACTATATCGGTGGCTTTGGGCTGGGCGACCAGCGAACCATTTCATTGCTGGCGGGAGCAGGGTTCGCGGTCGAAAAGCAAAGTCGACCGATTTCAGAGCTCTCGTTCGGGCAGCGTGCGCGTCTGGGTCTGCTGGCGCTTCGCCTCAGGGAGCCAAACTTCTACCTGATGGACGAGCCGACCAACCATGTCGACATCGTCGGGCAGGAGAGGCTCGAGGCCGAAATCCTTGAGCACGAGGCGACGTGCGTCCTGGTTTCGCACGATCGCAGCTTCGTCCGGAACATCGGCACGCGGTTCCTCCTGATCGAGGGGAAAAGGCTGGTGGAGGTGGAAACACCCGATGCCTTTTTCGAAACCGTCGCGATCGAAAGATAAGTGCAAACAAAAAGGGCCCAGAAGGGCCCTTTTCGTATTCTGGCGCAACCGCTTAGGCGGAGTAGTACATCTCGTACTCGACCGGGTGCGGGGTGTGCTCGAACTTGACCACTTCCTGCATCTTGAGCTCGATGTAGCTGTCGATGAAGTCGTCGTCCATCACGCCGCCGACCTTGAGGAAGTCGCGGTTCTTGTCGAGGTTCTCGAGAGCTTCGCGGAGCGAACCGGAAACGGTCGGGATCTCCTTGAGTTCTTCCTTGGGCAGCTCGTAGAGATCCTTGTCCATGGCGTCGCCCGGGTGGATCTTGTTCTTGATGCCGTCGAGGCCGGCCATCAGCAGGGCAGTGAACGCCAGGTAGGGGTTCGCCAGCGGATCGGGGAAGCGGACTTCCACGCGCTTTGCCTTCGGCGACTGGCCGAACGGAATACGGCAGGAGGCCGAACGGTTACGTGCCGAGTAGGCCAGCAGAACCGGAGCCTCGAAGCCCGGGACCAGGCGCTTGTAGCTGTTGGTGGTCGGGTTGGTGAAGGCGTTGATGGCCTTGGCGTGCTTGATGACGCCGCCGATGTAGTAGAGGGCGTCCAGCGACAGGCCCGCATACTGGTCACCGGCGAAGAGCGGCTTGCCGTCCTTCCAGATCGACTGGTGGCAGTGCATGCCCGAACCGTTGTCGCCGTAAACCGGCTTCGGCATGAAGGTCGCGGTCTTGCCATAGGCATTGGCGACCTGCTGGATGACGTACTTGTAGATGAGCACGTCATCGGCCGACTTGATCATCGGCTGGAAGCGGATGCCGAGTTCGTGCTGGGCCGAGGCCACTTCGTGGTGGTGCTTCTCGATCACGACGCCCATGGCGCCCATGGCTTCGAGCATTTCACCGCGCATGTCCTGGGCGGAGTCCAGCGGCGGGACCGGGAAATAGCCCTTCTTGAGGCCGATGTGGTAGCCGTTGTTGCCGTTCTCGTAGACTGCGTCGTTGTTGGTCGGCAGTTCCGAGGAATCGACTTCGAAGCCAACCTTGTAGGTGGTGTTCGAGTAACGGACGTCATCGAAGATGAAGAACTCGGGTTCCGGGCCGAACACGACCGAGTCACCGATGCCCGACGACTTGACGTAGGCTTCAGCCTTCTTAGCGATCGAGCGCGGATCGCGGTTGTAGGGCTGGTAGGTGTTGGGCTCGAGAATGTCGCAGTTGATAGCGAGGGTGGAGGCGCCGAAGAAGGGGTCCAGGTAAGCCGAGGCCGGATCGGGCATCAGCACCATGTCGGACTCGTTGATGGCCTTCCAGCCGGCGATGGAGGAACCGTCGAACATGACGCCTTCCTCGAACATGTCCTCGTCCACGACCGACTGGTCCATGGTGACGTGCTGCAGCTTGCCGCGCAGGTCGGTGAAGCGCAGGTCGACGTATTTGATGTTCTCTTCCTTGATGCGCTTAAGGATGTCGCTTCCAGTGGTCATTGTTCTTCCTCAGTCTGAACCAGTGGTTTGTGGGGTAGGCGGCTCGCTCTATCCGGGAGGGATCAGAGAGCGTCGTCGCCGAATTCGCCGGTGCGGATACGAATGGCCTGCTCGATCGTGTAGACGAAGATCTTGCCATCGCCGATGCGGCCGGTCTGGGCGGCGTTGCGAATGGCCTCGATGGCCTTCTCCGCCAGATCGTCAGGGCACACGACCTCGACTTTGACCTTCGGCAGGAAGTCCACGACGTATTCGGCGCCGCGGTAAAGTTCGGTGTGGCCTTTCTGGCGGCCGAAGCCCTTGGCCTCGGTCACGGTGATGCCTTGCAGGCCAACTTCCTGCAGCGCCTCTTTGACTTCGTCGAGCTTGAACGGCTTAACGATCGCCTCGATTTTCTTCATTGCGCGCCTCCACGAGGACGGTTCGGCGGAGACTTGGCGTCTCCTGTCGAACTTGTCGTCCGGTCTTGCAAACAAGGAACGCCAGTCAGCGTTCCGGGCCCCCCGGTCGGGTGCCGCTTAACCGTATGCAGGGGGCGTGCCAGTTGTGCCAGTGCCTCGCAAAACATGAGGTTTACAAGACCTTGCGAGGGATCGCACAACTACAACACGAGCGAAGAAAATCGCCGTATGACTATTTTTTGTGCATTGTGCGCGTGAAACGTGCGGATTGCGTTCCGCCTGGGGCGGCGTTTGCGCCTAAATTAGGCGGAGTTCGCAACGAGCCTGTGCAAACCCAATGGAATGAGGCTTTGACTGACACCCTAACATAGGGTAGAGCCTGCGCCCAAACCGGGCCAAGGGCACCGTGTTTGCGGGTGTGGCGGAATTGGTAGACGCACTGGATTTAGGTTCCAGCGCCGCGAGGCGTGGAGGTTCGAGTCCTCTCACCCGCACCACTCACACTCCGAGAACCCCCTCGGCCGCTAGAGATCAATGAATACGGGATTGAACCGAATGCAGGTCACAGAAACCCTCAACGAAGGCCTCAAGCGCAAGCTGGCCGTTGTGATTCCGGCCAAGGACCTGGCGTCCCGGCTCGACGCAAAGCTCGAGGACCTCAAGGGCAAGGCAGTGATCAAGGGCTTCCGCCCGGGCAAGGTGCCGGTTTCGCACATCAAGAAGGTCTATGGCCGTTCCGCCATGTCCGAAGTGCTCGAAGAGGCCATCAACGCCGGCGTCTCCGAGACGCTCGATCAGCGCTCCGAGCGCGCCGCCACCCAGCCCAAGGTCGACCTTCCGGAAGACCAGGCCGAGCTGAACCGCATCCTGGACGGCGGCGCCGACCTGGCGTTCGACGTCAGCTACGAAGTGCTGCCCCCGGTCAAGCTGATGGACTTCAAGGGCATCAAGGTCGAAAAGCCGGTTGTCGAAGTCAGCGATGCCGAGGTCGACAAGGAACTCAATCGCTTCTTCGCCCAGAACAAGGGCTTTGAGGACAAGGGCGAGAACGGCGTCGTCGAGACGGGCGACCACCTCGGTCTCTCGTTCGTGGGCACCATCGACGGTACGCCGTTTGACGGCGGCACCTCCGACCATGCTCACCTGACCGTCGGTTCGGGCGAGTTCATCCCCGGCTTCGAAGATCAGCTGATCGGCATGAAGAAGGGCGAAACCAAGGACGTGAAGGTGACTTTCCCGGCCGACTACGGCCAGAAGTCGCTTGCCGGCAAGGATGCCGTGTTCGCCACTACGATCCTGCACGTGGATGGTCCGCGCGAGGGTGAGCTGGACGACGAGTTCGCCAAGAAGCTCGGCCTCGAGAACGTTGCGGCCCTGCGCGAAGCGATCAAGTCGCAGATGGATGCGGCCAACGCCTCCATGGCTCGCCAGCACGTCAAGCGCCAGATCCTGGACGCGCTCGATGAGGGCCACAAGTTCGACGTTCCCGAGCAGCTCGTGGACGCCGAGTTCAACACCATCTGGCAGCGTGTCGTCCATGAGGTCGAACACCACGGCCGTTCCTTCGAAGACGAGGGCACGACCGAGGAAGCCGCCAAGGAACAGTACCGCAAGATCGCCGAGCGCCGCGTGCGCCTGGGCCTGGTCGTTGCCGAGATCGGCAACGAGAACAAGGTCGAGGTCACCGATGACGAGCACCAGCAGGCCCTGATCGCCGAAGTTCGTCGCTTCCCCGGCCAGGAACAGCAGGTTTACGACTACTATCGCAAGAACCCGACCGCGCTGGCTTCGCTGCGCGCTCCGATCTTCGAGAACAAGGTCGTCGATTTCGTCGCCGATCTCGCCGAGCAGACCGAGAAGAAGATGTCGGGCGAAGAGCTCGGCAAGCTGATCCAGGCAGACGACGAGTACGACGTGCCGGAAGAGCATCACCACTAAGATTTCAGTGGTTTGACTTGCAAGGGCCGTCCTTCGGGGCGGCCCTTTTGCTTTTCAAGCTCCCGGCCTTGTGGGACAAGGTGTGGGGGGCAATGCGAGTGGCGGAGCGTGCGATGGGCAACACCAGCGATTCAGTGCTTTTGACTCCATCGGAGATGTCCCAGGCCGACCGACTGACGGCAGAATCGGGGCTGAGCTATGCGCGCCTGATGGAAAACGCGGGCTCGGCGGTGACGCGCACCATTCTCGAACGCTACTACCAGATGCCCGTGCTGGTTCTGTGCGGGCCGGGGAACAATGGCGGCGACGGGTTCGTCGTGGCGCGGCAGCTCAAGGAGAAAGGCTGGCCGGTGCACCTGGTGATGCATGGCGACCGTTCGCGGCTGCGGAGTGAGGCCGCTGCCAATGCCGACGCCTGGACCGGCCGTATCGAGAGTTTTCGCCCTGAACTGGTGCGCGACGCCGACATGGTGATCGACGCGCTGCTGGGAGCGGGACTCGACAGGGACGTCGAGGGCGAGCTCAAGGCCATCATCGAGGCGGTCAATGGCGCCGGCAAGACGGTAATCAGCGTCGATGTGCCGAGCGGCGTCGATGGCGAGAGCGGCGCCGTGCGTGGCGCGGCGATCAATGCGACGCTCACCGTTACGTTCTTCCGCAAGAAGCCCGGGCATCTGCTCCTGCCCGGTCGGGAAAATGCCGGCGAGATTGTCGTCGCCGACATCGGGATCGACGATAGCGTGCTGGCGCCGATTGGGGCACAGGCCTGGGAGAACGGGCCCGAGCACTGGCAGTTGCCGCACCTGGCGCCCGGCGGGCACAAATATACGCGTGGCCATTGCGTGGTGATCTCAGGCGGGCCGTTGCAGACCGGAGCGTCGCGGCTTGCCGCCGAAGCGGCGCTGCGGGCCGGGGCAGGGCTGGTGAGCCTGGCCGGAGCGCGCGACGCGCTTCTGGTCCACGCAAACCACGTCACCTCCATCATGCTCAAGGAAGCACCACAATGGGCCGCGCTCGAGCAGGTGCTGGGCCAGACGAAGGCCAGGTCGGTGGTGATCGGTCCGGCCGCCGGGGTCGGGCAGGTTACGCTCGAGAACGTGGCCACGATCCTCCAGAGCGGCGCAGCGGCGGTTCTCGATGCCGATGCGCTTACCAGCTTCGCTGAAAATCCCGAGCAGTTGTTCCGCCTGATCGCGACCGATCCGGCTCGGCCTGTGGTCATGACCCCGCATACAGGCGAATTCGCCAGGGTGTTCGGTCAGATGACCGGATCGAAGGTCGAGATGGCGCGCGCAGCCGCGGCCCGTTCGGGGGCTGTCGTGATCCTCAAGGGCGCAGATACCGTCATAGCGGCGCCTGACGGGCGAGCCTTCATCAACGCCAACGCGCCAGCGACGCTGGGGACGGCAGGATCAGGCGACGTCTTGGCGGGTATCGTGGCGGGCCTGCTGGCGCAGGGCATGCCCGGGCTGGAGGCGGCGGCCGCCGCCGTGTGGATGCACGGAGACGCGGCCGCGCGGTTCGATGGGCCGGGTCTGATCAGCGAGGACCTGCCGGGACTGATCCCGGCAGTGCTGAATGGATTGCTCCGGGGCTAGTGGCCGACGGACTTGGAGTAGAGGTTCACGACCAATACGCCCGCCACGATGAGAGCGAGGCCCAGGACGGCGGGCAGGTCGAGCTTCTGGCCGAAGATGAACCAGCCGATGGCGGAAATCAGCACGATCCCGACGCCCGACCAGATGGCGTAGGCGATGCCGACGGGCATGGTCTTGAGGGTCACCGAGAGACAGTAGAAGGCGACTGCGTAGCCGACGACGGTAATGAGCGACGGCCCGAGCCTGGTGAAGCTCTCCGAGGCGCGCAGGGCGCTCGTAGCGGTGACTTCAGCGACGATGGCGATGGCGAGGAACAGGTAGCTCTGCATGATGTGGTCTCCCGAGGGAGGCGATCGATATTTGAGAGTTGGGAACTCGTCACGCTCACTTCGGCGTGATCGGGCGAGGAGCAGGCGGTGGGCCAGAGGATACTGATTTTTGGCAATGGCGGCAGCGGCAAGACCTCGCTCGCACGGGCGCTGGGTCAGAAGCTGGGCTTGCCGATCATCCATCTCGATGACCTGCGCTGGGAGCCGGGCCAGTACGGCGTGGCCCGGGACAATCAGGTTGTCGCAAATGAAGTGCGCGAGGCGAGCCTTCGGGACGAGAACTGGATCATGGAGGGGGTTTACGGCTGGCTGGCGGGCGTTGCCATGCCACGGGCGACGCAACTGATCTGGCTCGACCTGCCGGAGGAAGAATGTCTCGCAAACGTGAGGGAGAGGGGTGTTCAGGGCGGAGGAAGCGATGAGGGGTTCGCCGAACTGCTCGTGTGGATCTCGGAGTATCGTCTACGCCGCAACTCTAGTTGCCATGCCGCGCACCTGCAGCTGTTTGAGGACTTTCCCGGCTCCAAAGCGATGCTTGGGAGCCGGGGCGAGATGGCGGCCTTCGTCGCAGATTTCTCGTAGGACCTACCAGGCGACCTGCAATTCCTCCAGGCCGTGGAAGTGGTAGACGTTGTTGTAGCTCGGCTCCTTGGTGAGGCGCAGGCCGGGAAGGCGATCGAAGAGGGTTTTGAGGGAGATCTGCAACTCGATGCGGGCCAGGGGCGCGCCGATGCAGAAGTGGATTCCGGCCCCGAAGCTGACGTTCTGGCCGTCGGTGCGGAAGGGGTCGAAGGTGTTGGCGTTGGCGAAGCGCACAGGGTCGCGGTTGGCGGCGCCGAGCATGAGGCCGATCTGGTCGCCCTTCCTGAGGGAGACACCGTTGTCGAGCTCGATGTCCGAGAGCGCGAAGCGCGTGAACATGTGGAGCGGGGCGTCGAAGCGCAGGCATTCCTCGACCGTGGCGGCGGTCTGCTCGTCGCTGGCGAAGATCGCCTTGCGGTCGATCCCGCTCTCGATGATCGTCTTGACGCTGTTGCCAGTCGTGTGAACCGTGGCCTCGTGGCCGGCATTGAGCAGCAGGATCGCCGTCGAGACGATCTCGTCATCGGTCAGCTTCTGGCCATCCTGCTCGGCCGTGATCATGTGGGTGAGAAGGTCTTCGGTCGGCCGTACGCGACGTTCGGCGATCAGCGTGCGGATATAGGCGATGAAATCGGCAGAGGCCTGGTTTGCATCCCGCTCGGTGTCCTCGGTCACGCCGAACATGTACATGGTCACCATGCGATTGGACCAGGCGACGACTTGCATGGCCATTTCGGTCGGCACGCCGATCATCTCGGAGATGACGATGGCTGGGATCGGTGCCGCATAGGCGTGGATCAGCTCGACCTGCCCGTCCTTTTCGAAGCCATCGATCAGTTCATTGGCGAGGGCGGCGATGCGGGGGCGCAGCTGTTCCACCTGCCGGGAGACGAAGGCGCGATTGACCAGCGTCCGCAGGCGGGTATGGGCTGGCGGCTCAAGGTTGAGGAGCGAGTACTTCTCGGCCAGGTCGAAATCGGCGACGTGCGGTTTGCGTTCGGGCCAGCCCAGTTCCTCGCGGGTTGCCACGTGCAGGATTTCGCGGCCGAAACGCTTGTCGCGCAGGAGCTGGTTCACTTCCTTGAAGCCGGCGAAGCACCAGTGACCATAATTGTCCCAGAAGAAGGTGGGCGAGGTGGCGTGAATGCCGTCATAGAAGGCGTAGGGGTTCTGGTAGAAGACCGGATCGCGGGGATTGGCGGAAGCGCGGCGGGCAGGGGCTATGGCGTCGGTTGAAGAAATCATCGCAGACCGGTGGTTGAAGCAAGCTCGGACACTATATCGCCCTCGGCGCAATGCAACCGAGCCTTGCCCTTGGCGGAAAAGTCGTTAGTGGAAGGCCGGAGCAATTCTGGAGTGCCGCCATGAGCGAACTGACCCTGGCCGAGGCCACGGAGAATATCTACACATCCCTGCGCAATGACAATGCCGAGCTGGACGTTCACGTAGCTGCTCTGAAGGCAGCCATGGCGCGCGAGGGCGTCAAGGAAGCTGTGTTCGAGCCAGGCAAGCTGGCGCAGAACAATCGGCAGGGACGCAAGCTGATGCAGTCCTATTTCCGCAAGAAGGGCGTTACGGTGGTCTTCGCCGAATAGGCGTGCCTCGAACCGCTCCAGGGCAACGCGGAATTAACCGCTGACATGGAACGGCGTGCGCGTTGGGGGCAGCTCTATTGAAGCTCGCCCCAGTCTTGCCTATGTCTCGCTTTACCGCGCATTAAGGCGCCATCCCCTGCAATCAGCCAAATCGCGCTGATTCGTCATCCAGGCACCAGAAGGGCATCCATGAGAGATCCGGTCGACACCTATATGAATACGCTCGTTCCCATGGTGGTCGAGCAGACCAACCGGGGCGAACGCGCCTTCGACATCTATTCGCGGCTCCTCAAGGAACGCATCATCTTCGTGACCGGCGTGGTCGAGGACAACATGGCTTCGCTGATCACGGCGCAGCTTCTGTTCCTCGAGTCGGAAAACCCGAAGAAGGAAATCAACCTCTATATCAACTCGCCCGGCGGCGTGGTGACGGCTGGCCTGTCGATCTATGACACCATGCAGTTCATTCGCCCCCCCGTGGCGACGCTGTGCATGGGGCAGGCGGCCTCGATGGGCTCGCTCCTGCTGCAGGCCGGCGAAGCCGGGATGCGGGCCTCGCTGCCCAATTCCCGTATCATGGTCCACCAGCCTTCGGGCGGGTTCCAGGGTCAGGTGACCGATATCCTGATCCACGCCCGCGAGGTCGAAGGCCTCAAGCGTCGTCTCAATCAAATCTACGAGAAGCACACCGGCCGCACGTATGAAGAGATCGAGAACGCCCTCGAGCGCGATCGTTTCCTGAGCCCCGAAGAAGCCAAGGACTTCGGCCTCATCGACAGCGTGTTCGAGAAGCGCGCAGTGCCGGAAGCGGTCTGAGTTGGCCGTTAACGCCATTTCGCGACATACGTTAACTGTGACAATGGTGTGATTGCGCAGGGCCGGATCGATCTTTAAGGTCGGTCTGGCTTACATTTTGTTTAAGCGCCATGCGCTAGACTAACCCTCTAGCGCGGTTTTTGGGGGCGCTCTGCCCCCGGGAGTGACAGGATGTCCAAAGAGACAACGAACGGCGAATCCTCGAAGAACACGCTGTATTGCTCGTTCTGCGGCAAGTCTCAGCACGAGGTTCGTAAACTGATCGCCGGCCCGACCGTGTTCATCTGTGATGAATGCGTCGAGCTCTGCATGGACATCATCCGGGAAGAGAACAAGACGTCGATGGTCAAGTCGGCGGACGGTGTTCCCACTCCGGCCGAGATCTGCAAGATCCTGGACGATTACGTGATCGGCCAAGCGCGCGCCAAGCGCGTGTTGTCCGTTGCGGTCCACAACCACTACAAGCGCCTGCACCACGCGACCAAGAATCAGGACGTTGAGCTTTCCAAGTCCAACATCCTGCTGATCGGTCCGACCGGTACCGGCAAGACGCTTCTGGCCCAGACGCTGGCGCGCATCCTGGATGTGCCGTTCACGATGGCCGATGCCACCACGCTCACCGAAGCCGGCTATGTCGGCGAGGACGTGGAAAACATCATCCTCAAGCTCTTGCAGGCCGCCGACTACAACGTGGAGAAGGCGCAGCGCGGCATCGTCTATATCGACGAAGTCGACAAGATTTCCCGCAAGTCGGACAATCCCTCGATCACCCGTGACGTTTCGGGCGAGGGCGTGCAGCAGGCACTGCTCAAGATCATGGAAGGTACGGTGGCTTCCGTTCCGCCCCAGGGCGGCCGCAAGCATCCCCAGCAGGAATTCCTGCAAGTGGACACGACCAACATCCTGTTCATCTGCGGCGGCGCGTTTGCCGGCCTCGAGCGCATCATCTCGGCGCGCGGCGAAGGTTCGGGCATCGGCTTCGGCGCGGTGGTGAAGGACCCGCAGGATCGTCGCGTCGGCGACCTTCTCAAGGACGTGGCTCCGGAAGACCTGGTCAAGTTTGGCCTGATCCCGGAATTCATCGGCCGTCTGCCGGTGATCGCGACCCTGGAAGACCTGGACGAACCCGCCCTGATCGAAATCCTGACCGCTCCCAAGAACGCTCTGGTGCGCCAGTACCAGCGCCTGTTCTCGATGGAGGACGTGGAACTGACTTTCCACGAGGACGCGCTCAAGGCGATCGCCAAGCATGCAATCGAGCGCAAGACCGGTGCTCGCGGCCTGCGTTCGATCATGGAAGCGATCCTGCTCGACACGATGTACGACCTCCCGTCTCTCGAAGGCGTCGAGGAAGTCGTGATCAGCGAGGAAGTCGTCAACGGCAAGGACGCTCGTCCGCTCTACATCTATGCGGAGCGCAAGAAGGAAGAGCTTCCCGCCGGCGCCTGAGGCGCGAGACGGGATTGATTTTTGCCGGGGGCAGCCATAGCGCTGCCCCCGGTTTTTTGTTTCGGGGATTCCCAGTTGACTGCAGGTTTGCTTGAAAGGCTCAAGGTTCGGCTGGCCGAACTCGCGACGGGGAAGTCGCGGGCGGGGCTTGCACAGCGCTCTGAAGCCATTTCGGAAAAGTACCGCGAGTTCCGCGCCTCTTCGGGCCATATCGGGGTTTCCGATGATGTCCTGGCTTATGCCATGAGCCGGATGCCCGCGACCTATGCTGCGGTCGAGCGGGTGCTCGACGAGGCCGCGGCCCGTGCAGCCGGCTTTGCGCCACAGACCATGCTCGATGCGGGCGCAGGGCCGGGGACGGCCAGTTGGGCCGCGTTCGAGCGATGGCCGGATCTGGGCTCGACGACCATGATGGATCATGGCGATGCGTTCCTGCGCCTGGCGGCGTCGCTTGCAGAAGGCGCGTTGCCGGCTACGGTTGTGCGCGGAGAGCTGGGCCAGACGGGACTTGGTGACGCCCGGTTCGATCTGGTCGTGGCCAGCTATTCGCTGACCGAACTCGCCGACGGGCGTGTCGTGGCGGCCGCGCTCGACCTCTGGCGCCGTTGCGGGGGCATCCTTGCCATTATCGAGCCCGGCCGGCCCAGGGACTACCAGCGCCTCATGGACGTTCGCCGCGCGCTGCTGGCGGACGGCGCGACCATGGTGGCGCCTTGCCCGCACGCGCACGAGTGTCCGCTGCCCGAGGGGGACTGGTGCCACTTCACCGTGCGCCTCGAGCGCAGCCGCGACCACATGCGGATGAAGGGCGCGACGCTTCCTTATGAGGACGAAAAGTTCAGCTACCTGATAGTGGCCCGGCCCGAAGTCGCGGCGCAGCCCGCGTCGCGGATCATCAAGCCGGTCGAGCGCAACAAGTTTGCTGTGACTCTAGAATTGTGCACCCCGGAAGGGTTGCGTCGCGAGCAGGTGCTCAAGCGCAACCCAGAGGCCTTCCGTGTGGCACGGAAGGCGGAATGGGGCGAGAGCTGGGGCTAGGCCGCCTGCTGCGGCATGGGGCCGACATAGCGCGACTGGGGCCGGATCAGCCGACCCGTAGTGGCCTGTTCGCGAGCATGGGCGATCCAGCCACCCGTACGACCCATGGTGAAGACGCAGGTGAAGGCCGAGCGCGGGAAGCCGAGGGCTTCGAGCAGAAGCGCGGTATAGAACTCCACATTGGTATCCAGCGGGCGGTCGGGCTTCTTGCGCTTGAGGAGCGCCAGGGCTGCCGTTTCAACGCCCTCCGCCAGCGCGACGCGAGATGCATCCACTTCGCCGGAGGCGGTCAGGGGGCGTAGCGCGCTCTTGAGGGCATCGGCGCGTGGATCGCGCACCCGGTAGATGCGGTGACCGAAGCCCATCAGGCGGTCGCCGCGGGTGAGGGCTGCCTCTATCCAGGGCTCGGCGTTCTCGGCGGTGCCGATTGCATCCAGCATGTCGAGGACCGGTCCGGGGGCGCCGCCATGCAGCGGCCCCTTGAGGGCTCCGAGCGCGCCGAGAACTGCCGACGTCAGGCCGGCGCCGGTCGAGGCGATGACGCGGGCGGTGAAGGTGGAGGCGTTGAGGCCATGGTCCGACACCGTCACCAGATAAGCATCGAGTGCCGCCGCCTGGCGCGGCGAAGGCGTCTCGCCGGTCAGCATCTGGAGGATATCGGCCGCGTGACCCAGGCCGGTCTGCGGGGGCAGGGGCCTGGCGCCGGCCTGAAGACGCAGGATGGCCGGGGTAAACACCGCCGGCGCTGCAACGAGCTGCAACGCGGTGCCCAGGTCGTCGCCGTCCGGGATCAACGCGGTCAGCGCCCGGATGGCGTCGACGGGGCTGAGCGAGGAATCGGCTGCCCCCACGTGCCGGAACACTTCTTTTCTTGCCTGGGCGAGCGCGCCGGGCAGATCGGACGGCAGGTCGAAGAAGCCGGACCAGAGCAGGGCGAGGGCATCTTCGTAGCGGGAGCCGACCAGGTCATCGAGCGAAACGCCTCGAATGATCAGGCGACCGGCCTGGCCGTCAACATCTGACAGGACGGTTTCAGCGGCAACGACATCTTCCAATCCACTTTTCATCGGACTTCTCCTTGCTTTTGGAGAGAAAGTAGGTCCGTAATGGTTGACGTCAATCTTGATCGAAAGGATCAATATGTTGTCCGACTGGATGACCTCCAGCGAGGCTTTGGCGGTGCTGGGGACGCAACCGCAGACGCTCTACGCAAATGTGAGCCGCGGGCGCATCCGGTCCAAGAAGGATCCCGCCGATTCCCGGCGCAGCCTCTATTCGGGAGAGGATGTTCGGCGCCTGGCGGGGCGCGGGACCGGTCGGCGCAAGGCGGAAACGGTGGCGAGCGAAGCCATCCGCTGGGGCGATCCCATTCTGCCGTCGGCCATCTCCACGGTGGCGGATGGCCGGCTCTATTATCGAGGCCGGGACGTAGTGCAACTGGCCGGACGTGCGACCCTCGAGGATGTCGCCGCTCTGCTGTGGCAGGGGCGCGCGGTCAAGCTGGCCAATGGCGAGCCGGGGAGCGGGGAGCCGCTCGAGGCGGCGTTCCTCTTGCTGGCCGGCCGCGCCGCCCATGACATGCCTTCGCTCGGGCGTTCGACGGCCGTCCTCAAGCGTGAGGCGGAGAGCGTACTTGGAACGCTGGTCGGCGCCATCACCGGCGGGCGGACCGGGGCCATCCATGAGCGTGCCGCAACTGCCTGGGGGAAGCCGGAGGCAACGGATGCGATCCGCAAGGCTCTCGTGTTGCTAGCAGACCACGAGCTCAACGCCTCCGCATTCGCAGCACGCGTGACGGCGTCAACCGGCGCGGCGCTCTCGGCGGCGGCGCTTTCCGGGCTTTGTACACTCACGGGGCCACTTCATGGCGGCGCGGCGGCGGGCGTTTCGGCCCTGGTGGGCGCGGTCGAGAGGGACGGAGCGGAGCGTGCGGTGCGCGACTGGCTGGCGCAGGCCAGACCCCTGCCGACGTTCGGCCATCGGCTCTACCCGCAAGGGGATATCAGGGCCCAGGTGCTGCTGGAGGCGTTGCCGGTGCCGCCGGCGTTTTCGGCGCTCAGCGCCGTCGCCGAGCGTGTCGTCGGCGAGCGGCCGAACGTGGACTTTGCCCTGGCGGCGATGACGGCCGCCTATGGGCTGCCCGGTGACGCGCCTCTCCAGCTTTTCGCCATGGCGCGCTGCGTGGGCTGGTTGGCTCATGCACTGGAGCAGGTCGAGGGTGGTGAACTCATCCGACCCCGCGCGCATTATGTCGGGGAGGCGATGGAACAGCGCTGAAAGGGTGTCGAAACGGGTCGATCAATTCCGAAAGGCTGTTAATCACGATCTTTCCCGCGACGTTGACTTGTGTCCTGTTCGGATCACCCTATTTAAGGTAGCAGAATCAGCCGAACGGCTCACTTGGAGCGTTTGCCTGGTTGCTACGGGCGCGCTAATCAGAATCTCCTCCCTTTCAGCACGCCCCGGAAAGGATAAAACATGACGGATGTCACTTCAGGCGCCGAGTTCAGCCGCGACCGGGTCTATCCCGTGCTGCCCCTGCGCGACATCGTTGTATTCCCTGGCATGATCGTTCCGCTTTTCGTGGGCCGCGAGAAATCGGTGAAGGCCCTCGAAGAGGTGATGCGCGACGACAAGCATATTCTTGTCGTGACGCAGAAGAATGCCCAGGACGACGATCCGTCGCCGGATCAGATCTATTCGACCGGCACCATCGCCTCCGTGCTGCAGCTGCTCAAGCTGCCGGACGGGACGGTCAAGGTGCTCGTGGAGGGTCTGAACCGCGCCACGATCGACCGCTACCTGCAGACGGTCGACTATTTTGAAGCCGAAGCCACCGTGCTGGCCGAACCCGAGACCGACCCGGTCGAGGTAGAAGCCCTGGCTCGCTCGGCGCAGACGGAGTTCGAGAACTACGTCAAGCTCAACAAGAAGATCTCGGCCGAAGTGGTCACTGCCGTCGGGCAGATCGAGAACCACTCCAAGCTGGCAGATACCATTGCCTCGCACCTGGTGATCAAGATCGCCGAGAAGGAAGACCTTCTCGCGACGGTCTCGGTTGCCGAACGGCTCCAGAAGATCCTGGGGCTGATGGAAGGCGAGATCGGTGTCCTGCAGGTCGAAAAGCGCATCCGCTCGCGCGTCAAGCGCCAGATGGAGAAGACCCAGCGCGAGTACTACCTCAACGAGCAGATGAAGGCGATCCAGCGTGAGCTGGGTGACGGCGAAGAAGGCTCGAACGAGGTTACCGAGCTCGAAGAGCGCATCAAGAAGACCAAGCTTTCCAAGGAAGCCCGCGACAAGGCCAATGCCGAGGTCAAGAAGCTCAAGCAGATGAGCCCGATGTCGGCCGAAGCCACGGTCGTGCGGAACTACCTCGACTGGATGCTCAGCCTCCCGTGGGGCAAGAAATCCAAGGTCAAGCGCGACCTGCACCTGGCCGAAGAAGTGCTTGATGCCGATCACTATGGCCTCGAGAAGGTCAAGGAACGCATCCTCGAGTACCTGGCGGTGCAGAGCCGCACGGGCAAGCTCAAGGGGCCGATCCTGTGCCTCGTGGGTCCTCCGGGCGTCGGCAAGACGTCGCTGGGGAAGTCGATCGCCAAGGCGACCGGCCGCGAATTCGTGCGCATGTCGCTCGGCGGCGTGCGGGACGAGGCCGAGATCCGTGGTCACCGGCGCACCTATATCGGCTCCATGCCGGGCAAGGTGATCCAGTCGCTGCGCAAGGCCGGCAAGTCCAACCCGCTCTTCCTGCTCGATGAAATCGACAAGATGGGCCAGGACTTCCGGGGCGATCCGTCCTCGGCGCTGCTCGAAGTGCTCGATCCGGAACAGAACGCGACGTTCAACGACCACTACCTGGAGGTCGACTACGACCTTTCGGACGTGATGTTCGTGACGACGTCGAACACGCTCAACATTCCGGGTCCGCTGATGGACCGCATGGAGATCATTCGTCTGTCCGGCTACACGGAAGAGGAAAAGAAGGAAATCGCCCTTCAGCACCTCATTCCCGAGACGCTGGCGGAGAACGGGCTGCGCCCCGAGGAGTTCGAGCTCCCCGATGCCCAGCTGACGGCGCTGATCCAGAAGTACACCCGGGAAGCCGGTGTGCGTACGCTCAAGCGCGAAATCTCCAAGCTGATGCGCAAGGCCGTTCGCGACATCCTCTCGGGCAAGTCCAAGAAGATCGTGATCGACGACGAGCTGCTCGAAAAGTATCTCGGGCCGCAGATCTTCCGTCACGGCGAGATCGAGGCGGAGCCGGCAGTGGGTCTGGTTACGGGGTTGGCATGGACTCCGGTGGGCGGCGAGCTGCTGACCATCGAAGGCGTGATGACCCCGGGCAAGGGCCGCATGACGGTTACGGGCAACCTCAAGGAAGTGATGAAGGAATCCATCACCGCCGCGATGGCCTATGTCCGCTCGCGTTCGATCGACTTCGGCATCAAGCCGCCGCTGTTCGACAGCCGCGATATCCACGTGCACGTGCCGGAAGGCGCTACGCCCAAGGATGGTCCGTCTGCCGGTATCGGCATGGCCACCGCCATCGTCTCGGTGATGACCGGCATTCCGGTGCGCAACGACGTGGCGATGACGGGTGAAATCACCCTGCGTGGTCGCGTCCTGCCGATCGGTGGCCTCAAGGAAAAGCTTCTTGCGGCGCTGCGCGGCGGCATCAAGACGGTGCTGATCCCCGAAGAGAACGTGCGTGACCTCCAGGAAATCCCGGAGATCGTGACCAAGGGGATGGAGATCATCCCGGTGAGCCGCATGGATCAGGTGATCAAGCACGCCCTGGTGCGCGAGCCCGAGCCGATCGAGTGGAACTACGACGAGAAGGTGGAAGCGCCGATCGCCGCAGAGGCCGCCGATGGCAGCGAGGCCGAGGCAGGCCTGCCGCACTGAACTACACACTGCAAGTGAATAGGAGAACGGCGCCTCAGGGCGCCGTTTTTTGTTGAACGGCGCTGCTCGCTACCCCTGGAGTGCCGCGATCTTCGTCTCGGCCCCGTGCATCGGCAAGAAGATCGGAGGGGTTTCCTGGCCTCGATTTCACCCCGGACCTCATACAGGTCGGGAGCAAAGACAAGAGGGGGCCAGCCAGATTTTCTGGCGAAAAGGGGAGTGATTTTGGCGAGCACCTGGGCGAGGTTGGCTGCGTTCGGGCCTGAACATCCATCACATTCGCCGCAGACAGTGTTGCCAAGGACGGTGACCTGCTGCTACCTCAGTGAAGAACAAAGGCGGAACATAATCCGCAAGGCGAGGACATAATGCCTAAGGGACTACTCGTCATTCTCGTGGCCGTTACGCTGGATTCAGTGGGCATCGGCCTGGTTTTTCCCATCCTGCCCGAGCTGCTGCGCGAGGTCGCGCACGAGAGCAACATCGCCGTGCTTTATGGCGGGTTCCTCTCGCTCTATGCACTGATGCAGTTCGTCTTCGCGCCCGTGCTGGGCATGCTCAGCGACCGGTTCGGAAGAAGGCCCGTATTGCTGGTATCGCTGGCAGGAGCTGCCATCGACTACCTGGTCCTGGCCTTCGCGCCGCAGCTCTGGATGCTGGTACTCGGCCGCGCCATCGCCGGCATCACCAGCGCCAATATCGCCGTGGCCACCGCCTACATTGCCGACATTTCGCCCGAGGAGACGCGCGCGCAGCGGTTCGGATACCTCAACGCATGTTTCGGCATCGGCTTCATTCTGGGGCCCGTCATCGGCGGGTTGCTCGGCGAGTACTGGATACGCTCGCCCTTCCTGCTTGCAGCGGTGTTCAACGCCGTCAATTTCGCGCTGGCGCTTTTCATCCTGCCGGAATCGCGTCCGGGCGAGAAAAAACTGTTGGAGTTAAGCGAACTCAACCCGTTCAAGTCCATTCACTGGGCCTTGAGCCTGCGCATGCTGCTGCCGCTGGTCGGGCTGTGGCTGGCGTTCAACTTCCTGGGGCAGGTCTACGGCACCACCTGGGTGCTCTTTGCCGAGGACCGGTTCGATTTCTCGCCGCTGATGGTGGGGCTTTCGCTGGCGAGTTTCGGTCTCTTCCATGCGGCGGCGCAAGCCTTCCTGACCGGGCCGGTCGCGTCGCGCTTTGGCGAGCAGAAGGCGCTGTTGATCGGCATGGCTTTCGAGACCACGGCCTGCGTGGTTCTGGCCTTTGCGACGCATGGCTGGATTCTCTTTGCCCTCGCGCCACTGTTTGCACTGGGTGGGGTTGGCATTCCCGCCCTGCAATCGCTGTTGACCCGTCAGGTAGGCGAGGACAAGCAGGGGCAATTGCAGGGCGTATTGGCCAGCATGGTGAGCATCGCCTCGATCTTCGGGCCGCTGTTCTATTCGGCGATCTATTTTTCGACCCGGGACACATGGTCGGGTACCGTGTGGATGGTCACGGTGGCGATCTACCTCTGCTGCCTGCCGATCATCCTTTCCATCCGCGTGCCCAGGCCCGAGACGACGCCCGCCTAGCGCATGACGCGTCCGCCCGCGACATCGAGCGTGGCGCCGGTGATCCAGCCGGCGCTCGCCGAGGCGAGGAACAGCGCCGCCCCGGCGACATCCTCGGGAAGACCGAGGCGACGGAGCGGATGGGCGGCAGCGACCTGCTTGCGCACGAGTTCGGGCATGTTGGCCGCCGTACGATCGGTCAGGATCGCGGATGGCGAGATGCAGTTGACGCGAACGCCGAAAGGACCGGCTTCCGTTGCGGTATGCTGGGTGAGCAGGATGATGCCGGCCTTGGCCGCGCCGTAAGCGGGCGATGCCTGCGAAGGGCCACGTCCTGCCGTGGAGGCCATGGTGATGATTGCGCCCGAACCGCGTTCCTTCATCGCCGGCAGGAACGCCTTGATCGCAAGGAAGGTCGCGGTGAGATTGTGATCGACGGCCGATCGCCAGTCGTCCTCGGCGGTCTCCTCGACCGGCGCCGGACGTGCAGTGCCGCCGCCGGCAAAGGCGAAGAGCAGGTCGATGGCACCGAACTCCTCCTCTGCTGCGTAGTGAGCCCGTTCGAGGGCCTGCGCATCGGTGTTGTCAGCGGGCAGGGGCACGACATCGGCCCCCAGCTCGGTCAGTTCGTCGGCGAGCCGGTCAAGCTTGTCCGAATCGCGCCCGTTGAGGGCAATTCGCACTCCGTTGGCCGCGAGCCAGCGCGCGGTCTCGGCGCCAATACCGCCGGACGCGCCGGTGATGAAGGCTGCCTTGCCGCGAAGATCGGGATAGGTGGGAATGGTGGTCATTACAGCACCCGTGCCAGAGCCATGGTCACAATAGCGATGCCCATCAGGGCCGCCGCGGCCCTGCGGGCGCCGATGCTGCCCAGGAAGCCGCCGCCCCCGGCACGAACGGCGCGAAACGCCAGAATCTGCATCGCGCCGGCCAGCAGTGCCGCTGCGATGCCGACGATCAAGACGATTTCGGGAGCGTAGAAGATGCCCGAATGGTAGGCCCACCATAGGATGGAACCGGCGATGGTGGCGACAGCCGCGGCCCCCATTTGCGGCCCGAAGAGCTCGAGGGCATGATCGTTGCCGATGCGGGCCTGGACCATGGTGGTCCCGGCCCAGAAGACGGCAGCGGCAATATGGGCGACAAGCGCCAGTGCAACGAGGAAGTCCATGGCGAGATCCTTGGGTGCTGTTGAATTGAATATACACGTAGTATAGGTAATTTGAATGTCAAGTGACGATACGAAGCGCCGCTATGTCAGCCCGAAGCGCTCGGCGGCCTCCGAGGAGACCGACGCGCGTATCGTCGCGGCGGCGTTCACGGTTCTTGGGCGCGTGGCGAAGGGGGGAGAGGTGTTCTCGCTCGAGACCGTGGCCAAGCAAGCGGGTGTCACCAGGCTGACCGTACACAACCGGTTCGGTTCGCGCCGTGGCTTGCTCGAGGCTGTCTTCGATGCGCGCGCCCGCGAGGCGGGGCTGCACCGGGTGGCGCAGGCCATGGCGATGGCCGATGCCGAAGGCGCGATCCTGGCGATCGTCGGCATCTTTTGCGATTTCTGGAGCTCGGACCATCATGGACTGAGCGGGCTCTTCGCCTCGGGAGCGGGGGAGCCCGAGTTCCGTCAGGCGATGCACGAGCGCAACGAGCGGCGCAGGCAGATATTCGACGTGCTGACCGCGCGCCTGGTCGGGGAAGGGCGCCTCGACGCTGATCGCAGGGACGATGTGACCGACGTCTTGTTCGCGCTAACGGGCATGCCGTTTTTCGTGTCGCTATCGGTCCGGGAACGCCCGATGGATGGGGTTAAGGCCCTGATTTCCGGGCTTGCGCGGGCCGCAATTGCCAGTGGGCAAACGCAATGAACACCTTGCGGCGTTCATTTTTCCGCTCCATTAACAGGATTGCGTGGTCCAACCGGCTGAAAAGCCCGGAAAACCTTGCGTTTCGCTCAGAATCGCAAAAATGTGGCCGCGTCTTGGTTCGCCAGCGAGGGCGAGCAATTTCACTGTGAGGAAATGCTATGTCGAACAAAAACGATCTGATCGGCGCAGTTGCCGAGAAGGCCGAAATCACCAAAGCGCAGGCTGCTGCCGCAGTCGACGCGGTCTTCGACGCGATCACCGCTTCGCTCAAGGCGAACGATGAAGTTCGGTTGGTCGGGTTTGGTACTTTCTCGGTCTCCAAGCGCAAGGCCACCACGGGCCGCAATCCTGCTACCGGTGCCGAGATCAATATCCCGGCTTCCAACCAGGCCAAGTTCAAGCCCGGCAAGGGCCTGAAGGACGCGATCAACTAATCAAGTCCGTCTTTCGGATTTGCCATGGCCCCGAGCATTGAGTGCCGGGGCCATTTGCTTTTCGGGGAGGAAATCTCCTTCCGCCGGGCAAAACGCAGCGCCCATATTGACGGGCATCGAGCGACCCCCTAGTTAGAGCCCGCTGGAACGGGCCCCATGGCCAGTTTCCGGGCGATTAGCTCAGTTGGTAGAGCGCCTCGCTTACACCGAGGATGTCGGCGGTTCGAGTCCGTCATCGCCCACCAGCCCCCCATTCTCCAAGACGCATCGGAAGACAATCCGCCTGGATAGAGCCCGGGCAGGTTGGCTTTTCCCGTTGCGCCATCGCATTTCCCCAACCCATGCCAGGTGCTCGCCGCTTCGCCCGATTCTGGCGGGGCGCGACCCAGGCTTCGTTAAGAAAGCGAGGTGTTCCAAAGGTTTTCCTTGGGGAAAAAGTGGGCTGTGAAAAGAAGTTCAAAAAGCGCGTTCTCAGCGCTTGACTTGGTCCGATGTGCCGGTTACATCCACGCCACCTTGCAGGGACGACCTGCCTTGCGGGGGTGTAGCTCAGTTGGTTAGAGCGTCGGCCTGTCACGCCGAAGGTCGCGGGTTCGAGCCCCGTCACTCCCGCCACTCTTCTCCCGGAAATCGTAATTTCTTTGAAGAGTGGCGGATGCCACTGAGGCGCTCGGCGCGTTTGCGTCCATCAGCTTTTCCAGAAGTTCCGGTGCGGTTCTGTGAGTTCGTTCTCGATCTCGGGGAAAGGACCAACCACGTCGATCTGTTTCTGGCCGGACGCGAAGACGGTGCGCGACGAGAGACTCATCGTCGGGTTTGCCGCGTGATTGCCGGTGAGGGACAGCAGCGAGGTTTCCTCCAGCCCGAACACCAGCCGCCCGATATTGGCCCAGTACATCGTCCCTGAGCACATGGCGCAGGGCTCGAACGTAGATACCAGCGTGCATTGCCAGAGGAACTCGGGTTCGTACGCTTCGGCGGCGCGCCGGGCGAGTTCGGTTTCGGCGTGACGAACGGTGCCGAGATTGCCCTGCCTCATCAGCACCCGATCATCCGGGCCGACAAGGATGCACCCAAACGGGTGATGGCCATGGGCTGCCGCCTCTCGGGCGACAGCGTCCGCGGTCCGGAGGTGGGCGATCATCTGGTCTCGCGTCATGGCACCGTCCTCAGCGGGCCGATACGGTCGGTCGGCCGCTCTCCGCACGGATGATGCTTCCCGGTGTGTGGACTTGGCAATAGCAGACGCGGGTAGTGCATTCGCAAATGGGCGCAGCCGGCTTAGCCCTTCTGGGCTGTGCGCTGGTTATTCGAACCAGAGCCGGTAGGCGATGATCGCCAGTGACAGGACGATCATCACACAGAGCGCGAAGCTGAGCACAGCAACACGCGACTTTTGCGGCGGGGCGAGATTGATGCCCGGCACTTCCTCGTACCTGGCTTCCGGGTCACCCCACTGGACCCGCCGCACGCGAACGATCCTGTCTGTCATGATCGTCTCCCTGGGTGCACTGCAAGAGTGCGGAATTGGGAAAAACGGGCAGTGAAACAGCTCGAGACAATTTGACGAAAGTCAGAAGAGCCAGCGGATGAGCAGGTACGCCCCGCCGAACACCAGTGTCAGCGCGAAAAGCAGCAGCAACCCGTCCCGGGTTGTCAGCGCCAGGCCGAAGGTCGCGATGATGGATCCCGCCGACGTGGAGGCGCCGGGGACCAGTTCGAGGGGCGGCATGGTGAGGGCCACGAGGATGCAGACGAAAGCCGCCAGGCGCATGCCCAGGCCGTCGGTGAGAAAGGTCAGCCTCGCCTTGCTCAGCTTTTCGATCCACGCCACCGCGGGGCGCAGAAATTCGAGGGCCTTCTGCGTCCGTTCCGGGGAGAGGGAGGCGCGCCGCAGGCGCTCGGGCAGCCAGATGGTCTTGCGTCCGGCGATGAGCTGGCTGGCGATCAGCACTACTGTCGTTCCCACGATGGTGGGCAGTGTCGGGATGAGGCTCAACGGGGAGACCACGATCATCGCCGGAAAGAACAGCAACGGCCCGGCTATGCGTTCTCCGGCAATGTCCTGGATGGTGCCGACGGAAATGCTCTCGCCCTTGGCAGCGCGCTCGGCGATGGCTTCAAGCAGGCCCGCGAGGGGGCGGTCGGTGGTGTCCGTCAACGGCGCTCCGGGCGTTCGATTCGGTACGAAGGAAACCACGGAAGCGGCGATGCCGGAAGGGGCAAGTCGACGCGAGCCCGAACGCGCCAGCGGTCAAGGTGTTTGGGGGCTTGGTCCGCCGGCGCGACCTCGGTCGGGTCCGTCACAAACGCGTCTCGAGGCGCCGCATGGGTAGCCATGTTTGACCCGCGCCGGAATCGTCCCGCGCACCGATGATAAACGAACGGTTAGGACTAACAGGGCATTTGCACCCGTCCCTAGGCCACCGTCCCGAAGAGCGCGCCGATCCCTGCGGTAATGGCCATTGCCAGGGCGCCCCAGAAGGTCACCCGGATGGTGGGGCGCAGGATGGATGCTCCGCCGGCATAGGCTCCGAGGGCACCGAGAAGCGCCAGGAAAGCGAGCGAGGCCACCGCGACGCTCCAGACGACCCAGGCGGGCGGCGAGACCAGGACCATGAGGAGGGGCAGCGCGGCCCCGACGCTGAAGGTCAGGGCCGAGGTTATGGCGGCCTGGATGGGGCGGGCCGCGGTCACCGTCGAAAGCCCCAGCTCGTCGCGCATGTGCGCGCCGAGGGCGTCCTTGGCCATCATCTGGGTCGCCACTTCGTCGGCCAACGCCTTGTCGAGGCCGCGCTCCTGGTAGATCGCGCTGAGTTCGGCATGCTCGGCTTCGGGATAGTTCTCGAGCTCGGCGGTTTCCCGCGCCATATCCGCCTTTTCGGTGTCGGATTGGGAGCTGACCGAAACGTATTCGCCTGCCGCCATCGAGAGCGCCCCGGCAACCAGGCCCGCTATCCCCGCCAGGAGAATCGCGTTGCGGTCGGAGGCGGCCGCGGCCACGCCGATGATCAGGCTGGCCGTTGACACGATGCCGTCGTTTGCGCCCAGAACTGCGGCGCGCAGCCAGCCGATGCGGCTGACCTGGTGGTTCTCGGAGTGGCTACGAAGTCTGCTCACGGGTGTCTCCTGCCTGAGCTTTCGAGTTTGGTGAACCTAAACGTCGGTTATTGGGTTTTCCATTCTTGAACCTGCACAAAAAAAGCGCATTCTTGGTATGGAAGTTGGGCCGTCCGGCTGAGTCTTCCTCCCTACGCTCGTTTCCGGGCAATATTTTTTACATCTCTGGATCAGTTCCTTGAAAACCGAAGCGGTTAGCAGCGCCGAGGGGCGCAGCAATTCGTTTGCCCACGTGGCCGAAGCCCAGTGGGGGCAGGGTCTCAGCACGCTTGTACGCATTGCGCGGATGAACCTGCGCCATCCGTGGTTGGTGACCATCACGTTGGTCTCAACCGTCATAGCCTCGGGGCTGCAATTGCTCATTCCGCAATTGCTGGGGCGCGCGGTGGACGAGGCGCACGGCCTGGCTACCGCCGGGACGGCGGGGCAAGCGGCCGAGTCAGCGCTCTGGATGACCGCGATCCTGCTGCTCGTCGTGAGCGTGCTGCGCGGCATCTTCACGATGACGCACAACTATTTCGGCGAGGCGGTGGGGCACCATTGCGCCTATGAACTGCGCCTGGCCTGCTACGAAAAACTCCAGCGCCTGAGCTTCTCCTTCCATGATCGCGTGCACTCGGGCGATCTCATCATGCTCGGCATCATCGATATCGATGGCGTGCGTATGTTCTTCGCCACCGGTCTTTTGCGCGTGGTCCTGCTCGGAACGCTGATTGGCGTCGGTTCCTATATGCTGCTGAGCACGGACCTGATGCTCGGGCTGCTCGCTCTCAGCTTTGTGCCGTTCGTCGCCTGGCGGTCTTCGACGACCCAGCTGCGCCTGCGCCACACCTGGCTGATCCTGCAGGAAAAGATGCAGGCGCTTTCGCGCGTCATGGATGAAAACCTTGGCGGTATCCGCGTGGTCCGCGCCTTTGCGGCGCAGCAGCACGAGCTCGACAAATACGACCGCGCCTCGCAGGACGCGCTCGAACTGGCCCACAAGCGCGTCGATCTGCGCGTCGGCAACACGGCGACGATGAACTTCTCGTTCTTCGTTTCCATGGGGCTGGTGCTTGGCTTTGGCGGCGCCAAGGTGATGGCGGGTGATATGAGCGTTGGTACACTTGCCTCGTTCCTCACCTTCATGACCATCCTGCAGATGCCGGTCCGGCAGCTGGGCCTGATGGTCAATTCCTTCGCCCGCGCCTCCACGTGCGGTTCGCGTCTCTTCGCGCTGCTCGATCTCGATCTGGCCATCAAGGACGAGCCGGGCGCACAGGACCTCGTGGTTCGGGACGGAACGCTTCGCTTCGACAATGTCGATTTCACCTATCCGGGCAATACCGAGCCCACGCTACGCGGCGTCTCCTTCGAGGCTCGCAAGGGTGAGACCGTAGGCATCGTAGGCCCGCCGGGCAGCGGCAAGTCGACGATCGCGCATCTGATCCCGCGTTTCTATGACGTGTCGGGCGGAAAGATCACCATCGACGGGCAGGACATTTCCAAGGTCCGGCTGCAGTCGCTGCGCAAGTCCGTGGGCGTGGTGCAGCAGGATTCGTTCCTGTTCACGACCTCGATCGAGAACAACATCGCCTATGGCGACCCATGGGCCAAGGAACGCCGGATCGAGCGGGCGGCCGAGTTCGCGCAGCTTCACAACTACATCGTCGGCCTGCCCACGGGCTACAACACGGTGGTGGGCGAACGCGGCGTGTCGCTGTCGGGCGGGCAACGGCAGCGCCTGTCGATCGCGCGCAGCCTGATCCTCAAGCCGGCAGTCATGGTGTTCGACGATTCGACCGCGGCCATCGATGCGGGAACCGAGCAGCGCATCCGTGGCGCCATGAAGCGCTTCGCCTCCGACCGGGTTTCGCTGATCATTTCGCACCGGCTGAGCTCGCTCATGCATGCGGACCAGATCCTCTTCATCGAGAACGGGCAGATCGTCGAGCGCGGGACCCACGAAGAATTGCTGGCGAAGGGCGGGCGCTACCGGGCGCTCTATGATTTGCAGGTCAGGCCTGAGGATGACGCAGCGCCGCTATCCGAGGAGGCCATCTGATGTCGGTTCAGGAGATTCGGGACGAGGAAAGCGAAGACCGCACGCGCAAGCCGCCGCGGGCGGTGGTCGGCTCGCACCGCGAGGAAGAGGAAATCTTCGGCAAGGCCTACGATCCGCGGATCGTGCGCCGTATCTGGACTTTCGTGAAGCCCTATCAGGCCCAGATCGTGATCTCGGTCCTGGCAGTGCTGGTGTTCACCGGCAGCCAGTTGCTCATCCCGCTCATCATCCGCTACGCCATCGACAACGGCATGGCGCCCGGCGCCGATCCGATGACCCTCGTGTGGGCATCGGTTGCCTTCGCGATCGTCATCCTCGTCAATTTCGGCGCCAACTGGCTTCAGGAATCGGTGGTCGGCAAGGTGGCCGAGAACGTGCTGTTCGACATGCGGCGGGCGATGTTCGCGCAGTTGCAGCGCGTGTCGCTCTCGTTCATGGACAAGACCGAGGTCGGTCGCCTGATGTCGCGCCTTCAGGGCGACGTCAACTCGATGCAGGAGTTCCTGGAGACCTCGGTGATGTCGGTCGGCGACATCGCGCTGCTGTTTGGCATCGTCTTCGTGCTGCTTTTCCTCGATTTCCGGCTTGGCCTGCTCACGCTTTCCACCATGCCTGTGCTGTTCATCGTCCGCCTCTTCTGGCTGCCCAAGGCCAAGGTGGCGTTCATGGCCGCGCACGAGACGAATTCGGTGGCCAACGGCGCGCTGGCCGAGGGCATCAACGGGGTGCGCACCATCCAGAGCCTCGACCGGCAGAAGGTCAATTTCGAGCTCTATGACGAGAAGGCCTACGCCAACCTCAAGACGCACCTGACGGCGGCCAAGTTTGCCCAGGTCATGGTGCCGATCGTGGATAGCCTCACCGGCATGGCCATGGCCATCGTCGTGGTCGTCGGTGGCTCGATGGTGCTCAACGGCGGGCTCGACGTTGGCGTGATGGTGGCGTTCCTGTTCTACATTCAGCGCTTCTTCGACCCCATCCGCTCACTGACCATGCAGTATTCGGTCATGCAGCGCGCCATGGCGTCGGGCCAGCGCATCACTGAGGTGCTCGACGTGCCGGTGGACGTTGTCGACAAGGCCGACGCCAAGGTGCTGCGTCCCGATATGGACGGGTCGGTGGAGTTCCGAAACGTGACCTTCGGCTACCGCAAGGGTCTGCCGGTCCTCAAGAACGTCTCATTCAAGGTCAATCCCGGTGAGACGGTGGCGCTGGTCGGGCCGACGGGCTCAGGCAAGACCAGCTCCATGGCCCTCGTCCATCGGTTTTACGACGTGTGGGACGGCGAGGTTCTCGTCGGGGGCACCGACGTGCGCGACCTCACCCAGGATTCGCTGGGCGAGCAGATCGCCATGGTGCTTCAGGAGCCGTTCCTTTTCACCGGCACGGTGCTCGAGAACATCCGCTACCACAAGACGCAGGCGACGCGCGAACAGGTGATCGAGGCGGCCAGGGCGGTGGGCGCTCATGACTTCATCATGAAGCTTCCCGGCGGCTATGACAGCGTCCTTGAGCAGCGCGGCGGCAACCTGTCACTCGGCCAGCGCCAGCTCATCAGCTTCGCCCGGGCGCTCGTCGCCGATGCCAAGATTCTGGTGCTCGACGAAGCAACCGCCAATATCGACAGCTACACCGAAATGCTGATCCAGAAGGCGCTTGTGAAGCTGCTGGAGGGCCGGACGGGCCTCGTGATCGCCCACCGGCTGGCGACGATCCGGGGCGCCGATCGTATCATCGTGCTCCAGAACGGTGAGAAGATCGAGAGCGGCAACCATGATGAACTCATGGCCCAAAAGGGGCTCTACTCCAAGCTCTACAACATGAACTACGCCTCGTTCGACGACATCCCCGACGAGGTCGTGGCTGCCGCCACCGCTGTCCCCAGGGACGCTTCGACCTGATGCGAAGACCGGCGCCCTGGCTAAAGGGTCGGGGCGCCGGGCTTACCCGCCGACCATGAGCTTGACGATCTCGTCCGGGTTGGTGTCGGCGATCTGCCGCTCGCCGGCCGTATTGCCGCGGCGAAGCACGACGATGCGGTCGGCCACCGCGAAGATGTCCTGCAGGTTGTGCGAGATGAAGATCACCCCGCGCCCCTGGGTCTTGAGCTGCCGGATGAGGGCGAGAACCTTGCGCTGTTCCGGAACGCCCAGGGCGGCGGTCGGCTCGTCCATGATCAGGATCTGGGCGTTCCAGTAGACGGCCCGTCCGATGGCGACGGCCTGGCGCTGACCGCCGGAGAAATTGGAAACCGGGGCGTTGAGACGGCTGACGTGGAAATCGAGCCGCGCCATGGTCTCGCGCGCCGCTTCGGCCATCGCCTTGCGATCGAGCACCGGCAATACGCCCCAGAGGCGCCGCATCGGTTCGCGGCCGAGGAAGATGTTACCGCCGATCGAGAGATTGTCCGCCAGAGCCAGGTCCTGGTAGATCGTCTCGATGCCCTGGGCGCGGGCGTCCTGGGGGGAGGCGAAGGTCACGGGCTTGCCCTGCATGCGGATTTCGCCGCTCGATGGAGCGAAGACGCCCGAAACCACCTTGATCATGGTCGTCTTGCCCGCCCCATTGTCGCCGGCGAGCGCCACCACCTCTCCCGGATGGATGGTCATCGAGAAGTCCTTGAGGGCCTGGACCGCGCCGAAGTTCTTGGAGAGGTTGCGGACTTCAAGCAGGGCCGTGGGGTCGAACTCACTCATCCTGCCTGCCTCCGCTGAAGCGGCGCTGCGCCTGGTCGATCAGCACTGAGATGATGATCACCACGCCCACCGCGATGAATTGCCAGAAGGGTTCGACGTTGACGAAGACGAGGCCATACTGGATCACGGCAATGACCAGCGCGCCCGCCACCGTCCCGAGGATCGTGCCCGACCCCCCGAAAAGGCTTGCCCCGCCGATGACCACGGCGGCGATGGAGTCGAGGAGCAGCGGTTCGCCCGCCTGCGCAGCGCCGGCGCTGAATCGGGCGGCGTAGAGCGCGCCGCCAAGGCCGGCGCAGAGCGCGGAAAGCACATAGAGGCGCAGGGTATGGTCGGCCACGTCGATGCCGGCGCGCCGCGCCGCCTGGCGATTGGCGCCGATGGCGTAGTTGTGCTGGCCGAACCGCGTCTGGCTGAGCAGGTAATGCATCAGCAGGACGAACAGCACCGTGACGATGACGAGATAGGGCACGCCGAAGAAACGCCCGTTGCCCAGGGCCGCGAAATACTCGTTGCGCACCGGCACGGTCGTGCCGCCCGCGATGAGGAAAGCCGCGCCGCGGGCCACGCCGAACATGCCGAGCGTGCCGATGAAGGCCGGTACGCGCAGGCGCGAGATCAGCAGTCCGTTGATGAGCCCGGGAACCATTGCCGCCAGCAGCGCGACGAGAATGCCGACGACCATGGCCAGCGGCAGCGGCATGAAGGTGCCGGCGATATTGGTGATATGGGCCGCGACGACCGCCGCCAGGCCCATGATGAACCCCACCGAAAGGTCGATGCCACCCGAGATGATGACGAAAGTCTGCCCGGTGGCCAGGAGCAGGGGCGCCACCGCAAAGACGGCGATTGAGGCGACGTTGAACGAAGAGAAGATGAAGGTCGCTCCAAAGCTGCGCGACCAGAACTCGAAGACGAGAATGAGCAGGACCAGGAAAATCCAGGCGCGCCCTTCGGCGAGCGTGGAGAGCCAGGCGCTGGTGGTGTCGGCGTGGTCGGCCGGCGGGGCGGCTTCGGGCGAAGCGGTCTCGGGTGAGGGTGCAGTCATCTAGCGTCCGTTCTGCGTGAGAAAGGGCGGAACGCCCCTCCGGCGAACCGGAGGAGCGGCGAGGACCGTGTCGTCAGTCCGAATAGATGAACTTGGCGACGTCAGGGTCCGTGACGTTGGATTTGTCGATGACGGTGAAGCCCGTGCCGATCAGTGTCGGGATCGACTGGCCGGTGAGGTGGGCATAGGCCGAGACCACGCCGTAATAGCCGATTTCGGCCGGGTGCTGGGCGATCGCCAGGTCCACGAGGCCGGAGTTGATGTTGTCCACGATGCTGGTCGGCGCGTCGAAGGCGACCACCTTGATCTTGCCGGTCTGGCCCGCCTGCTGCACGCCGTTGGCCGCGCCGAGCGCGGAGAACAGGTTGGCGCCGAAGACGCCGACGAGATCGGGGTTGCGGGCGAAGACCGACTGGAGCTGGGAGGCTGCCTTGTTGGCGTCGTCGTCGTTGTACTGGGTGTCGAGCACCGTGATGTTGGGATGGTTGGCCATCTCCTTCTTGAAGCCTTCTTCACGCTGGTCGGTCGTGGAAATGCCCGGCTTGACGTTGGAGACATAGACCTTGCCCGTGTCCCCGATCGACTTGGCCAGGGCACGCGCGGCAATTTCGCCGCCCAGGATGTTGTCCGAGGCAATGTAGGCGAGCGGGAAGTCGGCATCGCCCGATCCGGTCTGGTAGACGCCGGTGCCGATGAAGGTGTCGACCGTGATCACGGGGATGCCGGCGTCGTTGGCCTTGCGTAGCGGCTCGATGAGCTGGGTCTTGTCGGTCGGTGCGATGAGGATGGCGTCGGGCTTTCGCGCGATGACTGCATCGAGCACCGGAACCTGCGTTACGGGGTTGAAGTCGGGCGCGCCCTGGAAGACCAGGTCGACCCCGAGGGCGTCGGCGGCGGCCTGAGCGCCCTTGCGCATGGTGATGTAGAAGGCGTCTGTCGTCAGGCCCGGTATGAGGGCAATGGTGAACTTCTTCTGATCCTGGGCCACTGCGGGCGTCAGGAACGAGGACGCGCCGATGGCGATCGCCGCCAGCGCGATAACGAACTTCTTCATGATTTCTCCTCCGGTTCGTCCGTCCTTGGGCGGACGTCTGCTTATGCGCGAAACCGAATACCGGCCGAACGCTCCGCCAACGGGGAGACCCCGGCCTCCTGAGGAGCGCCGGCCGGTGACGAGCGCACATCAAAAACGGAAATTGTGCAAGGGCTATCGTGCGCAGAGCGCGCAACTAGCCGTGTGAGGCGAGGAACCGATCGAGCTCTGCGGCGCTAGCCGCGCCTTCCATCGGGCCTTTGCGGGTCACCGCGAGCGCGCCGGCGGCGTTGGCCCGGCGTAGCGCCTCGCCGGGGGCCACCCCGTTCAGCCAGCCGACGACGAACGCGCCCGCGAAGCAATCACCGGCGCCGGTCGGATCGACCTCTTTCGCCGGGAAGGCCGCAGCGTGGAACGCGGCGTCGCGATCGAAATAGCTCGATCCATCCGCGCCGCGCTTGATCACGACCGCCCGTGCACGCGTCAGGATTTCGGCGACGGCCGAAGCTTCCTCGCGCGCGCTTGTGAAGAGAAACAGTTCCTGCCCGCTCGGCAGGAACAGGTCCGTCCGCTCGAGAACTGCGTGAAGGGCGGCCTCGAGGCCGGGGAGGCCAAGCATCTCCTTGCGGATGTTGGGATCGAAGGAAATCGTGCCCCCGCGCCCCTTTATCTCCTCGAGCGCGGAGAGCGTCGCCTCGACCAGGGCGGGGGAGAAGAGGGAGGAGCCCATGACGTGAAGGTGCCCCGCCTCGGCAAGAAGAGCCGCCGATTGCGGCGTTGCGCGAACGGCGCCGCATGCGCTGTGCTTGATGTTGAAGACGAAATCTCGTCCGCCGTCGCTGCGATACCGCACGAACGCCGTGCCGGTGGGCAGTTCGGCGTCGACGCGAACCGCAGAAACGTCCACGCCATCGGCACGGAGGCGGTCGAGATTGAGCCGGCCGAAGTCGTCGGCGCCTACGCATCCGATGATGCCTCCAGGATGGCCGAGCCGCGCGACCTGGTCGATGAAGATCGCCGGGGCTCCCGAGGGGTAGGGGCCGACGAGGGCTATGGGCGCGTTGAAGCCATCGCCGGGCTCGGTCGCCATGATCTCCACCAGGATTTCGCCGATGGTGACGACCTTGCGCATGGCTATTCCTTCTTGGGTGAGCCACCCAGGCCAGCCAGCATGCCGCCATCCACCCGCAGGACTTCTCCCGTTATGAACGAGGCCTTCTCGGAGGCGAGGAACAGCACCGCCTCGGCGATCTCGGATGGCCGTGCGCTCCGTCCGAGCGGGTGCATATGGCGGATCTCGGCCCAGACCTCGTCGGGATGCTCGGCCAGCGCGACGGACGCCCGCAGCATGGGCGTATCCACCGAGCCGGGCGCGATGCCGTTCACGCGAACGCCGAAGGGGGCGTAGTCGATGGCCATCGAGTGCACCAGCCCGATCAGGCCGTGCTTGGAGACCGAATAGGCGGTGACGCCCGCCTGGGAGGCCATGCCCTGCACCGAAGCCATGTGGACGACGGAGCCGCGTGACTGGCGCAGCAAGGGCATCACGGCGCGCGAAATGAGGAAGGCACCCTTGAGGTTGACGCCGAGCGTGCGATCCCAAAGCTCTTCATCGGTCGTTTCGACCGTGCCGTAGGTCTGGATGCCGGCGTTGTGGGAGAGGACATCGAGGCCGCCAAGGGCGCTTTGCGCCAGTTCGGCGGCGGCGGCGCAGTCAGTTGCGCTTGCCACCGAGCCGACCAAGATTTCCACCCGCTGGGCTCCCGCAAGGCTTCGGGCCGTCTCCGTCAGGGCCGCTTCGTCGAGGTCCATCAGCACCAGGGCGGCGCCCTGGGCCGCAAAAGCCTCGGCGACTGCCTGGCCGATTCCTTTGGCGGCGCCGGTGACGAGGACACGTTGCATGGCTTTCTCCCTGAGGCTGAGGTTTGCCTGGGCCCCTATGGGGCGTCAATGGCTCGCCGCGGCGTCGAAATAGGGGGCGAGCGCCCGCACCACATTGGCGCCGACCAGTGCACCGGGCGTTGCCTCGATCCGACCTTCTGCCACCGCGCCGTGATGCTGGGGCAGGTATTGGCTGATCAGCGGAAGTGGCAGGCCGGTACGGGCCAGGTTGGCGAAGAGGCGTTCGCGTGCCGCCTCGATCTCCGGGGCGGCCCAGTAGTAGCGGATACGGTCCGAGTAGCTGAAATGGCGCAGATAGGCCTGCTTGTCCGCGTCGCCATGATAGTGCGCCTGCCAGTCTGCCGGGCGCATCAGCATGCTGGCTTCGACCATGGCGCGTAGCCGCGAGCGCTCGCCCGAGGGCACGAGTTCGGCTTCCATGGCTTCGAGCGCATAAAACGCTTCGCGCATCGCAAATGTAGCGGCGGGGCCCACCTTGAGGATCGCGAAGTGACGCGCCACCAGCTCCCTGTAGGCGGCAGGCAGCTGGTAGTCGGTCGAGTGCGCTTCGAAAACGATTCCCGGATAGTCCCGCACCGCTTCGGCCAGGCGATCGGCCTTGTCGGGCGCAAAATGGACGATCTCCTCATTGCCGAAATCAAGGCCTGGTTGAACCACGACAGCCACGACGCGTGAGAAGGCATCCTTGAGTCCGACCGTGGCAAAGGCCTCGTGGTGGGCTTCGTAGGTGTCCTTGACGCTTGCGGGCGAGGTGACGGCGATGTGATGACCGGCGCCCATGCCGCCGGGTGGGGGCACCTCTGTGCCGATGACATAGAGTGGACGCGCGCCCGTCTCCTCCGCCGCACTCGCGAGACTGGCAGCGCGTCCGGCGATCAGGGCGTCGGGAAGGACGTCCGGATCGTCGGCGCAACGCATCGAGCAGTCCAGGTGCAGCTTCTGAAATCCGGCAGCCGCAAAAGCGCGCACGAGATCGCGCGCCTTTCCCAGGGCTTCCTCGGCAGGCTCGCTGCGCCAGGGTTGCGGGCCAAGGTGATCGCCCCCGAGCAGCAGGTCGTCCTCGCCCAATCCGACCGATTCCGCTTCCTTGCGAACCATTGCCGCGAAGTCGGCAGGCTCGAGGCCGGTGTAACCGCCGAACTGGTTGACCTGGTTGCAGGTCGCTTCGATGAGCGCCAGCTGGTCCCGCTCGCCCGCCAGCGCCAGTGTCGCGCCGATGACAAGAGGATGGGCGCTGCACACCGAGGCAATGCCCCCATGGCCGGTCTTCCGGTTGGTTTCGAAGAGCTCGGTCAGACGACGCAGGTCCATCTCGCACGCTCCCAGCAGGATGGAGCATTTTTTGAGCATGGTCGTGCCCGGCGCAAGGGCGAAGGCTGTGTCGTTCCGGTCACACCGGGACCGTGCCTTTTTCTAGCCCAGCGCGGGCCCGAATTTATGCGCAACCTCACCCAAAGATGCATTGGCGCGGATCGGCGAAGGCACCATATTGGCGTTGGTATCCGGAAAGGAACCGTCGGCGAAAGCTCCGCGTTGAACGCAACCGTTCAGTGGCCGTGACAGGAGACCGCACGATGAGCTTGATCAGGAAACTTGCGATCGCAGCCGTTCTGGCTATGGCGCCGCTTCCTGTCGTGGCGGCCGATGCCATAACCTACGAAACCAGCGCGCCTTCGTCCGCGATTCCCGTTGCCGATGCCGGCTTTGACTGGAACGGATTCTATGGCGGCGTCTATGGCGCCGGCCAGTTCAGCGCCGGGCGCGGCAACCAGTACGGCCTCGGCATCGACCTGGGCGTCAATGCGCAATTCGATTTCTATCTCGTCGGCGCCGAAGTGGCGGTGCAGGGCCTCGCGGGCGGCGAGGGCGA
Source organism: Youhaiella tibetensis (assembly GCF_008000755.1). NCBI lineage: Bacteria > Pseudomonadati > Pseudomonadota > Alphaproteobacteria > Hyphomicrobiales > Devosiaceae > Paradevosia > Paradevosia tibetensis. The sequence continues at coordinate 2,295,098 of NZ_CP041690.1, read as the reverse complement.
GAGTTCCTATGGCCAGGTCCTGGCCAAGGGCGGTGTCCTGGTTGCGGACGACCTGGCGCTTTATGCCACCGCCGGCTACGGCATCGACCTGGGCGTTCCGGACCAGAGCAACTGGCTGCTGGGTGCGGGCGTCGAGATGGCCATCACCGATAACGTCTCCCTGCGCGCGCAATTCCTGCACGGGTTCGAGGCCGAAGGCAGCAATCCGACCAACCAGGTCACCATTGGCGCGAACTATCACTTCTGATCGTTCGACCGTTCTTTCACGCAATTTGTATCAAATTGGATCAATCGGGCCGCAAAGCCTTGTCTTCCGTCACTAATCGTTATCCGCACCTGCCAAAATGACCCCCGCAGGGGGTGGCTCCGCGCCCGCGTGAGCGACAAGATGTGCACAAACGACATGTATGTGCGGAGTACAAAAATGATTGCACGGACACTTACGCTCGGCGCCGCCGTTGCGACGCTCCTGTCTACGGGTGCCTTTGCGGCGGATCTGTATTCCGGGACGCCGGCGACCGATCTCTATTCGAGCCCGATGTTCAGCTTCGACGGCGCCTATGCGGGCGTCCAGGGTGGTGGCTTTTCGGGCACAGTGAACGGCCCATCCGTCACCGGCTGGAACCTGGACCTGGTGGCGGGTGTTAATTTCGCCATGACCGACCTGCTTCTTGCCGGTGTCGAATTCCAGGGCGGCGTCATGTGGCCCGACAGTGGCTGGAAGTGGGATATGCTCGGTCTGGCGCGCGTCGGCGCCCAGTTCACAGACGGCGTCATGGCCTACGGTACGGCCGGCGTCGGTAACGTGGCGGGCAACGGCGTCTACGCTTTCGGCGGCGGCGTCGAAGTGGCGACCTTCCAGTCGATCAGCGTGCGCGGCGAAGTTCTCGGCCTCGCAAACTGGGGGCAGGGACCTTCCGCCGCCAAGGCGACGGCCGGTGTGTTGTTTCATTTCAACTGACGGCGCCTAAACCGTCAGGGGGTGGTTGCAGGGTCGGGCGAATCCGGACACTGCTCCCGCCCAGGAATACGAATACGTGCTGCGCCGGATCATTCCGGCGCATCATAGTTGGGGCGGGACCCTAAGGGTTTCTGCCTCTCCGTGGCCTGTTCGCGGCCGCGCCTCCGGACGGAAGTCCGCGATTGTGTTGACGGTTGGGTCAAATCCGATCCATTCTTGCAACAGGTGCCCGCGAAAAGACATGGATTCCTCCTCGAAGGCCCTGATTAGGGGGTTGACGGGGTTGTCATGGACCAGACGGTCTGAGACATATGCTTGTGACTGTTGTCTACCCTAGGGGAATGCAAGATGAAGATTTCTGCACTTTTGGCTGGCGTTGGCGTTGCCACGCTCATGGCGTCGGGCGCTCATGCGGCCGACCTTATGCTCCCGGTTCAGCCGACTCCGGTTGTTGATACCTCGATCTTCAATTTCGATGGTTTCTACGCTGGTATCACTGGCGGCGGCGCTTGGGTTTCCGGTGGTGGTTCGGCTGGTTCGATCGGCGTTGTCGCCGGTGCCAACTTCACCGTCGCCGACCCGTTCCTGCTCGGTGTCGAAGGCCAGTTCGATGGCCTGTACTACGACTCCGGCCTCAACGGCTATGATGCCCTCATCCTCGGCAAGATCGGCGTTCTCGCCTCGCCGCAGGTCCTGGTTTATGCTTCGCTCGGTGGTGGCTGGGTCCACGACAACGCCGGCGGCGGCACGACCTACGGCACCTGGGCTTACGGCGGTGGCGTTGAAGTGGCTGTGACCGACAACATGTCGATCCGCGGCGAAGTTCTGGGCCTGCACATGCCTGATGCAGTCAACCAGAATGCGGCCAAGGCGACCATCGGCGTCCTGTTCCACTTCTAGTCCGAACTGCTCGACTCTACCCGGGGGCTCCTCGGGCGGGGTAGCGTCTTGCAAACCCAATTCGGCGAACCGGGCCCGGTTCGCCGTTTTGGTTTTTTCGAAGGCTCCGCCACGGCGGGGCCTTTGTTTTTTGCCAGCGGCGGAAGGCGGCGATTCGCGATCGCCTCGAGGAGCTGTCGCCGCCCGTTTTCGCGGTTCCAGCCGGTTTCCGGGTGAGGCAATTTGCCTTCTTTCCCCGTTGGTGCAGAACGTGTTTTTCCAAACGTCCGCGCTGATGCTCGCTATTGTCGGATATTGCGTCCGTAATGAAATTATGACTGCTTTTATCCGGTTTTGTTTCGCTTGAATCACCGGTAGGGAAGCGATAAGCCCTAGCCATCTTGAGAGCGTTGGTTCGCGCGCCCCAATTGCCCGCTGAACTCTCGCTAACCCGGTCGCCCGACCGGACCGAAGAATAGGCCTGGCATGAACGAATTGCTCAGCAACTACCTGCCTATCGTGCTCTTCATAGGCATCGCCGGCGTCATTGGTTTGGCGCTGCTTGTGGCCCCCTTCATCGTTGCCTTCAAGAAGCCCGATCCCGAGAAGGTTTCCGCCTTCGAAGCCGGCTTCGATGCGTTCGATGACGCGCGCATGAAGGTCGACGTCCGATACTACCTCGTGTCGATTCTCTTCATCATCTTCGATCTCGAAGTCGCCTTCCTGTTTCCGTGGGCCGTGGCCTTCAAGGATGTGGGCTGGTTCGGCTTCTGGTCGATGATGATCTTCCTGGGCGTTCTGACCGTGGGCTTCATCTACGAGTGGCGCAAAGGAGCGTTGGAATGGGATTGAGCGGACAGGGCGGCACTCTGGTTACGCCGCGCCCGACCGGTGCGATCGACCCGCGTACGGGCAAGCCGGTGGGTTCGGACGACCCGTTCTTTGCCGGCGTTTCGGACGAACTGGCGGACAAGGGGTTCCTGGTCACCACTGCAGCCCAGCTGATTACCTGGGCGCGTACCGGTTCCCTGATGTGGATGCAGACGGGCCTGGCCTGCTGCGCCGTCGAGATGATGCAGATGTCGATGCCGCGCTACGACATCGAGCGATTCGGTACGGCTCCGCGCGCTTCGCCGCGCCAGTCCGACGTTCTGATCGTTGCCGGCACGCTGACCAACAAGATGGCGCCCGCGCTCCGCAAGGTCTACGACCAGATGCCCGAGCCGCGTTACGTCATTTCCATGGGCAGCTGCGCCAATGGCGGCGGCTACTACCACTATTCCTATTCCGTCGTGCGCGGTTGCGACCGGGTGCTTCCGGTCGATATCTACGTGCCCGGTTGCCCTCCGACCGCGGAAGCTCTCCTCTACGGCATTCTTCTTCTGCAAAAGAAGATTCGCCGGGACGGTACGATCGAAAGATAGGGCGCCAGTCATGGACGAAACAGCTCAAGTCGATCCACTTACGGACCTCGGCGACTACATTTCGCGCACGCTGGGAGCGGTCGTTCGCTCCGCGGACGTCGCGTTCGGAGAACTCACCATTTCGGTGGAGAGGACGGCGATCGTAGACGTTGTCCGGTTCCTGCGCGATGACGCAAAATGTCGCTTCTATTCGATCTCCGATGTGTGCGGCGTGGACTATCCGGAGCGCGATCCGCGATTCGACGTGGTCTATCACCTGCTGAGCCCTGAACTTAATCAGCGCATTCGTGTCAAAGTTGCGGCGAACGACGTCGATCCGGTGCCCAGCATCACCGGCGTCTTCCCGGGCGCGAACTGGTTCGAGCGCGAAACGTACGACCTCTTCGGCGTGCTGTTCTCCGGTCACCCGGACCTGCGCCGCATCCTCACCGACTATGGCTTCGACGGGCATCCGCTGCGTAAGGACTTCCCGACCACCGGGTTCGTTGAGGTTCGCTACGACGAGGAACGCAAGCGCGTGGTCTATGAGCCGGTGAAGCTGGCCCAGGAATTCCGCTCGTTCGACTATCTCTCCCCCTGGGAGGGCACCGATTACGTCCTGCCGGGCGACGAGAAGGCGAAGCAGTAATGAGCGAAGTCGAAGTCCGCAATTTCACCATCAACTTCGGCCCGGTCCACCCTTCGGCCCACGGCGTGCTGCGCCTGATCCTGGAGCTGGACGGTGAGCTCGTCGAGCGCGTCGATCCCCACGTCGGCCTGCTGCACCGCGGCACCGAGAAGCTGATCGAAGCCAAGACCTACCTGCAGGCCGTCCCTTATTTCGACCGCCTCGACTATGTGGCGCCGATGAACCAGGAGCATGCCTTTGCCCTGGCCGTGGAGAAATTGCTCGATATCAAGGTGCCGCGCCGCGGCCAGTTGATCCGCGTTCTCTATTCGGAAATCGGCCGGCTGCTCTCCCACCTGATGAACGTTACCACCCAGGCCATGGACATCGGCGCGCTCACTCCGCCGCTCTGGGGCTTCGAGCAGCGCGAAAAGCTGATGGTCTTTTACGAGCGCGCGTCGGGCGCGCGCATGCACGCGGCCTATTTCCGTCCCGGTGGCGTTCACCAGGACCTGCCGCAGGACCTCATCGACGATATCGCGGTGTTCTGTGAGCAATTCCCCGCGGCGCTTGCCGACATCGATCGTCTGCTGACCGGCAACCGCATCTTCAAGCAGCGTAATGCCGATATCGGCGTCGTGTCGCTCGAGGATGCCTGGAGCTGGGGTTTCTCGGGTGTGATGGTGCGTGGCTCGGGTGCCGCCTGGGACCTGCGCAAATCGCAGCCCTACGAGTGCTACGAGGAAATGGAGTTCGACGTTCCGGTCGGCTCGCATGGTGACTGCTATGACCGCTACCTCATCCGCATGGAAGAGATGCGCCAGGCCAACAACATCATGAAGCAGTGCATCGAGAAGCTGAACGCACCTGAAGGGCAGGGGCCGGTTTCTTCGATCGACGGCAAGGTCGTGCCGCCCAGCCGTGGCGAGATGAAGCGCTCGATGGAAGCGCTGATCCACCACTTCAAGCTCTATACCGAGGGTTACAAGGTTCCCGCCGGCGAAGTCTACGCCGCCGTCGAGGCGCCCAAGGGTGAGTTCGGCGTCTACCTGGTTTCGGACGGCTCGAACCGTCCCTATCGCTGCAAGATCCGCGCGCCGGGCTTTGCACATCTGCAAGCCATGGATTTCCTGTGCCGCGGCCACATGCTGGCCGACGTCGCGGCCATCCTGGGTTCGCTTGATATCGTGTTCGGAGAGGTGGATCGCTGATGAGTGTGCGGCGCCTTGCGGACGAGTCGGTTCAGCCGGCCTCATTCGCCTTCACCAAGGAAAACGAAAGCTGGGCTCGCGCCAAGATGGCGCAGTACCCGGCAGGTCGCCAGCAGTCGGCGGTGATCCCGCTGCTGATGCGCGCCCAGGATCAGGATGGCTGGATTTCCCGCGCCACCATCGAGCACGTCGCGACCATGCTGGGCATGGCCTATATCCGCGTGCTGGAAGTAGCGACCTTCTATACCCAGTTCCAGCTGGCTCCGGTCGGTACGCGCGCCCACATCCAGGTGTGCGGCACGACGCCGTGTATGCTGCGCGGTGCCGAGGACCTTCGTTCGATCTGCCAGCACAAGATCCATCACGATCCGCACACCCTCAACGAGGACGGAACGCTGTCCTGGGAAGAGGTTGAGTGCCTGGGTGCGTGCGTGAATGCGCCGATGGTGGCCATCGGCCACGACACCTATGAGGACCTGACCCCGCAGCGGCTCGAAGAGATCATCAACGAGTTCCAGGCGGGCAGGGGTGAGAAGGTTCCGACGGGGCCGCAGATCAAGCGTGCGTTCTCCGCGGCCGAGTCCGGCGCGACGACGCTGCTCGAGAAGCCCTCCGCCAAGCGCGAAAAATTCGTGGCTCCATCGGCTCCCGACGCTACTGCTGCGGCGCCTGCGGCTCCGGCTGCTGCTGCCGCGCCCGCCAAGAAGGACGAGCCTGCTCCCACCGCCCCCGGCCGCAAGCGCCAGGTCTCGGAGGAAGCCGCGCCGGCTCTTAAGGAACCGTCGCGTTCCAAGAAGGTGTCGGTGGACGCTGCCGAAGGCGAACGCGCCGCTGCCGGCGCGTCGGCCAAGGCTGACGGCAAGCCTGCCCGCGCCATGCGCTCGACGGCCACGGGCGCAGAGTCCAAGGCCGGCAAGGTCGATGGCGGTGCTGCTGTGGGCAAGACCGCTCCTGCCGATGGTGCCGCTCCGTTGTTCACGGCGCCCGAGGGCGCCAAGGATGATCTCAAGATGATCGCTGGCGTGGGGCCGGTCCTCGAAGGCAAGCTCAATGCCCTCGGGATCACAACCTTCGCGCAGGTGGCGGCTTTCAAGAAGGCCGACATCGCCAGGGTCGAGGAAGTGCTGACCTTCCATGGCCGCATCGAGCGCGATGACTGGATCAAGCAGGCCAAGGCGCTCGCGAAGGGCGGCGAGGCCGAATACATCCGCGTCTTCGGCAAGAAGCCGCGCTAAGGGGTGTGAGAGATGCTCGCAGATAAAGACCGCATTTTCACCAACCTCTACGGCCAGGGCGACTGGACCTTGGCGGGTGCCCGGGCGCGTGGCGCCTGGTCCGGCACCAAGGAGTTCATCGAGTCCGGCCGGGACTGGATCACCAACGAGGTCAAGGCCTCTGGCTTGCGTGGCCGCGGCGGCGCCGGTTTCCCGACCGCGCTCAAGTGGACCTTCATGCCCAAGGTCTCCGACGGCCGTCCGCATTACCTGCTGGTCAATGCCGACGAATCCGAGCCGGGCACCTGCAAGGACCGCGAGATCCTGCGTCACGATCCGCACCATCTGGTCGAGGGGTGCCTGCTGGCGGCCCGCGCCATGGATGCGCATACGGCGTTCATCTACGTTCGTGGTGAGTTCATCCGTGAGCGCCAGCGGCTCGAATATGCCGTTCAGGAGGCTTATGACGCCAAGCTGATCGGCAAGAACAACATCCACGGCTGGGACCTGGACATCATCGTCCACCACGGCGCCGGCGCCTACATCTGCGGCGAGGAAACAGCCCTGATGGAATCGCTGGAAGGCAAGAAGGGCCAGCCCCGCCTCAAGCCGCCTTTCCCGGCCGGTATGGGCGTCTATGGCAACCCGACCACGGTCAACAACGTGGAATCGATCGCCGTCGTCCCGGAAATCCTGCGTCGCTCGGGCGCGTGGTTCGCTTCGATCGGCCGTGCGAACAACACGGGCACGAAGCTCATGTGCGTTTCGGGTCACGTGAATACCCCGGCGACGTTCGAAGAAGCCATGGGCGTCACGTTCGAAGAGATGATCGAGAAGCATTGCGGCGGCATTCGTGGCGGGTGGGATAACCTCCTCGCCGTGATCCCTGGCGGTGCATCGGTTCCTTGCGTGCCCGGCGAGAAAATCCGTCACGCGATCATGGACTTCGACGGCTTGCGCGAAGTGGGGTCGTCCCTCGGTACCGCCGCGGTCATCGTGATGGACAAGCAGACCGACATCATCAAGGCCATCTGGCGCCTTTCGGCTTTCTATAAGCACGAGAGCTGCGGCCAGTGCACGCCGTGCCGCGAAGGCACGGGCTGGATGATGCGCGTGATGGAGCGCATGGTCGAGGGCCGCGCCCAGAAGCGCGAGATCGACATGCTGTTCGAAGTCACCAAGCAGGTCGAAGGTCACACCATCTGTGCTCTCGGCGACGCGGCGGCGTGGCCGATCCAGGGCCTGATCCGCAACTTCCGCCACGTGATCGAAGAGCGGATCGACGCCTACACCTACAACTCGACATCCGAGGGCGCAGTGCCTTCGATCGCGGCGGAGTAGGGCGATGATCGAGGTGCATCAGAAGCGCGAGCGGCTGCAGGTCACGGAGAGTGTCGTCACCAATTCGACGTTCGATGACGTGAACGTTTCCAACAGCCACTTCAACAACGTCAATCTCTCGGCGACGCAGTTTGTCGGCATCAACTTCTCCAATGCCGTTATCGACAACGCCAACGTGAGCAACCTGCGCGTCAATGACGTCAATCTGAGCAATCTCAAGATCAACAACGCCAACATGTCGAACTCGAAGATCACCGACGCCAATCTTTCGGCGCTGTCGATCGAGGATTGCCTGCTCGATGGCGCACGCATCGATGGCGTGCTGATCACCGAGCTCTTTGCAGCCTACAACGCGCGCAAGGCGGACTAGGACGATGGGACGCAGCAAATCCGAGGCGGAAATCATGGAGCGAGGGCTCGACAATGTCTGCACGGGCATTGTCTGGCTGGTGCTCGCCGCCATCGGTTTCTTCGCCGTGCTCCCCAATGATGCGAGCAATGCCTGGTGGACCGCCGGCATCGCGATCGTTGCGGGACTTTACGCCATTTCCGGCAGCGGGCCGTTTGCGCGCCTGTTGCGGACGCCGGGGAACGCCCTGGCCTTTTTCGTACGCTCCGTGAACTTTGGAGGCGGCAGGTAGTCAGATGACAAGCATTAAGGTCGACGGCCAACTCATTGAGGTTCCGGACTATTTCACGCTGATGCAAGCCGCTGAGGCTGCTGGCGCCGAGATTCCGCGCTTCTGCTATCACGAGCGCCTTTCGGTGGCGGGCAACTGCCGCATGTGCCTGGTCGAGGTGAAGGGCGGTCCGCCCAAGCCGCAGGCATCGTGCGCCATGTCGGTCAAGGACCTGCGTCCTGGCCCGAATGGCGAGCCGCCCGAGATGTTCACCAACACGCCGATGGTCAAGAAGGCGCGCGAAGGGGTGATGGAGTTCCTGCTCATCAACCATCCGCTCGATTGCCCGATCTGCGACCAGGGCGGTGAGTGCGACCTCCAGGACCAGGCCATGGCTTATGGCGTGGACAAGAGCCGCTTCCACGAGAACAAGCGCGCCGTCGAAGACAAGTATCTTGGCCCACTGGTCAAGACTTCGATGAACCGCTGCATTCACTGCACGCGCTGCGTCCGTTTCACTACGGAAGTGGCCGGCATTTCCGAGATGGGCCTGATCGGTCGCGGCGAGGATGCCGAGATCACCAGCTATCTGGAGCGTGCGCTGTCGAGCGAACTGCAGGGCAACGTCATCGACCTGTGCCCGGTCGGCGCGCTGACTTCCAAGCCCTACGCGTTCCACGGGCGTCCGTGGGAGCTGACCAAGACCGAATCCATCGATGTGATGGATGCGGTGGGCTCCAATATCCGTGTGGACAGCCGTGGCCGCGAAGTGATGCGCATCCTGCCGCGCATCAACGAGGCGATCAACGAAGAGTGGATTTCGGACAAGACCCGGTTCGTCTGGGATGGCCTCAAGTCCCAGCGTCTGGATCGCCCCTATGTCCGCAAGGGCGGCAAGCTCAAGGCTGCGTCCTGGGAAGAGGCTTTCGCTGCCATCGCTGCCCAGGTCAAGAAGTCGGGCGGCAACCGCATCGGCGCCATCGCCGGCGACCTTGCCGCGGTCGAAGAGATGTATGCGCTCAAGGCGCTGCTGGCTTCGCTCGGCTCGGGCAACACCGACGTGCGTCCGGCCATGTCGGGCATCGATCCCTCGATGCCGCGTTCGGCCTACATCTTCAACCCGACCATTGCGGGCATCGAAGAAGCCGACGCCATTCTCATCATCGGTTCGAACCCGCGCCGCGAGGCTTCGGTCCTCAACGCGCGTATTCGCAAGAACTGGCGGACCAAGGGCAGCCCGATTGCCGTCATCGGCGAGCAGGCAGACCTCACCTACCCCTACGACTACCTGGGCGAAGGCTATGAAAGCCTGGCCGATCTTGCCGCAGGGAAGGGTGCTTTTGCCGAGGTTCTCAAGAAGGCCAGCAAGCCTCTCATCATCGTCGGCGAGGGCGCTGTTTCGCACGCCAAGCTCGGCAAGCAGCCGGGCCGCGACGTGATCGCGCTCGCCTCCAAACTCGCCACCTCCGGCGAGGCGCTTGCCGAAGGCTGGAACGGATTTGCGCTGCTCCACAACGCGGCGAGCCGCGTCGGTGGCCTCGATATCGGTTTCGTGCCGCATGACGGGGGCGTCTGCTCGGCCGACCAGATCGGTCTGGCGGGCAAGGGCGAGCTCGACGTTATGTTCCTGCTCGGCGCCGACGAATACGACATGGCGGCCATGGGCAAGGCATTCGTGGTCTATATCGGCACGCATGGCGATGCCGGTGCTCACCGCGCCGACGTCATCCTGCCGGCTGCGACCTACACCGAAAAGAGCGGTACCTACGTCAATACGGAAGGACGCGTGCAGATGACGGCGCGCGCAATCTTCCCGCCGGGCGAGGCCAAGGAAGACTGGGCCATCATTCGCGCGCTCTCCGCCGTTCTCGGGCAGCCGCTGCCGTTCAACTCGCTCAACCAGCTGCGGGCCGCGATCTACGCGCAGTATCCGCATCTGGCGCGGATCGACCAGATCCTTGCGGGCAGCGTCGAGGACGTCAGGAAGCTGGCCAAGGCCGGCGTCAAGACCAAGGCGGCCAAGTTCGCTTCGCCGGTCACCGAGTTCTATCTTACAAATCCGATTGCGCGGGCCTCGGCCGTGATGGGCGAATGCGCCCAGATGGCCGCCGGTCTCAAGCAGGCGGCGGAATAGGGAAGCACTATGGACTTCGTTGTTTCAGCGCTGAACTACCTGCTCGGCATCCCCATCCTGGGTTGGGGTGACACGGTTGGTTTCATCTACAAGGCGCTGCTGCTGCTCGTTGCGCTCTTGGTCTTCACCGCCTTCATCCTTCTGGCGGACCGCAAGGTCTGGGCCGCGGTCCAGATCCGTCGCGGCCCCAACGTGGTGGGTGCGTTCGGCCTGCTCCAGAGCTTTGCCGACCTTCTGAAGTTCGTCTTCAAGGAACCGATGGTCCCTGCCGGCGCGGACAAGGTGCCGTTCCTGCTGGCGCCGTTCGTCACCGTGCTGCTGGCGCTCTCGGCCTGGGCGGTGATCCCGCTCGACCAGGGCTGGGCCATGGCCGATATCAATGTCGGCATCCTCTACATCCTGGCGATCTCATCGCTCGGCGTTTACGGCATCATCATGGGCGGCTGGGCTTCGAACTCGAAGTACGCTTTCCTCGGTGCCCTGCGCTCGGCGGCGCAGATGGTGTCCTACGAAGTCTCGATCGGCTTCGTGATCGTCACCGTGCTGCTTTGCGTGGGCTCGCTCAACCTCACCGATATCGTGATCGCGCAGCGCGAAATGGGCTTGGCCCATATGCTCGGCGTGCCGTGGCTCAGCTTCCTCAACTGGTTCTGGCTGCCGCTCTTCCCGATGTTCATCATCTTCTTCATCTCGGCGCTTGCCGAGACGAACCGCCCGCCGTTCGACCTGCCGGAAGGCGAGTCCGAGCTCGTGGCCGGCTTCATGGTCGAGTATTCGTCCACGCCCTACGTGATGTTCATGCTGGGCGAGTACGTCTCGATCATCCTGATGTGCGCCATGACGACGATCCTCTTCCTTGGAGGCTGGTCTTCGCCCATCGAGCTGCCGCCGTTCACCTGGATCCCCGGCGTGGTCTGGTTCGTCATCAAGCTCTGCCTGGTGTTCTTCATGTTCGCCATGGTCAAGGCCTTCGTCCCCCGTTACCGCTACGACCAGCTCATGCGGCTCGGCTGGAAGGTGTTCCTGCCCATTTCCCTGGCGATGATCATCGTCGTCGCCTTCGTTCTCCAGCTCACCGGCTGGGGCTGGCATGGAGGAGTGGCCTGATATGCGCCAGTTCCTGAATTCGCTGCTGCTCAAGGAGTTCGTGTCGGCCTTTGCCTTGTCGATGCGCTACTTCTTCAGCCCCAAGCCCACCATCAACTATCCCTTCGAGAAGGGGCACGTGAGCCCGCGCTTCCGCGGCGAACACGCGCTGCGCCGCTACCCCAATGGGGAAGAGCGCTGCATCGCCTGCAAGCTCTGTGAAGCGATCTGTCCGGCCCAGGCCATCACCATCGAGGCCGGTCCGCGCCAGAACGACGGCACGCGCCGCACGGTGCGCTACGACATCGACATGGTGAAGTGCATCTATTGCGGCTTCTGCCAGGAAGCGTGCCCGGTGGATGCGATCGTGGAAGGCCCGAACTTCGAGTTCGCCACCGAAACCCGTGAAGAGCTTTACTTCAGCAAGGAAAAACTCCTCGCCAACGGGGATCGCTGGGAGCGCGAGATCGCGCGCAACATCGCGCTCGACGCGCCCTACCGGTAAGGACAGGACCATAATATGACCCTGCCGCTTTTCTTCTTCTACATCTTCGCGATCATCGCGGTGGCGTCCGCCGCCATGGTGATCTTCTCGCGAAACCCCGTGCACTCGGTGCTGTTCCTGATCCTCACGTTCGTGAACGCTGCGGGTCTGTTCATGCTGGCCGGTGCGGAGTTCCTCGCGCTGATCCTCATCGTCGTCTATGTCGGTGCGGTGGCGGTGCTGTTCCTCTTCGTCGTCATGATGCTCGATGTCGATTTCGCCGAGATGCGCCAGGGCATGCTGCAATACGCGCCCATCGCCGCGGTCGTCGGCATCATCTTCCTGCTTGAGTTGCTGCTGCTGGCCGGTACGTTCTTCATCTCGCCCGACGTGGTTGGGCAGAGCGTGGTGCCGATCGATGCCACCATCGACAATACCCGTGCGCTCGGGCAGGTGATCTACACCCGCTACGTGTTCCTCTTCCAGGCGGCAGGTGCCGTGCTGCTGGTCGCCATGGTTGGCGCCATCGTGCTCACCCTGCGCCACCGCACGCAGGCCAAGCGGCAGAACATCGCCAAGCAGGTCGCGCGCGGCAAGGACTCGATCAAGGTCGTCAGCGTCAAGACAGGTCAGGGACTGGAGGGCTAAAATGGCAGTCGCAATTGGGCTCGGTCATTACCTGACCGTCGGAGCCATCCTGTTCACGCTGGGCGTTTTCGGGATTTTCCTCAACCGCAAGAACATCATCATCATCCTGATGTCGATCGAATTGATCCTTCTGGCGGTGAACCTGAACTTCGTGGCCTTTTCGGCCCACCTGGGCGACCTCGCCGGCCAGGTCTTCGCGCTGCTGATCCTGACGGTCGCGGCGGCGGAAGCCGCCATCGGCCTGGCGATCCTCGTGATCTTCTATCGTAACCGCGGCTCGATCGCCGTGGACGATGTCAACGTGATGAAGGGCTGACCCTGCGATGATCCAGGCCATCGTCTTCCTGCCGCTGATCGGCGCACTGATCGCGGGTCTCCTGGGCCGGGTGATCGGACACAAGGTGTCCGAATACATCACCACGGGCCTGCTCATCCTCGCGGCGCTCCTCTCCTGGGCTGTCTTCATTCCCTACGCCTTTGGCGGCGGGGCCGAGGCAGAGGCTGCCGCGCACGGCGCCGCGACCAAGGTGGAGCTCTTCCGCTGGATCCAGTCCGGTGCGCTCGATCTGCGCTGGGTCCTGCGCGTCGATACGCTCACCGCGATCATGCTGGTCGTGGTGACGACGGTTTCGAGCCTCGTGCACGTCTATTCGATCGGCTACATGGCCGACGATCCGCACCGCTCGCGCTTCTTCGCCTACCTCTCGCTCTTCACCTTCGCCATGCTCATGCTGGTGACCGCCGACAACTTCGCGCAGATGTTCTTCGGCTGGGAAGGCGTGGGCCTGGCGTCCTACCTGCTGATCGGCTTCTGGTATACGCGTCCGTCCGCCAATGCCGCGGCCATGAAGGCCTTCGTCGTCAACCGTGTCGGTGACTTCGGGTTCCTGCTCGGCATCTTCGCGGCCTTTGCGGTTATCGGCTCGCTTGATTTCGACACGGTTTTCCACTCGCTCGACAGCGTCAAAGATGCGCGGTTCCACTTCCTGTCGTGGGACTTCCACGCCATGACCGTGGTCTGTCTGCTGCTGTTCCTTGGCGCCATGGGCAAGTCGGCGCAGTTCCTGCTCCACACCTGGTTGCCGGACGCTATGGAAGGCCCGACGCCGGTTTCGGCCCTCATCCATGCCGCCACCATGGTGACGGCGGGTGTGTTCATGGTCGCCCGTCTTTCGCCGCTCTTCGAGCTCTCCACCGTCGCCATGACCGTGGTGCTCGTGATCGGCGCCATCACCGCGTTCTTTGCGGCGACGGTTGGACTGGTCCAGAACGACATCAAGCGCGTCATCGCCTATTCGACCTGTTCGCAGCTCGGCTACATGTTCGTGGCGCTTGGGGCAGGGGTCTATTCGGCCGGCATGTTCCACCTGTTCACGCACGCCTTCTTCAAGGCGCTGCTGTTCCTGGGCGCTGGCTCGGTCATCCATGCGATGCATCACGAGCAGGACATGCGGAACATGGGCGGTCTCGCCCGCAAGATTCCGATCACCTACTGGATGATGATCATCGGCACGCTGGCGCTGACGGGTGTCGGCATTCCCGGCACGCCGCTTGGATTTGCCGGCTTCTTCTCCAAGGATTCGATCATCGAGGCGTCTTATGGCGTCGGCGGTTCGGTCGGCACGCTGGCCTTCTGGCTGCTGGTGGTGGCGGCGATGTTCACGAGCTTCTACTCGTGGCGCCTCATTCACCTGACCTTTCACGGCGAGCCTCGCCGCGGTGCGCCGATGCACGATCATGACGAGCACTCCCATGTCGAGCCCGATGCCCACGGCGAAAGCCACGACAGCCATGACGCCTTCGAGCATGCTCACGAGAGCCCGAGCGTCATGCTGATCCCGCTCTTCGTTCTCGGTATCGGTGCCGTGTTCTCGGGTGTGGTGTTCTACGACATGTTCTTCGGCCACGCCGAGCATATCACCCACTTCTTCCAGGGCTCGATCGCGGTGAACGAGCATGCGCTCGAGGCGGCTCACGAAAGCCCGCTCTGGGTCAAGTGGTCGGCCACCATCGCCATGATCATCGGCTTCGTGGCCGCCTGGCAGATGTATATCCGCGATACCCGCATTCCGCAGAACCTGGCAAAGGCCAATCCCGGCCTCTACCAGTTCCTGCTGAACAAGTGGTACTTCGACGAACTCTACGACTTCATCTTCGTGCGTCCGGCCCGCTGGATCGGCAACGCACTCTGGCGCGGCTTCGATGACTGGCTGGTTGACCAGACCATCGTCGAAGGCCTTGGCAACCGGGTCAAGGACCTGACGGCACGGGTCGTCAAGCTGCAGTCCGGCTATCTCTATCACTATGCCTTCGCGATGCTCATCGGGGTCGCAGCCCTGCTGACCTGGGCCATCGCGAGTGGGGGGCTCCTCGGATGACGTTCGACAACTCCATCCTGACCATCGTCACATTCCTGCCGCTGGTCGGGGCGCTGCTGCTGCTCTTCTTTCCGGGGCGCGATGAGGCGGCTGCCAATACGCAACGCTGGATAGCGCTGATCACCACGCTGGTGACCTTCGTGCTGACCCTGATGGTCTGGGCACACTTCGACCCGGCCAATGCCGGGTTCCAGATGGTGGTCAACGTGCCGTGGATCGGTGAGAGCATCGGGTACCGTATGGGCGTGGACGGCATTTCGGTGCTTTTCATCCCGCTCACGGGCCTGTTGATGCCGATGTGCGTGCTGGCGAGCTGGGACTCGGTGCACAACCGGGTGCGCGAGTACCTGATCGTGTTCCTGGTGCTCGAGACCCTCATGCTCGGCGTCTTCTCGACGCTCGACGGCGCCATGTTCTACGTCTTCTTCGAAGGCACGCTGCTGCCGATGTTCCTCATCATCGGCATCTGGGGCGGCGCCCGTCGCATCCAGGCGGCCTACAAGTTCTTCTTCTACACCTTCGTCGGCTCGGTCCTGATGCTGCTGGCCATCATGGCCATCTACTGGCAGGCCGGTACGCTCGATATCGCCAAGCTCCTGACCTTCAAGTTCGACAAGAGCGTGCAGCCCTGGCTGTGGATCGCGTTCTTCGCCTCGTTCGCGGTCAAGATGCCGATGTGGCCGTTCCACCGGTGGTTGCCTGAAGCGCACGTCGAGGCGCCGACGGGTGGCTCGGTCATCCTGGCGGCCATCCTGCTCAAGCTTGGCGGCTACGGCTTCCTGCGCTTCTCGCTGCCGATGTTCCCCGATGCCTCCGCCCAGTTCGCGAACTTCGTGTTCGTGCTCTCGGTAGCGGCCATCATCCTGACCTCGCTCATCGCGCTCGTGCAGACCGACATGAAGAAGCTCATCGCTTATTCGTCGGTGGCGCACATGGGCTTTGTCACCATGGGTATCTTCGCGGGCAACGTCTATGGCGTTCAGGGCGCGATCTTCCAGATGATCTCGCACGGTATCGTCTCGGGCGCGCTCTTCTTCATCGTCGGCGTCGTCTACGACCGCATGCACACCCGCGAGATTTCCGCCTATGGCGGTCTCGTCGAGCGGATGCCGCGTTATGCGTTCGTGTTCATGATCTTCACCATGGCCAATGTCGGTCTGCCCGGCACGTCCGGCTTCATCGGTGAATTCCTGACGCTCCTGGGCACGTTCCAGATCAACACCTGGGTTGCCGCGTTTGCGACCACGGGCGTGATCCTGTCGGCCTGCTACGCGCTTTATCTCTATCGCCGTGTTGTCTTCGGCGCGCTCACCAAGGAAGCGCTGATGGGCATCCTGGATCTCAACTGGCGTGAAGCGGCGATCCTGATCCCGCTGGCCGTGCTGACGATCTATTTCGGTGTCTATCCGGCACCGATCCTGGATGCGACCCGCACGGCGGTCGACCTGCTTGTCACGAACTTTTCCGCCGCGGTCGGGCACGTTCCCGCTGCCGTAGCGGCGCACTAGGGGCTTTTCGATGACCTCCGATATCACGAGCTTCGCTTCCCTCGCTCCGGCCTACCCGGAAATGCTGGTCGCGGCCGGTGCCTTGGTGCTGCTGTTGCTCGGCGTCTTCTCCAAGAAGCCCAACACGATCGTGCTTTCGTGGCTGGCGATCCTTGTCCTGCTGGTTGCGATGGCGCTCGTCATCCTGCAGCCGGTGGGCGGCATCATCTTCTCGGGCGGCTTCATCCTTGATGGCTTCGCCCGCTACATGAAGGTGCTGGTGCTCGGCGGCTCGGCCTTCGCGCTGATCCTGTCGTTCTCCACCAACAAGGAGAACGGGCTCGACAAGTTCGAGTATCCGGTCCTCGTGCTGCTGGCGACCGCCGGCATGATGATGATGGTGTCGGCCAACGACCTGATGAGCCTTTATGTCGGTCTCGAACTGCAGAGCCTGGCGCTTTACGTCGTCGCTGCCATCAAGCGTGACAGCGAGAAGGCGACTGAAGCGGGCCTCAAGTATTTCGTGCTTGGTGCCCTGTCCTCGGGCATGCTGCTCTATGGCGCCTCGCTGATCTATGGCTTCACCGGCCACACTCAGCTCGACCAGATCACCCAGGTCATTGCCTCGGGCGGACGCAATATCGGCGTCGTCTTCGGCGTGGTGTTCCTGCTGGCCGGCCTCGCCTTCAAGATCTCGGCCGTGCCGTTCCACATGTGGACGCCCGACGTCTATGAGGGCGCCCCGACGCCGGTAACCGCGTTCTTTGCGACCGCGCCGAAGGTCGCCGCCATGGCGCTCTTCATCCGCCTCGTCATCGAAAGCTTCGCGCCAATCTCGCAGGATTGGCAGCAGATCGTGATCTTCCTGTCGATCGCCTCGATGGTGCTCGCCGCGTTTGCCGCCATCGGCCAGCGCAACATGAAGCGACTGATCGCCTATTCCTCGATCGGCCATATCGGCTTCGCCCTTGTCGGCCTCTCCTCGGGGACGCAGGTGGGTGTGGAGGGCGTCGCCATCTACATGGCCATCTATATCGTGATGACTGTCTGCCTCTTTGCGGCTCTGCTTTCGGTTCGCGCCGATGGCGAGGCTGTCGAGGAGATTTCCGACTATGCTGGGTTGGCCCAGCGCCGTCCCTTCGTCGCTGCGATCATCGCCATCCTGATGTTCTCGCTGATCGGCCTGCCGCCGCTCGCCGGGTTCTTCGCCAAGTGGCACGTGTTCCTGGCGGCGATCGAGGCCAGGCTCTTCGTGCTTGCCGTCATCGGCGTGCTGGCATCGGCGGTGAGCGCCTTCTATTACCTGCGCGTGATCAAGACGATGTATTTCGATGAACCGGTGCGCCAGTTCGAGCGCGTGCCAAGCGAACTGGCTGCCGTGATGGCGGTGACGGGTTTCTTTATCGTCACCTACTACTTCACGCTCGGTTCGCCGCTCGCCTCCTGGGCCCACACGGCGTCGGGAAGCCTGTTCTAAGGTGTCCCGGCCCTTCAGGCTCGGTGCAAAAGCAAGCCTCGCAGGTTACCGCCTGCGGGGTTTTGATACTGTAGGCTCTACTAATACCGAGGCAATGAAGGCCGCGCAGGGCGGAGATGGCGGCCCGATCTGGTTTGCTGCCCTCCAGCAGACCGATGGGCGCGGCCGGCGCGGGCGTCCCTGGGTGTCGCCGCACGGCAATCTGGCGGCCAGCCTCTTGATCGTGCCCGATGTCGACCCCACCTTCGCTGCAACGCTGGGCTTCGTTGCCGGCGTCGCGCTCAACTGCGCGCTGGCGGCGGTACTTCCGCAAGGCAAGTTCAAGACCGGCTTGGACGGAGCTGATGGCGACGAGGGCGGCAAACGTGCCCGCATCGCCCTCAAGTGGCCCAACGACGTGCTGGCCGACGGGGCCAAGCTCTCGGGCATCCTGCTCGAGGCGCAGAAGCTCGCCGATAGCCGTACCGCGATCGTGATGGGGTGCGGCGTCAACGTCGTTGCAGCGCCCGAAGGAACACCGTATCCCGCAACCAGCCTTCGCGACCTGGGCGCCGATGTGGATGCACAGGCCGTGTTCGAGGCCCTGACCCAGGCGTGGGTGGATACCTATGCGTTGTGGGACCAGGGCAGGGGCATTCCTGAGGTTTTGCGCCAGTGGCGCGATTTCGCGGCCGGAATCGGCGCGCCGGTGGCGGTGAATCGCCACGGCGACATCGTCCGCGGAATCTTCGAGACGATAGACGACGCCGGCAGGCTGGTCGTGCGCGCGGATGACGACACGCGCATCGCGATAACCGCCGGCGACGTCCATTTCGGTACGACGGCAAGCGTCGCGCCGTAACGGAATTGACATTGCAAGTAGGCGTCGGGCGAGCGGAACTCCGCTGTCGCCACGACCGATTTTGGATTGGATAGCTAATGAAGAAGCCATTGACCGATGAACTTGTCTTCGTCCCCCTTGGGGGCGTCGGCGAGATCGGCATGAACATGGGGGCCTACGGTTTCGGCCCCGCAAACCGCCGGAAGTGGATCGTGGTCGATTGCGGCGTGAGCTTTGGCGGGCCGGACCTGCCGGGCATCGAGTTGATCATGGCCAACCCGGAGTTCCTCGAAGAGAACGCCGACGATGTGCTGGCGCTGATCCTCACCCACAGCCACGAAGACCATTACGGCGCCGTGCTCGACCTTTGGCCGGGCTTCGAGAAGCCGGTCTACGCCACCGCGTTCACCGCCGCGATGCTGGCCGCCAAGCGCGCCGCCGATGCCATCGTCGATGAAGTGCCGGTGCGCCTGATGCAGACCGGCAAGCCGTTCGAAGTCGGCCCGTTCACCATCGAGCCGATCAACGTCGCGCACTCGATTCCCGAAAGCTGCGCGCTCCTGATCACCACGCCGGTGGGCCGTGTGCTTCACACCGGCGACTGGAAGCTCGATCCGTCTCCCGTCGGCAGCCCGCCGACCGACATCGAGCGTTTGAAGCGCATCGGCGCCGATGAAGGCGCGCCGCCGCTGGCGCTCATCTGCGACAGCACCAATGCGCTCAAGGACGGCGAGAGCCCGAGCGAATCCATCGTCGGCGATACGCTGGCCGCGCTCATTGCTGCAGCGCCCTATCGCGTGGCGCTCACGACCTTCGCCTCCAATGTGGGACGCGTGATTTCGATCGCCCGCGCGGCCGAGAAGGCCGGACGTCAGGTCGTGGTGTCGGGCAGGGCGCTTCACCGCATCACCGGCATCGCCCGTGAGCTGGGCATGATGGAAGGCATCGCGCCGTTCCTCGACCAGGACATGTACAAGAGCCTGCCGCGCGACAAGGTCGTGCTGCTGTGCACCGGCTCGCAGGGCGAAGCCCGTGCGGCCATCGCCCGCATCGCGCGCGGCGAGCACCCGGCGATCGACCTCAATGCCGGCGACCAGGTGATCTTCTCGTCCTGGGCGATCCCCGGCAACGAGCGCGAAGTCATCGACATTCAGAACCGCCTCATCGACCGCGGCGTCGACGTCATCACGCAGGCCGATGGCCTGGTGCACACGACCGGCCACCCGCGCCGCGAGGAGCTCAAGCGCCTTTACGACTGGGTCAAGCCGACGGTTCTGGTCCCCGTGCATGGCGAGGCTGCGCACCTTCAGGCCCATGCCAAGCTCGGCCGCGACCATGGCGTTCCGAACGTCCTCGAGATCCGCAACGGCGATCTCGTGCGGCTCTTCCCCGAGCCCATGTCTTTCCCCGGTGAAGTTCGCTCCGGTGAGCTCTATCTCGACGGGCTCGTGCTCTGCACGCCCGAGGAGAGTGGGGTGAAAGGCCGCAGGAGACTTTCGTTCGGCGGTCATATAGTCGTGAGCCTGGCGGTCACCGGCAATGGGCAGGTGGTTTCGGGCCCCGAGGTGGTGATAGAAGGTCTGCCTGAGGTCGAGGACGACGACGAGACGATCGGCGAGGTGGTCGACAAGACCATCAAGGGCGTCTTGCGGAGCGTTCCGGCCAAGCGCCGGGGCGATGTCGAGATGCTCAACAGCGCCTTGCATCGCGCCATCCGGGCCGAGGTCAACTCGTTCTGGGGCCGCAAGCCGAACGTCACGGTGTTCGTGCACCGAGTTTAGGAGAGCCTTATGCAGATCGGCAGCTGGATCGCGATTTACTTCATCATCTGGTGGGTATGCCTGTTCGCAGTGCTGCCGTTCCGCGTGCGCAATCAGATCGACGCGGGCGAAGTGGTTCGGGGCACCGAGCCCGGCGCGCCGGTCCTGCCGCGCCTCGTGCCGCGCCTCATCGCCAACAGCCTGGTGTCGGCCGTGGTGATGGGCCTCATTCTCTGGGGGCTCTCCAACCCCTGGCTGCAGCACTACTGGCACTAGGCCAAACGGGGGCGTCTTGAGCGAAATCGAGAACGCCCCGCGCCGCACTGCGTCGGATGTCGCCGCATTCATCCGGGAGAACCTTGCGCTTCTCCCGGTGCCGGCCTTTCCCGACATCGTCCTTTATACTCCCCATCCCGCCAGCGGTCTCCGGCGATTGGAGAGCGCCGTCGATGAGGACGCCGATCCCTGTCCTCCGTACTGGGCCTATGTCTGGGGCGGGGGAGCGGTGCTCGTCCGGCACATCCGGGCCAATCCCGGGCTCGTGCGGGAACGGCGGGTCGTGGATCTCGGGTCCGGCTCGGGAATCGTCGGCATTGCCGCGGCCAAGGCTGGCGCGGCCTCTGTTCTGGCGGCGGAGGTCGACAGGAACGGGCTGGCTGCCATCGCGCTCAACGCCGCCGCTAACGGGGTGGAACTCGCCTCAACCGGCGACGACCTGATCGCGGGCGATCCGCCCGATGCCGACCTCGTGCTTGTGGGCGACCTCTTTTATGCGCCGGACCTGGCAGGTCGTGTTCTGCCTTTCCTTGCCCGGTGCGTGGCGGCGGGTGTCGAGGTCGTGGTCGGCGATCCTTTTCGGGCCCATCTCCCGCTGGGCGCTCTGCACCCGATCGCGGAATATTCCGTCGCCGATTTCGGCGATTCCCCGCACGCTGCCGGTACGCGTAGCGCGGTCTTCCAGCTACACACCTGAAGCGGCGCCAGCCTCCCGCGCGAGACGCATCCGCCGCTCAGTTTCGATGCGCACACGTGTGCTCTCATTTCCGTGAAGGCGGTGCAGGCGCTTCTTCGAGCGGACTGTAAAATTCCTGCCATAATCCGCTGATAGGCAATAAAAAAAGCAGGGCGCGTAGCCCTGCTTTTGGAAAGTTTCGCGACAATACGTCGGTCTTACGCGCGCACGTAGCGGCGGCCAACGCTCCTCCCTTGACGTTGTCGGCGTCCGGCGGTTTCTCGCCGCCTTTGTGTTTATGGGGCTGGACCCTAACAACTCAAAACACCCCTGTCACGCAGATTCTGCATAGCTTGTATGCTTGCAACGCGGTGATTTGTAGGATTTGACTACGGACCATCCAAAGCCTCGAATCGACGTCCGCGAAACCGGAGTAGTTATGCGTCTTTCCCGTTACTTCCTGCCCGTTCTTCGCGAGGTTCCCAAGGAAGCCGAAATCGTTTCCCATCGGCTCATGCTGCGCGCGGGCCTCATCCGCCAGCAGGCGTCGGGCATGTATTCCTGGCTGCCGCTCGGCTACCGCGTGCTGATGAAGGTCAAGGCCATCATCGAGCAGGAGCAGGATCGCTCGGGCGCCATCGAATTGCTCATGCCCACGCTGCAGTCCGCCGACCTCTGGCGCGAGAGCGGGCGTTACGACGCCTATGGCAAGGAGATGCTGCGCATCAAGGATCGCAACGAGCGCGACATGCTCTACGGTCCCACCAACGAGGAGATGATCACCGACATCTTCCGGACCTATGTGAAGTCCTACAAGGACCTGCCGCTCAATCTCTATCACGTGCAGTGGAAGTTCCGTGACGAGATCCGCCCGCGCTTCGGCACCATGCGCAGCCGCGAGTTCCTCATGAAGGACGCCTATTCGTTCGACCTGGACGAGGCGAGCGCGGTCAAGGCTTATCACCGGATGTTCGTGGCCTATCTGCGCACCTTCTATCGTCTGGGCGTCACCGCCATTCCCATGCGTGCAGACACCGGCCCGATCGGCGGCGACCTCAGCCATGAGTTCATCATCCTGGCCGACACCGGCGAAAGCGCCGTCTTCTGCCATGCCGACCTGCTTGAGAAGCCCATCCCGGCCATCGACACCGATTATCGCGGTGACCTGGCGCCCATCGTGGCGGACTGGACCTCGCTCTATGCGGCGACCGAAGAGATGGTCGACATGGGCGCCTTCGAGGCGGAAGTGCCAGAGGCCAAGCGGGTTTCTGCGCGCGGTATCGAAGTCGGCCATATTTTCTACTTCGGGACGAAGTATTCCGCGCCCATGAAGGCGACCGTGACCGGTCCCGATGGCAAGGAAGTAACCGTGCATATGGGTTCCTATGGCATTGGCCCCACCCGCGTGGTGCCCGCCATTATCGAGGCGAGCCACGACGAGGCCGGCATTATCTGGCCGGTCAGCGTGGCCCCCTTCGAAGCGGTCGTGATCAACCTCAAGTCCGGCGACGCCGATTCGGACGCCGCCAGCGAGAAGCTCTATGGCGAGCTGCAGAATGCCGGCGTGGATGCGCTCTACGACGACACCGAGCAGGGCGCCGGCGCCAAGTTCTCGACCGCCGACCTGATCGGCATTCCCTACCAGCTCATCGTGGGGCCGCGCGGCCTCAAGTCGGGCGAAGTCGAAATCAAGCATCGCAAGACCGGTGAGCGCGAGACGTTGCCGGTCGCGGCCGCGGTCGAAAGGCTGCGAGGCCTGATCGAACCGCAAAGGCGGAACAAGGTTTGAACGCTCCCACACCGCAGATCGCCGAGCAATCCACGAACGCCTTTTCGCGCTTCGAATGGATGATAGCAGGCCGTTACCTTCGCGCCCGCCGCAAGGACGCCTTCATCTCGGTGATTGCGGCCCTGACCATGGCAGGCGTCGCCATCGGCGTCGCCACGCTCATCGTGGTCATGTCGGTCATGAACGGGTTCCGCGACGAACTGCTGACCAAGATCCTCGGTCTCAACGGCCATTTCTCGGCCTACCCGATCGAAGAGAAGTTCACCGACTACAAGCCGACGGTTGAGCTCATCGAGGGCGTGCCGGGGGTTCGGCATGCCGTTGCCTATGTCGAGGGGCAGGCCCTGGTCTCGAGCCAGTCCAACGCCTCGACCGGGGCCACCGTGCGCGGCATGGAGTTTTCCGACATCCAGAAGCTCGGGCTGCTCTCCCAGAGCGCCCAGCAGGGCGGATGGGATCAGTGGGATCAGTCCCAGGGTGTCGCAATCGGCTATCGGCTTGCCGAACGGCTCGGCGTCGGCATTGGCGATCCCATAACGATCGTCAATCCGAACGGAGCCACCACGCCCTTCGGCACGACGCCACAGATCCGCTCGTTCCCCGTCAACGTCATCTTCAACGTGGGCATGGTCGAGTTCGACAGTTTCTACGTCTACATGCCGATGCACCTGGCCCAGGACTACTTCAAGATGTACGACGATGTCCTCAAGCCAGGGGTCGAACCACCCGATCCCATGGCGACGGACGAGGAGATCGACGCGGCCTACGAGCGCCAGTATCGGGCAAGCGCCATCGAGATTTTCATCGACAACCCCGACGACATCAACACGATGCGCGAACGGTTGCAGAATACGCCCGGGATACGGCCGATGATCCTTTCGGACTGGCAGCAGCGCAACGAGACGTTCTTCTCGGCCCTTCAGGTCGAGCGGGTGGTGATGTTCACGATTCTCTCGATGATCGTGCTTGTGGCGGCATTCAACATCATTTCCAGCCTCGTCATGCTGGTGAAGGACAAGGGCGCCGACATCGCCGTCCTGCGCACCATGGGGGCCACGCGCGGTTCGATCATGCGCATCTTCTCGATCACCGGCACGGCGATCGGGGTCATCGGCACGCTCATCGGGTTCGTGGCGGGCGTGCTGATTGCGTCCAATGCCGAGGCGCTGCGCGCCGGCATTTCCGAGCTCATCGGGGTGCGGCTCTTCCCGCCGGAAGTGTTCTTCCTCTCGTCGCTTCCCTCCAAGATCGATCCCTTCGAGGTAACGGTCGTGGTGGGGCTGGCTTTGCTGCTCAGCTTCCTGGCGACGCTTTATCCGGCCCTGAGGGCCGCCCAGTACGATCCGGTCGAGGCCCTGCGGTATGAGTGATACGCAACTGGTTCTGCGGGGTGTCCACCGCCACTATGGCGACGGCGACACCATCGTACGGGTTCTCGAATCCGCCGACCTGACGGTCAAGGGCGGTGAACTGGTGGCGCTTGTGGCGCCCTCGGGCGCAGGCAAGTCGACCCTCCTGCACATCTCGGGCCTGCTCGAGCGGCCCCAGCAGGGTGAGGTCGAAATCCTGGGCGTGCCGACCAGTCATCTGGGCGACCGCGCGCGCACCATGCTGCGTCGCACCACCGTCGGCTATGTCTACCAGTTCCATCATCTGCTGCCCGAGTTCACGGCCCTCGAAAACGTCTCGATCCCGCAATTGATCGCGGGCAAGAGCCAGGCTGATGCCGACAAACGCAGTCACGAACTCCTGGCGATGCTCGGTGTGGACTCGCGTGCCGCACATCGGCCGGCCGAACTGTCGGGCGGCGAGCAGCAACGCGTCGCCATCGCGCGCGCGGCGGCGAACCATCCCCGCGTCGTGCTGGCCGACGAACCGACGGGCAATCTCGATCCTGCCACCAGCGATCTGGTCTTCGAGGCGCTGCGTCAGCTTATCCGGGACGAGGGCGCCGCAGCCCTTATCGCAACCCACAATCACGACCTGGCCCGCCGCGCCGATCGCATCGTCACCCTTCGTGACGGCCTGGTGCTTCCGCACACCCTCTAGGCCTCTCCGGCCATCTTGCGCTTTGGTCCTGTTGTTCGTTGCGTGAACAGCGGGGAGGGCACCCGATTTGATTCAAATTTTAACGTTTCGTTACCCTTTTAACCTCGCGAACACCCGTGTTCCTGGACATGAACGAATAGAGAACATATAAGAACGGAACAGCAACAAAGGAGCTTTGAAATGATCATCGGTTTCATCAAGGACCTGTTCGCCGTTCTCGCCCTGGGTGCTTTCACCATCTCCGCGCTCACCTGGATGGATGTGTTCTCCCGACTCGTGTGAGGGTTGTGAATTGATCGTGAGGCGCAGTTGGTTCTGCGCCTCCTGGATGTAAAAGATACGTCCACACGGAATATCGTTCATGCCCGGTCCAGGTTTCATTCATCTGCACGTCCACTCGGCCTTTTCCCTTCTCGAAGGGGCCATCCAGCTCGCCAAGATTCTGGAGCTGGCCAAGGAGGACAAGCAGCCCGCGATCGGCATCGCCGACACTAACAACCTCTTCGGCGCTCTCGAACTCTCCGAAAAGGCCACCAGCAAGGGCATTCAGCCGCTGATCGGGTGCGAGCTGGCGCTCGATTTCTGGACCGCCGACGATCGCGGGCCCGAACGCGGCAATTTCGGCAAGGGCGGGGTTGTGCTCATGGCGGCGACCGGTGAGGGGTTCTCCAATCTCTCGCGTCTGGTCAGCCGCGCTTATCTGGAAGGCGAGAACGGCAGGGCCGCCGCCAAGATCGGCTGGCTCGATCGTGATAACCTCCAGGGCATCATCTGCCTGACGGGCGGGCCGGAAGGATCAGTCGATCCCTTCTTCGCCAGTGGCCTTGAAGCCCACGCCCATTCGCGGCTCGATCGGTTGCGCGAGCTGTTCGACGACCGGCTCTATATCGAGTTGCAGCGCCACGGACGCCACAACGAGGCGCTCGTTGAGCCGCAGCTGCTCGACTACGCCTATAAGCGCGGCGTTCCGATCGTTGCCACGAACGAGCCGTTCTTCAAGTCGCGCAAGGATTTCGAGGCGCATGACGCGCTGCTGGCGATTGCGGGCGGCACCGTGCTCGCCCAGACCGAGCGGCGCAAGCTCTCGGACCAGCACTATTTCAAGACGCGCGCCGAGATGATGGAGCTCTTCGCCGATCTCCCCGAGGCGCTCGACAGCACCATCGAGATCGCGCAGCGCACGAGCTACCGGCCGCGCACGCGCGGGCCGATCCTGCCCAAGTTCGCCGCTGCCCCGGGGGTGAGCGAGGATGAGGCCGTGGCCGCCGAAGCGGCAGCGCTCGGGAAAATGGCGCGTGATGGCCTCGCCAAGCGGTTCGAGGTCAACGGCCTGGCGCCGGGTTGGACCGCCGAGCAGTATCATGAACGGCTCGAGTTCGAGCTCGGCATCATCCAGAAGATGAAGTTTCCCGGCTACTTCCTCATCGTGGCCGACTTCATCCAGTGGGCGAAAGGGCAGGGTATACCCGTTGGCCCCGGCCGTGGTTCGGGCGCCGGTTCGCTCGTCGCCTGGGCGACGACCATCACCGACCTCGACCCGCTCCGCTACAACCTGCTCTTCGAGCGCTTCCTCAATCCGGAACGCGTCTCGATGCCCGACTTCGATATCGACTTCTGCCAGGATCGCCGCGAAGAGGTGATCCGTTACGTGCAGCAGAAATACGGGGCCGAGCAGGTGGCCCAGATCATCACCTTCGGTACGCTTCAGGCGCGCGCTGTGCTGCGCGACGTGGGCCGCGTACTGCAGATGCCATACGGCCAGGTGGATCGCATCTGCAAGCTCGTTCCGGCCAATCCCGCCGATCCCTGGACGCTGGAACGTGCCCTCGCCGAAGTTCCGCAATTGCGGGCGATGCGCGACGAGGACGAAACCGTCTCCCAGCTCCTCGAAATCGGCCAGGCGCTCGAAGGGCTCTTCCGCCACGCTTCGACGCATGCTGCCGGCATCGTGATCGGCGACCGCCCGCTCCAGGAGTTGGTGCCGCTTTACCGCGATCCGCGCTCGGACATGCCGGTCACCGAGTACAACCTCAAGTGGGTCGAGCCCGCTGGGCTAGTGAAGTTCGACTTCCTGGGCCTCAAGACGCTGACGACCATCAGCTACGCCGTCAAGATGATCAACGGCGAGAACGGCACCTTCGACATCGACAAGATTCCCCTCGATGACGAGGCGACCTACAAACTTTACGCGGGCGGGGACACGGCGGGTATCTTCCAGTTTGAAAGTCCGGGCATGCGGCGTGCCCTTATCGACCTCAAGCCCGACCGCATCGAAGACCTCATCGCCATGAACGCGCTCTATCGGCCCGGCCCGATGGATAACATCCCCAGCTTCTGCGACCGCAAGCACGGCCGCGAGCAGGTGGAATACCCGCACGAGGCCCTCAGTTCGGTGCTCGATGAAACCTACGGAATCATCGTCTACCAGGAGCAGGTGATGCAGATCGCCCAGGTGCTCTCGGGCTATTCGCTCGGCGAGGCCGACATGCTCCGCCGAGCCATGGGCAAGAAGATCAAGGCCGAGATGGACGCCCAGCGCGTCCGATTCCGCGACGGCGCCATCAAGAATGGCGTCTCGGAAGCCCTCTCCGATACGATCTTCGATCTTCTCGCAAAGTTCGCCAACTACGGCTTCAACAAGAGCCACGCGGCCGCCTACGCCTGGGTGTCCTATCAGACGGCCTACCTCAAGACCCATTATCCCGAGGAATTCCTTGCAGCCTCGATGACCCTCGACATGGGGCTCACTGAAAAGCTGGCGGATTTCCGGCGCGAGGCCCTGCGCCACAACATCACCATCGTGCCTCCGTGCGTGAACCAGTCCGAGGCGGTCTTCTCGGTGCGAGACAAGAAGGTCCATTACGGCCTGGCCGCGGTCAAAGGCATCGGCCGGCAGGTGGCCGACCATATCGCAGAGATTCGGGGCGATCGCCCGTACGCGGATCTCGCCGACTTCGCCACGCGCGTCGACCCCAAGATCGTCAACCGACGCACGCTCGAGACGCTGGTCAATGCCGGCGCCTTCGATTCCCTGGTTTCGCGGCGCGAGCAGGCCTTTGCCGCAATCGACTCCGTGCTGGGCACCGCTCAACGCGTCGCGTCTGACCGCAACGATGGCATCGTGGACATGTTTGCGTCCGACAAGCCTGAGCCGATCATCCTGCCTGAGATGTTCGAGCCCTGGAGCCTGGCCGAGCGGCTGGAGCGTGAGTACTCGGCCATCGGTTTCCATCTCTCGGCTCACCCGCTCGACGCCTATACCGATCTCTTCGAGAAACTGCGCGTGCAGCGCTGGGGCGATTTCGAGCGTGCCGTCAAGGAAGGGGCGCGGGCGGGGCGTATTGCGGGCACGCTGTCCTCGCGGCAGGACCGACGGACGCGCAAGGGCACGCCAATGGCCATTCTCAACCTCTCCGATCAGAGTGGCGGCTACGAGTGCATCGCGTTCTCCGAGCAGATTTCGCTCTATGGTTCGGTGCTCGAAACCGGTCGTTCGCTGATCCTCGAGGTCGAGGCGGACGAGCGCCCGGATGGGATCAGCCTGCGCTTGATCAAGGCGGAATCGATCGACGGCGCTACCGAGAAGCTCGGGCGCCAGCTCACCGTGTTCCCGGAGAGCGAGAAGTGCCTGCCGGCCATTCGCGCCCAGCTCAAGCCGGGTGGTGAGGGGGCAGTGACGCTCATCGTGTCGCGCGATGGCGGTGCGCGCGAATACGAGATCAAGCTTCCGGGCAGCTTCAAGCTGACGGCGGAGGTGGCGGGCGGCATCAAGGCCCTGGCCGGGGTAACCGACGTTCGCCTCAATTAGCCGGTTCGGCGCCACTTTCCGGTTTCGAACCAAGGTGCGGCAGTGATATCTCCTGATGGGCGTTTTGCTCGCGGGGGACAAACATGTTCGATCTGCCGACCATCATCACCTATCTCGGTGCGTGTTTCGTGCTGGCCATAGTGCCGGGGCCGACCGTGACCGTCATCATTGCCAATGCGCTGGCGCGCGGAACGCTCGCCGGTCTTGCCATCGTGCTCGGTACGCAAATCGGGCTCGTCACCATGATCCTGGTCGTGGCGACCGGGATGGAGGCGCTCGTCAGTTTCATGGGTTGGGCCTTCGACTGGATCAAGCTGGTCGGCGCGGCGTATCTGATCTGGCTCGGCTTCAAGATGCTGCGCAGCAAAGGCGAGCTCGGCACGGCCAAGGCCGTCAAAGATAAGTCCTTCATGGCCATCGTGCTCGAAGGGTTCTTCGTCATCTGGGCCAATCCCAAGGCGCTGATCTTTTTCGGGGCCTTCATTCCGCAGTTCGTAAAGGTCGAGAGCCCGACCTTTCCGCAGATCATGGTCCTCGGCTTCTTCTTCATGCTCGTCGCCGGTTCGACCGATTCCATCTACGCCATCATTGCGGGCCGTGCCCGGGGGCTGCTGAGCACGGCTCGCGTGCGCCTGCTCAATCGCGTTTCCGGCGTTATCCTCATGGCCGGCGGCGTCTGGCTGGCCCTCCAGAAGCGAGCTTGAGAGTTTGAGCATCCAACTCCTGAGCGCGGCGGCGCGGCCCGACCTGCGGCCCGCCGCCGAAGCGCTTACCGCCGCGCTCTATCCGCCTTACATGCAGCACGACACGGTCTCGAACTGGGCCTGGGAGGCGCTCTACGATCCGCAACTTGCCGACTATCAGACGATTGCCGTCGACGAGGCGGGCGTGGTGGTTGCCCTGGGGAACGCCATTCCGTTCCTTTGGGAGGATGGCACTGAACTTCCTGATGAGGGATGGGACGCAGTGCTTGGAGGCGGCGTGTCCGACATGCGTGCAGGCCGCAAGGCCAATGCTCTTTCGGCTCTCTCGATCGTCGTTGCGCACTCCCAGCGTGGATCCGATCTTGCCGATCGCATGCTGGGCGCGATGAAAGAAGCGGCGCGGGCCAAGGGGCTTGGTGCCCTGGTTGCCCCGGTCCGTCCGACGCGCAAGGCCCAATACCAATTGCAGTCGTTCGCGCAGTATTGCGGGTGGCAGCTGCCGGACGGCGCGCCATTCGATCCCTGGGTGCGCAAGCACTGGCGTTTGGGCGCGCGCATCGTGAAGGTTGCACCCCGCTCGATGGTGATTCCAGGCACGTTGGCGCAATGGCAGGAATGGACGGGCCTGCGGTTTCCGCAGAGCGGGGAATACGCCTTCGATGGTGGCCTGGCGCCGCTGTCGGTCGATGTGGAACGTGACCAGGCGGTCTATGTCGAACCCAATCTCTGGATGCAGCATCAGCTTTGACCTCGCCGTGTTCGATCTAGCCAGCCTCACCACCTTCATTATCGCCGCCTTTGTGGTCGTCATCGTCCCGGGCATCACCGTTTCGGCCATCGTCAGCACGGCCCTGGCGCGCGGGTTCAAGGCCGGCATGCTCATGGAACTGGGAGCGCAGGTCGGCCGGCTTTCCATGGTGATCCTAGTGGCGATCGCGCTCGAGGCCGTCACGGCAGCGGTCAACGCGTCCTTCTTCTGGATCAAGCTGGGCGGGGCGGCCTATCTCGCCTGGGTCGGCTGGGGGTATCTGAGCTCGCGGAGCTCGATCTCCGTAGACAAGTCACACACCGAGCGTACCGCCTGGCGGCAGGTCGTATCGGGCTTCTTCGTGCTCTGGAGCAATCCAAAGGCGTTCCTGTTCTTCGGGGCCTTCCTGCCACAGTTCGTCAACCCGATGCATCCGGCCTGGCCGCAGGTGCTGGTGTTGGGGCTGATCGAGATGGGCGCCGCGCTCATCACCGATACAGGCTATATCGTGATCGCCTCGCGGGCCCGGCATCTGCTGACGGGCCAGTTGGCGTTGCAGGTCAATCGTGCGGCCGGAGCGATCCTGATCGGGGCGGCCCTCTGGCTTGCCTTGCAGCATCAGGCGTGACACAACCCGCCCAACAACGAAAAACCAGGCGGGGGACGTCAATGTCGCGGCTTGTCGGCTTTTATCCGGGCTCGTTCGATCCGGTCACCAATGGGCACCTCGACGTCATCGAACGGGCCTGCAAGCTGGTCGACAGGCTGGTAGTCGCCGTTGGCACCCATCATTCAAAGGCGCCGCTTTTCGCCCACGAGGATCGCATGGAGCTGTTGCGCCAGACCGTGGATCCCATCGGAAAGCGTACCGACACCGTCATCGACGTCATCGAGTTCGATGGCGTCATGGTCCTGGCGGCGCGCGAGGCGGGGGCCAAGCTGGTCATCCGTGGCCTGCGCGACACCACCGACTACAACTACGAAATGCAGATGGTCGGGATGAACGCCCAGATGGCGCCCGACCTCCAGACGGTTTTTGTGCCCTCCAGTCCGCATGTCCGGCACATCTCCGCCACACTTGTGCGTCAGATCGCCCAACTGGGCGGTGACATTGCCGCTTTCGTTCCCGCAATCGTTCTTAAGGCCCTGAAAAACAAATGAGCGCTGCTGCCTTTCCGCGCGTCGATCGCTTCATCGGCATTCTTGCATTCGCCTTCGTGGCGGTCATCGCCAGCGCGCTGGGCGTGCCCCAGGCAGCCCAGGCCCAGCAGACCGGCACCCCGCACCTGATGCTGCAGCTCAAGGACGGCACCGTCGATATCGAGCTGCTGCCGAACCTGGCGCCCAAGCATGTCGAGCGCATCGTCACGCTCACCGAGAAGGGCTTTTACGATGGCATCGTCTTCCATCGCGTGATCGACGGCTTCATGGCGCAGACCGGCGATCCGACCGGCACCGGCATGGGGGGCTCGGATCTTCCCGACCTACCGGCCGAATTCTCGAGCGAGCCGTTCGTTCGTGGTGTCATCGGCGCGGCGCGCACGCAGGACCCGAACAGCGCCAATTCGCAGTTCTTCATCATGTTCGCCGACGCGCCGCACCTGAACGGTCAGTACACCGTTTTCGGCAAGGTGGTTGCGGGCATGGAGTTCGTGGACAATATCAAGAAGGGTTCGCAGGCCGATAACGGCGCTGTCACCGATCCGGACAAGATCATTTCCGCAAAGATCGAATACAAGTAACCCCGAACCTTCAGGAGATCTCTCATGGCCGATTACGCCGATCCCGAAAATACCCTGGTCATCGAGACCACCAAAGGCAACGTCGTCATTCAGATGCGACCGGACCTGGCTCCCAACCACGTAGAGCACATCAAGAAGCTCGCCCGTGAAGGCTTCTATGACGGGGTGGTGTTCCATCGCGTGATCGACGGCTTCATGGCGCAGACCGGTGATCCGACCGGCACCGGTATGGGCGGCTCCAAGTACCCGGACCTCAAGCAGGAATTCAATGCCGAGCCGCACGTTCGCGGTGCGGTTTCGATGGCCCGCGCCCAGAACCCGAACAGCGCCAACTCGCAGTTCTTCATCGTGTTCGACGATGCCCGTTTCCTCGACCGCCAGTACACGGTCTGGGGCAAGGTCATCGAGGGCATGGAAAATGTCGACCAGATCAAGCGCGGCGAGCCCGTTCAGGATCCGGACAAGATGGTGTCGGTCAAGGTCGCTGCCGACATCGCCTGATGATGCGCGCCGCGGTTGACGCGGCGCTGTTGATGGCGTGGGCTTTACGGCCCGCGCCATTGCATTTCTTCGACGCGGCACGCCGTGCCCGCGTCCTGCACGGTTCCCGATGCGCGTAGACGATTTCGATTTCGAGCTCCCCAACGACCTGATCGCCCTTCACCCGGCCGAGCCCCGCGATTCCGCGCGGATGCTGGTGGTCGAGCCGGGGAGGGGTATGGAAGATCGCGTCGTCACTGATCTCGTCGACATCCTGCAGCCGGGCGACGTGCTGGTGGCCAACGATACCAAGGTGCTGCCGGCCGATCTGCGCGGCATCCGCGTGCGTGGCGAGAACCGCTCGTCCGTTGCCTTCAACCTCCACAAGCGCGTGGACGCGCGCACCTGGAAGGCCTTTGCGCGCCCCGCCAAGCGGCTCGCCGAAGGCGATCGGCTTGAACTGGGCAATGGCGAGCAGGAGCCGCTGCTGGCTACGCTCTCGGAAAAGGGAGAGGGAGGGGAGGTTACGCTCACCTTCGACCTGTCCGGCGCCGAGCTCGATGAAGCCATCAAATCGCATGGCGCGATGCCGCTGCCGCCCTATATCGGGGCCAAGCGCGACCTCGAGGAGCGCGACAAGTCCGACTACCAAACCGTCTATGCCCGCCACGACGGGGCAGTGGCGGCGCCGACGGCTGGGTTGCACTTCACCGAGTCACTTCTCGAACGTCTCGCCGCCAAGGGCGTGGCCTTCGAGCGCGTGACGCTCCATGTCGGGGCAGGGACGTTCCTTCCGGTCAAGGTCGATGACGTCAAGGACCACAAGATGCACGCCGAGTGGGGCGTGATCGACGAGGATACGGTATCGCGCATTCTCGCCGCCAAGGCCCGTGGCGGGCGGATCGTAGCCGTCGGAACGACGAGCCTGCGCCTGCTCGAGAGCGCGGCGCGCGCGACCGGCACCCTCGCGCCCTTTTCCGACGACACGGACATCTTCATCACGCCCGGTTTCCGGTTCCGCGTGGTCGACGTCCTCATGACGAATTTCCACCTGCCGCGCTCGACGCTGTTCATGCTGGTGAGTGCGTTCGCCGGGTTCGAGACGATGCACGCCGCCTATCGGCATGCGATCGAAAACCACTATCGCTTCTATTCCTACGGCGATTCCTCGCTGCTGTTCCGCGCCGACCTGCCATCGGACGCCGGGACGAACCAGTGAGCGCGGACGGGGCGGGCGGGGTTTCGCGCAGTCCCGTCGAGCGCTACACCGACCGCATGGTCGCTGCCTTGCAGCGGCTGGAGGCGAGCGACGATCCCAACCTGACCTTCTCGCGCCTGATCGATGTCATGGGGCGTAGCTCGCACCGGTTGCTGATCCTGCTTTTCACCCTGCTCAACATGCTGCCCGGGCCGCCCGGTTTCGGCGGCACCATCGCCTGGACGACCTTTGGCATCGCGCTGGCGATGATCTTCGGCTGGCCCATCCGGCTTCCGGCCCTGATCGGCGACCGCAAGCTCCCGCTCAGCCTGCTGATCAAGCTGAGCGAACGCGTGGCCGTCGCCGCGCGCTATGCGGCGCGCTTCTCCCGGCCCCGGCTCAAGTGGCTCACCGGGGCGGCCGCGACCATTCCGTTCGGCATCTTCGTGATGGCGATCAGCGTAGTGATGACCATCCCGATCCCTTTCATCAACGCCATTCCCAATGTCGGGCTCTGCATCATGAGCTTTTCGATGCTCAATCGCGACGGCGTCGGACTTCTGGCCGGGCTCGTCGTCTGCCTGCTTGGCCTCACTGTTGCCGCCGCCGCTCTCTTCGGGGCGTTCGAGCTGGCCAGCACGGCCATCGAGTCGATCCGGTGAGTTGCACCGTTGTCCGCGCCAGAGCAAACCGGTAGAACGCCGCCCATGAAGCAGGTCAATTTCTCCCTCCTCGCCACCGACGGCAATGCCCGGCGCGGGCGCATCGACACCCCTCGCGGCGACATCCAGACCCCGGCATTCATGCCGGTCGGTACGGCTGGCACCGTCAAGGCCATGTATCCCGAACAGGTGCGCGAGACCGGGGCGGATATCCTTCTGGGCAACACCTACCATCTGATGCTGCGGCCGGGAGCGGAGCGCGTCGCGTCGCTGGGTGGGCTTCACACCTTCATGGATTGGGAGCGCCCCATTCTGACCGACAGCGGCGGGTTCCAGGTGATGTCGCTGGCCAAGCTGCGCAAGCTCGACGAGAAGGGCGTCACCTTCCGTTCCCATATCGACGGCTCGGCCTATTCACTCACGCCTGAGCGCTCCATCGAGATCCAGACGCTGCTCGACAGCGACATCATCATGCAGCTCGACGAGTGCATTCCGCTGCCCAGCGAGACGCGCGAGATCGAGCGGGCCATGGAGCTTTCGCTGCGATGGGCCGACCGGTCCAAGACC
Source organism: Youhaiella tibetensis (assembly GCF_008000755.1). NCBI lineage: Bacteria > Pseudomonadati > Pseudomonadota > Alphaproteobacteria > Hyphomicrobiales > Devosiaceae > Paradevosia > Paradevosia tibetensis. The sequence continues at coordinate 2,259,868 of NZ_CP041690.1, read as the reverse complement.
GCGTTCAACAATCAGGCCAATCGCGCGCTTTTCGGCATCGTCCAGGGCGGCGACGACCTGCGGCTCCGCGCCAAGTCGGCCGCCGGCCTGCAGTCGATCGGCTTCGACGGCTATGCGGTGGGTGGCCTTGCGGTGGGCGAGCCGCAGGAAGTGATGTTCGAGGTGCTGTCCGGCGTCTGCCCGCTTCTGCCCTCGGACCGTCCGCGCTACCTGATGGGCGTCGGCAAGCCCGACGACATCCTGGGCGCCATCGAGCGCGGCATCGACATGTTCGACTGCGTGCACCCGACCCGCGCCGGCCGGCACGGGCACATCTACACGCGCTTCGGCGTCATCAACATGAAGAATGCCCGGCATAAGGATGATGCGCGCCCGGTGGACGAGCAGTCGCCCAACCGCAATTGCCGGCGCTTTTCGCGAGCCTATCTCCACCATCTGGTGAAGACCGAAGAGATTTTAGGCGCGATGATCCTTTCGCAGATCAACCTTGCCTATTATCAAGAACTTGTAGCCGGTGCCCGGGCCGCTATCGAAGCCGGGACGTTTTCCGAATATGCGGAAGCCACGCGCGCCGGATGGGCGGGTGGCGATCTGCCACCGCTCTAACAGGGGTTACGATGGCCAAGTCTGGACGCAAGGCGGCTTTTGCCGCGCTGGAAACGCACAAGAAGCGCCTCAACAAGACGCCGATGCGGGAGATGTTCGCGGCCGATCCGGCGCGCTTCGAGAAATTCTCGGCCAGGGCCGGCGATATCCTGCTCGATTATTCCAAGAACCGCATCGATGCGGATGTGATGGCGGCGCTCTTCGATTTCGCGCGGCAGGTCGACCTGGAAGCCCGGCGGGACGCAATGTGGGGCGGCGAGCACATCAACATCACCGAAGATCGTGCCGTAGAGCACATGGCGCTGCGCTACCAGGGCGACAAGGCTGTCCCGATCGACGGCAAGGACGTCATGCCGGATGTGCGGGACGTGCTCGGGCGCATGAAGGTGTTTTCCGATCAGGTTCGCGACGGCTCGATTCGTGGCGCCACTGGCGAGCAGTTCACCGACGTCATCAACATCGGTATCGGCGGTTCGGACCTCGGGCCGGCCATGGTGACGCTGGCCTTGGCGCCCTATACCCGCGCCGACCTGCGCGTTCATTACGTTTCGAACGTCGATGGCGCCCATATTCACGATACCCTCAAGGGCCTCGATCCCAAGCGCACGATGTTCATCGTGGCATCCAAGACTTTCACCACCGACGAGACCATGACAAATGCGGCCACGGCCCGCAAATGGATCGCCGAAGGTGTGGGAGAGGAGGGGGTCTCAGACCATTTCGCCGCGCTCTCGACGAACCTGCCGGCCTGCGATGCTTTCGGCATCAAGCAGGATCGCATCTTCGGTTTCTGGGATTGGGTCGGCGGGCGCTATTCGGTGTGGTCGGCGATTGGCCTGCCCATCGCCATCGCGGTGGGCTTTGAGAACTTCGAGAAGTTCCTCAAGGGCGCGGCCGAAATGGATGCGCATTTCCTTTCGGCGCCGCTGGAAAAGAACCTGCCGGTCATCATGGGCCTGATCGGCGTCTGGTACCGGAACGTCTGGGATTTCTCGACGCAGGCCGTGCTGCCCTACGACCAGCGCCTGTCCCGCTTCGCCGCCTATCTGCAGCAGCAGGACATGGAGAGCAATGGCAAGTCGGTCACGCTCAACGGCAAGCAGGTCGATTGGTCGACCGGCCCCATCGTCTGGGGCGAGCCGGGAACCAATGGCCAGCACGCGTTCTACCAGCTCATCCACCAGGGCACCGATGTCATTCCCTGCGATTTCCTGATCGCAGCCAACCCCCATGAGCATCTGCCGCCGCACCACGCCAAGCTCGTGGCGAACGTGCTGGCCCAGTCCGAAGCGCTCATGCTCGGCAAGACCGAGGACGAGGTCGAGGCCGAACTCAAGGCGCAGGGCCTCGACAAGCCGCGGATCAAGGAACTGACCCCACACAAGGTCTTCCCCGGCAATCGCCCCTCCAATACCATTATGTATTCCAAGCTCACGCCGGAAACTCTCGGGTCGCTGATTGCCCTTTACGAGCACAAGGTGTTCGTCCAGGGCACGATCTGGAACGTGAACTCCTACGACCAATGGGGCGTTGAACTCGGCAAGCAATTGGCCAAGGCTCTGCTCCCCAAGGTCGAGGGAACTGCTTCCTCGGAAGGCCACGACAGCTCGACGCGGGGGCTCCTGGCCTATTTCCACCAGTTGAAGTCTCAATGATCATCAAGACCGACGAAGAGCTCGAAAAACTCAAGGCAATCGGGCGCATCTGCGCCCAGGCGCTCGATGCCATGGCCGGCGCGCTGCGCCCTGGCATCACCACTCAGGAGCTCGACGAGATCGGCGCGCGGGTACTGGCGGAAGCCGGCGCCCGTTCGGCGCCGCAGGTCACCTACGAATTTCCCGGTGCCACCTGCATTAGCGTCAACGAGGAAGTGGCGCACGGGATACCCGGGCCGCGGGTCATCCAGCCGGGCGACCTGGTCAATCTCGATGTATCGGCCGAAAAGGACGGACTCTTTGCCGACATGGGCGCGTCCTACGCGGTCGCGCCGGTAGCCAAGGCGGTCGAAAACCTCTGCCGCGATGGCCGCAAGGCGATGTGGACCGGTATTCGTGCCGTGCGTCCCGGAGCCCCGCTGGCCGATATCGGCAACGCCATCGGTAAGTTCGCCGAGAAGAACCGCTATACGTTGATCCGCAACCTTGCCAGCCATGGCATCGGCTACAGCCTTCACGACGAGCCGGGCGAGATTCCCACCTGGCCCGATCGTTCCGAGCGTCGTCAGATCGCCGAAGGCCTGGTGTTCACGGTCGAGCCGTTCCTCTCCCTCGGTGGCCGCAACGCCGTCGAGAAGGATCCTGATGACGAGTGGACTCTGGTAAGCGAGCCGCCGGCCCTGACGGTGCAGTACGAGCATACGATCGTCGCCACGAAGCGCGGCCCCGTGGTGGTTACGCTACCGGGTTGATCGGCTCTGGAGGGGAGGGATGGTATGCGCGGAGGGGGTCGAACCCTCGACCATCCGATTAAAAGTCGGATGCTCTACCACTGAGCTACGCGCACACATCTCGTGACCACGATACATCTGTTCGAGCACCGTGTCGTGTCGGCGCGGAACATAGTGTTTAGCCTTTTCCTGTCAACCGCAAATCGGCTGCGCCCACACCTGTCCTCAGGCGCGGCGCGCTCAGTTGGTGATCGTGGCTCCGATATAGGGCACCGGAAGGCAGGCGACCGCGACAGCCTCGAGGCGCTTGCAGAGCGCGGTGGCGTCCTTGACGTCCGCGAAGGGGCCGGCGATCAGGTGGCCGTCTTCCGCGGCGGTACCCCCGTTCATCACGGGCTCAAGTCCGGCAAGAATGTCGCCCAGCTTCACATTGAGCGCGTCCCACGTGGCGCTCGCCTGCGTGGAGGCGATGGCAGGCCCGAGCGCAATGCCGAACTGGGCGGCGGGCAGGGCCTGGGGAATCGGTTGGGCGGCGGCAACGGCCTTTTGCTCAGACGAATTGGCAATGGCCATCGGCGTCTGCTTGACCGATACCGCTCCACCATCGGCCGGTACGGTCTCCCGTTCCGGATCGTCAGCGATCGAGGAGGTGAGGATGGAATGGTCCAGCGAGGCTGCACCGGGCATGGCTTCGACCAGGGCGGGCAAGGTTACCTCGAGGGCGCCGACGCGGCGGGCGATCTCTCCGCTCGTATTCTCGGTGAGCTTGATCTGGGATTGGGTCTGGCGCGCATCCTGGCGCAGCCGTGCGGCGTCCACCGAGAGTTCGGCCACTTTCTGGCGCAATTCGGTGATGCTGCCGCCTTCGAGGCGGGAAAGATGGAGGCTGAGGAATGTCCCTTCAGGTATCAGCGCCGAAACATTCGCCGATAGAACTGCGACGACGCCGCAGGCGAGTGCCGCGAAGCCCCAGAATGTAACATCCGATTGCCGAAATTGATCGCCGGCCTTAGTCAAGTCATCCTCCGAATGTGGCCGTCGAATCAGGCCCCCGGAGAACACTTTAGCATCGTGCGGGTTCTGCATTATCGCTTTGCCAACACGTTGCTGCCATAAAAGTGAGAAAGAGCGCAGTGCACACTCTTGCCGTGAGACAATCGCAATGACCGACGTTTTGGCCATTATCCTCGCTGCCGGCGACGGCACGCGCATGCGCTCGAACACGCCCAAGGTGCTTCACGAGGTCGGCGGATTGCCCATCGTCTCGCACGTGGTCCGGGCGGCAGCGGGCGCCGGAGCGACCCGTCTCGCCGTGGTGACGGCTCCCGGGCACGACGATGTTCGCCTCAAGGTGTCCCAGGTCGCCCCGCAGGCCGAGTTCTTCGAGCAGACCGAGCGCAAGGGGACCGGGCATGCCGCCTCGATGGCACGCGCTGCCTGGGAGAAGGCCGAGGGTTACGTGGTCGTGGTCTATGCCGACCATCCGCTGCTTCGCGCCGAGAACTTCAAGGGCATTACCGACCGGCTCGATGCGGGATGGGATGCGGCGATCCTGGGGTTCGAGCCGCGCGACCCTACCGGCTACGGACGTCTCCTCACCAGGGGCGAGCAGCTGCTCGCCATCCGCGAGCACAAGGACGCCAGCGAGGAGGAGCGCAAGATCGTGCTCTCGAACGCCTGCATCCTGGGGTTCCGCGCCGAAGTGTTCCGGGAGCTGATCGACAAGCTCAAGACCAACAATGCCCAGGGCGAATACTACCTTACCGACCTGGTCGAACTCGCCAACCAGTCCGGCCGTCGCGTGACTTACCACGTTGCTCCCGAGCACGACGTGATGGGCGTCAACGACCGTAAGCAACTGGCGCGCGCCGAGATGCAGTTCCAGGAGTTGCGCCGCGACGACTTCATGGCAGCGGGCGTGACCATGAAGGATCCGTCCTCGGTCTATGTCTCCTACGACACCGAAATCGGCCGCGACGTGGTGCTGGAGCCCAATGTGTTCTTCGGGCCGGGCGTCAAGGTCGGCAACGGCGTCACCATCCACGCGTTTTCCCACATCGAAGGGGCCACGATTGGCGACAATGCCGAGATCGGTCCCTTCGCGCGGCTGCGGCCGGATGCGGTGTTGGGCGAGGCGGTCAAGGTCGGCAACTTCGTCGAGGTCAAGAAGGCCACTATCGGCACCGGCTCCAAGATCAACCATCTGAGTTATGTCGGCGACACGCAAATGGGCGCCAAGGTCAATGTCGGTGCGGGCGCGATCACCTGCAATTATGACGGACTCAACAAGAGCGTCACCAATATCGGGGACAACGTCTTTGTCGGGTCCAATTCCTCGCTGGTGGCGCCGGTGAGCATCGGGGACGGCGCCTACATTGCCTCGGGCAGTGTCATCACCAGGGATGTCGAGGCGGATGCACTGGCGTTGGGCCGGGCCCGGCAGGAGAACAAGCCGGGCTATGCCCCCAAGCTTCGGGCCCGGGCCGAAGCCATCAAGGCAGCCAGAAAGAAGGGCTAGGACCATGTGCGGCATCGTCGGAATCATCGGCGTCGAGCCGGTCGCGCCAAGACTTGTGGATGCGTTGCGGCGGCTCGAATACCGCGGATACGACAGCGCCGGCGTCGCCACTCTGGAGGACGACCGCATCAGCCGCCGCCGCGCAGAAGGCAAGCTCGGCAACCTGGCGCAGAAGCTGGCCTTCGAGCCGCTGGCCGGCAATATCGGGATCGGTCACACCCGCTGGGCCACCCACGGGGCGCCCACCGAAGGCAATGCGCATCCGCACGCGACTGAACGGGTCGCGGTGGTCCACAACGGCATCATCGAGAATTTCCGTGAACTGCTCGCGGACCTCGCCAAGGATGGCTACCTCCCCAAGACGCAGACCGACACGGAATCTGTAGCGCTCTGGGTCACGCGCGAGCTCGATCGGGGCTCCGATCCTGAATTCGCCGTGTCCTCGACCCTCAAGCACTTGCGCGGCGCCTTCGCGCTCGCCCTGATGTTCAAGGGGCACGATCGGCTCCTGATCGCTGCCCGCAAGGGGGCGCCGCTGGCCATCGGCTACGGCACGGCGGAGATGTATCTGGGTTCCGATGCCATGGCGCTGGCGCCGTTCACCTCGCGCCTCGCCTATCTCGAGGATGGCGACTGGGCCGTCATCACGCCAGAAGGCGTCACCATCCGCGATGGCCAGGACGGCATCGTGCAGCGCGAGCTCATGATCTCGAACGCATCGGCGCTGATGGTGGACAAGGGCAACCACCGCCATTTCATGGCCAAGGAAATCTACGAGCAGCCCGAAACGATCTCGCACACGCTCAGCCATTATGTGGACATGGGCGCGGAAACCGTGGCGTTGCGCGAGGCCCTGCCGTTCGATTTCGCCGACCTGCGCCGGCTGACGATCTCCGCCTGCGGCACCGCCTATCTGGCCGGCTCGGTGGCCAAGTACTGGTTCGAGCGCTATGCGCGCCTGCCGGTGGATGTCGATGTCGCTTCCGAGTTCCGCTACCGCGAGCCGCCCCTCGAGAGCGGGGGACTTGCCCTGTTCATCTCTCAATCCGGCGAGACCGCCGACACGTTGGCGGCGCTGCGCTACTGCGCCGGTCAGGGGCAGCATGTCGCCTCGCTCATCAATGTGCCGGAATCCACCATCGCGCGGGAATCGCAGGTGGCATTTCCGACGCTCTGCGGCCCGGAAATCGGCGTCGCCTCGACCAAGGCGCTGACGGCGCAGTTGACGGCCCTGGCCAGCCTGGTCGTCGCGGCTGCTCGAGCCCGCAACACGATCGATGAAGCCCAGGAGCGCGAACTCGTGCGCGCGCTCGTGGAACTGCCGCGGGCCGTTTCGGCCGCGCTCGGCGCCGAAGCCCAGATCGAGCGCATTGCCAAGCGGCTTTCCAAGGCCAAGGACGTGCTTTATCTCGGCCGCGGCGCGATGTTCCCCATCGCTATGGAAGGCGCCCTGAAGCTCAAGGAAATCTCCTACATCCACGCCGAAGGTTATGCCGCCGGTGAGCTCAAGCATGGGCCGATTGCGCTCGTGGACGAGACCATGCCCGTAATCGTGGTGGCGCCATCCGATCCGCTGCTCGAAAAGACGCTTTCGAACATGCAGGAAGTTGCAGCGCGCGGCGGCAAGATCATCCTCATCACCGATGAGGAGGGCGCCGCCAAGGTCGGGGCGGGGGTAGCCGAAACCATCGTTCTCCCCACGGTGCCCAGCTTCGTGGCGCCGATCCTGGCGACCATTCCGGTGCAGCTGCTGGCCTACCATACGGCCGTCTTCATGGGCACGGATGTCGACCAGCCGCGCAACCTGGCCAAGAGCGTGACGGTTGAATAGCCCGTTCTTCGAGCGCGAGCCGGAACTGAACGTCTTCAGCGAGCCGCTGGAAGCGTGTTCGACTGATCCGCTGACGGGCTTCTATCGCAACGGCCATTGCTCTGCGGGGCCCGAAGATCAGGGCCGGCACCTGATCTGCGCCCAGATGACAGCGGAATTTCTGGCGTTCTCGAAGTCGGTCGGCAACGACCTTTCGACCCCCATGCCGCAATTCGCGTTTCCGGGGCTGTCGCCCGGGGATCGTTGGTGCCTTGTCGCCGACCGTTGGGTCGAAGCCTATGCCGCCGGCGTGGCGCCCAAGGTGTTCCTGCGCGCCACGCACCTTGGCGCGTTGCGCCATGTGGAACTGGACGTCCTCAAGCGGTTCGCGCTCGATCTCTCCTGACTACCAGTTGACGTTGCGGTCGCCGCCAAGGAACTGGGCGCTTTTGGCCGTGTATTCGAAGAGTTCGATCTTCACTCCGTTCGGGTCGGCCGTCCAGGATTGGTAAGTGTCGTCGATCCCGAACTTCTTGTCGGTGATGGCGACGCCCTGCGCGCGGACGTGGGCGATGGCCTCGTCCATGTTCTCGACTTCCAGGCAGAGGTGGTTGATCGCGTTGGATTCGGCAAATGCCGTATCCGCCTTCTCGAACACCTCGATATTCGTGCGTCCGCCCACATCGAGATAGAATCCGTGCGGCTTTCCGTTGCGGACGAAGCGGAACTTGACCGGTATGCCGAGGACGTCGCGGTAGAAGGCCTCGGTGGCGTCGAGGTCGTCGGTGAAGATGCAGACGTGGGCCAGTTGCTTGATGATACGGGTCAATGTTCCCTCCCTGGATTGCCGCGGCGCGTTGCCTCTAGCGATAAGGAAGCGCGGGCGGCCTGTGCGCAAGCAGGACCCGCTCCGGAACGCCCCGATTCCCCAATCTTTTCACAAATTGTGCGTTGCTCTGAAAACGGTTTCACCCAATTCTCATCGGTAGCGGACCAGCAGCACCGAGATACTTCATGCGCATTGCTTTTGGCGGATTTCACATCGAATCCAGCACCTACAATCCCGTCCTGTCCCGAACCGAAGATTTCACCGTCCATCGCGGGGACGCACTTCTCGAGGCGCCCGCCTTCCGGTTTCTCAAGGATTATGACGCGACCTTCCTGCCTACGCTCCATGCACGCGCAGTGCCCGGCGGTCCGATAGCACGTGAGACCTATGAGGGCTTCAAGCGCGAATTCCTCGAGCGCCTGGCCGCCCATGGCGAGATCGACGGGCTTTACCTGGCCCTGCACGGCGCGGCTTTCGTGGAGGGATTGGAAGACGCCGAGGGCGATTTCATCGCTGCCGCGCGCGCTGCCGTCGGCCCCGATTGCCCTATCACCGCCAGTTACGATCTCCACGGGAACCTCAGCGAGCGGATCATCGACAATCTCGACTGCTACTCGACCTATCGCACGGCGCCCCACATCGACGTCGAAGAGACGATGCGGCGCTCGGTAGCACTGCTGCTGCGCACACTTGAGGGCGGCGAGAAGCCATCGCTGCTCTGGTGCCCGATACCGGTGGTGCTGCCGGGCGAGAAAACGTCCACCGAAGACGAGCCGGCACGCAGCCTCTATGCCCGGCTACCCAAGCTCGATGCCATCCCGGGCATCTGGGACGCCTCGCTGATGGTGGGTTATGTATGGGCGGACGAGCCGCGCGCCACCGCCGCCGTGGTGATGACCGGAACGGATCGCGAAGCCATGACGCGCGAAGCGCTGACCCTGGCCAGGGCCTATTGGGATGCGCGCGAGGAGTTCGCCTTCGGCTCCCGCACCGGGAGCGTCGAGGACTGCGTCGATTGGGCCATGGCCAGCCAGACGCATCCGGTCGTGCTGGCCGACTCCGGCGACAACCCGACCGCCGGCGGCGTCGGTGACCGTGCCGATGTCTTGGCAACGCTGATCGAGAAAGGTGCCAAGGGCGTTATCCTCGCCGGGATTACGGACCGGCCCGCCACCGAGGCCGCCTATGCTGCCGGCGTCGGCGCAAAGATCGAGGTTTCGATCGGTGCAACGCTCGATAGCGCGGGCAGCAAGCCGGTGCAGGTCGAGGCCGAGGTCGCGTTCCTGCTCGAGGTCGAGGATCCCGTGCTGCGCGAAGCGGTGCTGCAGGTCGGCGGTATTTCGGTCGTCGTGCATTCCAAGCGGCGCCCGTACCACAACATCCACGATTTCGTCCGTCTCGGGTTCAATCCGATGGATGCCAGGATCGTCGTCGTGAAGTCGGGCTACCTGTCACCCGAACTGGCGCCGATCGCCAATCCCTCGATCATGGCGCTCTCGCCGGGTGTCGTGGACCAGTATGTCGAGCGCTTGCCGCGCCTGCGCAAGGCGGTACCGACCTATCCGTTCGACAAGGATTTTTCGTACGAACCCAGGGTGCTCTGGTCGGCGCGCTCGCGCGCGATCTGAGCCTAGCGCAAATGGTCGAGCACCTCGGTCAACTGACCGAGGTGCTCGATCTGCCTGAAGCGGGGCTCGTCGGCCGGCGCTTCGACATGCTCGTAACTCCAGGTGAGCGCATGCGGCACGTAGACGCCCCAGCTTCCCGCGGCGATGGCCGGCACGATGTCGGATTTAAGTGAGTTGCCGACCACGAGGGCGCTGCCGGGCCCTTCCGCGTGGCTGCGGAAAATGCGCTCGTAGGTTGCCGCAGTCTTGTCGCTGACGATCTCGACCGCATCGAAGAATTCGCCCAGCCCCGATTGGGCGAGCTTGCGCTCCTGGTCGAACAGGTCGCCCTTGGTGATGAGTATCAGCCGGTAGGTCCCCATCAGTTGTTCCAGCGTCTCACGCGCGTGGGGCAGCGTTTCGATCGGGTGGCTCAGCATGTCCCGTCCTGCCGCCAGGATGTCGGCGACGACGGAAGAGGGGATCTTGCCGTCCGTCACCTGGATGGCGGTTTCGATCATGGAGAGCGTAAAGCCCTTGATGCCGAAGCCATAAAGACCAAGCGTGCGCTTCTCGGTCTCGAGCAGCTTTGCCGACAGATCGGCCGGATCGGCGTAGTCGGAGAGCAGTTCGGCGAAACGCGCTTCGGTGAGCCGGTAGAACTGCTCGTTCTGCCAAAGCGTGTCGTCCGCGTCGAAACCAATGGCTTTCAGACTCATTCGCGTTCTCCCTAGCCGCCGGCTCCCTGGTAACGCCGGATGCAGTAGCGCCACTGTGCCATGGCGATTACCACCGTGATGGGGCCCGCCAGCAGGCCGAGCGGCCCGGCCCAGGCGCCCAGGAGGGGAATGTCCTTGCCCAGCAGCCAGGCCACAGGGACATAGGCCATGAAACCCATGGGAACAATGGTGTAGAGCATCACCTGGATCACCGCAGGGAAGATCGAGAGCGGGTAGCGGGTGAACTCCCAGAACCCGAAGAAGATCGAGAACAGGTAGTTCGAGCGCACCAGTACGAGGGATGCCGCGCCGATCATCGTCATGAGCGAACACACGATCAGGGCGGCGCTGATCATCGAGGCCGTGAGGTACAGGATGTTGCCGAAATTCCAGGCAACGTCGACCTGCAGGACGGCCCAGATCATGAGGCCGACGCCCAGGATGAAGTGGCCCAGGTAGCCGATGTTGAGGCCAGCGAAGGCGAGATAAGCCCAGGGGCTGAACGGCTTGACCAGCAGCGCCTCGAAGGTGCCGTTGCGGACTAGGTTCTGCATCTCGCGGAACTGGGTGAAGCTGAACGAGGCGCCCAGCGCATAGGCGAGCAACTGGAAGCTCAGCAGCAGGGCCAGCTCGGACCAATTCCAGCCTCCCAGGTTGCCGAAGCGCAGTAGCAGGATCCAGATGCCGGCGTAAGCCGCGCCGTAATTGATGATCTGCGCAATCCTGTCGAGGATGAAGGCGCCGCGATACTCCATCTGCGACTTGACGAAGAGTTTGACCAGGAAAGGCAGGACCTGTGGGGCAGTGCGCAGGCTCATAGGTTACCCTCCCTGGACCGTTATGCGCCGGGAGGCGCGATGCCAGAGGGCGGCGACGCCGAGCGTCGCGGCGAGCGTCCACAGAAGGCCATAGCCGAAATGGATCACGGTATCGGCCACCCCGAGCTTTCCGAGATAAACGGCCGCCGGGTAGTAGCCGACCCAGGCAAAGGGCAGGTGCAGGGCGATGGTGTCGAAGCCGGGCGGGAAGAACCAGAGCGGAATGAACATGCCCGAGAGCAGGATCATGAAGGCGCGGAATACCCAATCGAGCGAGAACGCCGTCATGAGCCAGAACGCCATAAGCCCGCAGATCGCCGACATCAGGAACAACAGCACGAAGGACTGAATCCAGAAAAGCACGAAGAACGCGGCGTGAAAAATGCTGGCCGGAGGGGAAAGGCCGTAGACCAGCGCGGTGACCACAGCCGTCGGCAGCACGATGGTGATGAGCGCGAAGAGCATCTTTCCGCCTTCCACCGAGAACAGGTAGAGCGGGTAGCGCAATGGCTTGAGCAGGAACACGGCGACGTCGCCCGTGCGGATCGAGTCTCCGATACCGTAGAGAAGTTCGCGATTGTCCCAGGCGGCAAAGAGCGAGCCGGCGACCACTGAATAGGTGATCATGTCGGGCAGGGTGATGCCCGCCACGCTTTGGACGCCGGTGAACACCGCCATCCAGATCGCGATCTTGACGAAGATGAGCAGCAGTTCGCCGAAGATGGTTGCCCACACTTCACCCCGGTAAGCGAGGCGGGTCTGGAAGGCGCTCGATGCAAAGGCCAGGTACATGGCGCGCCTCAGGCCGAAACGATGGCGGGACGGCGCTGGTAGAAGGTGCGGATGACCTCCTCGATGCCGGGTTCTTCGATTTCGACGTCGCGCAGGTCGTGGCCGGTGCCCAGTTCTGCGAGGAGGTCGAGGAGCGATGCCGCCTCGTTGTCGACCAGGAAGTGCTTGCGCAGGCCCTCGTCGCTGGTCAGGCTGGCGGAGGGCAGGGCGATGGGACCAGGATCGGAGCCGAATTCGAGCGTCAGGCGGCGCTTGGCGCCCAGAGAGGCCCGCAGGCGCCCCAACTCGCCGTCGAACAGCAGCTTGCCGTCATCGACCATGATCAGGCGCGGGCAGATTTCCTCGATGTCCTGCAGGTCGTGGGTGGTCAGGATGATGGTGACGCCGCGCTCGCGGTTCACCTGCGCCAGGAACTTGCGCACGGCATCCTTGGCGACGACGTCCAGCCCGATCGTGGGTTCGTCCAGGAACAGCACCTTGGGGTCATGGAGCAGCGCCATGACGACTTCGGCGCGCATGCGCTGGCCCAGGCTGAGCTGGCGGACGGCACGGTCGAGAAACGGCGCCAGTCCAAGCATGGCACTGAGGTGCTTGAGGTTCTCCTCGAAGCGAGCCTCGGCGATGTCGTAGATGCGGCGGTGGAGCTGGAAGGAATCGATGACGGGCAGGTCCCACCAGAGCTGGCTGCGCTGCCCGAAGACCACGCCAATCTCCCAGGCGTTGGTCATGCGCTGTTCATGCGGGGTGCGGCCGAGCACCGAAACCGAGCCAGTGGTCGGGACCAGGATGCCTGTCATCATCTTGATCATGGTGGACTTGCCGGCCCCATTGGGCCCCAGATAGCCCACCGCTTCGCCCGCATCGATGGAGAATGAGACGTCGTTCACCGCCACGACCTCGGTGTAGTCGTGCGTGAAAAGGCTCTTGATGGCGCCCGAAATGCCAGGGAAACGCTTGTGTTGCCGGAACCGCTTGCTGACGGCCTGCGTCTGGATGATTGGTGCCATGATTTCCCCCGGGGATCGAAATCTAGACGATTCCGCGCCCGTGTCACGCCAACCGCTCCGTGTTGACCTTTCTCACGAACTTGCGTATTTACGCAAACACGTAATTAGCAAGTTGAGCAAATATGCAGGACGCCCTTAGCGCCACCTTCGCCGCCCTTGCAGATCCGACGCGACGCGCAATGCTGGCGCGGCTTTCGCAAGGTCCTGCGACGGTCAACGAACTGGCCGAACCCTTTCCAATCAGCCTCCCGACCGTGTCGCGCCATCTCAAGGTGCTTGAGGAAGCGGGGCTCGTCGTCAAGGAGCGCGCGGCCCAGTACCGGCCTTGCCGCCTCGAGGCGGCCCCGCTGGAAGCGGCGGACGAGTGGCTGGGGCAATATCGTGCCTTCTTCAGCGAGCGCTTCGATCGCCTCGACGAGAAGGTCAGGCAGATCATGGCAGCCCGGTCTGCCGCAAAAGGATCAACAGGAGGAGACGAGAAATGACCCCAAGCTATGCCCTTGGACGAGGGATCGAATTGCGCCGCACGTTCGATGCGCCGCCCGAAGTCGTGTTCGACGCCTGGACCGACGCGGGCCTCCTGGATTGGTTCTTCAACCCGGGCATGCCGGTTTCCGAGCCGATTTCGGTCGACCTGCGGGTAGGGGGTGCGTGGCGCCAGCACATGGTGGTCAATGCCGACACCCAGTACATGACCGGCGGCATCTATCGCGAGATCGTGCCGGCTCGGAAACTGGTCTTCACCTGGGGCGCGGTCGGTGGTTGGCCCAGCCTCGATCCAGGGAACATCGATGACGCGCCGCTCGTCACGATCCTTTTCGAGCCTCGCGGGGAGCAAACCGAGATGATCTTCCGGCTGCAGCTTGCCGATCACCTGAGCGAAGACAAGACCAGGGAATGGCTGGAGATGGGCATGGGCGAGGGCTGGGGCATGACCATCGATCGGCTCGTCGCCCAGCTGCGCAGCGAAGCGGCCTGATCGCCTCGGGAACTGCATCGATTTCGCGGGCGCGGCAGGTATTTTTGCCGTGCCCTCTTTTAACTGTCACAAAGCTTCAATATGAGGGGCCGAACAAGGGCAAACCTAGCGTTGGAAGGGACTTTTCATGTCTGGCATCATCGACGTCGTCGCGCGGCAGATCTTCGACAGCCGCGGCAATCCTACCGTGGAAGTCGACGTGGTTCTGGACGATGGAAGTTTCGGGCGAGCGGCGGTTCCCTCGGGCGCTTCGACCGGCGCGCATGAAGCTGTGGAGCTGCGTGACGGCGGCCCGGCGTTCCTGGGCAAGGGCGTCACCAAGGCGGTCGATAACGTCAACACCATCATCGCCGATGAGATCGAGGGCATGGATGCTCTCGACCAGATCGCGCTGGACCAGGCGCTGATCGAACTCGACGGCACCCCCAACAAGTCCAAGCTCGGCGCCAACGCCATCCTGGGCGTGTCCCTCGCCGTTGCCAAGGCGGCGGCCGAGTCCTCCATGCTGCCCTTCTACCGCTATATCGGCGGGCCGAACGCGCACGTGCTGCCGGTTCCGATGATGAACATCATCAACGGTGGCGCCCATGCCGACAATCCGATCGACATGCAGGAATTCATGATCATGCCGGTGGGCGCCGAAAGCATCGCCCATGCCGTGCAGATCGGCTCGGAAATCTTCCATACCCTCAAGAAGGGCCTGGCGGCCGAAGGGCACAACACCAATGTGGGCGACGAAGGCGGTTTCGCGCCGAACCTTAAGTCCGCCGAGGAAGCCCTCAGCTACATCGTCAAGTCGATCGAGAAGGCCGGCTACAAGCCCGGCGAGGACGTGTTCCTGGGTCTCGATTGCGCTTCGACCGAATATTACAAGAACGGCAAGTACGAGATGGCCGGCGAAGGCAAGTCGCTGACCTCGCTCGAGAACGTCAAGTTCCTCGAGGGCCTGGTGTCGCGCTTCCCGATCATTTCCATCGAAGACGGCATGGCCGAGGACGACTGGGAGGGCTGGAAGGCCCTGACCGAGACCTTGGGCAAGAAGGTCCAGCTCGTGGGCGACGATCTTTTCGTCACCAACACCGAGCGCCTCAAGTCCGGCATCAAGATGGGCGTGGCCAATTCCATCCTGGTCAAGGTCAACCAGATCGGTTCGCTTTCGGAAACGCTCGACGCCGTGGATACCGCGCACCGCGCCGGCTACACGTCCGTGATGTCGCACCGCTCCGGCGAGACCGAGGATTCGACGATTGCCGATCTCGCGGTCGCCCTCAATTGCGGTCAGATCAAGACAGGGTCGCTCTCGCGCTCGGACCGGCTGGCCAAGTACAACCAGCTCATCCGCATCGAGGAAATGCTGGGCAACGCCGCCGTCTATGCGGGCCGCAGCGTCCTCAAGAACCAGTAAGACGCTCGCGTCAAATCGCACCATCCGGAAGGGGCCGCTCGCGGCCCCTTTTTCGTTAGTGCCCAGTCCACCTGTGTGGCTTTCCTCCAAGCCAGTTGGAACCGGACACATAGAGGGCCTCGACCTCCGGGCCGTCGAGCCCCGGCATGTCCCGCTTGACGGTGTAGCCGACGCGCGTTTGCAGATAGGCCAGGTGCCGATAGCCGACAGGAAAGAGGGCGAGGAGGTCACCAGACAGGCGCAGGGTTGCCGCAGGATCGACAGGATCCATACGGTCCTTCTCATAGATCGGCTGGCGCAGCACGAGACCCCAGCGCGCATCGCGCCGCTCGAAGAAATCGTAGAACCGGCCGGTGCAAACGACGTCCACCTCGACGTCATCCACCAGGGCGCGCTGGGAGATGGTCATCTTGGTCTGCGCGATGGCCCGGTCCCCGGCGAGGTCGATCGTGGAGCCGCCCAGAAAGTGGAGGATACGCACACCGTTGTCGTATCCGGACTGGCTTACCTGGATGAACTCTTCAGCCGATCCCTGGAACCATGTGGCCATCATGCGGCCGTCGGAGTGCCAGACCTGCCGGAAGCGATCCCAGAGGCGTGCGTCGCGGAAGATCGCCCAATCCTCGACCAACTGGCGGATAACCAGGCGCGTTTCGAAATCCCGATCCAATTGCTCACCGGACAGCTCGAAGGACGAGGTGACTATACGTCGGGCTCCCAATCCGAGCCAGCCTGTGGCGTCAAGCTAGTTGGCGGTAGCCCGCTTGGATCGCGTCCGAGCCTTTGTCCTGGGCTTCGGGGCGTCGGCCTTGACCTTCTGGCTGTCGCAAAGATCGCGCAACTGCCGGATCTCCTCGTCGGTGAGCTTTTCTGCTCCTATGAACCGGTTCTCGGCCTTGCTGGCCGCCAGGATGAGTTCATCGAGTTTTAGCTGCAGCGCCAGGCCGTCCCGGTTCTGCGAGCTCTGCAGCACGAACACCATCAGGAAGGTGATGATCGTTGTTCCGGTGTTGATCACCAGTTGCCAGGTCTCCGAATAGCCGAAAATCGGCCCGCTGACGGCCCACACCACGACGAGCGCAACGGCGAGGGCAAAGGTGATGGGCTGACCTGTCGCCTTGGAGACGGCGTGCGACATGCGATTGAATAGATCCTTGATGGCCATGGCGTTCCTCTCGGTTGGTGTCACAACCGACAAGCCCACCGGAGCGTTCCCGTGCTGATCGCATGCCCCTAAACCCGGTCTTAACCCTGTCCGGGGCAAAGTGCGAACGTCCTCCATCATGCACTGCGCACCATGCCCACCCGTCTCAAACGCCCTCCATTCTGGCGCCCGCTCGCGATGACCGCCGCCCTTGTCGGGTTCCAGGGCTATCTCGGCTACAGCGCGCTCAACGGCCAGTTCGGAACGTTGAGCCAGGAGCAGATGAAGGCCGATATCGAGGAACTCAAGGCGCAATCGTCCGTTCTTCAGGCCGAGATCGATTCCTACCGCCACCGGGCCAGCCTTTTCGACCCCGCACGGCTCGATCCGGACATCCTCACCGAGCAGGCGAGGGCGATGCTGAGCATGGCCCGTCCCGAAGACGTGGTGGTGATGGTTGATCCTAACGGTAAACCGATTGCCGGTTCATCGCCCGGATTAGCTGAACGGCAGTTAACCGACATTATTGAAGACGGCATAGACTGATAGCACGTTTTCTTCGCGTAAAACTTCGCTTGGTACCTGCGACACTCTTGCGCTATTCTCCCCGCCTGTGGCCTTATGGGCCAAACTGACTGCGGCACCCCTTATTATTCGGAGCATAGCCCATGGCGCGTAAGGCGACGGCGGCCCCCAAGGCCCAAACCAATGTCCCTGAACTGACCAAGGAACAGGAACTCTCCGCCTACCGCGACATGCTTCTGATCCGGCGCTTCGAAGAGAAGGCCGGTCAGCTTTATGGCATGGGCCTGATCGGTGGCTTCTGCCACCTCTATATCGGCCAGGAAGCGGTGGTGACCGGCGTCACCATGGCGAGCAAGAAGGGCGAGGACGCCCAGATCACCGGTTATCGCGATCACGGCCACATGCTGGTCATGGGCCTCGATCCCAAGGGCGTGATGGCCGAACTCACCGGGCGCCAGGGCGGCCTGTCGAAAGGCAAGGGCGGCTCGATGCACATGTTCTCCAACGAGCATCGCTTCTATGGCGGCAACGGCATCGTGGGCGCGCAGGCGAGCCTGGGCACGGGCCTGGCCTTTGCCAGCAAGTATCGCGGCGACAACACCGTGAGCCTCACCTATTTCGGCGACGGCGCCTCCAACCAGGGGCAGGTCTACGAGAGCTTCAACATGGCCAAGCTCTGGAGCCTCCCGGTTGTCTACATCATCGAGAACAACCACTACGGCATGGGCACTTCGGTCGAACGTGCCGCTTCGACCACCGACCTTTCCCAGCGCGGTCGCTCGTTCGACATTCCGGGCGAGCAGGTCGATGGCATGGACGTGCGCATGGTCTACGACGCGGCCAGGCGCGCCATCGAGCATGCGCGCAGCGGGAAGGGCCCCTACATCCTCGAGATGCTGACCTACCGCTACCGCGGGCACTCGATGTCGGATCCGGCCAAGTACCGGTCCAAGGAAGAAGTGCAGACGATGCGCGCCGAGCACGATGCCATCGAGCAGAGCAAGAAGCGCATCATCGAGAAGCGTTACGGCACCGAAGAGAGCCTCAAGGCCATCGAGGCCGAGGTTCGCGCCATTGTCACGGAAGCCGCCGACTTTGCGACCAATGACGCGGAGCCGGATGTTTCCGAACTCTGGACCGACATCACGCTGCCGGCCTGACGCCCGTTTTCGACTTGTTCCCCGCACGCCGGCGCCGGTAAGCGCGGCGATACGGCAGGAGACCTAAATGCCCAATATTCTGATGCCCGCCCTGTCGCCGACGATGGAAGAGGGCAAACTCGCCAAATGGCTCGTCAAGGAAGGCGATGTCGTGTCGCCCGGCGACGTACTGGCTGAGATCGAGACCGACAAGGCCACGATGGAAGTGGAATCCATCGATAGCGGCACCGTCAAGAAGCTCCTCGTACCCGAGGGAACCGAAGGGGTGAAGGTCAACACGCCCATCGCCCTGGTGCTGGCCGAGGGTGAGCAGGTGGGCGACGAGCAGCCCGACAATACCAATGTCCAGCCGCAGACGGTGGTCGAGGTCGAAGCGCCGGCTCAGGCTCCTGCGCCGGCTGTAGCCGCCGCTCCCGCCTTCGTGCCTGCCGCCGATCCGGACCTGCCCGAAGGCGTCGAGATGGTCGAAATGACCGTCCGCGAGGCGCTGCGCGAAGCCATGGCCGAGGAAATGCGCAAGGATCCCACCATTTTCGTGATGGGCGAGGAAGTGGCCGAGTACCAGGGCGCCTACAAGGTCACCCAGGGCCTGTTGCAGGAATTTGGCGCCCAGCGCGTCATCGACACCCCGATCACCGAGCACGGCTTTGCAGGCCTGGGCGTCGGCGCGGCCTTTGCCGGCCTGCGGCCGATCATAGAGTTCATGACCTGGAACTTCGCCATGCAGGCGATCGACCAGATCATCAACTCGGCAGCCAAGCAGCTTTACATGTCCGGCGGCCAGGTGACGGCGCCGATGGTGTTCCGCGGCCCGAACGGCGCGGCGGCACGCGTGGCGGCGCAGCACAGTCAGGATTATTCGGCCTGGTATTCGCACGTTCCCGGCCTCACCGTGATCGCGCCCTTCAGCGCCGCTGATGCCAAGGGCCTCCTCAAGGCGGCTATTCGGTCCAACAATCCGGTCGTCTTCCTCGAAAACGAAATCCTCTACGGCACCACCGGCCTCGTACCCAAGGTCGACGACTATGTGTTGCCGATCGGCAAGGCGCGGATCGTCCGCGAAGGGAAGGACGCGACCATCGTCTCGTTCTCGATGGGCATGCGCTACGCGCTCCAGGCCACCGAGAAGCTGGTGGCCGAGGGCATCGACGTCGAAGTCATCGACCTGCGTACTCTGCGTCCCATGGACAGCGCCACCGTCATCGAGTCCGTCAAGAAGACAGGACGCCTCGTGACCGTTGAAGAGGGCTGGCCGCAGGGCGGCATCGGCGCCGAACTCGCGGCGCGCGTCATGGAGGAGGCGTTCGACTATCTCGACGCCCCCGTGACCCGCGTCACCGGCAAGGACGTGCCCATGCCCTATGCCGCCAACCTCGAGAAGCTGGCTCTGCCGAGCGCCGATGAAGTCGTCGCGGCAGTCAAGGCCGTGACCTACCGGAGCTGAGAGAGGCACCCATGAGCATCAACATCACCATGCCGGCGCTCTCTCCGACGATGGAAGAGGGCAAGCTCGCCAAGTGGCACGTCAAGGAGGGTGACACCGTCTCCTCCGGCGACGTGATCGCCGAGATCGAAACGGACAAGGCCACGATGGAAGTCGAGGCCGTGGACGAGGGCAAGATCGGCAAGATCGTGGTGCCCGAGGGCACCGACAACGTGAAGGTCAATTCGGTGATCGCCATCCTGCTGCAGGAAGGCGAGAGCGCTGCGGATGTGAAGACGCCGGCTCCCGCACCGGCGCCCGCTGCCGCGCCAGCACCCAAAGAAGAGCCGAAGGCGGCCGCGCCTGCGGCGGCCGTTTCGGGATCCGCGGTTGCCGCTCCTGCTGCGGCTCCCGCCCCGGTTGCCAAGGCGCCGACGCCAGCGCCCGCCGGCGGAACCCGCACGTTTGCCTCGCCGCTCGCTCGCCGTATCGCCAAGGAAGCCGGCATCGATGTTGCCGCCATTTCGGGCACCGGTCCCCATGGCCGCGTGGTCAAGGCTGACGTCGAGGCGGTGAAGTCGGGCAAGGCCCAGCTCAAGGCCACGGCCGCCACTGCCGGCGCACCGGCTGCTGGTGGCGCCGCGCCGACTGGCATGACCAAGGCCCAGGTGCTCGCGCTCTATCCCGAAGGCAGCTACGAGCTCGTGCCGAACGATGGCATGCGCAAGGTGGTGGCGGCGCGCCTCACCGAGAGCAAGCAGACAGTTCCGCATTTCTACCTGACCATCGACTGCAAGATCGATGCGCTGCTTGCCGCCCGCGAGCAGATCAACGCGGCTGCGCCCAAGTCCAAGGACGGCAAGCCCGAGTACAAGCTCTCGGTCAATGACTTCGTGATGAAGGCCTGGGCCGTTGCGCTCCAGCGCGTTCCGGCGGCCAATGCGACCTGGGCCGGGGACTCGATCCTCTACCACAAGCGTTCGGACGTGGCCGTCGCCGTGGCGGTGCCCGGTGGGCTCTTCACGCCTGTCGTGAAGTCCGCGGACACCAAGACGCTTCGCGAGATTTCCGAAGAGGTCAAAGACCTGGCCGCTCGCGCCCGCTCCAAGAAGCTGGCCCCGCATGAATACCAGGGTGGGGCCACTTCGGTCTCCAACCTGGGCATGTACGGCATCCGCGAATTCGCCGCCGTCATCAACCCGCCCCACGGCACGATCCTGGCGGTCGGCGTGGGTGAGGAGCGCGTCTATGCGGACAAGGGCCAGGTCAAGGTTGCAAGCTTCATGACCTGCACGCTCTCGTGCGATCACCGTGCCGTGGACGGCGCGCTCGGCGCCGAAGTGCTCGGCGTCTTCAAGGGCCTGATCGAAAACCCCGTCATGATGCTGGCGTAAGGGCAGGGCGATGAAAACCATCCTCGCCTATGGCGACAGCCTGACGTTCGGCGCCAATCCGCAGCCGAACGGGCCGCGTCATGCCTATGAGGATCGTTGGCCCACGTCGCTCGAGGCGAGCCTGGGCGGCAAGGCCCGGGTGATCGCTGAAGGGCTGGGTGGCCGTACGACGGCCTGGGAAGACTGGCAGATCACGGGCGACCGCAATGGCCTGCGCATTCTCCCCACACTCCTGGCGAGCCACGAGCCGCTGGACATGGTCGTCATCATGCTCGGCACCAACGACCTCAAGCCGTCGATCTGCGGCAGCGCCCTCGAGGCTTCTTTCGGGATAAGGCGTTTGGTGCACTGCGTGCGTGGCCACTTTGCCGGCCAGTTGCTGACGATCCCACAGATCGTCATCGTGGCGCCGCCCCATATCTGCGACACCGACAACGAGGACATGATCGGCCATTTCGGTGGCATCGAGCACGCCGTCGCACAATCGCAGACCTTTGCGTACCACTATGCACGCCGCGCCAGCGAACTCGGCGTCGCGTTCTTCGATGCTTCGACCGTCGCCAGGCCTGATCCGGCCGACGGCGTGCATCTGGATGCCGCCAATACCAAGGCCATCGGCGTGGGCCTCGCCCCGCTGGTCAAATCACTGCTCGGCCTTTAGGCCCGCCAACTCCAAGAGGAGCCCATGGCTGACTCATACGATCTGATTGTTATCGGCGCCGGTCCCGGCGGTTATGTCGCGGCGATCCGCGCGGCCCAGCTGGGCATGAAGACTGCCATCGTCGAGCGCGAGCACATGGCCGGCATCTGCTCGAACTGGGGCTGTATCCCAACCAAGGCGCTGCTGCGCTCGGCCGAGATCTACAGCCACATGGGCCATGCAAAGGACTACGGCCTGACCGCCGAGAAGTTCGGCTTCGACATCGATGCGATCGTCAAGCGCTCGCGCAATATCGCCGGCCAGATGAACAACGGCGTCCAGTTCCTCATGAAGAAGAACAAGGTCGATATCATCTGGGGCGAGGCGGCGCTGACCTCGGCCAACGAGATCAAGGTGGTGAAAACCACCAAGAAGCCGATGGAGCCGCAGTGGCCCGGTCCCAAGAACACTTTGGGCGAGGGCACCTACAAGGCCAAGAACATCATCATCGCCACCGGCGCGCGTCCGCGCGTGCTGCCCGGCATCGAGCCGGATGGTGACAAGATCTGGACCTATTTCGAGGCGATGAAGCCGGCCAGGATGCCCAAGTCGCTGGCCATCATGGGCTCGGGCGCCATCGGCATCGAGTTTGCCTCGTTCTACCGCTCGCTCGGCGCGGAGGTGACGGTCATCGAACTCCTGCCGCAGATCCTGCCGGTGGAGGACGCCGAGATCGCTGCACATGTGCGCAAGCGCATGGAAAAGCGCGGCATCAAATTCCTGACCGATGCCAAGGTCTCCAAGGTCGAAAAGACCAAGGATGGCATTGTCGCTCATATCGAGCTCAAGGACGGCAAGACCGACAAGGTCGCCGCCGACAACCTGATCTCGGCCGTCGGCGTGCAGTGCAATACCGAGAACCTCGGCCTGGAGAAGGTGGGGGTCAAGATCGATCGCGGCGCGATCGTCATCGACGGCTACGGTCGCACGAACGTGCCGGGCGTCTGGGCCATCGGCGATGTGGCCGGTCCCCCGATGCTGGCCCACAAGGCCGAGCACGAGGCCGTCGTCACCGTCGAGACCATTGCGGGCATGAAGGTCCATGGGCTCGACAAGAGCAAAGTGCCGGGCTGCACCTATTGCGAGCCGCAGGTGGCGAGTGTGGGGCTGACCGAGGCCAAGGCCAAGGAAGCCGGCCGCGAGATCAAGGTCGGCCGGTTCCCGTTCATCGGCAACGGCAAGGCCATTGCGCTGGGCGAACCGGACGGGCTGGTCAAGACCATCTTCGACGCCAAGACCGGCGAGCTCCTCGGAGCCCACATGGTGGGCGCGGAAGTGACCGAGCTGATCCAGGGTTTCGTCATCTCGATGAATCTCGAGACCACAGAGGAAGAGCTGATCCACACCATCTTCCCGCATCCGACCCTGAGCGAAACGATGAAGGAAAGCGTGCTCGACGCCTATGGGCGCGCGCTCAACATCTAGGGCTTGAAGCGTGAAGGCCTACAGGCGATATGTCTGGGGCATTCACGGGGGACACGAGAATGGCTGTTCCGCAACGGCAGAACACTGGACCTGAGGGTTTCGCAATGAACATCAACGCCCGCGCCGTTCTGATCTTCCTGGCCATCGGCCTGGTGGCTGGCTGGCTTGCCGGCCTCATCGTCGGCGGTTCGGGCGGTTTGTTCGGATCGCTGCTCAAGGGCGTCATCGGCGCATTCGTGGGCGGATATCTGTTCACGGCGCTCAACATCAATCTGGGGATCAAGAATACGATCGTCACCCAGATCATTACTGCGACGGTGGGTGCCATCGTCGTGGTGCTGGCGGCAAGGCTCATCGCCGGCGCCTGATCCATCCCTGGGGAGGGTTGGCGAGGAGAGGTAAGAGGTTCTCGTGGTTACCCTGATAGACAATACGGGCGTCGAGCGTCCGCGCCACCCCGAAAAGGCCAACCGGCCAGAGACGGTCATGCTGCGCAAGCCGGACTGGATTCGCGTGCGCGCACCGGGTTCGCCCGTCTACAAGGAAACCCAGCAGATCGTGCGCGAGAACAACCTCGTCACCGTCTGCGAGGAAGCCGGCTGCCCCAATATCGGGGAGTGCTGGTCCAAGAAGCACGCCACCATGATGATCATGGGCGAGATCTGCACCCGCGCCTGCGCCTTCTGCAACGTGCGCACCGGCCTGCCTCTCGCCCTCGATCCGCATGAGCCGGAAAACGTCGCCAAGGCCGTTCAGACGCTCGGCCTCCAGCATGTCGTAATCACGTCCGTCGATCGCGACGATCTTCCCGACGGCGGGGCGCATCACTTCGCCGACGTGATCTACGCCATCCGCGAGAAGAACCCGACGACGACCATCGAGATCCTGACGCCCGACTTCCTGCGCAAGGAAGGGGCTCTCGAAGTGGTGGTGAAGGCCAAGCCGGATGTGTTCAACCACAACCTGGAAACGGTGCCGAGCAAGTACCTCAAGGTGCGGCCAGGGGCGCGCTACTTCCACTCGATCCGGCTCCTGCAGCGGGTCAAGGAACTCGATCCGACCATGTTCACCAAGTCGGGGATCATGGTTGGCCTGGGCGAGGAGCGCAACGAGGTGCTCCAGCTCATGGACGACCTGCGCAGCGCCGATGTCGACTTCCTGACCATCGGCCAGTACCTCCAGCCGACGCGCAAGCACCACCCGGTGATCCGTTTCGTGACGCCGGACGAGTTCAAGTCCTACGCCACAGTGGCGCAGACCAAGGGCTTCCTCCTGGTGTCCTCGAGTCCGCTGACCCGGTCGTCCCACCATGCCGGCGAGGACTTCGCCATGCTGCGCGCCGCACGTTTGGCCAAGCATGCCTGATCTCTACCTGGAGCGGCACGTTCCGCATCTGCCCGACCGGATGTTCGACCTGGTTTCGGACCTGGAGAGCTACCCGCGCTTCATCCCCAATTGCAGCGCTATGGTGGTCAAGAAGGATTCGGGAGCGCCGGGCGATGTCCGCTTCGCCAAGATGACGATCCGGTTCGGCCCGGTGACGCAGGCCTACACGAGCCGCGTGACGCTGGATCGCGAGAGGAAGACCATCACCGCCAAGGCAGTCGATGGCCCGTTCGCTTACCTAGACAGCAAATGGACGCTGGAGCCGGAAGGCGCGGGGACGCGGGTGCGTTTCGATATCGACTTCAAGATTTCCAACCCGCTGATCGCGGCGGTTGCCGAACCGGCGTTCGCCGCCAAGCAGGAGGAGATCATGAACGCTTTCGTGGACGAGGCCGACCGCCGCTTCGGCGAATAGTCCGGTCCCTCAGAGTTCTTCGGGTTTGCCGAGCGTTTCGAGTACCATTTCAAGTGCCGCCTCGACACTAGCCTTGCGGATGCCCTCTCGCCCGATATCGCCGAAGCGCTTTTCGAGGACGTCCGTGCCGTCCTTGGTCGCCACAGCGAAGTAAACGAGCCCGACGGGCTTGCGCTCCGAGCCCCCGTCGGGGCCGGCAATGCCGGTGACGCTCACGGCGATATCGGTGCGGGCCGTGTTGCGCGCGCCGTCCGCCATGGCGCGGGCCACCTGGGCCGAAACGGCGCCATGGTCCTCGATCATGCGGGCCGGAACCCCGATCATGCGCGACTTGGCAGCGTTCGAATAGGTGATGAAGCCGCCGTAGAAGACGGCCGAGGCGCCGGGGACGTCCGTGATGGCGCCGGAGAGAAGTCCGGCAGTGCAGCTTTCCGCCGTCGCCATCGTCATCTTGCGGGAAGCGAGCGTGGTAATGATCTCTTTGGCGGGATCGCGCGCTGGTTTGCCCGCCATCTCAATCTACCCGCGGCAGTTCGATACTTGCGCTGGCCATGGCCACAATGCCCTCCTCACGACCCGTGAACCCCAGTCTTTCGCTGGTTGTCGCCTTGATAGTGACGCGGGAAGGCGTGATCGCGCAAGCCGTTGCAATGACCTGGCGCATTGCGGGAACATGTGCGGCGATTTTCGGAGATTCGGCCACGATCGTCGCATCGAGGTTGACGATCCTGCCGCCACGCTCGGCAACCAGCTTTGCTGCGTGTTCGAGAAAGATGACCGAAGCCGCGCCCTTCCACTGCGGATCGCTCGGCGGGAAATGTGTGCCGATATCGCCTTCGCCCAGCGCCCCATAGATGGCGTCGGTGAGCGCGTGAAGGGCGACGTCGGCGTCCGAATGTCCCTTGAGCTTGGCCGTGTGCGGAATGCGCACGCCACCGAGCCATACCGCGTCGCCCGGCTCGAACTCGTGGACGTCAAAGCCGGTTCCGACGCGAGTTTCCATCGATTGCGCTCCTGCGATCATCCGTTCGGCCCGGGCAAAGTCCTCGGGATGGGTGATCTTGATATTGCTGGTGTTGCCGGGTGTGAGCGCTACGCGAAGCCCCGCCCACTCGGCGATGGCGGCATCGTCGGTGAACTCACGGGGCAGGGTGCTCGCCCGCATATGCGCCGAAAAGATCTGCGGGTAGCGGAAACCCTGCGGGGTTTGCGCGGCGAAGAGCACGCGCCGGTCCTCGGTTGCGACGATGTTGACGCCGTCCGGAGCGCGCTTGATCGTGTCGGTGACCGGCACGGCCGGCAGCGCTCCTTCGTGATCGGCCAGGCCGGCGACCACGCCGGCGACCAGTTCAGCGCCGATGAACGGGCGGGCGGCGTCCTGGATCAGCACATAGTCCGGCCGTTGCCTGCCGAGCGCCTTGAGGCCTTCGAGCACCGAGGATTGACGCGTTGCGCCGCCCATGACCGGGGGAAGGAGCCGCTCGTCGTCCAGCCCCAGGCCGGCATAGAGATCGGCGTGGTCAGGGTGGATCACCGGCTGGACAAACGTGACGTCGGGCAGGGCCAGCAAGGCCTTGATCGTCCGCGTCAGCACAGGGATGCCATGCACTGAACGGTATTGCTTGGGCAGGCTCTCTCCGTTAGCGCTGGCACGTTCGCCCTTGCCGGCGGCAACGACGATGGCGGCGATGGAACGGGCGCGAGTCACGGATAGCCTTGGTTGATTATGACGTTCGTTGAGGGTCTAAAGGCCATCGACCAACCCAGCAAGGCCGATTTGTGCACCCGCCATGCCGGTGCGACGCTATTGGTGTTGCACGTGCCCGATAATTGATTATTGTGCGGGCATTCCCAAGAGATTGAGCAATTTGGGGGCAGCTTTTTGAGTTCGTTTGCCTGCGGGATAAGCATCGGCGGCCATGCGCTCCCCAATAATGCATTCCTGGCGCCCATGGCCGGGATCACCGATCGCCCGTTCCGTTCGATAGCCGAGCGCTACGGCGCCGGCCTTGTTGTCTCCGAAATGATCGCCAGTTCGGCACTTGTCGCCGCCCAGAACGACATGGTTCGCAAGCTCAACAAGCGCGAAGGCAGGCTGCCGCACGTGGTGCAACTGGCAGGCTGCGAGGCCGAGTGGATGCAGCGCGGCGCCGAGATCGCCTGCGACGCGGGGGCCGACATTCTCGATATCAATTTCGGTTGCCCGTCCAAGCGGGTGACCAATGGCTTTGCCGGTTCGGCGCTGATGCGCGTGCCGGATCAGGCGCTCAGGCTCGTCGAAACCGTGGTGGGCGCGACGTCTCTGCCGGTGACCGTCAAGATGCGCCTGGGCTGGGACGATGACAGTCTTAACGCCGCCCAGATTGCCCGTAGCGCCGTCGATGCCGGCGTGCGGATGATCACGGTGCACGGGCGCACGCGCCAGCAGTTCTACAAGGGCACGGCGCGCTGGGAACTGGTGCGGGCAGTCGTTGAAGCCGTGGATGTGCCGGTGGTGGTCAACGGCGACGTCATCGACCTGGCGAGTGCCCGCGAAGCGCTTGAGCAGTCCGGCGCGGCCGCCGTGATGCTGGGGCGCGGCGCGCAAGGGCGTCCGTGGGTCGTCGGCCAGATCGGCGCGGCGCTCGCGGGCGAGCCGGTGCCCGAGGCACCGTCGGGTGACGCGCTGACCGACCTCATCGCCGAGCACTATCAGGACATGATCAGCGAATATGGGTCCCATATCGGCGTGCGCGCGGCGCGCAAGCACCTGGATTGGTATCTGGAGGCATTGGGTATCTCTCTCGACAAGGAGACCCGCCGGGGTCTGCTCAATGCCGAGAGCCCCGACGAGGTGGTGACCATGATTCCTGAAATCTATTCGGGTGCCTGGAGGCAGGCTGCATGACCACCGACACGACCGGTATCGCCACCTCGGTGCTGCAGGCGCTGCCGCAACCCGTGATCGTCTGCGGGACCGACAACACCATTGTCTTCGTCAACTACGCTGCCGAGGCCTTCTTTGGGGCCTCTCTGAGCGTGTTGGCCCGGCAAAAGCTCAATGATCTGATCGCTTTCGGCTCGCCAATTCTCAATCTGGTCGAGACCGTCGCCATGCGGCGGGCGCCGATGACCGAGTACCGCGTCTCGGTCGGCTCCTCCCGTTTCGGGGACGAGCGGATCGTTGAC
This sequence comes from Youhaiella tibetensis, assembly GCF_008000755.1. NCBI lineage: Bacteria > Pseudomonadati > Pseudomonadota > Alphaproteobacteria > Hyphomicrobiales > Devosiaceae > Paradevosia > Paradevosia tibetensis. Next base: position 2,231,652 of record NZ_CP041690.1, on the reverse strand, counting down.
GTCTATGCCAGCCCGATCTCCGATACCGATGGGCGGGTGACGCTTCTTTTCCAGGAGCGCACCATGGCCGACAAGATCGACCGGCAACTGGTGTCGCGCGGTGCGGCGCGCTCGGTCACCGGCCTGGCTTCGATGCTGGCCCACGAAATCAAGAACCCACTTTCGGGCATTCGCGGCGCGGCGCAACTGCTCGAACAGACGGTCTCGGAAGACGAGGTCCCGCTCGCCAGGCTGATCCGGGAGGAGACCGACCGGATCGTTGACCTCATCGATCGCGTCGAGATTTTCGGCGACGACCGCCCGCTCGAGCGCGAGCCGATCAACATCCACGTGGTGCTCGATCGGGTGAAGCTGCTGGCCAGGAACGGGGTGGCGCGCGGCATTTCATTCTCGGAGGAATACGATCCCTCCCTGCCGCCGGTGCTGGGCAATCGCGACCAGCTCATCCAGGTGTTCCTCAACCTGGTCAAGAACGCGGCCGAGGCGCTCGAACGCACCTCCAAGCCCGAGATCCGTTTCTCGACGGCCTTCCGGCCGGGCATCCGCATCGCGGTCATGGGAATCGCCGAGCGTATCTCGCTTCCGCTCGAAATCGTCATCGAGGACAATGGGCCGGGCGTGCCGGCGGACATCCTGCCGTTCTTGTTCGATCCGTTCGTGACGACCAAGGCCAATGGCTCGGGTCTCGGCCTGGCCCTGGTGGCCAAGATCGTGGGCGACCATGGAGGGGTGATCGACTGCGACAGTCGGCCCGGTCGCACGCGCTTCCGCATCCTCCTGCCGGTAGCGACGGCCGGCATACCTTCGGACTTCCAAGAGGCATTGACTAAATGAGCGGCCACACAGTTCTGCTTGCCGACGACGATGCGGCCATCCGCATGGTCCTCAACCAGGCCTTGACCCGCGCCGGCTACGAAGTGCGGCCCACCGGCAACATGTCCACGATGTGGAATTGGGTCAGCCGGGGCGAAGGCGATCTGCTCATCACCGATGTCCACATGCCGGACGGCAATGCGTTCGACATCATGCCCAAGATCAAGAAGCTGCGCCCGGACATGCCCATGATCGTCATGAGCGCGCAGAATACGTTCATGACCGCCATCAGGGCCTCCGAGGTCGGGGCCTACGAATACCTGCCCAAGCCGTTCGACATCACCGAGGTGCTCTCGGTGGTGCAGCGCGCGCTCGCGGACGCCAAGAAGCCGCCGGCGCGGGACCGCAATGTCGAGGATGCCGGCGACGCCATGCCGCTCGTGGGCCGCTCGCCGGCCATGCAGGACATCTACCGCGCGCTTGCCCGCCTGATGCAGACGGACCTGACGGTCATGGTCACCGGCGAGAGCGGTACGGGTAAGGAACTGGTGGCGCGCGCGCTGCACGAATTCGGCAAGCGCCGGAACGGGCCGTTCGTGGCAATCAACATGGCCGCCATTCCGCGTGATCTCATCGAGGCCGAGCTTTTCGGGCACGAAAAGGGCGCTTTCACCGGCGCGACAGCGCGTTCGTCGGGGCGTTTCGAGCAGGCCGAAGGCGGCACGCTCTTTCTCGACGAGATCGGCGACATGCCGATGGATGCCCAGACGCGCCTGCTGCGCGTGCTGCAGGAAGGCGAATACACCATGGTCGGCGGTCGTACCCCGATCAAGACCAACGTGCGTATCGTGGCGGCGACGCACCGGGACCTCAGCCAGATGATCCGGCAGGGGCTTTTCCGCGAAGACCTCTACTACCGTCTCAATGTGGTCCCGATCCGCCTGCCGCCCCTGCGCGAACGCGTCGATGACATCGGCGATCTCGTCTCGCATTTCCTAAATGCCGCACAGCGCGAAGGCGAGCCCGTCAAGACCATCTCTCCCGACGCTATCCGCCTGATGCAGAACTATTCCTGGCCGGGCAACGTGCGCGAGCTGGAAAACCTCGTCCGCCGCCTCGTGGCGCTCTATGCCGACGAGAGCATTTCGGCCGAGGTCGTGCAGAACGAACTCAACATCGGGGAGCGCCCGAGCGTTACGGCGTCCACCGGCCCGGTGGACGTGTCGACTGCCGTCGAAGCGCATGTGGCGCAGCTCCTGCGTGAATACGAGCCGAAGCTGCCTCCTGCTGGCCTTTACCAGCGGGTTCTCGATCGCGTCGAGGCGCCGCTGATCGCCATGGCGCTCAACGCCTGCGCCGGCAACCAGATCAAGGCTGCCGAATTGCTCGGACTCAACCGCAACACGCTGCGCAAGAAGATCCGGGCTCACAGCATCGAGATCGTCAAGCACTCCCGCCGCGGATAGTTCTTCAAGCAAGAAGAGCTTTCGTTTTGGTGCACCGTGGCCTATTCCCGGCGCAATCGAGTTGCACTATTGCAACAATTGAGTTGCAGCACTGCCACAATTGGGTCAGCCTTGCGCGCTAACAGCCCGCCCGAATTGGGGGACGCCGCAAGGCGTAAGACATGGACGACACTCAAGGCACCGGTCCGAGCCAGCCGCCGAATCCGCCCCAGCCCCCGCTGACGAGCGCAGCACGGCAGGCGCTGTTCTCGGGCGACCGCAGCAAGCAAGCCATCCGGTTCGTCGGCCTCATCGTGGTCACGGCCTCAGTCGTCATGACCTTCCTGTCGTTCCTGTCGCTTTCCGGAGTCACCGGCATCGAGCCGTCTCCCGAGATGTGGGCCGTGATCTGGATCATCAACGGTCTGCTGGTGCTGGTGGTGATCGCGCTGGTGCTGACCGAGGCGGTATTGCTGCTTCAGGCGCGGTCGCGTCAGGAGGCTGGAGCGAAGCTCCAGATCCGCATGGTCACGATGTTCGCATTGCTGACCGCGATTCCCGCTTTCATCGTCGCCGTCGTCGCCACCATCGCCCTCAATCAGGGCCTCGACCAATGGTTCTCCGAGCGCAACCGCGCCATGGTCGAGAGTTCGCGTCTCGTGGCGCGTTCCTACCTGCTCGAGCACGCCCAGGTGCTGCGCGACGACATCATCTGGGTCGCCTCCGAACTCGAGCAGGCGCGCGGCACGTTCGAGACGGACAAGGAGCGGTTCCAGCACATCCTGACCGCACTCGCGGTCACGCGTTCACTCCCCTATACGCAGTTGATCTCCCAGAGCGGGGATACGCTGATGAAGGCGCAGATCACCGCGCAGGGGACACCGCCCAAGCTGCCGGACGGGATCACGCAAGGGGTGACCGAGGGCGCTCCGACGCCCATCGCCCCGGGCAAGACGAACCTCGTCGGTTCGATCGTCAAGCTGCGCGGGTATGACAATACCTACCTGTTCGTCGCGCGCCCGGTCGATCCGGAAGTGCTCGAATACATGAAGCTGACGGACGCCAATGTTTCCGAATACCGGCAGTATGCGTCCAACCGCCTGGTGTTCCAGATCACCTTCACTCTCATGTATGTCGGCCTCGCCGTGGTGCTGCTCTTGGCGGCGCTCTGGATCGGCATTGCGCTGGCCAACCGCTTCGTCGATCCGATCCGAAACCTCATGATCGCGGCCAAGCGGGTGAGCCGCGGCGACCTTGACGTGCAGGTGCCGGTCGAGGATCGCGGCGATCTGGGGGACCTATCGGACGGCTTCAACACCATGACGCGTCAGCTCAAGACGCAGCGCGAGGCGCTGGTGACCGCCAACGAGACCAACGAGAAGCGTCGCCAGTTCACCGAGGCCGTGGTGGAAGGCGTGTCGGCCGGTATTCTCGGCCTTGATCCGGTCGGCAACATCACGCTGGTCAACAGCCGGGCCGGAGAGATGTTCGGCAAGACGGAAATCGAGCTCATGGGCGAGAGCGCCGACAAGGCGATCCCCGAGTTGGCGCCGATCCTCGAACGGGCGCGCATGGCGCGGCGCGGACAGGTGCGCGACCAGATCCAGATCGGCAACGAGCAGGATCGGCGCACCTATCAGGTTCAGCTCACCCGCGAGGGCACGATGACCGAGAGCAAGGGCTACGTCATCACGCTCGACGACATCACCGATCTCGAATCGGCGCAGCGCACCAGCGCCTGGGCCGACGTCGCGCGTCGCATCGCCCACGAGATCAAGAATCCGCTCACGCCCATCCAGCTTTCCGCCGAGCGCCTGCGGCGGCGCTACGCCTCAAAGCTGGCCGACGACTTCGAGATTTTCGACAAGGGCATCAACACCATCATCCGGCATGTGGGCGATATCGGGCGCATGGTGGAAGAGTTCTCCGCCTTCGCGCGCATGCCCGAGGCCAAGCCCGAAAAGGGCGACCTTTCCGATACGATCCGGCAGTCCGTCTTCCTCGAAAGCGTGCGCCTCCCCGAGATCGAAATCATCACGCACTTGCCAGACGAGGCCATTACGGCCTATTTCGACGGTCGCCTGATTGCCCAGGTCATGACCAACCTCATCAAGAATGCGGTTGAGGCCATCGAGGGCGTCGGACTCGACGTGGTGCACAATCCACAGATTATTGTTGCCGGCGAGATCGAGGGCAAAATGGCCCGAATCTCGGTCTCCGACAACGGAAAGGGCTGGCCCAAGGACAATCGTCACCGGCTGCTCGAACCCTATATGACGACACGGGAAAAAGGCACCGGCCTTGGCCTCGCAATTGTCGCAAAGATCATTGAACAGCACGGCGGCGACGTCGAGCTCATAGACGCCGAACCTGATTCCAGCGGCAGGGTAGGGGCTTGTTTCAGCTTCACACTGCCGTTGCAGGCCCCGCCTAATAGCGACGACGCCGACACGGCGCCGGCAACGGACTTTACGGCCACCAGAGAAGAGGAGCCGCGGATTGCCGCGGTTGCAAACAAGTAATGGCTCTAGACATCCTGATCATCGACGATGAGGACGATATTCGCGATCTCATCGCCGGCATCCTGGAAGACGAGGGATACGAGGCCCGGCAGGCCCACGATGCCGATTCCGGCCTCAACGAGATCGCGCGGCGTCGTCCGAGTCTGGTCTTCCTCGACATCTGGATGCAGGGGTCGCGCCTGGATGGCCTGCAACTGCTCGACGTGCTCCAGTCCCAGCATCCCGATATGCCCGTGGTCATGATCTCCGGGCACGGCAATGTCGAAACGGCCGTGTCCGCCATCAAGCGTGGCGCCTACGACTATATCGAGAAACCCTTCAAGATCGATCGCCTGCTGCTGATCACCCAGCGCGCCGTGGAAGCCACGCGCCTGCGCAACGAGGTGGCCGAACTCAAGGAACGCGGCGCGGGGACCAATACCGAGATGGTCGGCCACTCGCCGGCCCTCCAGCAGGTCAAGGGCATCATCGAGAAGTCCGCGCCGACCAACTCGCGTATTTTCGTTGCTGGCCCTTCGGGCGCCGGCAAGGGTCTCGTGGCACGGCTCATCCATCAGCGCAGCCCGCGTGCGCAGGCGCCGTTCATCGAGATCAACGCCTCGCTCTATGCGCCCGACGAGGTGCCCGTGGTGCTGTTCGGCCGCGAAACACGCGAGAAAAGCGGCATCCTGCGCACCGAGGTCGGTGCGCTTGAGCGCGCTCACGGGGGCACGCTCTACCTGTCGGAAGTCACCGCGCTCCCTCCTTCCGCCCAGGCGGCCCTGCTGCGCACGCTGGTGGAGAACAAGTTCAACCGCGTGGGCGGACAGGTCGCCGTGCCGATCGATGTTCGAATCATCTCCTCGAGTTCGCAGAGCATCCCCTCGCTCGTCGAGGCCGGGCAGTTTCGCTCCGACCTATACCATCGCCTCTCAATCGTGCCGGTTCAACTCACCCCGCTCAAGGAGCGGCGCGAGGACGTGCCGCCGCTGGTAAGCGCATTCATCGAGCAGGTCTGCCGCATGCACAACCTGCCGCGCATGACCATCGGCGATGACGCCATCGCGGTGCTCCAGGCCCAGGATTGGCCGGGCAACGCGCGTCAGTTGCGCAACTCCATCGAGCGGCTGCTGATCCTGATGAAGGGGCAGGCGCCCGAAGATGGGGTCATCACCGCCGCGATGCTGCCGTCCGATATCGGCGAGGTGCTGCCGACGGTGGGCGACACCGATGCATCGGCGCACCTGATGAGCCTGCCGCTGCGCGACGCCCGCGAGGTTTTCGAACGTCAGTACCTGTTGGCGCAGATCGAGCGTTTCGGGGGCAATATCTCCAAGACTGCCGAGTTCGTCGGCATGGAGCGCAGTGCATTGCACCGCAAGATCAAGTCGCTGGGGCTATAGGGCGTATTCGAAATTCTGGGGTGTTCATTGCCGTTGAGGCGGCTATGATCACCGGTAGGCACGGATTTTCAGATGTGCCATAGTGCCTGACCAATTAGATTTGCTTGATGACTTTCCGGGAAGGACAGGCCTGCGGCGGCCAAGGTCCTCACCTACAAGAAGGGTGGCGATGAGCCTGCCCGCTAAACAGAAGCCGCGAGAAGAGGCCTAAATGCCCGCCGAAAAAGCACAAAACCTCCAGGATTCCTTCCTCAATCACGTGCGCAAGCAGAAAGTCCCGGTCACGATTTTCCTCGTGAACGGCGTCAAGCTGCAGGGCATAATTACCTGGTTCGACAATTTCTGCCTGCTGCTCCGTCGTGATGCCCAGTCGCAGCTTGTCTACAAGCATGCGATCTCGACCATCATGCCGGGTGCGCCGATCCAGCTCTTCGATCCCGAGCATACCGGAGGCGACAACGCCTGATCCGCATAATCCGTCGGACGATTTCGACGACGGCGAGGACCGCAAGGGCGGTCCTCAGGCCTTTATCGATCAACGCGAGGCTCCGACACGTGTGGGACTGATCGTCCCGGACGTGCGTGGCGCGTCTGTCTATCACAGCATCGAAGCGCGCAAGGCCGAGTTCGAAGGCCTGGCGGCCGCGATCCGGCTCGAGATCGTGTTCTCCGAGGTCATCCGCGTTCGCGAAGTGCGGCCTGCCACCTTCATCGGCGGCGGGCAGGTGGAAGCCATTGCCAGGCGCGTGCAGGAGGAGGAGATCGAACTCCTTCTCGTCGACACGGCCCTGACGCCGATCCAGCAGCGTAACCTCGAGCGCGAGACCAAGGCCAAGGTTCTCGACCGCACGGCCCTCATCCTCGAAATCTTCGGGGAGCGCGCTGCCACGCGCGAGGGTGTGCTCCAGGTCGAACTGGCCCACCTCAACTACCAGAAGAGCCGTCTCGTCCGGTCATGGACGCACCTTGAGCGGCAACGCGGCGGTTTCGGCTTCCTGGGCGGCCCCGGCGAAACCCAGATCGAAAGCGACCGTCGCCTGCTTCAGGAGCGCATCGCGCTGCTCGAGGAGCGGATCGAGAAGGTCCGCAAGACCCGTCAGCAGCAGCGACGCAACCGGGACGAGGTGCCGTACCCGATCGTGGCCCTGGTCGGCTACACCAATGCCGGCAAGTCGAGCCTCTTCAACACCCTGACCGGTGCCGGCGTCTTCGCCGAGAACCTGCTCTTTGCCACGCTCGATACCACCGTTCGCAAGCTGGAACTGCCGCATGGCCGCCAGGTGATCGTGAGCGACACGGTCGGCTTCGTCGCCGACCTGCCGCACGACCTCGTCGCCGCCTTCCGCGCCACGCTCGAGGAAGTCACGCAGGCCGATGTCGTGCTCCACATCCGGGACGTCGCCAATCCCGATCACCAGGCGCAGGCCCGCGACGTGCTGACCGTGCTCGGTGAACTGGGGGTGTCGTCCGAGACCGTGCCTGTCATCGAGGTCTGGAACAAGATCGACCTGCTGCCGCGTGCCGAGGATGGCTCCATCCCCGCGCTCGCCAATACCGCTCCGGTGGGGCGCGTTGCGGCGACGGTTCCGGTTTCGGCCAAGACCGGCGAGGGTCTGGAAGACCTAAAGATCGCTATCGAGGCGGCCCTGTCGGCGGGCAGCCGGACCTATCGCGTCCACGTGCCTCACGCGGCCGGCGGCGATGTCGGTTGGCTTTACGGCCATGCCGAGATCATCGAGCGCATCGAGCCGGACGAGAAGGGCCAGGATTTCGTGGTCCGCGTCGAACCACGCCACCTGCGCGAGTTTCAGGAGCGCTTCAACGGCCGCATCGAGGGCGAGTGATCACTTGGCCTTGTCGGCCTTGCGTATTTCGTTCCAGTAGCCATCAAGGCGTTCCAGTCCGGCTTCCGCGAGCGGGACGCCGTCCTCGAGCGCCCGCGCTTCCACGTGCGAGAACCGCCGCGTGAATTTGACGTTGGCGTTGCGCAGGGCGGCCTCGGCATCCACGCCGAGATGTCGCGCCAGATTGGTCACGGCGAACAGCAGGTCGCCCAGTTCCTCGGCAATCGCGTCCTTGTCCCCGGAGGCTGCGGCTTCCTGGACTTCATCGAGCTCCTCGCGTGCCTTGGCGACTACCGAAGCGGTGTCGGGCCAGTCGAAGCCAACCGAGGCGGCGCGGCGCGCCAGCTTCTCGGCCCGCAGCATGGCGGGCAGGGTGTTGGCCACATCATCGAGGATCGATGCCTGCAGTTCGCGCTTGGCCGATTTTCGGGCGCGTTCCTCGGCCTTGATCTGGTCCCACTGCACCTTGACCCCGTCTGCCCCTTCGGCCGCCTTCTCGCCGAAAACGTGGGGATGGCGCCGGATCAGCTTGGTCGTGATCGCCTCGATGACGTCGCCGATATCGAACAGACCGCGCTCTGAGGCCATCTGTGCGTGAAAGACCGGCTGGAGCAGCAGGTCGCCGAGTTCGTCGCGCAGGTCCTCGTAGTCCTCCCGCTCGATCGCGTCGGCGACCTCGTAGGCCTCCTCGATCGTGTAATGGCGGATGGAAGCGAAATCCTGCTCGATGTCCCACGGGCACCCCGTTTCGGGATCGCGCAGGGCGGCCATGATTTCGAGAAGCCGGGAGAGGTCGCGGGAAGGCTGCATGGGAGTCACGTCGTCTTTTGGGATTCTGCGCGCAACCTAGCGCACTTGCCCGTCCGCGGTAACCCTCGCTCAGGGCGGAGCGATGGTCGGCTTGGGCTTGGCCACCGCAGTCAGCCAGTCGGTCGGCCGCTCGACGTACCGGCGCACGGCGGGAGGCTCTTCGCCGGCATGGAGCGCGCGCAGGCGCTCGGATACCTCGGCGTCCGCCTTGGTGAGCCTCAGGTTGTGGCGGACATAGTCCGTCCATGTCGGGCTCTGGTAGGTTTCGACCCAGCGGTCCGGCTGCGCAAGGTCGCGCAGGAGCGCCCAGTGCCGGGCTCCATCCCGCCGGCGGATGCGGCGGCGTTCGGTCATGGTGTTGAGGAAGACCGGGATGTCTTCGGTGCGGATGATGTAGGTGATTTCCACCACGATCGGGCCGCTGCGCGGTTCGAGATCGATCTCGAGATGGGGGACCTGGAAGCGGTTGAGCGGAGCGAGGTCCATGACCACGCGCGGCGGGAGCGGGAAGCGGAAGCCGAGGGCGATGCCGACGAGCATCGCGACTGCCGCCGTCCCGAGGGCGATCGGCAGACCGTAGTTCTCGGCAGCCACGCCCCAGATCCAGGAACCGAGCGCCATGCCGCCGAACGTTGCCGTCTGGTAGAAGGAGAGGGCGCGCCCCACCACCCAGCGGGGGGAGGCCAGTTGCACCGAGACGTTAAAGAGCGAGAGCGCCAGCACCCAGCACGCGCCGCCGAGCAAGAGGCCCGCGCCCGTCAGCCAGGGCGAGATGCCGAGCGCGGTGATGCCGGCGCAGATGGCAAAGCCAAGGAATGAGGCGCGCACCAGCATTTCGCCACCGAGCCGTTCCTGGAGCGGGGCGGCGAGCAGTGCGCCTCCCACGGCGCCCAGGCCGAAGGCGCCAAGCAGCAGGCCATAGATCAGCGGGCCGCCGCCGGGCAGGTTGGCCGAAACCACGGGCAGCAGTGCCAGGATAACGATGGCCGAAAAGCCGAAGACGAAGCTGCGCAGCAAGACCTTGCCGATTCCGGGCGACATGGCGACGTAGCGGAAACCCGAAGCGATTGCCGGACCGATGGATTCGCGCGGCAGCGGGTTATCGACGACATTGGGCTTCCAGAGGAACAGCACCAGCAGCACCGGCAGATAGCTGACGGTATTGACCGCAAAAGCAGCGGCGGCACCCGCGGCGGCCACGATGACGCCACCCACGGCCGGGCCGACGCTGCGCGAGAGGTTGAACCCGATCGAGTTGAGGGCCACGGCGCCCGGCAGGTCGGTGCGCGGCACCAGGTCGCCGACGGAGGCCTGCCAGGAGGGATTGTTGATCGCCGCGCCGCATCCGATGAGGAACGTGAAGGCCAAGAGCAGCCATGGGGTGATCAGGCCGAAATAGGTAAAGGCCATCAGTGTGGCCGAGACGATGAGCATGAAGCTCTGCGCCGCCAGCATCACCTTGCGCCGGTGAAAACTGTCGGCGATGGCGCCGCCGACCATCGAGAACAGCATGATCGGCAGGGACGTCGAGGCCTGGACCAGCGCCACCATGTCCACCGAATTGGAGATCGAGGTCATCAGCCAGGCCGCGCCCACGCCCTGGATCAGCGCCCCGAAGCCGGACGCGAGGTTGGCCGTCCACATGTTGCGGAAGGTGGGGTGCTGCAGCGGCAGCAGGGGCGACATTCGTTCGGCCACGGGGGACCTTCCACTGGGTAGACATGCGGAAATCGAGCACAGCGTAACCGTGTTCGCGGTTAAATCAACTCGCTCCGAGCAGTGCCGGGTGGCAAGCGGGGCATCATTGCCCCCGCCCCGGGATTCGCTGCAGGTTCGGGCTTCGGCAAAGCCGGCCGTCAGGTTTCGTGCCCAAAACATTGCAATAGTTTGAATGCCTTGGACGGGACGGCTTCAATTTGAAACAAAAGCGGGGAATTTAACCGCCTCTCAACCATGACGGCAGCGTAGCCGGTGGATTTCGCTCGCAATCGGCTAGACTGGCAACTCCTTTAGCTAAGGTGCGTGTGTTTTGAGTTCCAAGCGTAATGGCTGGCGTTCGTTTGCCCGGTTCGCAGCCCTCGTAATCGTCGTTTCTCCCGTCGTGGCCGCCTGCAGTTCGGGTGGCTTTCACGGCAGTACTGGCGTCAAGCGAGCCGCTTTCTCCTCCAAGGAATTCGGCGTCAGTTCGTCGCCACGCGTCTCCCGCGCCGCCAATCCGCCGCGCGGGGGCGGACGCTACCTGGTCGGCAAGCCCTATACGGTGCGCGGGCAGGTCTATACGCCCAAGGACGATCCCAACTACGTGGCACAGGGCAAGGCGTCCTGGTACGGCGCCGATTTCCACGGCCGCCTCACGGCCAACGGCGAGATCTTCTCGGCCAATGCCATTTCCGGCGCGCACCCGACGCTGCCGCTGCCGTCCTATGTTCGCGTCACGAACCTGGACAACGGCCGCTCGCTCATAGTGCGCGTCAATGACCGCGGTCCCTACCTTCCGGGACGTCTGATGGACGTTTCGGCGCGTGCTGCCGACCTTCTTGGCTTCATGAATCGCGGCAGCGCCAACGTTCAGGTTAATTACGTCGGCCCGGCCCCGCTCCAGGGCGATGACACACGCGTCCTCCTCGCCAGCCTCAATGCGCCTACGGTGCAGGAAGAGCAGCGTAGCCAGACCCGCCTCGCCATGGTCGAGCCGCAGGTTCAGGCTCCACGACCGGTCGCCCAGCAGGTGGCCCAGGTGACCCCGGCGCCGCAGCCGGCGCAGGGCTCGGCCGTGCAGGTCGTCACCAGCTTCGGTGGTCATACCGAGGTCGAGACCTACCAGCCCAGCCAGGGCAGCTACTCTGCCAAGGATCTGGCCAAGGACTTCATGGGCCTCTTCTCCTATGCCGATACGGGCATGAACGCCCAGACCGAGAACGACGCCATTCTCAACGCTCACGACGCGGTCAATGCCATGGCGACGCGCAGCCCGGCACTTCAGGATTGGGTGGCGGCGGTCGACGAGAATGCGCGCGCCATCAAGCTGCAGATCGGCATCTTCGCCGACCCGGCCCGTTCGCTCGAGGTCGAGGAACGCTTTGCCTATCTCGGCGCGGTGGAGGAACAGCCGGTCACGGCCCGGGGACAGGATGCGACCCGCCTCATGCTCACCCGCCTCAAGCCCGGCGTCGCTCGCGATGATGTGCTCAATCTGGCTCGGGAACTTGGCCTCAAGGACATCATTCTGTATTAGACCTTTATCGGCCTAAATTGATCTTTTGATCCCCGCGTCCGGCGGCGCGGTTGCAGGGATGTTTGAATGCTCGCTATCCGGCATTTCGTTCTGGCGCTCGTGGCGGTCGTCCTGACGGTCGCTTCGGTCGGCGCGCAGGAATTCGACACCAAGGCCAAGTATGCGGTCCTGATGGACTACGACAGCGGCATGATGCTGTTCCACAAGGATGCGGACGCGAGCCTCGAGCCGGCCAGCATGGCCAAGCTCATGACGGTCGCCGTCGTCTTCAACGAGCTGCGCAACGGCCGCATCAAGATGACGGACGAGTTCTTCATCTCCGAGCATGCCTGGCGCGATGGCGGGGCCAAGTCGGGCGGCTCGACCATGTTCGCCGAGCTCAACTCGAAGATACCGGTCGAGGACCTTCTGACGTCGGTTATCGTGCAATCGGGCAATGACGCGGCGATCGCGCTGGCCGAGGGCATCGCCGGCTCGGAAGCGACCTTCGCCAACATGATGAACCGGCTGGCTGAGGAAATCGGGTTGACCGGCTCGCACTTCACCAACGCCACCGGCCTGCCGGACCCCAACCAGTATTCGACCGCGCGGGACCTCGCCACCCTGGCGCGCTACCTGATCGCCGGTTTCCCCGAATACTATCATCTCTTCTCGATCCCCGAATTCACCTGGAACAAGATCCGCCAGCCCAACCGCAATTCGCTGGTCGAGATGGGGATCGGCGTCGATGGGCTCAAGACCGGCCATACCCAGGCTGCCGGCTATGGCAGCGTCGTGTCCACGCCCGAGGGCGGGCGGCGCCTGATCGCCGTCGTTCACGGTCTCAAGTCCATGAACGAGCGCGCCGAGGAAGCCCGCAAGCTCCTGCTCTGGGGCACGCGCAGCTTCGATCGCATTCCGGCCTTTCCCAAGGGCAAGACCGTCGGCTATGCCAACGTCTATGGCGGGGAGGAAGCCCAGGTTCCGCTCGTGGGCGAGGGCGATATCGATCTCTTCATTCCCAAGGGCGCCAAGGACTGTCCGCAGGCGACCATCACCTACAAGGGGCCGCTGCGTCCTCCGGTAGAGCAGGGCGAGCGGGTTGCTCAACTCAATATCATCTGCGGCGGGGTTGTGGTGCAGACGGCGCCGCTCTATGCCGGTGCGTCCGTCAATGAAGGCGGTATCGTGCGCAAGGCCACCGATGCGCTCAAGCAACTCGCGCTGGGCTGGCTGTAACAGGGATTTTCATGGCCGACGCATCGCAGTCCGTCAAAGCCCGCTTCATCACATTTGAAGGCGGGGAGGGGGTGGGCAAGTCTACCCAAGCCAAGCGCCTGCAGGCGCGGCTGCACAAGCAGGGCATCGAGGCGATCCGCACGCGCGAGCCGGGCGGTACGCCCAAGGCCGAGGCCATCCGCTCCTTCATCCTGCAGGGGCGCTCCGAGAGTTGGGGCGCGGGAGCCGAGGCCGTGCTGTTCGCCGCCGCGCGGCTCGACCACGTCAATCAGCTGATCGCGCCGAACCTGGACGCCGGCAAGTGGGTGATCTCCGACCGCTTCCACGATTCGACCCGGGCCTATCAGGGCCTGACCGGCGGGGTGGACGCCAAGCTGATCGGCGCCCTCGAGGAACTGGCGCTCAATGGCCATAAGCCTGACCTGACCCTGGTACTCGACATGGATCCCGAGATTGCCTTTGCGCGCGTGCGCGAGCGCCAGCTCGAGGACGCGCTGGTCGATACGGGCGATCGCTTCGAGAAGGAAAATCTCGAATGGCACCGCAAGCTGCGTGAGGGGTTCCTCGAGATCGCGCGCAACAACCGCGAACGGTGCGTGGTCGTCCTGGCCGACCGCACCGAGGACAAGCTCGAGGAAGCCATCTGGCAGGCGGTGCTCGAGCACTTTCCTGAACTCGAAACGGCACCAACCGCGTGAGCGACGACGTCCCCATTCGCGAGCCTGACCAGATTGAAGGCGTGAGGCTCCCCGAGCAGCAACATGCCGTTCTTGGTCATGCCGCCGCCAAGAGCGCAATTGCCAGCCGCCTCGCCGGTGGTTCCTTGCCCAATGCGGTGCTGCTGCACGGACCGCAGGGCATCGGCAAGGCGACGCTCGCCTTCAAGCTCGCCCGCGACATCTTCGTGGCAACGGGCGATGAGGACGCGCACCGGGTCGATGAGCAGGTCATGGCCGGCTCGCACCCTAATCTCTTCGTGCTGCGCCGCCAGCCCAAGGACGCCAAGGGCTTCTATTCGGTCATCCGGGTCGATGACATCCGCAACCTCGTCGAGCATTTGCGCAAGACGCGCGGGCGGGCCGGGCATCGCGTGGCGATCATCGATTCCATCGACGATTGCAACGTCAACGCCGCCAACGCCCTGCTCAAGATCCTAGAGGAGCCGCCTGCGGAGACCATCTTCCTCCTGGTCTCGCACCGTCCGGGCTCGCTGCTCCCGACCATCAAGTCGCGGTGTCACTCCCTGGCCATGCGCCCGATAGCCGACGAAGACGTGCGCGCGGTCCTGGCTGCGAACCTTGGCGATTCCAGCCCCGCCGAGATCGATGAAGCCGTTTCGCTGGCCCATGGCAGGCCACGCAAGGGCTTCGAGGCGACGTTGGTCGCGGGCGAGGGCACGCTGGCGGCTTTGCGGGGTTGGCTCGCCAATCCCGGGCGCTTCCCCTCCGGCGCGCATCTGGCGCTTGCGGATGCCATCGCGGCCGGCTCGGGCACGGCCGAAGCGGCTTTTGCGCGCGAGCTCATCATCGATTGGCTGGCCGGCGAAGCAAAATCGGCGGCATTACAGGGACCTGAGGGCCGCATGCGGCTTGCCTCGGCCAACGAGCTATGGGACAAGGCGCAGGCCCTGTTCGAAGAGACCGACAGTCTCAATCTCGACATGCGGCAGACGCTGACCGTCGTCTTCGACGCCATCAAGCGCCACATTTCTGAGACATCGCCCTTATCCGAGCCATCATGACCCGCAACGCCTATTACGTCACGACCGCAATCGCTTATCCCAATGGCGAACCCCATATCGGGCACGCCTACGAGATGATCGCGACCGACGCCATGGCGCGCTGGAAGCGGCTGGAGGGGCGCGACGTCTATTTCCTGACCGGCACCGATGAGCACGGCATCAAGATGGTGCAGACCGCCGAGCGCGAAGGCGTGCCGGTGCGTGATCTTGCCGATCGCAATTCGGCCCGCTTCAAGCAGCTGGCCGGGGCGCTCAACCTTTCCAACGACGACTTCATCCGCACCACCGAGGCCCGCCACTACGCGGCGAGCCAGGCGATCTGGAATGCGATGGTCGCGGCCGGGGACATCTACGAAGGCAAGTACGAGGGCTGGTATTCGGTTCGCGACGAGGCCTATTTCGATGCTTCCGAGCTCACCGACGGCGAGGGCGGCAGGAAATTCGCGCCCTCGGGCGCACCGGTCGAGTGGGTGGAAGAGCCCAGCTACTTCTTCCGCCTTTCGGCCTTCGCCGACCGGCTGCTCAAGCACTATGAGGAAAATCCGGATTTCATCGGCCCCAACGAGCGCCGCAATGAGATCATCGCCTTCGTCAAGCGCGGGCTGGACGACGTCTCGATCTCGCGCACCACGTTCGACTGGGGCATCCCGGTTCCGGACGTGCCCGGCCATGTCATGTACGTGTGGGTGGATGCGCTCACCAACTACATGACCGGCGTCGGCTATCCCGATGTCGATGGCCAGATGTTCCAGCGCTACTGGCCGGCGGACCTGCACGTGATCGGCAAGGACATCACGCGCTTCCACACCATTTACTGGCCCGCTTTCCTGATGAGCGCCGGCCTTGCCCTGCCTCGCAAGATTTTCGCCCACGGCTTCATCACCGTGGATGGCAAGAAGATGAGCAAGTCGCTGGGCAACGTCATCGAGCCGTTCGCGCTGGTCGAGGAGTTCGGGGCCGATCCCGTGCGCTACTTCTTCCTGCGCGAAGTCAGCTTCGGCAACGATGGTGACTACAGCCGCGAGAAGTTCGTCAACCGCAACAATGCGGACCTGGCCAACGACCTGGGCAATCTCGCCCAGCGCTCGCTCTCGATGATCAACAAGAACTGCGAGGCCAAAGTCCCCGAGGTCGGAGCCTATTCGGACGCCGACCGGGCACTTCTCGATCTGGCCGCCACGGCTACGGCCCGCGCGGTCAAGGCCATGGATGAGCAGCTTGTGCACGAGGCGGTCGCCGCCATCTGGGAGGTAGTCGGGGAAGCCAACCGCTACTTCGCCGGGCAGGAGCCCTGGGCGCTCAAGAAGACCGATCCGGTCCGCATGGGAACGGTGCTCTACGTGACGGCCGAAGTCATCCGCCGCGTCACCATTCCCGCCCTGGCCTTCATTCCGGAATCGGCCGGCAGGATCCTCGATACGCTCTCGGTACCCGCCGACAAGCGCCTGCTGGCGTTCGCCAATGATGGGTCGGCGCTTGTTCCGGGTACGGACCTGCCGGCGCCTCAGCCGGTGTTCCAGCGCTTCGAGCGGACCAAGGCCGAGTAAAGATGCTGATCGACAGCCATTGCCACCTCGATTTCGAGGCTCTGGCCGCCGATCGGCCGGGCGTGCTGGCGCGCGCCCGCGAGGCGGGGGTTACCGGTATCGTCACCATCTGCACCTGGGTGGACAAGTTCCCGGAAATCGCGCGGATCGCCGAGGAGAACGAGAACGTCTGGTGCTCGGTCGGGACGCATCCGCACAATGCAGACCAGGAGCTCCACATCCAGACTGCCGATCTCGTCCGGTTGTCTGCGCACCCCAAATGCGTGGCGATCGGGGAAGTCGGCCTCGACTATTTCTATGATAACGCGCCCCATGAGGCGCAAGCCGAAGGGTTTCGCCGCCATATCGCGGCGGCGCGCGAGACGCAGTTGCCACTCGTCATCCATAGCCGCTCCGCCGACGAGGACATGGCGCGCATTCTTGAGGAAGAGAGCGAGAAGGGGGCCTTCCCCTTCGTGCTGCACTGCTTCTCGTCCGGCGCGGAACTGGCGCGGCGCGGGCTGGCGCTCGGGGGCTATCTTTCGTTCTCGGGCATCCTGACCTTCCGGAATGCCGAGGAAATCCGCGAGGTGGCCGCCTTCGCGCCCGCCGACCGTATCCTTGTCGAAACCGATGCGCCTTACCTGGCGCCCATCCCGCATCGCGGGCAGTCGAACGAACCCTCCTTCGTGCGCTTCACAGCCGAGAAGCTGGCCGAGGTCCGCGGCGTCAACGTCGTCGAGATCGCCGAGCAGACCACGCGCAATTTCGCGCGGCTCTTCTCCAAGACGGGGCTCTGAGATGGCAGCCGCCGAGCGCGTCGTGGCAACCATTCTCGGTTGCGGGTCTTCTGGCGGCGTGCCGCGCGTCGGCAACGTCTGGGGTGATTGCGATCCGGACGATCCGCGCAATCGCCGCCGTCGCTGCGCGCTCCTCATCGAGGGCTTTAGCGAAGGGGTGGACGAGCCCACGCGTATCGTCATTGATACCGGCTGCGATTTGCGCGAGCAGTTGCTCGACGCACGCGTCGGCCGCGTCGATGCGGTGTTCTACACTCACGAACACGCCGACCACACTCATGGCATCGACGACCTGCGGGTGCTGGCGCTCAACACCATGAAGCGCGTCGACGTTTTCTATTCGGAGATCACCGGCGAGCGGCTGCGCGAAGCTTTCCGATATTGCTTCACCTCGCCGCCGGGCAGCGGTTATCCGCCGATCCTCAACGGCCATGTCATTGCGCCGGGCCAGGACGTGGTGATCGATGGACCGGGTGGGTCCATTTCCGTCCACGCTTTTGACCAGGAGCATGGCGATATCCGCTCGCTGGGGTTCCGGGTCGGCGGTTTCGCCTATTCGTGCGATCTTTCGGGCGTCCCCGACCATTCGCTGGGGGCGGTGTCCCATCTGGATGTCTGGGTCATCGATGCGCTGCGCCCGACGCCCCATCCCAGCCACCTGAGCCTTCCCGAATCCCTGGCGCTCATCACGCGCCTGGTTCCACGGCAGGCCGTGCTCACCAATCTGCACATCGACATGGACTACGCCACGGTCGACCGGAAGACTCCGGCCAATGTCGTGCCCGCCCATGACGGGCTCCAGATCGACATCACGGCAGGCCACGTCCTGCGCTAGCGTCCGCGCGCCTCCACTTCGCCCATTTCGGTGCGTCTGCTAGGCTGGTCCCGGCGCCGCAATGTGGGTTTGCCGCAGCGGCATCCGGTCTGGTCAATCAGTCACGGGAGTGCAGTATGAACCGCATGCAGGGAAAGGTTGCCGTGGTCACAGGCGCGGCGTTCGGCATTGGTGCCGCCGTCGCGCGCAAGCTGGCCCAGGAAGGGGCCAGTGTCGTTCTCACCGATCTCAAGGACGATGCGGGGAGCGCCATCGCCGCCGAGATCGGCCAGGCCGCCGCCTTCTTTCACCACGATGTGACCCAGGAGGCGCAGTGGGAAGACATCATGTCCAAGGCTCTCGAACGGTTCGGCCATGTGGACGTGGTGGTCAACAATGCCGGGGTCGGCTTCGGCGGTCCGCCCGAGGAACAGACGCTCGACGACTGGCACAAGCTCATGCGCGTCAACCTCGACGCGGTCTTCCTCGGCACCAAGCACGCCATTCGCACCATGAAAAAGGTCAAGCCGGCGGGCGACAGTGGCTCGATCGTCAACATGTCCTCGATCGAAGGTCTGGTGGGCGATCCGAACCTGGGTGCCTACAACGCCTCCAAGGGCGGGGTGCGCATCTATTCGAAGTCCGTGGCGCTCTACTGCGCCAAGAACAGGCTCGGCATCCGGGTCAACTCGGTGCATCCCGGCTATATCCTCACGCCGATGGTCGAGAACTCGATCAACTCCTCGCCCAACCCGGACGCGGCGCGCAAGCATCTGGTCGACCTGCATCCGATCGGCCACCTGGGCGAGCCCGATGACATCGCCTGGGGCGTGCTTTACCTCGCATCGGACGAAGCCAAGTTCGTCACAGGGACCGAGCTCGTCATCGACGGCGGCTATACCGCCCAATAGTCAGCGCAGGGCGCGCAACGCGTTGAGGATCACCACCACGTCGATGGCCTCCTGCAACAGCGCGCCCTGGACCGGCGGCAGGTAGCCAAGCGCTGCCGCGATCATGCCTGCAAAGGAAAGGCCGAGCCCCACGAAGACGCTCTGGCGCGCGATGCCAAGCGAGCGGTGGGCGATCCTGAGGGCATCGATCAACGGGCTGAGCCTGTCGACCAGGAGGACGACCCCGGCGGCCTCCGAGGACGCGGCGGTGCCCCGTGCGCCCATGGCGACGCCCACATCGGCGGCTGCCAGCGCCGGTGCGTCGTTGACGCCGTCGCCGACCATCAGCACCGGCCCGGCACTTCGCTCTCCTGTCACCACCGCCACTTTCTGGTCGGGCGTCAGGTCGCCATGGGCCTCTTCGAGGTGGAGTTGCGTGCGGAACTCGTCGACCACGTCCTGCCGGTCGCCCGAGGCCAGGACGATCTTGTCGATTCCTGCGCCGCGCAGGTTTGTCAGCAGCTTGTCGGCATCGTCGCGGATCGGATCGGCCATGACGATGATCCCGGCCACGGCCCCGTCGATGGCCACGGCGACCACCGCCTGCCCGGGCCGCAGGCCGTCGCGGAACTGTGCCGGGTCGCCGCTGGCGCTGCGCGAGCGCACGTAGCCGCTGCCGCCTACGACCACCTTGTGGCCATCCACGATGCCCTCGAGCCCGGCTCCCGCGTCCTCGACCACCGCGGTGGGCAGGGTGAGCGTCAGCTCGCGGGTCTTGGCTGCGTGCACGAGGGCTGCGGCCATCACGTGGGCAGAGGCCTGGTCGAGCGAAGCGGCAAGGCGCAGGAGCTCATCGCCCGTGCGTCCAGGTCCTGAGCGCACCTCATCGATCTCGGGATAGCCGTGGGTGAGGGTGCCGGTCTTGTCGAGCACGGCGACCTTGACCTGGGCCAGCGCTTCGAGCACGTCGCCGCCCTTGATCAGGGCGCCGGAGCGGGCCGAGCGCGACATGCCCGAGATGATGGCCACCGGCACGGCAATTATGAGCGGGCAGGGCGTCGCCACCACCAGAACCGCGACGGCGCGTGTGACGTCGCCGGAGAAGTACCAGGCGGCGACGGCCAGTGCGACCGTCACCACCAGGAAGACAACCGCGTAACGGTCCGCCAGGCGCGTCATCGGCGCCTTGCTTTCCTGGGCGCCCTGCACCAACCGCACGATGGCAGCATAGGTGCTTTCCGCCGCCGGGCGCGTGGCGACCATGTCGAAGGCGGGTCCGGCATTCGCACTGCCGCTGAGCGCCTCCTCGTCGATGCGTCGCTCGACGGGCAGGGGTTCGCCGGTCAGCGCCGACTGGTCGAGCACGGCCACCCCCTGGGTGACCTTGCCGTCCACCGGCAGCACCTCGCCGTGACGGATCATCAGCCGGTCGCCCGGCACGAGGTCGGCGATCGGCGTCTCTTCGAGCCCCTCGCCGTCATAGCGCATGGCGCTATGCGAGACCCGGCCGATGAGTGCCGTCATTTCGCGCTTGGCTCGTCCCGACGCGAAGCCCTCGAGCAGCTGGCCGCCCGCGTACATCAGCGCCACGACGTTGGCAGCCAGGGTTTCCCCGATGAGGAGGGCCGAGGCCATCGAAAGCGCGGCCACGACGTCGAGGCCCACGTCGCCCCGGCGCAGGGAGCCCCAGATCTGGAAGAGCAGCGCCGCGAGCACGGGGAGCGTTGCCACGGTCCAGATCCTTTGGGGCCATTCGGGGCCGAGCCAGCCGGAGGCGAAGCCGAGCGCTATGCCCAGGGCCGCGATGGCGACAAGGATTTCGCTCAGGTATTTCTGCAGTGCCGCGAACATGCGCTGGAATCCCATTGACTTACCATACTGGCTGCCGCCTCCCGCAAATGTCCAGCGCAGCCAGGTTGCGCTCCAGCGCGTTATCATGGAATCTGTGGGCAGAACTGGAGATGCAGATGCCTATCGATATCCTGGTTCCCCTTGTGACTTATCCCGACCCGCTCGATCAGGCGGCACTCGGCCCGCTCGTCGACTATGTCGACGTGCTCGAGCCGACGCTGACGGCCGTTCCGATCGAGGTGGATATCCCTCCGGTCTCCAGCCCCTTCGCGCTGGGCGCGGACTATACCGTCCTGTCGCGCCAGGCCGAGAGCGGAAGCCGGGAAGTGGCGCGCGAGTTCGGCACGCGCCTGCGCGAGTTGACCGAGCGGGCAGGCGTGCTGGCCTTCGTCACCCCGGTGCGCTCCCAGCCTCTCTCGATCCCGACGCGGATCGCCGAGTTGGCGCGCACGCACGACCTTACCATCGTTCCCTATGACCCGGAGATTGCCGATAGCCGCGCCATTGCCGAGGCGGCCATGTTCTCGTCCGGGCGGCCGGTGCTGGTCTTCCCGGTGCGCCCGCTCGAAGTCCTCGAGCCCGACGTCGTGGCTATTGCCTGGGACGGCAGCCGGGCGGCCGCCCGTGCCCTCAACGATGCCCGCGTCTGGCTCCAGAAGGCACGCAGGGTGCTTGTCCTGGCGGTGACAGACGATAAGGCCATGCCCGATGACTGGGCTGCCGGGGTACTCGCGCATCTCGAGCGCGTCGGAATCAAGGCCGAGCCGGTGACCGGCAGGCTCGAGGGCAGGGCGGTCGGGGAGGCCCTGCAGCGTCTGGCGCTCTCCCAGGATGCTACGCTATTGGTTATGGGTGCCTATGGTCACAATCGCCTGCGCGAGTTCCTGCTCGGGGGCGCGACGCGATCCGTTCTGGAGCGCCCGCTCTTGCCCGTCCTGATGTCCTATTGAGGTTGAAATGGCCCTGAACCGCGCCTGGCACGAGTCCCATCCCATGCCGCCAAACGCCAATCTGGACCAGCGCATCGCCTGGCATCTGGAACACGCCCGCGAATGCGGTTGCCGGGCTATTCCGGCCTCAGTGCTCAAGGCGCTGGAGGAGCGCCGGATCCCGATCCCGGAGCGACGGGTCTCATAATCCCCAAGTTATATTTCCGGGCCGGGTTTTCATTTTGACCGCAAGCGAGGCTGCGGCAGATTATGGCCTCCCAAGGTGCGCCGCATTGCGGCCGCCAAACGACGCTCGCCTCTCGCATAACCGGACGCTACTCCGCGCGGGCGCAGGACATGAAGGCAGGAGGAAACAATGAAGAAGTTTTTCGTGGCGGCGCTCGCAACGGCGCTGCTGACCAGCACGGCGCTCGCCGACACCATCAAGGTCGGCGTCATCGGTCCGTTCTCGGGTCCGTTCGCCCTGCAGGGCAAAAATTTCCAGGCCGGCATCCAGGCCTATCAGGCGCTCAACGGTGACAGCGTGGGCGACCACAAGGTCGAGATCGTCTATCGCGACGTGCCGCAGGCCGATCCGGCCCAGTCGGCAGCTCTCGCCCAGGAGCTGGTGGTCAAGGAAGGCGTGCAGTATCTGGCCGGCTTCTATTTCACCCCCGATGCGATGGCGGCCGCGCCGCTGCTCGAGCAGGCCAACGTGCCCATGGTGATCTTCAACGCGGCGACCTCGGCCATCGTCACCAAGAGCCCCTATGTGGTGCGCACGTCCTTCACCACCTGGCAGACTTCTGCGCCCATGGCCAAGGTGGCCAAGGCGAAGGGCATCGAAAAGGTCATCACCGTCGTTTCCGATTACGGTCCGGGCGTGGATTCCGAGACCGCCTTCAAGACCACCTTCGAGGCCGAGGGCGGCACCGTGGTCGAGAGCATCCGCATGCCTCTGTCGACCAACGATTTCAGCCCTATCATGCAGCGCATCAAGGACAGCGGCGCCCAGGCGGTTTTCGCCTTCCTGCCGTCCGGCCCGACCACGCTCGGTTTCGTCAAGTCTTACAATGAGAACGGGCTCAGGGATGCGGGCGTCACGCTGCTGGCGCCGGGCGACCTGACCCAGGAATCGGACCTGCCCGCCCTCGGTGATTCCGCGCTGGGCCTGCTCACCACGTTCCACTACGCGGTTTCCCACGATTCTCCGGAAAACAAGGCTTTCGTCGAAGCTGCTGGCAAGGCGCTCGGCAACCCGGCCGAACTGAGTTTCCCGGCGGTCGGTGCTTTCGACGGCATGCACGTCATCTACAAGATGATCGAGGCGACTGGCGGCAAGCAGGATGCCAAGGCCGCGGTCGATGCGGTCAAGGGCCTCGCCTGGATGAGCCCGCGCGGCCCGGTCGAAATCGACCCGGAAACCCGCCACATCACGCAGAACATCTATCTGCGCGAAGTCGCCAAGGCCGACGACGGCACCTACATCAACAAGGAAATCCAGACCTTCGAGAAGCAGGGCGATCCGGGCCTGGCAGCAGCCAAGTAAGCCTGGACCAAACGGAACTGGGGCGCCCGGTGGCCGGGCGTCCCGATAAGGGAAGCGTATGCAAACCGTACTCAGCATCGGCACGGATGCACTGGCCTACGGCATGGTGCTGTTCGTGATCTGTATCGGCCTGTCGGTCACCATGGGGTTGATGAAGGTCGTCAATCTCGCCCACGGCGCCTTCGCCATGATCGGCGGCTACATCGCCTCCTACGCCACGCGCGACATGGGCTTGCCATACGGCGTCGCCGTCATGGCGGCCGTGGTGGGTACGATCATCATCGCCATCCCGCTCGAACGCCTGCTCTATCGGCGTATCTACGGCGCCCCGCAGCTGACGCAGGTGCTCATGACGATCGGGCTCACCTTTGCCATCATCGGCATCGCCAACTTTGTGTTCGGGCCCACCCTCAAGACCATCCCGTTGCCGTCCGAACTGTCGGGGCCGGTCAATATCGGCTTCCGCACCATCGCCGCGCACAAGCTCTTCGTCATTGCCTGCGGCGTGCTGGTCGCTGGCGGATTGTGGTTCCTCATCGAGCGGACGCCCTTCGGCGTGCGCCTGCGCGCATCGGTCGATGACGCGGCGATGGCGGGGGCGCTCGGTGTGCGCACTGCCGTCATCTACGCCGTCAGCTTCGGCGTCGCGGTGGGCCTTGCCGCCTTTGGCGGGGTCGTGGGCGCCGAGTTGCTGCCGATCGAGCCCTACTACGCCATGCGCTACATGGTGACGTTCCTCGTCGTGGTGTCCGTGGGCGGGGCAGGGTCCATTCCCGGCGCCCTCATCGCCTCGCTCCTCCTGGGGGCCATCGAGACGACCGGGCGTTACCTCATGCCTGAAATGGGCGAGTTCTTCTTTTACCTGGCGGTGATCGTGATCGTCTGCATCTTCCCGCGCGGCCTTCTGGGGCGAGCGCAATGACCGACCTGACACAATCGGCGCCAGCCGTTTCCCTGGCCACCACCTCCAGCCGCCTCAAGCGCGATGCGCTGGCCATCGCCATCATCCTGGCGCTGAGCGTGGTGGGCTACTTTCTTTTCCCAAACAACCTGGCGCTGCTCACCCGTATCGTCATCATGATGCTGATCGTGCTCTCGCTCGACCTGGTCACCGGTTATGGCGGCATCGCCACGCTCGGCCAGGCGGCGGTTTCAGGGTCGGGCGCCTATGCCGCGGGCATCGCTGCGGCGCATTTCGGCATTGTCGATCCCCTGGCCATGCTCGGCATCGGCGCCATTGGCGGCGCGCTGGCGGGCCTGGTGTCGAGCGTCATCATCCTGCGCGGCCACGGGCTGGCGCAGCTCGTCCTCTCCATCGCCATCGTGCAACTGGCCCATGAGGCGGCCAACAAGGCGTCGGACTGGACGGGTGGCAGCGATGGCCTCTCGGGCATTTCGCCGTCCCCGGTGCTGGGCATGTTCCAGTTTGATCTGTGGGGGCGCACCACCTTCTTCCTGGCGATTGCCCTGCTAGTCTTAGTGTTCTTCGTGCTGCGCCTCATCATGCGCTCGCCGTTCGGCATGTTGTGCCGCGCCATCAAGGAAGATCCGATCCGCGTGCGCGCCATGGGCGCCTCGGTCAAGCCGACGCTCATCAAGCTCTATGTGCTCTCGGGCGCAGTGGCGGGCCTTGGCGGAGCGCTCCACGCCATCTCGACCCGCGTGGTCGGGCTCGACAGCGTCTCCTTCAACCTTTCGGCCGAAGCGCTCGTCATGCTCGTGCTGGGTGGCACCGGCAACCTCTTCGGAGCCATGGTCGGCACGTTGGTCTTCGTCTGGTTCGAGGACCTGGTGTCTTCCATCAATCCTTTCCACTGGCTCACCATGGTGGGCGTGCTGCTCATGGCGGTCGTGCTTTTCGCTCCACGCGGTCTGACCGGCGCGGCAGAGGATATCTATCGTCGGCTCCGGCGCGGCAAGGAGGCAGGCCAGTGACCCCGATCTTCGCCGTCGAAAACCTCGAAAAGCACTTCGGGGGCCTCAAAGTTACCCAGAACGTCTCCCTCTCCATGGCGCAGGGCGATCGCATCGCGCTGATCGGACCCAACGGGGCGGGCAAGACCACCTTCGTCAACCTCGTCACCGGGCAGATCCCGCCCGATAGCGGCCGGGTGCTCCTGGCCGGCGAGGACGTCACGCGCCTCTCTGCCACCCAGCGCGTTCGCAAGGGGCTGGTGCGCACGTTCCAGGTCACGCGCCTCTTCTCGGACATGACGCCCCAGGAACATGTGGCGCTGGCGCTCCTGCAGCGGCAGGGCAAGTCGGGACGCATGTTCGGCACCTATGCCGACATGCCCGATATCGTCGCGCAGAGCCGTACTATCCTCGCAACGCTCGGCCTGACGCGCGTGGCCGACGAGAAGGTGCGCGAGATCGCCTATGGCCAGCAGCGCCTGCTCGAGATCGCGCTGGCGATGGCGCTGCAGCCCAAGGTGCTGCTGCTCGACGAGCCGGCGGCCGGCGTGCCGCATTCCGATACCGTGCTCATCGAGCAGGCGCTCGCCCAGTTGCCGCCGGAACTGGCCGTGCTGATGATCGAGCATGACATGGATTTCGTGTTCCGCTTCGCCCAGCGCGTCGTCGTGCTGGCGGCGGGCGCCATCATCTTTGACGGCACGCCGCAGGAAGTGGCCGCCGATCCGCGCGTGCGCGAAGCCTATCTTGGGAGCTATGCCGATGCCCGCAGCGTCGCTTGAGGTATCGGACCTGACGGCGGGATACGGCCCGACGCGAATTCTCGAGAACGTTTCGCTCTCGGTGGAAGCGGGCCGGCGCGTCGCGGTGCTCGGCCGCAATGGCGTGGGCAAGTCCACGCTCTTTGCCACCATCGCCGGCCAGACCCGCCGCTATGGCGGCAGGATCGCGATCGGCAACGAGGACATTACCGAGCTGCCGGGGTCGGGCAGGGCGCTCAAGGGGCTCGGCTACGTGCCGCAGACCCGCGCCATCTTCAAGTCGCTCACCGTCGAGGAAAACCTCCAGGTCGGTCTCAAGGACCGCCCGCACTCTGCCATCCAGGAAGCCTATGAGATGTTCCCGCGCCTCCATGAGCGCCGGCGCAACCTCGGCTCCCAGCTATCGGGCGGCGAGCAGCAGATGCTGACCACGGCGCGCTCGATCCTCGGCCAGCCCTCGGTCTTGCTTCTCGATGAACCGCTCGAAGGGTTGGCGCCGGTGATCTGCGACGAACTGATGGCAGCATTCTCGGCGCTCGCCGCGACCGGAGCCATGACCATCCTCATGATCGAGCAGCGCATTCAGGCGGCCCTCAATTTCGCTCAGGATGTGTTCATACTGGAGCGTGGGGAGATCGCCTGGTCAGGTACACCCGCCCAGTTGGAGGGCGAGCCCGAAACGGTCGAGCGCCTGCTGGGCGTGGCGCACTAGGCGCGGTCAGCTCCGCTCGAAACCGGCGGCGACATCGCGGATCGACTGGATCAGGGCCTGCGCGGCGAAGGATTGGCTGGTGTCCGTCCGCGTCGTCAGGCCCACCGGACCAAGCGTCTCGGCCGTGTCGACCGGCAGCAGCGCCAGTTGGCCGTCCGCCACGTCTTCGGCCACCACGCCCTCCGAAATGATCCAAATCGCGTCCGAATACCGGGTGAAGCTGCGCCCGAAGGCGTTGGAGACCGTCTCGATCTCGTCGCGCACATTGCTTACGCCATGCGCCAGCAAGAGGCGCTGCACGAACGGCCGGATCACCGAATCCGGGGTCGGCATCAGCGTCTGGTAGGGCTCGATCATGGCCAGCTCGAAGTGCTTCACTCCCAGGAGCGGGTGCCCCGGGCGCACGACGAAAACCACTTTCTCCGAATAGAGATGCTCGAAGGCGAGCCCGGTCATCGCGTCCGGGTCGGCCATGCGCCCGATCACCAGGTCCACGTCTCCCATGCGCAGCAGCGAAAGCAGGTAGGCGTTGGGTCCGGTTATGATGCGTGCGCGCGCCGGCAGGTGTTGCTCGGAGAACCGCTGCACCGATGGCGGCAGGATGCGCGCGGAGACGGTCGGCAGTGCGCCGACCTTGACGATTTCGTCGGCCTGGGCGCTGCCCAGACTGTCGATGCCCTGGCGCAGCGCAGTGAAGCTCGTGCTGGCGTAGCGCTGGAAAAGTTCACCCGAGGGCGTGAGGAAGAGGTTGCGCCGGCTCCGGTCGAACAGTGACACGCCCAGAATTTCCTCGAGCTCCTGGATGGTCTTGGATGCCGCCGGCTGGCTCATGTTGAGTGCGTCGGCCGCTTTGACCACGCTCTTGAGCCGCGCCACTTCCAGAAAGCACGCGATATGGCGCAGCTTTACGCGCGGATCGATCGGTCGTTTGGCCAAGGCAAAATCCTCAGGTTATGTGTCCGGAGGCGACCCGGGTCGGCGAAGCACCAGAAATCCTCGACATTCCAAGCCGGCAGGCGTGGGCGCGTGGGATCGATATGCGAACTCGATTACGCCTACACATATACATCAGGTTATGGATCGGAATGAACTAATCATTTTACTGAGAGGGGCGGCGGGCCTTAAATCGGAGCAACGAAGAAGGCCACGACATGAAGTTCGCCAGGATCAACGGTATCGCCATGCACCTGCGGGTGTCGGGTCCGGTCGAGGGCCGGCCGGTGGTGCTGGTCAATTCTCTTGGCACCGACGCCCGCATCTGGGATGCGGTTATCGCGCGTCTCGCCGACCGTTATCGCGTCATTTCCTACGACGAGCGCGGCCACGGGCTTTCAGACGCCCCGCGCGCGCCCTATCGGCTGGAAGATCACGTGGGTGATCTCGAAGCCCTGGTCGAGCATCTGGGGCTCGCGGAGCTTGCGCTAGCCGGCGTTTCCGTCGGCGGGCTCATCGCCCAGGGGTTCGCGCTGGGCGGAAGCGCTTCGAAGCTCAAGGCCCTGGTGCTCTGCGACACGGCCGCCAGGATCGGCGATGAAGCCATGTGGAATGGCCGCATCGCCGCCATCCGCGCCAATGGCATTGCCTCGATCAGCGATGCGGTGCTGACGCGCTGGTTCGGGCCGCGGTTCCGCCAGGAACGAGCCATCGAATTCGCCGGCTGGCGCAACATGCTCGAGCGCTCGCCCGTCGAGGGCTATGTCGGCACCTGTGCGGCGCTGCGCGATGCCGACCTGCGCGAACGCGTAGGGGCAATCACGCTGCCCACCCTGGCGGTGGCCGGCGAGGACGATCTTTCCACGCCACCCGAGATGGTGCGCGCTACCGCCGCGCTTCTCGGCAATGCCCGCTTTGAGGTCATTGCCGGTGCCGGCCACATTCCATCCATCGAGCAGCCCGAAAGGTTGGTCATGCTCATGCAGAACTATTTCGATGAGGTCGGCTATGTCTGAGGAAAGCCCGAAATACGCTCGCGGCATGGCGACCCGCCGCTCGGTGCTGGGCGATGCCCATGTCGACGCCACCATTGCGCGGCGCACCGAGTTCGATGCCGATTTCCAGGCGTTCATCACCGAGACCGCCTGGGGGGACCTGTGGTCGCGTCCGGCGATCTCGCGGCGCGAGCGATCGATGCTGACCATAGCCTTGCTGGCCGCGCTCGGGCACGATGAAGAGGTGGCCATGCATGTGCGAGCCACCGCCAACACTGGGGCAAGCCCCGAGGATATCAAGGAAGCGCTCATGCACGTGGCGGTCTACGCCGGCGTGCCGGCCGCCAACCGCGCCTTCAGGATCGCGCGCGAGGAACTGGCCCGGACCGGGCGCTTGCTCAAGGAGGAGACCGGAGCATGACCGAACCCGTGATTTTGCCGGGAGAGCAGGGCGCCTACTACCCGCGCGACCGCGCCTGGCATCCACCGGCCTTCACTGCCGACTACAAGAGTTCGGTCCTGCGTTCGCCCAGGCACGCCCTGATCTCGATGGGCCAGACGGCCTCCGAGCTGACCGGCCCGACCTTCGGTCACGTCAAGCTTGGCGCGCTCGATAACGACCTCATCCGCAACTACAGCCAGGATGGGACCGAGGCGATCGGCCAGCGCCTTATCGTCTATGGCCAGGTGCTCGACGAGAATGCGCGTCCGGTGCCCCACACGCTTGTCGAGTTCTGGCAGGCCAATGCCGGCGGGCGCTACCGGCACAAGCGCGAGGGCTACCTTGCCCCGCTCGATCCCAATTTCGGCGGCTGCGGCCGCGCGGTGACGGACGAGAACGGCTACTACCATTTCCGCACCATCAAGCCGGGCGCCTATCCCTGGCCCAATCGCGGCAATGACTGGCGGCCGGCCCATATCCACTTCTCGATCTTCGGGCACGCCTTCACGCAGCGCCTGATCACCCAGATGTATTTCGAGGGCGATCCGATGATCTGGCAGTGCCCGATCGTGGGCGGCGTTCCCAATCCCGAGGGCATCGAGCAACTCATCGCCCGGCTCGACCGGCACAACACCACGCCCATGGACGCACTGGCCTATCGCTTCGACATCGTCCTGCGCGGCCGCCGTTCGACCCTGTTCGAGAACAAGCTGGAGGGCAATTGATGCTCAACCGCATTGCACCCCTCAAGGAGACGCCCTCCCAGACCGGCGGTCCCTACGTCCATATCGGGCTCGTACCGAGCTTTTCGGAGCTGCACGTCTATCCAGAGGGCGACCTGGGAGCGACCATGCTCACGCCCGATACCAGGGGCGAGCGGATCGTGGTCACAGCCAACGTCTATGACGGCAGCGGCTTTCCGCTGATCGACGCGGTCGTGGAGGTCTGGCAGGCCGATGCGGACGGCTCCTATGCCGGCGCCATGTCGCCCAATTCCAATTCGGCGCCCGCCTTCACTGGCTGGGGCCGCCAGGCGACCAATACCGCGGGCCTCGTGCGGTTCGAGACCATCAAGCCGGGCAGGGTGCCCGGTCCGGATGGCAAGCCGATGGCCCCGCACCTGACGCTCTGGATCGTGGCGCGCGGCATCAATACCGGACTCCACACGCGGCTCTATTTCGCGGACGAGGCTGAAGCCAATGCGGCCGATCACGTCCTCAACCGCATCATGGATCCGCGTCGGCGTCAGACCATCATCGCGCCGCGCGAACACGAAGGCTCCATGCCGCATTACCACTTGAATATTCGCCTGCAAGGCGATGACGAGACTGTATTTTTCGACATCTAGGCGTTTCAGATGACCCAGTTCCTGAGCCTCTCCGATGCGGTGAGGCAGAACCTGAAGGATGGCGATACCGTCGCCTTTGAGGGTTTTACCCATCTCATCCCCGTGGCCGCCGCGCACGAAGCCATCCGCCAGGGCATCAAGGACCTGACGCTCCTGCGCATGACGCCCGACATCGTCTATGACCAGATGATCGGCATGGGGCTGGCCCGCAAGGTGATCTTCTCCTATGCCGGCAATCCGGGCGTGGGCCTCTTGCGCCGCATGCGTGACGCCATCGAGAACGAGTATCCGCGCGCCATCGAAACGGTCGAACATTCCCACTCGGCCATGGCCCAGGCCTACGAGGCCGGTGCCGCCGGCCTGCCGGTGGCCGTCTTCCGTGGCTACAAGGGGGCGGACCTTCCCAAGGTCAATCCGGAGATCAAGTCGATCACCTGCCCCTTCACGGGTGAAGAGCTGGCCGCCGTGCCGGCGCATCGGCCCGATGTCACCTTCATCCACGCCCAGAAGGCCAACCGGAAGGGCGACGTCTTGATCGAGGGCATCATCGGCGTCCAGAAGGAGGCCGCGCTTGCGGCCCGCCGCGTCGTGGTGACGGTCGAGGAGATCGTGCCCGACTTCAAGGGCCTCCACCCCAACCTCACCATCCTGCCCAACTGGACCATAGACGCCATTGCCGTGGTCCCGGGAGGCGCTCATCCATCCTACACCCATGGCTATTACGAGCGCGACAACGCCACCTATCTCGAATGGGACAAGATCTCCGCCGACCGCGAACTCTTTGCGCAGTGGATGAAGGAGAACGTACTGGAGGCTGGGCCGGAGGTCTTTGCGGAACGTGTGAAGGGGCTGCGCGCATGACGACGCCGCGCCTGTGGCTCACCCCCACGCTCAGTCCCTCCCCACGAGGAGCTGGGAGGAGGTGGGGCAATATCGAGCCAGCAGGTCTCCCTCCCACTCGTGGGAAGGATGCAAGGGCGGGGCTAGGACGCCCCATCGATTTCAGCCAGGAATCTCCGCAATGACCGAATTCACCGCCACCGAAATGATGACCATCGCTGCCGCGCGCGCGCTCGGCAACGACGACGTGTGCTTCGTGGGCATCGGCGCCCCCTCGGCCGCCTGCAACGTGGCGCGCCTCACTCACGCACCCGACATCACGCTGATCTACGAAAGCGGCACCATCGGCACGGCTCCCGATGTTCTGCCGCTCTCGATCGGCGATGGCGAGTTGTGCGAGACCGCCGTCACGACCGTGGCGGTGCCCGAAATGTTCCGCTACTGGCTGCAGGGCGGGCGCATCTCCATCGGTTTCCTGGGAGCTGCGCAACTCGACAGGTTCGGCAACATCAACACCACCGTCATCGGCGACTACCACCACCCCAAGGTGCGCCTGCCGGGCGGGGGCGGGGCCCCCGAGATCGCCACCTCTTGCGGCGAGATCTACATCACCCTCAAGCAGGCCAAGCGCTCGATGGTCGAGAAGATCGATTTCTTCACGTCCTACGGGCACGGCAACGGCCATGACGACCGCCAGAAGTTGGGTATCACCACCAAGGGGCCGACGCTGCTGATCACCGATCTGGCCATCTGGAAGCCCGATCCGGTGACCAAGGAATTTACGGTCGTTTCCATGCACAAGGGCGTAACGCGCGCCATGGTGCAGGAGACCTGCGGCTGGACGGTCAAGTTCGCCGACGACGTCGCCGAGACCCCCGAACCCACGGAGCTCGAACTGACCACCTTGCGGGACCTTCAGGCCCGCACTGCCGCCGCTCATGGCGGCACCAAGGAGAAGGCCAATGCCTGAGGCCTTCATCTGCGCCTATCTGCGTACGCCCATCGGCCGCTTCGGTGGCGCGCTCTCGTCCGTGCGCGCCGACGACCTCGGCGCCATTCCGCTCAAGGCGCTGATGGCGCAGTACGCGGGCGTGGACTGGGAAGCCGTCGATGACGTCATCTTCGGCTGCGCCAACCAGGCGGGCGAGGACAATCGCAACGTCGCCCGCATGAGCGCCTTGCTCGCCGGGCTTCCGGTCGGGGTGCCCGGCACCACCATCAATCGTCTGTGCGGCTCGGGCATGGATGCGGTCATCACCGCGGCCCGCGCCATCAAGGCGGGAGAGGCCGAGATCCTCATCGCTGGTGGCGTCGAGTCCATGAGCCGCGCCCCCTTCGTCATGCCCAAGGCCGAAACGGCCTTTTCGCGTGCCGCCGAGATTTATGACACGACCATCGGCTGGCGCTTCATAAATCCGTTGATGAAAGCGCAGTACGGCGTTGATTCCATGCCGGAAACCGGCGAAAATGTCGCCGCCGACTTCGCCGTTTCCCGCGCCGACCAGGACGCCTTCGCGGCGCGCAGCCAGCAGAAGGCTGCGGCCGCCCAGGCCAATGGCCGGCTTGCCCGCGAGATCGTGCCGGTGACCATTCCTCGGAAGAAAGGCGATCCCGTGGTCGTCGACCGGGACGAGCATCCGCGCGCCGATACGACGGTGGAAGTGCTCGCCAGGCTCCCGACGCCGTTCAAGAAAGAGGGCGGTACCGTCACCGCCGGCAATTCCTCGGGCGTCAACGATGGCGCTGCGGCTCTCATCGTCGCCAGCGAGGCGGCGGCGCGCAAGTATGGGCTTACCCCCATCGCGCGTATCCTGGGCGGCGCTGCGGCCGGGGTGCCGCCGCGCATCATGGGCATGGGTCCGGCGCCTGCCACGCGGAAGCTGACCACGCGCCTCGGGCTTGCCCCCACCGATTTCGACGTCATCGAGCTCAACGAGGCTTTTGCCAGCCAGGGCATCGCGGTTCTGCGCGAGTTGGGCCTGCCCGAGGATGCCCCGCAGGTGAACTCCAATGGCGGCGCCATCGCCCTTGGCCACCCGCTCGGCATGAGTGGCGCCCGCATCGCGGGTACAGCCGCCCTGGAGCTCTCTCTGACCGGAAAGAAGCTCGCTCTCGCCACGATGTGCATCGGCGTCGGGCAAGGCATCGCCATCGCGTTGGAACGCGTCTAGGACTGAGCCCAGGAGCCCCGTTCCTTCCGCTCCGGCCGCGCGCCCTCATGGACGGACCGGAGGCGAGCCCAGAACTCGGAGCCTGTGTCCCCCCTCAATCCCTCCCCACCCGAGGGAGGTAAGCCGTGGGGCACGATCGAGCCAGCAGGTCTCCCTCCCCCATGTGGGGAGGGGACAAGGGTGGGGGTAGGCCCCGTCACCAACCTTGACGCTCCCCCACCGCATCACCAAACTCGCGCCAACCCGAGGAACCCCATGCCCAACCGTCTGCTGCAAGCCCTGGTCGGCGACCCCGAAACCGCTGCGCTCTTCACCAGCGAGGCGGAAATCGCAGGTATCCTCTCGTTCGAATCCGCCCTGGCCCAGGCTGAGGCTGACGCCGGCCTCATCCCTGAGGCCGCCGCAACTGCCATCGTTGCCGCCTGCGCCAGCTTCACGCCCGATTACGACGCCCTCGCCGTGGGCATGGCTCGCGACGGCGTGGTCGTGCCCGAGCTGGTCAGGCAGTTGCGCGCCGCGGTGGGCGAGCATGGCAAGTCCGTGCATCTGGGCGCCACCAGTCAGGATGCCATCGACACCAGCCTTGTCCTGCGTCTCGCCAAAGCCATCACGCTGTTCGAGGATCGTCTGGCGGCCCTCGGCCGATCGCTGCAGGATCTCTCGGCGCGCTTCGGCACCCAGCCGCTCATGGGGCACACGCGCATGCAGCAGGCGCTGCCGATCACGGTGGCGGACAAGATCGGGAACTGGGCCGAGCCGCTCCAGCGGCAATTGCGCGCTCTCGAGGGCATGCGTCGGAGCCTGCTGGTCATTCAACTCGGCGGCGCCGTCGGCACTCGCGACGGGCTGGGCGAGCAGGCAGACGAAATTGCCCGGCGCCTGGCCGACCATCTCGATCTTGGTTTCGCCACGCCCTGGCACACCCAGCGTGACCCGCTGGTCGATTTTGCGTCCGTGCTCTCGCTGGTCACCGGCGCGCTTGGAAAGTTCGGTGCCGACGTGGCGCTGCTGTCGCAGAACGAGGTGGCGGCAATTGCGCTCGCCGGTGGCGGCGGCTCATCGGCCATGCCGCACAAATCCAACCCGGTCAAAGCCGAAATCCTGGTGACGCTGGCACGCTTCAACGCCGGGCAGGTCGGTCTGCTGCATCAGGCGCTCGTCCACGAATACGAGCGGTCCGGCTCGGCCTGGACGCTCGAATGGATGGTGTTGCCCCAGATCGTCGAGGCCACCGGCGCTGCGCTGCGCATCGCCAACGAGCTTGTCATACAAGTTTCATTTAAGTTATAAAAATCAATATGTTAGGTGCCTTGATTGATCTGTAACATCAATCAAGGAGCCCCGTATAGTTCTCCGCCAGGCTCTGCTGGGCCACGTGCGACCCGGTGAGATAGTCGAACTCGGCGCGTTGGATCCGGCGTCCGAAAGCGCCGGTTTCCGGGAAGACGTGGAGCAGGGAGGTCATCCACCAGGAGAACCGTTCGGCCTTCCAGATACGTCGCAGCACGGTCTGCGAATAGTTGTCGATGCCTGCCGCCGATTTCTCGCCGTAGTACTCGACCAGGGCCGTGCCCAGCGCCTTGACGTCGCTCATGGCCAGGTTGAGGCCCTTGGCTCCGGTGGGAGGCACGATATGCGCGGCGTCGCCGGCCAGGAACAGCCGACCGAAGCGTAGCGGTTCGGCCACGAAGCTGCGCAGCGGCGCGATGGATTTCTCGATCGAGGCGCCGGTCTTGAGCGCCTCGGCGGTTGCCGGGTTGAGGCGCGAGCGCAATTCGTCCCAGAAGCGGTCGTCGGACCAGTCTTCGACGCGTTCGCTCTGCGCCACCTGCACGTAGTAGCGCGAGCGGGCCGGAGAGCGCATCGAGCAGAGGGCGAAGCCGCGCTCGTGATGGGCATAGATGAGTTCGTCCGCCACCGGCGGCTGGTCGATCAGCACGCCGAGCCAGCCGAAGGGATAGACCCGCTCGAAGGTCTGGAGCGCCGAAGCGGGAACACTTACGCGCGAGACGCCGTGATAGCCGTCGCATCCGGCGATGAAGTCGCACTCGAGCACATGCGTCTGGCCATCCTTGCGGTACTCCACCCGCGCGCCGTCGCCATCGAAATCGAGCAACCGCACGTCGCTGGCTTCGTAGATGGTCGTGGCGCCCGAAGCGGCGCGGGCGTTCATCAGGTCGTGGGTCACCTCGGTCTGCCCGTAGACCATCACATGACGGTTGATGAGGCTGGTGAAGTCGAGGCGGTGCGTGTCGCCGTCAAAACTCAGTTCCACGCCGTCGTGGACGAGGCCTTCCCGGTGCATGCGTTCGCCCACGCCGACCGCATCGAGCAGTTCGATCGAGCCTTGTTCGAGAACCCCGGCACGAATTCTGCCCAGCACGTATTCGGCGCTGCGCCGCTCGAGAATGACGGCGTCCACGCCGGCGCGCTCGAGAATGCGTCCGAGCATCAAACCAGCCGGTCCTGCGCCGATAATGGCAACCTGAGTTCGCAATCAATCCTCCCGAAAGTTTTCAAATTTTATCGATTGGAGGGGGCGAGCCAATGGACAGAGGCGGCAAAGAGATGGACAATTCGAGCATGAGCTCAATTCCCATCTACGCGCTCTATGGCGAAGAGACCGAGGATCAGGCGCAGGACTGGCTGCATTGGGAAACCGTGCTGTCGCGCTCAAGCTTGTACGATTTCCGCATCGCGCCGCACCGGCACGAGCAGTTTTTTCAGGTCATTCACGTAACTGCGGGAACCGTCGAAGCGACGATCGACGGCGAGGTCTTTTCGCTGGGTGCCGATACCGCCATCTGCATCCCGGCGCTGACCGTGCATGGCTACGAGTTCTCACCCGACATCGTCGGTGTCGTCCTTACGTTCTTCGAGCGCGACGTGCGCGCCATCCTTCAGCAAAGCCCTGAAATCGCCGAGGCCTTTCGTGGGCCGCGCATCGTTCGCGGCGGTCGGGAGGTCGGCCTCGCCGTCGAACAGCTCATCGCAGAGGCGGGACGGCGCGAGCATGGTCGGGCCACGGCCATGTCGGCGCGTATCGGGTTGCTGCTGGTGGCGATCCATCGGGCCGAGGTTGCCTCCGCCCACTCGATGCAGGCTGATGCCAACCGCGCCGTGCACCACGTCCAGGCCTTCCAGGCTCTTGTGGACGCCGAGTTCGCGCGGGCGCGGCCGATGGGGTTTTATGCCGGTACGCTGGGCATTACGCCGAGCCATCTCAACCGGGTCTGCAAGCAGGTGCTCGGCACCTCGGCCCTGAGCGTCATCGAGCGCCGTATTGCGCTGGAGGCCAAGCGTTACCTCAAGTTCTCCTCGCTCAGTGTCAAGGAGATCGCATTGCTGCTCGGCTATCAGGACCCGTCGTATTTCAACCGCTTCTTCGCCCGGCAGGTCGGCATGGCGCCGGGCCTCTTCCGCAAGGCGGCAAGAGGGGAGGGGGAGGAGGGTGCGGCGCCGCTCCTCCCCGTTGGCCGCCCGTCTAGAACGGGTAGTGGATCGGACCGTCCTGGACGGTGATCCAACGCAGTTCGGTGAACTCGGCTATGCCTGCCTTGCCTCCGAACCGGCCATAGCCAGATGCCTTGACGCCCCCGAAAGGCATCTGGGCTTCGTCATGGACCGTTGGTCCATTGATGTGGCAGATGCCGGCCTCGATGCGGCTCGCCACCGCCATCGCCCGCATCACATCGCGCCCGAACACGGCCGAAGCCAGGCCGTATTCGGTATCGTTGGCGACGCGCACCGCTTCGTCGATGGAGCCGACGCGGATCACCACCACGAGCGGGCCGAAGGATTCCTCCCGGTAGAGGCGCATGCCGGGAGTCACGTTGTCGATAACGGTCGCCTCCATGATCGTGCCCTCGATATGGCCGCCCGCGCTCAGCTTGGCGCCCTTGGCAACCGCGTCCTTGACCAGCCCGTCGATACGCTGGGCCGCCGTCGGGTCGACGAGGCAGCCGAGCGGGGTGTTGCCCTTGCGCGGGTCGCCTGCCTTGAGCGTGGAAGCCTTGGCCGAAAGGGCCGCCACGAACTTGTCGGCGATCTTGTCGTCGATAACGATCCGCTCGGTGGACATGCAGATCTGGCCCTGGTTCATGTAGGCGCCGAAGGCTGCCGCATCGACCGCCGCATCGATATCGGCATCGTCGAGCACCACCATCGGCGCCTTGCCGCCCAGTTCGAGAAGCGCCGGCTTGAGGTTGCGTGCGGCAGTCTCGGCGATGACCTTGCCCACGCGCGTCGAGCCCGTGAAATTGACGCGCCGGACAGCCGGGTGCGCGATGAGCGCGGCAACCAGTTCGGGCGCGTCCTCGGGCGCGTTGGACACGACGTTGAGCACGCCCGGCGGCAGGCCGGCCTCGTTCAGCGCATCGGCGATGAGCCGGTGGGTCCGCGGGCAGATTTCGCTCGACTTGAAGACCACGGTGTTGCCGCAGGCCAGAGGGGTGGCGAGCGAACGCACGCCCAGGATCACCGGGGCGTTCCAGGGGGCGATCGAAAGGATCACGCCGGCGGCCTGACGGACGGCCATTGCCGTCGAGCCCGGCCGGTTGGAAGGGATGATCTCGCCCGTGATCTGGGTCGTCAGTGCCGCTGCCTCGCGCAGCATGTCGGCCGCCAGGTGAACGTTGAAATGCGCCCAGCCCGCCGTCGCGCCGGTCTCGGCGCCCATGGCCTCGATGAACTGGTCGATCTTGGCTTCGAGCGCATCGCCGGCGGCCCAGAGGATCTTCCGGCGCTCGCCGGGCGCGGTGTGGGACCAGCCAGGAAACGCTGCAGCTGCGGCATCGGCGGCCTTGAGGGCGTCTTCGACCGTGGCGGCCGCGGCGCGGGTGGCGACTTCGCCCGAGATGGGGTTGTGCCGCTCGAACACGGCGTCACCGGTCGCCGGCATCTCGGTGTTGTTGATCAGCAAGCCCAAGTCGGTCATTGCGGTTCTCCATGCTGGGTACTGGTTGCGCCGGACTGGCCGAGGAAGGCCCTTTGCACGGCGGGGTCGTTCATGAGGTTGGCGGCGCTGTCCTCGCCGACAATGCGGCCGGCTTCCACCAGGTAGCCGCGGTCGGCGACGGCGAGGCTCGCCTTGACGTTCTGCTCGACGATGAGAAGGCTGACGCCGGTCTTCTTGACTTCGCCAAGCGCTGCGAAAAGCTCCCCCGTCACGATGGGAGCCAGGCCCAGGCTGGGCTCGTCGAGCATGAGCAGGCTGGGCTTGCTCATCAGCGCCCGGCCGATGGCGACCATCTGCTGCTCGCCGCCCGACATGGTGCGGGCGATCTGGCCGAGGCGTTCCTTGAGGCGCGGGAACAATGTCAGCACGAGTTCGCGCGTGTCCCGCTCGAAGGCGCGGGCGCGCCGGGCATAGGCTCCCAGCTCCAGATTCTCCGCCACCGTCAGGTCCCCGAAGATGCCGCGTCCTTCCGGTACCAGCGCGATGCCGGCCTCGAGGAACTGGTGGGCGCGGCGACCGAGAATTTCGGTGCCGCCAAGCCGGACCGAGGCTCCGGGCGCTGGCTTGACGAGCCCGGCCAGCGCCTTGAGCAGCGAGGATTTGCCCGCCCCATTGGCGCCGAGCACCACGACGGTCTCGCCCGAGGCCACGGCGAGACGGGCGCCGTCGAGCGCGAGGTGCTTGCCGTAGTAGATCGAGAGGGGGCCGGCCTCAAGCATGGAGGTCTCCCAGGTAGGCGCGCACCACTTCGGGGTGCCGCAGGACGTCTTCGGTGGGGCCTTCGGCGATGAGGCTGCCGGTGTTCATCACCACGCACCTGTCGCAGAGTGCGCGCACCGCGTCCATCACGTGTTCCACCAGCAGCACCGTCATGCCGCGATCGCGCAGCGACAGGATAAGGTCGATGCCGTCGCGCAGTTCGGTCGGGTTGAGCCCTGCCAGCCACTCGTCGAGCAGCAGCAGGGTGGGGTCCGCCGCCAGCGCGCGGGCGAGTTCCATCCGCTTGAGGTCGATATAGGTAAGGCTTGCGGCCGATTGCCGGGCGCGCCCGCCTAGGCCGACCGAGGCCAGCAGACGCTCGATCTCCGGTTCGGCCGCCGGCCCCCAGAGCGGATGCCGGCGGAAGGCTAGTGCAGCTAGCACGTTCTCCCCCACGCTCAGCGAGGGCAGGGCCCGCACGAGCTGGAAAGTCCGCGCCACACCGCGATGGGCGATCCGGTCGGCGGGCAGGCCGCCGATGGCCTGGCCGGCCAGGTCGATCTCCCCGCCATTGGGCAGGAGGAGTCCGGAGATCATGTTGAGCGCCGTGGTCTTGCCCGACCCGTTGGGTCCAAGCAGGCCCGCGATTTCTCCTCGGGCCAGCGAGAAGCTGAGGCCGTTGACGGCGACCAGCCCGCCGAAGCGCTTGGTCACGTTGCGCAATTCGAGCAGGGCGGTCATCGCGCCGCCTCACGGGAGCCGGCGACGGGACGCACCCGGTTGATGAGGCCCTCGGCGAAGGCCAGGACGCCATTGGGGAGGAGGAAGACGATCGCCACGAACAGCAGTCCCAGGATGATCGAGTAGTGATTGGGGAAGTTGGCCGAGAGCCATTCGAACAGGAGGAAGAGCGGGATGGCGCCGAGCAGGGGGCCGAACAGGCGATTGGGTCCGCCGAGCAGGGCCATGATCACCGTAAGGAAGGAGACGGTCGGGTTGAAGACGATCGAGGGCTCGATATAGGTCCAGCGGGGTGCCTGGATGGCGCCGGCCAGCGTCATGATGACCGCGCTTGCCGCAAAGAGCGTGAGCTTGGTGCGCGTGATGTCGATGCCGAGGTGGCTGGCGGCAACGGGGTCGTCGCCGATGACGCGCAGCGCCAGCCCGATACGGGCTCGCCGCACCCACCAGGCCAGTGCCAGGGTAACGGTGCCCAGGGCCAGGAGCTGCCAATAGATGTGCTCGGGCCCGAGTGGCAGGAACACGTAGCGGCCGAGGGTCTTGGTGACGTTGACCTCGTAATAGGTCACGAGCTGGCGCACCAGTTCGGTCAGGCCGAACGTGAAGACCACGAAGTAAACCCCTGCCAGTCTTAGCGTTGCCATGCCGACCAGAATGGCGAGCACGGCCCCGATGAGGGCTGCCACGAGCAGGATGAGGGGATAGGGCATCACGTCGCCGAGCACGGCAACTGTATAGGCCCCGATGCCGAAGAAGGCGACCGTCGCCAACGACACATAGCGCGTTGGTCCCGAGAACATCGACCAGGCGGTGGCCAGGACGCCGTAGCTGAGGATGCCGATCATGAGGCCAAGCGGGTAGGGGCCGGCATAGGCCGGAGCGGCCGCGAGGATCGCCAGGATGGCGATGGCGCCGATCGTCAGGGAAAGCGTGCGGGCATTCATGAGGCGCTCCTGCCGAAGAGGCCGGAGGGACGCAGCACCAGCACGGCAAGGAAGATGAGGTAGGTCGCCGCGAGCGTGAGGCCAGGATCGACGAACGTCGCCACCAGCGTCTCTACGACACCGAGAATGAGGCCGGCCGCCAGGGCGCCGGGGATGTTGCCCACGCCGCCCATGATGACCACGACGAGCGCCTTCATGGTGAAGACCACGCCGGCCGTGGCGTTGAAAGTGAGATACATCGAGACGATGACGCCGCCGCACGCTGCCAGTGCGCCGCCCAGGGCAAAGGCGAAGCGGGCTACCCGGTCGACATCGATGCCGACGAGTGGCGCTGAACCCGGCGCCACGGCCACCGCGCGGATCGCGGTACCCCAGCGC
Organism: Youhaiella tibetensis; assembly: GCF_008000755.1. NCBI lineage: Bacteria > Pseudomonadati > Pseudomonadota > Alphaproteobacteria > Hyphomicrobiales > Devosiaceae > Paradevosia > Paradevosia tibetensis. Next base: position 2,190,448 of record NZ_CP041690.1, on the reverse strand, counting down.
GTCCGGGTCAGCAGCTGGTAGAGCCCGCCGCCGATGACGATGGCCAGAACGAACGCCAGAACGCGGTTGGCTGCCAGCGAGGTGCCCAGGATGTTCACGGGTACCGCCAGGAACGAGTAGCTCATGAAGCCGGAACCGAAGACGACAAGCGCCACGCCCTGGATGATGAAGAGCAGGCCGAAGGTTGCCAGGATCGAATCCACCTCGAGGCGCCCGCGATCGCCCGATCGGCGCGCCAGCGGCTGAAGCATCACCGCATAGATGAGATAGCTGGCGAGGAAGCCGACGGGCGCCACGATCAGCAGGCCCAGCAGAGGGTTGATGCCAAGGGAATTGAACAGCACGAATGCGCCGAAGGCGGCAGCGATGATCACGTCGCCGTAGGCGAGGTTCATGATCCGGGCGACGCCATATTGCAGCGTCAGGCCCATCGCGATGAGCGCATAGGTGCCGCCGAGCACGAGCCCGGTCAGCAGGGCGCTGAGTACCATGAGAGCCTCATGTCGCGTCGAGTAGAGTTGGGGAGGCGGATTTGCCGCCTCCCGGAAATGGCAGCGGTCAGGCCGCGGTCCAGGCCGGTTTGGGCACTACCGGCTCGCGGGTTCCTTCGCGCTCGGTATGGGCCAGCCCGACGAACTTGCCGTCCTGCCACTGGCCCACGGTCCAGAGCGAGCGAAGCTGGTTGTCCTTGAGCTTGAGTTTGCCCAGGATCGTATCGAATTCGCCCGTCGCAATCTCGCTGGAGACCGCATCGCGGTCGAGGTCGCCGACTCGCTCGATGGCCTGATGCAGGATCTGCAGGCTCGAATAGGTCACGGCGCTGGCCCAGGAATCGGGAGCTTCGCCAATGAGTTCGGTGTGTCGCTTGAAGTAGGCTTCGATCTCGGGACTGTCCGGATCGATGCCCCCGATACCCATGACGTTGTTGTGGTTCGGGCCCGCCACCTTGGGATAGACCGGGAAGGCCGTGCCGACGCCCAGGTAGAACACCTTGGGGTTGAAACTGGCCACGACTGCCTGCTGGGTAATGGCGAAGGTATCGGGCGGATAGGAGAAGGCCGCAAAGGTGTCGGCGCCCAGGCCCGCGATTTCGTTGAGCAGCGGAGCGAAGTCGGACGTGCCGAGTGGGTAGGACTTGTCGTAGACGAGTTCGAAGCCGGCGGCCTGGAAGGCTGGCGTTGCGGCTTTGGACAGGTCGATGCCGAAACCGTCGGCGACGCTGATGATGGCGACCTTGTTGTTGATCTTTCCGGCGTCTCGCTGCTTGACCAGCAGTTGCACGAGGGCATTGGCATAGTCGTGGCCGCCGCCCAGCATCCAGAAGCTCTTCTTCCAGCGCTGCGCGACCTGCGGAGCCATGTCGGTCACTGCGGTGGCGGCGAGCTGCGGATAGCCGAACTTGTCGAAGGATGGGCCGGAGGCCAGGTTCGGGCCGGTGCCCCAGGTAGGCAGGATGAAATCGACCTGGTCCTGGGTCGCCAGGCGCTCGATGGCCCGAACGGTTTCTTCGGCCGAGGACCGGTCGTCGTATTCGATGACCTCGATGGGAAGCTGGACGCCCAGCTTGGAGAGCTTGATGCCGCCTGCATCGTTCACGTCCTTGACCCAGAGCACGTAGTTGGGCGTGGTAGTGATGCCGGCGCCAGCGGCGTTGGCGCCGGTCTTGGAAATGGCGTAGCCGATCCGAACGGTCTTGCGGTCCTGCGCGAAGACGGGCAGGGACCGCAGGGCGGTTGCCGCGATGGCGCTGGCGCCGATGCCGCGCAGAATCGTCCTGCGTCCATAATTGGTCATTAGGTCCTCCTCCATGTACCGGCCGGATGTTTTCCGGCGCGCTCCTCGGCCGACGCGTCGCTGCTGCCTTTTCGGCTATCCGGACGCATCTGTGCCTCTGCTAGAGACCGTATCGGCAGCCCTTGCGTGACGAAATGGACATTTCGAAGAGAGAAATGTACTTTTACGATCAACAGGGAGCGTTATGTGAACCGCGGGCGCCACACGGGCATCGAGATTGAAGTGCAGGCCATCGCCAGCGCGCTTTCAATGAGTGAATGGGACCTGCATGCTCCGCGTCAGTCGGGGCTGGCCCACGCCTTCGTGCTCGTCTCAGGTTCCGGCACCTATCTCATTGATGAAGCGGACTTTACGCTCGATGCGCCATGCGTGTTGTGGCTGCCGGCCGGACATGGCGGAAAGGTCAGGCTACAGGCCGGCGCCAGGGGCATGAGCCTTGCCGTCATCGACGTGGCGCTCAACCGCGTTATCCCTTCGACGTCGGTTGCTGGCGCCTTGCGTGCCGCGATGGACCGTCCGCTGCTTGGTGTCCGCGTAGACGTGGGCTTGGCGCGGGGGTTGATAAAGGACATCGAGGATATCCAGCGCGAGGCCGATGGCGATCTGCCCGGGCGACGCGAAGCGATCATGAGCCGGCTTTCGCTGATCCTCATTGCGTTCTGGCGCCTGGCGAGTTCGGGCACAAAGCTGCCGCAGGCATCGCCTCGCGTTCTGGTCCAGGGGTTTCTGCAACTGGTCGAACTTCACGCGCGCGCACACTGGACGATCGCTGCCTATGCCCGCGCGCTTGGAATTACCGCTGACCGCCTGACCACCGCGATACGCCGTGCCACTGGTTTGTCGCCGCTCGAGCTTGTCCATCAACGGCTGATGGACGATGCCGACGCGCTGCTGGAGCACTCCAACCTCCAGGTGGCGGAGATAGCGGAGACGCTCGGCTTCAAGGACGCCGGTTATTTCAATCGGTTTTTCGCTCGTCGAAAGGGCATGTCGCCAGGGCGGTTCCGCAAGCAGGCAATCGCCAGTAAAGGGGCGCTGGACGGCTCATATTCGGCGTGGCCGTGATAGAATAAGTTCCATAATATATATTATGCGAATCGTGTACAAGCGCCCCCACTCACCGCACCACCAGCACGGGATCACCCAGGACGTCCATAAGCGGCGTGATGCCAAGGCCCGGTGCATCGGGTGCCGTCATGCGGCCGTTGACTCGGCGCGGCGCTCCATCGGCAATCTGCACCGTACCGTAGGAATTGAAATCGGTTGCCGTGAAGCAGAAGCGCGCTGGGGTCGAACGCGCCAGGTGCGCGATCGTGGCCGTGACGATGTCGCCGCCCCAGGTGTCCTCGATGGTCATCGGGATGTTGCTCGAAACGCAAAGGTCGCGCATCAGCCGGGCCTTGGTCAGGCCTCCGACCTTTGAGATCTTCAGGTTGATCGCGTCGAACGCATCCTCGGAAAGGCCGCGCACGAGCGTGGCGACGTCGTTGATGCATTCGTCGAGCACGAATGGCAGTGACGTGCGTCGGCGGATCGAGACACTTTCTTCGTAGGTCATGCAGGGTTGTTCGATATAGACGTCGACGTCGCGGACGGCATTCACGACGCGTGCGGCATCTGCCATGGTCCAGCCGGTGTTGGCGTCGGCTACCAGAATGTCGGTGGGTTCGAGCACTGCCCGGCAGGCCCGGATGCGGGCAATGTCATCCTCTGGCCGACCGCCGACCTTGAGCTGGAAGCGCGTATAGCCCTCGGCGCGATAGCCGGCGATCTTCTGGGCCATCACACTCGAGTCCTGCTGGCTGATGGCGCGATAGAGGATGATGTCCTCCTGCTCGGCGCCGCCCAGGAGCTTGTAGACTGGAAGCCCCGCCATCTTCCCCAGGATATCCCAGCAGGCGATGTCGATGGGCGCCTTCACGTAAGCATGTCCGCGCAGTACCGCATCCATGTGGTGGTTGAGAGGCCAGAGGTCGGTGGGATCCATGCCGATCAGCTTGGGCGCGATTTCGGCGATGCCTGCACGTACGCCGGCTGCATATGCCGGAAGATAGGCCGAACCGAGCGGGCAGCATTCGGCGTACCCGGTAATCCCGGCATCGGTTTCGACCGCCACCACGGTGGAATCGAAGACTTCCACGTAGTTTCCGCCGGACCAGCTATAGCGCCCTTCGCGCAACGGCAGGTCTACCTTGTAGGCCTTTATGGAAGTGATCTGCATCTTTGGTCCTGCCATCCGTTTCTCAGCTCGGGGCGGCTACCTGACGCCTTGCCGGGCGCGGCCCCACTACCCTATGTGTTTGTCTGCCAAGGCGAACGATGTCGCGGAGACAGTGAATGACGACGATTGGTTTTGTTGGAACGGGGACGATTTCCGCCGCCATAGTTAGGGGGCTGGCTTCGGCCGATCCTGGCCTCCGAATCGTGGTTTCGCCCAGGTCGGAAAGCGTATCGATGGCGCTCGCGCAGAGCCTGCCCAACGTGACGCGCGCCGCCTCCAACCAGGAGGTGGTTGGACAGTCCGATATCGTGGTGCTCGGCATGCGACCGGCGCAACTGACGGACGCCCTGGCGGGCATCGGCTTTCGCCGCGAGCAGGTGGTGGTGAGCCTCGTGGCCGGCCTCTCCATGGCCGAGATCCAGAATTTTGCAGGTAGCGCCAGGGCCGTGCGCGTCGTCCCCCTGCCCGGCATCGAACATCGCGTCGGTCCGATCACGCTCTACCCGCGCGATCCGCAGATCGAGGCGTTGCTCACGCCGCTCGGCGACCTCGTCGTCGCGCAGAGTCAGGACGCCCTCCACATGGGCGGCCTGAGCGCCTTCATGTCGAGCTACTTCGAGATGCAGGCCCGTCTCATCGACGCGGCTGTTGCTGCAGGCGCCCCGGCCGAAGACGCACGCACCTATGTGATTTCGCTGCTCTCCATGCTTGCGGACACCGCAAGCAGGACGCCGCACGATCAGCTCGCCAGGCTTGTGCCCGAGCATCAGACCAAGGGTGGCCTCAACGAGTTCGTGCGCGGCCAGCTCATGCAAAGCGGCTGGTATGACACTCTCGCCAAGGCTCTCCATGATGTTGGCACCCTTTCCTGGAACAAGCTCGGCTAGCCGCCCAGATAGGCGCGCACGATGGCAGTATCCTTCGCCAGGTCGCTAGCCTCGCCCTCCATCCGGATGTTGCCGGTCTCGAGCACGTAGCCATATTTGGCAAGCTTGAGGGCCAGCCGTGCGTTCTGCTCGACAAGCAGGATCGTCGCGCCGCGCTCGTTGAGCTGTTTGACGATGCGCATGGTCTCCAGCACCAGCTTGGGCGCCAGCCCCATTGATGGTTCGTCGAGCAGCAGCACCCGTGGGCCATGCATCATGGCCCGGCCGATGGCCAGCATCTGCTGCTCGCCACCCGATAGGAGCGAGCCATCCTGATGCTGGCGCTGCTGGAGGATTGGAAAGAGGCCGAAAACCTCCTCCAGGCGCTCGCCGCGTAGTTTGCTGTCATGGACTGTGAAGCCGCCGAGTTCGAGGTTTTCTCTCACCGAGAGGCCGCGCAGAACGTGCCGCCCCTCCGGAACATGGACCACGCCCATCCGGGCGATCGCGCTGGCCTTGCGGCCGACCAGTTCCTCGCCCTCGAAGGTGATCGAGCCGGCCTGCGCGCGCACGAGCCCCGAGATGGTCTTGAGCGTAGTGGTCTTCCCGGCGCCGTTGGCGCCGAGAAGAGTGACGATTTCTCCACGGCGAACTTCAAGGTCGATGCCGTGCAGCGCGGTGATGCGGCCATACCCGGCCGAGACTCCTTTGAGTGACAGGACGACGTCCCCGGTTTCAGAGCGCAAGGGCGTCCTCCGCGTCTTCGGAACCGAGATAGGCCTCGATCACCTTAGGATTGTTCTGAATTTCCACCGGCGTCCCCTCGGCGATGAGCACGCCGTGGTCGAGCACGCTGACTTTTTCGGAGATGCTCATGACCAGCCCCGTGTCGTGCTCGATGAGGAGCACGGCGACGCCGCGTTCATCGCGAATGCTGGTGATGAGCGCTGTCAGCTCCTCTTTTTCGCTCTTGGTGAGGCCGGCGGCCGGTTCATCGAGCAGCAGCAGCTGGGGTTCAGTCGCGAGGGCACGGGCAATTTCCACCCGGCGCTGGTGGCCATAGGCCAGGGTTGTCGCCTCGCGATGCCAGTCGGCGGCGTCCACGCCAACGAACCGCAGGCATTCGGAGGCCACCTGCTCTATCTTGGCTTCCTCGCGTCGCTGGGACGCGGGTCGGAAGATCGCAGCGATGGCGCCCGCTTTCGTGCGGCAGTGCTGCCCGGACATGACGTTTTCCAGCACCGACATGCCGCGGAAGAGCCGCAGGTTCTGGAAGGTGCGGGCGATGCCGGCCTGGGTTACCTGAAAGGGCTTGAGCGGCAGCATGGCCCGGCCATCGAAGGTGATGGCGCCCTGCTGGGGCTTGTAGAAGCCCGTAATGCAGTTGAAAAGCGAGGTTTTCCCTGCACCGTTCGGGCCGATCAGGCTCGCGATCCTGCCGGCCTCGACGGTGAAATCGACGCCCTGAAGTACCGTATTGCCGGCAAAGCCCAAGGTCACCCCGGACAATTGAAGAAGTTGTTCGCTCATGACCGGCTCCTCGTGGGCCAAATGCCGCTCGGGCGGAAGAGCATGATCAGCAGCAGGCCGACCGCGAAGATGAGCAGGCGGAAGCTGCCGAGATCGCGCAACAGTTCGGGCGCGAGCACAACGATGAACGCCCCCAGGATAACGCCGGGGATCTTGCCCATGCCACCGAGAATGACGGCCATGAGGAACAGCGTCGATTGCCGGAACGAGAAGCTTTCTGGAGAAATCGCCGTCAGGTTGACGGCGAAGAACACGCCGCCCAGCGAGCCGTAGATGGCGCCGATGATGTAGGCGGCAAGCTTGACCCGAACGCGATCGATGCCCATCGCCTCCGCCGCGTCCTCATCGTGCCGCACGTAGAGCCAGGCCCGTCCCAGGCGGGATTCCGCCAGCCGCACCGAGACGATGACTGCGATGACGGCCAGGACCAGGAAGACATAGTAGAAGTCCAGGGGGCCGGCGATATGCCAGCCGAAGAGCCATGGCTGCTCGATTCCGGAGATGCCGCTTGCGGCGCCCGTGATCTGCAGGTTGCGGGCGGCGATGCGGACGATTTCGCCGAAGCCCAGGGTGACGATGGCGAGGTAGTCCGAGCGCAGACGCAGGGTCGGCCCGCCGATGATGATGCCCGCGAGTGCCGCGGCCGCGACCGCTACCGGGAGTGTCAGCCAGAAATTCCAGCCGAACTGTACCGTGAGGATGCCCACGCTATAGGCCCCCACTGCAAAGAAGGCGGCGTAGCCGAGGTCGAGAAGACCGGCATAGCCGACCACGATATTCAGTCCCAACGCCAGGATGGCGTAGAGCAGCGCGTTGGTGAGAATGACCGTGGCATAGGGGCCAAAGATCAGCGGCGCGGCAATCATGGCCGCAGCCAGTACTGCTAGGATCGCGCCCTTCTTGGCCGGGGTATCGAACCAGCGATCCAATCCGCTCCAGACGCGGGATCTTGCTTCGTCCTCTGCCATTTACATGCGCTCCTGTTCGGATTTGCCCAGAAGGCCGGTGGGTTTGAACACCAGGACCAGGATCAGGACCGAGAAGGAGAAGACGTCCTTCCACTCGCTGCCGATGCCCGGAATCTGCGTGCCGAAGGCTTCGAGCAGTCCCAGGATCAGGCCGCCGAGCATGGCTCCCGGTATCGAGCCGATGCCGCCGATGACGGCTGCAGTGAAGGCCTTGAGGCCAATCAGGAAACCCATGAAGTACCAGACCGAGCCGTAATAGGCTCCGGCCATGGTCCCCGCCGCGCCGGCAAGGGCCGATCCGACGAAGAAGGTCACCGCCACCACGCGATTGACGTCGATGCCCATCAACTCGCACATGTCCTTGTCCACGGACACGGCGCGCATGGCGCGGCCATATTGGGTTCGAGACACGAAGAGTTCGAGGGCGATCATCAGCACTGCGGCGGTTCCGACGAGGACCAGTTGCTTGAAGCTGATGAAGATCGAACCCAGGTTCACTCCGCCGAACCCGAGCTTGGGCGAAAACGCAAGGATCTGGCCGTTGGTAAGGGTCAGCACCGCGTTCTGAAGCACCAGCGACACGGCCAGGGCCGTGATCAGGATCGAGAGGCGCGGCGCCTTGAGCATGGGCGTATAGGCCACGCGCTCGATCACCACGCCGAGGAATCCTATGGCGACCATGGAAAGAAGGATTGAGACCCCTACCCCGAACCAGCCGGGCCCGATGATGGGGGCAAGGAAGGAAAAGGCCATCAATCCGACGAAGGCGCCCACCATGTAGAGGTCGCCGTGTGCGAAGTTGAGCAGCTTCACCACGCCGAAAACCATGGTGTAGCCCAACGCTACCAGGGCGTAGAACGACCCTAGTACCAGCCCATTGATGAGCTGCTGAGCGAGAATGTCAAACAAGTCACTTGCTCCAGTTCCCGTGGCGTCGCCGGGCGCCGGAGAGCGCCCGGCAAGGTGAGTACGGTTACTCGGCTAGCGCCCAGGTCCCGTTCTTGCCTTCGAGAACGATGAAGTTGGAGCGGGCAAGGGTGTTGTCCTTGTTGAACGAAATCGGACCGGCCAGGCCGTCCTTGAAGTCGGCGCCCTTGAGGGCCTCGATGACAGCCGCGCTGTCAGTGGTGCCAGCCTTGTCGATGGCCCAGGCCAGAAGCTTCATGCCGTCGTAGCTGAGGGGCGCGTAGGGGCCCGGAGCGTTGCCGAACTTGGCCATGTAGGCGTCGGCGAAGGCCTTGGCGCCAGGAAGGAATTCGGCTGTCGGGTTGGAGAAGCCGATCACGCCTTCTGCTGCTTCGCCGGCGAGCTTGAAGAGGTCTGGCGAGTTCGAGCCGTCGCCCACGGCGATCAGTCCCTGGTAGCCGGCTTCGCGAAGCTGACGGATGAGGAGACCGCCGTCGGCATAGTAGGCGGTCCAGAAGACGCCATCGGGGTTGGCGGCCTTGATCTTGGTCACCACGGCTGAGTAGTCCTGCTCGCCCTTGTTGACGGTTTCGAACGCAGCGACGGTGTTGCCGGCGTCGGTCCAGGCCTTGCGTGTCAGCTCGGCCAGGTCCTGGCTATAGGCGTCGCCTTCGTTGACGATCGCCAGGGACTTGAGGCCGCGCTTGGTGAAGACTTCCATGGCCTTGGCCACCTGGTCATTGCCGGTGGAGTTGATCATGAAGGCGTTGCCGGGGTTGGCCGGGATCAGCTTGGTCGAGTTCGCCGCGGTGATAATGAACGGCAGCTTTGCATCGCCGTAGATCTTGAGCGTGGGAACCGTCGCGCCCGAGCAGTAACCGCCTACGATGCCAACCACCCCACTCGAGGCCAGCTTGGTCGCGGCGTTGGTCGCCTGCTGCGGATCGCACGCATCGTCGCCGACGACCTCGGACACCTGTTTGCCCAGGATGCCGCCGGCGGCATTGATCTCATCGATTGCTATCTGAATGGCATTGGCCATGTCCTGGCCATACGTCGCTTCCGACCCCGTCGTGGGCACCTGCACGCCGACGGTCAACCCCTGTGCCATCGACGGAAGTGCCGAAGCTGCCAAGACGAGGGCAGCACCAATCCCAATATTTCGTACGAGACGAAGCATTACTATTCCCCTTTTTGCATCCTGATGTTTCCTCGACATCGACCAACTGCTCTAAGCTGCTTGTGCGCTTGCATTGTTTGGCCTGCACAACATCGTTGCACGCCCGGGGAGTGGCGGCTGGTCCAAAGTTGGCTGGATTTCAGTCCAAAAGTACCATATCGTGTCCGAAGTTTAGTTCATTTCACCTGAAAATGAGCAGACCTTGAGGCACCTGGACCGCATTGATCGCAAGATCATCGACGTGCTCGACCGTGACGCCAGGGTCTCCATGGCCTTGCTGGCCAAGGCCGTGGGGCTCTCCAAGACCCCGGTACAAGCGCGGGTCAAGCGCCTCGAAAGCGAAGGATACATTCGCGGCTACCGCGCCGTGATCGACTGGAGCCGGCTTGGTGAAGGTCACATCGCCTTCGTTCAGGTCACATTGTCGGACACGCGGTCACGGGCGCTCGACGAGTTCAACCAGGCCTCCAAGGCAATCAACAGCATCGAGGAATGCCACATGATTGCCGGCTCCTACGACTATCTCCTCAAGGTGCGCACCGACGACATCACCACCTATCGCCGCGTCCTCGGCGAAACCATCTCCAGCCTCCCGCACGTGGCCCACACCTCGACCTTCGTGGTGATGGAAGCCGTCGTCGACACCTAGCCCGGCCCCTGCTTTTCTCAGGCTAGCTACCCTGCCCCATGCCCCTGCCGCCAACCGCCAGGGAGCTGCCTCGGGCGACGACGCGGGGCGTCACGACGAAATGTTCTGCCTCCTGGCGCCCGCGGATGCGTTCGATCAGCAGCCGGGCTGACTGCAGGCCCAGCACCTCGCCGGATTGATCGACGCTGGTCAGGTTGTTCTGTGCGAAATCGCAATACATCGTGTTGTCGTAGCCCACGACCGCCAGGTCGTCCGGAATGGCGAGGCCGAGCTCTGTTGCGATGCTGATGACCTCGAGGGCAATGAAGTCCGTCCAGCAGAAGAGCGCATCCGGCTTGTCCGGGCTCTGGAGCAGGCGACGGGTCGCGGTCTGCACTTCGCGCAGGGTCTGGCCGACGCGCAGGATCTGCACATGTTCCTGCAGCCCATGGTCGCCCATGGCCTGGCGATAGCCGTGTTCGCGTTCGGTGATGAGCGTAGATGTCGTCGAGTTAAGGCTGAGCATGGCAATCTTGCGGTAGCCGTTGGCCACCAGGTGGCGCACCACCAGGATCGCGCCGAGCCTGTCGTCGTTGTTGACGGTATCGAACGAGCTCTCGCCCTCGACGTGATGACCGATGGTGACGAGCGGCTTTCGGCTCGCTGTCGGTTCGAGGAACGCCGGATTGACCGTGGTTCCCACCAGAATCAATCCGTCCATCTGACGGTCGATCATCGAGTCGATCAGGGTCTCCTCGATGAGCGGGGTCGACAGGCTGACTCCGAGCATCAACTGGTACTGCGTGCGCTCGAGGGCCGAATTGATGCCCGCCAGAATATCGGCGAAGAACGGGTTGCGCAGGTCGGGGAACGTCACGCCGATGGTGAAGGTCTGACCGCGCATGCCGCGAGCGGTCGCCAGCGGTCGATAGTTCAGTTTCTTCATGGAAGCGCGGACTTTGGTCTTGAGCGCCTCGCTCACGCCATAGGCCTCGCGCAGCACCTTGGACACCGCCGCCACCGACACGCCCGCGTCCTCGGCGACCTCCTTGATGGTCACCCGACCCGACTTTTGGTTTTGAGCCATTGGCACCCCCTCCCCGCCTTGTCTCATGGATTTTGCCGAATGCCCATTGCAATCGTCAAAAAAATGTAGAACGCTATACGTAGAACAATACACAAAGCCGGAACAGGCGCCCAGGGAGGTCTTGCGTGCACGACGTAATGGAGAAGGCTGCGCCGGATTCGGTGGCGACCGGATGGGTCGCGGAGATGATCCGCCCGCTCAGCGATCAGGGCGTCGGCACGCCCGCGAGCTTCGTGAGCAAGACTTTCCGGCTCGACCGCGTCGGCGGCCGCGAAGTGCTGCGGATCAGTGCGCTGGGCCTATACCGCTGCTTCATCAACGGGCGGCGCGTCGGTCACGACCTGCTGACCCCGGGCTGGACCGCTTACGACAAGCGCCTTTCGTTCCAGACCTATCTCGTGGCCGATCTGCTCGTGCCCGGCGAGAACGAAATCTCGATCTGGCTGGGCGACGGCTGGCTGCGATCGCAGTTGATGTGGGGCAAGGCGCCCATCTTCAACACCTGGGGCGAGCATATTGCCGCAATCGCCGAGCTGCGCGCAGCCCCCGAGGACCGTGATCCGATCCTCGTGACCGATGCGAGCTGGCAAAGCGGCGAGTTGCCGATCCGCAAGTCGGGCATCTATTACGGCGAGGCCTTCGACGCGCGCTTGACGCCGGTCGTCTCAGCGGGCGTTGAGCCCCTGCCCTTCGACTCGTCGATCCTGGTCGCCCACGAGACGACGCCGGTCCGCGAATTGGTGCCGATCGAGGTCGTGCGTTCCTGGACGGATGCGGAGGGACGCACCGTCTACGACTTCGGGCAGAACCTCGGCGGCTACGTCGCCTTCTCGGTGAAAGGTGATGCCGGCGCGCGCGTCGAGGTGGAGCATGGCGAAGTGCTCGATCAGTCCGGCCAGTTCTACAACGGCAACTATCGCACCGCAGCAGCACGGTTCGAATACACCCTTGCCGGCAAGGGCGAGGAGCACTATCGGCCGACCTTCACCTTCCAGGGCTATCGCTACGCGCGCGTCACGATCAGCGGCAATGCACGCCTGACGCACATCGTTTCGGTGCCGATCAGTTCGGTGACGGAGGTCAAGGCGAGCTTCACCTCGGCCAACCCGCTGGTGAACCGTCTGGTGCTCAACACGCTCTGGTCGCAGCGTTCCAATTTCATCGAGGTACCGACCGATTGCCCGCAGCGCGACGAGCGCCTGGGCTGGACCGGCGACGCCCAGGTTTTCGCCGGTACCGCCTGTTACCTGGCCGACACGCAGAGCTTCTTTACCAAGTGGCTTCGCGACGTCGTTGCCGATCAGCGCGAAGATGGCGCCGTACCGCATGTGGTCCCCGATCCGACCCGCCTCAAGCCACAGGATTACCCAGGCTTCTTCGGCTCGACCGGGTGGGGCGATGCCATTGCCCAGGTGCCCTGGCAGGTTTATCTCCACTACGGCGATACCGCGATCCTGCGCGAAACTTTGCCGGCCATGGTCAAGTGGGTCGATTTCGTCTGGTCGATCAGCGACGGTCCGATCGTCTCGCCGCCCCGGCAGTGGGGCGGGCGTGGGTTCACGTTTGGCGACTGGCTGCAGCCCAGCGGTCCGTCGGCAAAACCGCTGCCGACGATCGGTGACGACGCGGCCGCCACCATCTATCTCTTCATCACCGCTTCCTTGGTGGGCCGTATCGCGCGCATCGTCGGCGAGACCGGTATCGCCGCGCGCATGGAAGACATGGCCAGCCAGGTCAAGAGCGCCTTCGCCCGCGAATTCGTGACGGCCTCAGGGCGCCTCGCCTATGACGACCAGACGTCCTACGCCCTTGCCATCCTTCATGACCTCGTGCCCGAGGAGCATCGGGAAGCGGCGAAGGATTATTTCAAGTCGACGATCCTGCGCTCGGAAGGGCGGATCGGGACCGGGTTCATCGGCACGCCGGCCCTGCTGCCCTCGCTCGTCAAGATCGGCGAGCCGGGCATCGCCGCCGATGTCTTCCTGCAGGAGCAGGTGCCGGGCTGGCTCTATCAGGTCAAGATGGGTGCGACCACGATCTGGGAGCGCTGGGATGCCATCGCGCCGGACGGCTCGATCTACAATCCGCAGATGAACTCCTACAATCACTACGCCTACGGGGCGGTGTGCCAGTGGCTGTTCGAAGGCGTGGCGGGCTTCCGCCCTGATCCGCAAGATCCGGGCTTCGCCACCATCATCTTCGAGCCGACTATCATCCCCGAACTCTCGCCGGTTGCCGCCAGCCACGACTCGATCGCCGGTACCATCAAGGCCGGATGGTCCGTCGAGGGCGAAACCGTCACCTATGACGTCGAGGTGCCCGACCAGTCACGAGGACTTCTGCGGCTGCCCGCGGGCGCGCGCAACGCGCAGGTCGATGGACAGGCGTGGAACGGTGGCGACGAGCCGCTTTCCGCCGGCCAGCATCGGATCGTGTTCGAGCTGGCTCCGGCCGCTCGCCTCGGCCTCGACAAGCTCGACATCAACGCACGCACGCCGTGAGGCTGCGTGAACGATTGCCCGAAACGGGCCAAACTGGGAGGAAGAAGACAGTGTTTACGACCAAGAGAAAACTGATCGGTGGCATGGCTGCCGCGTTGCTGGCGATGACCGCCCTCACCGGCGCAAGCCTGGCGCAGGGCGTGACCCTGAGCTACTACGTCGACGACAACCCGACCAACGTTGCCACTGCTGAGGGGCTCAAGGCGGCGTTCGAGGCGGAGAACCCGGGCATCAAGATCGATATCGAGACGCATCCGGGCGGTGGCGAGGGTGACAACCTGGTCAAGACCCGCCTGGCGACGGGCGAGATGTCGGACGTGTTCCGCTACAATGCCGGCTCGCTGTTCCAGGCGCTCAATCCGCCCCAGACGATGCTCGACCTCACCGACGAGCCGTTCCAGGCCAACGTCATCGACTCTTTCAAGCCGGTCGTCACCGCGCCGGATGGGCGTGTCTACGGTGTTCCCGAGGAAGCGGCCATGGGCGGCGGCATCCTCTATAATAAGAAGATCTATGCCGATCTCGGCCTCTCGGTGCCCAAGACCTGGGCTGAGTTCATGGCCAACAACGAAAAGATCAAGGCTGCCGGAAAGACGGCCGTGATCCAGACGTTCGGCGACACCTGGACCAGCCAGCTCTTCGTTCTCGGCGATTTCTTCAACGTCCAGGCGGCAGTGCCGACCTTCGCGGCCGACTACACGGCCAACAAGGCCAAGTTTGCCACCACGCCTGCCGCGCTCCGTGGCTTCGAGCATGGCGAAGAGGTCTTCAAGGCCGGCTATCTCAACGAAGACTTCGCCGCCGCCAAGTTCGATGACGGCCTGCGCATGGTCTCGACCGGCGAGGGTGCCCACTATCCGATGCTGACCTTTGCCATCGGCGGCATCGCGCAGAACTATCCGGATAACCTCCAGGATGTCGGCTTCTTCGCCATTCCCGGCGACGATGCCGCCAAGAACGGTCTCACCGTCTGGATGCCGGCTGCGGTCTACATCTCAAAGACCACCCAGCACCCTGAGGAAGCCAAGAAGTTCGTGGCCTTCATCGCCAGCACCAAGGGCTGCGACGTGCGCAGTGCCGCCAACGGTGCCACCGGTCCCTACCTGATCAAGGGCTGCGCGCTGCCCGACAGCGTTCCGCCCGCCGTTTCGGACCTCCTGCCCTACTTCCAGGAAGGCGGCCAGACCGCACCGGCGCTCGAATATCTCTCGCCGGTAAAGGGCCCGGCCCTCGAGCAGATCACCGTCGAAGTGGGTTCGGGCATCCGCTCGGCCGCCGATGGCGCCGCTCTCTATGACGAAGACGTCAAGAAGCAGGCCCAGCAGCTTGGCTTGGCCGGCTGGTAAGTTCGGCGCACAATCGCGACCCGGCCGCTTGTCGGCCGGGTCGGAATTCCAAGGGAGGGGAATGATGGCGGCAGAGGTGGCTATGGGAAGTGCGGCTGTGGCGAGGACCCAAGGCAGCGCCCGGAGAAAGACGTCGGTCTATCCCACCTGGTTCTTCCTGCCGGCGGCGGTCATCTACGGCGTGCTGTTCCTCTACCCAACCGTTGCGTCGCTGTTCTTCTCAATGACGCGTTGGACGCTTTTCGAAGCCAATTTCATAGGCTTGGACAATTTCGTTCAGTTCTTCCGCGAGCCATTTCTGGTCAAGGGGCTCACCAACACGCTCATCTACGCCTTCGTCACTTCCGGGCTCAAGGTCGTCATCGGTCTGCTGCTTGGGGTCCTTCTCACCAGCAATATCATCGGTCGGGGCTACCTGCGGGCGGTGATCTTCTTTCCGGTGCTGGTCTCGACGGTGGGCGTGGGCATCACCTTCACCGTGATGATGCACCCCACCCAGGGCGTCATCAACGAGACCCTGGCGCTCTTCGGCCTGCCCAAGCCCGGCTGGCTTACCGATCCCAACCTCGCCCTGCTTTCGGTTGCCTTCGTGGACGTGTGGAAGGGCGTGGGACTGGCGACTGTCATCTACATCGCGGGCATCGTCTCGATCCCGCAGGAATACTTTGAGGCCAGCACCATCGACGGCGCCAATAGCTGGCAGAATTTCTGGAACATCACCCTGCCCCTGGCGCGCCCCGCGACGGTGACCGTGGTGACCCTCTCGCTGATCGGCGGGCTGCGCTCGTTCGACCTCATCTGGGCCATGACCCGCGGCGGCCCCGGCTTCACATCCGATGTCATCGCCTCGGTCATCTACAAGCAGTACCAGGCCGGGTTCTACGGTCTCTCGACCGCCGGCAACGTCGTCCTTTTCGTCATGGTGGCAATCATCATCGTGCCGCTTTCCATCTGGTTCAACCGCAGGGAGGTGGAGCAATGATCCTGGCAAAACGCTATTGGCTCGGTGGACTGTCGATCCTGGTATCCATCTTCGTCTTCATCGTGCCCTTCGCCTTCATCGTGCTGACGGCGCTCAAGGACCGCAAGGAAGCCTCGCTGCGCCAGTTCTCGCTGCCCACGACCTGGCACGCATGGGAAAACCTGGTCCAGGTTATCCAGACGCGCGATTTCATGATTATCTCGGCCTTCGTCAATTCGACGATCCTGACCGTCGCCAGCGTGGCGCTGCTGGTGGTCTTCGGAGCGATGTGCGGCTACGTCATGCAGCGGCGCCCCTCGTTCTGGACGTCCGTCGCCAGCTTTCTTGTGCTGGCTGGTCTCATCATCCCGCCGGCAGTCGTGCCCACGATCTGGGTGCTCCAGAGCATCGGTCTCTTCAAGACCCTGCACGGGCTGGTACTTATCGAGGTAGCCTACGGCCTTTCCTTCACGATCCTGCTCATCCGCGCCTTCATGGCGACCATTCCGCGGGAGCTCGATGAAGCCGCCATCATGGATGGGGCGGGCCCGCTCCGGGTGTTCTTCCAGATCGTCCTGCCGCTGCTCAAGCCGGTCGTGATCACCATCGTCGTGGTGCAGTCGGTGGCGATTTTCAACGATTTCACCAACCCGCTCTACTACCTGCCCGGCAACCAGAACGTCACGGTCCAGCTCACGCTCTACAACTTCCAGAGCCAGTTCAGCACGTCTTACAACCTGCTGTTCATGAACATCCTGCTCATCACCATCCCGCCGCTGATCGTCTACCTCTTCTTCAACCGCCAGATCGTGGCCGGAATGACGGCAGGAGCGGTGAAAGGATAATGTGACGACGGGCGTCGTCCTGGCGCCGGAACGCTAGATCGCCAGGTATTCCTGGCGAAGTTCCGCGTTCTCGAGCACATGCTTGGCGGTGCCGGCGAAGGCTACCGTGCCCGTGTCGAGGATCACGGCGCGGTCGGCCAACCGCAAGGCGGCGATGGCGTTTTGCTCGACGATGATCGTGGTAATGCCGTGCGCCTTGATCTCGTTGAGGATCTTCTCGATCTCGTTGACGATCACCGGCGCCAGGCCTTCATAGGGCTCATCGAGCAGCAGCAGTTTGATGTCGCGCGCCAGGGCTCTGGCGATGGCTAGCATCTGCTGTTCGCCGCCCGAGAGAGTCACCCCCTCCTGCCGCCGCCGTTCGGCCAGCCGGGGGAAATGGGAATAGATACGTTCGATCTCCCAGCCACGGCCGGGCGCCACCTGCGCCAGGGTCAGGTTTTCCTCGACAGTCAGTCCCTGGATGATGCGCCGATCTTCCGGCACAAGCTGAATACCCGCCCGTGAGGCCTCGAAGCTCTTCATCGTGTGGATCGGGGCGCCCTCGAGCCAGATCTGGCCCGCCTGCAACGACGGAGAGTCGAGCCGCGCGATGGTGCGCAGCGTCGAGGTCTTGCCGGCGCCGTTGCGACCGAGCAGCGCCAGGATTTCGCCCCGGCGGATATCGAAGGTGACGCCCTGGACTATGTAGCTCTCGCCGTAATAGGCGTGCAGCTCTTCGACCGCGAAATAGGGCTGTTCGCTGGTCGTCGTGCGTTCGGCTATGGATACGTCAACGTCTACGCTGGTTTCCATGGTCATCACACTCATCACTCGACCGCCTCCAGCCGGTGGGCGCCGCCGAGGTAGGCTTCCTGCACCTTCTCGCTGCCGCGCACCTCGTCGGGCGTGCCCTCGGCGATGATGCGGCCGCCCGAAAGCACCGAGATGCGGTCAGCCAAAGAGAACACCACATGCATGTCGTGTTCAATGATCACCTTAGTCATGCCGCGCGCCTTGATCTTCTTGAGCAGTTCGATGGTCGTGTTGGTATCGTGCCGGCTCATGCCGGCCGTCGGCTCGTCCAGCAGCAGCAGGCGCGGATGCTGGATCAGGCACATGGCCAGTTCCATGCGCCGCTTGTCGCCGCGCGAGAGCGCTCCGGCGTGGCTGTGGCGGCGCTCGAAGAGGTCGACGTCGCGCAGGATTTCCTCGGCTTCAGCCTCGATCCCGTCCTCGAAATCGAGCGCCCGAGCGATGTTGACGCGGAAAGCCCCGTCCCGTTTGGCGAAGGCCGGCACCATCACGTTCTGCAGCACGGAGAGATCGGGAAATATCTCGGGCGTCTGGAACACCCGGGCAACGCCAAGCTGGTTGATCTGGTAGGGCTTCTTGCCGGTCAGCACCTTGCCGTCGAAGACGACAGCGCCGCGACTGGGGGCGAGCCGGCCCACGATGACGTTGAGCAGGGTCGACTTGCCCGCCCCGTTCGGCCCGATGATCGCGTGGGTCTTGCCCTCTTCAACCTCGAGGTCGATATCGGAAAGCGCCTGCAGGCCGCCGAAGCTCTTGGAGACATCGGCCACGTGTAGAACGACGTTCTTGTCGGCTTGCGTCATGGCTTACTCCGCGGGCTGGGCGTGGGCGGCGGCATTGGCCGACGGGGGCGAGCGGTGGCGGAAGGCAGAGCCGATGCGGCGTACCCCCTCCATGATCCCGCCGGGCAGGAACATCACCACGAGCACGAAGATGAGGCCGAGGGTAAGTTGCCACCCTTCACCGACGAACTTGCTGGCAACAGCCACCACCGGATCGGCAACTGGCGCGGGCAGGAAATCGAAGAACCGGTGCAGGGTCGACTCGTTGAAGGCCGAGAAGATGTTCTCGAAGTACTTGATCAGCCAGGCGCCGATGACCGGTCCGATGAGCGTGCCGACGCCTCCGAGGATGGTCATCAGTACCACTTCGCCCGAGGCAGTCCACTGCATGCGCTCGGCGCCAGCAAGGGGATCGGTGATAGCCAGCAGCGCTCCGGCGAGGCCGGCATACATGCCCGATATCACGAAGGCGGTGAGGGCATAGGGCTTGGTGTCGAACCCGGTATAGTTCATACGCGTCTGGTTTGACTTGATGCCCCGCAGCATCATGCCGAAGGGCGAAGCAAAGATCTTCTGGGCGATGAAAAAGGCGACAAGCAGCACGAAGGCGCAGAAATAGAAGCCTTCAAACCCCGAGAAGCTGTGCCCGAAAAGGCCTGCCGTTGGCAGTCCCTCCCCGGCCGGGGTCAGCATGTTGTCGATGATGCGCGGGTCCTGGCGTGTCAGCTGCAGGCTGGTCTCGCCATTGGTAATGGGCGTCAGCACCGAATAGGCGAGATTGTAGGACATTTGCGCGAACGCCAGTGTCAGGATCGAAAAGTAGATGCCCGAGCGGCGCAGGCTGAGGAAGCCGATCGCCAGCGCGAACAGTCCCGAGACGATCACCGCGAAGACGATGGCCGGCAGCGCGTCCATGGTCAGCAGCTTGAATGACCAGACTGCCGTATAGGAACCGACGCCAAGAAACGCCGCGTGGCCGAAGCTGAGGTAGCCGGTGAGCCCGAACAGGATGTTGAAGCCGATTGCGAAGATCGCGTAGATCGCGAACTTCTGCAGCAGACCCGGGTAGGATGCGCCGAACGGGGCGAGCCAGAGGGGCATGGCGATCACCACCAGTCCGAAGATGGCGAAGGTGATGAGGTCCCGGCGCGGCAGGCGGAAGAGATCCATGGGTCAGGCCTCCATCACGCCCCGCCGGCCCATCAGGCCGCGCGGACGCACGAGCAGGATTACCACGGCCGTCAGGTAGACGATAATCTGGTCGATGCCCGGAATGATCTGCTTTATTTCGTTCATCGAGGCGAAGCTCTGGAGCATGCCGAGCAGGAAACCGGCGGCGACGGCACCCGGAAGCGAGCCCATGCCGCCCACCACCACGACGACGAAACTGAGCACGAGGAAGTCCATTCCCAGGTGATAGTTCGGCGGCACCAAGGGGGTGTACATCACCCCGGCAAGCCCGGCGACAACCGCGGCGAGGCCGAACATGATGGTGAAGCGCCTGTCGATATTGATCCCGAGAATGCCGACAGTCTCGCGGTCTGCCATGCCGGCCCGCACGACCATGCCGAAGGTGGTGAAGCGCAGGAAGGCGAAGATGGCGGTCAGAATACCGATCGAGAACAGGAAATAGATGAGGCGCCAGACGGGATAGGTCACGGCCCCGGGCGAGAGACCGATCCATACCCCTATGTCGAGTGCGCCGCGCAGGACGGGCGGCATCGGCTGGGAGATCGGATTGGGTCCGAAGATCGCCTTGACGATCTCCTGGAGCACGATGGCCAGGCCGAATGTCACAAGGATCTGCTCGGCATGCGGGCGCTTGTAGAAGTGCTTGATGATGCCGCGCTCCATGGCGATGCCGATAACCAGCATCACCGGGATGGCGAACAGGATGGATAGCGGCACCGAGTAGTCGATCAGCACCTGACCCCAGTCGCCGAACCAGGTCTGGGCCAGGGGCGTGCGGATTTCGAGCGGGGTGCCCCAGGCCGTCGTCTGGGTGGGATCGACCGTAACCGTTTCCATCGTGATGAGGCCACGGAAGGTGACGGCGCAGAAGGCCCCGAGCATGAACAGGGCGCCATGGGCGAAGTTGACGACACCGAGCGTGCCGAAGACCAGCGTCAGGCCGAGGGCGATCAGCGCGTAGGCGCCGCCCTTGTCGAGGCCGTTCAATAGCTGGGCGAGAATGGCGTCCATCGGGATGCTCCAGATACTAGCGGTCGGTGCGGAGCCAGGCTCCACGCACCGGCGGACGAAGGACCCGGCTCACACCGGGCCCTTGTTTGGATCAGCACATGGCCGGAGTGTCCGGGCCCAGTTCCCCGCCGAAGATCGACGGATCGTAGGTCACACTCTCGCGGCTGGCCGTGTCGACCACCTCGAGCAGGTCGAACGGGTTGGCCGGAGCCTGCTTGCCCTGGACGACGAGCACGTCCTTGAAGCACTGGTGGTCGGCGCCGCGATAGAGCGTGGCGCCATTGCCCATGCCGTCGAACTCGAAGTCCTCGAGCGCCTTGATGACCTCAGGCGGGTAGAAGGTCCCTGCCCGCTCAACGGCATCGGCATAAAGCAGCGCCTGCACGTAGGAGGTGTGGGCGATCTGGCTGGGCGGCTGGCCGTACTTCGCGCCAAACGACTTGGTGAAGGCCTTGGAAGCGTCGTCGGCGAGCTGCCAGTCCCAGTTGGAGGTGCCGTAGACACCCTTCATCGCTTCGCCGGCGCCCTTGGCCATCAGGTCCGAGACCAGCGGCACGACGATCTGGAAGTCCTTGCCGTTGACCTGCTTGTCCTTCATGCCGAACTGCACGGCCTGGGTCAGCGAGTTGACCATGTCGAAGCCGTAGTGGTTGAGGATCAGCACGTCCGCGCCCGAATTCAGCACCGGGGTAAGATACTGGCTGAAGTCGCCCGCTCCCACAGGGGTGCGGACCGGGGGCAGCGTCTTCCAGCCAAGGGCCTCGGTGGCCTTGATCATGGATTCTTCCTGCGTCCAGCCCCAGGTGTAGTCGGCCGTCAGGTGGTAGGCGACGCGATCGTTGCCATAAGCCTTGCCGAGCACGGGCCCGAGCGCCACACCGGACTGGTAGGCATTGAAGAAGTGACGGAACCCGTAGCGCTTCTTGTCTTTGCCGGTGGTGTCGTTCGAGTGGGTGAGGCCGGCCATGTAGATCACGCCCATTTCCTGGCACAACGCCTGTTCGGCGATGGCCACGGCTGACGAGGATGCGCCGCAGATCATGATGGCGCCGTCACGCTCGATCATGCGGCGGGCCGAGTCGCGGCCGGCGTCGGCTTTGGTCTGGTCGTCGCCGGTGACATAGGCGACCTTCTTGCCCAGGATGCCGTTGCCCTTGAGCATCTTTGACGAAAAGGTCGGGATCAGCCCGCCGTCGCCCTCACCATTGAGGTGCTCGACCGCCAGGGTCAGGGCGCGCTGCTGGTCGGCGCCTTCGTCGGCGTAAGCGCCGGTGAGCGGCATGTTGAAGCCGAGCGTCACGGTATCGCCGGTCGGCGCGTTGCAGAACTCCTGCGCGAAGGCGCTGCGAGTGAAAATGGTAGGCGCGATGCCGGTCGCGATGATGCCGGCCAGGCCGGTCTTCAGCACGGTACGACGGCTGATGCCCTTGCGGAAATCGGTCATGCTCTCCTCCTCTTGGGCGGGGGGCTCGATTCATGCCGAGACACCTGACCGCGAGCCCGAGTATTTTCCTGGATGAAAACAGCCGCAACAACGCATTGATGTTGCAGCGATATTCTGTAAATACTTGCACTTCGTGGCCTGCGTTGATGTAAATTCATTTACAGAACCGAGAGGGGACCATGCGTGCACCGATAGGGCTCAGGATCAGTTCACGCCGCAAGACGCTGGGGCTCTCTCAGGCCGAACTGGCGCGGCGATCGGGCATATCGCCGAGCTATCTCAATCTCATCGAAGCCAACAAGCGCGACGTCGGCGGCACGCTCCTGCTGCGCATAGCCGCCGAACTGGACGTTGAAATCGGCGCGCTCACCGGGGAGAGCGAACATCGGCTCATCGCCGAACTGGAGGAAGCCTTTGCCGATCCGGTGCTGGCCTCCGCCCAGATGCATGCTGGCGCGGCCCGCGATCTGGTGGCCACCAATCCCGACGCTGCCGCTGTGATCCTTCAGCTTTACCGAGCCTATGCATCTGCCGTCGCGAGCGTTGACGACTATGCCCAGCGGCTGCGGGCGGATCCGCTCTTCAGCCAGTTGCTGCACCGCATTCTGTCCGGGATCACCGCGATGCGCTCCGGCGCTGAGATCCTCGAGGAGGTCCCCGAGCTTGAGGATGCGGAGCGGCAGCGCTTCATCGGCTCCATCACCCGCGAGGCCCGCAACGTCAGCGACGTGGCGCGCACCCTGATCGGCCAGTTCGAAGAGACGGCCGAGCGACGCAGCGTCAGTCCCGTCCGCGAGCTGGATGACCTGATCTTTGAGAACGACAACTACTTTCCCGTCCTCGAAGCCGCGGCCAATGCCTTGCGCGAGGAAGTCGGCGGAACCAGTGAGCAGGCCCTTGCCGAGGCCCTTGATCGGCGCTTTTCCATCCAGGTCCGCCGCACCGCCGAGCGGCAGGTCGACGCCCACGGGTTTCCCGGCCAATACCTGTTCGATGCGGCAGCCGGCCAGATGTGGTTCCAGACCAGCGCCGTCGCTTCGACCCGCCAGTTCCAGCTCTCGCGGCTTTACGCCGAGCTCGCCGCCGGCGAAGCCATCGAGGCAGAGACTCGTTCGCAGCTCCTGACGTCGCCAACTTCGCGCCGGCTCGCCTTTCGCGCGCTGTCCTCCTACCTCGCCGGAGCCATGGTATTCCCTTACGAGCAGTTCCTCGCCCATGCCGAAACCATGCGCTACGACATCGAGGCGCTGCGGCAGGTCTATACGGCCAGCTTCGAACAGGTTGCCCATCGCCTCGTCACGCTGCGCCGTCCCGGGCTCGAGGGCATTCCCTTCGGGTTCCTGCGGTCAGATCCGGCCGGACGGCTCACCAAGCACTTCCCGTTACCGGGGCTCCTGCTCCCCAACAGCGGACACGCCTGCCCTCTCTGGACGATCTACAATGCCTTTCGCACGCCCGAGACGCTGGTGCGTCAGGTGGTGCAGTTCTCGGATGGCTCGCGCTACCTGTTTCTCGCCCGTACCACCAGCCGCCGGCCGGCCAGCTTTTCCGATCCCGCACTGCACACCTCGGTGATGCTCGCCTGCAGCGCGCTCCACGCCGATCAGACCGTTTATGGCGTCGGCCTCGACCTCGACGACGATTCGGGTGACCTGCCGGTCGGTCCGACCTGTCGGCTGTGCACAAGGCGCAATTGCGCCGCCCGGCAGGAGGAAGCATTCGCACCCGGCAGCGGGCAGGATGCCGTCCGCGCGCCGCTCGTCCCGCGGGCATTTGACCAAACGAGCTGATTGCGCTTCTCTGTGCACGTTTCCGCATGGGAGAGCGGAAGCAAGGGGGGGGAACATTGCCGCTCGATATTCTCATCGCCGAAGATGAGCCGAGCATTCTTGAATCGCTCGATTTCATCTTCAGGCGCGCGGGTTGGTCGATCCAGAGCGTGACGGATGGCGAGGCTGCCTTGTCCGCCGCCAGGCGCCTGCGTCCGCGCGTGCTGGTGCTCGACGTCATGCTGCCAAAGCGTACGGGATTCGAGGTGCTCAAGCAGATCCGGGCCGACGCTGTGACCCGCGACCTGCCCGTTCTCATCCTTACCGCAAAAGGCCAGGCCCAGGACAGGCGCACCGCCGAGGAACTGGGCGCCGATAGTTTCGTCACCAAGCCTTACGCCAATATGGACGTCGTGCGCGAAGTGCGCCGGCTTCTCGGCGAGCAACTGGCGCAGTAGCCATGGACCGGCGCAAGCTGACGAGCGCGGCGCTCTTCTTCACCATTTTCGGCACGCTCCTCTTCCTGCCGCCGCTGGTTCTGCTGTTCAACCTGAGGGTGCGCCTCTTCGGCGTGCCGGCCGAGGTGGTCTACCTCTTCGTCGTCTGGCTTTGCCTGGTTCTCGGTACCGCGTTCTTTGCCTACCGTCTGCCGCACGAAGGCGAGCAGAAGCCCGAGGATGCCGGATGACGCTCTCGGCCGATTTCGTCATCGCCACCGCCGTTGGCTACGTGGGGCTGCTGTTCCTGATCGCCTATATCGGTGATCGCCGCGCCCGCAACGGTACCGGCTCGTTCCTGCGGTCGCCGTTCATCTACACCCTCGCCATCTCGGTCTATTGCACCAGTTGGACATTCTACGGCGCCGTTGGCTCGGCGGCGCGCAACGGGCTCGAATACCTGGCGATCTATGTCGGCCCGACGCTGGTCTTCGTCGGCTGGTGGTTCGTGCTGCGCAAGCTTGTGCGCATCAGCCACAACCAGCGGCTCACCTCCGTCGCCGATCTGTTGTCCTCGCGCTTCGGCAAGTCGAGCCGGCTGGCGGTGCTGGTCACCATCATCGCGCTCGTCGGCATCGCTCCCTACATCGCGCTTCAGCTCAAGGCCGTCACGTCCTCGATCCAGGCCATCGCAGGCGCCTCCGAGTTCGGCGTAGGCAGCCTCAAGAATATTGATGACGTCGGCCTGGCGCTTGGCATTGCGGCGGCGATGGCGCTCTTCACCATCCTTTTCGGCACCCGGAACGTGGACGCCAAGGAACAACATCACGGCGTCGTCGCCGCCATCGCCTTCGAGGCCGTGGTGAAGCTTGCGGCCCTGCTCACCGTCGGCGTTTTCGTCGTCTACGTGGGGGGCGGGTTTGAGGCGATCTTTGCCAATGCCGAGGCGCACGGCATCGATATCTATTCGGGTGAGACTTTCGGCAATCGCTGGGTAGCGATGAACGTGCTTTCCATCGCCGCGATCCTCTGCCTGCCGCGCCAGTTCCAGATCACGGTGGTCGAGAATTCCGACGAGAACCATCTGCGCACCGCCAGCTGGGCCTTTCCGGCCTACCTCCTGATGATGAGCCTGTTCACGCTGCCCATCGCCCTCTTCGGGCTCACGTCCATGCCGGCCGGTTCCAACCCGGACATGTTCGTGCTCACCCTCCCGCTCGCCGCCGGGCAGCAGGGGTTGGCGCTCTTCGCCTTTGTAGGCGGCTTTTCGTCTGCCACATCAATGATCATCGTGGAGGCGATCGCGCTCTCCATCATGGTTTCAAACCACATCGTCATGCCCATCGCCCTGCGCACGATGCGTGGCATCGGCGAGGACGACGGCACCGGGTTCAGCCGCCTCCTGCTCAATTCGCGCCGCCTCTCGATCGGCATCATCCTTTCGCTCGGCTTTCTCTATTTCTACTTCACCCGAGATTCGGACGCCCTCGCCCCGATCGGGCTGATCTCCTTCGCGGGTGTTGCACAGTTCCTGCCGGCCATCGTGGCAGCCCTGTTCTGGAAGGACGCGACGGTCAAGGCCGCTACGGCGGCCATCACGGTTGGCTTCGTGGTCTGGGCCTGGTCGATGTTCATGCCCTCGTTCGAAACCACGTCGCCGTCCGTCGCCCAGCTGATGGCCGAAGGACCGTGGGGAATCTCGTGGCTGCGGCCCGAGGCTCTGTTCGGGCTCGATCATCTCGATCCCCTGGTCCATTCCGTCTTTTGGAGCCTCCTTCTCAACACCACGGTCTTGGTTGTGGTATCGCTCTTCACCAACCAGTCGGCGCTTGAACGCCTGCAGGCCAATCTTTTCGTGGATGCCTTCCGCCCGCTGGGACGTGGCGACCGGCGCTTCATCGGGGGCTCTGCCCCGGCCAACGACCTTTTCTTCGTGGCCCAGCGCGTCCTGGGCGCTGAACGCGCTGCTGAGATCTTCGAAGGCATTCCGGGGGCCGACATGGTGCCGAGCCCGGAATTCATCGGCCGGCTCGAGCGTGAGCTCGCCGGCTCGATCGGGGCAGCCTCCGCTCACGTGATGCTGGGCAAGGTTGTTTCGGGGCAGGCTGTTTCGCTCGAGGAAGTGATGCAGATGGCCGACGAGACGCAGCAGGCCATTGAGTATTCCCAGGAGCTCGAACGGACTTCCAATGAACTCCGGGTAACGGCGCGCAAGCTCGAGGATGCCAACGAGAAGCTGCGTGAGCTCGATCTGCGCAAGGACGAGTTCCTCAGCCAGGTCAGCCATGAGGTGCGCACGCCCATGACCTCGATCCGCAGTTTCTCGGAAATCCTGCTGGAAGAAGACAGCCTGCATGCAGAGGAGCGGCGGCGCTTCGTGAGTACGATTCACGCCGAGAGCCTGCGGCTTACCAAGCTTCTCGATCAGATACTCGATCTCTCCGCCATGGAACGCGGCGAGCAGGGTTGGGAGAATACGCCCATCGATGCGGAGGCTACGCTAGACCGCGCGTTGGAAGTCTGCGGTGGGCTGGCCCGCCAGCACAACATGCGGCTCGTTATCGGCCCTCGTTCGGCGGGAGCCATCGTATCGGGGGAAAGCGACCGCCTCTGCCAGGTGCTCATCAACCTGATCTCCAACGCCATCAAGTACAACGACTCGCCGGCCCCGCATGTCGAAGTTCGCTCGAGCGTCAGCCGTGGACGGTACATGGTCGATGTCATCGACAATGGCCCCGGCATCGCCCGCGCCGAACGCAAGCTCATCTTTGAAAAGTTCTCCCGGGGCCAGATGGGCAAGGGCTCGGTGGCCGTCGGCGCTGGCCTGGGCCTGGCGATCTCGCGCCAGATCATCGCCCGCATGGATGGCAAGCTCGAACTGTTGCCGATGCGCGATCGTGGGGCTGCTTTCAGGATCACGCTCGCTGCGATCGCTTGACATTTGCCGTCCCCGGGTTCATTTGCACGCCCGGCTGCTGACGCCTGCCGCTCGCCGGATGTCCGATGGTGAAGTCAGTCTTTGGTCCAGATCGCTCCTCTCCGAGGCGGTTCATGGCAATGCGAGCCCCATGACTTGATCCGCCCCACCATTGGTGAGGAAGACCATGCATCATCTTTTCATATCCCTCCGGGTCGTGCCGCGCCCTCCGTCGGCAGCGGGTGACGAGCGCTAGACGCCGTCCACGCGGTCCCCACCAGGGGCCTTCGCCACTTTTCCGAAATTGCCCGGGGCGACGCTGTCGCTCCCGGTTCGATCTTTCGAGGCTGCATCATGACTGCACCTGCCAATAGTTTCATTGCCGGTTCGATTCCGCGGGTTTTCGCGCGAACTGCCCTGCCCATCATCTTTCTGACCAGTCTCAACGGGCTGCTGACAGTGGTGGACGCCATCTTGCTCGGCGCTTTCGTCGGTCCGGACGCCCTGGCGGCCGTAACGCTCATGTTCCCTCTGGTCATGTTGTTGTCGGCACTGGCCACGATGGTCTCGTCCGGCATGGCAAGCGTTCTTGCCCGCCAGCTGGGCGCGGGGCATCTGGCGGAGGCCAGGGCCAGTTTTGCCGGAACACACGGGCTCCTGCTCGCGGTCTACGTGATCGTGCTGGTCCTTTTCGTCTTCGCGGGGCGGCCGCTCGTCGACCTAGTGGCTGGGGGTGAACCTCACCTGGTCGACATGGCCTGGCAATTCCTGGCCATCACCGTCTTCACCTCGCCCTTGCTCCTGCTGGTTGCCGTTCATTCCGACGGCTTGCGCGTCGAAGGACGCATCGGGTTCATGGCGCTGGGCGGGATCGTGGTCACGCTGGGCAACATGGTCTTCAACGTGGCGTTCATCGCCTGGGCCGGAATGGGCGTGGCCGGATCGGCCTGGGGCAGCGCGCTTGCGCAGGCGCTGGCTCTCGCCGTGATCTTCGCTTACCGGGGAGCGGGCAAGGCGCAGCTTAGCCTCGGCCTCGCCGATTTGCGCTTCTGGCGTCAGGGGTGGACCGAGATGCTTGCGCTCGGGGCGCCGCGAAGCCTGAGCTTCATCGGCATCGCCCTTGGCGCGGCCGCGACCATCCTGGCGTTGCGCCTCCATGCCGATGGCGGCCAGGGCGAAACGGTGGCGGCCTATGGGGTGATCACGCGGATCATGACCTTTGCCTACCTGCCCCTGCTCGGCATGAGCCTCGCCATGCAGGCGGTGGTCGGCAACAACTATGGGGCCGGCCTCTGGGACCGCTCCAATGCCGCCCTCAAGCTGACGATGGTCTATTCCCTCGTCTACTCGGCTGTGGTTGAGGTCGTGCTCATGGTCGGTCGCGAAAGCGTCGGCGCCATCTTCGTCTCGGATCCCGCGGTGATCGCGGAAGTCGGGCGGATCGTGCCGTTCTACGTGCTGCTCTACTTCACGCTCGGGCCCATGATGATGATCGCGAGCTATCTGCAAAGCATCGGTGACGCGCGGCGCTCTGCCTTGCTGAGCCTGGCGCGGACCTACCTTTTCGCCGTACCGCTGACCTTTATCCTGCCGCCTATAATGGGCGAGACGGGCATCTGGGTAGCCTATCCGGCGGCCGACTTCCTGCTGGTCGTCGTAACCGGCCTCGTGCTCTTCGGCCAGTCGCGGCGGTTGGGTTGGGGGTTGTTCAAGACGGCCTGACACACATTGCGGTGCGACGGATCATTCCGCCGCGCCGCACCCGTCAATGGGCGTGCGCGTGATGGGAGCCGACAAGAAAGCTCTCCTCGAACGGGCGGCGGCTCACTTCCATGGCCTTGCCCTCCAGATAGACCGACACCGGCTGCAGGAGCGTCGACCCCTGGCGCCTCGTGCCCACCACGTCCTCGAACACATAGGTGCTGTCGTACTGCCGGAGAACCACGATATCGGCTGGCGCGCCCACGCCGATGTGGCCGAGCTCGGGGTGCCGGATCGCCAGGGCGGGACGGCTGGTCGTCATGCCGATGACGTCAGGCAGGCTGAGGCCGCAGTTGAGCAGTTTGCTCATCGTATGGAGCAGGTCATAGCCCGGCCCTTCGACCGCGATCACGTGCACGTCCGAAGAAATGAGATCGGGCGGGAACCCGTCCCTGAGCGCGGCCTCGGTCGTCTCGTAGCCGAAGGCGCCCATACCGTGGGCGATGTCGAATAGCACGCCGCGCTCGCGCGCTTTCCAGACGGCATCGAGCACCTTGCCGTCCGGGCCGATGGCCGAGTTGGGGTCAGGGCGATAGCAATGCGTGAGGATGTCGCCGGGGCGCAGCATGTCGACCACCGCAGAATAGCTGGGCGGCGGAGTGCCGATATGGGTCATGAGCGGCAATTGCAGGGCTTCGGCGGCTTCGAGCGCCAGTTCGAGCGCCCCGAGCCCCAGCTTGCCGGTAACCGGTCCGCCGATGCGCACCTTGACCCCGATGATCCGATCGCGATTGGCCTCGACCTTGGCGACGCACCGATCGACCGGCAGCATTTCACGCAGCGTCGCCTCGCCGATCGACACGCCCTTGTCGAACCCGAAAATGCCGGGGAACGAGATGTTGAGGAAGGCGAAGATGCGGTAGGGCGAGTGGGCCATCACGTAGTCGCGGAACCCGTCATAGTTCCCTGCCCCGGAGCTGCCGGCATCGACCAGTGTCGTGCAGGCGGATCGCCGCGCGATGAAGCCTGGATCGACGCTGAGCGAGGTGGCTTTGTGATAGACGTGGGTGTGGATGTCGATGAGCCCCGGTGCAACGATGGCTCCGCGCGCATCCTCGACCTTTGCGCCGCCTACCGGCAGGTCCTTGCCGATGGCAGCGATCTTGCCGCCCGCCACTGCGACATCGAGAATGCCGTCGACGCCGTTTCTCTCATCGAGGATGCGCCCGCCCTTCAGGACAAGGTCGAACCCGTGCCCGGCCGCTTGTGTCATCGGGATCTCCGTGGAGTAAGGACTACCGGCGACGGGCCGGCAGGCCCGCCGCATTGGGTTTGCCTACGAGAGGGAGGTCAGGCGAGTTCGATGACCCGCTTTTCGTTGATCGACTGTTCCGCCGCCAGCACGATGCGCAAGCTGTTGACCGCCGCATCCATCGACTCGGTGAGGTCGAGATCTTCCTGGATCGCCTTGAGGAAGAAGGCCTGCTCGCGATCGCAGAGGTCCTGGTGGTTGGGCTCGTCGGTCATGTTGAAGATCTCGTCCTTCTTGACGAAATTCTTGTCCGGCCCGACTTCGGCGTGGTGGTACTGGATGGCGTCCGTCTTGGTGTGGCGGTCGATGTCGGCTGAGTCCGAGACGTCCTCGAGCTGATCCTTGCCGTCCGAATGGCCCGGCACGATGGAGACGGCGCCCTTGGGGCCGACCACGTCCTTCACGAAGAAGGCGACCTCACTCATCATCGGGCCCCAGCCCGCCTCGTACCAGCCGACCGAGCCATCATCGAAGGTGACGTGCAGGTGCCCGTAATTCGGTTTGTCGGCCTCGGCCCACAGATGCGCCCCGATGCCGTGGACGCGCACCGGCTTGGCGCCCGTCAGCTGGCACATGACGTCCACATAATGCACGCCGCAATCCACGATCGGGATCAGCGAGTCGATAAGATTCTTGTGCCACATCCAGGCAGGGCCGTTGCTCTGCTGGTTGAGGTTGAGGCGCATGACCAGCGGCTTGCCGAGGGTCTTGCCCAGCTCGATGAACTTGATCCAGCTCGGATGGACACGCAGGATATAGCCGAGAACCAGCTTGCGGTTCTTCTCCTTGGCGAGACGCACGACTTCCTCGGCGTCCTCGATATTGGTCGCCAGCGGCTTTTCCATGAAGACGTGCGCGCCGGCATTGATCGCCTTCTTGGCGTATTCGGCATGGGTGTTCGGCCAGGAATTGATCGAGACCGCATCCGGCTTGGTCGCGGCAAGCGCTTCGTCGAAATCTTCGAACAGCGGGTATCCCTTGAGCTCTTCGGGTACGGGCTTGGACTTCATCGAGCGGCTCATCAGCCCGACGATCTCGAAACCGGGATTGCGGTGATAGGCACTCGCATGCGAGGCGCCCATATTGCCCAAGCCCACTACCAGAACCTTCACTTTGTCAGCCATTCGGCCCTCCCCCTGTCCGCTGTTGGTATGAGTGCGGGCGACGCATGCGCCGCCCGCCCGTTCGTGTCAATCAGGCCGGCACGGCCTGGTCGTAAAGGTGCGCCCTGACGTTTTCCACGTCGATGGCGGCGAAGGCGTCGCTGAGCATGTAGGCCTCGGCATCGGCCTTGACCTTGTCGTGGTCGAAGTCGTTGGCCGCTGCGATGCAGGCATTGGTGCAGACGTCCTCGGCCTTGACCGGCTTGGTGATCTGGCCAAGCTCGTGGATCTTGTCGAAGAAGGTCTGCCAGGCAGCCATGTCGTGGTCGCCCCAGCCGGCGCGCTTGTCCATGTCGCCGCGGAAGACGTTGATCTGCTGGAGGATCGAGGTCACGCCCAGCTCCGGCCCGATATTGCTGGCCAGGGTCGGGAACTGCTCGAACACCGCCTCAACGGCCGCGCGCGGATTGTTGTAGGCGAATTCCATGCCCATGGCCCAGGCCCTGAGATACTTGTCCAGGAACGCCTTCTTGTCCGGGTCTTCGAGGTCGGCGGCGCGGACGACGAAAGTGTTGGCGAAGAGCGGCGAGTGCTGCACACCCAGCCAGTATTCGAAGTCGAGGCCCGTGCCGATCCATTCGGCGCGCAGGCCTTCCCAGCTCAGCGCAGCGTCGCCCTGGCCAGCCTTGAGCGCGGTCGACCAGGTCGGCCAGCCGGCTTCGACATACTTGACCTTAGTGACATCCACGCCCTGTACGGCCAGCATCGGGTCCACGATCGACTGCCAGGCGGCCGAGCCGAGAAGGATGGTCTTGCCCTCGAGCGTCTTGAGGTCGTTGGTGCCCTCGCCCTTGCGGAAGGCCAGGCTGAAGGTGTCCTTGGCGCCCATGTGGAAGGCGGACTTGAGCTTCATGCCGTTTTCGAGCGCGAACGAGAACACGCCCGGCGACGGGAAGCCCATGTCGGCCTGGCCGACATCGACGAACTTGACCGTGGCGGTGCCGTCGGACGGGCCCGGCTGCATGTCGGTCTCGACGCCAAGATCGGCGAAATAGCCCATCTTCTTGCCGATCCAGTAGGGATAGTCGTCGAGCACTTCGAGCGTGCCGCGCGGCGAAATCCAGGTGAACTTGGAATAGGGCGCCGCATTGGCGCGGCCCACGCCGCCGAGGGCCGTGGCCGTCACGACGCCCGCGGCCGAAACCTGCAGGAAGGTGCGGCGGCTCATGCCACCGCCGAGCGAAAACTTGGTCATTCTTTACCCCTGTTGATGAACGTCCCGTTTGTCCCTTGG
Source organism: Youhaiella tibetensis (assembly GCF_008000755.1). Taxonomy (NCBI): domain Bacteria; kingdom Pseudomonadati; phylum Pseudomonadota; class Alphaproteobacteria; order Hyphomicrobiales; family Devosiaceae; genus Paradevosia; species Paradevosia tibetensis. Next base: position 2,157,859 of record NZ_CP041690.1, on the reverse strand, counting down.
TGCTGCCGTCTCCCCCGGCAGCGGCATCTCAGGCCTCCCAGCTCGCGTACTTCTTCCCGAGCAGGAAGAAGAGCACGTAGATGAGGATGCCCAGGATCGAGAGGATCAGAACCACAGCGAAGAACTGCGGCATCTGGATCATTGATGAATAGGATGTGAGCCGATTGCCCAGCCCGAAGCCGCCGCCGACCATTTCGGCGCCCACTGCCGTCAGCAGGCCGAAGATCGAGCCAACCATGAGGCCAACGAAAATCATCGGCAGAGCCATGGGCGCGCGCACCTTCCAGAAGATCTGGAGCGTGGAGGCGCCATAAGAGCGCGCCAGCGCGATCTTGCCGCGATCGACGCGACGGAAGCCGGTGGCGGCGTTGATCATGACCATGGGGCCCGACGCCAGGGCGACGGCAATGATGCGCGGTTCGTACCCGAAGCCGAAGCGCAGGATCAGCAGCGGCACGAGGGCCAGCATCGGGGTCGTCACCAGCAGCAGGATGTAGGGCGTCACGATCTTTTCGACGAACGGGAATTGCGTGATGACCGCCGCCAGCACCAGCCCGATGCCGGCGCCGAAGGCGAAGCCGACCACGAGCTCGACCAGCGTGTGGCCCAGATGCGGCGCGATATGCGGGAACTCCGTGACGAGCGCCACCGCGATCTCGCTCGGCTTGGGCAGCACGTATTGCGGCACCGCGAAGATGTTGAGCAGCAGCTCGATGCCGCCAATGACGATGACCGCCACGAGGACGATGATGAGCACTTCGCCCAGCGACTTGACGCCGGGCCCGGCCGTAAGGGCGGACATATTGGAAATGCCAACGTCACCATTTCCACCGGATTTGGACTTGAATTCAGGGATCGCGTCTGTCTCGCTCACTTTGCCCTCAATGCGCCGGCTGCTGAATGGAAGTCGCCGATGGCCTGGCGTAGCGGCTCTGCTGCTCGCCCACGATTTCCATCTTGATGACGTTGGTGAGGTCGAAGACCTCCTTGGAGGACATGATTTCCATCGAGCGCGGGCGCGGGAAGGGCACGTCGTGGATGGAAGCCACCCTGCCCGGCCGCGGGCTCATCACCACGATGCGGTCGGAAAGGAAGATGGCTTCCTCGATGGAATGGGTGATCAGGACGATGGTGGTGGGCGTATCCATCCAGATTTCCTCGACCAGCCGGTTCATTTCCTCGCGGGTGAACGAGTCGAGGGCGCCGAACGGCTCGTCCATGAGCAGTACGGATGGCTTGAAGGAGAGTGCTCGCACCAGCGCCGCGCGCTGCTGCATGCCGCCGGAGAGTTCGCGCGGGAACCGCCCGCCAAAACCTTCGAGGCCCACGCGGTTCAGCAGTTCGTCAATCCAAAGGCGATCGGGCTGGGTGCCCTTGATTTCAAAGGGAAAGCGGATATTGGCGTCCAGGTTGCGCCACGGCAGCAGGTTGGCCTCCTGGAACACCATGCCGATTTCCGGATTGGGCCCGGTGATGGCCTTGCCGTCGAGAAGCACGCCGCCGGACGTCAACCCGTGCAGTCCTGACATCGACCACAGCAAAGTGGTTTTGCCGCAACCGGATGGTCCGACGATCGAAACGATCTCGCCCGTCCTGATATCGAGCGAACAGCGGTCGATCGCGAGGAGGTCGCCCGACCGGGTGTTGTACACCTTGGTCGCGTCCCTCACCCGTAGTTTGGGCTCGAGTGTATTCCCTGCCGACATTGCCCCTCGCATTGTCCCAGCACCGTTTGTCCGGCCGTCCGGCAGCGGTCCCTCAACCGCTTCCAGACGCCACGGATTTGAGTGTGAAACTATCCTACTTTCTGAGTCAAGCGGGCAGCTCTAAACTTTTGCCTATGCCGATTAGTGCTGAATCTATAGACACATTGCCACTTGAAGGGCTTGTAAGTTTCCTACATTCTGATGTCACGCGAGGGCAACGATCTGCACCATCGGCATGGGCGCGAAAGAGACAATGGCGGATCAGAAATGATAGAAGTCCAATCTCCTGCAATTGCCAGAGGTCGCCAGATGCGCACACGCAAATCCGAGGACGGGGGTGAGCAGTACACGCGGCCGATCCCCGACATTCTCTCGCAGATCAAGGATGCCTACGACGAGTTGCGGCCCGCGGAGCGGCGCGTGGCCGACGCGGTGCTGGCCGACGTCTCGTTTGCGGTTGATGCCTCCAATGCCGAGATTGCCAGGCGTGCCGAAGTGAGCGAACCGACGGTGACCCGTTTCTGTCGCGCCATCGGCTGCAACGGGGTCCGCGACTTCAAGCTCAAGCTGGCGCAAAGCGTTGTCGTCGGGCGGCTCTATCTGACCCCCGGCCCCTTGCCGGCCGATCCGACTGCCAACGCTTCACCCCTCTGGAACGAGGTGTTCGGGGAGGCGCGCAACGCGCTGGCCGCGGTCGAACGCCAGCTCGATCCGGGAAAGGTCATCGAAGCGGCCGATCTGGTCGCCAAGGCCCATCAGGTGCTGATCTTCGGCATGGGCGGCAGCGCGACCTCGCTAGTCCAGGAGACGCAGAACCGCCTGTTCCGCTACGGCGTCGTCGTCTCGGGGCACTCCGATCCCTACGTCATGAAAATGATGGCCTCCACGCTCAAGCCCAATGACCTGGTCATTGCCATTTCGAGCACCGGCCGCACGCGCGAGACGGTGGAAGCGGTCGAGGTGGCGCGCCACTATCGTGCCAAGGCCATCAGCATCACGGCGCCCGATTCCGATCTCGCCAAGGGCACCGATATCGCCCTGACCGTAGACGTGCCCGAGTTTCCCGATCCAATGAAGCCGACTGCGTCCCGCTACGCCTTCCTCGCCATCATCGATCTGCTTTCGAGCGCGGTCGGCGCGCGGCTCGACCCGAGTTCGCGCGAGACGCTGCGGCGCATCAAGTACACCGTGCTCAACCACCGCAAGGGGAAGGTGCTCGAGCCGCTGGGAGACTGATTTTCTAAGACCGGCGGGGGTGCCGGTGGTTACAAGGGATGGACTTTATGCACGACACCGCACCGGTGGCGGCGGCGACGGTTTGGCTTGCCGCGTTTGCCGATACTCTCGAACGCCGCGACATCACGGCGACGCTCGCCCTCTTCGCGGAAGACTGCTACTGGCGCGACCTCCTTGCCTTCACCTGGAACGTCAAGACCGTGGAGGGCAAGCCGGCCATCGCCGCGATGCTCGAGGCGACGCTTGAGGCGACTGTCCCGGGGGCTTGGGAGTTGTCGCAGGCCAAGGGCGGTCATGCCGAGCCCATCGAGGCCTGGTTCACCTTTAAGACTGGCGCCGGGCGCGGCGAAGGCATCCTCACCCTCGAGAACGGTAAGTGCCGGACCATCCTCACCACCCTGCAGGCGCTTGATGGGCACGAGGAGGGTCTGGGCCCGACCCGACCCAAGGGCGTCCGACATGGCGCCGACCGCAACCGCGAGACCTGGTCTGAGGCGCGGGCGCGCCAGGAGGCCGCTTTGGGCAATAGCGAAGAACCCTATTGCCTCATCATCGGCGGCGGACAGGGCGGCATCATGCTCGGCGCGCGTCTCAAGCAACTGGGCGTCCCTACCGTCATCGTCGAGAAGAACGCAAAGGCCGGCGACTCCTGGCGCAACCGCTATCGCTCGCTGGTTCTGCACGACCCGGTCTGGTACGACCACCTGCCCTACATCCCCTTCCCCGCCAACTGGCCGGTCTTCACGCCCAAGGACAAGATGGGCGACTGGCTCGAAATGTACGTTAAGGTGATGGAGCTCACTTACTGGGGCGGCACCGAGTGCGTCTCGGCCAAATTCGATGACGGCTCGAAGCGCTGGACCGTCGAGCTCATGCGCAACGGCAAGCCGGTGACGCTCCGTCCGGCTCAGTTGGTCTTCGCCACTGGCGCCTATGGTCCGCCCAAATATATCGACCTTCCGGGTGCCGACGCCTTTGAGGGAGAGATCATCCACTCCAGCCAGTATGCGGATGGCGCCCGGTTCAAGGGCAGGAAGGTCGCCGTCATCGGCGCCGCCAGTTCGGCGCACGACGTTTCGGTGGACCTCTGGGAGGCGGGGGCCGACGTCACCATGATCCAGCGCTCCGCCACCACCGTGGTGCGCTCCGAAACCCTCATGGAGATGGCCTTCGATACCTATTCGGAGGCCGCCGTCGCCGCGGGAATCGATGTCGATACCGCCGACATGCTGAGCGCGGCCACCCCGTTCGCCCTGCAGCCACCCAAGCAGAAGGCTCTCTACGACCGCATTCGAGCCCGCGACGCTGATTTCTATGCGCGCCTCGAGGCTACCGGGTTCCTCCTCGATTTTGGCCCGGACGAGACCGGCCTGATGATGAAGGCCTATCGCACCGGCTCGGGTTACTATGTCGATGTCGGCGCCTCCCAGCTCATCATCGATGGTGAGATCGGCATCAAGCCGGGCGTCGACATCGAGCGGCTGACGCCCGGTGGCATCGGCTTCGTTGATGGGAGCGAACTGGCGGCGGACGTGATCATCCAGTCCACCGGCTTCCAGTCGATGCACGAGGTCGTGGCGGGCATCGTCTCGCGCGAAGTCGCCGATGCTATCGGCACCTGCTGGGGGCTCGGCTCGGGCACGCGGCACGATCCCGGTCCCTGGCATGGGGAATTGCGCAACATGTATAAGCCCGTCGCCCAGGAGAACCTGTGGTTCCAGGGTGGCAACCTGGCGCTCAGCCGGTTCTTCTCAAAGTTCGTCGCGCTGCAGATCAAGGCGCGCATGGAACGCATCGAGACGCCCGTCTACCGGACGCCACTTTAACGGCCCCTTCCCCGCCTGCGGCAAGCTGCCGGTCTTGACCGGCAGCTCCCGAGGGGACATGCCTTGGTCCAGCGTTCAGGAAGACCAGCATGCAAGACTACGTTCGCCGCATCCTCAATTCTGCCGTCTACGAGGCCGCCATCGAAACGCCGCTCGAGCGTCTGGGCGCGCTCTCGGACAGGCTTGGGCGCGAGGTGCTGCTCAAGCGCGAAGACCTTCAGCCGGTATTTTCCTTCAAGCTGCGCGGCGCCTACAACAAGCTGGCCAAGCTCACCGAAGACGAACGGCGGCGCGGCGTCATCTGCGCTTCGGCGGGCAATCATGCGCAAGGCGTCGCTTATTCGGCACGGCGCATGGGCATCCGGGCTGTCATCGTCATGCCCACCACGACGCCCTCGATCAAGGTCGAGGCGGTGCGACGCCTGGGCGGCGAGGCCGTCATCGCAGGCGACACGTTCGACGATGCGCGCCTGCATTCGCTGGCGCTCTGCGAAGCGCAGAACCTGGTCTTCGTCCATCCGTACGACGATCCCGAGGTGATCGCCGGACAGGGGACGATCGGCATGGAACTGCTGCGCCAGCACGCCGGGCCGATAGGAGCCATCTATGTGCCGATCGGCGGGGGTGGACTGGCCGCCGGGATTGCGGCCTATGTGAAGTTTCTCCGCCCCGAAATCCGCGTCATCGGGGTTGAGCCTGAGGACGCCGCCTCGATGCGCGCCGCCCTGGTGGCGGGGCGTCCGGTGCCGCTCAATGAGGTCGGCATCTTCGCCGATGGCGTGGCTGTGCGGCAGGCAGGCGACGAAACTTTCCGCCTGTGCAGCGAGTTGCTCGATGGCGTGGTCACGGTAAGCACGGACGAAATCTGTGCGGCGATCAAGGACATTTTCGACCACACCCGCGCCATCGCCGAGCCGGCGGGTGCCGTATCACTGGCGGGCCTGCGCAAGCATGCCGGTGAACTCGACCGACCAGGCGCCGTCATCGCCATCGCTTCGGGCGCCAACATGAACTTCGATCGCTTGCGCCATGTCGCCGAGCGCGCCGAGATCGGCGAGCGCTCCGAAGCGCTGTTGGGGGTTACCATTCCCGAAAAGCCCGGCGCTTACCGCGGTTTCATCCGTCTCCTGGGTGATCGGGCCATCACCGAGTTCAACTACCGCATCGCGCCCGGCGCCAGTGCGCAGATATTTGTGGGCGTGCGTCTCAAGCGCGGGGAAGCCGAAAAGCAGGAGATCATCACACTCCTGCGCGAAAGCGGCCATGCGGTCGTGGACATGACCGACAACGAGTTGGCCAAGCTCCATGTGCGCTACATGGTCGGCGGGCGCGTCGAGGGCCTTTCCGGCGAAATGCTCTACCGCTTCGAGTTTCCCGAGCGGCCCGGAGCCCTGCTCCGGTTCCTCGAGGGCCTGCGCTCGGACTGGAATATCTCCCTTTTCCACTACCGCAACCACGGGTCCGATTTCGGCCGCGTGCTCGCCGGCATCCAGGTGCCGCCCGACGAGCGAGTCGCGTTCGATGCCTTCCTCGACGATCTGGGCTACGCCCATTGGGACGAGACCGCCAATCCGGCCTACGCGATGTTCCTGGGTACGCACTGACCGCCGCGCGGGCACGATCCCGCGTCCCAGATGGCGCTGCCGGCATTCATGAATTTTCCTCACAAGTTCATGGACCGTTCGGCACCTAGTCCTGTTATCCGCGCGCGCTTACCTTCCGCCACATCGCAATGAAGGCCGGTTCGGCCTCAACCTTTGTGGAAGGAAAACGTCATGGAAATCGTCCGCGCAGGGGCCACACCCTCCGGCAAGGGTCCCGCCGACTGGTTCACCGGCACGGTGCGCATCGACCCGCTGTTCAATCCGTTCGACAAGGAGCGCGTTCAGGGCGCCCTCGTCAGTTTTGAGCCCGGCGCCCGTACCGCCTGGCACACCCATCCATTGGGCCAGACTCTCATCGTCACGACCGGTCGCGGCTACGTCCAGACCTGGGGCGGCAGTATCGAGGAAATCCATCCCGGTGACGTCGTCTGGTTTCCGCCCGGCGAAAAGCACTGGCACGGCGCCTCGGCCGAAGCCGCGATGAGCCATATCGCCATCCAGGAAAGCAAGGACGGCAAGGCCGTCGACTGGATGGAGCACGTTAGCGACGAGCAATACGGCGCCCGCTAACCGAACAAAGGAATACTGAATTGATCAAAGATAAAGTCGTCATCATCACCGGCGCCTCTTCCGGTATCGGCGAGGCCCCCGCCAAGCTGCTCGCCAGCAATGGTCGTGCTCGGTGCGCGCCGGCAGGACAAGCTCAAGGAGCGGAAGCGTGCCCCACGTCATAGTCAAACTCTGGCCCGGCAAGAGCGAACAGCAAGAGCAGCGCCTCGCCGACGCCATTACCGACAACGTCACCAGCATTCTGGGCTACGGCCAGGAATCGGTCTCTGTGGGCTTCGACGAAGTGAGTGCCGAAGCCTGGCGCGACGAGGTCTACCGCCCCGACATCCTCGCCAAGGAATCGACGCTCTACAAGAAGCCCGGCTACAAGATGTAGCTCGCAGGGCAGCCCCGTCGCCTCCCTCCTCTTGTGTGAGGAGGGAGACCTGTTGGCCCGCTCACCGGTTCTGGCGCCCCAAAATTACCCCGAATCCCTCTTCCCCGGCGGAGGCCGGGGTCCAGAAATCCGTTCCGATCTGGGACCGGTGGAACCGGACCGCGGCTTCCGCCGAGGAAGACACGTAGGAATTAGCAACCACCCTACCCGTGGCGAGCCAGTGCGCCGATGACCTGGCGCGCGGTGACGCGGCCGATCTGCTGGCCGCTCTGGTCGAGCACGCCGACCCATTTGTGGTCGGCGAACAAGGGCAGCACGTCCTCGCAGCGGGCGTCCATCGAGACCGCCTGTTCGCATAGCTCGGTTTCGCCCGTCTCCATGATCGAGCGGACGTGGATGGCGCGGGCCTTGTTGACGTCGCGGACGAACTCCTCGATGTGCTCGTTGGCCGGACGCAGCACGATGTCCTCGGGCTTGCCCACCTGCTGGACGGAACCGTCCTTGAGCACCGCGATGCGGTTGCCGATCTTGAGCGCCTCGTCGAAGTCGTGCGTTATGAACAGGATCGTCTTGTTGAGCGTCTTCTGGAGCTCGAGCAACTGGTCCTGCATCCCCGAGCGGATCAACGGGTCAAGGGCGGAGAATGCCTCGTCCATCAGGACGATGTCGGTGTCGAGCGCCAGGGCGCGAGCCAGGCCGACGCGCTGCTGCTGCCCGCCCGAGAGCTGGCGCGGACGCGCGTCCTCGTAGCCGGCCAATCCCACAGTCTCGATCCACTTGGCCGCCGCCTCGCGCCGTTCGCGACGGCCGACGCCGCGCACTTCGAGCCCATAGGCGACATTGTCGATGACGCTGCGGTGCGGCAGGAGGCCGAACTTCTGGAACACCATTGCCACGCTCTTGCGGCGGAACGCGCGAAGTTCCTCGGCGCTCATGGCCAGCACGTTCTCGCCGCCCACGAAGATGTCGCCGGCAGTCGGCTCGATCAGCCGGTTGACATGGCGGATCAGCGTGGACTTCCCCGAACCCGAAAGCCCCATGACCACGAAGATCTGCCCCCGGGCGATGTCGAGCGACACCGCGTCGAGCCCTACTACCTGGCCGGTCTCGGCCTGTACCTCGGCCTTGCTCTTGCCGTCGCGCAGCATGGCGAGGGCAGTTTGCGGGTCGTCGCCAAAGATCTTGGTCACGCCCCGGATGGTGATGGCATTTTCGCTCGTATCGGTCATGTGCGCGTCTCCACCAGGCCGATGCGTCCCTGCAGGCGCCGGCCGAACGCCTGGGTCGTGCGGTCAAAGATGATGGCGAGAGCCACGATGCCTAGGCCGGCGAAAAGGCCGCGACTCACCTCGAGCCGCCCAATGCCCTGGAGCACCTGGTAACCGAGGCCGCCCGCTCCGATCATGGAGGCGATCACGACCATGGAAAGCGCCATCATCGTGGTCTGGTTGATGCCGGCGAGGATGGTGGGGAGCGCCAACGGAATCTGGACGCCGAGCAGGCGCTGGCGGGGATTGGTGCCGAAGGCGCGGCTGGCTTCCATTACCGCCGGATCGACCGAGCGCAGGCCCAGGTCGGTGAGGCGCACGAGCGGAGGCGCGGCATAGACGATGGTGGCGATGAGAGCCGGGATCTTGCCGGGGCCGAAAATCATCACCGAGGGAATGAGGTAGACGAAGCTTGGCAGCGTCTGCATGAGGTCGAGCAGCGGGGTGATGGTCTGGCGGACGCGGGCCGAGCGCGACATCCAGACGCCCGTCGGGATAGAAAGCACGATGGCGGTGAGCGTCGCTGCGAGCATGAGCGCCATGGTCGCCATGGCGTCCTTCCAGAGGTCCATTACGCCAAGGAAGAGCAGCGCACCGAGCACGAGCGCGGGCAGTTGCCAGCGGCGCGAGGCAAGCCAGGCGATACCCACCAGGATCACGATGATGAGCCACCACGGCGTGGCGATGAGCAGGTCTTCGATGGCCTTGAGGAGGGCCAGCAGCGGATAGGCGGCGGCTTCAAAGCCATCGCCCCACTCGCGCACGACCCAGTTGAGACCGTCGTCCACGGCCCGCCGCAGCGGGCGCGTATCAACTATCTGAGGAAACAAAGGTTCTTCGCTTTCATCGATCGGTCGGAACCGACCGAGACAGTGCGAGTGCGCCCAAAGCGCCCCCGCACCCCTGAATTGGCACAAAGAGCGGCCGGAAATTCCGGCCGCTCCAATCGATCAGTCATGTGGGCGCAATCAGCCCAGGGTCGCCTTGACCTTGTCGGCGACATCGGCCGGAACCCACTTGGTCCAGACGTCCTGCTCGGTCTTGAGGAAGTTCTCTGCCGTGGCGGCAGCGTCCGCCTTGTTCTCGTCGCCATAGACCAGCAGCTTGCTGATCTGGGCGTTGGAAAGCCCGACCTTGGAGAAGTAGTCGGCGACGTTGGGCGCTTCTTCCTTGATCCAGGCGGCGGCGCCGACGACGGCCGGAGAGGACGGATAGGCGGTCACGCCTGCCGGGTCGGCGCAGTCCGGATCGGTGTTGCAGGCGTAGACCTCGGGCTTGGCTTCACCCAGATCGAGCTGCACAGCGTCGTACTTGCCCAGGATCGCGGTCGGGCCCCAGTAGTAGAACAGGATAGGCTCGCTACGGGTGAAGGCGCGGGCGATCGAGGCATCGAGCGCACCGCCCGAACCGGGCGAGAACAGGTTCCACTTGTCCTGCATGTCGAAGGCTTCGTAGAGCGCAGAGGTCGAAAGCTCGCACGCCCAACCCGGAGGACACGAGTAAAGACGACCCTTGCTGCTGTCCTCCGGGTCCGGAAACACTTCCGGATGAGCGATCACCGCTTCGGCGGACGTCAGCTCCGGATGCGCTTCCTGCGTGTAGCGGGGGATGAACCAACCTTCGACAGTGCCGTCCGTAATGGCGTCGGCCAGCTCGACGACTTCGCCGTCCTTGAGGCCGGCTTCCCACTGTTCCTGGATCGCACTGGTCCAGAGCTCGGGGGCCACGGCAGGCGTGCCACGGGTGAGCATGGAGGTGGACGTAGGAACAGTATCGCCCGTGACCACCTCGACCTTGCAGCCATAACCCGCCTCGAGGATGCGCGCATGGATGTGTGCAAGCGCGGCCGCGGAGGGCCAGGTCATCTCGGCGATGTCGATGGTGCGATCGGTCCCGCAGGTCGAACCCGCGGCGTCCTGAGCGAGCGTGGCGTGGCTGGAAGCAGCGACAATGGCGACGGCAATCGCGGCGGCTACGCCACCGGACTTCAATATCATAAGGCGATCTCCTGGATTTCGTTCTGCGTAAACCCTAAAAACCTAATCCAGGCATGTCAAATCTGAGTATACTTCGCACAACTAAACAAAACTGATGCAATTTACCTTCTATATGGGTTGTCACATTAATGTCTTTACATCTGCGAGACGCTCGCAATTTGACTGATAGCGCCTCCGCAAGAACTGTCGCTGCCGTCGCGTAAGCAAAAATAAATTTGCTCGCCACGAACTTACCACATTTCCGGCGATTTTCCCCGATCCGGACCAGGCAGGAAATTCTTGGCGCCGACGATTGGACGAGCCCGAGCGCGACGCAACCCGCCCCTCCGTCCTCACGTCCGCTCCCTTCCCCCACGGACCTCGCATTTGACGCACAGGAAAAAACGTCCTAAGAATTTAAAACGTTTGCAAAGGAACTCGAATTCATTGCAAACGTTCAAAATGGAATCGTTTTGGGAGGAACGATGTCGACAAAGGGGAAGACGTTGCGGGAGCTCGCCGCTGAGCTCGACGTCTCCATCACCACAGTTTCGCGCGCATTGGCCGGTCACGAGGCCATCGCCCTCAAGACCCGGCAGCGGGTCGTGGAGGCGGCGCGCAAGTATGGCTATGTGCCCAACATGGCCGCGCGTCAGCTCGTCTCCGGACGCAGCGGCTTCGTCGGGTTCATCCTGCCGGTCCGCGGCCCGAACTTCGTGGACTCCTATGTCGGTGAATTCGTCACCGGGCTCGGCGAGGGCCTGGTCCCCCACGGGGTCGATCTCTTCATCGCCACGGTGCAACAGGGGCAGTCGGAACTCGCCGTCCTCAAGCACGTGGTCGAATCCGGGCGCGCGGACGGCATCGTGGTGCCCCGTATCGGGGAGGCCGACGAGCGCATCGACTACCTGATGTCGCGCGACTTTCCGTTCGTCGCCCACGGCCGGCTTCTCGATGAAAGCAAGAAGTTCAACTGGCTCGATGCCGACAGCATCAGTGCCTTCTCGGAAGCTTTCGACCTGCTCTACGACCTGGGTCACCGCCATTTCGGCCTGGTCAGCATTTCGGACGCCATGACCTTCCGCCACCTGCGGGAGCGCGGACTGCGCGAGGCCATGGTGCGTCGTGGCGACCCGTCCGTGACGCTCGACATCGTGAGCGCGCCCCGCTTCGATCGAGGCGCGACGGTTGCCGCGGTCAACAGGCTGCTCCATGCCGAAAAGCGCCCGAGCGCCATTATCGGTCTCTTCGATGAACTGGCGCTGACCGTGATGGAGGAGGCGGCGCGAGCCGGCATCTCCATCCCGCGCGACCTGTCGGTCATCGGCTTCGACAATATTGCCGCGTCGGCCTATGCGCCGCCGGGGCTGACGACCTTCGAGACGGGAACCAGAAACGCTGCCCGCGAGATCGCGGGAATGCTGGTGCAGGTCATTGAAAGGCGGCCGCCAGAGCCGCTGACCAAACTCATCCGGCCCACGCTCATCTCACGATCCAGCCACGGGCCGGTGCCGGACGACTTTCGCAAATGACGTTCATCAAGGGAGGTAAGTGATGAGGAATACGAAGAAAACCCTGGCGGGCGCCCTGCTCGCCATGACAGCGCTGGTTGGCTCCGCCAACGCACAGGTGCTGTTCTGGTCGAACCAGGCGGTCCCGGTCGAGGAAACCCAGAAGATGCGCGAGCAGGTCCTTAAGGGCTTTGACGGCGTCGACTTCCAGGCGCAGGACCCGGGCCCGTTCATCACCCGCATCGAGGCCGAGGCCAAGGCCGGGTCGGGCGCAATCGGCGTCGTCGGCGCGCTCCATGGCGAGCTCTCGACCTATCCGGACGACTGGATGGATCTCTCCGACATCGATCTCGGCGCGGTCAAGCCGAGCCCGGCCTTCATGGAACTGGGCAAGCTCGGCACCAGCGAGCAGAAATACCTGCCCTGGATGCAGGCCAACTACGTGATGGCCGCCAACAAGCAGGCTCTGCAGTATCTGCCGGAGGGCGCCGATATCAACGCGCTCACCTATGACCAGCTCATCGCCTGGGCCAAGAACATGGCCGAGCAGACCGGCTCGCCCAAGTTCGGCTTCCCGGCCGGCCCCAAAGGCCTCAAGCACCGGTTCTTCCAGGGCTTCCTGCTGCCGGCCTTTACCGCTTCGGAAGTGACCAAATTCCGCTCGCCCGAAGCTGAAACGGCCTGGAACAAGTTCAAGGAGCTCTGGCAGTACACCAACCCGGCCTCCACGAACTATGATTTCATGCAGGAGCCGTTGCTGACCGGCGACGTCTGGGTGGCGTTCGACCACATCGCCCGACTGGGTGAGGCCTTCAACCAGAAGCCCGACGACTTCGTCGCCTTCCCGGCGCCTGCCGGTCCCAAGGGTCGGGCGTTCATGCCGGTGCTTGCCGGCCTCGCCATCCCGAAATGGGCGCCCGATCCGGCCAAGTCCAAGGAACTGGTCAAGTACATGATGCAGCCTGAGACGCAGGTTGCGACCTTGCTTGCCACCAATTTCTTCCCGACCACGGACGCGCCGCTGCCTGCCGATCTGCCCGCCTCGGCCCGCGCCCTCGGGCCGGCCGTCGCGACCATGACCAGCGCTCCGGATGCCCTGCCGGCGCTTCTGCCGGTCGGCCTGGGTGACCTCGGCGGCCAGTTCAACCAGGCCTATACCGACACGTTCGAACGCATCGTGCTGGGCAACCAGGACGTGCGCCAGGTTCTCGACCAGCAGGCGGAAGTCCTGCGCAAGATCATGGTCGACGCCAAGGCGCCCTGCTGGACGCCCGATGCGGCGTCCGAAGGGCCCTGCCCGGTCGAATAAGCCACAGCTGGCGTCCGGCCTCCATCGCGGGGGCCGGACGCTCCTCTGCTCCACAGCCAAGCAAGGATGATCCATGCCGCAACGGGCCTTGCCTTACCTGCTGCTATTGCCGGCGACGTTGTTCCTGCTGGTGTTCTTCCTCTATCCGTTCGTCCAGATCGCCGTCCTGGCTTTCTCGGACGGGCAATCGTTCACGCTCGAACACTTCCAGACCATGGTCGGGCATTGGAAGTTTCCCGCCACGTTCTGGAACACCATCCTCCTCGCCGCGATCGTGGTGCCGATCCAGTTGGTGATGGCGCTTGCCATGGCCTCGGTGGTGATGCGCCTCAAGACCGGCCGCAACACCATCCTCTACATCTTCACTATTCCGCTCGGGCTGTCCGACCTGGCGGCGGGCATCATCTGGCTGGCCATTTTCGAGCAATCGGGCTTCCTCAACTCGCTGCTCGTGAGCCTGGGGATCGTGGACAAACCCATCCTCTTCCTTGGCTATCAGAACATCTGGGTGATCTTCATCGCCGTGGTCCTCGCCGAGGTCTGGCGGGCGACCGCCATCGTCATGGTCATCCTCGTTTCGGGCATGGGCCTCATTCCCAAGGAATATTACGAAGCGGCTGAGGTTTTCGGCGCAAGCCCCTGGCAGCGCTTCCGAAAAGTGACCCTGCCAATGCTGCGGCCAAGCCTGCAGACCGCCCTCATCCTGAGGACGATAGCGGCCTTTGAGGTCTTCGCAGTGGTGGTCGCCCTGGGCGGGACCACGCTGCCGGTCCTGGTGGGTGAAACCTACAACTGGCAGTTCAACCTGCGCGACCCGAACGTGGCAGCGGCCTACGCCCTCGTCATCCTGGCGATCTCGATCGCAGCGACGCTGGTTTACCTCAGGGTGCTCCGGGTGCCGAAAGGAGCAACGATATGACCGACGTCGCCAGCAACGACCAGCCCCAGGCGGTCGCCGAAGTCAGCCGCGCCGGCCGCTTCGTCTTCGTGGCGGGCACGGTCCTTATGTGTGCCTGGGTGCTCGTGCCGATCTACCTGCTTCTCGTCAACGCACTGTCCTCGCCAGCCCAGGTGACAGGCTTCCCCAAGACCGGGTTGCCAGGGTTCGATTTCGGCTCGCTGCAGTTCTTCATCGGCTTTTCGGGCGTCGCCAAGGCCCTTTGGAACTCGGTGCTGGTGGCCGTCCTTACCATGGTCTTCGCCATCGGCATCGGCGCGCCGGCAGGTTATGCGCTGTCGCGCTTCGATTTCCCCGGCAAGAGCGCCTTTCGCCTGCTCGTACTCATGACGCGCGCATTCCCGCTGCCGTTGCTGGCCCTGCCCATCGCGGTCATGTTCATCCAGGTCGGACTGGACGACACGCCCATCGGGCTTGCGCTCGTGCATACGACGCTCGCCATCCCCTTTGCGGTGCTCATCACCTTCTCCATCTTTTCGGGCATCCCCGTGGAGTTGGAGGAAGCCGCCTGGACCCTTGGCTGCAACCGGGCGCAGGCGTTTCAGCGGGTTGTGCTGCCGCTGGTGCTTCCGGGCATCGCGGCTTCGGCTATCTTCGCCTTCACCATCTCCTGGAACGAGGTCTTCGCCGCCTCCGTGCTCACTGTGCAGAACCGCACGCTGACGGCATTCCTGCTCCAGAGCCTCAACGTCTCGCCCCTGCACCTCAAATTCGCCGGCGGCGCCGCCCTCGTCGTGCCGGCGCTGCTCTTCATCTTCGCCGTTCGCAAATACCTGTTTGCGATGTGGGGCATCGCGAACCGCTAAGGAGACCTGCCAATGGCCGAAATCGTCATCAAGAACGTCGCCAAGAGTTTTGGAAGCTTCAAGGCGCTCCACGCCATCGACCTCACCATCACCGACCAGGAATTCATGGTCCTGCTGGGAGCTTCCGGCTGCGGCAAGACCACGCTGCTGCGCATCATTGCCGGGCTCGAGACGCCGAGCCAGGGCGAGGTGTGGATCGGCGGTCGCCGTGTCGACCATCTGCCGCCACGCGAGCGGGGCATCTCCATGGTCTTCCAGAACTATGCGGTGTTCCCGCACCTGACGGTCTACGAGAACATCGCCTTCGGCCTGCGCATGAAGAAGCTGCCGCAGGCGGAGGTCGATAAGCGCGTCAAGCGCACCGCCGAACTCATGCATATCGAGCAGTTACTCAAGCGCTATTCGGGCCAGCTCTCGGGCGGGCAGCGGCAGCGCGTGGCGGTGGCACGCGCCCTGGCGATGGAGCCGGACGTCATTCTCATGGATGAGCCGCTCTCCAACCTCGATGCCCTGCTCCGGCTCGAAATGCGCGCCGAACTCAAGGGCGTTCTGGCCGAGAGCAAGACCACCACCATCTACGTGACCCACGACCAGGTCGAGGCCATGAGCCTTGCCGACCGCATTTCGGTGATGAACGGCGGGCGGATCGTGCAGGCTGCGAGCCCGGTCGAGGTTTACCGCAATCCGGCCGCGCGCTTCGTGGGAAGCTTCATAGGCAATCCCCCGATGAACTTCATCACCGCGCGCCGCCTTGGCGACGGACGCTGGCAGGCCGCGGACCTTACGCTCGATGGGCCGGCTGTCCAGCAGGACAAGCTCGAATTCGCCATTCGTCCGGAGGACGTGAACGTGGCCGAAGGCGGTCTCAAGGCCGTGGCGCGAGTGGTAGAGCCGCTCGGCGCACATACGCTTGTCACCTGCGAAGTCGGCGGCGGTCTCTTCAGGGCCGTGCTCGATTCCGACATGCGCGTCGCGCCGGGGGACGAACTCAGCCTGGTCCCCAAGCCTGACCGCATCCGCTGGTTCGACCCGCAATCCGAACTTGCCGTCTAGCCCCGGCCCCTTTCTTCCCCCTGACCCCTGCAGAGCACGCCATGACTTCCCTTGATCCCGCCAAGGTCTACGACCACGCCCTCGAAGTTCTCAAGGAGAACGATCGGGGCACCTATACCGTGCCCACCAAGGGCCTCTACCCGTTCCAGTGGAACTGGGACTCGTGCCTTACCGCGCTTGGGCAGAGCCATTACGACGAGGGGCGGGCTTGGACGGAGATCGAGACGCTCTTCGCCCATCAATGGCCTGACGGCATGGTCCCGCACATCGTTTTCCACGTCTATTCGGACGGCTATTTCCCCGGGCCGGACGTCTGGGGGACGAACCGGCCGACCGCGACATCGGGCATTACCCAGCCGCCTGTCGCCGGCTTTGCGATCCGCCGCCTCTATGATCGGGCGAAGGACAAGGCAGCGGCGGCCGAGCGCGCCCGTGGGCTCCTGGCCAAGGTCGATGCGTGGCACGAATGGTTCTATGCCAACCGCGACCCAAGGAGCGAAGGCCTGGTGGCCATTCTCCACCCATGGGAGTCCGGACGCGACAATTCCATCGATTGGGATGAAGCCTTCGAGCGCGTGCCGACAGAGGGCGTCGCGCCCTATACCCGGCGCGATACCCAGCACGCCGATCCTGCCCACCGCCCGACCAAGGCGCAGTACGACCGCTATCTGTGGCTCGTTGAGCATTTCCGTGCGCTGGGGTGGGATAATTCTCGTCTCCATGACGCCTCTCCCTTCCAGGTCGTCGATCCCGGGTTCAACGCTATCCTGATCCGGTCCTGTACCGATCTGGCCGATCTCGCCGATGCCCTGGGGGAGCCAGCGATCGCTGCCGCCAACCGGGCGCGCGCTGCAAAGGGGCTTGCGGCGCTCGGGAGCCTTTGGAGCGCTGCTCATAGCCAGTATGTGTGCCAGGACCGCACCACCGGAATGCTCATCGACAGCGCTTCGATCGGCGGGCTGCTGGCGGTGTTCGCGGCCATCCCCGCCGAGCAGGCGCGCGGAATAGCGCGCACCATTGAGCGGCAGGCCGGGCTCGTGAAATACATCGTGCCCTCCCACGACCCGGCGGACACCCGGTTCGAAGCCAAGCGTTACTGGCGCGGTCCGGCCTGGCTGGTGATGAACTACATGATCGCCGATGGCCTGAAAGCCGCCGGAGAGACCGAGATCGCCGCGCGGATCGTCGAATCGAGTCTTGAACTGATTGCCCGCTCCGGCTTTGCGGAATACTACGATCCCTTGACGGGCGAGCCGTGCGGGGGTGGACGTTTCACCTGGACCGCGGCAATGGTCATCGAGTTCGTGGAACAAGGGCGGCGATGAAGGTATTGGCGCTTGGCGCGCATCCTGACGACATCGAAATCTACATGTTCGGCACCCTGTGCGCCTATGCAGCGCGCGGGGACGAATTGGCATTTGCCATCGCCACTGACGGCAGCAAGGGCGGTAAGGGCGATCCGGGTGCCCTGAGCCGCCTGCGCAAGCAGGAAGCGAGCGATGCCGCCGCGCTGATCGGTGTCACGCCGCAATTCCTCGATTTTCCGGACGGAGAGCTGGTGCCCGACCGCGAATTGGTGATGGCGCTCAAGGCGCTGTTCGCCCGCGAGCGTCCGGAACTCGTCATCACCCATGCGCCCAACGACTACCACGGCGACCATCGTGCGCTCAGCGAAGCGGCACGGCTTGCGTCCTCGTTCTCCGTGCCCGTCCTGCATGCTGACAATCTGCGCGGCGTTGCGTTCGAGCCAACTTACTACATCGACGTCTCGGCGCATTTCGAGACCAAGCTCGCCGCGATCCGCTGCCACGACTCGCAATCGCCGGAGCGTTTCGTCGAGGCGTGCCGCCAGCTCAACGGCTTTCGCGGCCAGCAGGCCAACCAGGCGAACGCCACGGTTTACGCCGAAGCCTTCCGCTTCGAGCCGGCCTTTCCGTTCGTGGACATCCGCGACTTGCTGCCCCCTGCCCCTCCGGTTCGAGCTGTCGTCAACCGAGCCGAAACCTGACGACGACCGCCGGCACGCATAGCGCCTTATGCTCACGCATATCGGGCTATGCCTCTCGGACAAAAAGTCACAGCGAGTTGAGCGCGAAACCGTTCCTGAAATCGTCGCATTCCAGGACACTTGTCCTTCCGACCGCCAATTCTACGCCACATTGTTCTACGAGGCGGGCAATATCTGAAATGATATCGCGCAGCCCGCCTGTCTCAAGGCAGGCCGGCGGAATTTAATCCCAGATGTTACCAAATTCCTAACCGCACTTGGTCGAACCGCCGACCACGTGCATATACGGCGTCGTTTCGTCCGGTTCGGACGGAGCCAAGCCCGCTTCTCGTCAGCGCGAGTGAAGCCAGTAACGCGGCCGGATGTTTCCGGCGGCGCGGGTGCGTTTGGAGACTTTCATGGCACGTATTGTTGTTCTGGGTGGTGATGGTTTTTGCGGTTGGCCGACGGCGCTCAAGCTTTCGGCCGAAGGCCATCAGGTCGCGATCATCGACAATCTTTCGCGCCGGCGCATCGACGCCGAGCTGGGCGTCGAAAGCCTGACCCCGATCGCCGACATGCCCGGGCGCATCGCCGCCTGGAAGCGCGTGTCGGGCAGGACGCTGTCCTTCGCCAATATCGACATCGCCCACGACTATGACGGCCTGCGCGCCTACCTGGCCGACTTCGCCCCGCAAACCGTCGTGCACTTCGCCGAACAGCGCGCGGCGCCCTATTCCATGCGCGACGCCGCCCACAAGCGCTACACGGTCGACAACAACATCAACGGCACCCACAATCTGCTGGCTGCCCTGGTCGAGCTCGACCTCGACGCCCACCTTGTCCACCTCGGGACCATGGGCGTCTACGGCTATGATGGGGATGGGCTCGAACTGCCCGAGGGCTATCTCGACGTTTCGGTCGCCGGGCCGAACGGGACGCGATATCCGCGCTCGATCCTCTACCCCACTCAGCCGGGTAGCGTTTATCACCTGACCAAGTCGCTCGACCAGTTGCTGTTCCAGTTCTACGCGCGCAACGACGGCCTGCGCATCACGGATCTGCACCAGGGTATCGTCTGGGGCACACAGACCGAGGAAACCCGGCTCGATCCGGCCCTCATCAATCGCTTCGACTATGACGGCGACTACGGCACCGTGCTCAACCGCTTCCTGATGCAGGCCGTGGTCGGGCATCCCCTGACCGTCCATGGCACCGGCGGCCAGACCCGGGCCTTCATCAACATCCAGGATACCGTGCGCTGCGTGTCGCTGGCCGTGGCCAACCCGCCCGCACGTGGCGAGCGCGTGCACATCCTCAACCAGGTGGCCGAGACGCACCGGGTTTCCGATCTCGCTGAACTCGTGGCCGAAACCACAGGCGCCGAAGTGGCCTTCGTAGACAACCCGCGCAAGGAAGCGGCCGAGAATACCCTGCGCGTCTCCAACCAGACCTTCCGTTCGCTTGGCCTCGAGCCGATTCTCCTGCGCGACGCGCTTCTGGCCGAAACGCTCGAGATCGCCGACCGCTACAAGGATCGCTATGACGTGCGCGCCATTCCGGCCACGGCCCTCTGGACCAGGAACACCCGCCCGGGCACCCTCAAGAGCCGCAAGGATGCTGCGTGATGCGTGACGTTCTGCGGCTAGCCCTGGTTGCGGTTCTGGCCTTCGCCGTCGTCGGCACCGCCATGGTCTATTCCCGCGGCGACGATGTCGGCGCCAATATCGCCGGGATGGCCGATCAGGTGCGGTCCTCGTTTTCCCGGATGACGGGGGCGTCCGAGACCGGCGTCGATAACACGGTCACCGGCAGCACCGATGTGGCGGCGACCCAGCTCAAGGTCCTGCGCCCGCTGCAGGGAAGCTGGATGGGCCTCGCCGGCTTTCCCGACGAGACGCAGATCCGCTTCGCCGTTCCGCCGGGCGTAAGCTTCACCAGCGGCAGCCTCGACCTGGCTTTCGAAACCGAGCTCGCCGAGCACGGCGACGGCCGCATGACGATCGCCGTCAACGGCAGGGACCGCACGCAGGTCGTGCTCAACAGCGGCAAGGCCACCCAGACCGTCAAGGTGCCGCTCGACGCCTCGGACCTCCTGGGCGAAGACGTCGAGTTGACCCTTTCGGGGCGCGGCAACACCAATTCGGGCCAGATTTGCCCCACAGATGCCGCCAATTCCGGCAGCGCCGTAACGCTCCTGCCCTCGAGCGCCATGACGCTCGTCACCTACGACAAGGTCGAGGATCCCGAGACTGCCCTCATCGCCGCGACCGGCCCCATGAACCTGGTGCCGGGCCTCTCGGGCGCCGACCTGGCGGCGGCTCTCTGGGCCGACCAGCAGTTGCACCGCTCGGGCATCGCCTCGCTGGTGGAACTTGAAGGCGCCGAGCGGGCCGGTACGCGCGTGCTCGTCGCCAATGCCGGCACCACCCCGATCGCGCGGTTGGGCGAGAGCAGCTTCCAGCTTGCCGGCCAGGCGGGCGTCGAACGGCTCGTCGCACTGCGCGCGGCCGAACGTCAGGCTCCCGCGATCGCCAGCTACTGGCCCGTGGATGCAGCAACGCTCGGCAGCGAGACTATCGTCAAGAACTTCCGCGGCTCCAAGCGCTGGACCATCGACTACAAGCTCGCCGATCTTCCGGGTGGCCTGATGCCTGCCCGCCTCAACCTGGCGATCAAGATGAGCGAGTTGGCCGACAACCGTGACTGGGTGTTGCGCATCTCGCTCAACAACAACCTGGTCGACAGCCGTCGCATCGACGGCAAGGCCAAGAGCATCGAGCTGCCGATCGACCTGCCGGCGGCCCAGCAGGCCCTCGCCAACCGCATCCTGATCGAGCTGGTGGACACCTCTCCCAACGAGAGCATCTGCCGGGCGGGTCCGGATGCCCAGGCCCAGTTGTTGCCCACCACCACGCTGACGCCGGGCGTTCAGCCTTCCGAGGGTTGGTCGCCCCTGGTTCGCGAACTGGCCAACAGCGGCTCGATCGGGCTCACTGTCGAGGGCAAGCTCAATGCTGCCCAGGGCAGCCGCGCTTCGGCGATGCTCGCCCAGTTCCTGCCCATTGGCGCCAACATGGCGTTCGGCGAGGACACGGCGCCGGTCACGCTGACCGTGCTGACCGGGGACACGCTGACCGATGCCTTGCGCAAGGTATCGCTGCTGACACCTGCGAGCGCGGCTTCGGCCGGGGCGGGCCAGCTCCTGATCATGTCGTCAACGGCCGGCGCGAACGACCCGATTTCCGTGCACGACCTGAGCAAGACCGAAATGGCCTCGCTGCTCGGGGGGATGAAGCGAGGCGATGTCGCTATCCTCGTCCAGCGTCACTGAGGGCACCCAGCCGAGCGCGGCGGGCGGACACCAATACTGGTCCGTCGATAGCGCTCCGGCAAGGCTCACGCGCTCCCTTCCCCTCTGGAGCGCGCCCCTCGTGCTCGTGATCTTCTCGGTCATGAGCGTGATCCTGCTGTTCGCCATCAACCGTGTACCGGTGCTGGCGCAAGCCTTTCCGAACCGGGACTTCGTTTTCTCACCCTATATCGGCACCCATTCGGTGCCCCTGCGCATCTTCATCGTCTCGTTCTACGTGGCGTTCTCGACGATGTTCGGCTCGTCCCTACGCGGCAAGATCCGCTTCTTTCTCGAGCTCCTGCTCTACTACGTGCTCGTCGTCGGGGCACTCGATGCCATCAACATCGTCGGCTATCGGCTGGCTGGCTTCGTCTACTCGTTGCACGTCATCGAGATTCTCTCCGGGCTCATCGGCTTCTTCGTGTTTTCGGCCAAGCTGCTCGACCACGGCAGCATGCCGGCGCGGGCGGATGCGCCGTTCAACCGCCGCTACAAGCTTGCCTCGCTGGTGCGCCTCACGATTGCGGTCGCCCTTTCGATCGCAATTGCGGTCGGTGTGGATCGCATGGACCTGCCGCTGGTGCTGGATCTGCGAAACGTCGCGCTGCTCGGCGGCACCGGCCCGGGCGTCTTCCTGTTCCTGCCGACGCTTTTCTTCGTTCTCTACGTCGATGGCACGCTTCAGGCGATCCTGCGCCGCAGGAGCGCCTTCGCTCCGCCGGTCACGGTCATCGTGCCAGCCCACAACGAGGCCCACGTCATTGCGCGGACCATCGGCGCCATCGACTCCTCTGCTGCCGTCTACGACGGCAAGGTGGAGGTGATCGTGCTCAACAATGCCTCGAGCGACGAGACAATCGCCGTTGCCTCGGCCGCGCTTTCGGACGCCAGACACTTGAGGGGGCGCGTCATCGACGTGCCGACACCGGGCAAGGCCCTGGCGCTCAACCGCGGCATTGCCGAAACGGCGACAGAGTTCGTCATCCGCATCGATGCGGATACCCAGGTTCAGCGTGAAACCATTGCGCGCGCCATGCGCCACTTTTCACGTGCCGATGTCGGGGTGGTTGGGGGCATGCCCATTGCGCCGGGCGATGGACCGTTCGATCGCGCCCGCACCCTCGAAGTGCTGCTCAAGCATGGCTATTACCAGGTAGCCTATGGCGCCTTCGACGGCACGATCGGCGTTCCGGGGATGTTCGCTGCCTACCGCACGGCCCTGGTTCGCGACGTAGGCGGCTTCGTCCAGGGCATGAACGGGGAGGATACCGACGTTTCCTTGCGCATCGGCGAGTTGGGCAATCGCGTCGTCTCCGATCCCTCGGTCGTCTACGTCTCCGAGGTTCCCAGGACCTACAAGCATCTGCGCGAACAGCGCATGCGCTGGTTCCGCTCCGTCTACCACGTGAGTGCGCGCAACCGGACCTACCTCGATAGCTGGGATCTTTCGGTGCGCGGCAAGGTGGTGCTGCCGTTCATGCTGCTCAATTCAGCGCGCCGCGCCATGACTGTTCCGCTGGCGATCTTCGGTGCCCTGCACCTCTTGCTCGCCTTCGATCCGACCGGAACCCTGACCGGTCAGGCGGTGCTGGCGGTGCTCCTCGGTGCGCCGGCCCTCATGGGCGCGTTTGCCGCGCTCGCCAACGGGCGCGTCGGAGCGTTGATCGGCCTGCCCGAATATGTCGGCTTCCGGCTGCTGCGCTCCTATCTGACGCTGGAATCGGTGCTCAGTATCGCAGCGGCCCCGTCGGCAGGCCGCGAAAGCCGGGATCGATAAAATGCAACCTAATCGGGTAGCCTGACGTTCGGTCGGGATTGCTAGCCTTCATCGGTCCGCTGTCGCGGGGAGTTGGAGATCATGCGCTACCCGCTCTGGGCTTTCCTGTTTCTGTTCATGCTGCCGCCCTTCGCGGTGCACGCCCTCTTGACCGGCAAGGCCGAAGTCGCCTCGGTGCGCGCCAACCAGGGCGTGATCGTCTCGGCGATGCTTCCATAGCGCTTTCAGTACGTTATCAACGACTATTGATGTTCTGACGCAGGTTTCAGCTTACGCCGCAACCTGGTTTTCCCACGACCTGACGCGACCTCCCCTTGACGGCTCCCTTATCCGTTTGCAATAGTTCGGTGAGGGAACGAATTAATGAGAGAGAGCAGCGTGGCACCTACGGCGCGGATTTCGCGACAGTTTTCCCTTCGTGCCGTAATGGAGACCATCGTTCATGATGGCCCTATCTCCCGCGCCTCGATTGCCAAGCAGACCGGCCTCTCCAAGCAGACCATCTCCGAAATTGTCCGCCAGCTCGAGGAAGAGGGCTGGGTGCGCGAGACCGGACGGACCCAGGGGCATGTGGGGCGGTCGGCCGTAACCTACGAACTCGTCCCGACCGCCGCCTACATCGTGGCCGTCGACCTCGGCGGCACCAAGGTTCGGGTCGCCGTCTGCGACCTCACCTGCCAGATCATCGCCCAGGACGTCGCTCCGACCGATCCGCGTGGCGGACATTTCGTGGTCGAACAGATCGCCGCGCTGTCGCGCAAAGTGGCGGCCACCAGGGACGTGCCGTTCGAGCGCGTGCAGGTCGCCGTGATCGGCGCCCCCGGCGTGCCGGAGCGCGGCACGGGCCGTGTCCTCCTCGCCCCCAACATCCGCGATTTCGATTCCATCGACGTGGCCGCCGCGCTGTCCTCGGCGCTCGGGGCAGAGGTCATGCTCGAGAATGATGTCAATCTCGCCGTTCTCGGCGAGAACTGGCTGGGCGGTGGGCAGGGTATCGAAAACCTCGCCTATGTCGCGCTCGGCACCGGTGTCGGCGGCGGCCTCATCCTGGGCGGGCAACTGATCCGGGGTGCGGGCAATGCCGCGGGCGAACTGGGCTTCCTGCCCTTCGGCGCCGATCCCTTCGATACGGAATCGCTGCGTGCAGGGGCCTACGAGCGGGTCGTCGCTTCCGTCGGCATCATGCGCCGGTACCGGGAGCTGGCGCAGGCCGAGGCCTCGGTGCCCGAGATTTTCGAGCTGGCCAATGCAGGCGATGCCTCCGCGCTGACCGTTCTCAACGATACCGCCAACTACCTGGCGTTCGGCATTGGCGCCATCTGCGCCATGGCCAACCCCGAGAAGGTGATCCTCGGCGGCTCGATCGGCGGCCGGCCCGAGCTCATCGAGCGGGTCAAGACCTTCCTGCCCCTCTGCTTCCCCTCTCCCGTCCAGGTCGAGGCCAGCCAGCTGGGGACCCACGCCACGCTTATCGGAGCGGCCGCCATCGGGCTGAGCCACCTCCACAACACGCTCTTCGGCGCCGATGCGCCGAACGGCAAGATTTCGCTTCCCCCTGCCAACGCCGTTTCCATCAGTGGAGTCCTGCAGTGACCGAGGCCCAATTCAGCAACCGCCTGACTGCCGCGCTCGACCGGAACGACGCCCTCGCCCTGTTTCGGGGCGCCATCGGGCGCCAGAGCATCACGGGGAACGAGGCCAACTTCGTCGCCTATCTCCAGGAGCAAATGGAGAGGCGTGGTATCGGCGCGCTCTCGAAGGCCGATTTCCTGCCCGGGCGTCCCAATATCTGGGGCGAACGCAAGGGCGCGGGAGGCGGCAAGAGGCTGCTCTTCATCGGGCATAGCGATACCGTCCACGTCGATGGCTGGGCCGAGCACTGGAAGGGCACCGACCGCGAGGATCCCTTTGCCGCTCCGCTGATCGATGGCGAGGTCTGGGGGCGCGGATCGGGTGACCTCAAGGCCGGCATCTGCTCGAGCCTGGCCGCGCTCTCGCTTCTCGACGCGGCCGGCGTCCGCCTCAAGGGCGACGTGGCCTTTGCTTTCGTCGGTGACGAGGAAAGCGGGCAACCGGGCACCGGGGTTTCGGCCGGCGTCAAGGACTACGTGGCCCGCATTCGCGCGGGCACTGTCGCCCTGCCCGACTTCACCATCTATGTCGAACCGACCCGGCTGGCGGTCTACCCGGCGCAGATGGGCTTCTTCATTGCCGATATCACCATCACCGGGAAATCGGCCTATTTCGGCGTGCCGGAACTGGGCAAGGATGCCCTCAAGGCCAGCCACAAGGTCATGTCGGCGCTCTGGGCCCATTCCGACGAGATCGCCGCAAGGGCGGAGCATCCGCTCGTTGGCCGGGCATTCCTGCTGATCACCGGGCTCGAGGGCGGTGGCTTCATCGCCGTGCCTGAAGAGTGCAAGCTCTCGCTCATCCGCAAGTTGCTGCCGGGGGAATCCCTCGACGAGGCGGCCTTGGCCATCGAGCAGGTCGTTCGCGGTGCCATTGATGACCCCGAGATCAAGGTTCGGATCGCCTACCCCGCGGGCCGTGACCATGCAGTCGGCGGCTCGCCCTCGCAGACCGATCCGTCAGCCGAGCCCGTACAGATGCTCTCGCGCATCGTGGGCGACACCATGGCCGGTCGCGGCACGCTCGAAGGGGCTCCGTTCTGGTCGGAGGCGCCCTTCTTCATCAACGGACTCAATGTCCCGGCCGTCTACTGCGCGCCTGGCGACATCCGCAATTGCCACACCTTCGAAGAGCGCGTCAGCCTCGAGGAATACTATTCAGGGATCGTGGCCTTCGCTCATTTCATCGCCCGCTACTGCGGGGTGGTGGAAGACTAAGCAACAGGGAAAGTCATAAGGGAGACCAACCATGCACTTCACCAAACTTCTCGCGACGGCGCTGCTCGCCGGTTCGCTCTTTGCCGGTCATGGCGCCCTCGCGCAGACCGTTGGCCCGAACGGGGAAAGCGCTACGCCTTCGGCCGATATCCAGTTGAGCGACGCCGATCTCGCCGCCCTCAAGGACAAGGGCTACAAGGCCGCGCTCCTCTGGCACACCTCGTCCGATTTCACCAATGCCGTCTCGGCCGGTGCTAAGGACGAATTCGCCAAGGCAGGCGTTGACGTCGTCGTCCAGACCGACGCCGGGTTCGACGCCGCCAAGCAGCGTTCCGACATCGAGACGGCTCTCGCGGCCCAGCCCAACGTCATCCTGTCGTTGCCGCTCGATCCGGTGACGTCTGCCGAAGCCTTCAAGGAAGCGGCATCGAGCGGGGTCAAGCTGGTGTTCCTCTCGAACGTTCCGGCCGGCTACACGCAGGGCACCGACTACGCCTCCATCGTCACCGACGACCTCTTCCAGATGGGCAAGCAGGCTGCGGACGTCCTCGCCAAGTCGATCGGCGGCAAGGGCAAGGTCGGCTGGATCTTCCATGACGCCAGCTACTATGTGACCAACCAGCGCGACAACGCCTTCAAGACCACCATCGAGAAGGATTATCCGGACATCAAGATCGTCGCCGAGCAGGGCATCTCCGACCCGGCCCGCGCCGAAGAGCTGGCAAGCGCCATGCTGCTGCAGAACCCGGATCTCGATGGCATCTACGTCACCTGGGCCGAACCGGCCGACGGCGTGCTTGCCGCGCTGCGCGCTGCCGGCAACACCCACACCAAGATCGTCACCCTCGACCTCTCCGAGCCGGTCGCGCTCGACATGGTCAAGGATGGCAACGTGGTGGGCCTCGTCGCCGACAAGGCGTACGAACTCGGACGCGCCATGGCGGCGGTCGGCCTCAAGTCGCTCCTCGGCGAAGCCACCCCGGCATTCGTCGTCGCTCCGGCGTTGACCGTCACCAAGGACAATGTCGCCCAGGGCTGGATGGACTCGCTCAACCGCGAAGCGCCGCAGTCGGTTCTCGACGCCGCGAAGTAAGGCGCTCGGGCGGGGCTTCGGCTCCGCCCCTCTACGGAGGATGTGTCAATGACAGCACCCAGGACTACCGGCGCCGCGACCGCCGGGCTGACACCGGCCGGCGGCTTCAGGGCCGCGCTCGGGCGGATCGATATCCAGCAATACGTCGTCTATGTCGGCTTTCTGGCCATCTTCCTGTTCTTCGCCATCGTCCTGCGCGATAGCGGCTTCCTGACGACGCGGAACCTTTCCAACATCGTCCTGCAGACGGCCCCGGCCACCATCATGGCCATTGGCCTCGTCTTCGTGCTGTCGGCCGGCGAAATCGATCTTTCCATCGGTTCGACCGTCGCAGTCTCGGCGCTCGTGGCGGCGGTGACCATGGGGAGCCTGGGCATGTTTGCCGGCATCCTCGCCGGTCTCGGCGCGGGCCTTCTCATCGGCTTCATCAACGGCGTGCTTGTCGCCTATCTCCGCCTGCCCTCGTTTCTCGTCACCCTTGCCACGATGGGGCTTTTCGCCGGTGTCGCGCGCTCGCTGACGAACCTGCGCTCCATCCCGGTCACCGATTCCACCTTCACGGGCTTCTTCGGGTCGGGTTCACTCCTCGGCATCCCATCGCTCATCTGGTGGACGGTCATCGCCGTCATCGCCGGCCACATCATCTTCCGTCAGACCAGGTTCGGCGCGCATGTCCTCGCCACCGGCGACAATCCCCGCGCCGCGCTCGTCTCGGGCATCAAGGTGCCGCGCGTGCGCCTCACCGTGCTCATGGTCAGCGGCGGCCTCGCCGCCCTTGCGGGCCTGCTCTATGCCGGTCGCCTCCAGGCGGCAAAGTACACGCTGGGCGAAACCGACCTGATGACGGTCATCGCTGCCGTCATCGTGGGCGGCACGGCGCTCAACGGCGGCAAGGGTTCGGTCGTGGGTGCGCTCGTTGGCTCGCTCATGATGGGCATGCTCAACAACGGCCTCATCCTGATGGGCCTGTCGGTCTCCGATCAGATGATCGTGCGAGGCCTCATCATCCTCGTCGCCGTGGCAGTCTCGCTGCGCGAAAAAACCCGCTGACAGGGGTCGCAATCATGTTTCTTGAAGTTCTTCGCCGCCGCAATCCGGGTTTTGTGGAAGCGGCCATGGCGCTCCACCGCGAGGGGCGCATCCCCGCCAACGCCTACGTGCTCGACCTCGATGCCGTGGAAGCCAATGCACGCGTCCTCAAGCAGGAGGCCGACAAGCAGGGCCTCAAGATTTTCGCCATGACCAAGCAGGTCGGCCGCGCCAGTTCGTTCTCCAAAGCCGTCATGCGCGGCGGAATCGATCGTTCCGTGGCGGTCGACATGGCCTGCGCTCGTGCGACCCATAATGCCGGGCTCAAGGTCGGCCACCTCGGGCACCTGACCCAGGTTCCGCGCCACGAATCCAACGCCGCCGCCGCCCGGTTCCGGCCCGACTACTGGACCGTCTTCAACCAGTCCAAGGCTGTCGAGGCCGGCGCCGGAGCCAAGGCGGCCGGCTACGTCCAGAACCTCCTTGCCCGCATCAAGGCAGAGGGCGACACCTTCTACCGCGGCCACGAGGGTGGCTTCGACGCCTCCGACGTCGTGGCCGTGGCCGAGGCTCTCGATGCCGTCGAAGGTGGTCGATTTGCCGGCATCACCACCTTCCCCGCGCTGCTGTTCGACCACGCGTCGCGCAAGGTCAAGCCGACGCCGAACCTGGCAACCTTGACCAGGGCGCGCGACGCCCTGCGCAAGGCCGGCCGCTCCGACATTGAAGTCAACGCGCCAGGCACCACGTCCTCGGTTCTTCTTGCCGGCCTCGCAGAGGCTGGAGCCACCCAATGCGAGCCGGGTAATGGCCTGCACGGCACCACGGCGCTGCACGTCATGGAAGACCTGCCCGAGTTGCCGGCGGTGCTCTACCTCACGGAGGTGTCGCATCTTTCGGGCGGCAAGGCCTATTGCTTCGGCGGCGGCTTCTACATCGACCCGATCTTCCCCGACTACGACGTCAAGGCCATCGTCTCCGACGAGCCGACGACTGCGGCCTCGGCGCTGCTGAGCGTTGAAATCCCGCCGCCTTCTGCGATCGACTACTACGCGATGATCGACGCGGAAGGACCGCGCAAGCCGAAGGTCGGCGACACGGCCGTGTTCGGTTTCCGCGGCCAGGCCTTCGTCACCCGCGCCTACGTGGTGGGCGTCTCGGGCATCTCGAAGGGCGAGCCCAAGGTCGAGAGCATCGAGAACGGGTTCGGCGAACCCGAAAGCTGGCCGGTCTAGGAGTGGATGAAATGGCAGAACAGACTTCCGCCCCCGTGCTTCAACTGAGCAACATCCGCAAGGCCTTCGGTGGTGTCGTCGCCATCGAGGACTTTTCCCTCGACGTCCATCCCGGCGAGATCGTGGCGCTTGTCGGCGATAACGGCGCGGGCAAGTCGACGCTGATCAAGATCATCTCGGGGGTGCACTCTCCCACCTCCGGTACCATTACGATCGAGGATCAGACCGTATCGATGAGCAGCGCCACCATGGCGCGCAGCCACGGGATCGAGGTGGTCTACCAGGACCTCGCCCTCGCCGATCAGCAGTCGGTCTACATGAACATGTTCCTCGGGCGCGAATTGACCAAGGGACCGCTGGGCCTTCTCGACCGCCGCACCATGATCGACGAGACGCAGAAGCTCGTCGACGAACTGGACGTGCGCATCCCTTCGCCACATGCCACGATCCGTGACCTGTCGGGCGGCCAGCGGCAGGGTGTTGCCATTGCGCGCGCCACGCGCTGGGCCAGCAAGCTCATCCTTCTTGATGAGCCCACGGCGGCCCTCGGCGTCGCCGAGACCGCCAAGGTCGAAAAGATCGTCGAGTCCCTCAAGGCCCGCAATATCGGTGTGCTGATCATCAGCCACAGCCTCGACCAGGTGTTCCGGCTTTCCGACCGCATCTGCGTACTGCGCCGCGGCAAGCAGATCGGCATCCGGGAAACCGCCAGGACCGACAAGAACGAGATCATTGCCATGATCACCGGCGTCAACTAGACGCCGCAGACTTTTTTTGCCGCCACTGTCGATCTGCGCACGCGCGGATCGACCAATCTCCGCAAACCTGAAACAACGGCAGGACGGAGGAAGACGTGAGCGCAAATTCCGCAGGCACACTTTACTACACCCACAATCTCAATCCCCGCGTGGCGGTCGCCGTCGCGCGCCATCTTGATGCGCCGGTGACGTTCAGAAGAGTCGATCCGATGGGCACCGATCGCGCCGAAATCATCGAACTCAACCCGAACTCGTTCGCACCGGTCCTGGTCGAAGATGGACGCGAACCGCTTTGGGAGACCGATGCCATCGCCTTCCGGCTTTCCAACAATGCCGGCGGGTCCTTCTGGCCGGTCGAGCGTCACGAGGAAATGCTGCGCTGGATCAGCTGGAGCGCCCATCACTTCACCCTGGCGGGCAGCACGTTCTACTTCGAGAACATCATCGTGCCCCAGTTCATGGGCCGCGACCCCGACACGCGCCTGCTGGAATCGACCGGGCACGACTTCCGGCGTTTTGCGGGCATTCTCGACGAGACGCTGCGCGACCGGGAGTGGCTTGTCGGCGACCGGCTCACTTACGCGGATTTCCGCGTGGCAAGCGCCCTGCCCTTTGCCGAGCGCGCGCAGCTTCCTCTGGACGAGTTCCTCAATGTAAAGGCCTGGCACGACCGCCTCTGGGCGATCGACGCCTGGCGAGCGCCGTTCGCCGGCCTCGCCTGAAGGAACGGGCGCGAGGGGTTGCTTGCCTCATCCGGGGCAATCATATAAAGAAATCTTTATATCCCTGTTCGCGCCCCGACCTCCTCCCAGGAGTTGGGCCAAGCGGTAGTTTTGCCATGACTGTTCATTTCGCTCCCCGACTCGATTCATCCAATCTGCCCGACGGCCAGGAAGTGCTGGCGGCGCTCAAGCAGGCTGCGTCCGAACGCATCCTGATCCTGGATGGAGCCATGGGCACCATGATCCAGGGGCTCAAGCTCGATGAGGCCGGCTATCGCGGCGAGCGGTTCAAGGATTGGCACAAGGACGTTCGCGGCAATAACGACCTGCTCAACCTCACCCTGCCCGACGCTATCCGCGACATCCACCTGCAGTATTTCCTGGCCGGTGCCGATATCGTTGAGAGCAACACGTTCTCGTGCACGTCGATCGTGATGGCCGACTACGACATGCAGTCGCTCGCCTACGAACTTAATGTCGAGGGCGCCCGGCTGGCGCGCGAGGCGGCGAAGCTCGCCGAAGAGCGCGATGGCCGCCGCCGGTTCGTGGCCGGCGCTCTCGGGCCGACCAACAAGACCGCGTCCATGTCCACGGACGTCAACAATCCCGGCCATCGCGGCATCACGTTCGACGAGATCGTCCAGTCCTACGGCGAAGCGATCAACGGCCTCATCGACGGCGGCGCCGACCTGCTGCTGTTCGAGACCATCACGGATACGCTCAACACCAAGGCCGGCATCTTTGCCGCCCAGCGCATCTTCGCGGAGCGTGGCCTGACGCGTCCGATCATGATTTCGGGCACCATCACCGATCTCTCCGGCCGCACGCTCTCGGGGCAGACCCCTAGCGCCTTCTGGTATTCGGTGCGGCACGCAAGCCCCTTCACCATCGGGCTCAACTGCGCGCTCGGCGCCAATGCCATGCGCGCGCACGTCGCAGAGCTCTCGGACGTGGCCGACACCTTCATCTGCGCCTACCCCAATGCGGGCCTGCCCAATGAATTCGGCGCCTATGACGAAGGTCCCGAGTTCATGGCCAGCCAGATCGAGACTTTCGCGCGCGACGGGCTGGTCAACATCGTCGGTGGCTGCTGCGGCACGACGCCGGACCATATCCGCGCCTTCGCCGAGGTGGTGGCCAAGTACAAACCCCGGGCCATTCCGCAGATCGAGCCGCAGCTGCGCCTCTCGGGCCTTGAGCCCTTCACGCTCACCAAGGACATTCCCTTCGTCAACGTGGGCGAGCGCACCAACGTCACCGGGTCGGCCCGCTTCCGCAAGCTGATCACTGCGGGTGATTACACGGCCGCCCTTGAAGTGGCGCGCGATCAGGTCGCCAACGGCGCCCAGGTCATCGACATCAACATGGACGAAGGCCTTATCGATTCCGAAAAGGTGATGGTTGAGTTCCTCAACCTGCTCGCCGCCGAGCCGGACATCGCGCGCGTGCCGCTGATGATCGACTCCTCCAAGTTCTCGGTCATCGAGGCCGGGCTCAAGTGCGTCCAGGGCAAGGCGCTGGTCAACTCGATCTCCATGAAGGAAGGCGTCGAGGCTTTCCTCCATCATGCGCGGCTGGTGCGCTCCTACGGGGCCGCCGTCGTCGTCATGGCGTTCGACGAGCAGGGCCAGGCCGATACCTACGAACGCAAGGTCGAGATCTGTTCGCGAGCCTACAAACTCCTCACCGAGGAAGTCGGCTTCCCGCCCGAAGACATTGTTTTCGATCCCAATATCTTCGCCGTAGCCACCGGTATCGCCGAGCATAACGGCTATGGCCAGGCCTTCATCGAGGCGACCCGTACCATCCGGGAGACGCTGCCGCACGCCCACGTTTCGGGCGGCGTATCGAATCTCTCCTTCTCGTTCCGCGGCAACGAGCCGGTGCGCGAGGCCATGCACGCGGTCTTCCTCTACTATGCCATCCAGGCCGGCATGGACATGGGCATCGTCAATGCCGGGCAGCTCGCCGTCTACGAGTCCGTCGATGCCGAGCTGCGTGACGCCATCGAGGACGTGATCTTCAACCGCCGCGACGACGCCACCGACCGCCTGCTCGAATTGGCCGAACGCTTCCGCGGCGGCGCCAAGTCCGAAGGCAGCCAGAAGGATCTTACCTGGCGCCTCAAGCCCGTGCAGGAGCGCATCGCCCATGCGCTGGTCAACGGCATCACCGAGTTCATTGATGCCGATACCGAGGAGGCCCGCCTCGAAGCGTCGCGGCCGCTCGACGTCATCGAAGGTCCGCTTATGAGCGGTATGAACGTGGTGGGCGACCTTTTCGGTTCGGGCAAGATGTTCCTGCCCCAGGTCGTCAAGTCGGCCCGCGTGATGAAACAGGCCGTGGCCCACCTACTGCCCTATATGGAAGCCGAAAAGCTTGCCGGCGGCGGTGGCGGGCGGCAGTCGGCCGGCAAGGTGTTGATGGCCACCGTTAAGGGCGACGTCCACGACATCGGCAAGAACATCGTGGGCGTGGTCCTCTCGTGCAACAACTACGAGATCATCGACCTGGGCGTCATGGTCCCGACGGCCAAGATTCTCGAGACGGCGCGTGCCGAGAACGTCGATGTCATCGGTCTTTCCGGTCTCATAACGCCCTCGCTCGACGAAATGGTCCATGTTGCCGCCGAGATGGAGCGCGAAGGTTTTGACATTCCGCTGCTGATCGGGGGCGCCACCACCAGTCGCGTCCACACGGCGGTCAAGATCAGCCCCCGTTACGAGCGCGGCCAGACTGTCTACGTCAACGACGCCAGCCGCGCCGTCGGCGTGGTTTCGAGCCTGCTGTCGGCCGAGCAGCGTGACAACTACGTCGCCCAGGTGCGCGAGGAATACGTTAAGGTCGCCGAGAAGCACGCCCAGAGCGAAGCCGAAAAGCAGCGCCTGCCGCTGGCTCGCGCGCGCGAAAACGCCTTCCGGCCGGATTGGAGCGCCTACACGCCCCCAAAGCCAACGTTCCTGGGCACGCGCGTCTTCGAGACCTACGATCTCAACGAGCTCGCCAAATACATCGACTGGACGCCCTTCTTCCAGACCTGGGAACTCAAGGGTCGCTTCCCGGCGATCCTGGACGACGAGAACCAGGGCGCGGCTGCGCGTCAGCTTTGGGACGACGCGCAGGCCATGCTCAAGACCGTGCTGCAGAAGAACTGGTTCCGGCCGAAGGCCGTCATCGGCTTCTGGCCGGCCAATGCGGTGGGCGACGATATCCGCGTCTTCACCGACGACACCCGGACCCAGGAACTGGCGACGTTCTACACGCTGCGCCAGCAGCTCACCAAGCGTGACGGCCGCCCCAACATGGCCCTCTCCGATTTCGTTGCCCCGCTCGAGAGCGGCAAGCCCGATTACATCGGCGGGTTCGTGGTGACGGCTGGCCTGGAAGAAAACGCCATCGCCGAGCGCTTCGAGCGCAGCAACGACGACTACTCGTCCATCCTGGTCAAGGCCCTGGCCGATCGCTTCGCCGAGGCCTTTGCCGAGGAGATGCACAAGCGGGTGCGCAGGGAGTTCTGGGGCTACGCACCCGAAGAGAACTTCGCCATCGAGGAATTGCTCCAGGAGCCCTATGACGGCATTCGCCCGGCTCCGGGCTATCCGGCCCAGCCCGACCATACCGAGAAGACCACCCTCTTCCATCTGCTCAACGCCAAGCAGCGCATCGGCGTGAGCCTGACCGAGAGCTATGCCATGTGGCCGGGATCGTCCGTTTCCGGGCTCTATTTCTCGCATCCGGAAAGCTACTATTTCGGCGTGGCCAAGGTCGAACGCGACCAGGTCGAGGACTACGCCGCTCGCAAGGGCATGGAGATCCGCGAGGTCGAGCGCTGGCTCGGCCCCATCCTCAACTACACACCGAAGTCCGAGTAGCCATGAGCGCCGCCCCGTTCGCAAGGTCGGTCCGTTCCATCCCGGTGACCATCGTCACCGGGGCGGATGCGCCTTTGCCTGAGGAAGCGGGCATTGCGGTCGTGCGCGTGACGTCGAGCGAGCATGCCCACGCGCCGGGTACCGAGTGTCCTGCCTGCGCCGCGAGCGGCGATGTCCGGGTGGCGCTCTTCGAGTTGCTGGAAAAGGCCCGGCTGGGCCTGGTGCCGCCCTTCGAGACGGTAGTGGTCGATGCCCGCGGGCACGCTTCACCCCAGGCAATCGCCGACCGGCTCATACCGGGCCGGCAACCGGCCTTCGGGCTGCGCGACCACACGGTGGCGCGCAGTTTTCACCTGGCCTAGAACTTCCAGCGCATGCCGACGGCGGTGGCGTTGGCGCCATCGCGCATGTTGCCCAGCGTATTCCAGGCGCCCGAACGGTGCTGTATGCGCCAGAACACCTCGAGGTCGGGATTGTCGGCCCAGGAGAGGTTGATCTCGGGGCCCATGTAGAAGAGCAGCGCCGGATCGCCGCCGCCCGGCACTTCCTGGGCATGGACCGTTTCGACGCCCACCGGTCCGCTCTCGGCCGAAATGCCGAGGGTGATCGCGGGCGAGATTCGCACATTGCCCAGCACGATGCCGTCGAACCGGGCGACGCCACCGGCCCACATCTCGGCCGATGTCGTGTCGCCGAACCGCGCCGCCAGCCCGACTTCGAGGCCGAGCCGCCACTGGTGCCAGTCGCCCGGCAGGAAGCGCTGATAGCCGGCGCCGACGAAATAGTTGTTCTCGTAGGCTGGCTTGAACGGGTTCAGACCGTTCTCGATGTACTCGCTGTAGTAGCGCCCGCCGAAGACGAAGACTGTCTGCAGGCTCGTCGGGTCGGTGTCGCGCACCGATTGGCCCAGACCGGCGCCGGTCAGGGACATCACACCCAACAGCGCGACGAATGCCCTCGTCGCCCAACCTCTAAAACCCATGCACCACCACTCCGGTTGTTGAGTGGACACGCCGCCCGAGCCCTTACGGACGAACCACACGCCCGCCCCTTCCGGGGGCGGACAGACGCACTAGAACTTCCAGCGTACCCCGAAAGAGGTCGCGTTGGCACCATCGGCCATGTTGCCCAGTGTACCCCAGGCGCCGGACCGGTGGTGAATTCGCCAGAAGACCTCGGTGTCGGGATGGTCGACCAGCGACACGTTGATCTCGGGACCAATATAGAACAACAACGTCGAGTCGCCGTCCCCACGATTGAGCGCCTCGATACCCACCGGCGCCGTCTCGGCGGTCAGGCCGAAAGTCACGGCGGGCGAGATGCGTACAGTATCGCCAATCACGAGGCCGTCATAGCGGGCAACGACGCCCGCCCAGGCCTCGGCCGAAAAACTGTCGCCGCCACGGATGGCCGCGCCGACCTCGCCACCGATTCGCAGGCCGGTCGGATGGGTGAGCCAGAAATGCTGATAGCCGCCACCGAGAACGTAATTGTTCTCGTAGTTCACGCCCCAGGGGCGCGCACCGGTGAAGAAAGTCTCTTCATAATACCGACCGCCGAAGACGAAAACAGCGTTATCGTCCAATGGGTTGATCGAACCGACGGTATCACCTGCAATAGCGGGGCCACCGAGGCCGACTGTCATCGCGGCGCCGAGGGCCGCAGCAAATTTCCAAACCAATCTCAAAATCTCGCAAAAGGAGCCCTCCGGCTCCGTTCTTACCAAACCAATGGTTCCCAAGCACTGAATTAAGCGGTGAGGTCCCTGGGGGGTAACAGACGATTGATAAGTGACGCGGTCGTTACGGTGTTCGCCAGAAGGCATGCAATCGTCATCGGCCCGACCCCGCCCGGCACGGGCGTGATGGCGCCGGCAACGTCCTTGGCCGCCGCGAAATCGACATCGCCCACCAGCCGCGTCTTGCCTTCGCCCTTGTCGGGGGCCGGTACGCGATTGATGCCTACGTCGATCACCGTGGCGCCCGGCTTGAGCCAGTCCGCCTTGACCATGTTCGGGCGTCCGACCGCCGCGATCACGATGTCGGCCTGGCGAACCACGGACGGCAGGTCTTTCGTGCGCGAATGGGCGATTGTGACCGTGCAGTTCTCATGCAGCAGCAATTGCGCCATGGGCTTGCCCACAAGGTTGGAGCGCCCGATGATCACCGCGTTGAGCCCGGAGAGGGACCCCAGGGTGTCGCGCAGCAGCATCAGACAGCCCAGGGGCGTGCACGAGCGCGGGCCGGGCAGCCCGATCACGGCGCGGCCGACGCTGTCGGGGGTGAAGCAATCCACGTCCTTGGCCGGCGAGATGGCTTCGATCACCTTGAGCGGGTCGATCTGGGGCGGCAGCGGGTTCTGCACCAGGATGCCGTGCACGTCCGGCCGTGCATTGAGTTCATGGACCAGTGCCAGTACGTCAGCCTCGGACGTATCCTCGGGCAATTCGTACTTGAACGAAGCCATGCCGACTTCGACAGTCTGCTTTGCCTTGTTGGTCACATAGACCTGGCTGGCGGGGTCGTGCCCGACGATGACGACGGCCAGACCTGGCGTGATGCCGTGCTCGGTTTTCAGCCGCTCGACGTGCCCCGCCACGCGCGCGCGCAAACCTTCTGCAAAGGCTTTTCCGTCAATGAGTTTTGCCGTCATCGCATCGCTCCCCGGTTCTGTTGCGCCTCCTAATGGAGCAGATCGGTCAGGAGTGCAACCGCTCCGTCAGGCAGGGCCGACCGGCGCTATCGTCATACCTTCGCCCTCGAGCGCATCGCGCACTTCGCGCGCCAGGTCGACGGCGCCCGGCGTGTCCCCGTGGAGGCAGATCGAGCGCGCCGCCGAGCGCAAGACGGTGCCGTCGATCGCCACGATTTCTCCGTCCCGTGCCAGCCGGACGCAGCGTTCGATCACCGCATCGACATCATGGATCACCGCCCCCTCCTGGCTGCGCGGCACCAGCAGGCCCTCAGGGGTATAGGCGCGGTCGGCATAAGCCTCGAGGATCACCGGGATACCAACCGCGCGGGCGGCCCGCACCTGCTGGCTGTTATCGAGGGCAAGGATCGCAAGGCTCGGATCCATGGCCTGGATGGTGGCGAAGATGCCCACCGCGAAGGCCAGTTCCTCGGCCGTCTGGTTGGCGAGGGCGCCGTGGAGCTTGACGTATTGGAGATCGACCCCGACCTCCTCGGCGATCCAGCGGATGAGGAAGAGCTGGGAACGGATCTGGCCCAGCAACTGCTCGAGCGGCATCACCACGCGAAAGCGGCCGAAATGCACCTTGTCGGCATAGCCGGGATGGGCGCCGGGACGGACACCCAGGTGCTTGCAGGCACGCAGAATGCGGCGGATCGTCGGCGCGTCGCCGGCATGGCCGCCGCAGGCGATAGAGGCGCTCGATACGATCTGGAGCAGGTCCTCGTCCGTCCCCATGCCCTCGCCGAGATCGGCGTTGAGGTCGATCACCGTCATCTGGCTGCCCTCCCGGCGGCCAGCGCGTGCGTGAGCGTTACCGGCTCGAACCGCACCAGGCTCCCGGGTCGCATCTGCGCGAACCGGTCGAGGTCGGCGGAAATGACCGTGGCGATGCGTGGATAGCCGCCGGTAGGCTGGTGGTCGCGCATCAGCACGATGGGCGTGCCGTCGCCGAGAATCTGGATATCGCCAGGCACCACCGCGTCGGAAACGAGCGAGAGAATACCGGCCTGCGGGAAGGTTTCGCCGCGCGCCAGCCGCACGCCCATGCGGTCGAGGCGCGTCGAAATCTCGAAGGGCTTGTCCACGAAGAGCTGGCGCATCGCGCCGGGAAAGAGATCGGCGTGCAGGCCCCAGACGACGCGCACCGGCGCATCGGAGGGCGCGGCGGACCCACCGCCTTCGGCCCCACCCTGCTCTGGCGCATCCCCGAACGGCACGCGGTCGCCCGTCACCAGCGCGCGCCCACCGAAGCCGCCGAGCCCGACCGTGCTGTTGGTTGCCCGCGATCCAAGCAGCAGCGGCACGGCGATCTCGCGCCCGAAGCGGACATAGCCGTAATTGCCCCAGACCCCGGGCGCCACGCGCACCAGGTCTCCCGCGGCCAGCTGCAGCGCGCTGTTCCAGTCCCTGGCTTCGCCGTTGACCGAAAGGTTGAAGGCGCCGCCACTGAACGCCGCCTCGACTTCGCCTTCGGCCCGGAAGTCGAGCCCGGTCCGCGTGAACTCGATGGCCGCTCCCGCCCTGCCGCCAAGCAGGGTACCGGCTACCGCGAACGCGCTCCGGACCATGGGACCGGACGCGGCAATGCCGTAGCGGAGCATGCCGAAGCGGCCGGCATCCTGGATGGTCGCCAGCGGTCCGGCGCGCAGCACCGTGATCCCACCGCTCATCGCCCTGCCTCCGAAAAGGCGATCAGGTCGCCTTCGGCCAATATCGTGGGTGGGCTCTGGTCCGGTACGAAGTTGATGAAGTCGGTGCGCCCGATCACGTGCCAGCCGGTGGGAATAGGCGTCGCCGTGATCGCCGTCTGCCCCGCCGCGAACAGCACCGTGCCGGCGGGCACGCGGCCACGCACATCCGTGCGGCGCGGCAGGTTGAGGGTCTTGGGGTGGAATCCGCAGTAGACGAAGCCCGGCGCGAAACCGGTGGTCAGCACTCTGAGCGGAGCGGCGTTGTGCGCGGCAACGAACTGGCTCGGGCTCATGCCGAGCGCTTCGGCCGCCGTATCGAGGTCGGGGCCATCCTCGCCGCCAAAATGCACCGCGATGGCATGGGTGCGCCCGGGTGTCTCCGGCTCTTCCTCGGCGAGCGACAACATGAGCCGCAACTCGCCCGCCAGCCGGGCGGGGTCGGTCCTGTCGGGGTCGTAGCGCAGCAGCACCGAGACGAGGTTGGGGTCGATTTCCTCGATCCCTTCGGGCGCCGCATCGTCGAGCCGGCGCGCAAAGGCGACGGCGGCACGGTTGGCGCGCTCGCCGAGGTTCGTTCCAAACCGCACCAGAAGCGCCCTGTCGCCAAGCGGCACAATGGTCGGCAGCATCAGTGGTTCGCTCATGGCCGGTCCCTCGTGGCTCCATTTGAACATGAACACGAGTCGCACCGGTTCGGAACGCCGTCCAGCACGGATATGGACAGGCGCCTCCACCTCGGCTAAACGCGTCGTGCCGGGTGGGTGGCAGAGTGGTTGATTGCTCCGGTCTTGAAAACCGGCGAACGTGCAAGCGTTCCGGGGGTTCGAATCCCTCCCCACCCGCCACCTTTAAAATACCACCATATAGATCAATGGTTTGCGACTGGAATTGGCTAACCGTCAGGTTAGCCAACGAGTGTTCGTGAGCCGGTTCTGGCACGTGCCACTCAATGAAGAAGGAAAGCGATCCGCAGCGGACGGGCTGTCGAAGCAAGCGAGGGTCTGGGCGATGAAGGTCTGGACTGCGACCGGCACATTGCTTTTTGCCATGGTTGTGTCAGGTTCCGGGGCGCAGTTTCCCAAGGGGAACGGACAAATGAGCGATGACGATGACGATGAGTTCGACGGCGGTGCCCTCGATTCTCGCATTAGGGAAGCTCTGAAAAGGTTCGAGGAGCGGATTTCGGCACTGGAGCGTTCCGCCAAAACCGACGCTGCCGATATTAGACAGACATTTCTCGAGGATTTTCACGACGGCAACCCGGAGCGCGCACCCGACACACCGGCCATGGCCACCGAAGTCGCCGCACTGCTTTCTGCTTTCGTCAAACGCCGATCTGAAGTTGCCGATATCGTGGGGCAAATTTTGATCCGTAAGGATATGGCGCTGGAATCTGCTTCGATGCGCCTGGCCGTGGAAGCGGCTGAGGTGGCTACTTCCGCTCTACGTGAACTTCCCGCGGTTTACGCTTGGCTCGACGATTGGGCCGCGGGTCGCGATCCTGGCTCTCCTCCCGATGTCGACACGCTGCAAAAGGTCATTGCGACGCAGGAAGCTCTTCGTCATATCCAGCAGCGTGTCAGGGAGGCGGGGACCAACGTTGCAGTGAACATCGAAATGCTCGCCGATATCGTGGATCTGCGGGTGCAGTACCTACATGAATTCAAACTCGCCAATCTCAAGCTTAGCCCTGAAGAGACGCTGGAGAGGATCATGTCGAGGTTCAAGGACCAGCCAACGTCGATAGCTCGCGCCGCAGCGCTCCAACTCTTGAAGGGCACCGTTCTCGCCATTGTCACCCCCGTGGTCGAACGCCAACTTCCGTGGTCGACCATCGTTGATATTTCCGAACGCCTCCAAGTGGCGATCATCGGCAAGAGGCTCGATACCGACCCTTCCGGCACTGACGCGCTCATGATCTTGAAGCGAAATCTCGCCGACCAGGCAGAAGCCCTCGAAACCCTTTTGGCTGACTGCCGCAGATTTGAAAAAGAGCTAACCACCCTCTCCTCGGAGGTCTTGGAGACCCCACCCGAGGGTGTGAGGCACTAGGCAGCCCTTAGCTGACACGTTCCGCACGCCCGGGCCTTGTCGACCCGGGCGATTTCCGGGCCCCACCCGCCAGATCGCAGACTTTCCTATTCAAGCCGCAGGAGTGCCGGCGCTCTCGAGCGCCATGCACCAGTAGCTTAGGGCAGCAGCACCACCGAGCCGGTGGTCTGGCGCCCTTCGAGGGCGCGGTGCGCCTCGGCGGCGTCGGCCAGGGCGAAGCGGTGGTGGACCGCCACCTTGATCATGCCGTCGAGCACCGCCTGGTAGACGGCCGCGAGGCCGGCGCGATAGTCCTCGGTCTTGCGCCAATAGGTGCCGCCGGTCGGGCGCGTCACGTAGAGCGAGCCCTTGGTCGCCAGGATCCCCAGGTTGGGGATCGAGACGGGACCGGAGGCATTGCCGAAGCTCACCATCAGCCCGCGCGGCTTGAGGCAGTCGAGCCCGCCTTCGAACGTATCCTTGCCCACCCCGTCATAGACGACATCCACGCCCTGCCCGCCTGTGAGCTGTCGGACGCGATCGACGAAGTCCTCGGTGCGGTAGTTGATGACCTCGTCGCAGCCATTGGCCTTGGCGAGCGCCACTTTTTCGTCCGAGCCGGCCGTGCCGATCACCCGCGCGCCGAGCGCGTGTGCCCACTGGCAGGCGATGAGCCCCATGCCGCCGGCGGCGGCCTGGAAGAGGATCGTCTCGTCCTTCTTGAGCGCATGGGTCATGAAGAGGAGATAGTACGCCGTGGCGCCCTTTAGGCCGACGGCCGCGGCGGTCTCGTAGTCGATGCCATCGGGGAGCGGCGCCACGCGGTTGGCGAAAATCAGGCGTTCCTCGGCGTAGGCGCCCGGTTCGCCCTGGTAGGCGACGCGGTCGCCTACCTTGAACTCGGTCACGTCAGCGCCGACAGCGGTCACTTCGCCGGCCGCCTCATTGCCGGCCACGAAGGGCATGTCGCGCTTGTAGAGGCCGGAGCGCTGGTAGGTATCCACGAAATTGAGCCCGATCGCATGCTGGCGAATGCGGATCTGGCCCGGGCCGGGCTCGCCGACCTCCCAGTCCTCGAGCTTG
Source organism: Youhaiella tibetensis (assembly GCF_008000755.1). Lineage (NCBI taxonomy): Bacteria > Pseudomonadati > Pseudomonadota > Alphaproteobacteria > Hyphomicrobiales > Devosiaceae > Paradevosia > Paradevosia tibetensis. The sequence continues at coordinate 2,115,484 of NZ_CP041690.1, read as the reverse complement.
AGCACTTCGGGGCCGCCATTGGTCCGGACCACTATGGCCTTGGTCATCATTTCTCGCTCCTTGCGGTCAGCGGGTGGTCTTGGGCTTGCGCGGGGCCGATTTCGGCCGCGATTGCGCGCGCGATGCGGGCGTCGACTTGGGAGCCGACTTGGGCTTCGGGTGCCCTGCCTCGCGCACCGGCGCATCGATCATCGGGTCGGTGTCGGCAGGAAGGCTGGCAATCTCGCCCTCGAGACCAGCCATCCCCGGAATGGTCGCGGCCGCTTCCAGGCGGACCCTGGAAGCCTTGCGCTGGCGGGCGAAGATGTTGACCGCCTCGACCAGGACCGAGAAGGCCATGGCCGAGTAGATATAACCCTTGGGGATGTGGAAGCCGAGGCCGTCCGCGACCAGCGAGGCGCCGATCAGCAGCAGGAAGGCGAGCGCCAGCATCTTGGTGGTCGGGTGCTCGGCCACGAACCGGGCCACGGGGCCCGAGGCGACGAACATCACGCCGACGGCGATGATCACGGCGGCGATCATGACCTCGACATGCTCGGCCATGCCGACGGCGGTCACGATCGAGTCGATCGAGAACACCATGTCGATGACGATGATCTGGGCGATGATGGCCGAGAAGGTCGCGCTCGCGGCCTTGGCCATCGTGGGCTCGTGCGGCTCCTCGATCTCGGCATGCATCTCGTGCGTGGCCTTGTAGATGAGGAAGAGGCCGCCCACGAGAAGGATGATGTCCTTCCAGGAAAGCGCCAGGCCGAAGGCGGTGATGACCGGCTGGGTCAGGCTGATGATCCAGGAGATCACCAGGAGCAGCATGATGCGGAAGATCAGCGCGAGGGCAAGGCCCAGCTTTCGGGCGCGGTCGGCCTGCTCCTTGGGCAGGCGCGACACCAGCACCGAGATGAAGACTATGTTGTCTATGCCGAGGACGATCTCCATGACGGTTAGGGTTGCAAGGGCGATCCAGGCGTTCGGATCGGTTAGCAGCTCAATCATCAAGGGCTCCATCCCGTTGGTGCGAATGGCTATATTTAGGTTTGCGACTCCCTCGTTGGAAGACGCGACCCCGACGAAAAGCGACAAGGGTCGTATTTTTCCTCCCGCGCCGTTCTCTTGAGCATGCCGTCTCCCCCGCCCGTCTGGCTGGCCAGCCCGGCGCAGTGGTAATGTCCGGCACACTCCCACGGGGAAAATCGCGCATGGAATCCTTCACGCCCCTGACCGCCGCCATCGGCGGATCGCTGATCGGCCTCGCAGCCGCAATTCTCTGGCTCGGCAATGGCCGGATCGCCGGAATTTCCGGGGTCTTCGGCCAATTGTTGCCGCCCGCCCGAACGGTCGTCTGGCGGCTCGTATTCCTCGTTGCGCTGGTCATCGGCGCCTGGGCCGCGTCCTACCTCGTCCCGGGTCTGGGCGTGGGTGGCCCCGGTGGCCAGCCGGCCCAGCTGGCGGCGCCTCCGGCAGGCAGCCCGGTTCCGGCCGTCGTCTGGATCGCCATCGCTGGCCTTCTTACCGGCCTCGGGACCAAGCTCGGCAACGGCTGCACATCCGGACATGGCGTGTGCGGCGTCGCCCGTCTTTCGCGCCGCTCGTTCGTGGCCGTCGGGGTCTTCTTCGCGGTCGCCATCGTCACTGTCACCGTCACGGGGATCGTCTGAGATGAAAGCCAGCCTCAAGCCGGGATATCTCGCCACGGCCGCCGTCAGCGGTCTTCTCTTCGGGGCCGGCCTCTATATCTCGCAGATGGTCGATCCCTATAAGGTCCTCAGGTTCCTCGATTTCACCGCCATACCCGCCGGCGGCTGGGATCCGAGCCTGGCCTTCGTCATCGTGCCGGCCATCGTGGTCATGTTCATCGCGGTGCAGATCGGCAAGCGCCGTCGGGCCCCGGTGTTCGATGCCGAGTTTCACCAGCCCGAATACAACCGGATCGACATGCCGCTCGTTGCGGGCTCGGCGCTATTCGGCATCGGCTGGGGCATGTCGGGCATCTGCCCGGGCCCGGCCATCGCCCTCATCACGTTCATGCCGGACAATTTGTGGATTTTCCTTGTGGCCATGTTTGTCGGCTCCTATGCCGGAGCCTATGTGATCCCTTCGGGACATGACAAACGATTGGCCATGGCGAGATGAGCGATATCGAACGAGCGCAGGCAGTTGTAGTTGGCGGGGGCCTTACCGGGCTCGCCGCCGCCGTTGCGGTGGCCAGGGCGGGTCTGAAGACCATTCACCTGGCGCCCCAGGGTCCGCCCGACCGGCGCACTTCGGCATTGATGATGCCGGCGGTCCGCTATCTTCAGGACGCCGAGCTCATTGGCGAGCCGTCCGGGATCGGCCATCCGCTCCAGCAGGTGCGCATCATCGATGCCACCGGGCGGCTGATCCGCGCGCCCGAGACGCTCTTCGACAGCGCCGAAGCGGGGCTCCCCGCATTCGGCTGGAACTTTTCCAACGTCAAGCTCAATGAGGCCTTCGCCACCGCAGCGGCGGCGCTACCCGATCTCGAAACCCGCCCGCTCACCCTGACCGGGCTCGTGCGCAACGATGCCGGTACGCTCCTCACCCTCTCTGATGGCACCGAGGTCCAGGCCGATCTCGTCGTCGGGGCCGACGGCAAGAAGTCGTTGGTGCGCGAGGAAGGCGATTTCCGGGCGCGCGAAAACGGCTTTACGCAAGCCGCGCTGGTTTGTGACCTCGAACTAGGTCGCCCGATCGGCAATTGCTCGATCGAGTTCCACTACCCCCAGGGCCCGTTCACCCTCGTTCCGGCGGGCGGCAACAGGGCGAACCTGGTCTGGATCGACCAACGCTCGGTTCTCGATGCCGCCCGGGCAGCCGGGCCCGATGCGCTGGTCGAAACCTTCCGCGAAAAATCCATGCGCCTCTTCGGCTCGATCGCGCTCGCCACTCCGGCCCATATCTTTCCGCTTTCGACTATCACCGTCACCGAGGCCGGCAAGAACGGCATCGTGCTGGTGGGCGAAGCGGCCCACGCCTTTCCGCCCATCGGCGCGCAGGGTCTCAACCTGGGGCTGCGCGACGTGGCGGACCTGGCGGCAGGATTGGCGGAAACAGATCTCACCGCTCCCGGCTGGACTCAAAAGCTCAGCCTGGATTACGCGCGTCGGCGCGCCCCCGACCTCGCCCGTACCACCGGCATCGTCGATGCCCTTTTCCGCTCGCTGCTGGCCGAAATGATCCCGGCACAAGCCTTGCGCGCAGGAGGCCTCTGGGCCCTCAAATCCCTCCCCGTCCTGCGCAAACAGGCTTTCGGAATGGGCATGGGCAACCGGTAAGGGGCGGCTCGCTGCCTGAGACGGCTGGCCAGGCTCTCCCTCGATCTCTCCCCACCACCGATCCACACCCCAAAACAAAAAGGGCGCCCCCGAAGGGAGCGCCCCAAAACCTTGCGAAGGTGATCCAGCCCTTACTGGGCGGGCTTCTGGTCGGCGGCCGGCGGCGTCGCCTGGGTCGAGACGCCCGGTTCGGTCGGGGTCTGGCCGGAGTCGAGTTCCTTGCGGAGCTGCTCGGCACGGTCCTGGAGCTGCTGCTCAAGAGCGGAAGCGCCGGTCTGTTCCTTGCGGAACTCGTCGAACGTCAGGGCGGCGTCGCCATCATAGACGGCGGTGAAGCCTGCCAGGTTGATCTCGATGGTCAGGTCCTGGTTCTGGCGGTTCTTGGCGGTGAGCTTGAGCTTGCCGCCCTTCTTGAGGCTGTTCACGTAAGCTTCGTTGATCACGAGCTGGGTGGCGCAGGACTGCGGATCGCACAGCATGAAGGGCACGCGGATCGGCTTGCCGCCGTCGATCTGCCAGGTGAGGCCGAACGGGAGGAGCACGCCGAGCGGAACCGCGGCGACGGCGAGCAGGCGGCTTTCCTGGCCCGGGTCGTCACGCAGGAGGAAAGAGCCAAGGAACTGACCATTGGCCAGGACCACCTGGCGCATGATGCAGGCCTTCTTGCCACCATCGATCGGATCGCAAACCTTGAGCCAGTTCTGGGTAGGCGCGCGATTGGGATCGGCGGCGGCCTGTTCATTCTGGGCGTTGACCTGGCTATCGGCGGGTGCGGCGGGCTGCTGCCCCTGGGCGGGCGCTGCGGGCTGCTCGGCGGCAGGAGCGGGAGTGGTATCCTGGGCCAGGGCGGCAAAGGACGGCAACATCAGCGCCGTAGCCGCCAAACCGGCGATGAGAGCATTTTTCAACTTCATGGGGTTTCCCTGGCAATTCTCGTGGTGGTTTGGGCCACCTTCTGATTGGTGCCCATCAAGGGCAATTCGGGCAATAACATGACCGGAGCGATTAACCAAAGCATTATCCGGAAACTGTGACGGAAGCACGGCCCGCCTCGGCAAGCTTGGCCAGCCGGGACAGAATGGCCGCCGTTCCCTTCAGGCGCGCGTCGGCGGACGGCCAGTTGCGCGCGAACACAATTTTCTGATCGGGGCGCACGCGAGCCTGCTGGCCCGGATCGGCGACGAGCTTGACCAGTCCCACCGGGTCGGCGAACTCGCTGTTGCGGAACGTGATGATCGCGCCCTTGGGGCCGGCATCGACCTTCTCGACGTTGGCGGCGCGGCAGAGCGACTTGACCAGGATGATCTTGAGCAGCGCTTCGACTTCCTCGGGCAGCGGCCCGAAGCGGTCGATGAGCTCGGCGCCGGCCGCGTCGATCTCGCGTGCATCGGTGAGGTCGCCCAGGCGCCGGTAGAGCTGCATGCGCAGCTGCAGGTCCGGCACATAATACTCGGGGATCATCACCGGCATGCCGATGGAGATCTGCGGGCTCCACTCGCCCTTTTCCTCGTAGACCTCTTCGCCCGAGCGCAGGGAGGCCACGGCTTCTTCGAGCATGGATTGGTAGAGCTCGTAGCCGACCTCGCGGATATGGCCCGACTGCTCCTCGCCCAGCAGGTTGCCCGCGCCGCGGATATCGAGGTCGTGGCTGGCGAGCTGGAAGCCGGCCCCCAGGCTTTCGAGCGACTGCAGCACGCCCAGCCGGCGTTCGGCCGTATCGGTCAGCTTGCGGTCGGGCGGGATGGTGAAGAGCGCATAGGCGCGCGCCTTGGAGCGGCCGATACGCCCGCGGATCTGGTAGAGCTGGGCCAGGCCGAAATTGTCGGCGCGATGTACGACGAGCGTATTGGCATTGGGGATATCCAGCCCCGATTCGACGATGGTCGTTGCCACCAGCACGTCGAACTTGCCGTCGTAGAAGGCGTTCATGATGTCGTCGAGCTCGCCCGGCGCCATCTGGCCGTTGGCGACCACGAACGAGACTTCGGGCACCTGCTGGGTCAGGAACTCGGCGATGTCGGGCTGGTCCTTGATGCGGGGCACCACATAGAAGGCCTGTCCGCCACGATACTTTTCGCGCAGGAGCGCTTCGCGGATCGAGAGCGGATCGAAGGGCGAGACGAAGGTGCGCACCGCCAGGCGATCCACCGGTGGCGTCGCCAGCAGCGAGAGGTCGCGTACCCCGGTGAGGGCAAGCTGCAGCGTGCGCGGGATCGGCGTTGCCGTCAGCGTCAGCACATGCACGTTGGCCTTGAGCTCCTTGAGGCGCTCCTTGTGGCCGACGCCGAAATGCTGCTCCTCATCGATGATGAGCAGTCCCAGGTCCTTGAACTTGATGGATTTGGAGAGCAGCGCGTGCGTGCCGACGACGATATCGACGTGCCCGCTCTCGAGCCCCTCCTTGGTCGCCTTGAGTTCGGCGGAGGGGATCAGGCGCGAGGCGCCGGCGACGTTCACCGGCAGGCCGGCGAAGCGCTCCTTGAAGGTGCGCAGGTGCTGGCGCGCCAGCAGCGTCGTCGGCACGACCACGGCGACCTGCTTGCCCGACATGGCCACGGCGAATGCGGCGCGAAGCGCCACTTCGGTCTTGCCGAAGCCGACGTCGCCGCAGACCAGCCGGTCCATGACGCGTCCGGAGGTCAGGTCGTCCAGCACGGCCTCGATGGCCACGAGCTGGTCCTCGGTCTCCTCGTAGGGGAAGCGCGCGGCAAAATCCTCGTAGGCGCCGGTGGGGAGCGCAATCGGGTCGGATCTTGTAAGCTGGCGCGCCGCCGCGATCTTGATGAGCTGCTCGGCCATCTCGCGGATGCGCTTCTTGAGCCGGCCCTTCTTGGCCTGCCAGGCGACGCCGCCCAGCCGGTCGAGCTCCGCCCCCGTCTCTTCCGAGCCGTAGCGCGAGAGCAGTTCGATGTTCTCGACCGGCAGGTAGAGCTTGTCGCCCTTGGCGTATTCGATCTCCACGCACTCGTGGGGCGCCCCGCCCGCCTCGATGACCTTGAGGCCCACGAACCGGCCGATGCCGTGATCCACATGGACTACCAGGTCCCCGGCCGCCAGGCTTGCCGCCTCGGTCAGCGCGTCGCTGGCCTTCTTGCGGCGCTGCGGGCGCAGGATGCGCTCGCCCAGGATATCCTGCTCGGAAAGCACCAGCAGGTCGTCGGTCTCGAAGCCCGTGTCGAGGCCCAGCACCACCAGCGCGGTGGTATTGGCCGAGGTGGTCTCCGCGTCGCGCCAGTTTTCGGCCATGCGCGGGTTCTTGAGCCCGTGGTCGTGCAGCACCTGGGCCATGCGGTCGCGCGTGCCCGTCGACCAGCAGGCGATGATGGTGCGGCGCCCTGCCCGGCTGTTCTTCTTGAGAAGGTCGACGACCGCCTCGAAGAGATTGGTGTCGGCGGCCTGCCGCTCGGCGGCGAAATTGTGGGCCAGGCGTCCCCCGGCGTCGTCCCGCTTGCTGCCGCCCGGGGCCGAGAACGGGGAGAGCTGGACGACGGTGGTGCCCGCCTGCGCATAGGCCGGCGCCTCCATCTCGTAGAGCAGGCCCGGCTCGATGGGCTTATAGGGTGCGCCCGAGGTGGCGCCGGCGGGGGCCTGGCGCGCTTCCTGGCGGGCGTCGTAGTAATCGGCGATCTGCTGCTGGCGTTCGGCGAAGGCTTCCTTTGCCTGGTCGTCGAAGACGAACGGGGCGTCGCCCGTGTAGTCGGCCAGCCGGCTCATGTCCTCATAGAAGAACGGCAGCCAGTGCTCGACGCCCGGGAAGCGCTGTCCGGCGCTGACGGCGGCGTAGAGCGGATCGTCGGCGGTATTGCCGCCGAAGGTCGCCGTGTAATTGCGCCTGAAGCGCCGGATGGTGTCCTCGGCGAGCACCGCCTCGCTCATCGGCGCCAGCGAGATCGTCTTGATGTTGCCGGTCGTGCGCTGGCTGTCGGGGTCGAAAGTGCGGATGGTTTCGAGCTGGGAGCCGAAGAAATCGAATCGCAGCGGGGTTTCCTGGCCGGCCGGAAAGAGATCGACGATGCCGCCGCGCACGGCGTATTCGCCGGCTTCGCGCACCGTGGGCACGCGCAGGTAGCCGTTATTGGCCGCCCAGGCGATGAGCTTGTCGCTGGCCACGACCTTGCCGGCCGCGGCCGAGAAGGACATGCCTGCTGTCACCTCGCGCGGGATGAGCCGCTGGACGAGCGCGTTGACGGCCGTCAGCACCACTGCGCCCCTGGCCGAGCCGTCTGTCAGCGCCGCCAGGGTCTTCATGCGCTCGGCGATCGTCACCGTGTTGGGCGAGACACGGTCATAGGGCAGGCAGTCCCAGGCGGGGACGGTGAGGATCGCGTGGCCGGGCAGCAATTGCGCCAGTGTCTCGGCCATGCGCTGCAGGCGCCGCCCGTCGCGCGCCACGAACACTGCCGCGGCGGCCGCCTCGGGGTCGGCCTTAAGGCGCTCCTCGACCAGGCGCGCCAGGACAACCGCCTGCATGCCATCGGGGACATTGGAGATGGTGCGGACCGGAACCTGGCTCATATGCCCGCCAGCCTCGCGTCGTTGAACCGGGCCAGCACCGCGAGCAGTTCGGCATCGACGTCGCCGGGCACCGGCTCCTGGCCCATGATCCACTTGAGCAGGTCCGTATCCTCCTCGTTCATGAGCTTTTCGAGCCGGTCGAGCTCCGCTTCGGGGAGGCCTTCGATATGGGCATCGGCATAGGGCCCAAGGATGAGGTCCATCTCGCGGGTTCCACGGTGCCAGGCGCGATAGCGCATGCGGCGGCGGCGCATAGCAGTGTCTTCACCGGCGCTGTTTTGAAGGGCCATGATCGGGTCAACTCAGTGATGTGGGAGGCCTTCTTACGCGCAAAGACGGCCGTTGTCACACATTTGGATGAGGGAGACCTTCGATCTTGCCGGCAGGTCTCCCTCCCCACAAGGGGGAGGGAAGCGCACCCCGGTCCGCTTTTCCCCCACCTCAAAACCTTCTACTCCTTGCCGGACTCCAGGAAGAATCGTGCCCAGACCTTCGACCCTCGATCCGCTGTTCCGTTCGCTTCACTCCCTCAAGGGCGTGGGCCCGCACCTGTCCGCCCTGCTCACGCGCTTCTTCGGCGCCCCGGACGGGCAGGAAGCCATCGCGCTCGACGTGCTCATGCACATGCCGTCCGGCGTCGTCGACCGGCGCAAGATGGTGGGTGTCGCCAATACCTGGATGGGCGGCACGGTCACGCTGAAACTCCATGTCGACCGCCACATCGTGCCCCCGCGTGGCCGCAAGGGCATTCCCCACCGGGTCCTCGCCCATGACGAGACCGGGGACATCCAGCTCATCTTCTTTCGTTCGGAGGGCGGCTGGATCGAGAAGGCCCTGCCGGTCGGCGAGGAGCGCTACGTCTCGGGCCAGATCGGCTTCTTTAACGGCGAAAAGCAGATCACCCACCCCGACTACATCGTCGAGCCCGACAAGTTCGCGACCCTGCCGCTGGTCGAGCCGGTCTATCCGCTCACCCAGGGGCTTTCCTCCAAGGCGCTGACCAAGGTCGTTCGTCAGGTCGTGGAAACCGTCCCCGAGCTCGATGACTGGATCCCGCAGGCGACGCGCGACCGTTTCAAGTGGCCGAGCTTCCGCGAGGCCATGGGCAAGGTGCACATGCCCCAGGAACCCGAGGATGGGGACCTCATGGGCCCTGCCCGCCAGCGGCTGGCCTATGACGAATACCTCGCCGGCCAGTTGACGCTGCAGCTCGTGCGCAGCCAGCTCGTGGCGGCGCGCGGCGTCTCGCGCGCCTTTACCGGCGAGATCACGTCACGGATCGAGGCCGCCCTGCCCTTTTCGATGACGGATGGCCAAAGGCAGGCCGTTGCCGATATCAGGGAGGACCTGGCCTCTTCCAACCGCATGTCGCGCCTGCTCCAGGGCGATGTCGGCGCCGGCAAGACGGTGGTCGCACTAATGGCCATGGCGGCGCTGGCGGAATCGGGCGCGCAATCGACGTTGATGGCCCCCACCGAGTTGCTTGCCGCCCAGCACTTCCGAACGCTCAAGCCCCTGGCCGATGCCGCGGGACTGGGCATCGTGCTCCTCACCGGCAAGATGCCCGCCGCCGAGCGCCGTGCGGCCCTGGCGGGGCTCGCCAGTGGCGCCACCAGCATTGCGGTGGGTACGCATGCCCTCTTCCAGTCCGGCGTCGAATTCGCCGATCTCGGCCTCACCGTGGTGGATGAACAGCACCGGTTCGGCGTCCATCAGCGCTTGGCCCTCTCGGAAAAGGGCAGGCACACCGATCTGCTGGTGATGACCGCCACGCCCATTCCACGCACCCTCGTCCTCACCCATTTTGGCGACATGGCCGTTTCGATCCTGCGCGAAAAGCCCGCCGGCCGTCAGCCGATCGATACCGCCGTCCTTCCCATCTCCGAATATGGCCGGGTCGTTTCGCGCCTCCAGGCGCGGATCGCCGAGGGCGCGCAGGCGTTCTGGGTCTGCCCGCTGGTCGAGGAATCCGAGCACCTGAGCGTGGTCTCCGCTGAAGACCGCTTCGCCGAGCTCAAGAAGGTGTTTGGCGATCAGGTCGCGCTCATCCACGGCAAGCTGGGCGCGGCGGCCAAGCAGGAGATCATGACCCGGTTCGCGCGCAACGAGACCAAAATTCTCGTGGCGACGACAGTCATCGAGGTCGGCGTCGACGTTCCCAATGCCTCGATCATGATCATCGAACATGCCGAGCGCTTCGGTCTTGCCCAGCTCCACCAGTTGCGCGGGCGCGTCGGACGCGGTTCCAACCGCTCCGCCTGCCTGCTGCTCTACAAGGATCCGCTCTCGGAGACGGCACGGGCGCGCCTCGACACCATCAAGAGCACCGAGGACGGCTTCGTCATCGCCGAGCGCGACCTCGAACTGCGCGGACAGGGCGATATCCTGGGCACCCGTCAGTCGGGCATGCCCGGCTACCGCCTCGCCGTCCCGGATGCCCACCGGCATCTGCTCGATTGGGCCCATGACGACGCCAAGGCGGCGCTGGCGGGCAATCCCGGCCTCACCGGCCAGGACGGCGAAGCCCTGCGCACCCTGCTCTATCTCTTCCGGAAAGACACCGCGATCCAGCTCATCCGCGCCGGCTGACGCCGCCGCTCGCTGCTACTTCTGATCGACGAGATCCAGGTCCGTGTCGCGCCAATCCGATGAGAGCGGCGCGTCGATCCGGCAGGAAACGCCGTCCGGCTCGTAGGTCAGCTCGAAGGTTCCGTCGAGCTGGAAGACCATGCTCTCGATGAGGCGAGACCCGAAGCCCTTTCGCGCCGGAGCCACGACCGGCGGTCCACCCGCTTCGCGCCAGGAGAGCCGGAACCTTGCCTCGCCTTCGTCCTCGACGGTCCAGGTGACGCTGACGCGTCCGTCGGGCGTCGACAGCGCCCCGTACTTGGAGGCATTGGTCGCCAGCTCGTGCAGGATCAGCGCCACGGCGACCGCTGCCTTGGGCTGGAGCTTGAGCGGGGGGCCCGCCACGTCGATGCGACTGGAGGAGAACGGCGCTAGCGCGTTCTCGACCACCTGCTGCAGGCTGGCTTTCTCCCAGCCGCTGGTGGTCAGCAGGTCATGGGCCTTGGCCAGGTTGAGCAGCCGGGCCTCGAAGCTCGATCGCGACGCGTCGAGATCCTCGACATTGCGGAACGTCTGCCGGGCAATCGCAAGGACGGTGGCGAGGAGGTTCTTCACCCGGTGGTTGAGTTCGCCGACTAGGACCTTCTGCGCCTGCTCGGCGGCCTTTCGGTCGCTGATGTCGCGAGCGATCTTGGAAGCGCCGACGACCCTGCCGCGGGCGTCGTGAATGGGGGAGACCGAGAGCGAGACGTCAACAGGTCGCCCGTCCTTGTTCATGCGGACGGTCTCGTGCGGCTCGACATGTCCGCCCGCCTTGATCTGCTCGATGATGCGGGCTTCTTCGTCCAATCGGTCGGGCGGGATAAGGGCCGTTACCGACTTCCCGACGATCTCGTCACGCGCGAACCCGTAGAGCTTTTCGGCGCCATCGTTCCAGTCGGTCACCGTCAGGTCGAGGTCGATGCCCAGGATCGCGTCCTGCGAGGAGGAAACGATGGAGGCCAGCCGGTTCAGCTTGGCTTCATAGCCGACTCGATCGGTCGTTTCGCTGACAACGCAGAAGATGGCGACCACCTCGCCCTTGTCATCGCGGACGGGCGAATAGGAGATGTCGAAGAACACCGTTTCCGGTCCTGCCCCGCGCTCGATATAGAAGGCGCGGTCGCGGGCGAATACGGTTTCGCCGCTGTCGGCTACGCGCCTCAGCAGCGGCTCGAGGTCGTCCCACAGCTCGGACCAGTGCTCGCTCGCCGGGCGGCCCAGGGCCGCCGGGTGCTTGGTCCCGATGGTGGGTGCGTAGGCGTCGTTGTAGACGGCAAGGAATTCAGGCCCGCAGAACAGGACGATCTGGGCCTGGGAGGCGAGTGCGATGTCTATTGCGGCCCTTAGTTGCGATGGCCAGGATGCCATCGGGCCGAGGCTGGTGCTGGCCCAATCGAAATTGCGCACCCGGGTGGCTATTTCGCCCGGATCAGGAGCACCCGGAACACGGTCGGACATTCAGCCCCCCTTCTTGATGCACCAACTTTGGCGAGACGCTCTTCACAAGTCAATTGCGTCCCGGACCGCCTCGGCGAGACGGCGCAGCGAAACTTGGCCGGGATCGCCGCCTGGGCCCCGCAAACGTGCGCGTTCGGCTACAACAACACCGAATTTCATTCAAATTTTGATGAAATTTGAAACCGATGAACGCCATATTCCTTTGTTGAAACAGGTCGCTGCGTCGGTATCTTGATATGCTGGTTTAATCAAAGAGCCGAAGGAAGATATTACTCCTCCTCCAGCTTATGTCCGTCGATCCGCCGTTCGGCCAGGGCCTTCTCGGCATCGGTCTTCTGCTTCTCGGCCTTGGTGCGGCCGAACCTTATCCGGTTCTCCGCGGCCTGGGCTTCCTTGGCCTCTCGCTCCTTGCGCTTGCGGGCAAGCTTGAAGCTGACGATGTCCGCCATGGAAGCCCTGCTCCTTAGACCAGCCGGCTCTGCTCGATGGCGGCGGCGATGAAGCTGGCGAAGAGCGGGTGCGGCTCGAACGGCTTGCTCTTGAGCTCGGGGTGGAACTGCACGCCGATGAACCACGGGTGATCGGTGCGCTCCACGATCTCGGGCAGCTTGCCATCGGGCGAGACGCCGGAGAACAGCAGGCCGTTCTTCTCGAGCACCTTGCGGTAGTCCATGTTCACTTCATAGCGATGGCGGTGACGCTCGGAGATGTGGGTCGAGCCGTAGATATCGGCCACGCGGCTGCCGCGCACGAGCTGGGCCGGATAGGCGCCCAGGCGCATCGTGCCGCCCAGGTCGCCCTCGGCGCCCCGCGTCTCGGTGTCGTTGCCCTTGATCCATTCGGTCATCATGCCGACGACCGGTTCCTTGGTCGGGCCGAATTCGGTGGAAGACGCGTTCTTGATGCCGGCCGTGTTGCGGGCCGCCTCGATGCAGGCCATCTGCATGCCGAAGCAGATGCCGAAATACGGCACGTCCTTGAGCCGCGCGAAGCGCGCAGCCTGGATCTTGCCGGCCGAGCCGCGCTCGCCAAACCCTCCCGGCACCAGGATGCCGTGGACATGCTCGAGATAGGGCGCCGGGTCCTCGCGCTCGAAGACCTCGCTGTCGATCCACTGGATGTTGACCTTGGTACGGTTGGCGATGCCACCGTGGGTCAGGGCTTCCGAGAGCGACTTATAGGCATCCTTGAGGCCGGTATACTTGCCGACGATGGCGATGTTGACTTCGCCCTCCGGGTTATGGAGGCGGTGCGAGACTTCGGTCCAGGCCGACAGGTCCGGCGCGGGCGCATCGGTGATGCCGAAGGCGGCGAGCACTTCGTTGTCGAGGCCTTCCTTGTGGTAGGCCAGCGGCACGTCGTAGATCGATGCCACGTCCAGGCCCTGGATCACGGCGCTCTCGCGCACGTTGCAGAACAGCGAAAGCTTGCGGCGCTCGCTCTGCGGTATCGGGCGGTCGCAGCGCACCAGCAGCACGTCGGGCGCGATGCCGATCGAGCGCAGTTCCTTGACCGAGTGCTGGGTCGGCTTGGTCTTGAGTTCGCCCGCGCTCGGGATGAACGGCATCAGCGTGAGGTGGACATAGACCGCGTGATGGCGCGGCAGGTCGTTGCCGAGCTGGCGGATGGCTTCGAAGAACGGCAGGCCTTCGATATCGCCCACAGTGCCGCCGATCTCGACGAGCACGAAGTCATAGTCTTCGTTGCCTTCGATGACGAAATTCTTGATGGCGTCGGTCACGTGCGGGATCACCTGCACGGTGGCGCCCAGGTAGTCGCCCCGCCGCTCCTTGGCGATGATGTCCGAGTAGATGCGGCCGGTGGTGATGTTGTCCTGCTTGTTGGCGGCACGCCCGGTGAAGCGCTCGTAGTGTCCCAGGTCTAGGTCCGTCTCGGCGCCGTCGTCGGTGACGAACACCTCGCCGTGCTGGGTCGGCGACATCGTGCCCGGATCGACGTTGAGATAGGGGTCCAGCTTGCGCAAGCGGACCTTGTAGCCACGGGCCTGCAACACCGCGCCCAGTGCCGCGGATGCCAGACCTTTACCCAACGAGGAGACCACGCCTCCGGTGATGAAAACGTACCGAGCCATGGGCTTTCACCTTACACTTTTTCGCATCGATTCGAAGAGCCCCTAAGCTGCGACTTTCGGAGCCCACACAAAAAGAAGAAGGGGATGTCTCCATCCCCTTTTTCCGTCACGCCATTTCGGCGGTTTAGTTCGTTGTCGTCTGGCCGCCGCCGGTGCTGGCGGGTTCCGCCGGGGTCGCCGCCGGAGCCGCGTCGCTCGAAGCGGCGGGGGTGGTCGTCTCGGTCGTGGTCGCCGGCGCCGTCGTTTCGGGCGCAGCCGGGGTCGTGGTGTCAGCCGGCGCAGCCGGGGTGGTCGTGGCGTCGGCGGCAGGCGCAGCCGGCACGGCCAGGTCGGGCGTATCGGTCGAGGCCGGAGCGGCAGGCGTCGTCGTCGCCGGCGCGGCCGGGGTGCCCGAGGTATCGCCCTGAAGCTGGTTGAGCGCGTCGAGCACGCTGGTCGGCTGGCTGGTGTTGCCGTCCGTGGTCTGCTGGGCCCGGTCGAGAATGCTCTGCGAACCGCGATCGAGTTCGGCCAGGATCGTCAGGCCGATGGCCATGGCGAAGAAAAGGGTCGCCAGGATCGCGGTGGTGCGGGTGAGAAGGTTTGCCGAGCCGCGCGCGGTCATGAACTGGTTCGAGCCGCCGCCAATCCCGAGTGCGCCGCCTTCGGAGCGCTGCAGCAGGATCACTGCGATCAGCGCGATCACGATCAGCAAATAGGCAACAATCAGGACAGTGGCCATGAGGAGTCAGTCTCGAAACTTTTGCAAAAGATGCGCGGTCATACACGGACCGTCCGGCAAATACCAGACGGAACGCACGTGTTTTTCACGCTCGCTCGGAACGTTATGCCGCTGAGATAATGGCGAAGAAGTCATTCGCCAAGAGGGAAGCGCCACCGACGAGGCCGCCATTGACGTTTTCCACTGCGAGAATCTCCTTGGCATTGGCCGGCTTGAGCGAGCCGCCATAGAGAATCCTGATCGTCTGCCCCCGCGCCCCGAACCGCTCGACCAGCAGGCGGCGGATGCCGGCATGCATCTGGGCGATATCGGCATTGGTCGGGGTGAGACCGGTGCCGATGGCCCAGACGGGCTCGTAGGCGATCACGATCTCGGCTTCGGAAGCCATGTCGGGCACCGAGCCCTCCAACTGCCCCGCCACGATGGCATCGGCCTTGCCCGCTTCGCGTTCGGCGCGGGTCTCTCCGACGCAGATGATCGGCACGAGCCCCGCAGCAATCCCCGCCTGGGCCTTGGCGCGCACCTGCGCGTCTGTCTCCGCATGGTCGGCGCGCCGCTCGCTGTGTCCCACGATGACATAGGCCGCGCCGGCATCCTTGAGCATCAGCGCGCTGATGTCGCCGGTGTGGGCGCCGTTGGGCGAAGCATGGCAGTCCTGGCCGCCGGTGGCGATGCCGCTCACCGCGCCCTTCTCGCTCATGGCGGCGAGTAGCGTTGCGGGCGGGCAGATGGCGACGAGGGCGTTGCGGTTCTCGAGCGTTGCGAGCTTATCCCCAAGCGCCTGAAACTCGTTCATCTGCGCCTGCAAACCGTTCATTTTCCAGTTGCCCGCGATCAGGGGGGTGATGTCGCTCGCCATGCGCTTTGCTCCTCGCCTCTTGCGCCTTACGTCTTATTGTCTTACCCCGCCTTGCGGCTGCGGGTTTTGCCTGTCTATTATCCGCCGCCCAAAGCCAAGGCCAGCCCTGAACTGGCAATAAAGAACTTCGATCCGGAACGACACCACATGCTCGACAGTTTGCGTAGCTTCTCCAAGACCTTCATCGCCAAGGTCTTCTTTGCCGTTCTGATTGTGAGTTTCGCCGCCTTCGGCATCAGCAACGTCATCACCAACCTGGGCTCGACCACCGTCGCCCGCGTGGGTGATGAGGACATCTCGACCCGCGACTTCCAGCGCGCCTACCAGCAGCAGCTCCAGATGGTCGCGCAGCAGATCGGTCAGGTGCCGACGCCCGATCAGGCCAACCAGCTCGGCGTGCCCGGCATGACGCTCTCGCGCCTCTCGTCCGATGCCGCCGTCAACCAGTTGGCCAACCAGTTCGGCCTTGGCGTTTCCGAAGACAAACTCGCCGAACTCGTCCGCAACGACCCGAGCTTCGGCGGCACGCTCGGCGGCTTCAACCGCCAGATGTTCGTGCAGGTTCTGGCCCAGAACGGCTTTACCGAGAGCGAGTACCTGGCCATGCAGAGCAAGGTGGCGCGCCGCCAGCAGCTGGCCACGGGCCTGTTCGGCGACACCGAGGTTCCCGACGCCGCCCTTTCGATCATCAACCACTACATGGGCGACAAGCGCACGGTCGACTATTTCGTGCTGAACTCGACCTCCCTTCCCCCGGTTGCCGAGCCGACCGAGGACGACCTGACCGCGTATCTCAAGGACCACCAGTCCGAGTTCCGGACCAAGGAGACGCGCACCGTCGATCTCCTGGTGCTGTCGCCCGAGACGCTCGCTGCTACCAAGACGCCGACCGACGAGGAAATCGCGGCCGAATACGAGCGCACCAAGGATAGCCTGACCAAGGCCGAGCAGCGCACGATCGTGCAGGCCGTGCTGCCCGACGACGCGGCAGTCAAGGCCTTCACCGACGGCAAGGCGGCGGGTAAGAGCTTTGAGGACATCCTCAAGGAAACGCAGATCACCCCCACGGTCATCGGCACCCTGTCCAAGCCGCAGGTCACCGACCCTGCCCTAGCCGAAGCCGCCTTCGGGCTCGCCAAGGCGGGCGACTTCGTGCTGATACCGGGCATCCAGGGCCAGCAGCGCGCGATCTCGGTCAGCGACATTGTCGCGGGCGGTACGCTCTCGCTCGCCGAAGCCAAGGACCAGGTGGCCAAGAACCTAGCGTTGAGCCAGGCCAAGGCCGAATATGGCGATGTGCTCGACCAGGTCGAGGAGTTGCGCGCCACGCTCCAGCCGCTCACCCAGATTGCCGAGCGCTTCAAGCTGCCGCTGGTCCATCTCGACCTCACGCCCGGCGCTCCCCAGCTTTCGACGGTTTCGGGCCTTCTCGAGGGTGATGCCGCCAAGATCGGCCAGACCATCTTTGCCGCCGAGGCCAACAAGCTCACCCCGTCCATCTCGCTGGCTGCCAACCGCAATGCCTGGTTCGACCTGAGCAAGATCGAACCGGCGCGCGACCAGACGCTGGCCGAGGTTCACGATGCCGTGGCCGAGGCCTGGACCAACGAGAAGACCGAGCAGGCTCTCGCTGACGAATCCGTCAAGATCCTGGCCCAGCTCGACGCCGGCACGTCGATCGCCGATATCGCTGCCTCGCTCAACCAGTTCCCCGAAGTCTCCGCTCCGCTCGACCGGCAGGGCGACGGCACGCCGGTGTTCAACGCGCAGGTCGCCAACGCCATCTTCGATGGTGGTCCGGATCATCACGGGACCGTCAAGAATGCCGATGGCGACTATGTGGTATTCAAGGTTTCCGAGGTCACTCCGGCTTCGGGCGACCTCGACCCGCGCATCAAGACCGCCGTCGAGGACGCCGCGCGCAACGCCCTTTACGGCGAGTTCGTCAGCGGCGTGCGCGACCAGGCCGGCGTGCATATCAACCAGGCAGCCCTCAACCAGCTCCTGAGCACGAGCGTAACGCAGTAAGATGGGCGACGACTTCTATCAGCGCTTTGCGAGCCGGTACGACGAGGGCTTCGCCCAGATCGTGTTCCGGCGGGTCGTCGCCGATCTCGAGACGCCGATCGGCACCTATCTCAAGCTGGCCGACGGACGTCGCAATACGTTCCTGCTCGAATCCGTTCAGGACGGTTCGACCAAGGGGCGGTATTCGATCATCGGGCTGCAGCCCGACCTGATCCTCAAGGTGGAGAAGGGCAAGGCCCTGCTCAACCGAGATGCCGGCCACAACCCGGACAATTTCGTCCCGGTCGACAAGCCGCCGCTCGACGTGCTGCGCGAGTTGGTCCGCGAATCCCAGATCGACGTGCCCGAGGGCCTGTCCAATACGGCCGCCGGCATCCATGGATACATGGGCTACGACATGGTCCGGCAGATGGAAGTGCTGCCCGACAACAATCCGGATACGATGGGCCTGCCCGACGCCATCCTGATGCGTCCCTCGGTCCTGGCCATCTTCGATACCCTCAAGGATGAGCTCTACCTCACCGCCCCGGTCTACCCTCGCGCCTCGGTATCGGCGCGACAGGCGTTCGAATCGGCCAACCTGCGCATTGACGACGCCACGCAGCGCCTCTCTCGCGCGCTGCCGGTGGTCGGCGACCTGCCTGAGGTCGAGAGCATCGAGGTCACGAGCAACACGAGCCGCGACGAGTATTTCGCGATGGTCGAGACGGCCAAGGAGTACATCCGGGCCGGCGACATCTTCCAGGTCGTGATCTCGCAGCGCTTCGAGGCCGACTTCACACTGCCGGCGACTGCGCTCTACCGCGCCCTGCGCCGCACCAATCCCTCCCCCTACATGTATTTCCTCGATTTCGACGGCTTCTCGGTCGCCGGATCGAGCCCGGAAATACTGGTCAAGGTGGACAAGGGCGAAGTCACCATCCGCCCGATCGCCGGCACGCGCAAGCGCGGAGCGACGCCCACGCGCGACAAGGAACTGGCCGACGAACTGCTCAGCGACCCCAAGGAACTGGCAGAGCACCTGATGCTGCTCGACCTGGGCCGGAACGACGTCGGCCGCGTTTCCCAGATTGGCTCGGTCAAGGTCACCGACAAGTTCTTCCTCGAGTACTACTCGCACGTCATGCACATCGTTTCGAACGTCGTGGGAGTGCTCGATCCCAAATACGATTTCATCGACGCGCTTTCGGCCGGCTTCCCGGCGGGCACGGTCTCGGGAGCGCCCAAGGTGCGCGCCATGGAGATCATCGATGAGCTCGAAAAGGAGCGCCGTGGTATCTATGGCGGCTGCGTCGGCTATTTCGGCGCCGACGGCAACATGGACACCTGCATCGTCCTGCGCACGGCGATCCTGACCAACGGCAAGCTCTATGTTCAGGCGGGCGCCGGGATCGTTGCCGACAGCAAGCCGGAGCTCGAGCAGCTCGAATGCGAAAACAAGGCCCGCGCCCTGTTCTTCGCCGCCGAAGAGGCGCTACGCTATGCGGGCGAAGCGAGGATCGGGCAGTGAGGAACGCACGCGCCCACCTCATTCCTCACCCCTGCCCGCGATGGCGGGCCTTCATGGATATTTCGACGTCGCTCTGAACCCGAAATCACCTCCGGGCAGGTGCTGCATGGCCCTTGTGCCTATCGCGCGCTAAAGTCCGGACAGGAGAAAAGCCATGGAACTCCTCGTTATCGATAACTACGACAGCTTCACCTACAACCTCGTCCAGTTCCTGGGCGATCTGGGCGCCGATTCCACGGTGCGCCGGAACGACAAGATCACGCTCGAAGAGATCGCGGCGCTCGCGCCCGAGGCAATCGTGCTGTCACCCGGCCCTGGCACGCCCGACGACGCCGGCATCTGTCTTTCGGTCATCGACCGCTTCGGCGGCACCATCCCCATGCTGGGCGTGTGCCTGGGCCATCAGGCCATCGGCCAGGCCATGGGGGGCGACGTCATTCGCGCGCCGCACCTGATGCACGGCAAGACCAGCCCGATCTCGCACGAAGGCAAGGGTATCTTCCGAGGCCTCAACTCTGGCTTCGAAGCCACCCGCTACCACTCCCTGATCGTCAAGCCGGAGACGCTCCCGGGCGTACTCGAGGTCACCGCGCGCACGGATGACGGACTCATCATGGGGCTGCAGCACCGCACCAAGCCCATACACGGCGTCCAGTTCCACCCCGAGAGCATCGCCTCCGAGAACGGTCATGCGCTGCTGCAGAACTTCCTAAACATTGCGCGCGACTTCAATGTCGCCAGCGCAGCGTGACCGGCGAAAAAGGGGGATCCGTCGTGGAAATCAAGGCAGCACTGAACAAGATCGCAACAGGCCGTGACCTTTCGGGAGAGGAAATGCGCGGACTGATGAATTCCATCATGTCCGGGGAGGCTACGCCTTCCCAGCTCGGGGCCTTCCTGATGGGGATGCGCGTCAAGGGCGAGACCGTGGTCGAGATCGCGGCCGCAGTCTCGATCATGCGCGAAAGGATGATACCGGTCGAGGCGCCCGAGGGCGCCATCGACATCGTGGGTACAGGCGGCGATGGCGCCGGCACGCTCAACATCTCGACCGCCAGCGCTTTCGTGGTGGCATCGGCGGGCGTACCGGTAGCCAAGCACGGCAACCGGGCGCTTTCCTCGAAGTCCGGTTCCGCCGAGGCCATCCAGGCGTTGGGGGTCAAGATCGACTCCACGCCCGAAGAGATCGCGCGCAACATCCGCGAAACCGGTCTCGGCTTCATGTTCGCGCCGGCGCATCATCCGGCCATGAAGCATGTCGGGCCTACCCGGGTCGAGTTGGGCACGCGCACGATGTTCAACCTCCTGGGTCCCCAGTCCAATCCGGCAGGCGTCCGCCGCTATCTGCTCGGCGTTTTCGCCGAGGAATGGGTCGAACCGGTTGCCGCCGCGCTCCTGGCCAACCGGGCCATCAAGGCCTGGGTCGTGCATGGCAGCGACGGACTGGACGAAATCACCATCACCGGCCCTACCCATGTGGCGCAGATTGCGGGCGGCAGCCTGACGACTTTCATGATTTCGCCCGAGGATGTGGGCTTACGCACCGCCACGCTCGCCGAACTCAAGGGCGGCGATCCGCAGGAGAATGCCGAGGCGCTCCGCGCGCTGCTCGAAGGCGCGCAGGGCCCCTATCGCGATATCGTGCTCTTCAACTCGGGTGCCGCATTGCTGGTCGCCGACAGGGTCGAGGACCTACGGGACGGCATTGCGCTGGCCGCCCACCAGATCGACACGGGCGCGGCCAAGGCCACGCTTGATAAACTCATCGCCGTCTCAAACGGACAAGCCTGATGACCGATATCCTTCAGCAGATCGAAGCCTATAAGCGCGAAGAAATCGCCGCCGCCAAGGCCATGCGCCCATGGAACGAAGTGGTCGCCATGGCCCATGACCAACCCGCGCCCCGCGGGTTCCTCAAGGCTCTCAAGGCCAAGCGTGCCGCAGGCGAGTTCGGGCTGATTGCCGAGGTCAAGAAGGCGAGCCCCTCCAAGGGGCTCATCCGGCCCGATTTCAACCCGGCCGAGATCGCGCGCGCCTACCAGCAGGGCGGCGCCACCTGCCTGTCCGTTCTGACCGACCGCCCCTCGTTCCAGGGATCGGCGAATTACCTCATCGAAGCACGGGCGGCGGTTACGCTGCCCGTGCTCCGCAAGGACTTCCTGTTCGAGACCTACCAGGTAGCCGAGGCCCGGGCGATGGGCGCAGACTGCATCCTCGTGATCATGGCCGCCGTCGGGGACGACACGGCGCGCTATCTGCTCGATGCCGCCAAGGAATGGGGTATGGATGCGCTGGTTGAGGTGCACGACCAGGTCGAGCTCGACCGGGCCCTGACCCTCGATGCCGAAATGATCGGCATCAACAACCGCAACCTGCGGACCTTCGAGACGACCCTGCAGACCTCGATGAACCTGGCAGTCGGCGTTCCCGCCGGCAAGCTCCTGGTCTCGGAGAGCGGCATCGTCGATCACGCCCATGTCGAGGAACTCCGCGACGCCGGCATCACCACCTTCCTCGTGGGCGAAAGCCTTATGCGGCAGACAGACGTAGTGGCGGCAACGCGTATGTTGCTAGAGGGCGCGGAGGTCGCCTGACATGTCCTCCAGCCTTACGCATCTCAACGAAAACGGCGAGGCCCACATGGTCGACGTCGGTGGCAAGGACTCGACCCGCCGCCGCGCGGTTGCACGCGCTGTCCTAGAGGCACAGCCGGAAACGGTTGAAGCCATCTTGGGTGGCGCGCTCAAGAAGGGCGATGCCCTGGCCGTGGCGCGCATCGCGGGCATCATGGCGGCCAAGAAGACGTCCGAGCTGATCCCGCTCTGCCA
The DNA here is from genome assembly GCF_008000755.1 of Youhaiella tibetensis. Taxonomy (NCBI): domain Bacteria; kingdom Pseudomonadati; phylum Pseudomonadota; class Alphaproteobacteria; order Hyphomicrobiales; family Devosiaceae; genus Paradevosia; species Paradevosia tibetensis. Next base: position 2,093,570 of record NZ_CP041690.1, on the reverse strand, counting down.
CCCGATCGCCCTCACCAAGGTCGAGGTCGAGATCGTGGGAGAAGGCGTAGCCCTGGCGATCACCGCCACCGCCGAGACCACTGGGCAGACCGGGGTCGAAATGGAGGCGCTCACTGCCGCTTCGGTCGCCGCGCTTACCCTTTATGACATGGCCAAGGCGCTCGACCGCGGCATGACCATCACCGGCGTGCAACTGGTCGAGAAGAGCGGCGGCAAGTCCGGCGATTATCGGCGCGAGAGATGAGCCTGCTTCCCGTCGAGCAGGCGCTCGAACAGATCTTTTCGCGCATACCTGCACCCACCCCGGAAACGGTGCCGTTGGCAGAAGCCAACGGACGCACGCTCGTGGCTCCGCTCCTGGCGGCCCATAGTCAGCCCCCTTTCAACGCCAGCGCCATGGACGGCTATGCCGTTCGCGCCGCCGATTTCGCCGAGGACGCGACGCGTTCGGTGCAATTGGTTGGCGTTTCCCAGGCCGGACACGGGTTCGCCGGCACGCTGCAACCCGGCCAGGCCGTCCGCATCTTTACCGGCGCTCCGGTTCCGCGAGGAGCCGACTGCGTGATCATGCAGGAACTGGCGACGGCATCGGACGGCGCGGTCAAGTTCTCCGAACGCCCGACGGCGGGGCGCTCGATCCGTCCGACCGGCAACGACTTCCGTTCCGGCGCCGAACTGCTCGCGATCGGCACGAGGCTGACTCCCTATTCGCTGGCACTCGCCGCGGCCGCCAACGCCCCAACGCTGACCGTCGCCAGGCGTCCGGCGATTTCCGTTCTCGCGACCGGGGACGAGCTCGTCCTGCCCGGCGCCGCGCTCGCCCCGGACCAGATCGTCGCCTCCAATTCATTCGGCCTTATTCCCTTGCTGGCCCCATTCGCCAGCCAGGTTCGCGACCTCGGGATAGCGCGTGACGATGCCTCGGTTCTTGCCACCAGCCTCGAGCAGGCCCTCGCTGCCGATATCGTGGTCGCGACAGGCGGCGCCAGCGTAGGCGATCACGACATCGTTCAGGACGTGCTCAAGGACCTCGGGGTCGAGATCGACTTCTGGCGCATCAACATGCGCCCCGGCAAGCCGCTCATGTTCGGCACCCGGGGCAGCACGCTCGTCTTCGGTTTGCCCGGCAACCCGGTGTCGGCCATGGTGACGGCGACCGTCTTCCTCCTACCGGCACTCCGGCGCTGGCTGGGCGATGCCAATCCGCTCGGGGCACGCCTCTTGCTGCCCCTCGCCGAACCCCTGCCCGCCAATACGGCCCGCCGGCACTTCCAGCGTGCCACCATCGAAACGTCGGGGACGGGGGTGACGCAGGTCCGCCCGATCTCGGAGACCGACAGCGGTCACACCTCGTCCCTGGCGCGGGCGCAAGCGCTGATCGTTCAGCCGGAGAACGATCCGGGGCAGCCGGCCGGCGCCACCGTCGAAGTCATCCCGCTCTAGACCTTCGTGGCGCCAGCAGCGATCATGTCCGCGCCGGATCAGTGGAGCGCGACATGGCCGATATCCTGGGACCCGATTGGGACGCGCGCGTCATCCCCTTGCCTCCCGACGCGGAAGGTCCGGTTGTAGCGACCCTGGTTCATCGCCCCGGCCCGCCCGCCCACCGTCGGGCGGTCCTCTATGTGCATGGCTTTGTCGACTATTTCTTCCAGACCCACCTGGCCCGGGAGTGGGAGCAGCGAAGATATAGCTTCTACGCGCTCGACCTGCGCAAGTATGGTCGATCCCTCCTGCCGCACCAGACGCCGAACTTCTGCCTCGACCTGGCCGAATACGACGGGGACCTCGACGCGGCCATCTCGGTCCTGCGCGACGAGTTCGGCCACGACGTCGTGGTCCTCATGGCGCATTCGACGGGCGGTCTCATCGCGAGCCTCTGGGCCAACAAGCGGCGCAAGGCCAACCCCATCGATGCGCTCGTGCTCAACAGCCCGTGGTTCGATCTGAACGGCACGCGCTTCGAGCGGACGCTGGGCACGTGGTTCGTCAATGCGGTGGGCGCGATGGCGCCGCGATTGGGCGTCAGCGATCTGGGCGATCATTATGGCCGGAGCCTGCACGTCTCGACCGGGGGTAAATGGGACTACGATCTCGACCTCAAGCCTCTCAACGGCTTCCCGGTCCTTGCCGGGTGGGTTCGAGCAATCCGCCTCGGCCATGCCGAGCTCCACCGGGGGCTGGATATCGCCTGCCCGGCGCTCGTGTGCACCTCGACTGCCAGTGGCCCCAACCGGCGCTGGCATGCCGCCATCGACAGGACGGACAGCGTCCTCAACGTGGCCGACATCGCCGCCCAGTCCATAAAACTGGGCCGCATCGTCACCCTGGTGCGGATCGAGAACGGCATCCACGACCTGACGCTATCCAGCGAGCCCGCACGCTCCCGGTTCTTCTCGGAGGTTTTCCGCTGGGCGGAGGCCTATGTTCCAGGAGAAAGACGTCCCTGAAGCTCGCGCTCAGAGGGCGCCGGACGACATCCGGTTCGTCAACGTGCCGGTAGCGAATGCGATCGTCGCTGCCGCGATGAGGGAATCGCTGTGTGCGGTTGCCTTCGAGAGGCGCGCCTGCAGCAGTCCGGTCTGGGCGATGCTCACGTCGGCGAGAGTCCCGAGGCCGTTCTTGTAGTAGTCGAGCGCAGCGTCATAAGTGGTTTGTGCCGCGTTGGTCAGCTCGGTTGCCGCGGCATAGCCCGCAAGGCTCGTCCGCAGCAGGTCATAGCCGACGACGATCTGCTGGGCAGCAGCGTTCTGAAGCGCGGCAAGATCCTGCTCGGAAGCAGCCGCCTGCGCCATGGCCGCCTGCAGCCGCGCATCACGCAGGCCACCATCGAAGATGGGAATGGAGATGCCCACAAGCAGGTTGGCGTTGGGCTGGTTGCTCTGGAGATGGGCGAGCTGACCGAAGCGGCTGTCCTCTACATCGAGCGAAGCGGCGAGCCGGTTGACGCTGCCGGTCAGGGCCACCTTGGGGAGGAACTCGGCACGGGCTGCGGCAATGCCGCTCTGGTCGGCGCGGTACTTGGCGAAGGCGGCCTGCACATCGGGCCGGCGCTGCAACGACGCCTCGATCAACCGGTTGAGATCCTGCGGCACGGCTCGCGGAAGTCGGCGGCCACTGGCATCCTGGACCCGAATGGTAATGGTGGGCGAGACCCCCATGGCCTGCAGCAGCGCCAGGTAGGCGCTACGCTCATGGCCCTGCGACTGGGTGAGGCCAAACTGGGCCTGCGCCACCTGCTGCTTAGCCTGTGCGACCTCGATCGTCGTCGCGACGCCGGTCTTCAGCCGCGCCTCGGCCGCCGACAGCACGGTCTGGGTGTTGGCGAGCGTCTCGCGCGCGATGCTGAGCTGCACGCGCGCCGAAGAAAGGCTGAAAAAGGCACTGCTGACATCGAAGATCAGTTTCTGGTGGGCGCCGTTGAAGGTGACGTTGGCAGCGTAGGAAAGGTCCTTCGCCGCCGCGTTGGCGGCGTCGCGCCCGCCAAAGTCGAAGAGCAGCCATTGGACGGCCAGGGACGGCAGCACCTGCGCGCCGGTCGTGGTCAGTGTGCCAGGGGGAACGGTGATGAGCGGCCCGTCGATGCCGGGCGCGGTGGTCGAGGTCTGCTGGACGCCGGCAAGGACATTGGCGGAGAGAACCGGCAGGTAGGCCGCCTCTGTCACGCCGACGGCTATGGCCGCCTGGCGCGCGCGTTCCCAGCTCGCGCGAGTCACCGGATTGCTCAACTGGGCGATGTCGATGAGTTCGGGCAACGTGTAGGTGTGCTTGGCGTCGAGTTGCGGCGTCGCGATGGCAATCGGCATGGCGGCGTCCTGGGCCAGGCCGAAATCGGGCGCGCCGCCAGCAGTCTGGGTCTGGTGACCGGGTGTCTGGAATGGGGTCTGGGCGCTGGCCGGAGCAAATTTCATAGCCGATGACGTGCAGCCCGCCAGCAGCGTCGCCCCCAGCGCCGCCGCAAGGGCTCCACGAAGACCCGCAGCCATCAAACTACCGCCGGAAAGCAGGTTGCCCCAACCCGCGCGCCGGGCCCCACGCCCAACAAGACCCATGTTACGCCGCCTTTACATCTGCCATTCGCGCGATCCGGGCGTCGATCTGCCGGTAGAGACGCAGTCGCGAAACCATCTGCGCGCGGACGGCTGCCGGAAGCCGCCTGCCCTGTTCTCCCGCCTGCCTCCTGGCGCGGTTGAACGCGACTTCCACGTCCCTTAGGGCGTCGCCCCATATCGGAGGCTCGGATGCCCAACGCCCGTTCTTTATATCCGAAGCCCGGGTATCCAACCACTGCGCAACGGCGTTTTCGAACCGAACCGTTGCAGCTTTCACATACCTGGGCATACCGCGCGGAGCAGCTCCATCGCGTGAAAGCAGAAAAACCGGCGCCGACAATGCACTGATATCGCTGAGCAACGCCTCAGCTTCGTCCGGTGCGATCTCTGTCTTCTTGACCCGCTCGGCCTCGAACATCAAAAGCTCGGTGCCGCTTTCGGCCGTCTTGACCGCTGTGTGGAAGTCGGCGGCCTGCTGGCCTAAATCCTTCTCGCCGCGCAACAGACCGGTCAACGCAGTGCTGGCCTTGGCAAGGGCGCCTCTCACGTTGCCCCCCACGCTCACCGGCCAGATGGTTGAGAACACCAGGCTCACCACCACGTTGCCGAAGAGAATGCCGATGATGCGGTTCGTGGCGACGCCGAAATCGACGCTCGGTCCAAACCCGCCCAGCGTGCAGAGAAAGAATGCGAGCGCCGCCTGCCAGCCCATGTAGGAAATGCGTTCGGACCCGTTTGCGATCCAGGCGGCAATCAGGCTGCCACAGCCGACCAGCACCATCAGGTGGCCGATATCGGTCATGTGCGGAACGAAGACGATCATCGCTCCCACGCCCATGGCAGCGCCGATGAGACACCCGAGGATGCGCAGGGTGAGCTTGTGGATGGTTTCGCCGGTCGTCCCGAGCGCCACATAAAAGCACGTGATCATCGCCGTATGGATCTCGAACCAGTCCAGCGCGGTATAGGTGATGTAGCAGATCATCACCGCCAGCAGGGTCTTCAGGGCGAACTGGGTGTAGCGCGGGTTGTGGAACGCGTCCGGCGCCAGCAGCGGCTCCGCGGGCGCCTTGGAGGGGGGCGGCGGCGCGTAGCCCTGCCAGAGGGTTGCTGCCAGCCGCCCGACGATCGCCTCCATGCCCGACGTCGCGGCTCCTGCTCGCGGAACGATCGTGAGCAACTCGCGGTCGCGTACAACGACCGCGTAGCGACCGAGCTCGTCCGCGAGCACGGGATCGGGGGCCGCGCCTTCCTGGCTTCGCGCCAAAGCCACGGCCAGGGCGCGGTAGGAGAGATCGATCAATTCGCCCTCCCGGTAGCTCTCCTCCTTGCTGGTCAGCGACAGCAGCCGCGCCATGCGCTGGTAGGTGGAGGCCTTTGCGTTGCCATCGCCAAGGAGGGCGTGGGCGGTAGGAACCGCGTTGGGAGTGTTTCGAAGCAAAGCCGCGGCCGCGTCGAGCCGGTCTGCGAGGGTGGCTCGCAACAGGCGAGCCGGGCTCCTCGGGGCGACCACGTTCAGCAACACCAGAAAGAACATCGGGAAGAAGACGACTACCCACATCCAGGTGAGCGCCCGGGTGAGGAGTTCGGCTACGGGGATGATGTCGTAAAGCGTCATCACGAAGGCAAAGACGAAGCCCACGGTGCCCGCCATCGACCCAAGCCGGCTGGCCTGGGAGAAGTACATGCCGCCGAAGGTGAAGGCCGCAATGAACGCGAGCCTGAGGAACGGCGAATCCGCCGAGATCATCAGGAACAACACCCCCAGCAATATGCCGACGGAAGCCGCCACGATCAGGCCGAGACCGATCAGGATGCCTGACCCCGAGTTGTCCTTTGATGCGAAAAAGATGAGGTAGCACGAGAGCGCGGCCTCGGGCACGTGGTTGGCCATGGCCACCACCGTAACCAGCACGCAAAGCACCGCCATCCGTATCGAAAGGTCGAGCCGCCCCGGATAGGGCTGCAGTTCGTCCCAGACGATCCTGGCGAAGCTCGGTCTAGTGGGCGGTCGATACAGCATCGGTTTCGCTCGGGGGCTGGCCGACGATGACGATGGCGGTCGAGCCGATGCGCATCAGGTCCGCCGGCGGATCGTGGAGCTTGACGTAGACCGGGAAACGCTTGGCCACCTTCACCCAGTTGAGGGAACTGGAAACGATCGGCAGCCCGAGGATATTGGCCGATTCCTCCGACCGCACACCCCAACCGATGCTTTCGACCTCTCCCTGGATGCGCCGCGATCGGTCCGCCATCACGAAGACATCGGCCCGGCTGCCGAGACGGATGGCGTCGAGTTCGGTTTCGCGGAAGAAGGCCACCGCCTCCCAACCGGAAGTGTCGATCAGCGTGAAGATGGACTGGGCCGTTATCACATACTCGCCGGATGCCATCTCGAGCCCCGTCACCTTCCCGTCGAACGGCGCGCGCACGGTCGTGTTGTCGAGATCGCGCTGCGCAAGGGCCACCGTCGCCTCGGCCACGTCGACCTGGGCCTTGCGGGTATCGAGCGTGCCGATGACCTGTGTCGCGCCCTGCGACTGCTGGAGCGCCTGGTCAAGACTGACCTGTGCGTCGCTATAGGCGGTTCGCGCCTGGTCCACCTGCTGGGCCGTCACGTATCCCTTTGGCAGGAGCGGCTCTAGGCGCTCCAGGGTCTGCCGGGCGAGTTCGGCATTGAAGCGCGCGCGTTCGATCTGTTTGGCGGCGACATCGGCGTTGCTTTGGGCCGTAGCAATATTGCGCCCGCCCTGCTCGACCTCGGACTGGGCGGCACGCAGCTCGGCCTGCGCCTGGTCGAGGCGAAGCTGATAGGGCTGCGGATCGATCTGGAAGAGCACGTCGCCCTTTTTGACGCTCGCATTGTTCTGGACGGCGATCGAAACGATGCGACCGGGAACCGTGGGCGAAACGTGGATTGTGGGTGCCGAGATCTCGGCGACGTCGGTTCGCGGCGAGCTGTTGATCTCGTTGAGCGAGAAATAGATGCCCACGACCGCCGCTACGAAACTGACCACGGCAATGACGAGGCCAATCAGCCTCTTGATGACATGCCCGCCGTTCATTGCGGAATTCCGCCGAACCAGAGGAACCAGAAGCCGGTACCCCCACCAATCGCCATACACAGATAGACCAGCAATGGCAGTGGAAGATACCCGTCGATATCGAGAATGATCAGCAATTGCCGCGCGATGACGGCGAAGACCACACCAAGAACCGCGCAGATGATCCAGGCTGGAAAGAACGAGCCAAATATTGCGATCGAGGGCGCCGAAGGCTCCGAACTACAAGCTCCGAGCATGCTCGCGAAAAGTAGCGCCATGCCTAGTCGTGGTAGGCGCGCCGCAAACACGCGGCTCACGGATACTGGTTGCACTTGACGCTCCGCACACTCGAAATCGCCCGTCAGGGGCGGCTTCCGGCCAGAGATCGACCCAAATTCCCGGTCCCGTCAAGCGTTTCGGCGGCACATGAAGGGGTGCGATAACGGCTTCTTCACCGTTTTGTTGCAGAACATAACTGGAACACATATAACAAGTTCAGTCTTTGTTCTGATTCTGTTGGGGCCGCCGATGCTGACGCGCAAGCAACACGAACTGCTCATGTTCATCCACGAACGGATGAAGGAAACCGGCATCCCGCCCTCGTTCGACGAGATGAAGGATGCGCTCGACCTGGCGTCCAAGTCCGGTATCCATCGCCTGATCACGGCGCTTGAGGAGCGTGGTTTCATTCGCCGCCTGCCCAACCGGGCGCGAGCGCTCGAAGTCATCAAGCTTCCGGATTCGATGAACCCGTCGCTTGGCGGGCGCAAGGCGCGGTTCGAGCCCAATGTCATCGAGGGCAACCTTGGCAAGGTTTCAGCGCCCCCGCCTCGGACGGAACTGGTGTCGGTCGCCGAAAGTGGCCGGCCTGTTGCAGTGCCGGTGATGGGACGTATCGCAGCCGGCACCCCGATCGAGGCCATCCAGACCCATAGCCACACCATTGCCGTGCCGCCCGAGATGCTCGGGCCGGGTGAGCACTATGCGCTCGAAGTGCGCGGCGATTCCATGATCGAGGCCGGCATCTTCGACGGCGACACCGTACTGATCAAGAAGCAGGACTCAGCCGGAACCGGCGAGATCGTCGTGGCTCTCGTCGATGATGAAGAGGCTACTCTCAAGCGCCTGCGCCGCAAGGGTAATTCGGTCGCTCTCGAGGCCGCCAACCCGGCTTACGAAACCCGCATCTTCGGCCCCGACCGAGTGAAGGTACAGGGTCGGCTGGTCGGCCTGCTGCGCAAGTACTGAGCGTTCCGCTCCGAAATTGAAACGCCGCCGCCGGGGAGATCCGGCGGCGGCGCTGTTTTGTGCCGGCGTCAGTGGTTGTCGCGGGGCAGCCCGGCGGTCTGGGCCAGGCGCTGGTAGTTGACGGCGGGACGGAGAACGGCGCCGCTGCCGAGCTGGTCGACGATGCCGCGCTGAATCTCCTGCCAGGGCGTCTGGTTCTTGGGATACTGGTAGCCGCCATTGGCTGCCAGTTCCTGGCGACGCTGAGCGATTTCCTCGTCGGAGATGAGGATATTGGCAGCGCCGGTGTTGAGATCGATCCGCACGCGGTCCCCGGTGCGCAGGATGGCGAGGTTGCCGCCCGCAGCCGCTTCCGGAGAAGCGTTGAGGATCGAGGGCGAGCCCGAAGTACCTGACTGGCGCCCGTCGCCAATGCAGGGAAGCGAAGTCACGCCCTGCTTGATGAGGTACGCAGGCGGCCGCATGTTGACGACTTCGGCAGCACCCGGATAGCCGATGGGGCCGGCGCCGCGCATGAAGAGCAGCGTGAACTCATCGATTGCCAGTGCCGGATCGTCGATGCGGTGGTGGTAGTCCTCCGGACCGTCGAAGACTACAGCCCTGCCCTCGAAAGCATTGGGGCTGGCTGGGTTGTTCAGGTAACGATCGCGGAATTCCTGGCTGATGACGCTGGTCTTCATGATGGCGTTGTCGAAGAGATTGCCACCGAGAACCAGGAAGCCAGCCTCCGCCTTGAGCGGATTGTCGAACTTGCGGATGACCTTGTCATCCTGGATCGGCGTGTCGCGGCAGTTCTCGCCGATGCTCTTGCCGTTCACGGTCGGTGCGTTTTCCGCGATGAGGCCCTGCCCCATCAACTCGTTGACCACTGCCGGCACGCCGCCGGCATGATAGTAGTCTTCGCCAAGATATTCACCGGCCGGCTGCAGGTTCACCAGCAGCGGCACCTGATGGCCTTCCTTCTGCCAATCGGAGATATCGAGTTCGACACCGATGTGACGCGCGATGGCGTTGATGTGGATCGGCGCGTTGGTCGACCCACCAATGGCCGAGTTGACCACGATCGCGTTGTGGAAGTTGTCGCGCGTCAGGATATCGGAGGGCTTGAGGTCTTCGTGCACCATCTCGACGATGCGCTTGCCGGTGCGATAGGCCATTTCCTGGCGGTCGCGATACGGTGCGGGGATGGCGGCGGAACCCGGCAGCTGCATGCCCAAGGCCTCGGCCAGCGAATTCATCGTGGTCGCGGTGCCCATGGTGTTGCAATAGCCGGTCGAGGGCGCCGACGAAGCCACCAGGTCGATGAACTGCTTATAGTCGATCTCGCCCTTCGCCATCATCTGGCGGGCCTTCCAGACGATGGTGCCCGAGCCCGTTCGCTCCCCACGGAAGTAGCCGTTGAGCATGGGGCCGACCGAAAGAGCGATCGCCGGAATGTTGACCGTTGCCGCGCCCATGAGCATGGCCGGCGTGGTCTTGTCGCAGCCGATCGTCAGCACGACGCCATCGAGCGGATAGCCGTAGAGCACTTCGACGAGGCCGAGATAGGCGAGGTTGCGGTCGAGCCCTGCGGTCGGTCGCTTGCCGGTTTCCTGGATTGGATGCACCGGAAATTCGATGGCGATGCCGCCCGCTTCGCGGATGCCCTCGCGCACGCGCTCGGCCAGAACGATGTGGTGGCGGTTGCAGGGCGACAGGTCCGAACCGGTCTGGGCAATGCCGATGATGGGTTTGCCCGATTGCAGCTCTTCGCGCGAGATGCCGAAATTGAGATAGCGCTCCAGGTAGAGCGCGGTCATGTCCGGGTTGTCCGGATTGTCAAACCAGGCGCGCGAACGCAGCTTGTTGCCGGCACCGTTCGCGCCGTTGTTCCCCGTCATCGTAAAGTTCCTCCGCCCGCGCCTTGCGGCACGTATATCAATGCGAGGCTCGTTATAGAACATCGTCCGGGAAAGTGTGCGGGAAAACACTCCGGCAAATGGAAAGTTTTGTACGGTTTCAAACACTGGGCTGGAAGTCGCCGCAGTGATCGGGTTAGGTACGGCCCGCGCGCCTGCAACCCTGGCACGGCGCCAGGGAGGAATTGACTTGGGTATGGACGTGGCCGAGTGGATCGCGGTGGATTGGGGAACCTCCAACCTGCGGGCCTGGGGTATTGCCAGTGACGGCAACGTCACGTTTTCGCGCAGTTCGGACCGGGGCATGGGCAAGCTGGGCCGCGAGGATTATCCGGGCGTGCTGGCAGGGCTTCTCGAAGGCGTCGATCCGAGCAGCGGCGATGTCGTGATCTGCGGAATGGCTGGCGCCCGCCAGGGCTGGATCGAGGCTCCTTACCTCGACGCTCCGGCCGACCTGGCTGGCCTGATCTTCAGCGCCGTCCGCCCTGAAATGTCCGACAGTGCCCTCCAACCACGCATCCTTCCCGGAGTCTGCCTCAAGGCACCCGGCGCCGAGGACGTGATGCGCGGGGAAGAAACCCAGCTGCTCGGACTCTCGGCGCTCGTTCCTGGATTTTCCGGCCTGGTCATCATGCCGGGGACGCATTCGAAATGGGCCACGCTCAGCGGCACCCGCGTCGAGCGTTTCACGACCGTGATGACCGGCGAACTCTTCGAAGTACTAAAGACGCATTCGGTGCTGCGCCACTCCCTGCAGGGGGAGCTTGACGGTCCCGGGCGCGACGAGGGTTTCGATGCGGGTCTTTCGATGGGTCTTGATGCCCCCGAGCGCCTCACAGCGACGCTCTTCAAGGTCCGGGCGGGCTCCCTGCTTTCCGGGCGCGGGCCCGACTGGTGCGCAGGCTTCCTTTCGGGCCTTCTCATCGGAGCGGAAATCGGAGGCCAGCGAGACTGGATCGCCGGAGCTGAAGTGCCGCTTATCGGCAGCACGGGTCTCTGCGCCCTCTATGCCAGGGCACTTTCCCGGATCGGCATCGCCGGCCGGGTCGTTGATGCCACCGACGCCACCATTGCCGGACTAAAGACTGCCAGAAAGGCTCTAGCATGACTGAACGCAGGGAAATCATCGCCATTCTGCGCGGCATCACGCCCAACGAGAGCGTGGATGTCTGCCGGGCGCTGATCGAAGCCGGGATCACTATGATCGAGGTGCCCCTCAATTCGCCCGACGCCGTGCGCAGCATCGAGCTGGCCGTCGATGCGTTCCAGCATGATGCCATGATCGGGGCCGGCACCGTGCTTTCCCGGCGTGATGTCCAGGCAGTTGCCGAGGTCGGAGGTACGTTCATCGTTTCCCCCGACGCCAACCGCAAGGTGATCGAGGAAACCGTCCGGCTCACGCTCAAATCCTATCCCGGCGTCTTCACCCCGACCGAAGCCTTCAAGGCCATTCGCGCTGGCGCCACCGGGCTCAAGTTCTTCCCGGCCGAAGTGCTCGGGGCCAAGGGCATAAAGGCAATCAAGGCGGTGCTGCCGTCGACCATGCCTGTCTACGCAGTCGGAGGGGCGAACCCCGACAATTTCGGCGAGTTCTTTGCCGTGGGTTGCACCGGCTTCGGCCTGGGCACCTTCCTCTACAAACCCGGCCGCGCCGCCGCCGAAGTGGGCGAGAAGGCGCGCGAAGCCGTTGCTGCCTATGACCGGAGCAAGGCGCAATGAGCAAGGACAAGGCCGAACTCTTCATCGATTGCCGGTGCGAGCTTGGCGAGGGGCCGTTCTGGAACCGGTTCAACGACCGGCTCTACTGGTTCGACATCCTCAACAACACGCTTCTGAGCGCCGATGCGAGCGGAGAAATCCTCGAGCGCTTCACGTTCGATGACCGCGCCACGGCCGCCGCGATGATTGATGCGAACCGTCTCGCGGTCGCAACGGCGGGAGCCCTTGTCGAGCTCGATCTCGATCTTGGCACCAAGCGCTTCATCGCTTCGCTTGAGGCCGACAAGGTCGGCAACCGTCCCAATGACAGCCGCGTCCACCCCGCCGGCGGCTTCTGGATCGGGACGATGAGCCGCAAGGGCGACGACGGTCCGGAGATGGGCGCGGTCTATCAGTATCGCGACGGCCAGGTCGAACTGCTTTTCGATCGCATCACGATCCCGAACTCGATCTGCTTCTCCCCCGATGGGCGCACCGCCTATTTCACCGATACGCCGACAAAGCGCATTCTTAAGCGCTCCATCGATCCGGCGACCGGTGGGCCGATCGGCGAATGGTCGCTGTTTGCCGAGGTCGATCGCGGCTTCCCCGATGGCTCCGTCGTGGATTCGGAAGGCTACCTCTGGAACGCACGCTGGGAAGGGCATTGCGTGGTCCGCCACGCGCCCGACGGATCGATCGACCGGATCGTCGAGGTTCCCACCAGCCGCGTCACGTGCCCCGCCTTTGGCGGTCCGGACCTCAAGACCCTCTACATCACTACGGCCCGAGAACATATGTCGGCCGAAGAACTGGCGGCAGATGTCCATGCCGGCGGCATCTTTGCGCTCGACGTCGATGTTCCCGGCCTGCCTGAACCCCTGATCAAGCTCTGAAAGCTCTGTGCGATGACCGCTCCCACCCTCGGCGTCTGCTACTACCCCGAACATTGGCCTGAAGAGCGGTGGGAGAGTGACGCCGCCCGCATGGCGGAAGTCGGCATCGGCTTCGTCCGCATCGGCGAGTTCGCCTGGTCCAAGCTCGAGCCGCGGCCGGGAGAACTCGATTTTTCCTGGATGGTGCGCTCAATGGATGTGCTGGGCCGGCACGGACTCAAGGTCATCGTCGGCACGCCAACTGCTACCCCGCCGCGCTGGATGATGGACAAGCATCCCGATATGGTTGCGGTCGACGAGAACGGACGTCCACGCAATTTCGGCTCGCGCCGCCACTACTGCTTCTCCCACGAGGGCTACCGGCAGGAATGCGCGCGCATCACCCAACTGCTGATCGACCATGTCGGCCAGCACCCGGCGCTGGGCGGCTGGCAGACGGACAACGAATACGGGTGCCACAGCACCACGCTTTCCTATTCGGAAGCGGCGCGACAGGGTTTCCGCACCTGGCTTCGGCAGCGCTACGGCACCGTCGAGGCGCTGAACGAAGCCTGGGGTAATATCTTCTGGTCGATGGAATACAACGACTTCGACCAGATCGACCTGCCCCTGCTGACCGTCACCGAGCCCAACCCGAACGCGTCGCTCGACTTCCGGCGCTATTCTTCCGACCAGGTCGCCGCCTTCAACAAGGTCCAGTATGACCTGCTCAAGGCTGCCCGGCCGGACCTTCCCGTGATCCACAATTTCATGGGTCGGTTCACCGATTTCGACCACTATGAGTTGGCCAAGACCATCGATGTGGCGAGTTGGGACTCCTACCCGATCGGGCATCTGGACGTCAGCGACGAGAGCCCTGAGGTCAAGGCACAGTTCCTGCGCCAGGGCGAACCTGATGCCCAGGGGCTCCAGCACGATATCTATCGCTCCGTCGGGCGCGGGCGCTGGTGGATCATGGAGCAGCAACCCGGGCCGGTGAACTGGGCGAGCTACAATCCCGACCCCCTGCCCGGCATGGCGCGCCTGTGGGCCTGGGAGGCCTTCGCGCATGGGGCTGAGGTGGTGTCCTATTTCCGCTGGCGCCAATATCATTCCGCCCAGGAGCAGATGCATGCCGGCCTGCTCCGGCCCGACAGCGAACCGGCGCCGGCCTACAACGAAGCGCTGCAGGTCGCTCAGGAACTCAAGAGCACCGGCATCGGCGGCGAGGCGCGCAAGGCGCGTGTCGCCATCGTCTACGACTATGAGAGCGAATGGGCCTGGTCAGTCCAGCCGCAGGCCAAGGGCTTTTCTCACCACGCCCACGTCAAGGCCGCGTATGGGCCGCTGCGCAAGCGTGGCGTCGATGTCGACATTCTCTCGGCCCAGACTGACAGCTTTGCCGGTTACGACCTCGTCATCATCCCGGCGCTTTTCGCCTGGAGCGACCAGTTGCGCACGGCCCTCGCCAACTACGAGGGACATCTCCTGATTGGCCCGCGCACGGGCTCGAAGACTGGCAATTTCACCATACCGTCGGGCCTGGCTCCCGACCTCCCCCGCAACATGCTCGACGCCAAGGTCGTGCGCGTGGATAGCACCAATCCGGCGATCGAGGTGTCGGTGCGCGGAGGCGGCGCGGTGAGGCATTGGCGTGAGCGGCTGGAAACGCGCGCTGAAGTTGAGTTCGAGGACGAGGAGGGCTTTCCCGTGCTCGTCTCTCAGGGCCGCCTGTTCTATCTTGCCGCCAGCGGCGACCGCTCGCTCATGCAGCGGGTCATCGACCGCATGCTGGACGAAGCAAACCTGCCCACCCTCAACCTGCCCGCCGGCGTTCGTTGCCGGGTCCGCGACGGGTTCCGGGTCTATTTCAACTATGGCACAGGTCCCGCTACGCTCGTTAAGGCCGACGATGAGGCGGACTATGTCGTGGGGTCCGAGACCATCCCCGCGGCCGGGGTCACGGTGGCGCGACTCTCCAGGGGCGATTGAGCCCGGTGATGGCCGGGCGTATCTCGAAGCTTCCGCCCAGCCAGCGCAACCATTGAACGCCGCCCCGACGCAGGTCGGTTGCGTCGATAACCGTGGTTGCGGCCCTGCAATAGCGTGGCGCCGTCAGGCGGGTCACAACCAGGTCTGCCGCGCGGCAATCTTCGCCGAAGGCGGCCTGATCACGTACAACAGCCACCGTGAAACCGCCCTTCCCGTGAGCGATGCAGCCGAGAGCGTCGCACAAAAGTCCATCGGTCAGCTTCTCAATCGGCTCCGAGTACGTCTCCTGCCAGATTTCGACGGCGAAGGAATTGGCCTTGCCTGAGGCGAGGCCCATGCCGCCTTCCTGGCGGACGGCGACGGCCTGCGTTGTATCTGCGACCAACACATCGGGCGGTTTGTCGAGCGTCAGAAGTGATACGGCAAGGAGCGCCGCCGCCGGTCCCAAGAAGCGCCAGGGGCTGTTTAGAAACGCGAACCAGGCGAGCGCGACAAGACCGATCACAAGCGAAACCGGCGTCAGCAACGGGCTGGCACTGACGTGGCGGCTGTATGAAGCGATCACGGCTGCGCATTGAAGCATCCAGTCGATGGACCAGCCCATGATGGTTATGGGCAACCACTCTAGCCCCAGCGGCATGGCTAGAACGCCGAGGAGCGCTGCAGGCATCATCACGAAGCCGACCAGGGGAAGCGAGATCAGGTTGCCCACGACACCCAGCGGGGACGTCTGCTGGAAATGATAGATCGAGAACAGCACCGTCGCCGCCCCAGCCACCAGGCTCGTTACGGCAATACCGAGGAAGTAGGAGGCGAGTTTGCGCACCGTGGATCGCTCCCGATCCATCCGTGGCCGGTAGGATTCATAGGTTCCCACCAGCGCGACCACGGCGGCAAAGGAGAGCTGGAAGCTGGGGCGGAATACGCTGGCGGGGTCGGTGACGATCACGAGAAACCCGGCGATGGCGACGTTTCGCATGGTGAGCGCCCGGCGTCCCGCGAGGATCGCCCCGAACACCAGGAGGATCATGATTGTAGAACGCATCGCCGCCACGTTGCCGCCAGAGATCGAAAAGTAGAGGAGCGCGGAAATCATCCCGCCGATGGCCGCGAGGCGTTTGGCCGAGAAACGTCCCGCGCCGCCGCCGAGCGCCGCCAGCAGCAGGCGCAGCGCGAAATAGACCCCGCCGGCCACCAGCGTTAAATGCAGGCCGGAAATGGAAAGGACGTGCGCGAGGCCAGCCGTGGCCATGATCTCTCGCGCCTCTTCGGTCACCGCACTCTGGTCGCCATTGATCACCGCTCGCGCAATGCCCGCCGCAGGCTCCGCCAGCACCGCGTCGAGCCGCGCCGAGATGCCGCCTCGCAGCGTTTCGATCACGCGGTCGGGCTGGCCGGCGTCGCCCTCGCTGACGATCACGGGCGGCGCATTTGTGGTGGCGTAGGCGCCGATTCCGTCGAAATAGGAGTGGAACTGGGCGTCGAAAGCTCCCGGGACGGCCGGGCCCGGAACGGAATAGAAACGGAACCTCGTCTCGATGATATCGCCTGGCTCCAGGTCGGGTCCGGCGCGGACGAATACGCGCGCGCGACGCACCTCGATGCCCCTGGTCTCGGCCACTGGCCTTATGTCGGACACTACGATCCGTTGCTGGCTGCCGGTCTTGGAGATGATTTCGTCGACCCGCGCCTGGAAGGTGCCGTAGGCGGGTTGCGAGAGCATGGGGGTTCCGAAAAGCGCCCCATGGATCGCCAGCAGCGAAAAACCCAGCCAGAACGCCGTGGCCACTGTGGCCAGCCGCAAGGTGGTCAATGCCTGCGTCGAGGCCGCTAGTATCAGCGTGAGGGCGACGCCGTCCGCAATCAACACCCAGGGTTGAGGGGCCGAAGACACTTCCAGCGAGGCGATGAGCCCGGCGATCACGCAGAATGGCAGCAGCACGAAAAGGCGCCGCTCCTCGAGCGCTTGGCCGATGGCGGCCCGCAGGCCGTGCCTCACGTCCCGCTTCGGCAGGATGGCCGGCGGCGCTGGCGTAGGCGTCTGCCGTGCCCTGCCCTCAGGCGGGCCGGTACCGCGCAGTTCGATCTCGATTTCGGTGGTCTGGCTCATCGGGCGAGCCTGCCCTTGCGCTGAGCCGGTCCTGTGATACACACGGGGCCGGTTGTTTCTCCTTTCCCGTCGCGAGCCATGTCAAAGCCCGTCATCACCCGTTTCGCTCCTTCGCCCACCGGTTATCTGCATATTGGTGGCGCTCGGACGGCTTTGTTCAATTGGGCTTTTTCACGACATACGGGCGGCAAGATGCTGCTGCGTATCGAGGATACCGATCGCGAGCGCTCGACCGATGCGGCTATCGAGGCGATCTATGACGGGCTGCGCTGGCTGGGCCTGGATTGGGATGGCGATCCCATCCTGCAGTTCGGCCGCGCCGCGCGCCATGCCGAGGTCGCCCACGAGCTTCTCGAACGCGGCATGGCTTACAAGTGCTACTGCTCGCCGGAGGAATTGAACCAGATGCGCGAGGAGGCTCGCGCCGCAGGCAAGCCCCCGCGCTACAACGGTTATTGGCGTGATCGCGACCCGTCAGAGGCCCCTGTCGGGGTGGCTCCGGTCATCCGCATCAAGGCGCCGCTCTCCGGAGAAATCGTGGTACAGGACCACGTGCAGGGTAAGGTCGTCTTCAAGGCGGAGAACCTTGACGATTTCATCATCCTGCGTTCGGACGGCACGCCGACCTACATGCTCGCGGTGGTCGTGGACGACCATGACATGGGCGTCACGCACATCATCCGCGGCGACGATCACCTCACCAACGCGGCCCGCCAGATCGTGATTTATAACGGTATGGGTTGGGAAGTGCCTGACATGGCCCACATCCCCCTGATCCATGGCCCCGATGGTGCCAAGCTCTCCAAGCGCCATGGTGCGCTGGGCGTGGAAGCCTACCGGCAGATGGGTTACCTGCCCGAGGCCATGCGCAACTACCTGGCGCGGCTCGGCTGGTCGCATGGGGACGACGAGATCTTCACCACCGACCAGATGGTGGATTGGTTCTCTTTGGATTCGCTGAACAAGGGCGCCGCGCGCTTCGACTTCGTCAAGCTCGAGAACATCAACGGCCACTACATCCGCGAAGCCGAGCCGACCCGCCTCTACGAGGTGATGCTGGCGACCGCCGAGGAAGTTGCACGCAACGCCGATGTCGTCGGCCTGTCGCAGAACAAGGACACAGTGCTGGCTGCCCTCCCGGAGTTGCAGCCCCGTGCCAAGACCGTGCTCGAGCTCATCGATCTCGCCCAGTTCATCTATGCGCAGCGTCCGCTGCCGATCGATGCGTCCGCGGCCGGCCAACTCACGACCGACTCGCGTGACATGATCGGTGCGTTCGCCGAGGTCCTGCGTGGTCTCAACGATTGGTCTGTCGAAGCGATCGATGGCGCCGCGCGCGCTTTTGCCGAGGCACGCGGCCTCAAGCTGGGCAAGGTCGCGCAGCCCCTGCGCGCGGCGCTCACCGGCCGTACGGTGTCGCCCGGCATCTTCGAAGTCATGGTTTTGATCGGCAAGCAGGAGACGCTTGATCGCCTCGCCGACCAGGTGGCGCTCGCCTGATCTTCAGGCGCAGGGCCGCGACGATTTGTTGCATGGGTGGGGTAAATCGGATACTCCGAACCCCGCTGAAAGTGTCAGCATACCTGCCTCATCTGGCCGGCCCCTCGGCCGGGTGGGATCGCCAAGGAGAGCAATATGGCTGAGGAAGTCGCAAAACTCGTTGTGGGTGACCAAACCTACGAGTTTCCGGTGCTGCACGGCACCGTCGGGCCGGACGTGATCGATATCCGATCGCTCTACGCCAAGACGGGCATGTTCACTTATGACCCGGGTTTCACCTCAACGGCAGCCTGCGATTCTTCGATCACCTATATCGACGGCGACAAGGGTGAGCTGATGTATCGCGGCTACCCGATCGAGCAGCTGGCCGACAAGAGCAACTATCTCGAAGTCTGCTACCTGCTGCTCTACGGCGAGCTTCCGAATGCCTGGCAGCTCAACGATTTCAAGGATCGCGTGACCCGTCACACGATGGTCCACGAGCAGATCCACTATTTCTACCGCGGCTTCCGTCGCGACGCGCACCCGATGGCAATCGTGTGTGGCGTTGTCGGCGCCATGGCTGCCTTCTATCACGACTCGATCGACATCAGCGACGCGGACCAGCGCGAGATCGCCTCGATCCGCATGATCGCCAAGATCCCGACGATCGTGGCTATGGCCTACAAGTATTCGGTTGGCCAGCCCTTCGTCTATCCGCGTAACGATCTCGACTATTCGTCGAACTTCCTGCGCATGTGCTTCTCGGTGCCCGCCGAGGAATATGTGGTCAACCCGGTCATCGCCCGGGCCATGGATCTCATCTTCACGCTCCATGCCGACCACGAGCAGAACGCCTCGACCTCCACGGTGCGCCTGGCCGGCTCGTCCGACGCCAATCCCTTCGCCTGTATCGCCGCCGGCGTTGCCTGCCTCTGGGGCCCTGCCCATGGCGGCGCCAACGAAGCTGCGCTCAACATGCTGCGCGAGATCGGCACTGTGGACCGCATCCCCGAGTTCATCGCCAAGGCGAAGGACAAGAACAGCGGCGTGCGCCTGATGGGCTTCGGCCATCGCGTCTACAAGAACTACGATCCGCGCGCCAAGGTGATGCAGGAGACGGCCAAGGAAGTGCTCGCGCTCATGGGCGTCGAGAACAACCCGACGCTCCAGGTCGCCCAGGAACTGGAAAAGATCGCGCTTTCCGATCCTTACTTCATCGAGCGCAAGCTCTACCCGAACGTCGACTTCTATTCGGGCATCATCCTGGACGCCATCGGCTTCCCGACCTCCATGTTCACGGCCATCTTCGCGCTCAGCCGCACCGTTGGCTGGATCGCCCAGTGGAAGGAAATGATTGCCGATCCGCAGAAGAAGATCGGCCGTCCGCGCCAGCTCTACGACGGAGCCGTCACGCGCGACTACGAGCCGCTCATCGAGCGCGAATAAGTCCCTACGGACGTGAGTCCCGATCACCTTGTTCCCTCCCTTACTTGGGAGGGAACTAAGCGCAGGAAGCTCCCGCTGGGTTAGCTGCACTGCTGACGAAGTCGATGGAGCATCAAGCTCTCGACGCCGTCGATACGATTTCCTGATATTTGGACTCTGGCTGACCGGCGTCAGCGCGACTTGAGGTGCGCCAGCACCCGATCGGCGGGGTCTTCCCGCTGCGCGTCGGGCAGTCCCTCTTCCATCATACGGCGCAGCACCGAATAGGCTTCGCGTTGGGCTTTCTGCTTGTCCTCGTCCCTTAGGATGGCCTCTGCCGCTGCCAGTACAGGCGAAGGCAGCACGGCCGGCAGGATCAGCTCCGGCGCCACGCTCGCATCGAGAATGATGTTGGGCAGCCCGACATTGGGCCGCCCGGCCCGTTCATAGAAAGCCGCCTGAGCGCCTTCCATCACGTAAGGAATAATCATCGGAACGCCCGCGAGCGCGATCTCGAGCGTAGCTGTGCCTGACGTGCAGATGGCGAACATCGATTGCTCATAGAGCTCACGGCGCTCGGCCCGATCGGCAACGATCCGCACCGGCACGGACCATTGGGCCACCTCCATGCGTAACCGTGCCTCGTGGGTGGGCAACGTGGGAATGAAGAATTCCTCGACACCGTATTTTCCCGCGAGCATCTCGGCGACGCTGCGCAGCAGCGGCATGTGGCGCCGCAATTCGCTCTTCCGGCTTCCAGGTAGCAGCGCGACCTTGTGGCCACCCGCGTATGTGCCCGCCTCTCGCAGGGCCGGATGGCCCACGTAGGAGGTCGGCGGCCCTCCCAATCGACGCATCGCCGCCGGCTCGAATGGCAGCACGGCCAGCACCTCATCGAACAGCGGCTTGATCCGCGCTGCGCGCTCGGGGTGGCGAGCCCACACGGACGGCGCCACATAAAGTATGATCGGCTTGCGCCAGCCGGCCTTACGCAGACGCTTGGCCACACGCTCGGAAAATTCCTGGGCGTCCACCAGGACCACGATGTCTGGGTCTGCAGCCCTGATTGCGCGGGCTGTCTGGGCGATCCGCCAGAACAACAACGGCAAGCGCATCACGACGTCACGAATGCCCATCACCGCCAGGTCGCTCATCGGATAGAGCGAGACCAGGCCCCTGCCTGCCAGTTCCTGGCCACCGACCCCTACCAGGTCAACCCCCATGCGTTGCTGCAGGCGTTCGACAAGGTCCGCCGCAATGCGATCCCCCGAGGGTTCGCCGGCCAGAATGAAAAGCTTGAGAGGGTCAGCCATCGATCGTCAAACCGACGATCGT
Organism: Youhaiella tibetensis; assembly: GCF_008000755.1. Classification (NCBI taxonomy): domain Bacteria; kingdom Pseudomonadati; phylum Pseudomonadota; class Alphaproteobacteria; order Hyphomicrobiales; family Devosiaceae; genus Paradevosia; species Paradevosia tibetensis. The sequence continues at coordinate 2,072,411 of NZ_CP041690.1, read as the reverse complement.
GATGTTCTCGCGCCGCGCTAGGTCAATCACCTTTTCGCGCTCGATGATGATGCTCTTTCCGGCCTCTACCGCGATGACCGACACACCAGCCGCCTTGGCGTTGGTAACGGTATCGGGGCCAATTGCAGGGAGATCGGCGAACAACGGCTGCTGGGGCTTGACCGCCTTGGCGAGGATCAGCGGCGCCGCGCCGTCTCCCGCAATTCCACGGGCATGATAATCCCCGACACGCGCGAGCAGGCCATCGGTTCCGCCGATATCTTCGGCCGAAACGACATGATGGCCCGCGACCACCACGGCCTGGCCAATATCGAGACGGCCGATCTCACGAGCCATCGCCAGGGCGAACCCCGCCGACTCCGCGTGTTCGCCGGGCAGCGGCGACCCCACGATGACACCTTCCTGGGCAAGCAGGTCCGGCGCAATCTCGTGCACACCGACCAGTTCCGCTCCCGCCATCTTCTTGAGGACTGCCGCCAGCCCGGTCAGCGCCGCATCGCCGAGCGAGCGGCCGCCGCCGCTCGTGGCAGACCGCTCGGAGTTGCTGTTGGCGAACTTGGCCAGGCCTTCGCGCTGGCCGTCCGACAGCGTGATTCCGCCCGCCAGCACCACGTGACTGGTTCGAAAGACTTTCAGCGACCAGATGATGCCCAGCGGGTTGGCGAGGTCGGCCTTGACGACCTTGACGCCCGAAAGGTCCGGGCGCGGCGTCAGAGCCAATACCTGTACCTTGTAGCCGGCCTTCTGGGCCGCCTCGACGGCGTGCGGCACGAGATCGCCCGTGCCGGCAAAGACCGTGAGGCGATTACCCATTATTCTTCGTGGTGCCCGTTGCGCGGCAGGCAGATCGGGCGGTCGGCGGATGCGGCGATGAAATCGACGACGTCCTGCACCATCGGGGCAGCCTTGAACATTTCGGCAGCATCATCGACGCGTTCGCGCAGCGTACCTTCGCTCGAAAAGATCATGCGGTAGGCGGCGCGGAGGGTGTGGATGGCTTCGCGCTCGAAGCCCGAGCGCTTGAGGCCGACAAGGTTGAGCCCCGCCAGGTTGGCGCGATTGCCGACGGCCATGCCGTAGGGAATGACATCGGCATCGACCATGCTCTGCGCCCCGATGAACGCATGCTTGCCGATGCGAACAAACTGATGCACGCCGCAAATGCCGCCGAAGCGGACAAAATCCTCGACCACGCAATGGCCGGCGATCGCCACGTAGTTGGCGATAATCACGTGGTTGCCGATCTTGCAATCGTGCGCCACGTGGGCGCTCGCCATGATCAGGCAGTCATCGCCGATGCGCGTTTCCATGCCGCCACCAGCCGTGCCCGGGTTGATGGTGGTGTTCTCGCGGATCACCGTGCGCTCGCCGATGACGAGGCGGCTCGGCTCACCCTTGTACTTGAGATCCTGGGGCGGATGACCGATCGAGGCGAAGGGATAGATGATGGAATTGGCGCCGATGTCCGTGTGCCCGGCCACGGCAACGTGCGAAACCAGTTCCACCCCGTCGTGGAGCGTTACCGTATCCTCGACGGTGCAATAGGGGCCGATCTTGACGCCCACGCCGATCTTGGCGCTGGGGCTCACGATGGCCGTGGGGTGGATGACGGTGGTGCCTTCTGGCTGGTGAACTGGTACGGCCAACTTCTATTCCCCGACGATCATGGCGCCGATTTCGGCTTCGGCGATGACCGTACCGTCGACGATGGCCTTGGCCTCGTAACGGCCGACCGTACGGCGGCGCTGGATCTTGCGGATGTGGTATTCGATACGGTCTCCAGGCTCCGCCGGCTTGCGGAACTTGGCCTTATCGATGGTGAGCAGCAGCACGATGCTCTTGCCGCCGCCCGTGGTCTCGTCGTGCGCAATCACCGTGGCGCCAGCGGTCTGGGCCATGCCTTCAATGATAAGCACGCCCGGGAAGATCGGCTTGCCCGGAAAGTGCCCCTGGAAGATCGGTTCGTTGAACGTGACGTTCTTGACGCCCACTGCACTTTCGTCGCCGTTCATGTTGATGATCCGGTCGATCATCAGGAACGGATAGCGATGCGGGAGGGATTCGAGGATCCGGGCGATGTCCAGACTCTTGAGTTCGGCCTTTTCCACCGGCTTCTCCATGACACTGGTATCCATCAACGCTTCTCCCCTTTGGTCAGTCGCCGCACGACGGCGATTTCGCGCCAGAAGTCCCTTATATCCTGCGCGGGAGCGCCTGCAAGCTTGGAGCCCGCCGGCCAGTCCTTGGTGACCGCAGCCCTGCCATGCACCATGGAACCGGCTCCGATGGTCAGGTGGCCGGACGTGCCAACCCCGCCGCCTAGCAGAACACCGTCCTCCACGATGGTTGAACCCGAGAGGCCGCTCATGGCCGCAATCAGACAATAACGCCCGATTCGGCAATTGTGTCCGATCTGGACGAGATTATCGATCTTGGTTCCTTCACCAATCACCGTGTCGCCCAAAGCGCCGCGGTCGATCGTGGTGTTGGCGCCAATCTCGACATTGTCCTGGATCACGACCCTGCCGAGCTGAGGCACCTTGCGGTTGGAACGGGCAAGCCCGAGCCAGCCAAACCCTTCGGTGCCCAGTCGCGCGCCAGGGTGGATCACCACCTTGTTGCCCAGATAGGCGCAGTCGATACTGACGTTGGACGCGATCACGCAGTCGCGTCCGATGGTCACCCCTGCCCCGATTACGGTATTGGCGCCGATCACGGTATTGCGGCCGATCTCGACATTGGGGCCGATCGAGACATTCTGCCCGATCACCACGTTCTCCTCGAGGACCGGGGGCGAGCGCTCGAGGCTGGCCTTGAGCACGGAGCGCGTATCATGCGGATAGAGCCAATCGAGCATATCCGCAAAGACGTCGTGCGCGTGGTCGCTGACCAGGGCAATGGCCGTCGCCGGCACCAGTTCGCGCAACGCAGGGGCCACCACGACCGCGCCTGCCAGAGTTCCCTTGAGGTCGTCGGCATAGTCATTGTGGGCCGCAAGGGCCAGGTCACCTGAGCCGGCGATGTGGAGTTCGTCAGCTCCGGTGATCAGCAGGTCGGTCGAGCCCGAAGCTTCGACGGCGCGGCCCGCAGCAGCGAGAAGTTGGCTGAGCGTCGCTGGGCCTGAGGACGCATGAAATCGTGTATCGACCATGGATCAACTTTGAAAAAAAGAAGCCGCGGCGCACCGCGGCTTCGAATGGTTTCTCACGCTATGCCGTTTAGAGCAAGGTCGAGAGCGTGAGCGAGAACACCTGTGTGCGATCGCTGGTGGCCTTGTTCAGGACGTACGCGAAGTCTCCACGCAGCGGACCGAACGGCGAGTTCCAGATGAGCGAGGCGCCAACCGAGCTCTTGAACTTCTGATCGATGCTGTCGTTATCGACCGTGCCGCTCGAGCCAGGGTTGCCATCGACCCAGGCAGCGTCAGCCCAGACGGCGCCGCGCAGGCCATAGGTCTCCGGGAAGACCGGCAGCGGGAACTCGATTTCAGCCGACAGGCCAGCGTACATCGTGGCGCCCAGGAATTCGCCGGTCGTCAGGCGCGGACCCACGCCGCGGCCTTCGAAGCCACGAACCAGGTTGGAACCGAGCGGGAAGGCTTCGGTCGCAGACACTTCGCCACCGTCGAGGTTGTTGATGATACCGGCGGTACCGCGAACGCTACCGACGATGCCACTGTCTTCCATCAGCGGGATGAAGTAACGGGCGCGAGCCTCGGACTTCACGTAGTTCACATCCCAGCCAGCATATTGCTGGGTGAAGGTGGCGATCAGACCGCTGGTCGGCTGCTTCTGGTCATCCAGGATGTTGTAGGTGAGCGTGTAACCGATCCAGGCCTTGTTCTTGACCTCGCCGTCGGTGACGATTTGCGAGGCACCACGGCCACCGGACACCGCACCCGACGTAAATTCCTTGTGCTCAAGGCCGGTGAAGATCGACGCCGACAGGTCACGGGTGATCGGCACGCCGAAGCGGAGCTGGCCGCCGGTGGCCGTGTAGCCGTAGTAGGTCGAGGTCGAGCTGGTCGGTTCAGCAACCACGCGGTGATAGGCATCCACGCCGGCCGAAACCTTAAGGCCCATGAAACGCGGCTCTGTGAACGAGAAGTCGAAGCTGCGCCCCCCGTTCTGGCCGTCGCCGAGACCGGCGGTGGCGCCGATGGCGGCACGGACATACTGACCACGACCGAGGAAGTTGCGTTCGGTCACCGAGATTTCGCCCAGCAGACCATCGTTGGTCGAGTAACCGGCAGTGATGCCGTACTCACCGGTCGACTGCTCGACGACGTTGATGTTGATCACGACCTTATCGGGAGCGCTGCCCGGCTCGGTGCTGATATCAACGGTCTTGAAGAAGCCGAGCGCTTCGATGTCACGCTTGCCACGCAGAACCACGGAACGGTTGAAGGGGTCGCCTTCGGCGAAGGCCAGCTCGCGACGGATCACGAAATCGCGGGTCTTCTGGTTACCGGTGATGTTGACGCGCTCGACATAGACGCGCGGGCCTTCGTCGACGAGGTAGGTGACGTTGAAAGTCTTGCCGGTCGGGTCGCGATCGAGACGCGGACGCACGTCGGCGAAGGAGTAGCCCTGATCGGTCGCATCCAGAGCCATCTGCTCGACCGTCTTCTGGAGATCGACATACGAATAGCGGCTGCCCTGGGAGGTCTTGACCGTACCCTTGAGCGAATCCGTGTTGAGGCCCGGAATGCTGGTCTCGATGCCGACATTGCCGAACGAATAGCGGTCGCCTTCGTTGATCGTGAAATTGATGAAGTAGGCGTTACGGGCCGCATCGAACTCGCCGACCGAGGTAACCTGGGTGTCCGGGTAGCCGTGGTTGGCGTAGTAGAGACGGATCAGGTCGCGATCGACGGCCAGCTTCTGTTCGTCATAGCTGTCATCGCGGAACAGCCAGCTGAGCAGGCCGGTTTCCTTGGTGGAGATCACGCCCTTGAGCGTGCCGCCATTAACCGAATTGTTGCCTGTGAAGTTGATCGCAGCGATGCCCGCGCGATCGCCTTCATTGACGACGAAGGTCACGCGGACGCGACCACCTTCGACGTTTTCCACCTTGGGGGTGACGGCGACATTGTTGAAGCCCGCCTTGTCGTAGGCGATGCGGATGCTCTCGGCGTCGGAAGCTACGCCCTGGGCCGAATAGGTACCGCGGGTGGCGGTATCGACCATGGTCAACAGCTGCGCATCGGAGAATCGCTTGTTGCCCTCAAAGAGCACCGACGCAATCAGGGGAGCTTTCGATTGTGCCTGGACCTGCTGGATCCCGACGAGCGAACCGCCAACTCCCGGCAGGGAGCCCGCAGCAAACAAGGCCAGCGCCACAAACACGCCGCGCATCAGCTTGGTGGGATCAATCATGTTTTTTATTGCCTCATGCGACCAGACGCATGGAATCGCCCCAGACGAGCTGCCCCACGCTTACTCATTGAACGGTTTTACTGTTTTTTTAACCAAGGGCAAGGCGCAAACGCCAGTTCGGTTACCAAAACATTGGGGGCCGTGCATCCATGCAACACCCCGGAAATAATGGTTGCCAAGGTGTTAAAGCAGGTCGTTCACCAAAGTGAAGATGGTGAGCGTGAACACCAGGGCCAGGCCGATGCGGAAGCCGACCTCCTGTACCCGGGGGCTGAGCGGGCGCCCCCGAACGGCTTCGATGAGATAGTAGACAAGGTGCCCGCCGTCGAGCATGGGCACCGGCAGAAGGTTAAAGATTCCGATATTGAGCGAGATCATCGCGATCAGGTTCACGAAGGCGGCGAAGCCGAGCGTAGCCACCTCCCCCGACACCTGGGCAACCTTGACCGGGCCTCCGAGTTGCTCGCGATCCCCGCGCCCCACGAAGAAATCGCCGATGAACGCCACCGTGCGATCCACGATGAAGCGGATCTCCTCAAAGGTCATGCCCACCGCTTCGACCGGCCCCGGCCGATAGAGGGTGACGTCGGAGTTTTCCACATCCCTGGAGACGCCGATCCGTCCGATGCGGTGCGTCTTGCCGAAGCGATCGGTGGTTTCGGCGGCTTCAGGAGTCGCCACGATCGTCTTTTCGGCGCCGGAGCGGTCGAGCACGATGGTCACGGGCCGCTGGGGAGCGGTCGCAACGAGGCGCTGGAAATCCTCGAAGCCGCGAACGGCATAGCCATCCACGGAGAGAATCCTGTCGCCCGGCTGCAGGCCCGCTTCGGCCGCGACAGAGCCGGTCACTACATCCCCGATTACCGGCGGGATCGTGTAGCGGCCATAGCCGAGCAGCAGCGCGTACAGGATGACGAAGGTCAGGAGCACATTGGCGACCGGGCCGGCGATGACCACGGAAATCCGCTGCCAGACGTTCTTGCTGACGAAAAGCCGATCGCGCAACTCGGGGCCGGCATTAGCAATCACGTCATTGTCCGGCAGCGCGCTGGTCGCGTTCATGTCGCCGACGAAGCGGACATAGCCACCAAGAGGGATCGCCGACACGCGCCAGCGCGTGCCGTGGCGGTCATTCCAGCCGAAGAGTTCGGGACCGAAGCCGATCGAAAAGGTCTGGATCGCGATCTTGTTCCAGCGGGCCACCAGGTAGTGCCCCATCTCGTGAACGAAGACGATCACGGTCAGCACGACCAGGAAGGACAGAAGCGTAGTGAAGAAAGACGGCAGCATGAACTGTCCCTATAGCGTGCGTGCAGGCACTACCAGTGAAGGAAGCCGCCTGCGATGTTGTCGAGGCCGGAGTGTAGCAGGCCAACGACCAAGACGAAAATCACGCCGAATGTGAGGCTGTCGAGCCTGTCCATCAAGCCTCCGTGACCGGGGATGATGTCGCCGCTGTCCTTGATGCGGAAGTTGCGCTTGATAGCGCTCTCGGTCAGGTCACCGATCTGCCCCAGAATACTGATGGTCACCGCAAAGATGGCGCCGATCCACCACGGGGAGTCGGTCACGAACAGCCAGACGATAAAGCCGGAGGTGGCACCGAGCGCCAGCCCGCCCAGGGCCCCCGACCACGTCTTGGAGGGCGAAATGATTGGCGCGAGCTTTTCGCCGCCGATCTGCCTGCCGGTGAAAAAGGCGGCGGAATCGGTCATCCAGACTGTAACCGCGAGGAACACGCCGGCCAGCACGCCATCCCAGCTATCGCCGCGCATGGCGATCACGGCGACGATCACCAGCCCGAAGAAGCCGAGCCCCGCCGCACGCCAGAGGCGCCCTTCCCCGCCGAACAGCACGGCGATCGCGATGGCCAGAACGATGACAAGGGTCGAGCCGGGAAGGCCGAACGCCGGATAAATGAGCCCCGAGATCGCAACGAGGACCACGGTGATGGCGCCGGGGATGGAGATGGGGGCGCGCGCCACCATCTGCTCCCATTCGCGATAGGCTCCGGCGAAGACGAGGCCGACGATGAACGCGAAGATATAGCCGCCCAGATAGAGGCTTAGCGCCGTCAGCGGAAGCAGTACGAAAGCGGAGCCCAAGCGAGGACCGAGGTCAGACCAGGACCGGCGGGAAGCCGAAGACTCGGAGCCGGGATCGCCCTGCGAACTCAAGTGATAGCCTCTATCCCGCCGAACCGCCTCTCGCGGCCCGCATATTCTTCCAGCACCCGCAGGAACGTGGTTTCGTCGAAATCCGGCCAATTCTCCTCGACGAAGATCAGTTCGGAATAGGCGCCCTGCCAAAGCAGGAAGTTCGAGAAGCGCCGCTCCCCGCTGGTGCGGATGATGATGTCGGGATCGGGTATGCCGGAGGTGTAGAGTGCCTGCTCCACCGTGGCCTCGGTAATGGCGTCCGGCGCAATCCTGCCGGCCGCGACGTCGCGCGCGATGGCGCGCACCGCCTCGGTGATCTCGGCCTTGCCGCCGTAGTTGAAGGCCACCACCAGTTGCAGGCCGGTATTGGCGCGGGTCTTGGCCTCAACCTCGGCAATGAGCCGCTGGAGCGAGTCATCGAGCCCCTGGCGCGAACCGATGATGCGCACCTGCACGTTGTTGCGGACGAGCTTTTCGAGGTCGGAAGCAACGAAGCGGCGCAGAAGGCCGAAGATGAAATTCACCTCGTCGCGCGGTCGCGTCCAATTCTCGGAAGAAAAGCTGAAGACCGTCAGGTGCCCGACGCCGTAGCGGATGCAGAGCTCCACCAGGCGGCGCAGCGCCTTGACGCCGGCGATATGGCCTTCCGTGCGCGGCTTGCCACGGGCGCGAGCCCAGCGGCCATTGCCGTCCATGATCACCCCAAGGTGCCGCGGAATCCGAAGCCCAGGCCTCTGGCGCAAATCGCTGTCGATGGCGGGGTCGGTGGACATGATATCCTTTGGACGCCTTGGGGGCCGGTAGGCGTAAGCCTAAACCTGCATGATTTCCTGTTCTTTAACCGAAAGGATCTGGTCGATCTCGGCCACGCTGGAGTCAGTCGCCTTCTGCACCTGGTCGGCTTTCACGCGGCTGTCGTCCTGGCTGATCGTGCCATCCTTCTCGAGCTTCTTGAGCAGGTCCATGCCGTCGCGACGGATGTGCCGGACGGCAACGCGCGCCTGCTCGGCATAGTTGTGCGCGACCTTTGTGAGTTCCTTGCGGCGCTCCTGGTTCAATTCGGGCAGCGGCACGCGGATCACGGCGCCTTCGCTGGCCGGATTGAGGCCGAGGCCACTATCGCGGATGGCGCGTTCGACCGCGCCGGCCATGGAGCGATCCCACACCTGAACGCTGAGCATGCGCGGCTCGGGAACAGTAACCGTAGCCACCTGGTTGAGCGGCATGCGCGAGCCATAGGCCTCAACCGTGATCGGCTCGAGCAGGCTGGCGCTGGCGCGCCCCGTGCGCAGACCGGCCAGCTCGTCCTTGAGCGAGGCGATCGACTTCTGCATGCGGGTCTTGAGAGCCTCGAGCGAAAAGGTTTCTGCCATGGATCTATTTCCTTACTATTTTCCTGGCCTTAGCCGACGCGCGTGGAGCGCGTGCGTCCTTCCAGGACGCCGGCGAGGCCTTCTTTGTCGTCAAGCGCGTAGACTAATATCGGCAACCCGTTGTCCCGGGCAAGCGCGAAGGCCGCCGTGTCCATCACCTGAAGATTTCGTGCAATGACTTCTTCATGGCTGATCGTGTCGAAGCGCTTGGCGTCGGGGTTCTTGAACGGATCTTCCGAATAGACGCCATCCACCTTGGTGCCCTTGAGGAGCACGTCGCAATCGAGTTCGATCGCCTTGAGCGCGGCGGCGGTGTCGGTGGTGAAGAAGGGGTTGCCGGTGCCACCGGCGAGGACCACCACGAAACCCTCGTCCAGCGCAGCCTTGGCGGCGCGCGCGGTGAAGGTGTCAGCGACCGAAGGCATGCTCACGGCGCTGAATACCTTGGACTTCACCCCTGCCCTGGTGATGGCGTTCGAAAGGGCGAGGGAGTTGATCACCGTACCCAGCATGCCCATGAGGTCCGCGGTCACGCGGTCGGTGCCATTGGCAGCCACCGTCATGCCGCGGAAGATGTTTCCGGCGCCGATCACGATGCCGATCTGGACCCCGGACTTGGCGACGTCGGCGATCTGCTGCGCCATGCCCTTGAGGAATTCAGGCTCGATGCCGAATGACTGATCACCGGCCAGGACCTCGCCGGAGACCTTGAGCAGAATGCGTCTATATGCGGATTTCGTCACCGGCCGACCCCTCTAACTGCCGCACCCGAGCTTCGATTCCGCTGGCGCCGGCTAGACGTTAGAGCATTTTCCGCCCGATTGGATACCGGCAGTTACTAGAAAATGCACTATTGGATATAAGGCGCCCAACTAAGGCGCAAATCAAACCGCTCCCCGCAATTGTCATGCGGGGAGCGGGAATATTGCGGGCGATCAGGCGCCGGCAGCGGCGGCGACTTCAGCGGCGAAGTCGCTCTCGGCCTTCTCGATGCCTTCACCGAGGGCATAGCGCACGAAGGCGGTCAGCTTGACCGGGGCGCCAACTTCCTTCTCGGCGTTCTTGAGAACGTCCGAGATCTTGGTCTCGCCGTCGATCACGAAGGTCTGCGCCAGGAGCGTGACTTCCTCGTAGAACTTGCGGACGCGGCCTTCCACCATCTTCTCGATGATCTCGGCGGGCTTGCCCGATTCCTTGGCCTGCTCGGCGAACACGGTGCGCTCGCGGGCAACGACGGTCGGATCCAGGTCGTCCGGCGACACCGACAGCGGGTTGGTGTTGGCGATGTGCATGGCGATCTGCTTGCCCAGGGCAGCCAGAGCGTCCTTGTTGCCGGTCGATTCGAGACCGACAATGATGCCCAGCTTACCCAGACCCGGCTTGACCGTGTTGTGCACGTAGTTGCCGATAACGCCGTCCTTGACCTCGATGATCGCGGTGCGACGCAGGTTCATGTTCTCGCCGATGGTGGCGATGGCATCGGTCAGTTCACCCGAAACGGAGCGACCCGAACCGGGATAGGGCATTTCGCTCAGGCGAGCGACGTCGCCATCGGCATCGAGCGCCAGCTTGGCGACGTTGCTGACGATGGTCTGGAACTGCTCGTTGCGGGCAACGAAGTCGGTTTCCGAGTTTACTTCGACGATGGCGCCGCGGTTACCGTCGATGGCAACGCCGACCAGACCTTCAGCCGCAACGCGACCGGCCTTCTTGGCGGCCTTGGCCAGGCCACGCGTGCGCAGCCAATCGATCGCCGCGTCCATGTCGCCGTTGGTTTCCTGCAAGGCCTTCTTGCAGTCCATCATGCCGACGCCGGTCATCTCGCGGAGTTCTTTAACCTTGGCAGCAGTGATTTCCATAATGTCACCTCTTTGGCGGCCCCGTTTTGCCGGAGCCGCACAGTTGGGATGTCAGTGTGTCAACCCGATGAACGGGCTGGTCGATTAGGCGTTGGTGTCGCTTTCCTGGACTTCGGTCAGGGCCGGCTCCACGGGAGCCTCCACCGAAGCACCAAGGTCGGCGCCAGCAGCGGCCGACGAGCGCGCAATGCCGTCGATGGCAGCGCGCGAGACCAGCGAGCAGTAGAGCTCGAGAGCGCGGCTGGCGTCGTCATTGCCCGGAATGGCGTAGTCGACCAGATCCGGATCGCTGTTCGTATCGACGATGGCGACAACCGGAATACCCAGGCGACGGGCCTCCTTGATCGCGTTGGCTTCCTTGTTCGTGTCGATCACGAACAGGAGGTTCGGCAGGTTGCCCATGTCCTTGATGCCGCCGAGGTCGCGTTCGAGACGCTCCTTCTCGCGCGAGCGCATCAGGCGCTCCTTCTTGGTCAGGCCTTCCATGCCCTCGGCTTCCTGGGCCTCAAGCTCACGCAGGCGAGCGATGGAGTGCGAGATGGTCTGCCAGTTGGTCAGCGTGCCGCCGAGCCAGCGGGAGTTCACGAAGTACTGGGCGGACTGGCGGGCAGCCTCGGCCACGAGCGGGGCGGCCTGGCGCTTGGTGCCCACGAAGAGCACGCGGCCGCCGTCGGCGACGGTGTCCGAGATCAGCTGCAGCGCGCGGCTCAGCTGCGGAACCGTCTGGCTCAGGTCGAGAATATGGATGTCGTTGCGCACGCCGAAGATGTAGCGTTCCATCTTCGGGTTCCAGCGATGCTTCTGGTGACCGAAGTGGACGCCAGCTTCCAGGAGTTGGCGCATGGAGAAATCAGGCAGTGCCATTGGCAGCGTTCCTTTACCGGTTGTGCCTCCGCAAAGGTCTATGCGACGGTTTCCCGCCACCGGATGGACGCCAGCTCAATCTGGACGGCCGCCTTTGCGTGTGAAATCGCGCCGGGGAATCCCCGAACGCTGCGCGGATATAGTGTAGAGCGGGGAGAAAGGCAACATCTGCCTGCGTTCGGCCGCCACACTACCCAGCCAAGGCAAAACTTATGCCGGGCATTACGAAATCCAACAGTGCTATTGAATACTGTCGCCCTCCGTCGGGAAGCAAGTTCGGCGTGACAGCCACCGACCGACGCAACGAATTCAATGGAGATTTGGGGGACTATGGCAGACGTTAGGGGCGCAGTGCTTGCGCCGGCGGCAGAGGCGCGCGATTTCGCGCCGGTGCTGCGCTGGATCCTGCTCAATGCCTTGGTAGCGGTAGCGATGCTGGCGCTCTGGCACTTCGGGCTTGTGCAGGCGATGCTCGCCACCGACCACACGCGAATCTCCCTGATCATTCTGGTGATCTTCGCCTTTACGGCGCTGGCGTGCCTCTATCAGACCGTCATCACCTCCCAGGAGCTGGTGTCGGCCCGCAAGGCCCGCTCGATCATTGCGAAGGCCCGCGTATCGGGGTTCCGTGTCACCGAGGAGGGCGTGACCACCGGAGACGGACAGTTGCTGCCGCCCGGAACGCTTACCACCCACATCGGCAATCTCGTCATTAAGGCCGAAAAGCAGAATGGCGGCCGCATCGACCAGACGCTGCTGCTGCGGGCTCTGGCCGACCGCCTGCGCTCGCGCGAGAAGCTCGGCTGGTTCATTTCCGAAGCACTGCTGCGCCTGGCGCTCCTGGGCACGGCCATCGGCTTCATACTGATGCTCATCCCGATCGCCCAGATCACCTCGTTCGACGCCGAGACGCTGCGCCCTGCCCTCACCGGCATGACCGGCGGCATGGCCATCGCGCTCAACGTGACGGTGACGGGCATCGCCACCGCGCTCATCCTCAAGCTCGAGTACTATTTCCTCGACAAAGCCATCGCCGAGCTCTTCGACCTGGTCACCGAGATCACGGAAATCTATGTCATTCCGACCCTGGAGCAGGGTTCGAATGGACGACAATAGCCTGTTTTCGGGTGGCGGCAGCGATGACGGGACGTTTGTCCCGTTCACCGACATCCTCTTCAATGCCCTGCTCGGCTTCACCGTCATGGTCTTCATCGCCTTCGCCCTCATCAAGGAGGAGTCGAAGACCGGCACGGTGGACATCAAGGCCGAGATGCTGATCACGGTGACCTGGCCGGACAACAATCCGGACGACATCGACACCTATGTGATGGACCCGCTGGGCAATGTCGTCTGGTACCACTCGCTGGCCAACGGCTTCCTCTCGCTCGACCGCGACGACCGCGGCAATTACCTCAACAGCGTCGAGATCAACGGCAAGACCGTCACCTCGCCGCTGCGCCAGGAGACGGTGAGCGTGCGCGGCATCATCCCGGGCGAGTACGTCATCAACGTCTACGAGTTCACCAACGATTCAAAGCAGCCGGTGCCGGTCACGGTGAAGGTCGAAAAGATCAACCCGAAACTCAAGGTGATCTTCTACGATACCCTCACGCTCAGCCATGAGGGCGACGAGAAGACCGCCGTCCGCTTCACGCTCGATGAGAACGGGGACGTCAGCGACGTCAACACACGGCCCATTTCGCTTATTCGCGAGGTGCGAAAGTGATCCAGTCCACCATCTTTTCCATCGTCGGGGTCTATATCCTGCTCGGCGTGCTGCTGCTCAGCCTCAACATCGCCTCGCTCTGGCGCTGGTGGGTCAAGGCGGGCGCGATCGTGGTCACCGCCGTGGCTTTCGTTGGGTCATATCTGGCCATTACCGGCCTTGTCGGCTGGCCGACGACCAGCCCGATGCCCGACCGCTTCCAGTTGCTCTCCACCAATGTAAAGGAGCCGGACCGCAAGACCGGTGCGGCGGGGGCAGTCTACATGTGGGTGCAGGAAATCAACGAGGACCATCTCCCAGTAGCGCCGCCGCGCGCCTACGAAATCCCCTACACCACCTCGCTCGCCGAAGACATCCAGGCCGCTCAGGAGCATATCAACGCCGGCGACCAGATCATGGGGGAAGTCGGTACCACCGAGGAAAGTAAGTCCGAGGGCGACAAGCAGGCCGAAGGCCAGCTCGGCGCCACCGACGATAACAAGCAGGCCCAACAGAGCGACATGCAGGGCGGTCAGCAGGTGTCGGGTGCAGGTGGCCTGGCCGCGCCCGGGGCGCCGCAGGACCTTCACTTCTCGCCGATGCCGGCGGTTCGGCTTCCCGACAAGGGCGCCCTGGTCCTCAACAACTAAGCACTAGCTTCATCGTCTTGCGTCGCGGCCGGTCTTGGGAACAAGATCGGCCGCAACGTTATGGAACGCGGCGCCCGAAAGCTTGGCCTCGACTGCCGATTGGGTGCATGATCTCTGGCTTCGGAACGCCACGCCCAGGCGCGCCCGTCCAGACAACCGCCGGAGATTGCCCCTGCAAACGGCTGGGGACAGTCCGGCCAACCTTCGGAGATAAGGTCCGCCCCCGCGCCGGGGCAGAGTAGAGAACCACTATGACGCAGACGCAGACGGCCCGCAGGATCTGGGCCAGCCCGACCCGCCCCTTCACCCTTACCGAAGTCATTGCAGACGGCGTCGTCCATGTCGTGGGCATCGTGGCCGCGATCGCCATCGGGTCGATCATCCTGGCGTTCGCGTTCATGCAGACAGCGCCGAAGGAAGCGCCGGCCCTGACCGTCTACCTCGTCTCGCTACTCGCAGTGCTGTCCGTTTCCCTGGCTTACAACCTCTCACCGGTTTCACCCATCAAGGGCTGGCTGGCGCGGTTCGACCAGGCAGCGATCTTCCTTTTCATCGCAGGCACTTACACGCCATTCCTCGCGATCATGGGCGGTTCGGCGACAACGATCCTGCTCGGCACGTTCGTCTGGGGCGCCTCGATCGTGGGCATCGCGCTCAAGCTCATCGTGCCCGAGCGCTTCGGGCGCCTGGCCATCGTGCTTTACCTGGCAGTCGGCTGGAGTGGGGTAGCGGTGTTCCAGTCACTGGGCGCAAGCTTGCCGCCCGCGACGCTCTGGCTGCTGCTCGCCGGGGGCGTCGTCTATTCGGCCGGTATCATTTTCCATCTATGGGAACGGCTGAAGTTCCAGAACGTGCTTTGGCACGTCTTCGTGGTCGCCGGCGCGATGCTGCACCTGGTGGCGATCCTCAACTGTGTGGTGATCAGCAGGCTCTGAGCTATTTCTTTATGCGGTCGTGCTCGAAGGTGTCGCCGACCTTGAGCCCGATTTCATCTGAACGGCCGCCCGCGATCTCGAGCACGTAGCGCACCGGCACCTGGGAAGGAATCGGCGTCGTGTCGAACGGGCGCGCGTTCTCGTGGATGGTCTTCACCGTACCGTCGGCGCCGATGAAGATCATATCGAGCGGAATGAAGGTGTTCTGCATCCAGAACGAGGTGTTCCGTTCGGTCAGGAAGTCGAACAGCATGCCGTCGTCCTTGGGCAGTTCCTGGCGGAACATCAGGCCCTTGGCGCGCGTAGCGTCGGTGTCGACCACCTCGACATTGAACGTATAGTTGCCCGTCGCCGTGTGGAGCACGGCCTTGGTCTCGTCGCTGCACGCCGCAAGCGGCAGGAAGGCGATCACGGCCGCGAACGCGAGGCCGCAAAACTTCGTCGCCGCAAGAACGGGACTACGGGACTCGAGGCTCAAAGCGGTCATGTCGGAGCTTTTAGTGGGAGGAAGGAGCGTCGCCCCAACCATCGGGCCTGATTTCGGCGACCATAAGGCCCTTCGGACCCGTCCCGTACCGCACGAGCACGAATTGGCCCGGACGCAGTTCGGTGATGCCGAAACGGCGCAGCGTCTCCATATGCACGAAGATATCCGGAGCGCCCTCGCCTGCCGAAAGGAAGCCGAAGCCGCGGATACGGTTGAACCACTTCACTTCCAGCCGCTCGAGCTTGGACGTGGGCTCGACCGTCACATGCGTGCGGGCCGCCGGCAATTGCGCGGGATGAAGCGCGGTCGATTCGTCCATCGACACGATGCGGAACGCCTGCAGGCCGCCGGGCCGGTTGAGGGCCTCCACGACGATGCGGGCGCCTTCATAAGCCGTCTGATAGCCGTCGCGGCGCAGGCAGGTCACGTGCAGCAGCACATCGGGCATGCCGTTGTCGGGAACGATGAAACCGAATCCCTTGGCCACGTCGAACCATTTTATGGTTCCGGCGATTTCGATAACATCGATATCGTGTGCTGGACTGGCGCCGCTGGCCTGAGGCTGCGGTTCATTGGCCTCCTCCCGTTTCGGGATTCCGGCCTCGCCACTCTCGGGTGAAAACTTACCCCCCATGCCCCCAATGCCTCATTTTATACATGCCCCGCTGCCGCGAGGTACTCTACAACCCAGACTCAGTGTGGCCGATTCAAACCCAAAAGTTAAGGAGTGGTTGCAAATTTGTTTACGGCTTCCCCCGCCTTTTCTTTGAAGGCTGTTCTGTTGCCGCAAACCGGCCGTCCTTGCTAGGTTCGCGCGCCCGCTAGACACCACAAATAGGGAGAAAGACCCATGCAGTACCTGCATACAATGGTCCGTGTGACCGATATCGACGCAAGCCTTAAATTCTACTGCGATGGGCTGGGTCTTGAAGAGGTTCGCCGGTCCGATAACGAACGGGGCCGCTATACGCTGATTTTCCTCCGCGCCCCCGGCGACCAGGGCGGGGAAGTCGAGCTGACCTACAACTGGGACCCGGAGGAATATACGGGGGGACGAAATTTCGGCCACCTCGCCTATCGGGTGAAGGACATCTACGCACTTTGCCAGCATCTGATGGACATGGGCGTGACCATCAATCGCCCGCCGCGTGACGGCCATATGGCTTTCGTGCGCTCGCCCGACGGCATTTCCGTCGAGCTTATCCAGGATGGCACCCTGCCCGCCCAGGAACCCTGGGCTTCCATGCCCAACACCGGCGCCTGGTGATTTCCGTTAGCCGCCCGTTAACCACCAGGGTTAGCGGGCGGTTAGCATAATCCATCATATTTTAACGACCATCATCGGACCCGGCTTGGATGGTGCATTTTTGCACCAGGTCGGGCCAGAGAGTGGTCGATGCGTGCTATCCTGCTGGCGCTCCTGTGCGCCGTTTCCCTGAGCGGCTGCCTGCCGATGGCGATCTTCGCCAGCAGCAGCGATGCGGCCTATCGAGGCAAATCCAATAGCTGGGGCACCGTCACGGCCAGTTCCGAGGTCAACGCCTTCTGCATCTCGCCCAAGCTGCGCCTGGTGATCTGGGACTTCGAGGGCTATTTCGGCAAGAAGGTGATCATGCAGTCCGGCTATCGCGACGGCTATCACAACGGCAAGGCCGGCGGCGTGGATAACTCCTACCATATGAAGTGCATGGCGGCGGACTTCTACATCCCCGGCGTCCCCAAGGAAAAGCTGATCGCCTTCGCCATGCGCAATGGCGGCGTAGGCGGGCTCGGGTGCTATCCAGGCCGTAGCTTCATCCATGTGGACGTGCGCGATCGCCCGAACGGTTATTCGCGCCCGGTGACCTTCAGCGGCTGCTAAGCTGGCGCCTCAACGACTCCGGCAGGACGACGACTGACATGGCCGACGAGACCAATTCCTGGACGAACCTGGCGGCGCCCACGCTCGATGATTTCGAGCAGATGGCAGCGGCCGCCTTTGCTGCCCTTCCTCCTGAGTTCCGTTCTCTGGTTTCGGACGTCCCTTGCGTCGTTGCCGACTTTCCCGACGAAGAAACCATGACCGAGATGAAGCTCGAATCCGAGTTCGACATCCTCGGGCTCTTCCGTGGCGTTGGCCTGCCGCAGGGCGGTTCTCTCGGCTATACCGGGCAGATGCCCAACCATATCTGGCTCTACCGCCGCCCGATCCTCGATTACTGGGCCGACAACGAGGATGGCGAGACGCTCGGGCAGATCATCACTCACGTGCTGGTGCACGAGATCGGCCACCATTTCGGTTTCTCCGACGAGGACATGGAAGCCATCGAAGCTTCTGCCGACACCGACTGACCGTCTAGGGCGCGGGCGTCAGCCCTCTGAGCACCCCGATGGCCTCGGCCAATACGTCGAGCGCCAGCAGGCGTTCGCCCTGCGGCGAAGCCACCCTCACCCGCTGCACGCGATGACCGTTATAGAGGCTGACCATGAAGTCCTCGACGCCGAGCGTTCCGTACTCGGCAATCGGCACCTCGACAGCGTCGATCGCCAGTTCCGGAGCGCCCTCTCCCATGGCGCAGAGCGCGAACACCAGGCCGAGCGCCCGGCTCTGGACGGCGAGCCCTGCCCTGAACGCCAGGATATCGTCGGCGCCGGAGGCCGTCGCGAGCCGATCTGCATAGGCATCAGCGAGCGCGGCGGCCAGCATCGCCTTCCGGCGCGAGAGCGGCGCGGCCAGCGCCTCGGCATAGGCTGCATCCAGATAGGCCAGATGGTCCGAGAGGGTCACGACAGGTGCTTGTGGAAGAATTCCAGGGTGCGCGCGGAGGCCTTCTTGCAGGCGGCCTCGTTGAACTTGTCCGGTCGATCGCTGTTACAGAAGCCGTGGCCGCCGTCATAGGTATAGATATGCACCACCGGGTGACGTGCCCTGAGCGCCTCGATCTGCTCGAGCGGAATGCCTGTATCCTTGTCGCCGAAGTGCATCTCGGTCGGCACCTTGGGGTTGAGGTCGATGTAGTTCGGCACGCCGCCTCCGTAGTAGCCTGAGGCGGCGCTCAGTCCCGTCAGCAGGCTCGCGGCGCGCCAGGTGGTAGCGCCGCCGAAGCAATAGCCGGTTATCCCAACCTTTCCGCCCTCGCTGGCCCCCTTGATCGCGGCCTCTACGTCCTTTAGGGCGGCCGCCGGATCGAACTTCTTCATCATCTCCCCGATGACCGTGAACTGGGCCGCCGAATAGTCCTCACTCTCATAGCCGAACTCGATCCGGTCGAAGACTGCGGGCGCCACCGCCAGGTAGCCGTGCCGCGCAAAGCGGTCGACGACGCTGCGCACCCAGGCGTTGAGGCCCCAGACCTCCTGGATCACCACGACTCCGCCACGCGGCTGTCCGTCCGGCGCCGACCGGTAGGCATTGAGTGTGAAGCCATCCGAGGCCGTCAGCTTGATGCGTTCGCCCATGGGGGTCCTCCGCGGGTCAGGTTATGGTCCGGCAATCGAACCACCATTCGCCGCGGGGGACAACCGTCTAGCCCCAACGGACGCCTGTCCTAGCGGCGCCCTGCCTCGCCGCCGGTGGGGCCGCCAGCCGGTTGACGGCGAGATGGAAGAGCCTGCGTCCCTTGCGTATGTGCCAGCGCAGTGTGGCGCGCAGGATGTTTGCCGTGCTCATCTTGCCGCCTCCCAGAGGGCAACGGCGTCGGGCCCAGCGGGGAAGCGCAGTTGGTCGGAGGTGTCGTTGACCGCGCGCCAGATCGTTTCGGCGACGTCGCTTTCCCGCGTCGTCACCGAGGGATTGGCGAATGCCGCGAAGATGGGCCGAGCAAACTCGGCATAGGCGGGCGGGATCAACTGCTCGACGGGGACCTGCGTGTTGGCCGTGAAGCGCGTGGTGGGGGCGTAGCCGGGTTCGACTGCCCTGACGCGGATGTTGAACGTGCCGACCTCCTGGGCCAGCGACCCGGAAAAGCCTTCGATGGCCATCTTGGACGCCGTATAGGCGGCAGCGAAGGGCGAAGGAGCGAGCGTCACGCTCGAGGTGACATTCACAATCGTCCCACCGCCACGCTCGCGCAGCAGTGGCAGCACGGCCTGGGTCATCGCCATCGTGCCCAGGGTGTTGGTCTCGAAGAGCCTCCGGACGATCTCCATCGGGGATGCCTCGAAGGCCCCGACCATTCCGATGCCGGCGTTGTTGACAAGCACGTCGATCGGCCCGGCAGCCTGGATGCACTCCGCGATACTCCCGGCATCGGTCACGTCGAGCGGAAGCACGATAACATTGTCGAGTGACGCGAAAAGCTCGGGCTGCGGGCGACGCATCGTGGCAATGACCCGCCAGCCCTGGCGCTGGAAGTGGAGTGCAGTCTCAAGCCCGTAGCCGGACGACGCTCCCGTAATGAGAACCGTATTCATGATCGTAAACCTCGTTGGTTGTGTTGTGGCGCTTCATCGTTCGCTGATGACTTCACCTAACCAGCTGAGGCCTCGAAGGCGTTAGGAGCAGATTGCCAGCTTCTTGCACAATCCTCCCACCTGAGAGAGAATTGCTATCGTGAAGACACCACGCGCGTTAGATGAACGGGCACTGGCAACGAGGTGGCGAAATGCTCCTGGAAGAAATTCGCGATCTGATCGCTCGCCACGCCCGTCCGGACATGGGCACCCCCATCGATGGAGTCATGGTTGCTCGTCACGACGTGTCGTCGTGGGAGCCTTCGATGTCCGGATCGGTGATGGCGCTGATCGTCCAGGGCCTCAAGCGGCTGGCGCTTGGAGACCGGGTCTATGAATACGGTCCGGGACAATACCTTGTTTCTTCGCTCGACATGCCCGTCACGGGCCAGTTCATCGATGCGAGCCCGGAGCAGCCGGCATTGGGGTTCGGGCTGGCGCTTCACCCGGCAACGATCGCCGAGCTACTGTTGCAGTCGACCTCGAGCGCGTTGCGGGAGGCGCGCGGCCCGACCCCGTCGGGCATGTTGGTCAGCGAAGCACCCCGGCAGTTGCTCGATGCGGTGGCGCGGCTGCTAAGGCTGCTGGATTCGCCGCGCGACATCCCGGTTCTGGCGCCGCTCATCAAGCGGGAAATCCATTGGTGGCTGATCGTCGGACCTCAAGGGGCGGCAGTGCGGCAACTGGGGCTGGCCGACAGCAATCTCAATCACATCGCGCGCGCCGTGCACTGGATACGCGAACACCACGCCCGGGCATTCCGGGTGGAGGACGTCGCCGAGATTTCGGGAATGAGCCCGTCGGCCTTCTATCGCAACTTCCAGTCGGTCACCGCGATGAGCCCGATCCAGTTCCAGAAGCAGATTCGGCTGCAGCAGGCCCGGCTCATGCTGGCTTCCGGACGCGAGGATATTTCTGGGGTCGGCTACAGCGTCGGCTACGAGAGCGCAGCCCAGTTCAGCCGCGAGTACCGGCGCCAGTTTGGTGCGGCTCCGAGCCAGGACGCTGTGCAATTGCGAGGCCTGGGCCTGGTTTCGCTGTCTCTGGTCTGAGGGTCCTCCAGATCCATGCACTCAAGGCAAAAAAAGACCTCCGGGAGAGTTACTCCCCTGGAGGCCCCGCGTTTCGATGTCCCGAGCCCGGCTCAGACGTTCGGGTTCGAAATTCCGTAGGAACCGCCCGAATAGCTGCTCGGGTTGCTGGTCTCGCCCGGGGCAAGGGTCGTGTAGGTGCCCGGACCATAGTACGGATAGCATCCACCGGTTGCCGCGCCTGCGATCAATGCCGTCAGCAGAAGCAGTCGCGAGTACCGCTTTTTCGCCTTGGCGTCGTTCTCGTTCGTATCGTTCATCAATATATCCCTCAGGTCCACTAGACTCATGCCGCTAGTGAGGGAAAACCTACCATCGCGTCCGCGGAGCCGTTTGCGCAGGTGTCTCAAATGACTTGCGTATTCGTCTCAGGCCGCGAAAAACCCCTGGACACTATCACCAGAGCGTTGAACTAGTGGCCGTAACACGACCAGGAGAGGCCAATGGAAACGATCAGCGCGGGCATAAGGCCCGAACGTCTTGTTTTTGCCTTGCGCCTAGCGTCGGCGGTTGCCTCCTCGGCGGCCTTCGGGCTGGCTGCAGCGGCCGCCTTTCCGCCGTGGTCACTCTGGAGCGCCGTAGGGCTCGGCTTCCTCTTCGGCACCGCTTTCGTCGGCGGCACGGGCTATCGCATCCTCATCGCGGTGGCCAGCCTCAAGTCCGACACCGCGCCCGCCTCGTGGTCGGGGGCGGCGGCCGCCTCCGCGCTGCTGGCACTTGCCCTCTGGTTCATTGCGCGCTGGCTTGGCGGCCCGGCCATCTATGTGCTCGTGGGCTATGCCATCGCCATCAACCTCGCCTACCTGCCGGTCAAGGGATCGTGCCTTGCCGCCGGCTGCTGCCGGTCGGTACGGCGCATCGATGGGCTGGGGATTTCGCTCGATCTGCGCCAGATCGAATTCGGCGCGACGCTGCTGGTGATTGCAGCCACGCTCGCGCTGGCGACGTCCTTTCCGGTCCTCGCGGCCGTAGCGGGTATCCTCGGGCACCTGGCTGTGCGGCTGGTCTCGCGCCGCTGGCGCGACCGCTGGTCGTGGGGCTGGCCGCCGCTGCGCCAGCCGGGGGCAGAGCTCGCTCCGCTCGCGGTTCTCGCAATCATAGCGGCGCTCGTGGCTTGACCCAAGAGCGCGAAGCCTCGACGAAAACAACATCAATGTCTTTGAAAAGTTTGACTGGCGCGCCCAAGGGGAATCGAACCCCTGTTCCCGCCGTGAGAGGGCGGTGTCCTGACCGCTAGACGATGGGCGCGGCGCTGGTCAATATCGGCAGCAAGTGCCTGTGCGTCAACCTCCCTCCTTGCAGAGGAAGTGGCGCGCCCTAGGGGAGTCGAACCCCTCTCTCCACCGTGAAAGGGTGGCGTCCTAACCGATAGACGAAGGGCGCTTGCTGAGCGCCCGCACCCTATAGGGGTGTTGTTCGCGCCGCGCAAGTGCCTTTTGAGAGCTTTTGCAAATCGGCCTTCCCGCGCTGTGGAAAGCCCGTTACCCGAGCCCCGAAATCCGTGGGTTTGCGGCCCGAACGCAAGCGCGGTCCCGGTCTTTGCATACGCCATGGGAGGCACCCGGTCGCACACGAAGCGTCGCCCAAAGCCTTCGCCTGATTCCCGGTCCCGCGTTTCTGTGCAACAGGTCGAAGGTTTTTCGCGCCGACCCGTTGGATCGACGGGCTGGCTTTATTAGAAGGGTTCCATTGCGGAGTTCCAATGCCCATGCCGTTTCATCTTTCGCGCCGAGCGCTCCTGGCCACCAGTGTGGCCGCGGCCTTCGCTGCGGCTCTACCCAGCCTCGCCATTGGTCTGGAAGAGGATGCCCTGCTGAGCGTGGACATTCCCGATACCTTCGCCGGCCAGCCCGACGCACCGGTCACCATCATCGAGTACTGGTCCCCCACCTGCGGCTATTGCACCACGTTTCTCGACGAGACGTTTCCGCGCCTCAAGGCCGACTATCTCGATACCGGCAAGGCGCGGATGGCCATCAGGCCCTTCGTGCGCAACGCCATGGATGCTGTGGTGTTCATGGTGGCCGAAGTCGCCGGTCCCGAACGTGCTCCGGCCGTGATCGAGCATTTCATGCGAAACCAGGCACGCTGGGTGAACGCGCCCGATCGCCTTGCGGCCATGAAGGACGTCGCCAACGAGGTGGGGATTACCCCGGTCCTCTTTGAAGCCGCCATGCTCAACCAGGACCTGCTGGGCAAGCTCAATCGCATGCGCAAGCAGGCGATCGAGAGTTTTGGCATCCAGGGTACCCCGGCGGTATTCGTCAACGGCCGGCTCGTCGCCGGCGCAGCTACCTACGACGCCATTTCCGCCCAGATCGCCGGCGGCCAATAGCCCCGCGCGAACCGTTTGGCGATCGACGCGTTCCCCTCCCATATCGGAGAGGAGAACGAGATGGCGTCCCCACACATGCAGAAATGTATCGACGACTGCCTGGCCTGCTACCAGACGTGCCTGTCGATGGCGATGAACCATTGCCTCGAGCTAGGTGGCGAGCATGTCGCCAAGGAGCACCTTACCTTGATGATGGCCTGCGCCGAGATGTGCCGCACGGCGGCCCATTTCATGATCATCGGCTCGGATCACCACCCCTATGTCTGTGCCGAATGCGCGGAGATCTGCGAGCAGTGCGCCAAGGACTGCGAGCGGCTGGGCGACATGGAAGCTTGCGTGGCTGCCTGCGGGAAGTGCGCTGCCAGTTGCCGGGAAATGGCCATACCCATGACCGCTTCAGGCGCATAGGATGATCGGGCAAGGAGGAGAGCGCACATGAACACTGCCAACCTGCAACTGGAAGGCCTCTATGTGGCGGTAGCCGCTCTGGTCGAGGCAATCCGACAGAAGGGCCTCCTCGACAGCGGCGAGATCGAGCAGGCCCTGCTCCACGCCGAAAACCTGGCGCCCAACCGCACCGAACCGATGCCCGAGGCAAACGTGGCGGCGATCAAGTTCCCGGCGCGGCTGCTGCGCGTCGCCAACCAGGCCGCGACAGGCGGCGAACAGCTCTCGTTCGAGGAACTGACCCGGCGGGTCAGCCGCCTGCAGGGCGGCAAGGCTGCACTGACCGAGTCCGAGGTCCTGGAACTGGCCGAAGATCAGATCCGCGACACCGACGCCTAGATCAGCCGCCCGCGCCCAGGCGTTCGACGATCATCCTGGCGATCGGCAAGGCCGAAGTCGCCGCGGGCGATGGCGCATTGCACACGTGCAGCATGCGCGCCGACTCCAGGAACAGGAAGTCGTGGACCATCGACCCGTCGGCCATCACCGCCTGCGCCCTGATCCCCGCTTCCACCGGAACCAGGTCGTCGAGTTCGAGCGCCGGACAGTATTTTCGGCACGCCTCCAGGTAGCGCCCTTTGATCATGGAATTGCCGAACTCGCTCAGGCCCGAGCGCCAGTTGCCCGCCGCCATGCGCCAGAAGCCCGGGAAAGCAGCATAATTGAACATGTCGCGGGCGTTGATCGCCGAGCGGGCATAGCCCTCGCGTGCTCGCCCGAGCACCGCATTGGGTCCCAGGGTCAGTCGACCGTCGATGGTGGGGGTGAGGTGAATGCCGAGGAAGGGCAGTTCCGGGTCCGGCACGGGGTAGATCAGGTGATGCACCAGCCCGCGCTTGGCGGGCGCCACGTCGTAATATTCGCCGCGGAACGGCACGATGCGATGCTTGACCGGAAGACCCGCCTTGCTGGCCAGGCGATCGGACTGCAGCCCGGCGCAGGCCACGAGGTGTTTGGCGCGGAATTCGCCCGCCGAAGTCTCGATCATGACGGCGTCGGCTTCTTCTCCTATCCTCTCCACTTCCACCGAATAGGAGATCGCGCCGCCCAGGGCGACGATGTCGTCGGCGAGAGCCCGGCACACTGCCTTGTAGTCAACGATCCCGGTCTCGGACACGAAGAGCGCCCCTACCCCGACAATATCCGGTTCGCGCTCGCGCAACTCCTCCCCGGTCAGCGGTTCGATGGCGATGCCGTTGGCCCGGGCATTGGTGAGCAGCGCGCGCATCGCCAGGTCTTCGTCCGCCGTGGTCGCGACGATGAGCTTGCCCCTCGTCTCGAAGGGAATGCCCTTTTCTGCGCAATAGGCCTTGGTCGCTTCGGCGCCAGCGCGGCATAGGCGCGCCTTGAGGCTTCCCGGTTTGTAGTAGACACCCGCATGGATGACGCCGCTGTTGTGGCCCGTCTGGTGCCGTCCGGGGCCCGCTTCCTTTTCCAGCACGAGCACGCCCGCCCCGTGATGGGTCTTGAGCAATTGCCGGGCCACGGCTAGCCCGAGGATGCCACCGCCAATGACGCAATAGTCGTACAGAACTGCTTCAGGTCGCGCCATAAGGCCCCTCGTTCAATCCGCCGGGCCGGCGCAGGTCGGCGTTGAGAACCTTGTCGGCGACCAGCGTCGCCAGTTCGGCCACCCGATCGTAGCGGGACCGCGCCCCCTCCTCGACTGTGAGCGAAGAGGCGTCGAACGCCTCGAGCAACTGCTCGCCGGTGCGGGCCAGCGTCCACTGGGGAACGGCTGCCGGGATGGTTCGCGCCAGCTTGTCGCAATTGAGCCGGAAGCTCTCGCGGCGCATTTCGGTGACCGGATTCTGCTCGAAACGGCTTTCCGGCACGAGTCGGGAAACGATGGTCGCCAGGTCGCGCACCCTGTGGTTGTTGGCGGACGATCCCACATTGAAGACCTGGTTGTGGACGGGTGGTCGCTGCTCGCGCAGCAGCGCCGCCAGCGCGCGCGCCACATCCTGCACGTGGATGAACGCCCGCCAGGCGTCGCCCCGCACAGGCAGGCGGATGCGGTGCTCGGTAAAGGCCAGAGCCATCAGCCGGTTGAACATGAGGTCGAGCCGCAATCGCGGCGAGAGCCCGCACAGCACGGCTAGCCGCAGGAATGTCGGTGAGAAGTTGCCGGTGGCCAAGCCCGCCACATCGCGCTCGGCCATGACCTTTGTCATTGCGTATATCGTCTGTGGATTGAGCGGCCCAGTTTCGTCCAGGGGCTCTTCTCCGCCCTGCCCATAGACGGAAGCCGACGAGGCGAAGAGGAAGCGGGATACGCCTGCCTGGCGCGCCGCCAGGGCCACCCGCACGCTGGCCTTATGATTGACCTCGTTGAGCGTGTTGCTGTCGATCTGGCCGGCAGCGTCGGGCAGCGCCGCGAGGTGGATTACGGCCTCGAACCCCTCGAAATCCTCGGGCACCGCGTCGCGGATGTCCTTCTGGATGGTGGGAACGGCCCTGTAGGGCCCACCGTGGGAGTACGTGCAGTGGCCGAAATAGTCCAAATCATACCCGGAAACGTCGTATCCGGATTCCAGCAACACAGGAACAACCACGGCACCGAGGTAGCCTCTGTGCCCGGTGACCAGGACCTTCATAACCCACCCCTGCTCTACGTTGCCCAGCGTACAGAAGACAGGGCCATCACATGGAGGCGATCTTAGGGCTGAGGGGCCTACGCCCTTCGCGTGATCGCCGCGCGCACGCGCGAGGCGGCAAGCGCCCAATATTGCCGTTGCACAGTCCCTATGTCCGTGAGCAATCGCCCGTGGCGGACGTCAAAGGGCAGTGTTGGAGCAGCGGGCGCCAGACACGACACAACAACATCCGCTCAATATCGGGGACTGACTTGCAGCAAGATCATGCATCACCAAATCGTGAGCGGGATCGATTTACCTAGCGAGAAATAACTTCTGTTTGTGTGACAATTTTCCGCATGCGCGAGCGCGTATTATCCATGTTCCCGGTTCTGGATAAGCTTGCTTGCGCGAAACCGATCGCACCCCTACAATATTCGTCACATGGGGGTTCGGTCGTTAACTGCACGGGAGCGCGTTGCCGGTAACTGGGTCGGTTCGCTGAAGCTGGGGCTGCGGACTGGAGGATTGATACGACTGGGATTTATCGCACGTCCGACTGGGCGGCGCGGTGACCACCTCCATTTGTAAGCACCATCGTCCGAAGCGAGAAATGGACCTTAGGCGTCCGGGCCGCGGCTTCCGTCGAGCAAGTGGTGCTTATGAATTCGCTGGCCCCGGAACTGCTGCATTTCTTTCGGTTCGACGAACTCCCCGGCAAAGGCGCCGAGGCGTCCGCGTTGGCGGCGGAAACGCTCGAGGTTCGGGTACGGGTCTACTCTCCTGACACTCCGATCCTGCACGAAGGGGAACGCTCGTTCTGCGTCCGCCTCCTCAAGTCCGGCTGGGCCTATAGCGATACCCAGTTGCGGGACGGCACCCGTCAGATCATCGACATCTACGTTGCCGGCGACCTGGTCGAGCCCACCACGGTCGGCGGACACAGCCGCGCCTCCGTGCGTGCGGTCGATTATTCGACTGTCCTGGAGGTTCCGTTTGCCGGGCTCCTGCCCCTCATCAAGCGCTGGCCGGTACTGGCCGACCGGCTGACAGCGGCGAGCGCGCGGTTCGACGCTATCCATGTCGAGCGGCTGGTGAGCCTGGGCAAGCGCGACGCCACGGCTCGCACCGCACACCTCCTGCTCGAACTTGCCGAGCGGGTTCACCCCGACTCAGCCGACATCGAGGTCGAATTCCCCTGCCCGTTGACGCAGATCGACCTCGCCGACGCCCTCGGCATGACCGCTATCCACTTTAATCGCACCCTGCGCGACCTGCGGCTGCTTGGCCTTGTGGTCGTGCGCAAGGGCACGATCGTCATCTCCAACAGGTTCCGCCTGGCCCAGTTGGCCGAGTTCAGCGCCGACTATCTCCAACTCAGGCACGCCGACTGGTGGCAGGAACCGCAAGCGGCTCAAGACGTTGCCGCCAACGCCCTCCTCGAGGGTATCCCCCGCAAGGCTCACCTTTAGGGGGAGTACCCCCGCATAACGACGTATGCCTTTGCTACTTCACGAAATTGCGAAACTACATCTCCTTCATTTTTTAGTAACTGGTATTAACAATTGTTAATTACCCACCCCAAGTTGGGGAACCTAATGAAGCCGTAGTGCTGGGGTTCGACTAACGAAATCGACTTAATACATACGAAGCGGATGGCGGCTGTACTCGCACATCTCGACATAACTCCCAGCGCTTAGGCGTTTCAAACCGACTAAATCCAGAATGGTCTGGAGGCGCCCGTATCTTGCGGAGAAGTTACGGGCACATTTAGGGAGTTAAATTCTATGCTTGCAGGAAGCACAATCTCCGAAACTTCTGCGCCACCGGTAAAACCGCCGACCGGCAACGTTTTCCGAATGAATAATTCCGAAGCCAATACAACGGCTGCGGACGCAGCGGATCGGCTCGACAATATTCCGGAAGCAGTAGTTATCGATCGGCGAAAGCTTGAACGTGAGTGTTTTGTTTACGGCCTGATGGCCCAGAGCCCGGGCACGAAGTTTGCGAGTTTTGGGTCCTTGCAGGAATGGCGCGACGCGCGGCTCGGCCATCCCAACGTTTCGGTCATCCTTCTGGTGATCGGCTCGCGCAAGTTGACCGATCTGGGAGTTGCCAACGACATCGCCAAGGCCGTGCAGGAGTTTGCGCCCGCCCCGATCGTCGTGGTTGCCGACACCGACGACCTCACGCAAATCCTCAAGGCGCTCGAGTGCGGCGCCAAGGGTTTCATTCCCACCACCGTGGGGCTGCGCGTGGCGTCCGAAGCCATAGCGATGACACTGGCAGGTGGCGTGTTCGTGCCGGCCAGCAGCGTCATGGCGATGCGTAACGTCATCGACTCGAACGGGGCGGCTACGCGGCCGATGGCGGGTCTCTTCACCGCCCGGCAGATGGCCGTGGTCGAGGCTTTGCGCCGGGGGCGCGCCAACAAGATCATCGCTCACGAGCTGCAGTTGCGCGAGAGCACCGTCAAGGTCCACATCCGCAACATCATGAAGAAGCTCAACGCCACCAACCGGACCGAAGTCGCATTCAAGATCCGCGACATGTTCCCCGACCAGTCGGGGCCGGACATCTGACCATGACCTCCAGGCCTGGTCGTTAGGGGTCGCTCCCTCCTCCGGGAGGGGGCGATCTTTCTGCCGGCTCATCCGATAAGGGTATCGGATCATCCGAAAGGCCTAACTCATCGCGGCAAGATGCCTAGATCTTGTCACGGAATTGACGGCTTTCGGGAGCCGCCTAGTATGCCAGACCGGCGCGGGGGCGTCGGGATGGAAAGTCCAAGGAGGAATACCAAGCGTCGGCCGGACGGCGCAGCCGTTGACGGTCAGAGTTCTCAACAAACGCGGGTAGTTGAGGGAGTTGCAGATGCGTGCTGCTAGACCGCTTAGGGTGGGAATGCTGGTGGGATCGACCATTCAGTCCCATGGCGTGATAGAAGTCGTACGTTCCTTGGCCGTAGCATTGTCAAAGAGGGGCAATGTATCGGCCGAAATCTTCAGTCTCGAACACGAGGCTGATCGAAGTCTGGATCTGGGGCCTATCCCGGTCCATGTGGCCCCCACTCTGGGGCCGCGAAGTTTCCGGTTCGCGCCGGACATGGTCTCCATGATGCTCGAAAGGCGGCTCGACTGCGTGCACGTGCACGGCATGTGGAACTACCTTTCCGTCGCGGCGCAACGCTGGCATCAGACGACCGAACGCCCCTACATCGTCAGTCCACACGGGATGCTCAACGGCTGGGCCCTTGCCGATGCGCCGTTGCGCAAGCGTGTGGCGCGCATGCTGTTTGAGGATGCCCATATCCGCAATGCCGCCGCCGTCCACGCCGAAAGCCGGACGGAACGGGTGGCCCTGCGCGAAGCGGGCTACGATACGCAGACCGACGTCATCCCCAACGGGGTGGAGCCGGCGCAGATGGCAGGGCCGGCAGCGCCCTGGCTCGACGGCCTCGGGCCTGACGCTCGCGTGCTGCTCTTCCTCGGACGGATCACGCCCAGCAAGGGGCTGCTCAATCTGCTGCGGGCCTGGAATGTCGCCATCCGGGGCGAAAGCGGCAAGGACTGGCATCTGCTCGTGGCCGGACCGGGCGACGGCAATCACCTGGCGGAGCTGCAAACCATGGTCGAGGACTATGGGCTCGCCGACAGCGTGCATTTCGTCGGGCCGGCCTTCGGTCCCGAGCGAGCTGCGGCATATCGTTCCGCCGATGCCTTCATCCTGCCTTCGGTCGCCGAGACGCTTCCGATGACGGCACTGGAGGCCTTCGCCTTCCAGTTGCCGTGCCTGCTCACGCCCCAGTGCAACATTCCGGAGGCCTATGCCTGTTCGGCGGCCATCCGGGTGGATCCGACCGAAGAGTCGCTCACGGCAGGATTGACCAGGCTCTTCACCATGAGCCCGTTCGAGCGCGCGCGCATGGGCAAGGCGGCCTATGACCTGGCCGATTCCCGATACGACTGGGACCTGGCGGCCGCACGTTTCGAAACGCTCTACTCCACCGTCCTGGCGCAGTCGCGTGCCAGTCAGGCGGCCTAGGGGGAGACGCGCCGGCAGATTTGGCTCGCATTTTCGTTGCGAAGCAGATTCAATGACCTGGGCGGGCGTTGCCTGCCCAAGTCATTTCAGTCTCCAGTTTCGGAACGGCCATGTCTGCACAATCAGAGAACTTTTCGTCTGCCATCGATCCGGTCAAGCTCGACAGGCTTGCCGAAGTCGCCATCAAGGTCGGACTGCAGCTCCAGCCTGGCCAGGATCTGGTGATGACCGCACCATCCTCGGCGCTGCCGCTGGTTCGCCGCATCGCTGCGCACGCCTACAAGGCCGGCGCGGGCCTGGTGACGCCGATCCTATCGGATGAAGCGGTGACCCTGGCGCGCTATGAAAACGCCAACGACAAGAGCTTCGATCGCGCCGCCGGGTGGCTCTACGAGGGCATGGCCAAGGCCTATGCTGAAAACGCCGCGCGGCTCGCCATTGCCGGGGACAATCCGATGATGCTTGCCGGTCAGGATCCGGACAAGGTTGCCCGAGCCAACCGCGCCCAGTCCAATGCCTACAAGCCCGCGCTCGAGAAGATCGTCAGCTTCGACATCAACTGGAACATCGTCGCCTACCCGAACCTGGCCTGGGCCAAGCTCGTCTTCCCCAACGATCGGGACGAGCTGGCGGTCAAGAAGCTTGCCGACGCGATCTTTGCGGCGTCGCGCGTGGACGTAGAGGACCCGATCGGCGCCTGGCACGAGCACAATGCCAACCTGCGCAAGCGCACCGAGTGGCTGAACGCGCACCGCTTCGCCTCGCTGCACTATTCGGGGCCGGGTACCGATCTCACCATCGGCCTTGCCGACGAGCACGAATGGGCGGGCGGCGCGGCGACGGCCAAGAACGGCATCGTCTGCAACGCCAATATTCCCACCGAGGAAGTCTTCACCACCCCCCATGCGCTGCGCGTCGAGGGCACGGTGGTGAGCACCAAGCCGCTTTCGCACAACGGCACGCTGATCGACGATATCCAGGTCCGCTTCGAGGGCGGGCGGATCGTCGAGGCGCATGCCAGCAAGGGCGAGGCCGTGCTCAACAAGGTGCTCGATACCGACGAGGGCGCCCGGCGCCTGGGCGAAGTGGCGCTGGTTCCGCACTCTTCGCCCATTTCCAAGAGTGGCTTGTTGTTCTTCAATACGCTCTTCGACGAGAACGCGGCCTGCCACATCGCGCTGGGCCAGTGCTACGCCAAGTGCTTCGTCAACGGCACCAAACTCACGCAGGAGGAGATCGCGGCGCGCGGCGGCAACAGGAGCCTCATCCATATCGACTGGATGATCGGTTCGGACAAGATCGACATCGACGGCATCAAGCCGGACGGCACGCGCGTGCCGGTTTTCCGCAAGGGCGAGTGGGCCTGATCTGATCAGGCGCGCCTGGCCTGCTCCTGCGTATCGTAGGGGTGGGCGCTCGACCAGATCATGGTGAACTTCCGGCCGGGCTGCTCGAGATAGACCTGGCGTTCGGACATGTTGACGTCGCCCCGCAAGCGGGCGGCGTCTATGGCGGCGAAGGTGGCGGTGTCGGAGGTCTCGAACGGACCGAGCGACTTGCCCTCCATATCGACCCACCATTTTTCGCGGGATTTGAGCACGAGATAAAGCACGCTAGCCATACCCGCCAATCTACCCCACACCGCTGCCACCCCGAAGCCGCAGCGCCGGACATGGTTCAATTTTGCTTAAAATTGCAGCAATTAACGCCACCACGCTCCAACCTGGCTTCCCTCTCCCTTGTGGAGAGGGATTGAGGGTGGGGGTGAGCTAGAAACGCCGAGCGCAAAAGCTCTCCTCCTCACGGGGGGAATAGTAGCCCTGCCCGCTCGCCTGTGGCCGCCTCGCCGCCGGAACAATATCGTGCATCGGTTTGCACGGGGCGCGAAATGCTTTATCAAAGGCGGTCCCCATTCGGGGCGCAGCTGCCCCGTACATTATCGGTGATTTCAATGCCCGCTTATCGCTCACGTACAACCACCCACGGCCGCAACATGGCCGGTGCCCGCGGCCTCTGGCGCGCGACCGGCATGAAGGACAGCGATTTCGGAAAGCCCATTATCGCCGTAGTGAACTCGTTCACCCAGTTCGTGCCGGGCCACGTGCACCTCAAGGATCTCGGCCAGCTCGTCGCCCGCGAGATCGAGGCGGCCGGTGGCGTTGCCAAGGAATTCAACACCATCGCGGTCGATGACGGCATCGCGATGGGCCATGACGGCATGCTCTATTCGCTCCCGAGCCGCGAACTGATCGCCGACTCGGTGGAGTACATGGTCAACGCGCACTGCGCCGACGCCATGGTGTGCATCTCCAACTGCGACAAGATCACCCCCGGCATGCTGATGGCGGCGCTGCGCATCAACATCCCGGTTATCTTCGTCTCCGGTGGTCCGATGGAAGCCGGCAAGGTCGTGCTTTCCGGCCAGCTCCAGGCGCTCGATCTCGTGGACGCCATGGTTGCCGCTGCCGACGACAAGGTCAGCGATGCCGACCTCAAGGCCATCGAAGAATCCGCCTGCCCCACCTGTGGCTCCTGCTCGGGCATGTTCACCGCCAACTCGATGAACTGCCTCACCGAGGCACTGGGTCTTTCGCTGCCCGGCAACGGCTCGACCCTGGCCACCCATGCCGACCGCAAGCGCCTCTTCCAGGAGGCCGGCCATCTCATCGTCGATCTCGCGCGCCGCTACTACGAGCAGGAAGACGAGAGCGTGCTGCCGCGCAATATTGCCTCCAAGGGCGCCTTCGAGAACGCCATGGCGCTCGATATCGCCATGGGCGGCTCGACCAACACCGTGCTCCATATCCTGGCCGCCGCCCACGAGGGCGAGGTCGATTTCACCATGGACGACATCGACGCCCTGTCGCGCCGCGTGCCGGTCCTGTGCAAGGTGGCTCCGGCCAAGAACGACGTGCACATGGAAGACGTGCACCGCGCCGGCGGCATCATGTCGATCCTGGGCCAGCTCGACCGCGCCGAACTCCTCAACCGCGACCTGCCGACCGTCCACACAGCCACCATGGGCGATGCGCTCGACCGCTGGGACATTTCGCGCACCAACAGCGACAGCGTCCGCCAGTTCTACATGGCCGCGCCCGGCGGCGTGCGCACCACCGAGGCTTTCTCGCAGAGCCAGCGCTGGAAAGAACTCGATCTCGACCGCAAGAACGGCGTGATCCGCAGTGCCGAGCATCCGTTCTCCAAGGACGGTGGCCTGGCCGTGCTCAAGGGCAACATCGCCATCGACGGCTGCATCGTGAAGACGGCGGGCGTGGATGAGAGCATCTTGAAGTTCACCGGCCCGGCCAAGGTCTTCGAAAGCCAGGACGCGGCGGTCAAGGGCATTCTTGGCAACGAGGTCAAGGCAGGCGACGTGGTGGTGATCCGCTACGAAGGTCCGCGCGGCGGCCCGGGCATGCAGGAAATGCTCTATCCGACGAGCTACCTCAAGTCGAAGGGGCTCGGGAAATCCTGCGCCCTGCTCACCGACGGCCGGTTCTCGGGCGGCACCTCGGGCCTCTCGATCGGCCACGTCTCGCCCGAAGCGGCAGAGGGTGGCACCATCGGCCTCGTGCGCGAGGGCGACATCGTCGAGATCGATATCCCGAACCGCACCATCCACCTCAAGATCTCGGACGACGAGCTGACGCAGCGCCGTCACGACCAGGATCAGCTCGGCTGGAAGCCGGCGCATCCGCGCAAGCGCAATGTCTCGACCGCGCTCAAGGCCTACGCGGCCTTCGCCACCAGCGCTGCCCGCGGCGCCGTGCGCGACCTCGACGCCAAGTAAGCGAAAGGGCCGGCGAACCGGCCCCTTGCAAATCGAATTCCTATCGAGGGCGCCGCGAGGCGCCCTCTTCATTTTCAGGCCTTGGCGGCGCCGCCCATGCCCAGATCTTCCTTGAGGTCCTTCCAGAGCTTGCGCGCCGACATGGCGATGTAGATGTAGCTCCAGCCCGTGAAGATCATGGCGATTCCGGCGATGGTGCCGACCGTAACGAGCCCCGAGGCGGGGAAGGTCCAGGTGAGCGCGATGCCGGCGAGCAGCGCCAGCACGCCCGAAGCGATCATCCAGCCCCAGCCATCGACCGGACGCAGCCGGGCGCCCATGATGATCTCGACGATCCCCTGGGCCATGAAGGTGATGGCGATGACGAGCGTGATCGCCAGGGCCCCGGCAATCGGGTTCCAGAGCGCGTAGCCGCCCCCGACCACGGTGATGATGCCCAGCAGCAGGTGCCACACCGTCCCCTGCCAGCCGCTCATCTGGAAAGACTGCACGATCTGGATGATGCCGCCCACGATGAGGAAAGAGGCGATGACGATGGTGAAGGCTATCGAGGCCATCACCGGCAGGAAGATCGCGGCGATACCGCCCACGAGATAGACAATTCCCAATGCAAGAAACCAGCCCCAACGGCGGCGCACATGGCGCGTGAACGTTTCATAGGAGTTGGCAGTGTCGCTAGCCGTCATGTTTGCCTCCTTGGAATGCCGCAAGCGAGAGACGAGTAGTCAGGCGATTATCTTGATCTCATAAAGGGATAATGGCAAGCGCACTCGCCTGGTCCTGCTTGGCGTGTCGGGGCCATCCCCGTTCGTGGGCAGCCGGGCTACTGATAGGCTGGCGCGGTGCATGGGAGGACAGCAGATGAATGTGGGGCCTGGGGTAGCCTGGATCGTGGGGGGTGGTTCCGGCATCGGCGCGGCGGTGGCGCGCGAGTTAGCCGACCGCGGCTGGACCGTCGCGATATCCGGGCGGCGCGCCGAACGCCTCGACGAGGTCGCTGCGCACAACCCGTCGATCCGCCCCTACCCGCTCGACGTCACGGACACGCGGGCAGTTCTGGCTACCGTCAACGCCATCGCCTCCGATCTCGGACGCCTCGATCTGGCGCTCTACGGCGCCGTGGCCGCCGTCGGCACGCCTCCGGGCTACTACGAGCCGGAAAAGTTCGCGGCAGCCTTCGACGTCAATTTTCTTGGTCTCGTCCGCGCCCTCGATCCGCTGATCGAGGTCATGGGCCGGCAAGGCGGCGGGCAGATCGCCGTCATCGGTTCGCTTGCCGGCTATGTCGGGCTGCCGCGCGGCGGCGCCTATGCCGCGAGCAAGTCGGCGCTGATGACGCTCTGCCAGACCATGCGGGTCGAGCTGGCGCCCCGCAATATTCTCGTGCGGCTGATTTCGCCCGGCTTCGTCAAATCTGAGCTCACCAGCCGCAACCGCTACAGAATGCCAATGCTGATGGAAACCGACGAGGCCGCCTGGCGGATCGTGGATGGTCTCGTCCGCTCGGCGCGGTTCGAGATCGCGTTTCCCTGGCCAATGGCCTGGATGATGAAGGCGGCACGGCTGCTGCCGTACCGCCTGTTTTTCTGGCTTTCCGCCCTTACGCTGCGCGCGCGGTGACCGTCAGGCGGGGCGGCGGTACTGGTAGATACCGACGTCGATGGCGCCTTCGGCAAAGCCCGCCTCGCAATAGCAGAGGTAATAGACCCACTTGCGCTTGAAGGCCTCGTCGTAGCCGAGCGGCGCGATCACCGGCCAGCGCTCGAGGAAGCGCTCGCACCAGAGCCGTAGCGTCTTGGCGTAGGAAAGCCCGAAGGTTTCCACCCTCTCGAGCAGCAGCCCGACTCGCTCGCCCTGCTCGCGCATCGCGGTCTTGGTCAGCAGCATGCCGCCGGGGAAGATGAAGCGCTGGATGAAGTCGGGACCGGAGCGGTAGCCCTCGAACTCGGCCTCATCGATGGTAATGGCCTGGATGGCGGCGGTACCGCCTGGCTTGAGCCGGTCGTGGACGGCCTGGAAATAGGTCGGCCAATGTTCCTCGCCCACGGCCTCGATCATTTCGATCGAGCCGATATGGTCGAACTGGCCGGTGGTGTCGCGATAGTCCTCGAAGTGGAGCTGGGCCAGGTTGTCGAGCCCCTGGCGCCGCAGCCGCTCCTGGGCGTAGCTGAGCTGTTCGCGCGACAGCGTGATGCCATAGAGATGGGCGTTGTAGTCGCGCGCCACCGTCTCGGCGAAGCCGCCCCAGCCGCAGCCGATTTCAAGGACGCTTTCGCCTTCCTTGACACCGGCCATGTCCGCGATGCGGTGGTATTTGGCGCGCTGCGCCTCCTCCAGGCTCTGGTCACCCGAGGTGAACACCGCCGACGAATAGGTCATCGAGGGATCGAGCCACTGGCCGTAGAAATCGTTGCCCAGGTCGTAGTGTTCGGAAATGTTGGCCTTGGACCCCTCGCGCGTGTTGGCGCGAGAGATGTGATAGGCCAGATCCTTGGCGGCGCGGCGGAAGAAACCCTTGCCGGCTTCCTCGAACATCGCCTTGTTCTGTACGAAGAACCGGAACAGCGCCGTGAGGTCATCGACCTCGATGTCGCCGTTGATATAGGCAGCCGCGAAGCCCACGGTCCCCCGACGCATGGCTTCGCCGATGACCTTGAAATTGTTGAGTTTGAGGACCGAATGGAGACCCGTGGTCGGGTTGCCCAGGGTATGGCTGCGCCCGTTGGGCAGAATAACCGTCACCGCGCCCTGACTCGGCTCCCTGAGGAGGCGCTTGCCAGCCCACTCCACCAGATTCGACATCAGGCGAGTCCCCAGCCCCGGCTCGCCAAGCCTCTGATCTACTACACTTTTAGTCATATTGGATTATCCGCATCGGACCTGAAGCACCGGCATCTGGCGCCAGACTTCGCCCGAAGTTTAAGTGTCCCTGATACAAGTCCGCGACCGGAAAATGCCCAGCCTGCAGTCGGTACCGAATGGATACCTTATCCGCCATACTCGGATTTGCAAGCGGCACTTTCAAGCGATTCCAGACTGCACCGGGCAAAAGCTCGCCGATACAAGTCATTGAAATCGCCTAACGACTTGCGGGCGACGCCACGTCGACCACCCGGATCTGCACCTGCTCGCGTCCCTGCCAGTGATCGATTCCCAAGGTGCCCGCGATATGGAGCGGGGTATCGTTGCCGCCATTGAGCAGAACGTCGCCAATGGGCTGGCCGGCGGCGCGGAAGGCGATCCCCTTGAGTCGGGCTCCGTCATCCGAGGCGAGCGTGAAACGCACATGCCCGCCCTGCCCCACAACCTCTGCGAACTTGGCCTTGTGGGCGGGAAACACGAAAACCGGGGTGGGGTTGCCCGAACCGAAAGGACCGGCGCGTTCGAGGTCATGCACGAACTCTGGCGAGGCGCCGCGAGCCGTGAGGGCCGCATCTACCTGCAGCGCCGTAGCGGCACGGGCCACCGCGACCTGGGCGGTCAGCGCCTGGGCCATGTGGGCTCTGAAGGGGCCGAGCTGGCCGGTGCGCACGGTAACGCCCGCCGCCATGGCATGGCCGCCGCCCTTGGGGATGATTCCAGCCTCGACAGCCTCGATGACAGCACGCCCCAGGTCGACGCCGGGCATCGAACGCCCCGAGCCGGTGCCGGTGCCGTCGGGTCCGAGCGCGATGGCGAAAGCCGGGCGCTCGAAGCGTTCGCGCAGCCGCGCCGCAATGAGGCCGACAACGCCGGCGTGCCAGTTCTCCGAGGCGAGCACCAGCACGGGCGGCCCCTCGCCATTGCCGATTTCCGCCTCGGCGACGCGGGCGGCCTCCTCGACGGCCTCCACCTCGATTCGCTGCCGCTCGACGTTGAGTTCATCGAGCCGTGCCGCGATGGCCAGCGCCTCGTGCTCATCCTCGATAGTGAGCAGCCGCGTTCCGAGGGCGGCGTCGCCGATGCGCCCGCCGGCATTGATGCGCGGGCCGATCAGAAAGCCGAGGTGATAGGGATTGAGCGGCCCGTTGACCCGGGCGGCAAGCGCCAGGGCCGAGATACCGCGATTGTTGCCACGCCGGGCGATCTCGAGGCCACGCACCACGAAGGCGCGGTTGAGCCCCTTGAGCGGCACGACATCGCAAACGGTCGCCAATGCCACGAGGTCCAGCATTGCCATCAGGTCCGGCAAGCCAGCGCGGCCGAGATTGCGCAACTCGCGGTTGGCGGCGACCAGCACCATGAATGTCACGCCCGCCGCGCAGAGATAGCCGAGGCCGGAGACGTCGTCGGGCCGGTTCGGATTGACGATGGCGGTCGCCTCGGGCAGCTCGAAGTCCGAAAGGTGATGGTCGATGACCAGCACATCTACGCCCCGCGAGCGCGCATGGGCGATCGGCGCGTCGCTCACCGTGCCGCAGTCCAGGGTAATGATGAGGGTGGCGCCCGCATCGATCAGCTTGTCGATGGCGGCGACGTTAGGCCCGTATCCTTCAAAGATGCGGTCCGGAATATAGACCTGCGGCTCGAGCCCGAAATGGCGCAGGTAGCGGCTCATGAGGGCGCACGAGCAGGCTCCGTCCACGTCATAGTCGCCGAAGAGGGCCACGTTCTCGCGATCGCCGATGGCCTTGGCCAGGCGCGCCACCAGCCGGTCCATGGCGGTGAGCGAGGAGGGATCGGGCATCAGGTCCCGGATGGTGGGGTTGAGGTAGCTTTCCGCTTCCTCCGGCCCCACTCCCCTGGCCGCCACGATCCGCGCCAGGATTTCGGAAAGGTCGGTGCGCTGCGCTATGGCCTGGGCCAGCCGCGAGGCATTGGCATCCAACCGGTCCACCCAGGCGCGTCCCGTAACCGAGCGGGAAACGTCCAGGAAATAGGCGCGTTCATCGAGCATGGGGCGACCTAAACGGTTTTAGGCGGCTTGGTCGAGGCCAAAAGCCCGGTTATGCGCAGGTCTTCCATGCGGTTGTCACGATTGGGAGTCAGCGTCACTATCAGGGTCGTGCCTGGGGAGGACACCATGCCCGTATTCGAAGTCAACATCGCAATACCCGGCCAGCCGGTCCAGCCCGTGATCGTCCAGGACGAGCGCGACCTCGAAAGATTTTCGGTCGCGCTGGTCGAGAATGGGTTCGTCGCCACTCAGGAAGTGCGCGTCATCTGGACGGGCGTCGAATACGAGGGCCGGCATAGCGAATACAGCGCCGTCGAACCCGTCGGCGCCATATCCATCGTGGCCGGGAGCGTGCTCTTCATCCGGCGGCTGGAGTTGCCGGCCTAGCGGGCGTGCTGCGCCTTGATCCAACGCACCGTCTGGCTCCAGGAGCGCATGACGATGGTCGAGGTGACGAGCGCATCCTTGCGCACCCGCACGCCCTCGAGCAGGCTGCCGTCGGTGACGCCGGTGGCGGCGAACAGCACGTCGCCCGAGGCGAGGTCCATCACGCCATACTTGCGGCTGGGGTCGCTGATCCCCATGCGCTTGGCACGGTCGCGTTTCTCGGCCGTATCGAGGATCAGGCGCGCCTGCATCTGGCCGCCGATGCAGCGGAGCGCCGCCGCGGCCAGCACGCCCTCGGGAGCGCCGCCGGAGCCGAGATAGATGTCGATGCCGGTTTCCTCGGTATTGGTGGCGTGGATCACGCCGGCGATATCGCCGTCGCTGATGAGCTTGACCGCAACGCCGGTGCTGCGCAACTCCTCGATGAGGCCGGCATGGCGCGGCCGATCGAGCACGCAGGCGGTGATCTCCGAGATGGGCACGCCCTTGGCGGCAGCAAGCATCTTGACGTTCTCGACGGGGGTACGGTCGAGGTCGACAGTTCCTTCGGGGTAGCCGGCGCCGATGGCGATCTTGTGCATGTAGACGTCTGGCGCGTTGAGCAGGCCCCCGCGCTCGGCCATGGCCAGCACGCAGATGGAATCGGGCTGGTTCTTGGCACACAGGGTCGTGCCCTCGAGGGGATCCACGGCGATATCGACCGCCGGGCCCTCGCCCCCGCCGACTTCCTCGCCGATGAAGAGCATCGGGGCTTCGTCGCGCTCGCCCTCGCCGATGACGATGCGGCCGGCGATGGCCACGTTCTGGAGTTCCTGGCGCATGGCCTCCACGGCAGCGGCGTCGGCGGCCTTTTCGTCACCCTTGCCGCGCCAGCCGGAAGCGGCGATGGCCGCCCGCTCGGTGACGCGCACCAGTTCCAGGGTGAGATTGCGCGCGATGGTTGCGCCGTTGCCCGTCGAAGTCAGCTTCATGTACTTGTCCCCTTGGCCCCAGAACCAAGGGGCAAGCTCAGATTTTCTCGATGCGGATGAGCCGAGGCTCACCCACGATGAAGCCGTCCATTGCGATCTGCGTGATCGCGGCGCGAACGGTGGCCTCCATCGTCTCATGGGTCAGCAGCACCACAGTACGCATGGCGATCCCGTCCGCGGCTGGGTCGCTAACACGCAAGTCTGGCCGCTGGATGACACTCTCAAGCGAAATGCCCCGCTCACCCATGCGGGAAGCAATAGCAGCAAGCGCGCCGGGAACATCCTTGGCATTTAGTCGGATGTAGTAGCCGCCCTCATGGGCGCGCATCGGCGCCTGGCGGTAGGGGGTCAGTTCGTGGCTGGGCACGCCCAGCGGCGGCACGCGCGTGCCGCGGGCGATGTCGAGAATGTCG
The DNA here is from genome assembly GCF_008000755.1 of Youhaiella tibetensis. Lineage (NCBI taxonomy): Bacteria > Pseudomonadati > Pseudomonadota > Alphaproteobacteria > Hyphomicrobiales > Devosiaceae > Paradevosia > Paradevosia tibetensis. Next base: position 2,031,640 of record NZ_CP041690.1, on the reverse strand, counting down.
GAGAGCACCGAAGAGGCCGTCGGCGGCCCGCCTGCCCCCGGCCCTGCCAGGAGCAATTCGTGCACATAGTCGGTTTCGAGCGCGATGGCGTTGAGCACGCCGTCGACACCGGCCACCGCGCTGGTCTTTGGCACGAGCGTCGGGTGGACGCGTTGCTCGATACCCTCGGGCGAGCGCTGGGCGATGCCGAGCAGCTTGATCTTGTAGCCCAGGTCCGAGGTCACCTTGATGTCGGCCTGCGATATCCCGGTAATGCCCTCGACGAAGATCTCGTTGGGTGCGATCTCGCAGCCGAAGCAGAGGCTGGCGAGGATCGCCAGCTTGTGAGCGGTGTCGAACCCTTCGACATCGAAAGTCGGATCGGCTTCGGCATAGCCGAGCGCCTGCGCATCCTTGAGGCACTCCTGAAAGGAGATGCCTTCGTTACCCATACGGGTCAGGATGTAGTTGCAGGTTCCGTTCATGATCCCGTAGACGCGGCCGATTCGGGCCGAACCCAGACCTTCGCGCAGCGTCTTGATGACGGGAATGCCGCCGGCGACCGCCGCCTCGAAGCCGAGCTGAGCGCCGCTGTCTTCGGCGAGCCGGGCGAGCGAAACGCCGTGCTTGGCCAGGAGGGCCTTGTTGGCCGTGACCACCGGGCGCCCGATCTCGAGCGCGGCGCGAACGGCGGCCAGGGCCGGCCCATCCTCGCCCCCGATGAGTTCGACGAACAGGTCGATCGAATCGGACTTGGCCAGTGCCACCGGATCGTCGAACCACTCGAGCCCGGAAATATCGATGCCGCGATCGCGCGAGCGCGAGCGCGCGGCGACAGCGGTGACCACGACCTGCCGGCCAAGCTTCTTGTTGAGCTCGACCCCATCGGTCTGGAGAATCTTGACGAGCGTCGCCCCGACATTGCCGAGCCCGGCCACGCCGATCCGCAGCGGCGCCATGGTGGCCGCATCGCTCTGCTCCTGCATCGCCTTGAGAATGCGGGCACGGGTATCCGAGCGCGGCTCACGGCCCTCGCGCAGGTCGAAGACGAATAGCGGGTCGCCGGCAATGGCGCGGCCGAAACGGGTGGGAGTCCAGCCGCGCTGAGCAATGAACGCTTCGACGGCCTGGCGGAAAGAAACTATGTCGCTCATGGCGCGACACATGAATAGGAAACTGCCTGCTCGTCAATAGGAGAATAAGCAGGATTGCCAAGGGATCGCCGGCAAAAGCCAGCGATCCCGTGGCGTTATGGACTACTTGGCCGCCTGCAACGGCACGACATTGCCGTGCGATGGCACGCCCGAGAGGAACTTCTTGATGGCGCGGGCGGCCTGGCGGATGCGCTGCTCGTTCTCGACGAGCGCCAGCCGGATGTACTGGTCGCCATATTCGCCGAAGCCCACGCCGGGGGCCACGGCCACGCCGGTCTCCTGGATGAGGAGCTTGGCGAACTCGAGCGAGCCGAGATGGGCGAACTTGTCGGGAATCGGAGCCCAAGCGAACATCGTCGCGCCCGGGGAGGGAATGGTCCAGCCGGCCCTGCCGAAACTCTCCACCATCACGTCGCGGCGCAGTTCGTAGATCTTGCGCACTTCCTCGATGACGTCGTCCGAGCCGTTGAGGGCCGTAGCCGCCGCCACCTGAATTGGAGTGAACGCGCCGTAGTCGAGGTAGGATTTCACGCGCGCCAGCGCCGCGATCAGCCGTTCGTTGCCCACCGCGAAGCCGACGCGCCAGCCCGGCATGGAATAGGTCTTGGACATCGAGGTGAACTCGACGGTGATGTCGATGGCGCCCGGCACCTGCAGGACAGAGGGCGGCTGCACGCCGTCGAAATAGATCTCGGCATAGGCCAGATCCGAGAGGATGAAGATGTCGTGCGCCTTACAGTACTTGACCACCTCGGTGTAAAAATCGAGGTCGGCGACATAGGCCGTCGGGTTGGCCGGGTAGTTGAGGATCAGCGCGATCGGCTTGGGAATCGAGTGGCGCACTGCGCGGTCGAGCGTGCGCAGGAATTCCTCGTTGGGGTCGGCCGGCATCGAGCGGACCACGCCGCCCGACATGATGAAGCCGAACGAATGGATCGGATAGGTCGGGTTGGGGACCAGCACTACGTCGCCGGGGGCGGTGATGGCGGCTGCCATGTTGGCGAAGCCTTCCTTGGAGCCGAGCGTCGCCACGACCTGGGTATCGGGGTTCAGCTTCACCCCGAAGCGGCGGCCGTAATAGGATGCCTGGGCCTTGCGCAGGCCCGGAATGCCCTTGGAGGTCGAATAGCGGTGGGTGCGCGGATCGAGCGCGGTTTCCTGGAGTTTTTCGACGATGTGCTGAGGCGTAGGCAGGTCGGGATTGCCCATGCCCAGGTCGATGATGTCCACGCCGTTAGCTCGCGCCTTGGCCTTGATCGGGTTGATATGATCGAACACGTAAGGCGGAAGGCGGCGGATGCGATGGAAATCTTCGCTCATTTAGTCCTCTGTGGGCCGTATGGCTCAATGGCCCGGTTGACCGCAGGAGCAGTGCGTCTGCATCCGTGTCGGCGGTGAGTAGAGTGTCCGCGATTATCGCGGAATTATGGTATGGATTTGCTTAAGCCCAAAATGGGCCGCTCCACGGGCATTTCGCCGCGGCGCTTCTATCGATTTCGCTCCTCCCAGCCGCCCGGCGGCCTGTGGGAAGAGCTAACGAGCTTGTGCGGAAGCCCTTGAAACGGCGGCAGGGACCGCCGACATCGGGGCGCAGGCAGCCGACGCGGGACGCGCATGCTCAACCCGGAGATTTCCGGGGATAGCGGTCGAAGCGGTGGCAACCAGGAACGGCATCTCTTGCCCTAATATTGCGATTTTTGTAATGAAACCAGCATGCGGAAAGCCAGTTCTACTTGCCCGTCGCAGGGTTGTAAATGGCTGCTGACGGGGGCTTTTCGCAGATCGGGACAATGAGGTTCACATGGTAAAGCGCATTGCCATTGCCACGATTGGTACGCAAGGCGATGTCCAGCCATATCTGGCCTTGGCTGTAGCATTGAAAGAACACGGCTATTCGGTCGTGCTCGGCGCCACCGCCGAGTTCGAGCCGATGGCCAAATCCTATGGCGTGGAGTTCCACAGCCTGGGCTCGAGCATCCAGTCGTTCCTGCAGACCTCGCGGTTCGACAAGGCGATGTCGCAGAACATGCTGCTCAATGCGCCGGCCCTGCTCCGCCAGGGTCAGCGGATCGTGGACACGGCAGCCCGACTCGCCTGGAACATGGCGCAGGGCGCCGATGCGATCATCCTCAACATGAACACCAGCTTCGGCGTCGATATCGCCGAGGCGCTGCGCATTCCGGCGGTCATGGTGGCGTTGCAGCCGCTGAACTCGACCAGCGAGTTCCCGCTGTGCATCTACTACAGCCCCACTTTCGGGCCGACCTTCAACAAGCTCAGCTACACGGCGATGACCGTGCAGCAGATCTATTACAACCTGCCGCGCAACAAGCTGCGCCGCGAGCTGATGGGGCTTGAGTCGCGCAAGAAGGGCGGGTTCTTCCGCAATACGGACGGCACGCCGCTCACCACGCTCTATGCCTATTCGAGCCTGGTTTCCCCTCGCCCACGCGATTGGCCCAAGAGCGCCATCGTCACCGGCTACTGGCAGCTCAGGGACCGCTCGGACTGGCAGCCCTCCCCGGCCTTCAAGCAGTTCCTCGCCGCGGGCGAGGCGCCGGTCTATATCGGCTTCGGGTCCATGCCCTTCGGGGCCGAGCGCAACACGCAGATCCTCAAGGAGGCCGTCAAGGCCTGGGGCGGTCGCGCCGTCGTCGCCCAGGGCTGGGGGGGCATCAATCCTGACGACCTGCCCGAGACCATCTTCGCCTTCGAGAAGGCCCCGCACGACAAGCTCTTCCAGTATGTGAGCGCCGTGGTTCACCATGGCGGCGCCGGCACCACCTCGGCGGGCCTGCAGCTGGGCAAGCCGACATTCGTCGTGCCGCAGACGGTCGACCAGCCCTATTGGGGCCGGCGCGTCTACGAACTGGGCTGCGGACCCAAGCCGGTCCGTCTGCGCAAGCTTACCCCGGAAATCCTGGCGTCGGCGCTTGAGGACCTTTCCACGAACGCCTCCTACCGCAGCCACGCCCAGGCTCTTGGCGAGAAACTCCAGGCCGAAAACGGCACGGAAAACGCCATCAAGGTCATCGAGCGCGTGATGGCCCACTACGTGCCGCGCTCGGAAACGCGCAAGCGGGCCTAGGCCCGCTTGATCTTCCCCGTAAACGCACATTGAAAAGGGGCCCGGAGGCCCCTTCCCTTTTCTGATCGCAACCCGCCCTACTCGGCTGCAACCGCCGCTGCGTCGAGGGCATCGATGCTCTCGGTGGCGTCGTATTGCGCCTGGTCGAGAATGCCCTGCCGCTTGGCGACGAGCGTGGGGACGAGAGCCTGACCCGCGACGTTGACGGCCGTACGGCCCATGTCGAGGATCGGATCGATGGCCAGCAGCAGGCCAACGCCCTGGAGCGGCAGGCCGAGGGTCGATAGGGTAAGGGTGAGCATCACCACAGCCCCCGTCAGGCCGGCAGTAGCAGCCGAGCCGATGACCGACACGAAGGCGATCAGCAGGTATTCCTGGATGCCGAGCGGAACCTGGTAGAACTGGGCGACGAAGATCGCCGCGATGGCCGGATAGATGGCGGCGCAGCCATCCATCTTGGTGGTGGCGCCGAGCGGCACCGCGAAGGCCGCATATTCGCGCGGAACGCCCAGGTTGCGTTCGGTCACCGCTTCCGTGACCGGTAGGGTGCCGATCGAGGAACGCGAGACGAAGGCAAGCTGGATGGCCGGCCAGGCGCCCTGGAAGAAGCGTACGGGATTGAGGCCGTTGGCCGAGAGCAGCACCGGATAGACCACGAACAGCACCAGGGCGAGCCCGATATAGATCGCGGCGGTGAACCAGCCCAGCGATGCCAGCGCATCCCAGCCATAGACGGCCACTGCGTTGCCGAGCAGCCCGATCGTGCCGATGGGGGTAAGGCGGATCACCCACCAGAGCACCTTGCGGGTGATGGCGAGGAGCGAGCGGTTGAACTCGAGGAAGGGTTCGGCCTTGTCGCCCACCTTGAGAGCGGCCACGCCCACGACAATCGAAACCACGAGGATCTGCAGGACGTTAAAGCTCAGGGACGTCGTTGCGCCGGCATCGCCAACCTTGGTCGAGGCCTGGAGGCCAAAGACGTTGGAAGGCACGAGGCCCTTGAGGAAGTCGAGCCACGAGCCGGTCGAGGACGGAGCCCTGGCGGCCTCCTGAGCAACGGTGGCGGTCGTGCCGGGCTGGATGATGAGGCCGAGCGCGATACCGATGACCACGGCGATCAGCGCGGTAATGGCGAACCAGAGCAGAGTCTGCCAGACGAGGCGGGCGGCGTTGTTGAGCTCGCGCAGCTTGACGATGCTCGCCACGATTGCGGTGAAGACCAGCACCGGGACCAGGGCCCGCAGCAGTTGCACGAAGATCGAGCCGATCGTCGAGAGCGTGGTGGTCAGCCCGTTGGCAGCGCCATCCGGGCCCGTCCCGATCTGGCGGGCGATGTAGCCGAGAACCAGCCCCAGGACCATGGCCGCAAGGACCTGGAATCCGAACGAAGTGTAGAATGGCTTGGGCGCGCTTCGCCCAGCAGCAAGTGATGCGTTTGACATGTAGAATCTCGAAAATTGCCTCGCGGAGCGGCAGGCGGATCGTTCCGTGCTCCGTTTGAGACAAAGGTAAGCCGATCACTGCCTAAATGGAGCGCAGCGCTTTGCCTTTATTTTGGGCAACAGGGAAAGTTCATCTCCGCTTTCCGCGGAACGCAGAAGGCGCTGCTACGCGCGCTTCTGGCCGAGCAGGCTGAGACGGGCAAGCAGCACCGGTACGAACAGCGCGAACGGCAGGGCCGTGACCAGCGTACCCGGATAGGATTGGAGCCAGGTGAGGCCCGCAAGGACGATGGCTGCACCGATATAGCCCCATCCGGCGATCTCGTGCGTCCGGCGCCAGATGCGGTCGTCGGGTATCCGCCAGGGCAGACGCAGTCCCGCATAGGTGTGCCGCTCGGCCTCGCGCAGCAGGATGCCAAGAAACAGCAGGCCTACTGCCACGGCGCCGGCTACGACCCGCAGGATGTCGAGGTCCGAGCCCAGGCCAAGCGCCAGCAGGCCGAGTTGCACTGCCGTGCACAAGCTGAGAATCGCGGTCAATGCCGGCTCGAGCACGTGCCGGGCCATCTCCAGCCGATTCTTCGGCGTTATGGCGCCGCCGATGGCAAAGGCGGCGGTCACGGCGACGGCGAAGGCCGGCACAAGCGCAAATGCGATGTTGCGCGACCAGATCCAGTCGGGCTGCCCCTGCATGTCCCAATGCATCACCAGCCCCTCACCCGCGGGCAATTGGACCACGGCGACCGCCGCGAAAGCAAAGATGAAGGTGAGCGGCAAGACGTGGAAGCGGCTGACGAGGCTGGGCGTGGTCATGGGCGATGATGTGGGCCGACGCAGCGGAAAAGAAAAGGGCCGGTTTCCCGGCCCTTCGCAAAATTCTGGTGCTCCAGCAGCGCTTAGCGCTTGGAGAACTGGAACGAACGGCGGGCCTTGGCGCGACCGTACTTCTTGCGTTCGACGACGCGGCTGTCGCGGGTCAGGAAGCCGCCCTTCTTGAGGACGCTACGCAGTTCGGGCTCAAAGTGGGTGAGCGCCTGCGAGATGCCGTGACGGACGGCACCGGCCTGGCCGGAGAGACCGCCACCGGCGACGGTGACGACGACGTCGTACTGGTCGACGCGGTCTGCGGCCACGATCGGCTGCTGCAGGATCATCTGGAGAACCGGACGGGCGAAGTAAGCCACGTAGTCCTTGCCATTGACGGTGACCTTGCCGTTGCCGGGCTTGATCCAGACGCGAGCGACGGCGTCCTTGCGCTTGCCAGTGGCGTAGGCACGGCCCTGGTCGTCGAGCTTCTGCGTGTAGGTCGGCGCGGCGTTGGCGACGGGGGCGGCAGTGCCGAGGTCTTCGAGAGAGTTGATGGTCTCGGCCATGTTACTTCACCCGCACATTCTTGGAGTTGAACGAAGCCACGTCGAGCTTGACGGGCTGCTGGGCCTCATGGGGATGCTCGGCGCCGGCATAAACCTTGAGGTTACGCAGCTGGGCGCGGGTGAGCGGGCCACCGGGCATCATGCGGCGCACGGCGTTCTCGAGAACGCGCTCGGGGAAACGACCCTCGAGCAGTTCGCGAGCGGTGCGATCCTTGATGCCGCCGGGGTAGCCGGTGTGCCAGTAGAAGCGGTGCTGGTCGAGCTTGCGACCGGTCAGCTTCACCTTGCCCGCATTGATGACGACGATGTTGTCGCCCATGTCCATGTGGGGGGTGAACGTGGCCTTGTGCTTGCCGCGCAGACGGTAGGCGATGATCGAAGCAAGACGACCGACCACCAGACCTTCGGCGTCGATCAAGATCCACTTCTTCTCGATCTCGCTCGGTTTTGCCGAGTAAGTGCTCATGGTGAATTTCCCTAAAATCGGAAGGCGGCGCCAAGGGCACCGCCGGTTTCGTGGCGCGGATTTACTAGGGAGAAAGGCACCCGTCAAGCGCAAAGATAAAGTGATGTAATTTCAATCACTTGCGGCTGCGGTATAATAATACCGCAACCTAAACCCTTGGCGCGCGGCGCATATCGGTCAGGTAGGCGATCGTCGTGCCGAGCAGGATGAACGCCGTTACCTGGTGAGCCACCGCCAGCTCGATGGGAATCACCATCAGCAGCGTGGTGATGCCGAGCGCCACCTGGAAGAGGATCAGGCCCGCCAGGCGCGGCAGCCACTGGTGCACGCCGCCGAATCCCCCGGCCCTGCTCTGCTGCCAGAGCCGGAAGCCGAGATAGATCACGATGAGGTAGGCGATGCAGCGATGGATGAACTGCACGGTGGTGGTGTTCTCGAAGATGTTCTTCCAGAAGGGATCGAGCGATGCCATGCCGGGGGGCACGAAGCTGTCGCCCATCAGGGGCCAGGTATTGTAGCCAAAGCCCGCGTCGAGCCCGGCCACGAAGGCCCCAGCGATCAACTGAACAAAGATCAGCACGAGCAAGGCGACGGTGCCCCACCACTCGACGCTGCGCACAGGGGTTTTGGGCGCCTCCGGTTCGAGGCTGCGCGCCACCGACACGAGGGCCATGAAGAGCAGCGCCGCGGCGCTCAGGTGCGCGGCGAGGCGATACTGGGAGACCGAGGTCAATTCGCTCAGGCCCGAGGAAACCATCCACCAGCCGAGCGCGCCCTGCAGTCCACCGAGCACGAAAAGCGCCGCCAGCGGGCCTGCCAGGTTCCAGGAGAAGCGCTTCTGCACCAGGAATACGACGAAGGGAATCGCGAAGGCGAAGCCGATCATGCGACCGAGGAAGCGATGGATCCATTCCCACCAGAAGATGGACTTGAAGTCCTCCACGCTCATCCAGTGATTGTTCACCTGGAACTGCGGGATCTGCCGGTAACCCTCGTATTCGGCCTGCCAATCGGCGTCGGTCAGCGGCGGAATGATGCCGGAAATGGGCTTCCAGGAAGTGATGGAAAGTCCCGACCCGGTGAGGCGCGTGATGCCGCCGACGGCCACCATGATCAGCACCAGCAGGGCGATGCAATAGAGCCAGGTGCGCACCGGCCGCATGCGGTCGGCGGGCTTGGAATTGGAGATGGAGGTCGTCGTATCGATGCTGGCCACGGCACTTTCCGGGGTATCGGTTTTTCGGCGCGAGTGGTAAGCCCCTCCCCGTCCTTTTGGCAACGGGCGTAAGGTCGCATGACGCAAAGTACCAGAAAATTGATCGGCGTACTGCTCACTCTGGGGGTGCTCGTCGGCTACGCCCTCATCGTGATGGTCATCTACGACTGGTTCCTGACCGGCCTGCCCCAGCTTGCACTGCTGGCTTTCTTCGTGGTGGCCGGGCTCGCCTGGTGCTTCCCGGCAATGGTTATCATTCGCTGGATGAGCAAGCCGGACAAGGCCTGACGCCTACTCGTCGGCGCGTCCCAACATCGAAAACAGCCCGCCCGTGGCGAACACGTCCACGTAGCGACGTGACTGGAAGAGCCCGTTCAGCGACACCCGCGGCAACGACCACAGATGGTCCTTGTCAGCCTGGAACAGGCCGCCCGGGAGCGTGGTGACGGCGGACCGGAACCCCAATTCCCTGGCCATGGCGTATTCGCGTGCCCCGGCGCTGGCCTTTCCTCCTATGGGGTAGGAGAAGTGCGCGGGCGTCACGCCCAGCCGCTCGGCCAGAATCCGGACGGCGCCTTCCATCTCCGAGCGCAGCTCCGCGGCACTCAGCTTGGCTAGTTCGTAGTGGTGCACCGTATGGGCGCCGATCGTGCAGAGCGGCTCGGCGACGAAGGTCTGCAGCTCGTCCCAGTTCATGATCAGGCGCCGGCAGTGCTCATCGAGATCGAGGCCGTAGGCTTCGCCCAGCCCGCGCATCAGGGCGACGCGCTCGGCTTCGGGCATCTTGCGCATCTTGGCGTAGAGCGTGTCGTAGGTGGCCTGCTTCTCGGCCAGCGTCGCGGTGGGGAGATAGTCGTTGCCGCCCGCTCCGGGGATCGCGATGGCCTCCCGGCTGGCGATGATGTCCTCGATCGCCTGCCACCAAACCTCACCGACCCCATCGATGAAGGCGGTGGCCACGAAAAGCGTGAACGGCGCGGCGTTGGCGCGCATCACGTCGAGCCCGAATTGCAGGTTGTCCCTGTAGGCATCGTCGAAGGTGAAGACGACGAAGGGCCGTCCCTTCTCCGGCGCCTCGATCCGTTCGATCGCCTCGTCCATGGTGACGACATCGAAGCCCAGTTCACGGACGCGCTTGATCGTGTAGTCGAGGAAGTCGGGGGTGACCTGGAGAATGGCGTTGGGTGAGAACGCCGGGGGCTTGTCGGGCAGCACGCGATGAAGCGTAAAGATGACGCCCCGGCTCCTCGAGAACTTCCGGATCACCGCGGGAGCCTGGCTGAGGGCCAGCAGCTCGAATGCGGCACGAATGATTGCGTACTTTGCCGACATTACGCGGCTCGCCGCGCCGGAACCGGCACCACCTGTACGGGATGATAACCAAGGGACTCGGCGTCAAGTTCGGCAGCTTCGAGGGTTTCGGCGTCGATATCCTGGTTGGTGACGAGCACCAGCCGGCAGTCGAGGCCGGCGAACACGGGAAGCGAAGACGCGACGCCAACGCGGCCGGTGGAAACGAGCACGACCTCATAGATGTCCGTCAGTGCCTCCACCAGCGTGACCGGCTTCATGGAGCGGCGATTGATCGACGGCAGTTGCCCCCACGGTACTTCGGAAAGGCCTTCGCGCACCGACTTCTGGACGACGTCGCCGAAGCTGGCGAGATCGGCGGCGAGGTCGGTAAGTCCGGGTTCGTCCGACGAGACGCCGGAGGCGGCATCGACGCGGGCGACAGAAAGACCGCGGCGCAGTGCGTCGCCGGTTAGGCTTTCGGCCACCGCGGCGCATTCGGCCTGCGAGCCGACAGCGGCGAGCACCACCACCCGCGCCCTGCCCAGACCGATATCGGCCGAGAGCTTGGTTAGCTCGCTCAGGCTCGGACGCGCCGGCTCCTGGACCTGGACCACGGGCTCGACGGCCTCTTCCTCATCGTCGTTGGCTGCATCTTCGGCCGGGGCGGGTTCAGGGGGCATCTCCGCCACCTCGTCTATCTCGGCGATATCGGCGGCTGGGGAAACGATGAACTGGTCCTCGGTCACCGTCTGAGGAACGGCCACCACGTCCGGCTCGATGGAAGCATGCTGGGACTCCTGCGCAGGCTCGAGCTTTTCCGGGCGCCGAATGACAAGGGCGCGGCCGGACATCAGCTCGCTGAAGAGGATCATGCCGACCTGGAGGACAACCGACACGATGCCGACGGCGGCCAGGATGAACGTGGTCTTGGGCGAGGCGGGCGAGACCGAGGCGGCCGCCAGGGTCACCACGCGAACGTCGGGCAGCGAAGCGTTGATGTCCGTGCGGGACGCCGCGTCGCGGTAGCGGATGAGGTAGTTCTCGAGCAGGTCCCGCTGGGCCTTGGCCTCGCGCTGCAGGCCATCCAGCGTCACCGTCTGGCGCGTGGCCGTGCCGGCGGAGGATTTCAGGCGATCCAGTTCGAATTGCAGCGAGGCGATAAGCCCGCTTTCGATCTTGGCTTCCGACTTGAGCGCGGCCGCAGCACGCTGGCCTTCGATGCCGATCTGCTTATCGATCTCGGCGATCTGGGCAACGATGGCCTGGACGTCGGGATGGTTCGGCAGGAGCGTCGCCAGCTTCTGGGCCTTTTCGCCCTGGAGCTGGGCCTTCTGCTGGGTCAGTTGCTGGATGGTGGCGGAGTCGCGGATGTCCGCGACGCCTTCCACCGGCTGCCCGTCCTTGAGCAACCCGTCGATGAGAGTAGCGCGCGACAGCGCGGTGTTCATGCGCTCCTGGGCCGCCGAGATCTGGCTGGCGACGCTGGAGATCTGCTGGTCGACCACCGAGGAATTGCTCGAACCGCTCGTGAGCAGGTCGTTGTCCACCTTGAACGCGGCAACCTTGGCCTCGGCGTCGGCGACCTTGGTGCGCAGCGTCTCGATCTGCTGCTCGAGCCACACCGAGGCCTCGGCGGTGTCCGAGAGGGAAAGAGCGGCGCGGCGCTGGACGTGGGCATTGGCGATGGCATTGGCGAGCCGCGCGGCAAGGCTGGGATCCTCAGAGCGTACGCCAACGCCGATCACGAGCGAGTCGCGCGCTCGCTTGACCGAAAGGCGCTCCGAGAGATTGGCGAGGATGGTCTCGTCGATGTCGCGCGCCGCCGGCTTGCGCCCCAGCAGCGAGGAAATCATCCCCACGATGGACGTGCCGGGATCGGTGAATTCCTTGACGTCGCGCAGCCCCTCGGACTCGATGACGCTTTGCAGCGTGTCGCGTGACTTGATGAGTTCGATCTGGCTCGAAATGGCGGAGTCGGCCGTGGATTCGGTCGCGCTCGGCCCCGTATCGCCGGTTGCGCGCGTATAGACATTGTCGCGCGGCGCCACGAGGATGCCGGCCTCGGACTCGTACATCTTGGGGACGAAGAGCAGAATCGCATAGGTCGCGGCCAGGAACAGCACCGTCACCAGGACGATACGCACCTTGCGCGCCCAGATCGCAGCCAGCATGGCGCGGATGTCCATGCTTAGATCGCGTTCGTCATGCGACTCGAAAGCCATCTCCTGCCCCCCACGTTCATCTGCCCGAGTTTATCGGGGCCACGTGGTAAGCAATCCGTTAAGACTGTCGCAATTCGCATATCGACGGGGCGGCTTTTAAGGGGATTGTTAACCATAGTCCGCAAGGATTGCGCGCAATGAAAAGCGTGAGAATCCATATGCGCTGGCTGCGCCTTTTACTCCTCGCCCTGATCGTGCCCGTTGCCGGCTGCGCCATCAACACGCAGCCCGCGACCTATGCCGTCGACACCAAGGGCCCCTATGCCCTCGATACCGGCGACACGCTCCGGGTTACTGTCTATGGAGAGGAACAGCTTTCCACGACCTACAAGGTCGATGACAGCGGCGCCGTCGCCCTGCCCCTGGTCGGCCCCGTGCCCGTTCGGGGCACCACGACCAAGGTCGCCGCCTCGCGCATCGCCCAGGCTTTGACGCGCGGCTACATGCGCAATCCCAATGTCGCGGTGGAAGTCGCCGAGTACCGTCCGTTCTTCATCCAGGGCGAAGTCGGCAATAGCGGGCAGTTTCCCTATGTCTTCGGCATGACCGTGCGGTCCGCGATCGCGACTGCCGGCGGCTTCAAGGAAACGGCGGATCGCGGCTCGGCAATCGTTTATCGGCGCCAGGGCACGGAAATGGTCAAGGCAAAGGTCGACCTCGATTTCCCGATTTACCCGGGGGATACGATTGTCGTTCTAGAACGCTGGTTCTAGGAGCTTTTCCGGAAATGCCATGCCCGAGCAGAAACTGCGCATACTCCAGGTATTGCGAGCCCCTGTGGGCGGCCTGTTCCGGCACGTCCTCGACCTGACGACAGGTCTTGCCGCGCGCGGCCATGAAATCGGCATCGTCGTCGACTCGCTGAGCGCCGACGCCCTGACCGAGCGCAAGCTTGCTCCTATCGCCGAACTGGCAACGCTCGGCATCCATCGGCTGCCGATGCCCCGGGTGGCCGGTGCCGGAGACGTTACGACGCCGTTCAGAATTCGCTCACTAGCCACCAATTTACGCATCGATGTGCTGCACGGGCACGGCGCCAAGGGTGGAGTGAACGCCCGGCTCGGCCGCCTGGCCTCGAAGCGCGCCGCGCTCTATACCCCGCATGGCGGCACGCTGCATTTCGGCCCCGGCTCGATGTCGGGCAAGGTTTTCCGCTCGATCGAACGCGCCCTGCTGCCGTTGACCGATGCAGTGATTTTCGAAAGCGCCTTCGCGCGCGGCGCCTACCGCTCGACCATTGCGCAGCCCAGATGCCCCGACCCGGTGGTCCACAATGGCCTCGCGTCGCCGGAATTCGAGCCCGTCACTCCCGACGCCGACGCGGCCGATTTCCTGTTCGTCGGCGAATTGCGCGACCTCAAGGGCGTCCACATCCTGCTCGAGGCGTTTTCCCGCCTGCGCAGGCCCGACGGCTCGCTTCCGACGCTGCTCCTGGTCGGAGACGGCCCGGATCGGAGCCGCTATGCGGAAATGGTCAGCGCCCTTTCGCTCGCCGAGCGCGTGACCATTCCCGGGGCTCAGGTGGCGCGAACCACCTTTCCCAGGGGCCAATGCATGGTCGTGCCATCCCTGGCGGAATCCCTGCCCTATATCGTGCTCGAGGCAGCCGCGGCAGGCCTGCCGGTCATCGCCACCGATGTGGGCGGGGTCAAGGAAATCTTCGGGCCGACCTCGAGCTCCCTCGTGCCGGCGTCGGACGTAAGCGCGCTACAGGCCGCAATGCAGGCCTTTCTCGATCGCCCCGCCGAAGCCCGGGCAGAAGCGCGCGAGCGCCTCGAATTCATCGCCCCTCGCTTCTCGCTCGACGCCATGACCGAAGCCATAGAAAGCCTTTACCATCAGGCGATTGCTACACGTTAACGATCCCATTTCACTGGGTGTTCACTCCTCAGGCTCGATATTGGCGCGATAAGTTTCCGTCTCATCGGCCGAAAAGACATGTTCCACATCGACCCCAAGCAGGCTGTTCTCAACCACGTTGCCAATGGCAGCGCGCAGGACCAGTCCGGCAGGTTGACCGCGCAGGCTGAACGCATCGCGACCGCGCCGGTCGAAAAGACCATGTCGGCAGCCGTCATCGTCGGCGTCGCCCAGGCTATCGAGGCGGCACTGCTGGCGGTTCTCGGCTACGCGATCTTCAAGATCTATGTCGATGCCACGCCGATTTTCTACATCCCGGTCATCCTTGGCGCGACGCTCTTCGCCAACGTGCTGATCAACGCGGCCCGAATGCACAAGGTCTCGGCCTATCGCATGGGCGTCGTCCAGATCGGGCGCGTCCTCGCCGCCTGGTCCCTGGTCTTCATCACGCTTATGGTCGCGGCCTATGTCTTCAAGGTCTCGGACATGGTTTCGCGCGTCTGGCTCGCGGGCTGGTTCCTGGCCGGCGGTGCATTGCTCGTCGCCTATCGGCTGGCCCTGCGGGCTCTGGTCCTGCGCTGGACCAACCAGGGACGCCTGAAGCGCCGCACGGTGATCATCGGTGGCGGCAAGGATGCGGAGGCGCTGATCGAGACCATTCGGGCAGGCGCCGCCAACGACATCAACCTGCTCGGTCTTTTCGACGACCGCATTGATGAACGCTCACCGGACGTGGTGGCCGGCTACTCCAAGCTGGGCAAGGTCGCCGATCTCGTGGAGTTCTCGCGCCGCACGCCTGTGGACCTCGTCATCGTCTCCATGCCGCTTTCGGCAGAGAACCGCGTTCTCGACATGCTGCGCACGCTCTGGGTGCTGCCGGTCGATATTCGCCTCTCGGCGCACATGAGCCAGCTCCGGTTCACGTCCAAGGCCTATTCCTATGTCGGCGAACTTCCGGTCTTCGATATGGCCGATCGCCCGATCTCGGATTGGAACCTGGTCTTCAAATGGGTGTTCGACAAGGTGGTGGCGCTGACCGCCCTCATCCTGCTCTCGCCCATCATGCTGGCGACGGCCATCGCCATCCGGCTCGAGAGCAAGGGGCCGATCTTCTTCAAGCAGAAGCGCCACGGCTTCAACAACCAGCTCATCGAGATGTACAAATTCCGCTCGATGTACACCGACATGACCGACGCCACCGCATCCAGGCTGGTCACCAAGGACGACCCGCGGGTCACCCGCGTGGGGCGCTTTATCCGCAAGACCTCGATCGACGAGTTGCCGCAGCTTCTCAACGTGCTCAAGGGCGACCTCTCCATTGTCGGCCCTCGTCCCCACGCCCTGCAGGCCAAGGCCGACAACAAGCTCTATTACGAGGCGGTGGACGGCTATTTCGCGCGGCACCGCGTCAAGCCCGGCATGACCGGCTGGGCTCAGATCAATGGCTGGCGTGGAGAGACCGATACGATCGACAAGATCATGCAGCGAGTCAATCACGACCTCCACTACATTGAAAACTGGTCGCTTTTTCTCGACCTCTACATCGTGGCGATGACACCGGTCTCGCTGTTTTCGGCCCGCAAGAACGCCTACTGATTGAGGTAGGCCTCGCCCAATTCCGCCGTCAGTTGCGCCAGGTGCGCCTGGGACCGGGCCAGGTCGGTTTCGGCGTGCGTTCCGGTCCAGGCCAGCAGCAGCATGCGCCGCATGAGCACGAGCGTATCCATGGCGGCGATGTCCTCGGGTGCAAGAGCCCGGTGGCGTGCGTAGCCGCGCAGCCAAGCGGCCTTGAGCCCCGGCAGGACATCCTGATCGTCGATGAAGGACACGGCGGCGGCGAAATCGTAGGCGAACCAGCCGAAGCCGCAATCATCGAAATCAATGAGTGCAACCCTCTCGCCGTCGACAAGCAGGTTGGCCAGCCGCATATCCGCGTGGATGAGCCCGAAGCGCTCGCGCCCCTTGCCGTAGGCCGCCAGGTCGCTGCGCAGCCTGGTGTCGAGCCGATCGAGAACGTCGCGAACTGCATCGGCTCCGGGCGCCTTGCGCCAATCGCCCCAGATACCGTCCGGATCGAGCACGCTTTCGTCCCATCGGGGACGCACGACGTCAGCACTCTCGTAACCGGCCGCGTGCAGATGATTGCGCGCCGCATAGCCACCCAGGGTTTCAAAGAGCGGCTCGAGTCGGTCATGAACCTGTGGCTCGGAACCTTCCTCGAAGGCGAAGAGCACCGCGAAGCGTTCGGAGATTCCCGACGCGCTCACCTGCTGGATGAATTGGCCATCGTTGCCAGGGAGCGGGCGGGGTACGGGCATGCCGCCTTCGGCGCGCAGGGCCTGGAGCCAGTCGAGCTCGCTTCGGATCGCGTCACGCGTGTGGTAGCCGGGCCGGTGCAGCCGCAGGATATGCCGCTGGCCCTCGGGGCCGTCGATCCGAAAGGTGTGGTTCTCGGACAGGTTGATCAGCGTGGCCCGCCCGTCCGCAAGCTGCGGCCAGAGCGGGAGACAGGAAGTTATGGCGCGTTCGATCAAGCCCGGGCTCCGGGCCGGTTCACGAACTGATTCCGCGGCCGACCCTATCGTGTTGATTTGACGAGCAGGCTTTTACGCAAGGCTTGCGTCTAAAGGAAGTCGTCGCGGCGCGGTGTGAACGCATCGATGAGCATCCCCTTCTCGAGCGCCTTGACGCCGTGCAGGGCGCCGGGAGGAACGATGAAGCTGCCGCCGCGGTCCACGATCTCGGTTTGCCCGTCGATGGTCACTTCGAACCGCCCCTCGGCCACGAAGCTCGCCTGGACGTGAGGATGGGAATGAAGCGCGCCAACGCCATCCTTTGGGAAGGCGAAGGCGACCATCATCAGTTCGGGACGCTCGGAAAGCACGGCACGCATGTTGCCGCCCCCGAGGTCCGTCCACACGACGTTCTCGGGAAACTTGAAAACCTCACTCATCGGCTCTCCTTGCCGGTTGGGCCAGGCATGCTGGTATGGTAGCGATCACAGTGCATTAACTTCGCCAAGGAGTCGACGGTGTCCGAGCGCATAGCGTTCCGCATGAACCTCAATCCCGGTCAGGCGGCTGCCTACCGGAAGCGGCATGATGAGATCTTCCCAGAACTCGCCAAGGCCCTGAAGGATGCAGGGGTCTCCGACTATACGATCTGGCTCGATCCAGAGACCAACCACCTCTTCGCCACCCTGGTGCGTACAGACGACCATACCATGGACGCCCTGCCCGACCTCGAGATCGTCAAGCGCTGGTGGGCCTTCATGGCGGACGTGATGGAGACCCACCCCGACAACGTGCCGGTGCAGGTGGACCTCTTGCCCATGTTCCACCTGCCGTGAGGCGAGGCGGCGACTTCAACGCAATTCCTTTCGATAGAGCGATTACATGAACCAGATCGATTTGAACGGCCAGGTCGCCGTCGTCACCGGAGGGGCCCAGGGCCTGGGCTTTGCCATGGCTCGGCGCCTCATCGAATCGGGCGCCAAAGTCAGTCTTTGGGACATCAACGCCGCCGTGCTCGAGCAGGCAATCGCAGCCCTCGGCCCGGCTGCCTCGGCCGAGACGGTCGACATCACCGACCTGCCCGGCCTCCAGGCCGCCCACGAGCGCGTGGAGAGTGCAATCGGACCGGTGTCGATTCTCGTCAATTCGGCTGGCATTGCCGGTTCGAACGCGCCGCTCGAGGAATACGACCCCGACGAGTGGCGCAGGATCGTGGAGATCAATCTCAACGGCACCTTTTACGTCAACAAGGTCTGCGTCCCTTCCATGAAGGCCCGCAACTACGGGCGGATCGTCAACATCGCCTCGGTGGCCGGCAAGGAGGGCAATCCCAATCTTTCGGCCTATTCCGCCGCCAAGGCGGGCGTCATCGGGCTGGTCAAGTCGCTGGGCAAGGAACTGGCCAAGTACGATATCGCCGTCAACGCGATTACCCCGGCGACCGCCAAGACGCGAATCCTCGACACACTCACCCCCGAGTTCATCGATTACATGCTGGTCCGCATCCCGCGCGGCCGGTTCCTCGAGGTCGAAGAAGCGGCAGCCATGGTCGCCTGGCTGGTCAGCAAGGAAAACAGCTTCACCACCGCCTCAGTCTTTGATCTTTCGGGCGGCCGCACCACATATTGACGAGGAAGTCGCACCTCAACCCGAAATCAGGCCTTGCATCGCAGGAGCGGTTTGGGTAGGGGTTCGCGCAGTCGGGGTGTAGCGCAGCCTGGTAGCGCATTTGTCTGGGGGACAAAGGGTCGTCGGTTCAAATCCGGCCACTCCGACCAAAAATTCCTTACTTCTCCTGGGGTTTCGGCGGCTTGACCGTCGGACCCTGGTCGAGAACAAAAGAGAACAAACGGCGCGTTGTGGGGCGTCTGGAACAAAAAGTCCCACGAGAATCCCCACGGATGTTCTCCACTCGTTCCGCCATCACCTTCCCTAACGTGGACCTGCGAGTGCTCCCGCGCCCCTCTCGGGGACATGCCACTCGATGAAGAACGACCTCGACCCACACCCCGGACAGGTCACCTTGTAAGGCAGGCGAGCCAGAGGGAAGTCCCACCCGAGCAGAGCGACCAGCGTCGGCACGTAGAGCTCGAACGGCTTCCTGCAAGCGCTGCCGCGCTTCAACGCCTCGATGTGCCGATTGCAGTGCAGCATGGCGATCCATCCCCCATGCATCGCCTCCTCGAGGCATGCCCACGTCTCAACACCCGCGGTCAGCATCCGGGCGCCGCAATACCCTTCGGCCTTAGCCCTGGGGCAGGATCGATCGGCTGCGATCCGAAGGGCAAGGTCGGCCAAGGCTAAGTCGCCATAGGTCTTGAGTAGCCGCTCCTTGGCCACCTGCGCATGCCTATTACAGACATGGCAGTTGATGACGATTTCGCGCCATGGATAAGCGGACAGTCTGTTGCCGGGCTCGGGCTTGGCGGGCATGGCGAGATCCCTGTTTCCGTCCGCCATAAGACAAGAACAAACACAGAACAACTATCAAATCGAGACCACCGACGCCCAAACGACGTTGACTCCCCTGCGGCGCCGTACCGGGCCATCGGCATAAATCCCAATGGACCGACCCGCCCTCACCCGCTTGGATGGCGAAAACAGCGGAGGTGGAATTATGAACCGCAAGACGGCCCTGACACGACTGCCAGCCGAAAAGCTGAACGCCTGGCGGAACTATCACACCGAAGCGCTCGCTTTGGCGGCAGAGTACGGCCGTCGCTCGCCAAAAGACGAAGCCGCACTTAAGGAAATTGAGCGCGAGCTATGCCAGCGGAAGCGATGCACCGCGACCCCTGCTAAATAAATATAGAAATATTATTATCACGCCTACACGCAACAACTTTTGTTGACTGCAACCGCATGCTCATAAAAATGCCTATATAAGCGTTAGTTCTTACGACTATTTGTATTCCTACTTAGCCAGAAGAGATTATGATTTACTCGTTGAGTCGGTCGAGGTTGGCCAGATTACAACGGGCCAATTCCCTAACCTTACCTCGGTCGAGAAAAGAGGGAACAGAATGGCAAGAGGCAATACTAGGTGGGCACAGATCGCCGAGAGGGTGGTCTATATCCTGGATGATGATCCAAAGAGCCGCGAATACCTGCGCGCGGTGTTCAAGCTCGAAGGCTTTCAGGTGGAAAGCGCGCAAACAGTAACCCAGTACCTGGAGGCCACCGCACAACGCGCGCCAGACGTGGTGCTCATGAATGCCGGGTTCGATAACGAGGGAGGTATCGAGCTCCTACGCACGATAGCTAGCGAAAAGTCAGGAACTGCAGTGATCATCTTGCAGGACGGCGACACGACGCGCCTCACAGTCGAGGCGATGAAGGCGGGAGCGTACGATGTGTTCGCTCAACCCTTCAACGTAACAGCGATCGTGAAAAGCGTCCTTGAATCGTTGGGCAGCAGGGTGATGCTGGTGAACGGGATGCGGGGCACGAAGCCCCTATATGCCCGGACGATCGGCCGGCTGACCCCGCGAGAGCGGGAGGTGCTTGACCAACTGATCAACGGCTTGACGAACAAGGAAACCGGGCGCGCGCTCGGGATATCCTCTCGCACAGTCGAGGTGCATCGCTCCCGGGTGATGGAAAAGCTTGGGGCGAGAAACACCGCGGACCTTTTGCGCCTTGTTCTCGTGCAATGACAAAGGCTTAACAGGAAAGCGCACAAAAACATTGCGAGGCAATTAGCCAAATTTGTTTGTTGCCTCGCAATTTTAAGTTTCGAGTCCCCAATAAGTTACGCTGTCCGCTATGATGCTAACAATTAGCATCGCGCGACTCGGAAACTTGACTATGAACGAACAAATACCGCCCGACGACGACGAGGACTCGCCGAGAGAGTTACGCGAGCTAATGGCTCGTACTGATTTGTTTTTGCGTGCAAATCAGATCGAAGGTATGACCAACGACGAGTTGCGAAACATCCATCGCGTCCTGCACCATCCCAAGTTCCTGGATGATCGGTGGCTCCCATTGATCGAAAGAGAGATGCGGCGTCGTGGCATGATCAACCCCTCCTAGGGCTAAACCCTGGCTTGGGCAAACAACCCGGGATCGGGCCCATCGACGCAGACGCCGGCATGATCGCCATCCGGCAAGAGCAGCACCTGATAGATGTTGGGGAACGCTCCAGTCTCGATGGCATCGACTAGGCACTTGATCCCCGCAATCTCGACCGTCGATCCCAGTTTCTGCGCGGCTCGCAACTCCTTGAGAACCTCAAGCCCTGAGGGCGAAGTCCAGTCAAAGCAGAGCATCATGTACTGGCGCGCTGGAATCATTGTTCCTCGACGGTAGGCTCCGCATTTGGGGGCTGCCTATTCGTAGTTTCCCCTACACGGGCCGCAACCATGCCCCGAATGTAGATTTGGTCCTAGAAGTCCTAGAGACTGCACTGAGTATCGCCGCCCCGGCCCAGACGGCGCAGCCGCCATGCCACGTCGCCCAATCGATCGGGAAGCCGTTATGGATCAGCGTGTGCAACCGCAAGTCAGCCGGCGTGCGCAGCGGATGCTCGCCCTGCAATAACTCCGGGCTGCGCACAGCACGCGTTCGACTACGAGATCGGTGGCACGAGGGTCGCGTGCAATCCAAAGTCCGCGCCCGGGTTTGATCCGGAGCTCGTGATCGAGGTCGGCGAGTCGAAACCTACGCCTCGGCTCTAGCCGGCCTGGCGTCGGCGGCCTCCCGCTCCATCTCGCCGGCACGCTCGGCCACTACGGCATTGTAGCGGTAGTCCACGCTGGCGCCCCAGAACCACCCGCCGGCGAGCACTACAATGCTCAGCGTCACGGTCGCCCATGTCGGGACGCCGACAAGCTCTGTGCCGATAGCCATGCCGGCGGCGAAGCACATCGGATACATCAATCCGTGTAAGACGCCTTGCTTTGGATAGAAGCCCCGCCCGGCCAGTTCGGCCGCGGCTTTCGTCCGGTAGTAGTCGCTCGGAAGGTGCATCATGCGCCGCCCCCTCCCAGAAACGCCCGTGCCGCGATGCGGACGACCAAACCCACGGTCTCCGAAATCGCAGCTTGGCCGGCGGGAGTTCCGGCACCTGCAGCGATGCTCTTCAACTGTTTCCCGACCTTGCCCTGGTCTGTCGGCAGGGCGTGGTCGATGGCGTCCATAGCCTTAGCCGTGATCTGCACGTCCTCTACCCACCAATCGCCGAGCATGTTGTGCTGGAAGCGGACGAAGCCTTCGTTGCGCAACCAGTCGAAGGTGCCGAAGAATGTCTCGTCCAGATCGCTGTCGAGCACCGGTTCGATGCCGGTCTTCGTGAACGGATCCATAATGTTGTAACTGACGCGCTTCAGCCATGATTCAGCGACCTGACACAGGACCAGAGCGTCCAGACTGTCCCGACTTCGGGTTCTTCAACTGCCATCCCGCGTCCCCTCTATTTCAGGTATTCCGAATAATGCTCATAGGGGCCCTCGAAGCGCCAGTGCATGCCTAGCACCAGGTCCGGGCGACGCTGCACCTCCCAGAGATGGCGTGTCATGATCTGCAGGACCTCGAGGTCCGCCTGTGCGCGCATCGCGACGCCGTCGTCCTTCCGCATGAACATGAACGACATCGTCCGAAGCATGTCCCGGAGCTCGGGCTCGGGAACCAGCTGAGGGAAATCCAAATCCAGCTCGGCCATGGCACCATGGCCTTCGGTGGCCATCATCAAGTGCGCGACACCGATCTGCAGGCTGCCTGCCGGCATGTCGTTGTACCACACTCGATAGTGGCGACCGTAGTCCGGGCCGTCGAATCCGAAGGTGACCCGATCGGTCTCCTCGAACGACCATGGCCCATGATGCATCGCGACATTGATGATCTCGCCGAACCGCCCGAAATCCGACCAGACGATGCGATGCTCTGGTCGCAGAAGCGCGGCGCCGTCTTTCTCGATCGAGGCCGCCGGGTTGTGCTGCGGGTCACGGCGGCTGCCCTTCTCGATCGCCGCGATGACGTCCTTGTATTCCCGCTGGATCTTGCCGCCACCGAACATGCGGTGCCCCCCGTTTCCAGGCAAGATGACTGGCATCTGCGTCGTCGGTCAAGGCAGGCTCTGCGTGACGTGCTGATTTCAGGGTCCGGCTAACCGGACATGAAAAGCAAAGCTAACGCGCTTTAGCCTCCGAAACGACGCGGAAACGAGTGGATTATCTTCAGACTTATTTGTAGAGGCGGGGACATTTTCATGCCATTTAGCTCGTAGGTGGCGTGAAAATGTTCGAGGATGGAGCGGGATGAACGCGAGGCCGATGTCTGCCGTGGTCGAAGGCATAACCCTGACCGCAGACAAGATCCGCGCGCTCCTGCAGGAGGGGTATCTGCGGGCCGACATCGCACGTTTTCTCGGCGTCCGGTACCAGCATGTCCGCGGCGTGGCCGTGGCGGCAGGGATCGAGGACGGCCTGCAGCGCGGCATCGTCGTCGTGCCCAAGTCCAAGCCCGCGCCGAAGGTCACAAAGGACGTTGCCATCGATGTCCTGGTCGATGCCGGATTCACCCTGCTGGGCACGTGGATCGCCTCGGACGCCGGCATCGGCCTCAGTACGCCGGCGCCACACGATCCCGGTGTCTATGCCTTCGTGGTCGACGGCGTAGTGAAATACATCGGGCTTACGAAGTCGAGCTTCCACCGGCGGATGTACAACTACCAGCGTCCCGGCGCGACGCAGAGCACGAGCATCCGCATCAATCAGACCATCGCCGACCACGTTGCCGCCGGTAGGGTCGTCGAGGTCTATGTCGCAATCCCGCCGCCCCTGGAATGGAACGGTCTCCCTATCCACTCTTCGGCAGGGCTGGAGGCCGGCCTGATCGAGATGATCCAGCCTCCATGGAATAAGATGGGCGTCGCGTCGACCGGCGGTACCAAAAGCGTCGAAGGAAGATAGGCCCCGAGCTGTCGGTTCTCAGCCTTTAATGATGATCTCGATCGCGTCTGGGCTGACGCCGAAGGTAGCGGCAAGACCGGCCTTGGCCGCAGCGATCGTCAATCCTTGAGGTGTCGGCGGTGATAGGGCCTCTGGCGACGGAGTGGCAGTCGGTTCCGGCATAGGCTTGAACTCGAGTTTGCTCTCGTCGATGCCCAAATCTTCGAGTGTCGTGTATCGGATCGGATTGCGCCAACCACCCCACTCACCAGCGTTTTTGAGCTCGGCGTATTGGTCGAACATCACAGTGAAGCGGTCCGGGGCTTCTTCGGATTGCACCACGTCGGAGATGCGCCCAACGAAAAATGCGGCACGGTGGGCGGTATACCCCTTCGTGGACCACGGGGCATGCTCGTTGAAATAAAGGACTGCATACTTATTGCTGCGGGCTTTGCGCTGATCCAAAACCCATGACTGGGAGCCCCCAACCTCCAGAACGACGGGCGTAGCCTTGCCAGTGAAGATAGCGAGCGCGGACGTTGTCATATCGATCATCTCCTTATGTTTCTATACATCACTCATACCTTGTATCTAACAACTATGCAACAAGTATGTTAAATCTATTTGGCACTTTAGGGAACCGAGGAACCGTGAGGCATTGGTTGGCCGGAACCGAGGCCCAAGGATCGAGTGATATCATATGAGTTTCCGCCACGGGCGCGCTCGGGCGGGTTGGGGCGCCGACTTCGTCGAAGACAGGTGTTGTAGAACGGCGCATGAGCTTAGCCATGTGCCGACGCGGTCGCTGCACCTGCGTGTGGCTGGACGGCGTAAACCGGCGGCTGCGGCCACCGCCGAGGCGGCCGAGCAGCTAGCTACGATATCCTCAGCCACGCCCGCACGGCGTTCACGGCCCCTTCGCCCGCCCAGGCGAGCGCAGCACCAACCGAGAGCCCACCCAGGGCGAGCAAACCGACAAGCCCAATGCCGATCGTCTTGATCCGCCGCCACTCATCTACCGTCGGCTGAACGGCCGCCCGGTTCTCCTCGATGCTGGCGCGCAGCGCATCAATTTCATCGCGGACCTGGGCGTCTACCTGTCCGGCGACCGCCATCGTCGTCTCGAGCTTTCCTAGTCGCTCGACGACGTCCTCGACCCGGTCGCGGATTGCTCCCCTGCTCTGCCGCGAGGCCTCGCGCTCCGCCGCAACGTCGTCCTTGAGATCCTGCATCATCGTCAGCAGGAGACGATAGGCTTCACCCTGGGTCATCGAGCAGCGATCCGGCGACCGACAAGCGCGCCGGCATCGGCAATGACGATGGCCGGCACGAGGATGTTGGCCATCTCCATGATGTCGGGCGGCACGGCGATAACGACGAGGTGAAGCCCGAACCACGGATTGATCAGCTGCACTAGGTAGATCGCCGCCCACCAGATGCCGAACGGCACCACGATGAGCCAGCGGCCGACCGCGGTCGCCGACCAGGCGCGCCCCGCCTCGGCGACGGCGATGTCACGCGCCGCCTCGATCCGGGCGATATCCATCTCGGCCGCGAGCCTCTGCTCGTCATTCTGCGCCGCGAGTTTGGCTTTGTAGGCATCGAGCAGCGGGCCCGTGAACTGTCGAATCACGCCTCCTCCGAGCCAGTTGATGATCGCCTGCAGCACCGTCACAACTCCCCCGTGAAGTCGACGCCGTGCTTGCGCAGGCGCGTGACTTCCGCCTCGGGGTCGTCAGCGCGGACCGCCGGCCGGGGACGCATCAGGATGTTGATGATGATGATCGCCAGCGTGACGTAGGGCATGTAGGCCTTCGGCACGATCAGGCTCCAGTCGAAGCCGAGCAGTGCGGTGAGAATGTCCGGCAGAACGAGCAGCAGGCCGGCGAGCACGTTCACGAGCCAGGTGCGCCAGCGAACGATGAAATCCCAGAGGTAGTGCATAGATCAGGCCTCCTTGGCCGCGTTGGCGAGCGCGCCGGCCCGCTGGTTGTTGATGACGATGCGGATTGCGAGGATGCCGGCCACGATCACGAAGGCCGCCACGACGAGGACAATCGGGAGGCCGGAGAGATGATTGGTCTGATCGACCGTGCCGACGACACCAGTGCCAGCGGCGCTGCCGATCTGTGCGGCCGCCGTGCTCCTGGCCTGCTTGGCATCAGCCTCGAGCTGGGCCTTGGTTGACACCCAGGAGAGCGAGGTGGCCTCGATGCCCGCGATACGACGCGCCCAACCCTTCCCGAAGGTGTTCCAGATCGCGAGCGACTGGACGAAGCCCAGGCGCCGTGCGCAATGAGCCTTGATCACGGCGCGCGGCGCGGATGCTTTCACAAGCGCAATGGTGGCCGGCCCGATCTTGCCGTCGACGGTCGCGCCAACGACGCGCTGCAGGTCCTTTGCCGACCGAGACGGGCCGCTATTGACGCCGTAGTCGAAGACGGTGAGATCGACACCCTCGGGGAGGTCGTCGCCACGCACGGGACCCCAGTAGCCGTCGCGGTAGATGCGCTCGACGTCGTCCGCCGAAATGGCGCGCAGCTGCTCCTTGCTCGCCCCGGGTCGATACCGCCGGAACACCGCAAGGGTGATGCCCTTCATCGTCGCGCCGCCCGGATCGGACGGATGATCGGACCATCCGCCCTCATAGGCGAGCGTTTCCGCCAGCACCGCTGGCAGATTACCTTTGGCCATATCGGCCTCCTATCGATGTTGGAAAGAAAAGGCCGCTGACGTCGGCCGAACGTTGCCAGGGCCGCAAAATGATGCTGCCTTGGAGGCGGGAGGGCTCTAAATGCGAAAATTACTTTGGGTCGTGGCCGCCGTAGGAGCTGCAATTGGCAGCGCCGACTTGGCTGCGGCGCGCGAATGCAACATCAAGGGCAACGTCAGCACCAAAGGCGAGCGCATCTACCATGTGCCCGGCCAGAAATATTACAACGACACCGTCATCCAGTCCTCCCACGGGGAGCGCTGGTTTTGTTCCGAGGAGGAAGCCCGCGCGGCTGGCTGGCGAAGGTCAAAGGTGTGACGTGCGGACGCGGAAGCAACGCCAGCGAGGCCAGGATCGTTATTTATCCCAATGGCGAGGCGAAACCTGCCAGCGTTAGCCTAAGAAGCCCTGCCCAAAGGGCTCCTCCAAAGGCGGCGAGGGCCGGTGCCCCCACGGGCCTTCGCCGCCTGGAACCTTTAACCGGCCGAGGGGTTATTGTGGGCGGCGGGACCAAATCGGGTTGTTGGTCAAGCCGCCCTGACATCCACTTTAGTCAAATGCCCCTTGAGCCGCGTGGTCGCAACGCGGCTCTTTCTTTGCTCGGCCCGAATCTCCGAATGGCGCTATATCGAGCGCATGACCGCGCCCGCCCTATCCCCAGCCGCCACCGACGCACTCAAGACGCTTTGCGAAAAGCCAGGCGCGGCAATCAGTCCTGCCGCTTTTGAGGAGCTATGCGCCCTGGACTTCGCCATGGGGAAGCCCGAGCGGGCCCACCCGACCGCGCGAGGCAAGGCTCACCACCTCAGGGCTACGGAACAAGCCTGATCGCGCAACCATCGCGCCGGTCGGCACGTTATGGCTGGCCTCCAAAGGCCCTGCGGCGCACCCCCAATACCGAGCCCCCACTACCTGGCGGTGCGCCGCTTGCTTCAACTCAACCCCCACGTCCACATGTCGTCGAGCTGCTGTTCGGTGATGCCGAGCGCTTGGCGCGCGCCCTCGATCATGGGGTGATCCCGCTCGAAATACTTGGCCCATTCGAGCTTGGCGGAGACAGCCGACCAGAAAGCAAGGTCCTGGGCGTAGGTGGGACTTTCTGGATCGAGGGGCTGTAAGCCGCTGACCCAGTCCCGCAGCGACTGCTCGTAGCCGAAGAACCGGAGCGCCATCCAGAACCGGTCCGGCTCGAGGTTGGGAAGGCGGGGCACCACGATGGTATTGGGATCGCGCAGATAGATCATGGCTTCAGCTCCAGTAGAGGCAGGCAGCATGCAGTTCGACGGCCTTGGTGTTCAGGGTCTTGAAGCGCCAACGCGGCGCCGTGCCCGAGGGCTGCCCTGAGACGTCGGTTTCGTCAGCTTCCACCACGCGAACGCTGGCGGTTGGCGAAGATGAGGTGAACAGCTCAGTGAGGGCCATCGCGGCCCAGGTCGTGCCGCCATCTCTGCTGCATTCCAGGGTGTAGTCGGTGCCGGCGACGGCAGCGTCGACCTCCTTGACGCAAAGCAGCGCCGTCATCTTGGTCGGAGCGACCGCGGCGACAAAGGCTGACGATCTCACGGTGAGGTTCTGGATTGCGCCCAATGTGGTGGCACGAGCAGCGGGCGAGGACCCGGAGGCCTCAGCGCCACTGTTTCCGGTTCCAGTTGGATTGCCTGAGTACCGAATTCTGTTGACCCCAGTATCGAAAGCAGTGGTGGAGTCGGTCTGGAAATAGGTGCCGACATAGTAGGCGCCTGTTCCTGGAATGATGAATGGAGTGATGGGAAAATCTGCCCAACCACCGCCCGGATGCGATACTGCTCCCGTGTCCGCCACGACATCGAAGTTGCCTGCGCTGGTTCTCTTGACGATCTTGACTTGGACGGTTGCCGAGTTCGTGAGGAAAGCGCCGAGGGAGGCGTATGTCGCTCCATTCGTTAGCGCCGCAACCAGCTGAATGAAGGTGACTCCATTCCAGCCATTTACAGGAGTGGCCGCCGGCGGATTTCCTCCGTTATAGGTGATCGTTCCGGCGGCGCGCGAAGGCTTGAGCACGCCGGCTACCGACGTGTCCAGGTCCGTTGCCCCAGCCACATCGACATAGGTCAAGGCGTCGAAGCTATCGGCGACCCGGTTGCCAGTGGCCCCCAGGAACAGGGCCGCATTGCTGTTGTCTGCCACCTGGAGCGCCAAGAGCGAGACCGAGATCAGAAGATCGTCGTATCCGGCAGGAACCAGGTCCGCGACGGTCTTGCCGCTGTCCTCGATCAGCTCGCCGGTCGCGTCCGAGAAGACCGCCAGGTGTCCGGCGACCGATGACGGCGGACCGATCACCGTGCCGTTCCCCGTTCCCGGAGGGCCACGGTAGTTCTCGGCCTCGGCAATGTCGGCGGTGAACGTGCCGTCCGCCTTGAGGTATTCGCCCACGTTGGCGGTCGGGGGGACGCCGGCGCCGCCGACATAGCTGTCGAGCATGAGTACTCGCCGTTCGCCGTCGCTCACCCCGACGAGCTTGGGCGACCAGCCCTTGTCACCAGGATCGCCCTGGTCGCCCTTCGATCCAGTCAGGTACGCGGGGGTGCCCCAATCGGCAGCGCCGCCAGTCCCCATGGTGTAGAAGGCGGCCCGACCGTCGCCGACGTCATTGACCTTGAGGACGAAGCCTGCCGCCTCGTCCTCAAACGCATCCCGCTCCGCCAAGGTGTCGACTTCGGCATCGGCGGCGAAGCTGTCGCCCTGCTCACCCTTGCGGTTCCACTCCACCGCCACCAGCTCGCCATCGGCAATGATGCCGTCGCCGTCGACATACTCGAGGCTGATCTTGCGCCATTCGTCCGGCCCCATGTTTACCGGCGCCGCAGAGAGGATGAAGGCGGCATAGGCGCCGGTGTCGATCGCGCGCACGATGTAGGCCGTGCCTGCCCTGGCGAGGTCGATCAGCGCGCCCTGCTCGTGCCCTCCGGCATCGAGCACGTCCATGTAGATCTCGGTCGTGTCCGACCATGCGGCGGCATTGCGGGCGAGTTTACCCGGCCCCGGGTCGTTGGCACCGGTGAAACCGATGCACTCGTAAAAGAGCCCTTTGCCGTAGGCGTCGGCCAGGGCCAGCTTGGCGTTGTACTCGGTGATCTGCCGCGCCACCTTCACCAGGTTGATGGCATTGGCGTTGAGCGGGTCGATCTCGCACGAAACCGTGCCGTCCGTGCCCTCATAGTCGCGGGTCAGCTCGAAGTGGCTGGTGTCGGTCCGCGAGGCGATGAAGTAGGCGGCGCCGGCCAGAACGACGCTGCCGTCAACTGGGCAGTTGGCATCGCTCAAGGGAGGGCCGGAGAATGCAACGGTGCGATCACCAGCCACGACAGTGGCGGTGCCGGAAAGAATGCGGGTCATTCAGGATATCCCTAGGATGCGATGAAGCCGGGGCGGATCAACAAAGAGCCGGTCCAGGTGGCGGAATAGTCGGAGGTATCCGTGAGCGAGAGGCCGTTTGCGCCGCCGCGCCAAGGTTCGGGCAGCGTCCAGGCGGACCGCCGGCTGCGCTCGAAGTAGGCGAAGTGGGCATCCTCGGCGCCGGATGGTCCGCCATAGGTCCAGCCTCCCTGATAGGTGGGGCTGTTGCCAGGCGCCCAGGTGACGCCGTTGGAACCGCCCCAGACCGATTGCTTGCGCCTCAGGATGATCTGGCCCGCCGACAGCCGCACCGCGAACAGTCGCCGCCAGATAGCGGTCAATTCGCAAAGACAGGAGCCACCGCGCAGGAGGCTTTGTTGCGTCGGCACCATGTTGGGCACATCGGCGCCGCCGATGCCGGCCTGGGTCATGTCGGTATAGCCGCTGGGTGCCTTTGTCCGGCTCAGCGTGGCCCGCACGTCGATGTAGTCGCACTCGCCGGGCACGGTCCCCAGCACCTGGTCGGGAAGGTTCCGCGCCCCTCCGATAGCGGGTCCCCATTCCTGCGGAAGGATGGTCGTAATCACCGCTACATCGGCGAATGTGCCGCCGACAGGAAACCCGCCCTCGATCTCCACCTTGGAGAAGCCATAGGCGTTCCCCTTGATGAAGTCGGGAAAGCTGACCGTGACGAGAAGTGTCTGCCAATAGTCCTCAGGCAGCAGGTTCACCGGGCGCCCGTCACTCGACCAGACCCGGCGGCCGTCGGTGTCGTCGAACCTGATGTGACCCTCCGGCGTCGGGTAGAAGCGCCCCATCTTACACTCCCACCGGAATGAAGCCGGAACCGGTGAAGCTGCCGGAATAGTCGGCTTCCGTCGTGGTCACGCCCCCGGACACGTGGCGGCACCGACCGTTGGCGATGTCGATGGTCTCGCCCAGGTCGAAGTCGAAGTCGGTTTCGCCGGCCAGCGCCGACCGCAGGTATTGCTGGGAGGTATCAACCCTGCCCCCGCCGAGGACCAGGTTATCCCCCTCGAGGCCGCAGATCGTCCGGCCCGGCGTCGTTTCCGTGTTGCGGAAGATGAGGGCCTGATAGGTACAATCCACGGCTGGAAGCGCCGAGGTCCGCGATGCCGCAATCTCGCGCAGCCCGATGATGCTCGACGTGGCAAACGGGCTCACCCACCGGGTAAGGCCGTTGCCTGCCACCTGCACCACCGTGCCGTTGGTGATCACGCGCCCTCCGAGCGATACGAAGAACAGGGGCACATAGCCCAGGTTGTGCGTCACCAGCGTAATATCGGTGGCCCGGGTTTGGGTGATGCGCGTGAAATAGATGCCGTCCGTAGGAGGCGAGGCGACGGCGGCGATCGTGGGCGTCAACCGGTAGATCTGGGAGTAGCCCGCCAGTGTGGCGTGAGTGATCGTCCTGGTCTGGAGCGGCATCGCCAGCTCGTACTGGAAGAAATCGCTATGCCAGATGACGTTCTCCGGCCAGGAGACAGGATCCTTAGCCGGCCGGTTGCGTGGCGCGTCGAAGTCCCGAATGTTACCGCCGCCCGGCGCCTCGACAAAGCAGGCCACCACACCATTGGGGAAGCCTCGGACCGCGATCATGTCGCCACCCCGAAGCTGAAGAAGCCAGTGTCGCCGTCGATCACGATGATTGGGCTGCCATCGGCGGTCGCAATACTTTCCAGTCGCCGAAATTGGCCACTCTCGAAGCGAATCCCATCCGATGTCGCAGAAAGGGCGGGTAGTCCGGGGCTCTCGGTGTCCGGGAAGACGTAAAAGGAACCGACCACCCCGAACTGACCAATCGAACCTCCGTCGCCATCCGCCTCGGCTCGCAGCGCCCATGCCGCCTGGGAGAATGTGGAGCCGAAGGTTGCCTTGACCTTCGCTGTGATCTGGGCCTTGGCGCCTTCCTCATCGACTTCAGCCTCGAACTTCAGGAAGCCCTGGGCCAGGATATCGCCCAGGCTGGCGACCACCTCGTCTATCGCCTCGGCCCGCGCGCGCCCCTCTTCGACGATCGCCGTCTCATTGCGGATAATCCCGGCGGTCGCCGCCCCGCTCTGGGCAAACAAGGTGCTGATGCGCCGCCGGCTGGTGTCGTCGCCGGTGATTACCGCGTTCGCCAAGTCGCCGAACTGCTCGCGCAGCTCGTTGATCTGGTCCTGCACCGTCCCGGGCGTGTTGCCGGTCAGAAAGCCTACCGCGCCGGCCAGGTACTCGCCGAGCTGCGACACTTGAATGTCGACCGCCTCCGGTAACGACGGAACGGCGACTTGCAGCCACCCCGACGATAGCGTTTCGCGACCAGACGCGGCGAGATACTGTATCTCGACCTCATGGATGGTGCCGGGGATCGTCCCGTCCGTTACGCGCCCCGAGCCAAGCAACAGGTTCGGGAGCGGGATCAGACCCACCCAGCGGGGCAACGTATCGCCGACGAGCCGGTGCGAGATGCGAACGAACTCGACGTCCACTGCGACGGAAGCGGCCGACCAGAACGCATCGTAGCCGGCTCGTCGATCATTGCCGTTGCTGTCCACCTCAACAACTGGGGCGAGGGAAAAGCCTACGACGGGCTGTGGTGGCGGCCGGTTCGTCACGACCGGCGCGAAGCTCAAGGGGCGCTCGTCAGTGCCTGGGGTCCATCCGTGATCGGCAGGATCGACTTCCTGGAGGCCGAGGACGACCTGGCCCCAGGGCGCGCGCGTGCGCGCCGTGACGAGGAAGAACTTGGCGACGTATCCGAAGCGGTCAGATGTCCACGCCAGCACCTGAAGCGGCCGATACTGGGCGAACTCAGGCGGCAACGCCACGACATGGCGGCGGAACCTGCGCCCTTCCTCAATGACTGCCTTCTGGACGCGCTGCGCTTGGGTTCCCGAGAACGTGGTGCGGAGGTCGAGGCCTTCCGCCTGCCGACGTCCGTCGTCCTCGGTTTCGAGGTCGGCGCGATAGTAGGGCGCCGTTTCCTTGTCCTCCCAGGCCTGAGAGGGTTCCCGGTAAGTCGCCGTGGCGCCGTTGATGATCTCGTCCAGGTTAGGGAATGGGATCGAGCCCAACGGCTCGGTGGCAAGAACGTCGGCATCGGTGAAGGCGCCGTCGGCGGTATCGGGCACACCGATGAGGATGTAGATCGTGCCGTCGCTGGCATGGCTGATGCGACCGTTGCAGCCGATCAGGAAGTCCGTGATGACGTCCGAGGGGCGCTCGTTGAGGCTGACCTTGCGACCGGCGCGAAAACGCTTCTCTGACCCGCCGCTCGCAAGTGCGACACTCTCGTCGCACGCATCCATGGCTGCCGACCAGACGTCGTAGGGCATTTGCGCTGCAGTGGCGCGACCGCCCCAGATGTGGGCTCCGTTGAAGTAGATGCCGCGCTCGATGTTGTAGATGATGACGGCGCTGTTGTCCGAGAACGCCCAGGTCGATTGATCCGACCAGCGCTGCGAACCTGAGCCGCCGGCGGTGCTATCCTTGCGAGGATCGTAGAGCTTGATGCCCTGGAATTCGCCCAGAATGGTCGGAAAGCCGGTCCAGAGCGTTTCGCTCCAGAGCGCTGTCGTGGTGAGGTAGGGAACGCCTCGGCCGATCATGTCGGCGAGCCAGGGACGATCAGCATCGGTCCCGAACCTGTTCCTCAGGAAGCTGTCCGCGCTGGTTTGCGTGCCATCGAAGAACCGCCACCAGAAGTGATTGGCGCCATTGTTGTACTCGGCGACAGGATATCCCTGGGTCACCCCGCCGCTCGTCGAGAGCGTCATCCGCGTGCCATTGACGTAGAGGCCGGTCAGCGCAGAGAGCGGAAGATCGCCGAACGAATAGACGTCGGTCTCATAGGCGTTGGGCACCTCCCCGCTCTGCCCCCACGAGTTTCTATACTCGAGCTTTCCGGCATCACCGACCGTGCCAATGAGGAACGACTGCGGGACCTTCCCGCCAAGCTGGGTTGAGCCACGGGTGCCCGTCGCGGTCTTCTGCTGCTCCTGAGGCCTAGAAAAGGCCTGCTTGAGCAGGGTCGAGGCCAAGCCGAGGACGACGCCGACGATGAGCTGGATGATAAAGTTCATGACCGGGCCTGTCCCCACCAGGTTTCGACTTGACCGGCTGTGTCACCGTATCGCCGGAAGCGATCTCCTGATCTCAACTGCTGCTGCTCGTCGCTTTCCATTGCCGGGTTGGTCTTGGTCAGGTCGATCGCGCTCGCCTGCGCTGTGAGCGACAAGCTGCCCTCCCCGCCAGCCTCGGCGTCGTTGAGCTCGGCGCCGTCGACGCGCCCCGCGAAGAGCAGATGCGGCGCTGCCACCAAATTCCAGGTCGCAGGATCGAAAACGCCGCGATGCAGCTCGACACGCGCGACGCGCACGTTGTTCCCGAACACCATGTCCATGGGCGAGCCAACGACAGTGCTGGTCTGATCGAGGCCAAAGGTGACGCCGCGCGCCTCGAGCCCGATCGCGTCGATGACGTCTGGAACACTCAGAAGGGTGCCGCCACCAACGAAGTTGCGGCTTTGGGGCGTCTCGCCGCCAGCCGGCACCACGTTGACCGCGATGTTGTCCTCTCCGGTCCAGTAGGCGAAGGTTGCCGCGCCGCCGCCCAGGGTCTTCCCCTGAACGGTCAGGAAATCGCGCAGGACCAAGGCGCCGCTCGCTAGAGCGGTGGTGGTTTCAGGATCGTAGGTCATGGCTAGGCGCTGTAGGTCTGCTTGGCGCTGAGCTTGATGGTGGCGTGCAATCCGCCCTCCGACGAGGGGTATGCGCTGCCGGGATCGATACGGAACTTGGCCGGTGGCTTCTTAACGGTCACCGCGGCGCCGGCGATGACAGATGCGGGCAATGGCGGCCACACCTCGACGGCCGCGACCGCCCCCGTGATTGGATTAGCGGTCCGCGTCTCGGCGAACTGACCAAGGTAGTAGCGCGTCATATCGAAGACGACGCCGAAATAGGTCCCGAACGGAATGACGTAGCCGGGCGGAAAGCCCGAGAACGAGAGGTGCAGCCGATCCACGATTGCGTTGATGGTCGGCACAGTGTCGCCGATGATCGAACCGTCCGGGTCACTCGACGGATACGGCAGGCGATAGTCGTGCAGGAGAAGCGTCTTGAGGCCGCCCGCGCGGGTGTTGATCAGCGCCATGATGCCCACGGCGTCCGCGTTGAGCATGGGGATTGTGGTCAGTTCGGCCTGCCACAGCGACGGAGCGCGATCGGCGTACCGGGCCTCTCCTCCGCCTGTGATCGAGCTTTGCTGCTGCCACCCTTGTACGAACTGCACGTCCTGCACCCGGATGACATCTGCGAAGCTCGCCTGCAGAAGGGGGTTGGCAAGCGCCATCAGCCAGCCCTCCGGTAGGGATTGCGGTTGTAGTCCTTTATGGCATCCGGAAGCTGCCGCTTCAGCTCCTTGGTAACTTCGCGGGCGATCGCGGGCGCTGTCTCGGGCGAAGTGCCGGGCGGAACGCTAATGTGGTTGGTGATGTTGATGTCACCGTATCCGCGAACATCGTTGCCCTGATTCTGGTTGGCCACCTGCACACCCAGCGCGCCCGACGCCGTGCGCTTGAGCGGCATGATCGCCTCTGGTCCCGCCTCACCCATAAGGCCGGCGCCCTGCGCGAAAGCGAAGACCGTGGGGGTGTTCACCACCTGACCGGAATAGGCCGACAGGCTCTTGCTGGCGTAGACGCCGCCCTTGGCATTCGGGAAGAGCCAGCCGAACAGGCCGCCAAGGATGCCGCCGATGCCCCCAGCGGACGAGCCGCCGCCCTTTCCAGAGAAGGCGCCAAAGAGCGTGTCCCAGATACCGTCGAGCGCCATGTCGAGGAACTTGTCGGCAATCTTGTCGAGCGCGTTCGCCGCGGCGTTGCCGAAGCTCTCCCAGAAGCCCTGCCCTTCCTTTAGGCCTGACTTGAGGTCAGAGAAGAAGCCTTTGAACGTGTCCTTGCCGAAATTGTAGATCTCGGTCAGGCGGCGCGTCTGCTCCTCGGCCGCTGCCATTGCGGCGGCATAGCCCTCAAGCTCAGTCCGCATCTGAGGCGTCAGCTTGATGTTATCGTTCGCCGCCTTGTTCAGCAGCTCCTGGGTGTACCGAAGGCGGTTGGCTTCCTGCTCGGTCATGCCGAGCGCGGATGCCTCTAGCTGCTGCTGCGCGATGAACTGCTGGCTGGAACGGATCAGGTCATCGTACTTTCTTGCGACCTTCTCAGAGGCCTTGTCCGGCAGGGAAGGAACGTCGGTCTTTCCTCCGCCAAGACGCTTCTCAAGTTCTTCGATCTTAGCCAGCTGAAGCTCCAGCGTGGACGCGGCGCTGTCCAGTCCGAGGCTCGTAGCGAGATTCTGATCAACCTCACGCTGGGCCAATGCAATACCGAACGCGTTGAAGAACGGCCTGCCCTCCGCCTCGGCCCTGAGCGCGGTAAGTTTTGCCTTTGAAGCCTTCAGCTGGGCATCGGCTTCCGCCAACGCGGCGTCCGCCGCGATCTTCTGCATCTCAATCTGAGCACGAAGGTTGGTGCGAAATATCCCCGATGCAGTAGCTGCCTTTTCTAGCGCGTCGGCGTTAGATCGAATCGATCCATTAAACTGATGGGCCTTTCGTTCCGCCTCCCACGAAGCGGCAGCGAACTGCGCGATGGCACCTGCGAGCACCCCCACGGCAGCGGCTGCCAGGAAAAAGGGGTTGGTGGCCAGTGCGAGCGCCATTGCGCCTAACGCAGGCAACATCAGTGTCGTGATCGCCGTCGCCAGCCCTGCCACCGCGCCGACGACTATGTGCATGTTATCCGCGAGGAACAGGATCGCCTCCGCAACTCGCGATGATCCGCCCGCCAACTGATCGAAAAGCCCGACTGTTTTGAGCACCGAGTTTCCCAGTTGTCCCAGTGCATCGGAGATGGTCGCCGGCATCGCGTCAGCCTCGTCGCGAAGCTCTTGAAGCTGCGATACAAGGGCGTCGATGACTTTCGAGGTGGTCAGTTTGCCTTCCGCGCCCATCCTACGCAGCTCAAGCGTCGTAACGCCGAGACCGGCAGCTATCGCCTGAGTAACGCGACCGCCAGTCTCAAGGACCGTATTAAGGTTGTCGCCGCTCAGCTTTCCCGCCGCAAGTGCTTTGGAAAGGGCATTCATGACCGAGGCCGCCCGCTCTCCCTTCGCGCCGCTGACGACGAGCCCGTTGTTAAGTGCCTCAACGAAATCGAGCGTCACTTGCGTCGAGTAGCCGAGCTCCTTGAAGGAATTCGCATTGAGCAGAAATCCCTCGGCGGTTTGATCCAGGCTCGAATAGGTGCGCCTTGCCATGTCGGATAACCTCTCCATGACAATGGCACCCGCCGCGATGGATCCGGTTGCTTGAACCACCCGCGAATTGAGGTCAGTCCACCGGTCAGTGTATGAGATCAATGCCTGAACGGAAAACGCGGCGAAGGCGGCGGAAGCCGCGACCTTCAGGAAGCCGAGAGCCTGCTCAACGCGACGCGTGTTGCGCTCGATCGTAGCCGCCATCTTTCCCGTAGCGGTTTCAGCTTTCTTCGCACCCGTTTCGATTGCACCCATGGCGCCGATGGCCTGGGAGTGTCCCTTGGTGGATATCTCGATACCAAGCGAGGCAATGTCGGTCATGTTGTGCTCTGCTTTCCCGTAAGCTAGCGTCGCAAAAAGTGGGGGTTCAAAGTGCGATACAAAATTCTGTTTGCTGGCGTTGCCGTGCTTTTCTCGATCCAGCCAGCTCTGGCTGAAACCAGGAATGATGCATGTCGCAAAATCGGAGAGTTGGCAGAGAAGGTGATGAGTCTTCGCCAACAAGGAGTGGCGATGTCCGTGCTTATGGATATCGCGAAGGACGTAAACGGAGCCGATGATCCGGTGATGGGACAAATGGTTGTGGATGCGTACGACAGCCCTCGCTTTCAGACGGATAGGAACCGTGCGAGCGCTGTCGATGACTACCGCAACAAATGGGAACTGGTGTGCTTTAAGCAGGCGAAATAGTAGGGTGGCCTGCCCCAACAAATTCCCCATCCATATCGATGAGGATCGCCGCCTCTTCGGGCCGGACTACGTGCCCGGTCCGACTGACCCACGCCATTAGCTCTGAATTGGTGATCGGCGTTGGCCCATTGAACCCAGCCGGCTGAGACCGACGAATATCCCAGAACCAATCCCAGAGGTACTGCGCGACCGGCGGCACTTCCACAGCCGGGCTGTCTTGGCCGAAACGCGCGTTCCGTTCCCTGCGCGTTTCACCTTCGTTATCGGGGAAGTCGTAACGGACGAGGATGCGGACGGCCTCGGCCAGGTCTTCCCCTATTTCTGAAAAAAAGCGGCTTCATCCGCGAGGACAGTGTCGATCTGCTGGGCGAGCCAGGGCGCCTCGGTCAGCACGATCTTGAGGTTGCCCGACGTGAACTCGAGCTTTTTGCCCTTCCAGTCGGAATCGCCGCCCCATTCCCAGCCAACGACGGCGGCCATCAGGAGCTCGTTGCCGTTCTCCTCGATGGTCTCGGCCGTGGTGGTCTTGTTGCGGGCGCGCAGAGCCTTGTTCTGGAGCCGGCGCCGAACGGCCGCCACGCGCTCATCCTGCAGCGACACGGCCTTGATGATGAGCCCGATCGGCAACCCGGTGCCGGGATGGATGATCGGAACGTCGATGGTATCGGGCTTGATGGTCGAGATGTCCATGAGAGCTCCTTATGCAGCGATGACGTCAGCAGTCGCGCCGCTGGTCTTGGTGACGTTCCCGGCCGGGTTGGAGGCCGTGACTGCGACCGCGAGGTCCGAACCGATGTCGCCGACGACCGGCGTGTAAGTCTTCCCAGTCGCTCCAGGGATGTCAGAGCCCGACAGCTTCCACTGGTAGGCAAAGAACGGCTCCCCGGTCCACTCGCCGGGCAGAGCGGTGAGCACCTGGCCGACCTGGGCGATGCCGGCGATGGCGGGCAGCAGGGTGTTGGTCGGGGCAACCGTCGCTACGGGGTCCACGACGATTTCGCGCTGATTGAGCGCCAGGGTGAAGACCTCGAGAATGAAGTCCTCGTTCCTGCCGTTCGGCCGCGTCGGACCGGTCACGAGGCCCCGATTGTAGTAGATCGAATTGGTGTGATCCGCATCCGGTGCGTCCTTGTCCTCGAACTTGAACGCGTAGTTGAAATTGGTCTTGGCCGCCGCGCGCAGAGCGACCTGGCCGGGGTCAGTTGGGTTACGGGCACATTCGATCGTCGGATCGCCAGCGTTCGAGATACCCTTACCCTTCTGCGTCACGTCAGTGGCCAGCTCGTCATAGGAAACGACGTTGGTCTGGGTGCCGCTCTCGCCGATCGCGCCGACATTGCCGATCTCAACCCAGGCCAGAGCCTCAAAGGCGGCCTGATTGAGGACGTTCGGCTGCGGGGTAGTGCAGATGTAGGCGCGGCGGTCCTTGTTGGTTCTGGCCATCGCTGGTTCTCCTTCTCAATGGCATGAAAAAGCCGCCCGGAGGCGGCGCTGTAACCCGGATGGCCGGGATGGGTTAGGCAAAGCACTCGTAGGGCACGCTCACCGGCGTCATCCATCGAGCGCTGGCATCGTCTCGAAAGCCCTGCGCCACGGTCGGGCGCGCGGTGATGTCCACGCGGACTCCGGCGTACGTCAGGGATAGCCCGGCCGGGAAATGCGCGGCCGCCTGCCCCGCGATCTCTCTCGCAACCGTCTCGCCGTTGAGCACAGCGAGCGGATACATCGCCGAGATCTGCAGGATGCCGCGGTACCAGTGCGGATCGGTGCCCTTGAGGAAAAGGCGCTCGGTGCGGTTCGGCAGGTGCGTGACCCTGAGATAGGCTCCGGCCGGCGCGGTGAACGCCTCGTTAGGCCAGGCGACGGGATGGGCCGGGTTGAGCGCCAGTGTCTCCACCCTGCCGCGAAGCGCGAGCCAAATGCTGGTTTCAATGGCCGGCATGCGATACAACTCCCCAATGAGTGACGATCCGGCCCTGACCGACGACGACGTCTATGATCTCCTACACGCTGCGCTGCTGAGCTTCAGCCATCGCACGGTGGCGACCAAGGACGGGCAGGCGGTGTTGGCCACGGCCATCCGCCAGATGGAACTGCTTCAGCGGGCACTGATCATCCTCAAGGAAGGCGACAGGGCTACCGAGCCCGAGCTTCCACCCGCGACTTGATCAGGCGCGCGCATTCCTCAACGATTTGGGGCCATCTTTGGGCCGCGAGCCTCACGAACCCATCCTCGTATTCACGCGGCCGCGCATAGGACGCAGTGAACCCCAGATAGATGGTCTGACCGATATCGGCCCCGGCAATGACCAGCGTGACGTTCTGGTCTTCGCTGTAGCTGTTGTCGGCTGCGCCGGTGGCGGGTTTCGCCTCCGGATTGATACGCGGCATCTGGCTTGTCGACGCCATCAGTGAAGCCCGCAGGAACCCGGTCTTCACCCTCATGTTGCCGCCAGCCGCCACGGGCTTCTTGACTTCGCGCGCGACGCCCTGTGCCGACTGCCTGAACACGGCCGTGATCCGCTGCTCGGATTGGGCCGCCCAGGCGCTCACCTGCGCCGAGAAGCTCGCCATTAGGTCACACCCCAGCTGAAGTCGATTTCCATGTCAGTATCGCACCGGCAGTGGACCACTTCGTCCGCCCCCGCGCCCAGCGCGGTGTCGCCGGGATATCGTAGCATCGCCCCCGATGGGGAGACGAAAGGCGCAGAGAGCCCCTGCACCACCTGACCATTCATGGCCGCGTGGGTATGCCTGACCTTGTGGTCGCCAGCCGAGCGCCAGGTGCGCGTCACTGCCTCAGGCGGATAGTTCGTCTTGTCGAGCCCCTGAAGGAAGCCCTCATACTTGCCGGCGTGAAGGCTGGTTAGCGCTTCAGTCCGGCCGATCATTTCGCCGCGGAGCTGTAGCAGCCGATCCGAATACCGGCCGACGATCTGTGAGACCGTGGATGCATCGAGCGCCCTGCCCTCATTGATGGCCCTGGTCACCGATCGGTCAAAGCGCTTGTCTCGCCGACCGCGCGCCAGGTAGTTCCGCATCAATGCCGCATCGCCAGACAAGAGCTCATCGCGGGCACTGGCGACGTAGTCCGTCTGCTGGGTGGTCAGGCCCACCAGACCGCCTTCCCGCCGCCCTGAAGCACGGTTGAGGCGCCCAGCGATATCAAGAGCTACGCTGTTCGGATTGCGACCAGCGGCCATGCCTTTTTCGAGCGCCGCCCGGAGCCCCGCACGCTGGTCCTCGATGATCCGAGTGACCGCCGTCGCACTATGTTCCCGCAGCCACTCCTCGGCGCGTAGGTTGCGTACGTCGAAGCGAACCACGATACGATGCCCCGAGGCATCCCGCAGCATCGGCATGTGTCCGGTCATTGCGGTGCCACCGGCGTTGAAAGCCGTCGCAATGGCGTTGTCGAGGCGGGAGAAGGCAGCGCGCTCAAGGTTGAGCGCTTCTATCGCGCCGCCAATGTCGCCCTTCGCCAGTCGCTCGACCAGGATCTTGAGCGTTATCTCCGACTTGATTTCAACGATGCTGAGTATGAAGGCGTCTCGGATCAGCGCATTTTG
This sequence comes from Youhaiella tibetensis, assembly GCF_008000755.1. Taxonomy (NCBI): domain Bacteria; kingdom Pseudomonadati; phylum Pseudomonadota; class Alphaproteobacteria; order Hyphomicrobiales; family Devosiaceae; genus Paradevosia; species Paradevosia tibetensis. The sequence continues at coordinate 1,990,475 of NZ_CP041690.1, read as the reverse complement.
CTGGTCAAGCAAGGCCCTTAGTATTCGGCGAAATTGGGCTTGTCGGCTCACCGGTTATCCACTTCTCGACTTCGCGAATAATTCGGCTATCGTTCCACGGGGGGTCGATTGGCCAAGCGACGCAAACTGAGCATTGGATGGCTATTTGTTTTGGTCATTGGTGCGGGGATCTATGGAACCCTCAACAATGGGCAAAGGACGAACTTGCCCGCGACCAGCGAGAATATTCAGCGCCCGTCCACGCCCACGCCGTTGATGAGACCCCCAAACACGTCGCCATCTGCGAGCCCGAGGCCAAAATTCAGTTCCGGGTATGTGAATGCCACTTCGCTCAATGTACGCGCTCAGCCGAGCTCAGGTTCGAAAGTGCTTCTCGCCATTAAGCGAGGGACAAAGGTCGAGCCAATCGCAGAGCAGGACGGCTGGTATGGAGTTCGGTTAACCGACGGCTCTACCGGTTGGGTAAGCGCACGCTACATCTCGAGTTCGCCACCAACTACCGTCACTCCGCCCTCTGTCGTCGCGCCTCCGAAGGCGCCAGCCTATAGCAGAAACGAAGTCGTACAGGCCATTATCGCCGAGAGCATCGCCTCCACCGGTGGGAACTGCCCCTGCCCCTACAATGTCGACCGGCGTGGTCGCCGATGCGGGGGGCGTAGCGCGTATTCCCGCCCCGGTGGCGCTTCTCCCATTTGCTTTGCGGAGCAGGTCACGCCTCAGATGATCGAGCGATATCTTTCCAAACACTAGCCTTGAATGAAGAGCTTGAACGCCACGGCAACGCCTGCCGATGGCAATTGTGCGACCTTCTTGATGGTGCGCGCCTGGCCGCCGACTACCAAGATGTCAGTCATGGCCGGCTCAATAGGCGGAGCGGCGCAGGTGACAACCAAATCGGCCGTCGTAATCAAAGTGCCGTCGATGTACTTGGCATTGGCTTGATCGACCGTGACCGCCGCGACAGTGGCGGTCAGAACGAATATCTGATCGTCATCGCGGGTCGGCGGGTCCCATGGGTTCTGGCCGGGCGTCGCGGCACCTGAGCGCGTCAGCGTGATTACACCCTGATTGAACCGATCGAGGAGGCGGGCAGCCGTGCCGGCCATACGGCCGTAATTGAAGCCAGCCAAGTCACACCACCATGGCAGTCGGGATGCCGCCAACGGGCATCAGGAACGGCGCTAGCAGTCCCTCAACGGCCGTAAGGACTGGCGCAAGGTTTACGGCCGACCACACTCCGGAATTGCCTTGATATTCAACCTCGACAGCGCCTTCCACCTTCTCACGCTTCACGGCAGTTGCGGGAGAGCCGAAAGCTGACAAGGAGCCTGGCGTGGACGCCTCCTGCCATGCCGCCACATAGCTGGCGGCAACTACCAACGAGGGAACAACCGCATCGCCTATGGCCTGCCCATACGCTGAAGCTCCTGTCCGAGGCCAAGCCCGCTCCTGCTCGAAACCGCCAGTCGGCGCGCCCGCGAACCGCATGCCATAGGCCCCGTCGATATAGGCTGACCCGCGCTCGCGCAGAACCGCCGCTGCGGGAGCGCTTTCTGGGAGAGTGTATCCGTTGGCGGAGACCCAAGCGTTGAAGCCAGCATCGTCACCATATCCAGCCATCTGCGCCTCCGAAAAAAAAATGGAGCGCGGCTAACCGCGCCCCGCGTTAGGCTGCCTTCGCCAGTTCCTCGAGCTGGTCGCGCGTCTCGTCCTTCACCTCGACGCCCCTGGCACCTAGGAAGGTTTTGAGTTCGGTGTCGGTGAGCTTGGCGATCAGCGCAGCGACGATCTCGTCCTTCTTGCTCGGTGTGGCATCGCCGAGAACATCCTTGGCGCTGGACTTGAACGCCATGAAGTTGCCGTCCGCTGCGGCGAGCGCGTCGAGGGCAGAAACGGGCGGATCGCCCTTCTGGGGCTTCGCCTTCACCTCGGCGCCCGTGGAAGTGACCTTGACGCCTTCCTGAGCCAAGGCCTCGATCTGAGCCTCGGAAAGCTCCTTGGCATCCGGGACCTCGGCCTCGCAGCCAGCGGGTACGACCTGGTGGCCACCCCACACCTTGAACGCCTTGCCCAAGAAGCTACCGTTCTTCACATGGTACTGGGCCATGTTCAGGTCCTCACTGCCTTGCGCAGAACGTCCGGACGCTGGCAGAAATACAGCGGGTAGCTGTAGAGCTCGCCGCGCGTGAATGCCTGCCGGTCGCGATCGGGAATGTTCATGGCGTAGGTGTCCTGCCCCAGCGTGTTGACGTAAGGGCCGAACTCGGCCGGCGCCATCGCCTTCTTGAACACGTCGCGAGCGCCAACAGGGAAGAACTTGGCCTCGTCCGAATCGATTGCCACCGTCGAGTTGTCGTCGGTGCCACGATAGTTGTGCCAAGTGATCCCGCCGTAGGTGAACGCCTGCCAGGTCTTGTCGGAGCGAAGATCGGCAGCAGCGGCCCAGTTGAGGTAGGTCTTTTCCACCTCGGGATGGCTGATGAGATCGTCGTAGAAGGCGTCGCCGGCCAGGGAGTGCACTGTCGTGCCGGGCGTGAAGGCCCCGCCCGCCGACCGGGCCATGGCGCGGATCACGGCGGCGCACTTCTTCCGGACTGCTCCAGTGGCCGGGCTGGCATTGTCCAGATCGAAGTCGATGGCAGCTGCTTCCGCCACGCCGAACTCGGTGAAGTAGTTGTAGATGACCGTCGTGCCATCGGCGTCGAGTAGCAGGCCCTGAAGGGCGCCGAGACGGTGGTACTCGTGCGTCAGATCCATGTCGTCGCGAACCGATGACATTCGCCGCAGGTATTCGGCCTGCACTTGGGCCAGCTCGGATTCGGATCCGAAGGCGCGGATGCCCTGGATTTCCTCGGCATAGAGCGTGAACCCCTTGGCCAGTCGGGTGGTCTTGAGCGGAACGGCGTTGCGCGGATCGACCTCAAGTTCCTTGGGTGGCGCGCCGGTAGGGCTGGTGGGGATCAGAGTCAGCGCGTTTTCGCGGCGGTCCACGAATAGCGACCGGGTACGCACCGGCATAGGCTCGAAGATGCCAAGCTGCCCGAGCAGCTGAGGCTTATAGCCGATCTTCTGCACCGCGCCAGTGAGCGAGGTCATCGAAAAGGCCGACGAATTGAAGATGTCCATAGATGCCATGGTTTCGGCCTCCTTATCGAACGATGATCCCGAGCGCCTGAAGCGCGGCGTTGGCCGTAGCCTTCGCAGCGTCATTGGCGCCGGACTGATAGATGAGATGGGCACCGTTCACTTCGCAGTCGCGAACGACGATGGTTTTCTTGACCGTACCGACAGCTGCCTCGAACAGAATGCCGGCAATGTCCTCCGCTCCAGTTTCGGCGGCAGGGTCATAGGCGACGAAGTTGCCGCCCGACGTAAGCTTGCCAAGGATAGTGCCAGCCAGAAGGCCAGGAGATGAGCCTGCGGCAACAGTGCCGACATCGCGGCTCCGGTACATGCCGTTTGCCTCCGACACGAGAAAGTTGGCCGTGCCGCGGGTTTCGTTGAGCTGGGTCATAGCTTATGCCCCCTTCTTCATGCCGACGCCGGCGTTGGCGAACACGTTGTCACCCCAGGCATCGTTGGTGAGGATTGAATGGTCCTGAGTGCGGAGTGCATCGCGAACAGCGTCGTTCGGCTTGGCGTCCTTGGTCAGGGCCTTGAACATGCCGGCGATTTCGGCCGGCGCTGCGTCCTTGACCATCTCGTCACCGAGCTTGGCCGCGACGGTCGCCTTGCGAAGGTCGTCGTCAGACTTGCCAACCGGATCGATGCCGGAGTCGATGGCACGCACCTGAGCCTCGAGGGCGACGCGATCGGCAACCAGCTTGGACACGTCCACACCGGCCGCGTCCTGGGCCTTCTTCAGGTCGGCCTTTAGGGCGCCGATCTCAGTGTCCTTGGCGTCGAGCGCGGTCTTGTGGGCCGTTTCGGCATTGGTGAGCTTCGTCTGGGCGTCCGCGACGGCCTTCTGAAGTTTGTCGATGGCTAGGGCGCCCTGATCGGTGGTCATCACCGAGAGACCGTCCACAACCACCGTGCGCAGATTGTCCGACATGTCGGATTTCCTTTCGTCTGCTTTGGGGAGGGTGATCGGGGCTGCGCCCCAGGTTTTCGCGCTGTCGCCAACACGAGCTTGAGACCCGGCACGGGCCTCATCGACCAGCGCGAGGTGATTGATGCGGATGGACCGCTGAACGGCGTCGTAGGGCTCGCCAGACGGTGTCGTGCCGGGGGTAAAATCGAAGTCCGCGACATAGCCGGCGGACAGCTCGCGCTTCCCGCCTTCGATCTGGGCGATGGCGGCGGCGTCCTTGAAGATCAGGGGCAGCTCTACCCAGTCATCGACCTGCCTGGCGGCCGTGCTGACTTCTCCCACCGACAATTCCTTCCAGTTGTCGGTCGTCACCGGCTCTTTGGGATGGTCGATGGTGATGGGCGCGTGGCTGAAGCTCTGCAGGCTGTCCCTGGCGAACACTTCCTCGGCCGGGCGGTAGACCCGCACGATGGGCAACTCGGGCTTGCCGAGTTCGTCGCCGGTGTAGAGTTGGATACCGACGCGGACGCACTTTGCGGTTGCGACAAGGTAGCCGTCGGCGATCCGACGCGGCTTACCCGCGACGGTTACAGCGTCGGTGAATTGCATTAGGATGCCTTCTATTTATGGAGGGCGTCGAATTAGATGACAAAGAAGAAAGCTCAGGCACTACCGCCAAAACAGGGCAAGATCATTGAGCGCACCGCACGCGCACCAGCTCACAAAGAACTTGCGAACAACAATGTCCACGTGTTCGTGGACGACCAGAACCTGTTTTGGGGATCGTCAATTCGACCGGCGGCAAAGGCTTCCGACTTGATATCGGCCTGCTCACGCTCGCCGCATGCAAAGACTCGGCAGGCCATCCCCGGTTCATCTCAAGTGCTTATGTGGCAGGCGTAATTCCGGATGACGACTACTTCTGGGAAATCTGGAAGCAGCACAACTTTGTGGTGAACCGAGGCTTCCTTGGCAACGGAAACCGGTCAAAGCAAGATGACGCGTTTCTCATTCGAGATATGACAAAAACCATATGCAGAGCAGAGGGCCCCTCCACGATCGTCTTGATTGCTGGCGACGCGGACTACGGCCCCCCACTAGAGTTCGCCGTTGAGGAAGGATGGCGTGTTGAGGTTTTCACGACTGGCCGAGGTGTCTCCTCAGCTTTGGAGAAATACGCTCACGAGTTTAGGACGATACACGAGGACCAAATCAGACTGATGAAATGAACAACTCATGCCGTGATGTGCTTCACTGCCCACATCACGGCTTCTTCCGTCTTGGTCTTGGCGATGCTCAGCTCGCGGCTGCCCCCAAGACTTTCGATCAGCGACAGCAGTTCGGCGCCCTTGTCTTTGATGGCGACTATCTGCGCCTTCTCGGCATCAGATAGGACGCGATAGGTATGGCGCACAGCATTGTTGGCAGTGCGCTCATCGGATGCACCGTCGACGGTTGTCATTTCTCGGTCACTCCCGATTTCCAGTCTTCATTGACCTCTGCGAACAGCTCTGGGCCCAGGACGATATCGCCCTGGTAGGGCTGGACCTTCGAGAGATCACCCTTGAAGCCGTAGCTGATCGTGACGTGAGGCTGATACTCGGGATGATCCCAAGACCCGCCAGCCTCGATCACAGCCTCATTGCGCCAGCGAAGCTCGTTGGCGGTGAACAGCAGAACCGTCGCTTCGCCGAACCGCTCCATCAGGCGCGGGCCGCCTGGGCCCACCTTCAGCTCCGGAGCCCAGCTCTCGCCCACTTTCATCCAGTCGACCGGCGTTCGGCTGAAGGCGATGGTGACGTGCAGATCGCCAGCCGGAAGCGTCGTTTCAAAGCCCTGCGATTTCGCCCAGGCAATGATGGCGGCTGCGTTCTTCACCTTGCGGCTGATGTATAGCGAGCGCGGAACAGCGTCTTTGGCGGCCAGCCGCTGGCGCCGTTGCGCGTTGGCATCGGTCGGCGCACCAAGCGCGGCAGCCTCGTCGTCGTCGTCGTCCTCTTCCTGGTCAGCCAGCGAGCCATACTTATCGATGGCTGCCTCCAGACCGGCCAGCGCTCCGTCTTCGACCAACTCATTGACCAGCGCATCGGAAAGAGCATCGATCGGCATGAGCGGCTCGGACGTCCCGCCGCTGCCAGCAATGGTCCGAGCGGCATCGGACTTGGCCTTAAAGATCTCGGCCTTTTCCTTCTCGCTGAGCTGCCAAAGTGGGTTCCAGACATAGTGGACATCAGGATCACGCTGCCCGAGCGCGGAGCGGATCAGGCATTCGTCCATAATGGCCATGGCAGGTTGCATTTCCAGCGTTTGTGCCGACGCGATGCGGTCGTAGTAGTTGCGCAGGTCGCTTTCGCCTGAAGCGTTAAGGCCACCCGGCGACATACCGAAAAGGCGCGTCATTGGAATATCGGCGGCGCCGCTCACGTTTTGAAAGAAGCGGTCCATCAGATCCGGCAGTGTGGCGAACGATGCCGACTTTCTCTCATACTTTTCGTTCCCGTCGAGTATCAGCATCCGGTTGATGCTCTTGCCCGCGGCGGCGATACGATACCGCTCCGTCACCTTCCGCTCACCGTCGGGCGTACCAACGTAGGCCATCAGGCCTTCCATCGTCACGACGTCTACGTTGGCCTCAAAGATGAGGCTGGCAATGTTGGCTGACGTAGCGTCAGCTTGCTTCACCGCCTCCATGACAGAGGTCAGGACGCTATCGCCCCAGGCGAAGGTGGCGCCGCTGGTCATGTCCCGGTCAGGCATTTCATTGCCGATGAAGATTGCCAGGCGTGAGGGGTGAACCTTCACCTGTGCCGTGGTGCCCGCGACGATGGAGTAGTCCTTCGGCCGGCCATAGAGCGGCGACAGTGGGTCGGTTTCGATCTCGCCGGGCTGCAACTGAGTGGGCGATAGGACGGTGAGGAAGCGAACGCCCCCTACTCTGACGGCATCAGGCCGCAATTCCTGCGAAGCGTCATCGCCCAGGTCAATGTAGATCGCCGCGCCGCCGAATAGACGGGCCTTTTTGCGAGCCTCCAGCACCTTGGCCTGCACGCCAAGCCGCTTTTCCTCCGCCTCGATCTTCTCGATCTGCGGGTTCTTGGCCTGCCATGAGCGCCATGCACGGCAGGAGTCGAGCGCGGGAATGTCGATGATCTTCCTCGGGAGCCAGGAGCCACGGTAGGCAGCGATAAGTTGCTGAGTGTCGATGGTCGGCTCGGTGTAGTAGACCGATGCTGCCTTGTCCCTCTCTGTACCGAGGCCAGCGATCGCGCTCGCCAGTCCGTCTCGGACAAACGTCAGAATGTTGTTCATCTGTCCTCAGAGGTTGTCCAGGTTCATCATCGCCTGGGTCATTAGAGCGTTGAACGCACGGCTTGTGCTGTCAGCGTCGTCATCGTGTGTCGCCTCGGGGAAGCCCTCCAAGGCAGTGAACCAGTCATCGTTCCACGGGCCGCGGAGCACCAAGACGTTGCCGGCCTCGGCTTGCGCAGAGAAGGGAGAGAACCGCGTGACCTTGTCGCCGCTTTCCAAAGTGGCTCGCGCCACATACCCGCTGAGCAACTTGATGAGGTTGGTCACCTGCGATTTTCCCGCCTGTCCTGGATCCTGAGGTAGCGAGATTTCCGTTTCGCGCCCGTCCTGCTCCGCGGTGTTCTTGATCAGCGTCTCGACGCCGTTGGGCGAGAGGAACGATTTGACGTGATGACCGACGATGTAGCGGCCATCTGGCAGCTTGCCGATCTTGGTCCCGGCAGTTCCGTCCGGATCGTTGCCTTCAGTCTTTGGCGTTGCCGCTAGGTCCCAGCCCCGCATCCAGCGCACACCGGCCGGAACCGCGTCCACGATTTGGCACCAGCCGCGCTGGAACAGCAGCCCTGCGGCGGGTCGGATCTTCCAGTTGCCGCCGAGGAGTCGTTCACGCTCCACGGTGGGGAGCGACATGAGGTTTGCCAGGTAACCCGGATCGGCCGCCATGAGCGCCTTGTTGTCGCTGAGGCGCGCCGGAATGAAGGTAACCGATTTGGGCGGGATAGGCCGCTCGACGCCGCTTTCATCCGGCGCCGTGTAGCTGGTCAGTTCCTCGGGGCTGCTGCCCCAGATGATCTTGTCGCCGATGCGGATGAAGAAGCGAAGCACGCCGGCTCGCTCCAAGATCGGCAGGCCCGTGTCCTGATCGATCCACCAGGCGATGAACTCGGCGACCCAGCTATCCGCATCGGGATTGCAGGTAGCTCTTATGTAGGGCCGCACCCCGCACATGGAGCGGTTGCGGCTGACCATGTACCAGAACTGCTTGGCCGTGAAATGCGTCAGCTCGTCGAAGCACTCCAGCGGGATCTGCGAACCCTGCCAGTTGAGCACGGTCTTCTCATGCTCGAGATGAGCGAAGCTAACCGATGCGCCCGAGGGGAAGGTCCACGACATATCGGGGGCGCTGCGCGGATCAGCCTGCAGTAGCGGGTAGAGCTTCTCACTTTCGTCCCAAAGGCCGCCCTCGTTGCGCACCTGGGTAAGGTTGCGGCGGAAGAACACCGCGCCGAAGCCGGGATTGGCGATGTGCCGCAGCGGCTCCATGAGCAAGGCCCAGGTCTTGCCCCCGCCGGCCGCGCCGCCGTAGATCGCAATATCGGCCGCCGAGCTAAGGAACTGCGTTTGCGGTCCCGGCTGGGGCCGGATGACTTTCGGGGCGCCCTGCCCTTGCTCAATCTCTCCCATTGCTGGGCAATTCGAAGAACGTCACCGGAGCAGCAGGCGCCGGCAGGTCCTTGCCGTCTTTGCCGGTGAGCTCGCGGCGGTTGGAGTAGACATTGCCGACTTCCTCCGCCGCCTGCTTCAGCAGGTCCTTGGCAAGACCCATATTGCCCTGGTCCTCGGCCTTCTCCGCCATGCGTTGCAATGCACGGAGCCGGACCGCACGATGGCTGATGGCGATGCCAGCGGTGTTCTCGAGGAAGGCCTTTCGTGTCTCATCGAAGAGCATCCGCCACCGCTTAGCGAGCCGTTCTCCTGCCTTCTTGGTCGGGTCATACCCCTCGACAGATTGGCGCGTGATCGTCTCGCCGTACTCCTTCCTGACTGCGGCGACTACGACGGACGGGCTGTCGAAGCAAGCGAGGCTCTGGACGATGAACGTCTGGACCGCGACCGGCATATTGCCTTTTGCCATGGCTGTGTCAGGCTCCGGTCAGGTTTGGGAGTAATACTTCATGCTAAACACCGGGAAATGTCCCAAGTGCGGGACCCGACTAACAAATGTTACGATCGAACAGATCGACCTGAAGGAGGGATTTTCCACGGTTTGGACGGGAGCTAGCTACGTCTGCCCCAGTTGTTCCACTATCCTCGCGGTAGAGGTGGACCCTACGGCGCTCCGGAATGCAATCGTTGCGGACCTGAAGAAGGTTCTACGAGGCTAAGCCGCCCGCAGTTGACACGTGCCGCAGGCGCGGGCGATTTCGACCCGGGCGATCTCGGGATCGGCATTGGCGGCCGCCACCAGTTCTTCGATGTGCGCTGCCGAAGCGCCATATCGACGAACGACGCCCACGAACTCCTCAACGTCATGGCCACGAATGCCGTAAATCGGCTTCCCGGTCTTCTTGCTGAACCGCGGGGCGCCAAAGGCGTCGCGCTCCTGGCCGGCGTGATAGAGCTCGTGCTCGACCAGGGCCATGAACTGGGCATCGCTGCAACTCGATGCGTATTCGGCGTCGAACGTCAGCAGGAAGGTCGGCACCTCGCCGAACCAGTCGAGTAGCTGGCGCTCGATGCGAGCCCTACCCCATTTACCCGTTGGCGGAAGGCCCATTTCGCACTGACCGACTATTCGGCGACCTGCGTGACCATTGGGGACGTTGGTCCACAGCGCGCCGATGTTCGCCCAACGGAGGTGACGATGGTCTTCGTTGAGTAGCGGCGCGCCTTCGTCGATGAAGGTCTCCCGCGCCCACGCGATCAGTTCGGGTGCCGGAGCAAATACCGGTTCGGCGGAGTTCCCGAGCGTTTCATGGGGCGGCATGGGCCTGTTCATACGGTCCTCGCGCTGCGCAGGGCCGGGAACACCTCTTGTGCCGCCGCGCGCCATTTGTTTTCCTTGGTTTGTTTCAGAGGGGCGCGCCAATTGCTGACAAGCAAAGAGGTCGATCACTGCCTAAACACCGCATGGGCGATAGCGGCGTCTCCATACGTGCATCAGTTCATGATTGGGTTCACCGCACAACCGCTGAAGATGCGCCGATCGCAGTACGGGGCCGTCCACGGCTATCAGTATCTCGTGCTATTGGCCGACAGGATGAATCGCGCCGACGCCCTTAGCCTGGAGGAAAATCTTCAGCTGGCCGTTAAGCAGGATCGACGGCACACTCTCTACCGCAAATACTGTGATGTGCGGCGGGACGAACGATACTACCGGAGCGCAGGTCCGGCCGTCACCAACGAGCTCGATCTGGTCCACGCCGTCTATATGGCATGGTGGGAAGAGGAATATCCTCGCTAGCCAGATCCCGCATTGCCGGCGTCGGTCCGTCCATACGACGCTTCCCCCTGGGCTTGGCACCGCGTCGTCCACTCGAGCACTGTATCCGGCGGGAAAGTACGTATTTTCGCTGACTCCCTTAAATCCGCGCGACGTGCTGAGTTTTGTCCACCAGGTGCACAGGAGGCTTCTGATGGTCGGAGTATCAATGATCAAACAAGTTACTGCGGTGGCAACCAGAACCGTCAAAATAGGCTGGAATGACGGTTCCCACAGCACTCACGACCTGACGCCCATACTTTACAACCGCCGCAGCCTCGTTCCCCTGCGTGAGAACGAGCGACTATTTCGAGAGGTAAAAGTCGGCACGGATGGCCGCTCGATCTCCTGGCCGCCCAATTACACGATCTCCGCGGTGACCATCCTGGGGTCTCCGAACAACGTGATGACGTCGAGCGATTTTATCCGCATCAGCGAGGAGGCAGGGCTATCGGTCGAAGCGCTGTCCAAAGTACTTGGCGTTTCGCGTCGACTGATCACCGTGTACCGACAAGCAGCGAAGGTGATACCCGCTCACATCGCTTTAGCAATGCGGCATTTGGAGCAAACGATGACGCGAGGTTAGCGAAAAACGCTCATGCAAAAGCTTCGCGCCGATCTGAAATGGATGGCTGGGCTTCCCCGGGCATAGCCACTAAGTAACGCCGTCAAAGGGCACAGGAAGTCGTCCTGATCTGCCACCTACTCCCGTTCGCACGGGAACGCAAGAGGAACATTGGACATGTGGCACCCCCGAGTGGTTTCATCGGAGGCGCCCTCTTTGGACTAGTCGTGGACAAGCGGCTCCATTTTGGAGATCAGCCTCGCAAGGCGACCACGCATCGATAGCCACTCTTGAATCTTTGTCTGCCGGCTATCGCTTCGGTGGTCTTCGCTGCGTAAGGCCAACAGCTCAGCATCGATAAGGTCGAGCGAGCATTGCATTTCGCCCAAGGTCAGGGCGTCGCCGACGCCAGCACGAGAAGCAATTTCGACTTCCCGCTCGAACCTTGCCAGGTCCGGCCTCCAATCGAACAGCGGTACGAACTGGTCTGCCGACGACATGGAGTTGGTGTTCTGAAGTGCCATTTGGTTCACCGATTCTCGAAACGTCAAAACGCTAGGTGGATCAGTGCCAGCCCTTGGCTGGCCCAAATGAATTGGTGAGGGTATAGGTCACCGTCAAGACCTACGCTGACTGTGACGTCAAGCAGCGGTCCGGGTCCTCGAATGTGACCACGGCCGGGCGCCCGAAGATCTCGACCAAGGCCTTGATCGAGCCATCTTTCTTGATCTGTTCGATCGTGGCGAGAAAAGAGGAAAACGGCCCGTCGGCCACCCTCACCCGCCGACCTGGCGCGAACATCGTCTGCAATCGGCGCATCCGCTTTTCGTCGCTCTCCGCGTCCGGCCGCCCGAACTCACGCCTGCGTTGCCGGCGCATAAACTCGGCGACAGCGGCAGCTGGGATACGACCAGGCTCACCATCGAGATAGAGAACACCCTTCACGCCCTGGCACTGGCGGACGTGGAACCAATCCTGGGGGCCGGTGAAGCGGATGAAGACGTATCCGACCAGCAGCGGCCGCGTTTTCACCGTGACCTGTCCGCACCGCCGATTGCGCACCTCGCGCGCCTGCTTTGGGATGTAGACGCGGATGCCACGGCGGCGAAGTTCGCCGGCGGCCTTTCGCTCGCATTGCGGATTGGTGCGGAGAACGAACCAGTAGTCAGACATGCCAAAGACCCCATCGGCTTGAAACCTTTGGGGCCGGGGCTGGTCGAACTAAGGAACGAGATGAAGTTCTGCTGCTTCGTCGCGGTAGTCAAGGTCAATGCGGAGGAGTTGCTCCGCGGGGAACTACAACCACAACATATGCGAGAACATCTCCTAAGCCGAACAGGGAAAGCACGGCGTGCTGTTGACAAATTCTAGGTTTCGAATCATGACGCCACTCAATCAAAAAGGCTTGACAACCCTTTGCGCGACATCACGACGCAACTATTTTCCCGTTCGTCGCGTTGCGGCTTGCACTGTTTGGGTGATATAGATTCTGACGTTGTCAAGATCGAAAGGAGGGCAAAATGGCATTTAGCCTCGCAGACGCGCTCCGTTGGTTCCACGGCGGTGACAAAAAAGCTAAGCCAGCTTTCAAGTCTGAGCGTGAAGCCTATGATTTTCTGAGAAATCTCTATAAGAAGACTGGCGGAGTGACTCCCGAATTGCGCCGGACTTATGAGTTTTATCAAAAGCAAGTCGACGACTGCGAACCAACCGCTGGACCTAGGGCTCCTGCGGGTTATTCCGCTCGCAAGTAAAGCCTGCTTAGAACGCTTTGATTGCGGCGACGGCGACATCAATAGTTTGGCTTCGAAGGCCCATAAATGGATGGAACGAAATCGTGCTCGGATATTTACCGCGCACGAAGGCGAAGCCGTATGGGGGCTTGGCTTCTACTCTCTTTCCATAATGGTGGAAGACAAACGAAAGATTGCAACGCCGCAAGCACAGGCATACGATTTTGGTGCGCCTCTAATCTACATCGACGCAATCGGCGTAAGGTCACCCTACCAACGGCAGGGCATAGGGAGGATGCTGCTTATCGATGCGCTAAAACGTGCGCATTCAGTATCCAAAAACGTTGCTGTGTATGGTGTTGCGCTTCGATCCCTGAACGAGCGAACGACCAAATTCTACAAAGACCACGGCTTTGGCGAAATCAAAGACGATGGCCAATGTCCGTTAATGGTGGTTCCAATTTGGACTCTTCAGGATCTTTTTGAGGCACCGCCACCAACAGGCACTGGCTAGCACCTCACCTTGGGATTTGCTAGCTCCGCGCCGGCATCAACTCCCGCCTTCCTGGCTTCCTCCACGACATCGGCCCGGAAGGACCATTGCATGTCGGAAGTAGGCGCCTTTTTTCCCATGACGGCTTCGCAGGCTTCCCAGAGCTGCCGATCCCTGTCCCGATCGAGCTTCACCATTGCGACAGGAGCGCGGCCCTCGTGCTGAGCGCTCCCCTCCCACCCCCGATTTGTGATCCAGGTCGACAGCTTCTTGACGAACCGCCGCTGATGATCAGCCGAGACGCCGCTGGCCTTACACTGCTCGGCGAACCCGGCAGCGTAGGCCCTTGCACCTGCCAGACATGCCGATTGCGCCTCGGGGTCGAGGGCGTCGAATTCGCGTCTCGCCTGGGCTTTGAGGCTGTTGGGGTTCCGAGGGAACACCTCCCAGACCTCGTCGAACAGATCGATACCCTCTCCCCCGACTGGGGGGTTAGGGGGGTATTTCTCTGGTTTCTGGTTTCTGGTATCTGGACCGCGCGCGTATGGTCGAGCTCAGCTTGGTCTAACTCATTGTTTCTGCTAGGTTGACCTCGCTTTTGCGCCGACTTTTCTCCACCTTTTCTTCCGCTTTCAGCGCGTTCATCGGCAGATTTCGCGGAGATTTCGAGCTCTTTATCTGCCCTAGAGTTGGAGATCACACCGTCGAAGACTGCGATTTTTCCAAGTGCAATGAGCCGATCGCGGATCGTGTTCCATTTGCGGACCGAGCAACCACACACACCAGCGATGTACCGAGCGTCATCGGGAATTGGCCCGCCCCGATCGTAGATGAGGTCGAGGAGGATGCTGTAGGCACCCTTCTCTTCCAGGGTCATCCCAAGCGTGCCGGAGATGAAGTCGGAGCCGTATCGCTTATACCAGGGACGAGAGTTCATTTGTTAGCCTCGTCCCGTATGCGGCGGCTTCGGATCACCGCCGACACCACACTTCGGGTTACGCCCACTCGTAGCGCAACCTGGCTGTAGCTGAGGCCCGCGGCGCGCAATTCGAGGATCTGGGTATTCCTGTGATGGATGACGCCAGAGGCGATGTTCTCGCGCCGGCGCTGCCGGCGAAGTGCCCGCTGCACCGACCCAACAGACACGCGCAGTCGCAAGGCCATTTCAGGAAGTGTCATCGCCGTTCTGGTCGAGAGCTCAAAGCAGATGGCGTCGCGGGCGGCCTTGATCTCTTTATGGCGGGACCCGTCGAGCAGCGCCGCGGCTGGCACCTTGTGGACCGCGCAGACCTCTTCAACGATCGCTCGCCAAAGAGGCGTCAGCTCCGGGGTGCATGTCTCTGCAACCGGCTCTTCGTCCTTGGGCGGGGGCAAAGCCGCTCGACTAGGCAGGTGCCTCGGCCGAGTGCCCATTAGGCGCTCATGGGCAGCCTTCCAGACGGTGTGTTGAGCGATAAGAACGGGATAGCTAGTCATTCTGCTGCAATCCCTGGCGCCTCGCTCTCCATCAGGTCGAAGAGGCTCGGCATCGCCATTTCCCGGGCCATCGAGGCGACATACTCGCACCCGTCCAGGAAGTAGGTCGGATTGAGCTCCACGGCAGCGCCGCGGCGCTTGAGTTTGATGGCGCGATAGGGAACCGTCATCAGCCCGCCGAAAGGATCGAACACCAGTTCGCCCGGCTCGCTGTACTGGGTGATCGCCCTGTCGACGATATCGAACTGCAGCGGACACAGGTGCATTTCGCGGCCGGCCTGCGCCTGCAGCGTGTTCATGCTGAGCATTCGCGCGATGTCGGTCCAGACGTCGTCGTGGGGCGAATGCGGAGGCAGCAGCATGAACGTCGACGGCAGAGCGCCGACCTCCTCGAGGCTTTCCGCGATGCGGACATGGTGCTCGAAATCGTAAACCGTAGAGAGGCCGAACTTCTTCCAGAGCTTAAAAATCACGTTGGCGTCGAGTGCATGCAGCTCTTCCGGCGCCAGCAGCCTTTCCCCGCTGGAGCGGGTATAGCCATGGGCATCAAGCTGCCACCGGGCGCGCGAATAGGCATCGCCAGGCGCCTGCTGGACCGACCAGCGATCGCCGCTCCACTCCTTCTTGGCCTTCACCACTGGATCGTCGGCGTAGCCGTTTGAATTGTCCGATGGCGGCTTGCGGAAGATGAGCAGGTATTCGGGCAGGCCGTTGCCCATACGCGAACCGTCCTTGCACTGCTCGGTCCAGCCCAGGCGATATGTCTGGTTGTTTTCCCGCACCACATCGGTGGTGATGGTCTTGCGGGAGAGGAAGGCGAAGCCTGAGTTGCGGAAGTGGACCGTGCAGTCGTCGGCAAAGGGGTAGACAGTCTGGAAGCCGAGCCCGTTCATGCCGCCCGGCACGATCCTGTCCTTGACGTGGATCGCCGCGACGCGCCCGGGCTTGAGCACGCGGAACAGCTCGGGGATCAGGAAATCCATCTGCCGCCAGAAGTGCTCGTTGTCATCGGTATGACCGAAGTCGGCATAGTTCGGGCTGTATTCGTATTGGGTGGAGAACGGAATCGACGTGACGATCAGGTCGACGGAGTTGGCCTCCATGGCCTGGCACTCCTGGACGCAATCGTTGTTGACCAGGCGATACCCCTCGCCCGAAACCTCGACGCGCTCGACGCCCATGGCACGTTGAAGCGTCTGGGCCATCGCGGCCGAGGAAAGACCGTACTTCCGGATGATGTCTGTCATGATGGCTACCTGCTCGTCATGGCGGCGCCACTTGGCTTCCAGCACGTCGCGCACCGGGCGCTCGGCCTCGGTGTAGATCAGGTCAACCCTGACCGTGTGCTTTTGGAGGAAGCGGTAGCAGCGGTGCACTGCTTGAATGAAATCGTTGAACTTGAAGCCGATGCCCAGGAAGATTTCCCAGTGGCAGTGCCGCTGGAAATTGCTGCCAGAGCCGAGCATCGAAGGCTTGCCGGCAAGCTCGGCCGAGCGGCCCTCAGCAAAGTCGGCGAGAAGCGTTTCGCGCTCCTCGAGGTCCTGGCTCCCATAGACCGTGGCGACACCCTTGATGGCCGTCTCGATAGCGTGACGCTCGGCCTCGAGATCATGCCATATGACGCGATGGGCGCCGGGATCGATGGCGCGAAGCTCCAGCATCTTGGCAACGCGGCCGGCGAGACTATCCCGCTTTTCGCGCGCTGCCTCGGAGAGCGACGCGGCTGCGTTGCGCAGTAAGCGTCCCTGCCCGCTCTTCTCGACGCCGGCATTTTCGTGGTCGGCCAGGATCTCGTGCCAGTGCACGTCGAGACCCGGGAGTTCATATCCCTCATCGGAGAACCCGAGATCGGATGGCCTCTGGACGAAGAGGCCCCAGCTCGCGACCCACAACCAGAATTCCTGCTGCTTGTGGGCATGAATGGTGAGTTGGTCGGCCTTCTCGCTGTTTCGCCGGAAGAACCGGGTCTTGGCCTGCCCGACGTCCATCACCTCGAGGAATGCAGAGTAGGCCAGCATCTCGATGTATTCGTTCGGGCTCGGCGTCGCCGTGGCCACGAACTTGAAGCGGATGCCGTCGAAGAGCCGCATGAACTCGCGGAAGGTCTTGGTGCCGCCGAACCCGCGCAGGCAGGACGCCTCATCGAGGCTGGCCGCATCGAACTGGCGCGGGTCAAGCTTGCCGTCCCGCACCGTCTCGTAGTTGGTGATGTGGGTCCAGCCGTCCTCGGCCTCGTCGATCGAGCGGATGAACTTGAGGCGCGGAAGGCATTCGGGATGTCCTTCGAGCCAAGCCCGCAGCTCAGCTCGTTGCGCGTCCGTGATCGCGTCATCGTCCCCGGTTTCGAGCACATGCGCATCACGGAAGAATTCGCGGCGCACGCCCAACGGAGCGCAGATCAGCGCCTTGCCCCCGAACCGGTTCCGGACGATGCGGAGGATTTCGAGCTGAATGATGGTCTTGCCAAGGCCGAAGGCGGCAAAGATCGCGCGCCGGCCGCCCAGGATCGCCCATTTGACGATAGCGCGCTGGTGAGGCTTGAGCAGCGGGTTGATGTCGCTGTCTTCGATCTCGAAGCCGCCGACAGGCGCCATGATGATCTTGGCTCGCAGGAAGTCCTTGTAGGAGAGCGGGAGGTTCATTCCGCCGCCTCCCGCACCTTGATCAGGTCGGCGCAGTTCGCACGGACAAGAGCCGCCGCGATGGGCGGGCAAACACTATTGCCGCACATGCGCACTTGGGCAGTCTTGGTTAGCGCCCGGCGCTGCCCGTCATCGAAGATACCGGTCTCGATCTCGTAGTCGTCGGGGAAGCCCTGCGCCTTGAACAGCTCGCGCGGCGTGAGCATCCGCATGCCGATGTCGACGATCTGGTAGTCAACGCCTTCCACTGTGACGATGCCGAAGCGATCGCGGGTGGTGACGGTCGACAATGGTTCCTCGATGCGAGGATCTTGGTCGACGCCATAGTATTTCATGAGGAAGGCGCGAACCTCGGCCTGATGCGTGCCGTCGGCGGTGACGGTCGGGTTCGGCTCCTCGACGCTGGTCATGCGCCGGTCGCTGCCTTTCATGTTCATCAGGCCTGCAGAGACGACCGCTTGCGTGCACCCCTTCTGGACGATGGTGCTCACCGGCTCGGCGGAATGGTGTCCAACCATGTCCGTGTTGTGCTGGGCAAGGAAGGCAGCGACGGCTGCGTGCTTCACGCCACCCGCCACGACGGTGCCGAGCGGAGCCTCGGGATCGAGCACGCGAGGCTCCTGCCCTTCGCGCTCGCCGTAGCCGGTCTGGACCATGGACGCGGCGACCAGCGAGAGCCCTGCGCCACCCGCTGTGACCGTATGGGTCGGCTTGTTGGCCTCATTGAAGGGCTTGCCTGCATTCCGCATTGTCATGAGGTGCGCGGCAACGACCTGGTTCTGATCCTTGTCGCTCGCCGAGACGGTGCGGTGAGGCTCATCGGCCGAGCGGAGCGATCCGCCGTGCTGCGCCGAAGACAGTACCGGGGCGACCAGAACGGTGTCGGCCTTGGTGGTCGAGGTCGCGGTCGGTTCATTCGCCGAACGCGGCCGGCTCTGCCCTGCCCGACCGCCAACACCGGCGAGCACGGGGGCAACAACGCCGATAGGCGCCGCGCCACCGGGACGTTTGATGAAACTGTTTGCTGTGACGGTCGGCAGAGGATCAACAACGTCGGAGCCGACGGCGCCAGTCTGGAACTTGATGTTGAACGGCGTTGTTAGCGTATCGTCGGCGTTCTCATACCGCCTGCCGAACTGCACGATGAATGGCTTCGTCGACTTCAGCACATATCGGTCTATACCCTTGGCGATGCGTGCGAGTGTGTTCTCGGCCAGCGGCCGCACGGCCCTGATGCCGAGCTTCGTCATGATCTCTTCAGATGTGTCGAAGATCGACGGGCAAGGCTCGGACCAGTCAATGATCTCGGCAGCGGTGCGCCATGGGCGCTTCTTGCCAGCGATGACGTCAGGATCGCCGGGTGCGCCGTGGGTCGGCTGCGGCCAAACGATCTTCTTGCCGTCGCGACGCATGATGACGAACAGACGCTTGCGGGTCGTGGGTGCGCCGTAGTCGCAGGCGCGCAGCTCGCGCCACTCGACCTTGTAGCCCTGCTTCTTGAGGGCTCCGACCCACTCAGCAAAGGTCTCGCCTCGCCGCTCCGGGTCCGGCATCACGCCCTTGTCTGTCTCGACCAGCGGCCCCCAGGTCTGGAACTCCTCGACGTTCTCGAGGATGATGACGCGAGGCTGCACCCGCTCGGCCCAGAGGACTACGGTCCATGCGAGATCGCGGATCTCTCGCTTGACCGGCTTGCCGCCCTTGGCCTTCGAGAAGTGCTTACAGTCCGGGGAGGCCCAGAGCAGCCCGACCTTGCGCCGCCCCACGACATCCATGGGGTCAACCTTGTAGATGTTCTGGGAGAGGTGGACCGTTTCCGGATGGTTGGCAGTGTGGAGCGCCAAGGCCTCCGGATCGTGGTTGATGGCATAGTCGGGCGAACGGCCGAGTGCCATTTCGATGCCGGTGGACGCGCCTCCGCCACCTGCAAAGCTGTCCACGATGAGCTCGTCACCATCGATGTCGTCGAGGCTAAAATTCAGAAGGGCGTTCATGCGCGGACGCTCCCGAGCAGGCGCTTCCGCTTGAGGGCAGCGCGCAATTCGTTGATCTTGAGGTTGAAGGCGTCGGGCGACCGGTAGCGCGACCTGCGCTTGATCTTGACCCGGCCGATGCGGCAATGCGGGTCCATGGCTAGACCCTCATTGGCATGAGGACGCGGGTCATGGACCGGTCTTCATCAAGGATCATGAGCGGGTCGCGCGACCCGGAGACCTCGAGCGTGACGTCGCCCTGGCATTGGTCGAGGATGCTGAGCAGGTAGGCACTGTTCATGCCGAATTCGGACGCCCCAACCGGCCATGGACAGCTCATCGGCGCTATTGCCTCGCCGTGGTCGGGGTGTTTCGCGCCGATCGCGACTTTGCCATCCAGATCGAAAAACCTGATAGCGGCGCGATAGACCGAGTTCGGGTTCGACTGTGACATCACCGCGGCGCGCTTGATGGCCGCGACGGCCTCGGCTCTCCTCAGCGAAATCGCGTGCTTGGGCCGCTCCGGCTTCGGCGTGACCCTGTCGGTATCGGGATAGGTGCCAACGATGAGCTTCGTGCGGACAACGAGACCTGGCTGCACGATTTCGAGGGCCTCGTCCTCGGCACCCTCCACCACGTGCATCGACGCGTCCTGGCCGATCCCGAAACGCTCGAGCAGGACCACTGTCTTGCGCGGGATGATCCGGCACTTGACGTTGCCGCCTAGTGCCGGGCCGGAATAGTGGTAGCTCGCGAGCCGGTGCCCGTCGGTGGCAACGAAACGCGCTCCGGTGGTCCCAAGCTGCCACGCAACGCCATTCAGGTAGTATCGCGTCTCTTCGGTCGAGATGTAGTGCGAAACCCTGGCCAGGCCCGCCGCCAAGGCGCCATCGGGGAACCGCTCAATAAGGCGCCCTCGCTTGCTCGACGTGAGGGGGAATGAGTCCGGATGTTGCGCGATTACCTCGTAGGCCGCCTCGCGGTCTCCTACGACGATACCAACGAGATCCTTCGAGATCGGTTCGATCCGCAACAGGGCTGTGCCCGCAACGCGGGCGATGCCGGCCAGGGCTCGTCCGTCGAGACAAGTCACGAACGCTCCCGTGGCGTCGTTCACGTCCACCTCGACCGTCACTTCGATGTCGAGATCGGTACCGGTCGCGCGCAGGGTCGATCCGCGCAGTTCCAGCCTGGCGCAGGCAAGGATGGGATAGGTGTTTCGCCTCTCAATGACGTAGTTCACCACCTGGAGCGCCTTGGCGAGCGCCCTGCCCTCGACAGTCACGAAGGGCTTGGCAGCTTCCCGTAATTCAGAGCGAGCAACATCGTTCGTTGCGAAGGCAACGTTCATCGGTCTGGTCCTTTCAGGTTTGGGAGGACCGGGACGGGCAGAGGTTCCTTAGTCCGACCTGCCCCGGCCCCACGCGGCTATCGCCGCATTTCGTCAGTCGTCAGAAACTCTCCGCGTCGGGGACGGCTCGTTCGGAAGCCGTTCCGATCGCCTCGCCCTCCGCCGGTCCCAGAACAGCTTCAGTCTCTGCCACCAGAGAACTGCGAGCCTGGGTCGCCTGAAGGGTCTTCGTGATCTCAAGTTCATGGCGCAGCCGGGCCTCCTGGCGCTCGCATTCCGCCTCGTAGGCGCGTTGAAGTGCGCGGTAGACGCTGCCCGCGATGTCTTTTGGTCTCCTGTACCGAAGAGCCCAAAGGGAGCTCTCCGGTACGCCGTGCTTCCTGGCCGTCCGGTATCGGGCGGCATCGATCGTGTCGCCCGGGCCGCGAAACTCGCGCCCGATAAGCCGGTCAGCCCATGCAGCCGCTTCATCTACGGCGGACAGGTCGGTCACTTTTTGCTCCAAGTGCAAAAGGTCTTTGCGTTCCACGACAATTCCTTCGCGATAGACGTTGATCCGTCGCTTGAGGAACTGGAGAGACGCACATGGTCATGAAGCCGCTTGGAGCCACCTTGCCGGGAGTACTCCGAGCGCTTGCAGACGAGATCGAGAAAAGAGCGGACGCGATTGGGGAGGAGGATCAATCGCGTCCGCAGCCAGTCAGCGCCAAGGGACGAAGCACCGACCGAAGCGAAAGCTGCAGCCGCCTGGACACGGCTAGACCCCACGCGCCCGACCCCGGCGCGGCCGTGTCCGGACGCCTGTAGCCGAGTGGACGTGAGTGAGATCAAAGCAGACCTCCCAGGCTTTGCAGCAGCAGAGTGATGGCGGCGACCATAAGGACGCCGATAATGCAGGCCGAGACGAAGGCAACGTCGCTCATCACGCGGCCTCCTCCGTCTCGAGCCCGAACAATTGGGCAATTTCGGAGGCGCGATGCGCGACGTTGGGCAGCTTCATCAGCTTGGTCGCGATGGCCTTGCGTTCGTTCGTCGAGAGCTGCCGGCTTGCCAGGTTCCAGCGGATGACGTCGGCCAGCGGATCGGCGCCGGCGTATTCCGTGACCGGGTATTCCATGCCCAGCTCGCGGGCGATCGTGTAGCGTGCCCGACCATCCAGCACTTCATCCCCGATCTTGACGATGGGGTGGGTTACGCCATTGGCGCGAATGTCGTCGGACAGCTCGGCGCGCCCCGGGCCCCACAGTTCAGGGAAGCAGCGGGAGAACTCGTGCCAGCGCACCGGCGCGAACGGGCAGCGCTCAAGCCATGTGTCACCTGGCGAGCGTGCGCCGATTTCCACGGCGCTGCCGAAACCTTCCGCGTCGGCTCGCGAGTTCAAGGTATTCTCAGGTTCTATGTCAGTGCGTGCGTCGTCGGATGCGATTACATTTTCTCCTCCTGCGTTGGCCCCGTTGGCGCCATTGGGGCTGAGGGACGCCGTCTGCGCGGCGGAATTGCCGAGAGGAGCAACGGGATGCCCTTCGCCGCTCCCCTCACCTACCGGCGTGCTCTGGGGGGGTGTGCCGGTGGGAATGATGTCGGACGCTGCGATGCCGTCGGCCTGACCCTCTGCGGTCACGGGCGCAACCGACTGGTCAAGCTGCGCCTGCGGCTGTGCCATCGCTGCCGTCCGCGGTTCGGTGACGCCGCCTCGCGTACGTGCGGGCGCACGTGCACCTGCACGCGCGAGAGCGGCATCTTCCTCGAACTCGGTGGGGTACGTCGCCATGCCAAGCGCGGACATGTAGAGATCGACAATCGCGTCGCGCTCCATGCGCTCGTTGTGGTCCATGCGGCGCAGCTTGAGAACCTGCTTGAGCGCAGGCACGTCAAAGCCATTGCCCTTCGCTTCGGCATAGATCTCGCGCTTATCCTCGTTGATGGCTTTGAGCTCTTCGTCGAGGCGTTCGATGCGCTCGACAAAGGCGCGGAGCTGATCCTGGGCGACACTGTCGGCGGACATCAGAAGCTGACCTCCTCGACCTCGGCAGGGTCGCGATGAGCATCGCCGTTCCAGAAGTCGACGTTGTTGCCACGCAAATACTGGGAACGGTCGCGCTTGATGCCACCGATGCGGAGCCCGGTCTTTTGAACTCCCGAGAACCTGCCGTTGGGAAAATGGCGCCCGTGGTTGATCGCGAAGTTGGCGACGACCTGGGCCGGGTGACGATCCATGTCGACACCACTCACCATGGCGACCTGCCGCGCGGTCAAGCCGCACTCAATGCCGCCATCGATCTGCGCCAGGCGCTGTTCGATGCTGGCGCGATACCACCAGCCCTTGCGAGGAGCGCGGGTCATGCCGCGGCCTCGACCTTGGGAGGGCTCAACATCTCCATGAGCTTTCGAGCAGGCGCCGAGGGTCGCGTTTTGCGCGTTTCCCAGTTTGAGACCGTGCCCTGGTCAACGCCAAAGCGGGCCGCAAATTCAGCCTGCGTTTCATTTAGATGCTCGCGAAGAGCTTTGACATCAATCTCGGCCATGGTCGTGATTATGGGAAACTCATAATACCATGTCAATGAGTTTCTCATAATGATTTATGGCAAGCTCATAGCCATGAGTGATCTGTCAGATCGCCTGATTAAGGCGCGTATTCATGCAGGGTTTCTAACCGCCCAAGAGGCTGTCGATGCCCTTGGGGTGAAGTATCCTACCTATGCCGGGCACGAGAACGGGACGTCGGGTTTTAAGGCGCCAACCGGCGAAGTTTACGCCCGCAAGTTCAAGGTCAATTTCGATTGGCTTATGACTGGCCGCGGCCCCATGGTTCCTGATGGCGAGCGGACTGTCCCAATTGTTGGCTACGCTGGCGCCGGCCCGGATGGATCGGTGCTGTATGCCGAAGGGGACGGGAATTTTGGAGAGACGATTGCCCCGATAGATGCCCCCGATACAACGGAGGCCTTGGAGGTAAAGGGGAACTCCATGCACGGCTTGGCGAACGACGGCTGGCTGCTCTTTTACGATGACAAGACAGCGCCAGCGGCCGAGCATATGGGCGAGCCGTGTGTTTGCTGGCTTTCGGACGGTCGCATTCTTGTGAAGATTCCGCAGCCCACACGTGACCCAGGGCTGTTCCATCTCGAAAGCGTCAATGCCCCAACGATGCGAGATGTGCCAGTCGACGCAATGGCCCTAATCACGGACATTAAGACCCGCGCCGCCGCAAAGCGATATATTCGTCGCCATCCTAATATTCCCATCGCTGATATTGTGGTGAGCCGATGATGGAATGATGGCAAAGCCGCATTCTACGGCAGTGTCACGAATTCTACAGAGCGCACATCGTCACCAAACTTTGTCAGTTCAACGCGGACCTGAATTAGCGCTCCAGTTTCCAGGGCGTCGAACAGCGCCGCCCGCTGGTCCGCGGCGAATAGGTCATCCTCCACACGAAAGCGGAATCGCTTACCGGCGTCAGCCTCCTGCATCTCAATAACAGGCCGCAACACGTCCTCAGTATTGATGTCGATGACGCGAGCAAGCACGTTTTCCTGAACTTTTACGAGCTCGCTTCGCGGGCTGATGGTAAGCAGATCCGCAACCTCGGATGAAACTGGCTGACCATTGATCTCCGCCGCGCCGCCGGTCGCTGTTGCCTTCATAACCGCGCGCATGGTGCTGTCTGCTAGCTCCACCACGTCTTTCCCAAGTTCGACTTGATCAACCAGAGCCTCTACCAGACGATTTCGGCTATCAACCTCAGCACTCGTAGCGAACTTGAGAGCATCGAGCGCATGGATATGCTCTTGGGTCCGCAGTTGTTCAAGCTGGACCTGCCTCTGCACCTCCATCCAGGTGGTGGCACCCCACCCTACGCCAAGAAGAAGCGCAACGGCTATAATGGTCTGCTGAGCCTGCTTGCCGTTCATCTTGCCAATCGCCTTTTGCATCGAGTTGACGAAATCAAGCAGGTACTGAGCGCTGCCGTCCTCAACGACAACATTGAGCTCAAGGTCCTCTTTGAGAGCCCGCGTGAGGCCTGTGGCGTTAGGCTTTCCGCGTGCCTTAGCTGCAAGCGTGTTGAGTTGGGCCTGCAACTCAATAAAGGCCCGCATAAATGAAGTGGAAATGGACGAATTGATGGGCGGGTTTGGGATATAAATTCGCAGTTGCGTGGCGCCTGCAACAGCAGCGGCGAAATCTTCTTGGCTAAGGCTTGCCCTTCTACCCTCAAGTAGATCGAAGAATAACCTCTCCAACGTGGTTGCATCTGCCACAAGCACCCCCCAGCAATATCGGACGAGACAATAAACGTCCCAGATGGAATGTCACGCGCTCCCCCAGTCTCTTGCTTAATTTGTCTGCCTCCGGCCCTACGAGCTGACGGTCAGTTGTAGCAGGCTGATTCCTTCGGCGCTACCTGCGCGCATCCCAATTTATGATTTTCTCATAATTTCCGTTGACATCGAATTATGAGTTTTTCATACTTCCTCCATCAGATCACCGATGGAGACCGACATGAGCGCCGCCGAGATCACTGCACGAGTTGGACACGACCGTAGCGGCAAGACCCGCGACCTCATGCTCTTCGTCGAACTGCCTGACGGAAGCGAGCTGATCTGTGATGTCGGCGACTGCGTCTGGGCGGTGAACTTCATCAAAGGCGATTGCGGCATCGACGCCACCGAAGTGATCGTCGGCGCTATCGAGACCTTTGTGGCGCCGGGAGATTTCCGCCTTACCGATCCCGACGCGCTGAACTTCGCAGCGTTCAATCGCGCTCGGCTGGATGCTGAGGCTGGGCTCGTCACGCTCGACGGCGCCATTGCCGCTATGCCGGCTCTGGCATGACCCTCTCCATCACCCTCACCACGATCAAGCCGACGATCAACCCGGCCACGGGCGCATGGGAATACCGGCCCTTCATCCTCACCAGAGACGACAGCGGCTTCCACGATCATCCTGCCCCACTGCCCACCAACCAAGACGAAATCAACCGCCTCGCGCGGCAACTGGAGGAACTCGCCAAATGACGGTTCACCCCGACTACGCCTATTGGGCCGCTGCCCTCGAAGGTACCTTCGGTCCGGTCCATGACGGCGATGCCCAATGCGGCTTCTATCGCCGTCGCCTCTACAAAGATGGTCCCTTCGTGCCCGTCGCGATCTGGCGCGGCGAGGACGGGAAGCTCGTCGCTCTGGTAGACCAGAGGGCGGCCGACGCAGCAGATATCTGGACCTGGGTTTGCGACAAGCCGATCACAGAGGCGCAATACCGGGCCGTTGTCGCCGGCGAGCGCTGGCACGACGAGCCGCCGGCACCTGCACTGAGCAACATGCCGACCGATCCGTTCGAAGCGCTCAAGATCGAGCTTGCAGCCGAGCATGAGATCGCCGCCGAATACCTCAAGGCGCCGGTAACGACGCAGGATCAGGCCAATCAGATCGCAGTGCTGACCAAGCGCTTATCTGGCCTCAAGAGCCGCGCCACCGACCTGCATAAGGTCGAGAAACAGCCGTTCCTCGACGGCGGCCGGAAGGTCGACGACAAGTGGCGCGACCTCAAGGAAGAGCCCGACACGTTGAGCAAGAAGCTCAAGCGCCACCTCGACGCCTATCTGCAGGAACAGCAGCGCCTGGAGAACGAGCGTCGCCGCAAGGCGCAGGAGGAAGCCGATCGTGTCCGCCGCAAAGCCGAGGAAGCCGCCCGGCAGGCCGCCGCCGCGAACGATGATGCCGCGCGCGCCGAGGCCGAACGGCTGGAACACGAAGCCGCCGCCAAGACGAAGGAAGCCGAGGCGCGCAATGCCTCCGCTGGCAGAACCGGCGCCCGCGTCGCGCTCCGCACGTTCGTCTCGGCCAACATCACTGATTTCGATGCGCTGCTCTTGGCGCTGAAGGATCGTCCTGAAATCCGCGAGTGCGTCGAAAGCCTCGCCAATCGCGCAGCCAAGTCCGGCGTCGAGCTTCCGGGCATGACGATCGCCAGCGAACAGAGGGCAGCATAATGGGCGAAGTCCAGACTATTCAGCGTCAAGCCGCGCTTGTGGGTGGCGGTCAGGTCATGGCTATCGTGCCTCAGACCTTCGAAGAGACCTGGCGTATTGCCCGCGCCGTCCTTGTTGGCGGCCTGGCCCCTGCGGCTCTCGTTAGCGGCAAAGAGGGCGATGACGCTGTGAGTGCGGTTGCTGTCGCGATCATGTCCGGCGCCGAGCTTGGCCTTAAGCCCATGGTTGCGCTTCGCAGCTTCACTGTCATCAACGGCAAGCCTGCGCTCTATGGCGATGGCCTAATCAATGTCGTTCGTCAGTCTGGCCGGGTCGCGTATCTCCGGACTGGTTGCGAAGAGCGCGATGGCCGCATGGTTGGCTTCTGCGAGGCAAAGCGCAACGACACCGGCGAAGACAAGCGAGTGGAGTTCAGCCAGGACGACGCAATCCGAGCCAAGCTCTGGTCGGACCAGCCGCGCGTGAAGCGGTTTCGCAAGGATGGCGGCAGCTACGAGGTTGACAACGATAGCCCCTGGTATCGCTTCCCCCAGCGCATGTTGGCATGGCGAGCCGCCGGATACTGCTTGCGTGAGTTGTTCGGCGATGTGCTGGGCGGCATTCGGGATGAGTTCGAGGCGCGCGAGATCGCGGAAGCCGATGGCATGCGCGACGTCACGCCGTCCGTCGTCGTGTCGCCACCGTCTCCGCCATCCCCGCCGACTTTCGAACCGGACGCCCCCATTGTCGATGAAAGCCGTGAGGCCGCTACCGGCGAGCAGGACTTCGATGCTGCCCGGTTCTTCGAGGACCTCGACACCGCGATGGCCGGCGCGCACTCCGTCGATGACCTTGAGGCTGTCTGGGTGGAGTTCGATGTCGAAAGCGTTCTGGCCGACGACGACGAAAACCGTGAGATCGCGGACAAGGTGAAGGCTCGGCACTTGGCACGCGTCTCGACGGCGCTGCCGCTCACGCCTCCCTCGGCCGAGAACCAGGCGAACATGTTTCCTGGCGACAAACCCAATCCCTAACCCGCAAGGGCGGCGGGCCGAGGCTGAAAGGCCGAGGTGGTTAAGAGCCAACCGCCGAGTAATTCGATGAACCCGTTTGAGGACCACGTGAAGGCCGCAGAGCAGGCGCTGAGCGCTATCCGCTCGGCCGATGACTACGACCGCTGGCACGACACATACGCCCATGGCGAACAGTATCTCGTGCTGCCGGACCCTTATGCCGCTCGTATCGAGCGCCTCGCCCAAGAAGGCCGCGAGCGGGCAATGAGCCACACCTTCCCGTTGCTGGCAGGGTGATCGATCATGACCGCGAAACGAGATAAGGCTCCGGCCCCCATTGCGGTGAAGGATGCGCGCGGCCGCGTTTCGGCTCTGACGCCCTTCGACCTCGAACTGCTGGACGGCGATCCGCCCGGCACAGAGTACGACCTGGTGCGGCGCAACAAGCGCACCCTCCCCCTGCTGCGCACCTACTGGATGGTGCTGCACCGGGTCGTAGACGCTACCGGCCGGTGGCCCTCGGCCGAGCACCTGCACGATGAGTTGAAGCTCATCTGCGGCTTTCGCCGGCAGGTGGTCGACATGGAAACCGGCGAGGTCGCCATAGTGGTCGATAGCATCGGCTTTGAAGCTATGGACCAGGTCGAATTTCGTCGCTTCTTCGACCGAGCGACCGAGAAACTCTGCGACGCCGTTGGATATGACGTGCTCGCCTTCCTTGAGGAGCGCGCAGCATGACCTTACGCCAGCGCCTCGAGCCCATCCGCTCCAACAAGTACCTCTCGGCCGCCAAGGGCCAACCCTGCCAGCTTCGTTTTGTCGGCATCTGCCTCGACCCCTCCGGCCTGGGCCACGAAACCACGGTGTTCGCCCATTTCCGGCACGGCAAGGGCATGGCCCAGAAGGCCCACGACTTCGACGGCGCCGACGCCTGCGCCAATTGCCATCGCTTCCTCGACGAGGGCTGGAGCGGCAAGGTCAGCTACACCATCGTCCTCGAGACGATGCTGCGCGGCCTGGAGCGCACGCTAGAGAACCGCATCCGCCGTGGCGTGCTGGTGATGCCGATCACTATCGACACGCCCGCCAGCGCCCGCCCCGTTAAGCCGCGCAAGCCCCGCGAGGAGCGACAGCGCATCCCGACATCGCAAAACACGTGGCCGCAAGGACGCAAGATTCCTACCCGGCCCATGCGGCACAAGGAGCCGACCCCATGACGAAGCTCATTACGCCCGAAACCATCAGCTTCCGCGCCACAGTGACGGAAGACGAAATCCGTGAGCGTATGGCGCACGAGGTGCTGGATCAGATTGGCGGCATTGGGCCCGACGGTAAGCCGTTCCCGGGCATCCGGGTTAAGGTTGGCCGCGGCACCGGGCGCGGGGGTGGCTATACGATCGATGTGTCTGGGCCGGCACCGGCGCGTATCTATCTGCCCAAGTCGAACGGCTAGTCCAAGTGTCAATCACCCTTCCCCCGACCTTCCCAGTGCTGCCAAGCGCCGCCCAGCGCGGCGCCAATGGCAACGCCGATCCCGATGCCCATGGCAATATTGTCCATGGCAGAGCCAATGCCGGCACCGATAGCGATGCCGATTGCGATACCCGTCGCGAGTTTGTCGCTTCCCATCACTTTCTCCTTCCAGAAGGGCAATGGGCTCGCCTCGGCAGGGTTCCGGGATTAGTTGGCCTTTGCCTTCACACGATCGCCCAAGGTTCGGTAGCGCTCGATTACGCCGGACACCGCGGCGGCCTTCTGCGGATGAGCGACCAGGATGCGCTCGAGCGCGGCGATCTCTTCACCAATCAGTCGCAGCAGATCCTCGGGGCTTCCGACCGGGAGCGCCCGCTCCCAGCCGGCGAGCACGCGGCGCGAGAGGATCATTCGGTCGTTGGCTTCGTCACGGGTCATCGCCGGAAGGTCTCGGCCGCGCCCGATTCCGTCAATTGGGAGATTTCACGATCATCGGGAACGGACGCCAACTGCGCCGCCCTCAAACCAGCGAGGGACGGAGTGTGAGCGGCCTCCTTACACCGGCCGAGGCCGCCGACGCGCTCGGAATATCCAACCGGCAACTTAGGGACTTGACGGCAGACGGCACGATCCCGTTCATCAACGTGGGTCGTGGTGCGTCTCGAATGAGCCGCCGCTATGAGCCAGACGACATCGAGGCCTTTAAAGCTTCTCGGAGACAGGTTGAATGTCGGTCTATAAGCGCCCCGGCTCCAAAACGTATTCGTACGACTTCCAGCTCAATGGTCACCGATTTAGCGGCGATACGGGCGCAACTTCAAAACGCAAGGCGCTCGAACACCAAGAGGTAGTTCGATCTGAGGCCAAGGCCTCAGCAAAGTCGCGCCCCTTCGCCGGCAGGGACATCGGCTTCGGTGAAGCTGCGGCGAGGTACATGGTGGAAGTGGGCCAGCACCACAAGAATGCCCTGACCACGCTGGCGTCAATGGAGTGGCTGGAGGCCGCCATAGGCAAGGCGACACCCATATCCGCTGTAACGGACGATCTCGTTGCCAGGCTGGTTGCCAAGCGCCGCGCAGAGCACCGCCGCGTCGGCAACAAGAACACGCCCAAAAAGCTAGTTGGCCCCGCAACCGTCAACCGCACCATGACCGAACCATTGCGCAAGGTCATGACGCGCGCGGCGAGGGTATGGAAGGTGCCGGTGGTTCCGATCCTTTGGAACGAACACTTTCTCACGGAGCCCAAAGAGCGCATTCGCGAAGCCAGCATAGGCGAGGAGGCTGCCGTTCTGGGACAACTCTCTGCCGGCTACGATGTCGCCATGCGCTTCGCGTTCCTCAACGGCTGCCGGCGCATGGAGGTAGTTGGCCTGGAGTGGCCACGGGTCGACTTTTTTGGCCGCCAGTTCACCGTGATCGGCAAGGGCAGGAAGTCCCGGGTCATCCCGATGAGCGATGAGACCTTCCAACTCTTGTGGGAAGAGCGAGGACGGCACGAAACGGCTGTCTTCACCTACGTGGCGCGCCGCACGGACAGCCGGAAGAAGTTGGTCCGGGGAAAGCGCTACCCCATTACCGAAGCGGGGCTGAGAGAGGCGAGCAGGCGCGCGATCAGAAAGGCTGGCGTCGAAAACCTTCGGTTCCACGACACGAGGCATACCGCTGCCACGCGGGTACTGAGAAAGTCGAACATGAAGGTGGTGCAGAACTTGCTCGGCCACGAGCGCATCACCACCACGGAGAAGTATGCTCATGCCCTGGCGGAAGACGTGCGTGCAGCGCTCAACGCAGCAAGTCCCACGAAAAATCCCACGAAGGGGGCGGCCGATCCGCGGAAAGCCGCAAAGCGAAAGGGATAGCCAATATTGGTGTTTCTGTCTGGGGGACAAAGGGTCGTCGGTTCAAATCCGGCCACTCCGACCATCTCTTCTCCCGGGGCTTTGGCAGGCATTAGCCGCCGAGCCCCGGCAGAGAAACATCTCCCGCCATTCGTCACCGACTTTGTCTTTCCGCTCAGATGTGGAAGGCTGGCAGCCCTCGTGCAGTCTGGATCCCCGTCGATGAACGATGACCCATTGGGTGCGAAAGCTACTCGAACGGCGCAATGCGCCTGCGGCCAGCTCGTGGTCGCCTGCAAGGGCGATCCCGAGAAGGTCTCGGCCTGTCATTGCCTGGAGTGCCAGCGGCGCACGGGGTCTGTCTTCGGGATCGCCGCCTTCTACCGGATCGAGAACACCTCACCCGCCGGCGCGTCGAGCATCTATGAGCGGATCGGGGATAGCGGCTTTGCGGTCACTCACCACTTCTGCCCGCATTGCGGCAGCACCGTCTATTGGTATCCCGCGCGCAAGGCGGGGTTTGTGGCGGTGGCGGTGGGGAGTTTCGCCGATCCTGCCTTCCCCGCGCCCGAGCAGATGGTCTACGAGCACCATTGCCATCATTGGCTGGCGAAATAGCCCATGCCGCCCCGCGCTCCCGTCGCGGTTAAGCATCTTGCCGGCGGCTTATGGTAAACATTTCGTAAATATGTAAGCATTCCCACCGGGTCAGTACTGGGGGATGTCATGGCGACACTCAACGTCAAACTCGCGCGGGCCGTCAGGACCAGCGCGATCTATGATCTGGTTACCTGCCTGCCCTTGGCGCTTCCGGGCGTCGCGGGTGTCTATCTGAGCGTTCTCGATACGGTGAATGGGGCTATCGGCCTTGGCGGCGCGGTAGGTGAGCTGTCACCGCTCGCGATGATGTTCATCAACTTCCTCGGGTCGTTGATTTCCATCTGGGCGGTGTTGCGGCTCATCAATCCGAGCTGGGCGAACGGGCTTACCGACGTTGCGGTGCGCACGCTGTTCTCGATCGCCATGCTCAACGCCATCATGAACGGCGTGCCGGGGCTGGTCGGGGTGCTCTGGGTTTGCGAACTCGGGCTGCTGCTCGTGCAGGCCTATTATCTGCACCGCGTCTGGCAGGTGGAGCATCGCGCGGCGGTTGCCGCCACCCCTGCCCCCGGGTTCGGCGCCCACGCGCCGGCGGAGTAGGCTGCCGACAAATTCAAAGCGCCCGCTCCATCCGGAACGGGCGCTTTATCGTCCATCAGGCGTCGATATCGACGTCCTTGGTCTCCTTGCCGAGCAGCAACGCGATCAGCGTCAGCACCGACATGGAGGTGAGGTAGATGCCTACCCAGAACGGGCTCCCCGCGCCGTAGCTCCAGAGCGCGACGGCGATGAACGGGGCCACGGCCGCGCCAAGGATCGAGGAGACGTTGTAGGAAATGCCCGAGCCGGTATAGCGGACGTTGGCTGGAAAGAGTTCGGGGAGCAGCGCGCCCATCGGCCCGAAGGTCATGCCCATCAGCGAAAATCCGAGGATCAGCCAGGCCATCACGCCGAACGTGCCGCCGGCAAGCATGGGCACCCACACCAGGCCGAAGAGCGCGATGGCGATGGTGACCCAGATCAGCGTGCGCCGGCGGCCCCAGCGGTCGGCCCAGGGGCCGGAAACCAGCGTGAACACCCCGAAGAACACCACGCCCACGATCATCATGAGCACGAAGGTGTTGTAGCCAAAGCCCAGGCCCGGCACGGCGGCATCGGTCGCGGCGCGCCCGTAGCTGAGCGAGAAAGTCGTCATCAGGTAGAAGAGCACGTAGGTGGCCAGCATGTAGAAGGTGCCCAGGATGAGCTCCTTCCAGTGCGCCTTGAACACGGCGGCGAGCGGCAGGCGCTGCACCTGGCCTGTCCTGACAGTTTTTTCGAACGCGGCGCTCTCGACCAGGCTCAGCCGCACCCAGAGGCCCACGGCCACCATCACGATCGAGAACAGGAAGGGGATGCGCCAGCCCCAATCGAGGAACGCCAGCGACGGGCGCGACGGATCGTCGGACGGCAGCACTGCCGCGATGATGAGGAACAGGCCGTTGGCGATGATGAAGCCGATCGGCGCCCCCAGTTGCGGGAAGGTGCCGAAAACGGCGCGCTTGCCCTTGGGAGCGTTCTCGGTTGCCACCAGCGCGGCGCCGCTCCACTCCCCGCCCAGCGCGAAGCCTTGCGCGAGGCGCAGGATCACCAGCAGGGCCGGAGCGAACCAGCCGACCATGGCATAGGTGGGCAGTGCGCCGATGAGGAAGGTCGCGATACCCATGGTGAGCAACGCGCCCACCAATGTCACCTTGCGGCCGCGCCGATCGCCCAGGTGTCCGAAGAAGATGGCGCCGAGCGGACGGGCCACCATGGCCGCGCCGAAGACGGCGAACGAGGACAGCAGCGCGGTGGTTTCGTTGCCGGCGGGGAAGAAGAGATGGGGAAATACGAGGACGGCCGCAGTCGCATAGACGTAGAAGTCGTAAAACTCGATAGTGGTGCCGATGAGGCTGGCCAGCAGCACGCGAGTGCGCGAATTGGCCGGAACGGCAGCCGGCGAAGCGGCTATGGAAGACATTGAGGAAGTGCTCCGGAAACGGAAAAGGCGCCTCGAACCGTTACGAGGACCGTGAGGCGCGGTACTGCAAGAAATCCCGCTTGTCACGGGTCGCGTCTATTTACGCTCCGTTCCGCAAATGTAAACGATCCATTAAGCGAGCACCGCCCGCACAAATCGTCGCACGCGGTTCGGCTATTTGACTTCGGCCATTTCCTGGTCGGCGTCCTCGAACTCGGCGACGACCGAGAGCCCGTCCCTGCCCCAATGGCTGAAGCGCTCCAGCAGGCGTGCGAACGTGACGATTTCGTCCTCATTCCAGGTGCTCATGGAGCGTGCCAGCATGCGCCACTTGCGCTCACGGAACGTGCGGGTGAACTCATGACCGGCCTCGGTCAACTCGAGGCAAATGCGCCGCGCATCACCCTGGGACGCGACGCGACGCGCGAAACCCTTGTCGACGATCTCGGCAACCAGCCGGCTGGCCCGCGACGGATCGATATTGAGGCGTTCGGCTACAAGGCCTACGGTGACCTCGGTTTCGGCGGACTGGTGCCCCCAGTTGGCAATGGCGCCCATGGCATCCAGGTGCTGCAGTTCGGCGCCGGCTCCCAGCGAGGCGACGAGAGCGGTGGCGAATTCGCGCTTGCTGATGCCGCGACGGATGCGCTGCATCGTAACGTCGATCTCGGCAATGGCCTGGGCGGCCTGGCGGCTCAGGCCCTCGCGTTCGAAGACTTCGAGTTGGGCATCTTCGGCCTGGAAATGGCAACCGATCTGGTCGGAGGGGCTGGTGGTCTTGTCGCTCATGGAGCCCGCCTATAGCACAAACGCATGCGCGCAGCAATCGCATGCATCTATCATTTATGTGCCCTTGACATATAATTGACTAAGGCAGATAAGTCGCCGGCTTTTGAAGGATTTTCGCCCATGACATATCAAGCCGCCTCCGCGCCGCCGCTATCGCAGCAACGCAAGATCGTCATCTACATCGCGGTTCTGGCGGGCATGTTCATGGCCTCGCTGGACATGCAGATCATCGCAACGGCTTTGCCGACCATTGCGGAATCGCTCGGCGATCTCGAGCTCTTCGGCTGGGTCGGTGCCGGGTATCTCCTGGCAACGGCTGCCGTCACTCCATTCTACGGCAAGCTCGGCGACCTTTTCGGGCGCAAGCGCGTCTTCATGGTTGCCATTGGGCTTTTCACCATCGGTTCGCTCGCCTGCGGCATGGCGTGGTCGATGCAGAGCCTCATTGCGGCGCGCGTCTTGCAGGGCTTGGGCGGAGGTGGCCTCATGACCTCTGCCTTCGCCATCATCGCCGACCTTTTCGAACCGCGCGAGCGCGCCAAGTACCAGGGCTATAGCTCGGCGGTCTTCACCCTCTCCGGCCTCATCGGCCCGGTCGCCGGCGGGTTTATCGCCCAGACCTTCGGATGGGAATACATCTTCCTCATCAACCTGCCGCTCGGCGTCATCGTCATCGGCGTGATCGCCTTCGCCATGCCCTCGTTCAGCCCGAAGCGCAGCCATTCGATCGACTATCTTGGCGGCCTGCTGCTGGCGGCGTCGGTCACGGGGCTGGTGTTCTGGGCCGAGGAGGCGCTTGGCGGAAGCTATTCGGGCCCGCTGATCTACGTCCTGCCTGCCGTTGTCGTGGTGGCCCTTACCGCGTTCGTGCTGGTCGAGCGGCGCGCGGTCGAACCCATCCTGCCCCTGGGGCTGCTGCGCAACCGGCAGATTTCGCTCACGCTCGCCATGTCGATCCTGATGGGCGTCGCGACGCTGGGGATGCTCAACTACTTCGCGCTGGCCATGCAGATGATCACCGGGCTACCGCCCGCGATGGCCGGCCTCCTGTTTCTTCCTGCCTCCATCGGCTCCCTGCTGGCCGCAATCGTCTCGGGTAACATCACGGCACGGACCGGGCGTTACAAGATCTTCCCGGTCATCGGCATGGCCCTGGGGGCCTTCGTGCTCTACGGCTTTACCCACATCAGCGCGACCACGCCATTCTGGGCCATCGGCATCCTGATGTTCTTTTTCTCGATCTGCATGGGCCTGCAGATGCAGACGCTGATGGTGGCGGTGCAGTCGTCCGCGCCCAGGGCCGATGTCGGCGCCGCGACCGGCGCGCTGACGCTGTCGCGCATGATCGGCGCTTCCCTCGGGCTGGCCGCCAATGGCGGGCTCCTCCATGGCGCCCTGCAGCGTGCCCAGGAGGCCCTGCCCGCCGACATCGCGGCCCAGCTTCCCGTGCCCCTGCCGGACCTGACGCCCAAGGCAGTACAGGAATTGCCGCCCGAGCTCGGCGCCCGGATGGTCGAGGCGTTCGCGTGGGCGTTCTCGCACGTGCTCTATTTCGGCTCGGGGCTCTTCGCCGCCGGCTTCGTTCTCGCCCTGCTGCTCAAGGACGTTCGTCTGCCGATCCAGGGCAAGAAGGCCGAAGCCGAGCCCGATGCCGTGCCCGTGGTGGCTGAATAGCCACCACCTCTTCCGCCCCAAAGAACAAGGTCCTCCGGCAGGATATGCCGGAGGACCTTTTTTTGTTCATTGCACCCTGACCGCTTCAGGTCTCTCGCGCGCGCTCTAGGAGTCGCTTGCAGTCGAGCAGTTCCCTGAGCACCCCCTCGAGCTTTTCGCGATCGGCGCTGTCCAGCGCACGCGCTCTCGGCTCGGGGATTACGGCCGGAATGTGTTCCTGGCCGGGGCTCGGCAGCGCCTCGTACTCCTCCGAGTCGTCATCCGAGTCGGCGGGAAGCGGAACCAGATTTTCCAGCGGAGTGCCATCGGCGATCGCGATGACATAGCGGCTGCCCTGATCCTTGAGGATGCGCTGCACACCCTTGATGGTGAAGCCCTGATCATACAGCAGATGCCGTATGCCCTTGAGCAACAACACATCTTCGGGACGATAGTACCGTCGGCCACCGCCGCGCTTGAGCGGCTTGATGGTCGAGAAGCGCGTCTCCCAGAAGCGCAGCACGTGCTGGGGGAGATCGAGCTCCTCTGCGGCTTCCGAAATGGTGCGGAAGGCGTCCGGTGATTTTTCCACCTCACGGCCTCCTTACGAAGAACGCTTTATTTTCCAGCACGAACCATAGATTTGTTGATCTTGGATTTCAACACGTTGCTCGGTTTGAACACCAGAACCTGACGGGGGAGAATGGGTACTTCCTCGCCTGTCTTCGGGTTCCGCCCGATCCGTTCGTTCTTGGAACGAACCTGAAACGAGCCGAACGACGAAAGTTTGACATGCTCGCCCTTCACAAGGGCGTCACCGATAAGGCCTAGAACTCTTTCCACGAGTTCTGCCGACTCGGTCCTGGAAAGGCCGACAGCTTCGTAGACTGCCTCTGCCAAATCCGCTCGCGTCACAGTTTTTTGTGCCATTCGCACCCCGCTCCGCCTCTATGGTTCCGGTTAAGCCCCTCCGCCCCCGGCACTTTTAGACTAGCGCTCAGCGGCATGGGCGGTCAACGCGCCTTTTACCAGCGGATCAACGATGCGCCCCAGGTGAACCCGCCACCCATGGCTTCGAGCATCACCAGGTCGCCCTTCTTGATCCGTCCGTCTTCGACGGCCACACTCAACGCCAGCGGCACGGACGCCGCAGACGTGTTGGCATGACGATCAACGGTCAGCACGACCTTTTCAGGCGGTATTCCGAGTTTGACCCCGGCGCCGTCGATGATGCGCTTGTTGGCCTGGTGCGGCACGAACCAGTCGAGGTCATCGACAGTGGTGCCCGTCTTCTCGAACACGTCGCGCACGACATCGGTGATGTTGCCCACCGCGTGCTTGAAGACCTCTTTGCCTTCCATGCGGATGTGGCCGATGCTCATCGTCGAGGATGGGCCGCCGTCGGTATAGAGCTTGTTCCAGTGATGGCCGTCAGAGCGCAGGCTCGAGGCCAGGATGCCGCGATCTTCCGCGTCCTTTTCGGCCAGTTCGAGCACCATGGCGCCGGCGCCGTCGCCAAAGAGCACGCAGGTGGTGCGATCCGTCCAGTCGAGGATGCGCGAGGACGTCTCGGCGCCAATCACGAGGGCACGCTTGCCAAGGCCGTTCTTGAGCTGGCTATCGGCGGTTGCCACTGCGTAGACGAAGCCCGAGCACACCGCCTGGAGGTCGAATGCGGCCCCGTGGTGCATGCCCAGCTTCTGCTGCACGATGGCGGCGGTGGCTGGGAACGTCATGTCCGGGGTGGTAGTGGCAACGATCACCAGGTCGATGCCTTCAATGCCCAGGCCCGCCGCGTCGAGCGCCTTGCGGGCCGCTGCAACTGCCAGGTCGGACGTCAGTTCGCCTTCCGCCGCGATATGGCGCTGCTTGATACCGGTACGCTGCTGAATCCACTCGTCCGAGGTGTCCACGATCTTGGACATTTCGTCGTTGGTCATCACCCGCTCGGGCAGGTAACCGCCAACGCCACGGACTATCGATCGCAACTCACTCACGCAGGTTTTCCCTCAGCTTCGAGTTCCGGCTGGCTCTCCACGATGGGTGGGAACCGCGACAGACCCTCGGAAATCTTGTCGATCAAATGGCTACGCGCCATTTCGTAGGCGAGGCCAAGAGCGCTCTTGTAGCCGATTTCATCGGTACCGCCATGGCTCTTAATGACGATACCGTTAAGACCCAGGAACACGCCGCCGTTGACGGTGCGCGGATCCATCTTGCGGCGCAGCGCCGTCAGGGCCTGCCGGGCGAAGAACGCACCGACCTTGGACATGAAATTGGCGGTCAGCGCACTGCGCAGGTACCCCGCCACCTGGCGCGCCGTGCCTTCGGCGGTCTTGAGCACGATATTGCCGGTAAAGCCTTCGGTCACGACCACGTCGACCGTGCCTTTGCCGATGTCGTCGCCCTCGACGAAGCCGTGGTAGAGGAACCCGGCCCCGCTGGCATGGCCGAGCATGCGCCCGGCTTCCTTGACGGTTTCGAGTCCCTTGACCTCTTCACTGCCCACATTGAGCAGCCCGACGGTGGGCAGGTCCTGGTCGAACAGGGCGCGCGCCAGCGCGGCGCCTAGGACCGAGAAATCCACAAGTTGCTTGGCGTCACCGCCTACGGTGGCGCCAACGTCGAGCACGACGATGTCTGAGCGCAGCGTCGGCCAGATGGCGGCGATCGCCGGGCGCGAGATGCCTTCCATCGGACGCAGGCAGAAGGTGGCCATGGCCATCAGTGCGCCGGTATTGCCGCCGGAGATGGCAACGTCCGCCTCCCCGTCCTTGACCGATTGGAGCGCGGCCCACATCGAGGAATTGTTGCGGCCCTTGCGCAGGGCCTGGCTGGGCTTCTCGTCCATCGCAATGACATTGTCGCAGTGACGGACTTCGGAAACCGGCTTGAGCGCTGGGAATTCGTCGAGCAGCGGCTCGATCTCTTCCTTGCGGCCGTGGAAGATGAAGCTGGTGTTCTTGCGCTCCTTCAGGGCAAGAGCAGCTCCATGTATGGCCACGCGCGGACCAATGTCGCCGCCCATGGCGTCCACGGAGATTCTGATTCTGTCGTTCATATCGCCCTTTTGTGCGGCCTACGGCGGCGTGGCGCCAAGATATCCAATCAGGGAGTCGGCGCAAGTCCCGCAGATGAGGAGCACTTTAGCTCTTATCGCCTTTGTCTCGAAGAGATTTGAGGCTGGAGAATGGCGATTCCGGCTCGTCGGCAGGTTCCCGGGGGATATCAGCCAGACTGGCGCCGGGCGCCCGCGGATAGG
Source organism: Youhaiella tibetensis (assembly GCF_008000755.1). Classification (NCBI taxonomy): domain Bacteria; kingdom Pseudomonadati; phylum Pseudomonadota; class Alphaproteobacteria; order Hyphomicrobiales; family Devosiaceae; genus Paradevosia; species Paradevosia tibetensis. The sequence continues at coordinate 1,951,095 of NZ_CP041690.1, read as the reverse complement.
GATCGATGGCCAGCGAAAGCGTTTCCACGATCAATTCGGTGAGATCGACCTCAGGACCCTCGAAATAGTCGGGGGCATCTTCCTCTTCTATGTCGATGAAGACTTCGGCGCCTGGCGTATGCTGCTTTTCGCGCCCGGGGAGGAATACCCGGTCGATGGGTTCATCGATGTCCTGGGTCACCGGAGCGAAGGTCACCACGCAAGGCTGCACGATGGTTGCGATCAGCCGGCCGAGGACACGGATACCGCCACGGAAAGGAGCGGCGTTGAGGGTCACGTCGAGCTTTTCGACGGACGTGATCGTCAGCCGCTCGGCGAGCGCGGCGCGCTGTTCGGCATTGGCCGAAAGCTTGAGGTCGCGCCCTTCGGGCGGCAGGTGGTCGATGCGGATGGAGGCATCGAGTGCGGATTCGTCTTGACGCTTGGTCATGAGGTCTGGATTTCCATGCTCAGGTTGCCGGCCATGATGGCGTCGATCGTTTGACCGCCCAGGAACTCGGACTGCTCGACCATGTACTGGGAGAGCTTGCGCACCGGCGGATTCTCGATCTCCGCATAGACATTGCGGGAGAGAACGTCATCGAGCGCCTGCATGTTCCGGCTGTCCATTGCGGCGTTCACGGCGGCCAGGAGGCCGAAGAAGAGGTTGCCCATCTTCTGGATGCGCTTGGAGATGGAGAGATCGCCTACGCCCATCTCGCGCAGGGAGCGATCCATGTCCTTGAAGAAGAGATCGAACACGGCCTGGGAGAAGTCCTTGATGGCCTGATCGTCCGATCGCAGACGGCGGAAGACGAGCGCCATATGCAGGCTGATCATGTCGAAACGGCCCGTCACGGTGTCCGGCACGCCCCACTCGGCGTAGAAAACCGGCTGTCGGGATTGCGCCACAATGGCGTTATAGACCGCGTAAACTGGCGCAGAATCAGAAGATTTTTTGAAAAGGGACAGGATCATGGCTACGCTCGGCGTCTTGATCGGTCGGCGGAGAGCCAGCTTGCAGTGCGGGGCATTGGCGGCTAAACATTCCGGCGGCCTTGTCTGGGCTTATCAAGCCCCGTCGCGAGCCTATAGTCGAGTGCCATCGGGAAAGTCAAATTCATGCCGTTGAAACGCCTAGCTCCGCTCGCCGCTGCCCTGGTCTTGGGTGTCAGCCTTGCCGCCTGCTCGACTGCGGGCGGCCTGATCGTCAACAAGACCGAAGGCTACGAGATTTCGGACGACGCGCTTGTGCAGATCCGTCCGGGCCAGAGCATGGAACTGGTGACCACCGTTCTCGGCTCGCCCCAGACCACCAGCACGTTCGGTGGCGAAACGGCTTACTACTACGTCGAGACCAAGCTTGCGACGACCGCGATGGGGATCAACTCCATCAAGGAACGGCGCGTGCTGGCCATCTATTTCGACAAGAACAAGAAGGTGAAGGACAAGGCGCTCTACGGCGCCAAGGACGGCAAGTCCGTCACCATCGAGTCGCGCCGCACCCCGTCGTTCGGCGAAGACAAGACCTTCATCGAGTCGATCCTGTCGTCGCTGTAAATCCCAACAGCGCGCACTACGAGATTTCGGGACGCTCTCCCTCATGGGAGAGCGTCTTTTCTTTGTCTACATGGGGGCTTCCGGGCGCGATCTCTACGAAGAGAATCGCGGAGGTCTGATGTTTGGTTAGTCGGCCAAGCGCCTCAAACTCAATCTCTCTTCCCCGGCGAAGAAATAATCGAGGATTGGGCGAACTGAACGCCCCGCTGGGATGGGCGTCTAGCCCCCCGACCTCAAGCGTTCGGATGCCCGCTTTCCCGGATGATCTTGTCGAGCACGCCGTTCACCAGCCCCGTCGCATCGTCCTCGTAGAAGGCCTTGGCGATATCGACGTATTCGCTGATCACCACTCGGGCCGGGATATCCTGGCGACGCAGCAATTCCCAGGCGGCGGCACGCAGGATGGCGCGCAGCGTGGCATCGACGCGCGTCACCGGCCATTCGTCGGTCAGTGCGTTGTCGATCGCTGGATCGAGCTCGCGCTGGAACTTGATCACGCCGCGCAGGATCTGGCGGAAGAAGTCCGCGTCGGCCGGCAGGTATTGCTCGCCCTCGATCTCGCGGCCACCCAGGTGCTGGGCGTTGAACTGATCGAGCGTATCTTCCAGGGTCTGGCGGCCGACATCCATCTGATAGAGAGCCTGCACGGCGGCAAGGCGCGCAGCCCCGCGCTGGTTGGCAGGGCGTTCGCCGTTTTCGCCGCGTTTGGAAGGTTGCGCCACGAGTCGTAGTCCTTAGAGAGGGGAAGCGCGGCCCGCGGGCCGCCATCGTTTGGGGAGGTTATCATCCATCCCCTGCCCGCCGGTCAACATTCGTAGGACCGGCAGCAGCTATGCAAATCAGTCGTCGTCGCCGGCCTCGTGCCTGGCGCTCTTGCCGTTACCCAGTTCCGTCAGGAACGAGCGGAAGTCGTCGGCGGCGGAGAAGTTCTTGTAGACCGAGGCGAAGCGGACGAACGCGACATCGTCCAGGCCCTTGAGCCCGTCCATCACATATTCGCCGATCTGGTCGGACGTCACCTCGCCCTCGCCCAGGCTTTCGAGCTGTCGTACGATCCCTGAGATCATGCGTTCGATGCGCTCAGGCTCGACGGCGCGCTTGCGCAGGGCCGTATAGACCGACCGCGAGAGCTTCTCGCGGTCGAACGGCACCTTGCGCCCCGATTTCTTGACCACAACGAGGTCGCGTAGCTGCACGCGCTCGAAGGTGGTGAAACGCCCGCCGCAGGCGCTGCAGATACGCCGGCGGCGGATTGCGCTCGAATCCTCGGTCGGCCGGCTGTCCTTGACCTGTGTGTCTTCGTTTCCGCAGTAAGGACAGCGCATGGCTTACTGCCCGTAGATCGGGAAGGCGTCGGTGAGCTTCTTGACCTTGTCGCGGACGGTGGCCTCGACGCTGCCGTTGTTGTCCTCGCCATTGGTAGCCAGGCCATCGAGCACTTCGACCATCAGTTCGCCGACGAGCTGGAATTCCGGCTCGCGGAAACCGCGCGAGGTCGCTGCCGGCGTACCCACGCGGATACCCGAGGTGATCGCCGGCTTTTCCGGATCGAACGGCACCGCGTTCTTGTTGCAGGTGATGTGGGCGCGCTCGAGGGCCTTTTCGGCTGCCTTGCCGGTGAGCTTCTTGGGGCGCAGGTCCACCAGCATCAGGTGGTTGTCGGTGCCGCCGGTGACGATGTCGAGGCCGCCGCGAACCAGCGTCTCGGCCAGCACCTTGGCATTGGCCACGACCTGGCGCGCATAGAGCTTGAACTCGCCCGACTGCGCTTCCTTGAAGGCCACGGCCTTGGCTGCGATGACGTGCATCAGCGGGCCGCCCTGGATGCCCGGGAAGATCGCCGAGTTGATCTTCTTGGCGATGTCCTCGTCATTGGTCATGATCATGCCGCCACGGGGACCGCGCAGCGTCTTGTGCGTGGTGGTGGTGGCGATATGGGCGTGAGGGAACGGGCTCGGATAGACGCCGCCGGCAACGAGGCCCGCCACGTGCGCCATGTCGACCATGAGGTAGGCGCCGATCTCGTCGGCAACGGCGCGGAACGCCGCCCAGTCCATGACGCGCGAATAGGCGGAGAAACCGGCCACGATCAGCTTGGGACGGTGCTGGAGCGCCAGGGCGCGCATCTCGTCCATGTCGACGCGGCCGTCCTGCTTGCGCACGCCGTACTGGATGGCATTGAACCACTTGCCGGACTGGTTCGGCTTGGCGCCGTGGGTCAGGTGACCGCCGCCATCGAGCGACATGCCCAGGATGGTATCGCCCGGCTGCAGCAGCGCCTGGTAGACGCCCTGGTTGGCCTGCGAGCCGGAATTGGGCTGCACGTTGACGAATTCGACCCCGAACAGGTCCTTGGCGCGCGAGATCGCCAGGTTCTCGGCGATGTCGACGAACTCACAACCGCCGTAGTAGCGCTTACCCGGATAACCTTCCGCGTATTTGTTGGTCATGATCGAGCCCTGGGCTTCGAGCACGGCCTTAGAAACGATGTTCTCGGACGCGATCAGCTCGATCTCGTTCTGCTGACGACCGAGCTCCTGATTGATGGCCTGTGCGATCTCGGGATCGGTCTGGGCCAGCGTGTCAGAGAAGAAATGCGGAAAGAGCGGAAGTGACGTGGCAGCGCTCATTGGCGTTCCCCGGGAAGGTTGAAAGGTGTCGGTTTGTCGCTGACGCGCGTCGTTTACCACATAGGGGGTCACGATTCCAAGCGTGCGCCTAAATCTGGGATCGGCAATTGTGACGCAACCCTGGGCACACTGGCTCGTTTCGCTTCCACACCAATCGCTTGCCCAGGAGAGACCGATGAAAAGAGTCATCGCAAGCCTCGTCACGCTGGCCGCTACGGCCTCCATGTCACTCATGACCGTATCGCCCGCCGCCGCGCAGGGTTATTCGCAGCGCTATCGCTATGTGGAGACCTATTGCCAGCGGCACCCCAACGATCGGGACTGCTACGATTTCGGACGGCACGGCTCGCGCTGGGACGATCGGCGCTACAACCAGTGGTACTATTCGCATTATAATGGCGCCGATGCCGCAATCGCCGGGATCTTCGGCCTTGTCGCGGGCGCCATGATCAACGGCGCCCTTAACTCCTCGCCGCGCTATCCGGCCAGCGGGCACGTACAGCGGTGCGAGGCGCGCTTCAAATCCTACGACCCTCGCAGCGATACCTATCTCGGCTACGACGGACACCGCCATACCTGTAACCTTTAGGACGGGCTGCAGGTGACGATGGGGGAGCTGCCCGACCAGGCGGCTCCCTTCGCTTTTGCCGGAGCGAGATCAGGCGCCCGGAAGCGCCCTGTCGACCTTCGCGCGCCAGGTCTCCCAGCGACGCCGCAGGCGCGCATGGCTCCATCCGTGCTGCTCGTCCAGCACTTCCATCACCAGCACCCGATCGGTGCGAAAGTGCCGAAAATCCTGACGCAGTTCACACCACGCAACCAGGAGGCTGCTCGCCTCGGCATAGCCCAGCACGACCGGCCACACTGTGCGTTCGCTTACCTTCTCGGTCGCATCGAGGTACCGCAAGCGCAGCTTGTTCCCATTGCGGATCGCCATCCGGATGGGCGTGGTATCGAAGCGCTCCCCCCGGCTTTCCGTGGGCTTCACGCCAACGCTCGGCACCTCGATGACGGGCCGGAGATGTTCGGGGATGACGGCCGCGATCTTGGCCAGGACATCACGCGCCGCAGTTGAGAGCGCCTTGTCGGATCGGTCCGCAACCCATTGTACGCCCAGCACGATCGCTTCGACCTCGTCGGCGTTGAGCATCAGCGGCGGCATGTCGTAGCCCGCATCGAGCACGTAGCCGAAGCCAGCTTCTCCCGCTATCGGCACCCTTTGCCCGATGAGGTCGGCCACATCGCGATAGACGGTGCGCTTTGAAACCTCCAGCTCCTCGGCCAGCGCGGCAGCCGTCACCGGCCGTGTCGAGCGGCGCAGCACCTGGATGATCTGAAACAGTCTGTCGGCTCGACGCATCGCTACTGACTCCTGCTGACATTATGGTGGCAGCAGGGATGGCTCACAAGGGGCGTCAGCGGGCCGCCGATCCGGCGCCCCGACAACAAGGATATCTTCATGAAACTGGCTTCCGTCCGGCTCGTCGCCGCCGACATCAAGGCGCTGGTCGCCTTTTACGAAACGCTCACCGGCAAGGAGGCCGAATGGCTCGCTCCAGTTTTTGCCGAAATCGTCACGCCCAGCGCCGCTCTGGCTTTCGGCACCGCCGACACCGTCGCTCTCTTCAAGGAGGGCAGTGCCGAGCCCGCCGCCAATCGCAGCGCCATCATCGAATTCCAGGTCGAGGATGTCGACGCTGAATACGAACGGCTTAAGAACGAGCTCGAGGCGGTCATGGCGCCCAAGGTCATGCCCTGGGGCAATCGCGCCGCCCAGTTCCGCGACCCGGAAGGGACTTTGGTGAGCCTTTATACGCCCTTCACCGAGGCCGCCAGGCAGCGCTTCTCGGGGCGCTGAGCGCGTCTAGAACAGGCGTTGCGGAGGAGCCGCCCTGCCCTGCGCATCGCCTTCGGCCAGCTTGCGCTTGAGCTTGGCCATGGCGAGCGATTGCATCTGGTAGCGCGTGGCGCTGGCGGGCGCGATCACAATGACTTCGGTCAGGGTACCCGCGTCGATCGCGGATACCCGCATTTGCTGGCCGACCTGGGTGAACTCGAAGAGGACTTCGCTTTCCCCCATGGCGGCTAGGCGTCGAACGTGGTCCGGCCTTCGGCGTCGAAGTTGTACACGTCGTCGCGGAAGCTGACCGTGCCCTGGCGGTTGGCCCAGGCGGTGATGTAGGTGGTGTGGACCGGGGTCGGGTTCTTGACCTTCACGTCCAGGCGTTCGTTGGAGGCGAAGGTCTGCTGGACGCGGCCCAGGTCCCAGTCGCCATTGCTGGCCAGCAGCCAGTTCACCAGCGAATCCACTTCGTTGATGCGCATGCAGCCCGAGGAGTGGAAGCGCGCATTCTCGCCGAACAGCGACTTGGTGGGCGTGTCGTGCATGTAGACGTCGTAGGGGTTCGGGAAGTTGATCTTCACGTGGCCCATCGAGTTCTCGGCGCCCGGCTCCTGGCGGAACATGTAGTTGACCGCCTCGTTGGTCGACCAGTCGATATCGGTCGGCGCCAGCTCGTTGCCCTTGCCGTCGTAGATGTGGATGCGGAACTTGGTCAGGTATTCCGGATCTTCGTTCATGTACTTGATCAAGTCCTTCTGGATGATGGACTTGGGCACGTGCCAGTACGGGTTGAAGTTGATCTGGTGGACCTTCGAATGCAGGATCGGGGTCTGCCGGTCGATGCGGCCGACCACGGCGACGTGGCGCTGGACGACGGCGCTGTTCTCGATGGCTTCGGCCGACGCGGCCGGCACGTTCACCACCAGGTAGCGATCGCTCAGCGTCTGGCTGATGTTCTGGACGCGGATCAGGTTCAGGCGGAGCTGGTTGAGGCGCACCTCGGCTGGCACGGCCATGGCGTAGAAGGTCGGCTCGTCCACCTGCCCGTTCACGATCAGGCCATGGCGAGCCTGGAAGTTGCGCACGGCAAGGTCGGTGGCGGCGTCGAACATCTCGTCAACGCGCTCGGCGGGCGGCAGGTCGCCGGACGACATCAGGCGGCGCTTGAGGGCGACGACCGAACGGCGCCCGTTGCCGAGCGTGAGGCCGAAGACTTCCTTGGGCACCTGCTCCCAGCCGCCAGCGGCCACGAAGGGTTCGTACTGGCCGATGGCAAGCTGGAGGTTGTAGGCGGTATCCACCGACAGGATCGGCTCGATGGTCTCGATCGTGGCGTTCGCTGCGGCAGTGTTGCTGTTGCGATCCGTGCTGCGCAGGACGCGGTTACGGCTGAACATGTCCCAGATGGAGTCGCCTTCCTGGGCCCGCGCTACTGCCGGAAGAGCGGCGACTGCGCCCGCTGCCGCCATGGAGCGAAGAAGTGTACGCCGAGAAAGCCGCATCAATTCACCTGCATCTAGTCGAGGGTTACTGGAGCAAAGCACGAAGCATTTACCATCGCCTTACCATTCGGGCCCCGGGGCAAACAACAGCGCTCAAAGAGCTGTGAACCACGTCCGAGCCGATACGCAGGCGGGCGGCAGATGCTTTGCGAACTTTGCGTGTAACGCAGCTTGATACGGGAATTTGAGGCGCAAATAAGAAACGCCGGAGCGTGGCACCGGCGTTTGTTCACTTGTGTGGCATGAATGCCACAGCCCCTTAGAGCTTGTAGAGGATCTGGTCGACCCAGAAGCGCTCGAGGCGTGCAAGAGCCTTGTTGAGACCGTCGAACTCGCCGTCGCCCAAGCCGCCGACCTTTTCGATCGACTTCAGGTGCCGGTCGTAGAGCTCGTCGATCACTTCGGCCACTTCCTCGCCCTTGGGGGTGAGGCGGATGCGGACCGAGCGGCGGTCGGCGCGGGAGCGCTCCTGGAAGATGTAGCCGGTCTCGACGAGCTTCTTGAGATTGTAAGAAACGTTCGAGCCCAGGTAGTAGCCGCGGGAGCGCAACTCGCCGGCGGTCATCTCGGCATCGCCGATGTTGAACATCAGCAGCGCCTGGACGGGGTTGATGTCGTCCCAGCCCATACGATCGAACTCGTCCTTGATCAGGTCGAGCAAGCGGCGGTGCAGGCGTTCGACCCGCGACACGGCTTCGAGGTAGAGGGGCTTCAGGCTTTCTGCCTTGCCGGATTCTAGTGCCTCAGCGGCGTTCGACTTGGTTACCATTGTTGGCCTCTCTGCAAAATTTTGCGCGATTTGTTCGCGTCTCAGTAGGGCCAAATTACAGGGGCCCGAATAAGATCGCCTTAAGCCGCACACTTAATGGCATCTTACTGGAAATGTTCGAGAATTTGGCTGAATCAAAGGTTACATCGTGCAAGAAAATTGTAACCTGAACGAAGTCTGAACGGCTTCTGTCAGTCGTGGATCGCAGCCCGGCGCGTGCGGAAAGCGATCAGGAAAAACAGCACCATAGCGCACAGGATCAGCAGCCGGATGATGAAGCCGACGACGCTCATCTGCACGTTCGGATTGCCCGAAAGGTAGAGCGCCAGCTCCACGAACGTGACCGCTACCAGCAGCACGTTGCCCCAGTTGGCGCGGATCCAGATGCCTACCGCCGCAAAAAGGTGGGCGATGGTGAAGATCCCGAGATAGACGAAGGCGGTCATCCCCATCTGCTCGATCGGGTTGACCGAGCCCATGGAGACCCCGAGCAGGCGCGCCGCATCGGTCAGGCCCAGGAACAGGGTCACGAGCGCGATGGCGCGCAGGGTGATCGCGATCCACTCGGACGGCACTTGCATGGGCGAAAAGCTCCTCGGGTTGGCAATGGGTCTAGCGCGCGCACCGGTTGCGGGCAAGGCGGAGGGGCTGATAGAGAACCGCATCACGGCAAATTGGAGACCTCGCATGTCCGACTACTGGCCCAAACACGACATGGAGTTCCTCGCCGGACGCAGGCTGCGCCGCACGCGCGCATCGGCCTGGAGTCGCAGCCTCGTGCGTGAGACCGTGTTGACCCCCGCCGATCTCATCTGGCCGCTCTTCATCATCGACGGGCAGAACGAGCGCACCCAGATCAAGACCATGCCGGGCGTCGAGCGCCTGAGCGTGGACCTGGCGGTGGAAGCGGCGCGGCAGGCCGCAGCCGAGGGCATCCCTGCCCTGGCGCTCTTTCCCAATACCCAGGACGAGCGCCGCAGCGAGAATGCCGAGGAGGCCTACAACCCCGACAACCTGATGTGCCGCGCGCTCTCGGCCATCAAGGAAGCCGTGCCCGAGATCGGCCTCATCGCCGACGTGGCGCTCGACGAGTATTCCAGCGACGGCCAGGACGGGCTGGTGCGTGACGGGCAGATTCTCAACGACGAGACCGTCCATGTCATGATCCGCTCCGCGCTCGTCCAGGCGGCGGCGGGCGCCGACATCATCGCGCCCTCCGACATGATGGACGGCCGCGTCGGCGCCATTCGCGCCGTGCTCGACGCCGAAGGCTTCGAGGACAGGCAGATCATGTCCTATGCCGCCAAGTACGCGTCGGCTTATTACGGTCCGTTCCGCGAGGCGGTGGGTTCGGGCACGCGCCTCAAGGGCGACAAGCGCACCTACCAGATGGATTACGCCAATTCCGACGAGGCTCTTCGCGAGGTGGCGCAGGACCTCGAGGAAGGCGCCGATACGGTGATGGTCAAGCCGGGCATGCCCTATCTCGACATCGTGCGGCGCGTCCGCACCGAGTTCAACGTGCCGGTGTTCGTCTACCAGGTGTCGGGCGAGTACGCGATGATCGAATTCGCAGCCGCCGCTGGCGCCATCAACCGCGAGGCTTCCATCCTCGAGAGCCTCTATGCCTTCAAGCGCGCCGGCGCGAGCGGGATCCTGACGTATTACGCCCTCGAAATGGCGCGCAAGCTCAACGCGTAAGGGATTTGGGGGAGCGCGCTGGCAGAAGCTCCACGGGAGTTCTCACCCCTTCGTAGTTCTCCATCCCACCACGCTCCTCCCCGGGCGAAGACCCGGGGAAGAGTTCGTGGGTTGAGAGGCGTTCAGCGATCGAAAAGGCGATCGGCGTGCCCAGCGCAAGACAACGCCCAGCCCCCACGCTCCCGCTATCCCTTCGCAGGACCTGTCGATCCCCTCTCGACCAACTGCAGATCGGCGGTGGTGTTGCCGGTCTGGCGGGTGGGAGCCATTACGATCTGGACCGCCATGCGGCCCATCTCGGCGAGCGGCTGCTCGATGGTGGTCAGCGGTGGATCGGATAGCGCGGCTTCGGGCACGCCATCAAAACCGACCACGGAGACGTCCTCGGGTACCTTGTGTCCCCTGCTCCGCAGCCAGGCCAGGGCATCGAGCGCGATGACGTCGGACATGCATAGCAGCGCCGTCGGCGGCTCGGCGGCGGCGTAGAAGGTATCGAGCGCCGCAAACACCGTCTCGCGGTCGCGCGTCTCGAAGAGCGGCACATCGGCCTCGGCAATGCCCTGATCGGCCAGAACGCTGAAATAGCCCAGGGCCCGGTCGCGGATATTGTCGTAGAGCGCGGCGCGCACCTCATCGGTGGTGCGTGGGCCGCTGCCCGTTTCGTTGAACGGCAGCGCCAGGATGCCAAAGCGCCGGTGCCCGAGGGCGACCAGGTGCTCTGCGGCCAGCCTGCCGCCGGCGAAGTTGTCGATGGTGATCGTGGCCAGGTCGCCGAGTTTTTCGGGCGACTCGATGGCCACGAACGGGATCTGGCGATCGCGGGCAAGCTCGATGAGCTTGTCGGCGCCCTCGGCGCAGAACAGGATCAGCCCGTCGACCAGGGCGCTCTGGATATTCCAGGCCACCGACTCGTTGTTCAGCGCCGAGATCAGCGCGATGCCGGCTCCACGGGAATCGCACTCCTGCGCGATGGACGCCATCACGGTGCGGGCAAACGGATCGTCGAAGAAGTAGGAAAGCGGCTCGGCCGCGCCGATGCCGATGGCATTGACCTTGCCCGCCCGCAGCAGCCGCCCCTTGGGGTCGGGACCACCGTAGCCGATCTTCCTGGCGGCCGCCAACACCCTCTCGCGCACCTCCTCGCGCACCACTTCGGGGCGGTTGAAGACGTTGGACGCGGTGCCCTGGGACACTCCGGCGGCCTTGGCGACATCGGCAAGCTTGGCGGTCTTTTCGCTCATGGATGCGCTCTACCATATTTCTTGAACCGTTTCAAAATATCCGTTGACAACGGAATTGAACCGGTTCAAATTTGAATCGGTTCAACGATTAAGCGATTGAACCGTCACCCACGTATTGTCGAAAGGAACCGGGAAATGGCTATCCTGGAATACGATACCGTTGTCGTTCTCGACCGCCGTCCGCGCCGCCAATGGCTGGCCGCACTCGCCTCGTCCATCCGGCGGCGCCATGCCGAACGGATCGCCAGGCAGGCCCTGGCGCGCATGGACCCGCACCTGCTGGCCGATGCTGGCTTTGAAAACGACAGTCTGCTTGGCGAAATCCGCCGGGTCGTGCCCGAGAACGAACGGCGCTAGCCTGCCAGCGCCTTCCTGCTGGTGCGCAGGTCGTAGCGGAACCCCTCGGCCCCATAGAACAGGTCCGCGGTTCCGTGGAAATCGAGCGGAGCGACGCGTTCGAGGAGCGTCGTGCCAAATCCCTTTCGCGCCGGGGGCTCGGCGGGCGGTCCGCCGCTTTCCTTCCAGAGGAAGCTGAATTCCTCATCGACGCCTGAAACTTCCCAGGCAATGGAGACCTTGCCCGAGCGCAGCGACAGCGCCCCGTATTTGAAGGAGTTGGTGGCCAGCTCGTTTATGACCAGGGCGAGAGACAGCGCCTGCTTCTCGGCCAGCCACATGTCGGGCCCGTCGATGTCGATCTGGTCCGGGTCCACGCTCACTGCCTCGAGGGCGAAGCTCGAGATATCGCGCACCTTGACGGTGCCGACATTGGAGTTGGTGAGCAGCTGCTGGGCGTGGCCGAGGGCCGTCAGCCGTTGCTGGAGCGCCAGTTGCGCCTCGGAAAGGTCGTTGGCGTTGCGCAGGGTCTGGCTGGCGATGGCCCCGATGACGGTGACCATGTTCTTCATGCGATGGGCCAGCTCGCCATTGACGACGGCCATGCGGCGCTGGGTCGCCACCGTCTGGGAGACCTCGATGACAGTGTCCATCATCCCGGCAACGTCGCCGTTCTCATCCCGGATCGGGCTGTAGCAGAAGGTGAAGTGGGCCTCTTCGTCATAACCATGCCGGTTGATGACGAGCGGGAAATTCTCGATGAAGGTCGCCTCGCCATTGAAGGCGCGCGCAACGATGTCGCTGATGCCATCCCAGGTTTCCGCCCACACGTCGCGGAAGGAGCGCCCGATCGCGAGCGGCTTGCGCCCGAGGATGGGCCGGAACGCATCATTATGGATGGTGAGCATCCCCGGTCCCCAGACGATTGCCTTGGGGAAGTGGGACGCCAGCATTATGCTGACCGCGGTCTTGAGCGCGCTGGGCCATTTTTCCGGGGGGCCGAGGTCGGTTTGCGACCAGTCGAAGGCCAGTATCTGAGCGGCTGCCAGGCTCTCGCCGCGCAGGAAGTACAGTGGGTCTGCCACGAATCGTCTGGCCTCTGGCCGCGAGATTGCAGCCGTGAATAGTTCTGGGTAGCAAATGGCACGAACGGCGACTAGGCCCGCCACCGCAAGCGAAAGGCTCCGGGATCAATTTTGTAACCGAGTCTCTTGCACGCTCCGTCAAAGCCCCCAAATAGGCATGCCGTAAGATGCTTGCCAGAAAGGCACCCCGATGACCGCAGCCCTGCCCGACCCCGAAACCGCCCCAGAGCTCTTCGAAGGCGTGCTGACGCGGCGTATCGTGGCCTTCTTCATCGACATGGTGATCATCTCGGTGATGGTGACGGCGCTGGCCATCGTCGGCGGCATTGCCGGCTTCCTGACATTTGGACTCGCCTGGCTGGCGCTGGTGGTGCTGCTGCCGCTCTCCATCGTGCTTTATTACGCCGCCACGCTCGGCTCGATCCGGCGCGCGACGGTGGGCATGCAGATGATGGATATCGTGCTCACGCCCACGCGCGGCGCTCCGCTCGATGGCGTGATGGCCGTGGCCCATGCACTGGTATTCTGGATAAGCGTCTGGATTTCCTGGCCGATTTCGCTGGCCATTGCCCTTTTCACGCCCCGCCGGCAGATGGTGCACGACCTTATCGTGGGCACGCTCATGGTGCGTCGTTCGCCCATGACCCGGCACTGGGCCGACTACCAGCGCACCGCCGGACGCCCCGCCTGAGCTTGGGATTTCTCCCCGTTGCACGGGGGCGCAGTCCGCAATATTCTATCGTCTGGGTCGCGACCTGGACGATAGATGACGGATCATACTCCCGATAACACCCAACTGTTCCTCACGGCAGCGATGCCGTGCCCCTACCTGCCGGGCCGGCAGGAGCGAAAGTTGTTCACGCACCTGACCGGGAGGCGTGCGGCGGCGCTCCACCAGTTGCTCAGCGACAACGGTTTCCGCCGCAGCCAGAACCTGATCTACCGCCCGGCCTGCGAAGGCTGCTCCGCCTGCCAGTCGGTGCGGATCGTGGCGCGGCAGTTCGCGCCTTCCGACCGTTTCCGCCGCATCCTCAGGAAGAACGCCGATATCAGCGTGACGGTGTGCGAGCCGCGCGCCACCACCGAGCAGTTCGCGCTCTTCAAGCGCTACCTCAACGCCCGCCATGCGGGCGGGGGCATGACGCAGATGAATTTCATCGACTACGAGTACATGGTCGAGGATACGCCGGTGCAGTCGGTGCTGGTCGAGTATCGCCTTACGTCCGTACCCGGAAACCCGCTGGTCGCCGTGGCCCTCACCGACGTGATGCCGGACGGGCTTTCGATGGTCTACAGCTTCTATGATCCGGACATGGCCAAGCGCGGGTTCGGCAACCTTCTCATCCTCGATCACATAGACCAGGTGAAGCAGGCGGGGCTCCAATACGTCTATCTTGGCTATTGGGTCAAAGATTCGCCCAAAATGGCCTACAAGGCGGCTTTCCGTCCGCTGGAGGTTCAAAAAGGTCCTCTTGGCTGGCGCCCGCTCGATTGACGCCACCTTGAACCCGGACGCTTCATGCGCCTTCTCATCCGCGCCCTGCGCATTCTCCTGAGCATCGGAGCCCTCGGCGTATCTGCGCTTGCGGTGCTGGCCGTGCTCGGCTTTGCCGTTCCCTATTTCGACCTGCTCAACCACCTGCAGGCGCTGCTGTTCATCGGCACGCTGCTGTCTCTGTTATTCGCGCCGGCCCTGCTGGGGCGCGGCGTGTGGCGGCGCTTCGTGCTGGCGGCCACGGCCACGGGGTTCTTCGCATCGGCCATCACGGTCGTGCCCGAGTTCACCGCCTCGCTCCAGCCGCGCCCGCCGGTGCCCGCCAGCGGGCAGACGGTGGTCAAGGTGATGACGCACAACCTCTTCGGCATGAACTACGACATGCTGCGCGTGCTCGACGTCATCAAGCGCGAGCAGCCCGACATCATCGCGCTGCAGGAATTCTTTGGCGAACAACGGTCCGAACTGGGGCCGCTGCTCAAGGAAACCTACCCCTATTCGGTCTTCTGCCGCGGCGGCAAGCGCGCCAATCTGGGGCTCTTCTCCAAGCTTCCGTTCACGCAGGAGCAAGGCGCGGCCTGCCCGGACGATGCCTATGGCGCGCAACGCACCGGGCACATTCTGGGACTTTTCGAGCTGCCCGACGGTTCGCACTTCTCGCTGATGACCACGCACCTGGACTGGCCTGCGCCCAAGATGGCGCGCCAGCGCGAGGAATTCGCCGAGCTTCAGGCCGCCGTCGCCGAGGTCGAGGGGCCGCTGGTGGTGGTTGGCGACTTTAACTCGACCTCCTGGTCCTACGCGCTGCGCGGCTTCGGGCGCAGCACGGGCCTGACGCGGCAGGACCATGGGCTGCTCACCTACCCGGCGCTCTTCTATTACCTGGGCGGCTGGCGCGAAACGCTGCCGTTCCTGCCGCTCGATCACGTGTTTACGCGCGGCGTCGCCGTTCATGACCTGCATACGGCAGGCATGACAGGCAGCGACCACCTACCGGTGGTCTTCACCTTCACCGTGGACCAAGGGAGCCCGGACTAGACGTCCATGTCGAAGACGAGGATGCCGGCCACGCCGCCCTCGGCTGCCGCGACGAGCCGTGCGCCCGCCGCCTTGTGGTCCGGATCGACGAGATAGGCGTCGCGTGCCGTGGCGTCGGCGAAGTCCATCATGAAGCCGTCGGCAAAACCCTGCCCCAGCCCCTCTGGGCTGACATTGGCGCCGAACGAGGCCCGTTCGAGGCCATCGATCCGGTCGACCAGTGCCTCCAGCTCGGCATAGATGGCCGCGCGTTCGGCGGCGTCGACATCCGCCCTGAATTTTATCCAGACGCAGTGACGGATCATCAGCCGGTGAACCTGTTGTTGCGCGGGAAGCCGTTGGGCGGCTGGCGGCCGGCCTGGGCGCGATCGCCGAGCCATTCGGTCAACTCGCCCAGCGGACGGGTGAAGGTGCGGCCGGAACTGTCCGTCCACACAAGGCCGTCCTCGGACTTGAAGGTCTTGAGGTCGGAGATGCCGCCGTCCTTGTACTTCTGCAGGCGCACGCCCTTGCCGCGGGTCATTTCCGGCAATTGCTGGATCGGGAAGACCAGGAGCTTGCGGTTCTGGCCGATGACCGCGACCATGTCGCCAGCCACGGGCACCAGCAGGCGCGCTTCCTCGGCGCCCGAGACGTTGAGCACCTGCTTGCCCTTGCGGGTGTTGGCGATGAGGTCGTCTTCGCCCACCACGAAGCCGTTGCCGCCGCTCGAGGCGACGATGCGCTTGGTGCCGGGGCGGTAGACGAAGAGATCGACGATGTCGTGTCCCTCCTCGATATCGACCATGATGCGCACCGGCTCGCCCTGCCCGCGTCCGCCGGGAAGCTTGTCGCCGCCCAGCGTATAGACCTTGCCCCCCGTGGTGAGCATCAGCAGCTTGTCGGTGGTCTCGGCCTTGACGGAAAGCTTGAGGCGGTCACCCGCCTTGAAACCCTTTTCGTCCACATCGTCCGTGTGACCCTTGAGCGCCCTGATCCAGCCCTTTTCGGAAAGGATGACCGTGATCGGCTCGCGCTCGATGAAGGCAGTCTCGATCTCGGCATGATCGGCGTCGGGCGCTTCGCTCAGCGCCGTGCGGCGCGGGCCGAGCGGGTTGTCTTCGCCGTAGGCGGCCTTGAGGTCGCTGACCTGCCGCGCGATTTCGCCCCATTGGCGGCGCTCCGAGCCGAGCAGCGTCTCCAGGTGGCCGCGTTCGGTGAGCAACGCCCCGTGTTCGGTGCGTAGCTCCATTTCCTCGAGCTTGCGCAGCGAGCGCAGGCGCATGTTGAGAATGGCTTCTGCCTGGTTCTCGGTCAGGTTGAACGTGGCCATCAACTGGGCCTTGGGGTCGTCTTCCTCGCGGATGATGCGGATCACTTCATCCAGGTTGAGGAAGGCGACGATATAGCCTTCGAGCACTTCGACGCGCTTGGCGATCTGGTCCAGCCGGTGCTGGCTGCGGCGGATGAGCACGACTTTGCGATGGTCGAGCCAGGCGCGCAGCGCTTCGGGCAGGCCCATGACCTTGGGCACCGTGCCCTTGTCGAGCACGTTCATGTTGAGCGGGAAGCGCACTTCGAGGTCGGATACCTTGAAGAGCTGTTCCATGAGGATTGTCGCGTCCACCGTGCCGGCGCGCGGCTCGAGCACCACGCGCACATCGTCGGCGCTTTCGTCCCGGATGTCCTTGAGCAGCGGCAGCTTCTTGGCCATCAGCAGCTCGGCGACCTTTTCGATCAGCCGTGACTTCTGCACGCCATAGGGGATCTCGGTGACTACGATCTGGTAGACGCCGCGGCCCTTTTCCTCGCGCTCCCACTTGGCGCGCAGGCGGAACGAGCCGCGGCCGGTCTCGTAGGCGTTGACGATCGAATCCACCGGCTCGACCAGCACGCCGCCGGTCGGGAAGTCCGGTCCCTTGACGAACTGCACCAGCTCGCGCGCATCGGCGTTGGGGTTCACCTGGATGAGGTGGAGCGCGGCATCGCACAGCTCGCCCACATTGTGGGGTGGGATGGAGGTCGCCATGCCCACCGCGATACCCGTCGAACCATTGGCCAGCAGGTTCGGGAAGTTGGAGGGCAGGACGATCGGCTCCTCGTCCTCGCCGTCATAGGTCGCCTTGAAGTCGATGGCATCCTCGGTGATGCCCTCGAGCAGCCGGCTCGCGACGTCGGTCATGCGGCTTTCGGTATAGCGCATGGCCGCCGGGCTATCGCCGTCGATATTGCCGAAATTGCCCTGGCCATCGACCAGGGGATAGCGCTGGGCGAAGTCCTGCGCCATGCGCACGAGGGCGTCGTAGATCGACTGGTCTCCGTGCGGGTGGAACTTACCGATCACATCACCGACGATGCGGGCAGACTTCTTGTAGCCTTGGTCGGGGTCCAGGCGCAGCAGGCGCATGGCGTGCAGGATGCGGCGGTGCACCGGCTTGAGGCCGTCCCGCGCGTCGGGCAGCGCGCGCTGGGTGATGGTGGAAAGCGCATAGGAGAGATAGCGCTCCTCGAGCGCCTCGCGCAGGTCCACGATACGGGTTTCGCCGCCATCCTCCGGCTTGGGGAGGTCAGCGTCGTCCATTGATGTTCTCGATCATGCGAATCATTTTGCGAGTATAGCCAAAGCGGCGGAAAACGGAGGCTTGCGCGCGTTTTCCCGGGTAAAAAGCGGTTCAGCGCGTGAGAATTTCGATCAGCGTCTCGCGCATGGGCGGCGGGTCGATCTGGCGGGCGTGCCAGACGTGCATGTCCAGGAAGTATCCGGTCAGCGCGAAGGCGTCGGCAACCTCCTGCGGGGTTGCCGGTCCCTGCCCCAGCAGAAACGCCGGCAGGCGCAGCAGCCTGTCCTTGTAGGGCTCGGCGGCCTCCCGGCTCACCGCCCGGCCGGAGCGGGGCGAAACGTGGGTCAGGTCCTCGCTCGAACCCGTCACCGCGCAGCTCGACAGGTCGAGGCCGAACCCGAGTTCCTCGAGCAGCAGGAGTTCGAACCGCGCCAGTGCCATGCCGTCGGCCGGCGAATCCAGCAGCCTCACCGTCTCCATCAGCAGCCGGTCATGGGGATCGCGCTCCGGCAGGAGCCGCAAATGTTCTGTCAGGAGCTGGCTGGCATAGAGTCGCGTGCGGTCAACGATCAATCCGGCGGCGCGCGCCTGCAGCAGTTCGACCGCGAAGGTCCCGAGATGGTCCTCGATGCGCGCGCGCCAGACCAGTTGCACGCTGTTGCCCGGCTGGAGGGTCGCCGCCTGCTTGCGCGAGCGCCCGCCCCTCACCAGCCCCAGGTAGCGCCCCTTCCCCAGTACCATGGCCTCGGCGATGACGCTGGTCTCCCCGTGCCGCCGCACGCCGATCAACAGCCCTTCGCCAGTCCATTCCAAGATGCGTCTACTCCCGCTTCGGGCTGCAACATATGTCCGCGAGGCCCGCAACGCCACTCCGTGATCCCATCAGAATAGCCGGGGCACGAAGCATTTTGGCGCGCTATTTCCCTCACGGCGACGTTGGAGGACGAAGACGTGCAGATTGAAACCGTCACCTGCCCGGCCCCCAGCCCGGGCGGACCTTTCGAAGTCACGCTTCTGAAGCCTCCATCCCCCAGGGGCGCCCTCGTCTTTGCCGCTGGACGCGGGGGCAATCCGGCGCGCCACATGGAGCTGCTGCGGCATCTGGCCGATCAGGGGATCCATGTGGCAGCGCCGCATCTGGGGCCTGTCGCCTCGCCCGTGCCAAGCGGCGCCGAACTTCTGGAGCGCACCCATCGGCTCGCTTCTGTAGCCGCTCGCTACTGTCCCCCGGAGCTCGGAGTTGCCGGCATGGGGCATTCGCTCGGTACGGTCTGCCTGCTCGTGCTGGCGGGAGCCACGGCGCAGACCATGGCGGGGGAGCCGGTTGCGTTCCGCGCCGAGCGTCAGTTCGACCGCCTGGTCCTCCTGGCCCCGCCGACTGACTTCTTTCGTGGGCCTGGCGCGCTGGACGGCGTCGCCGCGCCCCTCCAGGCCTGGGTTGGCGAAGCCGACACCATCGCGCCTCCGGCGCAGGCCGACTTGCTCGTCGCAGCAGTGGGCCAGCGCACCTGCGTCGACGTCCGCATCGTCGAGAATGCGGGCCACTTCACCTTCATGGACGAGCCGCCCCCGAACATTCCGGAGCCCCACCCGGCGCGCGCTGCATTCCAACGAACGCTGCGCGAGGAGACCACGAACTTCCTGCTCCAGGAGGAATAGAGGGCGCCGGGAGGTCTACTGCAAGGTAGCGGCTGGCCTCAGGGCTTCCCGTGGGGGAATTCCAGGCCCATCTCCCGGTAGCGTTCGGGGTCGTCGCCCCATTTCTCGCGCACCTTGACGAAGAGGAAGAGGTGCACCGGCACCTCGAAGATCTCCATCAGTTCCTTGCGCGCCTCGGCGCCGATCGCCTTGATGGTCTGCCCGCCGGCGCCCAGCACGATCTTCTTGTGGGTGTCGCGCGTGACGTAGACGACCTGGTCGATGCGATAGGAACCGTCCTTCTCGATCTGGAAGCGTTCGGTCTCGACGGTGGCGTTGTAGGGGATCTCGTCGTGGATGCGCAGGAAGAGCTTTTCGCGCGTCACTTCGGCCGCGGTTATCGCCAGCGTCAGGTCGGTCAGCTGGTCCTCGGGGAAGTGCCAGGGGCCGAGCGGCATATGCTTGATACACCAGTCCAGGAAATCGGCCACGCCGCTCCCCTTGAGCGCGGAGATCATGAAAGTTGATTCAAATTTTATCGATTCGTTGAGCTTGGCGGAGAGCTCGAGCAGGCTTTCGGGTCTGACCGCGTCGACCTTATTCAACACGAGCACCTTGGGGTGCCGCACGTTGGTGAGGCCTTCCATCAGAGATTCAAGTTCGGGCGTTATCCCCTTGATGGCATCGACGATAAACGCCACCACGTCGGCGTCGCCGGCACCGGACCAGGCCGCCTGGACCATGGCCTTGTCGAGCCGACGCTTGGGCGCGAAAATGCCGGGAGTGTCCATGAAGACGATCTGGGTGTCGCCTTCGGTCACCACGCCCCGAATCTGGGCGCGCGTGGTCTGCGCCTTGTGCGTGACGATCGAAACCTTTGTTCCGACGAGAGAATTCAGCAGCGTTGACTTGCCGGCATTGGGGGCTCCCACCAGGGCAACGAAACCGCAGTGCTGATTGATGTCGTCGTTCAAAGAGTTTCCTTCCAGACTTTCTCGCGCACGAGGAATTTCTCGGCCGCCTTGTGCTCGGCAATCTTCTTGCTGGCGCCAGTGGCGGTCAGCGGTTCGAACTTACCCACCTGCACCGAAATGGTGAACTCGGGGGCGTGGTCGGGGCCGGTCCGGGCCGCCAGGACATAAGTCGGCGGCTCCAATCCCCGGCCCTGGGCCCATTCCTGCAACGTCGTCTTGGCGTCTGCACGGTCGGCATGAAGCACGCCAATCCGGTCTCCGAACATGCGTTCGATGAATTCGAAGGCCTTGCCCAGCCCGCCGTCGCAATAGATGGCGCCGATCACGGCCTCGGCGACGTCGGCAAGGATCGCTTCCTTCTCGGCGCCACCGGTCCGCGCTTCGCTCTCGCCCAGGTTGAGCTCGGGGCCGAGATCGAGTTCGCGGGCGATGGCGGCGCAGGTTTCCTTGCGAACCAGCGTATTGAGCGTCCTCGACAGCTCTCCCTCGTTCGCCTTGGGGAGGCGGCGATAGAGCATGTCCGCGACAACGAGCCCGAGCACGCGGTCGCCCAGGAATTCAAGGCGCTGGTAGGACCGCTCGATACGCTTGCCCGGCGAGACGGCACTCGAATGGGTCAGCGCACGATCGAGCAGGTCCGGGTCAGCGAAGCGGTAACCCAGACGGGCCTCCAGCTTTTGATGACCCCGAACCTTCATGCTCATTGGTTGACGGACTGGAACATGCGGTCCCACCGCACGTTGGCCGGCCACTGCCAGATCTGCCAGGGCGGAATATTGTCCTTGATCGAGAAGAACCGGGCCTCGGCCTTGCCGATCAGGGCGCTGGAGGGGACGTAACCGACCTGGCTCAGGACGCGGCTGTCTGCGGAGCGGTCGCGGTTGTCGCCCATCATGAAATAGTGCCCGGCCGGAACGACGTACTCGGCGGTGTTGTCGAGCGGCTGGTCGTCCGAGATTTCCTGGATGACGTGGGTCACCCCGTTCGGCAGGGTCTCGCGATAGAGCGTGACGGGCACCGTCTGCATGTTGCTGTCGGTATCCTGCGCCTTGCCGATTTCCTCGCGCTCAACCATCGTGCCGTTGATGTAGAGGCGCCCTTCCTTCATCTGGATGCGGTCGCCCGGCAGGCCGATCACACGCTTGATGTAGTCTTCGTTGGTGATGTTGTGGAAGACCGCGATATCGCCGCGATTGGGCTCACGCCCCATGATCCTGCCATTAAACGGCACCGGGAACGGGAACGAATACGGCCCGTAGCCCCAGACGAACTTGTTGGCGACGAAGTAGTCACCAATCATGAGCGTGTTCTGCATCGATGCCGTGGGGATCGAGAAGGGCTGGAAGAGGAACGTCCTGAACAGGATCGCGATGAGCAGCGCCTCGATGACCACAACGATGGTATCGCGGACCTCATTGCGGCCTGCCTTCTTTTCGGCATTCGACATGGATTGGCTCATCTGTTGCCCCTCGGTAAGGCAGGGATTACGGGAGCGTCGCCGTCTGGTCAACCGGCAGCGCTTCGATGATGACGAAGGCCTGCGCCATTCCGCCGTCGTCGGTGATGGTCAGGTGGATATGCGGCTCGTGCCCCTTGGGCACAAGGGAAGCCAGTATTTTTGCGGCCCCGTTGGTCAGTTTCATGGTCGGCTTGCCGGACGGCAGGTTGACGACGCCCATGTCGCGCCAATAAACGCCGAAATTAAGACCGGTTCCCAGCGCCTTGGAGCAGGCCTCCTTGGCCGCGAAACGCTTGGCGTAGGAGGCCGCGCGCTGGGCGCGGCGGTCCGACTTGCGCCGCTCGATCTCGGTGAAGCAACGCTGCGTGAAGCGTTCGCCGTAGCGCTCGAGAGTCTTCTCGACGCGACGGATATCGCACAGGTCGTTGCCGATCCCGATGATCACTGCAGGCCCCTGCTCCCCGGCTTGACCGCCGGAATGGCGGCCAGTTCGGGCGGCAGCGCATCGGCCGGATAGGCCGGCACCTTGTAGCGGGTCAGCGATACCAGCGGCACCCCGACGTCGGCTTCTCCGCCCGACCGGTCGATGAGGCAGGCGGCCGCCACGACATCGGCGCCGATATTGCGCAGCGTCTCGATGCATTCGCGGATCGAGAGGCCGGTCGAGACGATGTCCTCGACCACGATCACTTTCTCGTTCTTTTCGATCTCGAAGCCGCGGCGCAGCTCGAACACGCCGTTGACGCGCTCGGTATAGAGCGCGGGCAGCTTGAGGTGACGGGCGGTCTCGTAGCCCGGGATGATCCCGCCGATGGCAGGCGAAACGACCTTGGAGACGTCACCGAACCCTTCGGCGCGAATCTTGTCGGCAAGCGCGCTGCACAGGATCGCGGACTTTTCCGGGTACATGAACACGCGCGCCTTCTGGAGGAAGACCGGCGAACGCAGCCCCGACGAGAGGATGAAGTGTCCCTCCAGGATCGCGCCGCATTCCTTGAAAATGGCCAGTACTTCTTCGGTGGTCACGCTTGCTCCGCCTGTTCGATTTTTCCGTTCCATTCGAGCGTGGCGATGGTGCCGGCTTCGGCGACCGTCGCGCGCTGAACGTTGTGCAGTCCCGGGCTACGTTTGAGCGTTGCCAGCACATCCGTCAATTGCGCCAGGTTACGCACTTCGATTTCGAACACCAATTGGTGGAAATCGGGCGAGATCATGCGCATGACCAGGTTGTTGATATTGGCGTCGCAGGTCGCGATGGCCGAGGAGACCTGGGCGAGCGAGCCGGGCTTGTTGATCGATTCCATCGAGATGACGACCTTGTACTCCCGCTCCTGGCTGCCGACGACGTCCCAGCGCACGTCGATCCAGGCGACATCGGAATCGTAGAGGTCGGCAAGGGCATCCGAATGGATGGGATAGACCTTGATCGGCTGTCTAGGCTCGAGGATGCCGACCAGGCGGTCGCCGGGAACCACGCCTTCGGCGGAGAGTTCGACGGGGGTATTGAAGTTGAGCTCCTCGAGCGCTTCGGCGGCCCTGGGTCCGCGCGAGGTAGAGCCCGGAACGCGGAAGCGCAGGAGGTTGGTGTGCCGGAGCGCGAACCAGCCATCGGCCTTGTCGGCGACCGGCAGGTCTATGCGCCGGCTGCGGTGGCGACGGAAGCCTTTGACCTTGGCGATTTCGTCGGCAATGACTTCGGTCGAGACCTTCCCCTCACCGACGGCGATGAGCAGTTCGCGCTTGGAAGGATGGCCGATCGCCTCAGCGACTGCCTTCATCTCGGCGTCGTCAGCCGCAACGCTTTCGCGTTCTAGCAGCATCTTGAGCACGTGCTCGCCCAGCGCAAAGGCGCGCTGCTGGGCTGCCAGGCGCACGGCGCGGCGGATGGCGGCGCGGGCCTTGCCGGTGGCGGCGATGCCCTCCCAATTGGAAGGCGGCAGGTGGTTCTGGTCGCGGATGATCTCCACTTCGTCGCCCGAGCGCAGCTGGGTCACCAGTGGCATGATGGCGCCGTTGATCTTGGCCCCCACGCAGGTGTCACCGATCTCGGTGTGGAGGGCGTAGGCGAAGTCGATGGGCGTGGCGCCCCGCGGCAGGGCGATGAGGCGCCCGCGCGGGGTGAAGCAGAACACCTGGTCCTGGAAGAGCTCGAGCTTGGTGTATTCGAGGAAATCCTCGCCGGTATTGCCGGCCGTCAGGTGCTGGATGGTCTGGCGCAGCCAGACGAAGGCCCTGCTCTCCTTTTCGAGCCGCGACAGGTCTGCAGAGGCGCCATCCTTGTAAAGCGCGTGAGCGGCGATGCCGAGTTCGGCGACCTGGTGCATGGCCATCGTACGAATCTGCAGCTCGACGCGCTGGCGGCCCGGTCCGACGATGGTGGTGTGGATGGAGCGGTAGTCGTTGTGCTTGGGGACCGAAATGTAGTCCTTGAATCGACCCGGCACGACTTTCCAGTTGGTGTGGACGATGCCGAGCGTACGGTAGCAATCCTCAACGCTCTCGACGATCACCCGGAAGCCGATCATGTCCGAGAGCTGCTCGAGCGCGATCGACTTGCGTTCGATCTTGTTGAAGATCGAGAATGGCGACTTAACCCGGGCGCTGACCTTGGCATCGATGCCCTCGGCCTTGAGCTCGTCGCTCAGTTCGCTCGTGATCCGCTCGATGGTGTCGTGATGGTCGGCCTGCATCTCGCGCAGGCGGCTGGTGATGGCCTCGTACTGCTCGGGCTGAAGAACCTTGAAGGAAAGATCCTCGAGTTCGGAGCGAATGCCCTGCATACCCATGCGCCCGGCCAGCGGCGCATAGATGTCGAGCGTCTCCTGGGCAATGCGCGTCCGCTTTTCGGCGGGCATGTATTCGAGCGTGCGCATGTTGTGCAGGCGATCGGCGAGCTTGACGAGGAGCACGCGCACGTCCTCGGAGATCGCCAGCAGGAGCTTGCGCAGGTTCTCGGCCTGCGCCTCCTCGCGCGAGACCAGGTTGAGCCGTTCGATCTTGGTGAGGCCATCAACGATCGCGCCGATCTCCGAGCCGAAAAGCTGGTCGATCTCGGACCGGGTGGCGTCGGTATCCTCGATGGTGTCGTGGAGGAGGCCCACGGCAATGGTGGCATCATCCAGCTTGAGGTCGGTCAGGATGGCCGCGACCTCGAGAGGATGAGCGAAATACGGATCGCCGGATGCGCGTTTTTGCGAACCATGCTTCTGCATGGCGTAAACGTAAGCCTTGTTGAGCAGCGACTCGTCGGTATTGGGGTTGTAGGCCTGAACCCGTTCGACAAGCTCGTATTGACGCATCATGGCTGGTGCCGCACTCCTTGCGGCATGATCTTAGCGATCAATTCGTTAAATGAAAAAGGCGCCGAACGAACGTTCGACGCCTTCCATATAGTCAGAGTCGCGAAGCGATCAATCGTCGCGACGCTCCGGCGGCGCCAGGCTCTCGATGCCGCGCAGCAATTCGTCTTCGCTCATGGTGTCGAAGGTCATGTTGTCGTCGTCGTTGCCGCTCTCGATCAGAGGGGCAGCATGCATTTCGGGTTCGTCGACTTCGACGTACTTCTGCATGGAATGGATCAGGTCTTCGCGCAGATCCTCGGGCGAAATCGCGCCATCGCCGATCTCGCGCAGGGCGACGACCGGGTTCTTGTCGTTGTCGCGGTCCACCGTGATCTGGGAACCGGACGAAATCATGCGAGCGCGATGAGCCGCCATGAGCACCAGATCGAAGCGGTTCTCGATCTTTTCGATGCAGTCTTCAACTGTGACGCGGGCCACTGACGTCTCCAGGGAGTTGTGGGATGAACGCCGCTCTTACACGAGCGCGCCGGCTATGACAAGCGGCATGGGCGCATCGGCGCCCAGCGGTTCGAACCCTCTCCGCTGTCCACAAATTGGCGCGCCCAAGGACTAGTCCCTTTTTGTTGATGGAATTCCGCGTCTTAGTATGGGAACAGTATGGGACGGGGAATTGTTGACGTTTCAAGCCAACAATAATTGCCTTTGGAAAGCCATATTGGTGATGCGATGAGCGCTATCGTAATCAAAGCGTCGATGATAAATCCACGCTATTCACTCATAGGCGCGCAGGCGCAAGTTATATGCTGGGCAGCCTGAGAGGCCGGCCGACCCGGTCAGGAGAATGCCCATGTCCCTCGATCCGCGCGAAAAGATAGTTCTCTTCATAGACGGCGCAAACCTCTACGCCACTTCCAAGGCAATTGGCGTGGATATTGACTATCGCCGACTGCTCAAGGAGTTCCAGAGTAAAGCCTATCTCCTGCGCGCCTACTACTATACCGCACTTATCGAGGACCAAGAATACTCCTCCATCCGCCCCCTGATCGACTGGTTGGACTATAATGGCTTCACAGTCGTCACCAAGCCGGCCAAGGAATTCACCGACGCCACCGGGCGCCGCAAGATCAAGGGAAACATGGATATCGAGCTGACGGTCGACGCGCTCGAAATGTCCGCCCACTACGATCACATGGTGTTGTTCTCGGGCGATGGCGACTTCACCGCGCTGGTTGCCGCGCTCCAGCGCAAGGGCAAGCGCGTCACCGTGGCCTCTACTCTAACCACCTCGACCCCGATGATTTCGGACGACCTGCGCCGCCAGGCGGACTTCTTCCTCGATGTCGCCGAACTCGCCAAGACGGTCGGGCGCACGCCGGTTGACCGGACTCCTCCTGTTGTCGAGGATGACTCGGAGTGATTCCGAGACCATCGATTGCCTGAAACCAATCCCCCGCACGATTGCCAGCTCTGCCCGCGCCTCGCCGAATTCCGGCATGCGAACCGGGCGCTTTACCCTGATTTCTTCAACGCGCCGGTGCCGAACTGGGGCGACGAGCGCCCGCGGCTGATCATCGTCGGGCTGGCCCCGGGCCTCAAGGGCGCCAACAAGACCGGACGGCCTTTCACGGGCGACTATGCCGGTGACCTGCTCTACGCCACCTTGAAGAAGGTCGGCCTTGCGAGCGGGGAATTCGAAGCGCGTGCCGATGACAGCCTCAGGCTCGAACAGGTGCTGATCGTCAACGGAGTGCGTTGCGTTCCGCCGCAGAACAAGCCGACCGGCCCCGAGATCGCCAATTGCCGGCGGTTCCTCTCGGCAACGCTCGATCACTACGAAACCAGCGTCGCCTATGTTGCCTTGGGCCGGATCGCGCATGACACGCTGCTGACGACGCTGCATGAACGACGCGCGGCCTTTCCGTTCGCGCATGGCACCGAGCACGAGTTGTCCAGCGGCCGGCGGCTCTTCGACAGCTACCATTGCTCGCGTTACAACACGAATACCGGCGTCCTGACGCCGGAGATGTTCGAGGATGTAATCGGCCGGGCGGCGGCCTTCGTCAGAGGCTGACTAGCCCCGCCCGCCCTCTTTCATGATCCGCGATTTTTCCCGGTTCCAGTCCCGATTCTTCTCGGTCTCGCGCTTGTCGTAGGACTTCTTGCCCTTGCCCAGCCCAATCAGCACCTTGGCCTTGCCGTGGTCGTTGAAATAGAGCTTTAGCGGCACGATGGTGTTGCCGGCGCGCTCAACCTCCTGGGAAAGATGAGCGAGCTGCTTTTTGGACACGAGCAGTTTGCGCGGGCGCCGCTCCTCGTGGTTGAAGCGGTTGGCCTGCAGATACTCGGGAATATGGGCATTGATCAGCCACAGCTCACCGCGCTCCGGAGAGGCGTAGCTCTCCGTGATCTGGGCATGCCCCGAACGCAGCGATTTGACCTCGGTCCCGGTCAGGACGATGCCCGCCTCGAGCGTATCGACGATTTCGTAGTCGAAACGCGCGCGGCGGTTCTCGGCGACCTGCCCGTGGCTGATGAGGCCCTTGCCTTCCTTCTTGGGGGCCATGGGCGCGCCTTAGATCAGCCCCGCATGGGCCAGGGCGCCATCGATGGCTTCCTGGGTGGCGGGGGTGACCGGCACGAGCGGCAGGCGCAGTTCGTTCTCGGCGAGGCCCAGGCGCTTGGCGGCATATTTGACGCCGGTCGGATTGGGTTCGAGGAAGAGCGTGCGGTGCAGCGGCGCAAGCTTGTCCTGCAGTTCGAGCGCCCGGGCATAGTTGCCCTGCTGGCAGGCATTCTGGAACTCGGCGCAAAGCTTGGGCGCGATGTTGGACGTCACCGAGATGCAGCCGGTGCCGCCATGGGCGTTAAAGCCGAGAGCCGTCATGTCCTCGCCGGAGAGCAGGATGAAATCGGCGCCGAGCTTGGCACGCTGGGCGGTAGCGCGCCCCATGTCGGCCGTCGCGTCCTTGACGCCGATGATGTTGTCATGCGCCTCCCGTAGGCGCGCGATGGTGTCGACCGTCAGGTCGACCACGGTGCGGCCAGGAACCGAGTAGAGGATGATCGGGAGCGCAGTGGCACGGGCGACCGCCGAGAAGTGCTGGAAGAGCCCTTCCTGGTTGGGCTTATTGTAATAGGGCACGACCGAGAGCACCGCGTCGGCGCCGACATCTTCGGCATAACGCGCGAGCGCCACCGCTTCGGCGGTCGAATTGGCACCGGCGCCGGCAACGACCGGAACGCGCTTGTTGGTGACCTCGACGCAGATCTCGATAATGCGGCGATGCTCTTCGTGGCTGACCGTCGGGCTTTCACCGGTGGTCCCTACGGGAACCAGGCCGTGCGAGCCCTCGGTAATCTGCCAATCCACAAATGCCGAGAAGGCTTTCTCATCGACCGCCCCATTGGCAAAGGGGGTGATGAGCGCCGTGATCGATCCTCTCAGCATTTTGCGAGTATTCCTTGGTGTTCTGCCACAGTTGCGCCGTGGCTTGGTGTGATGGTGCCGCTCGTATGGCGGCGTTCAGAGTTGGGCACCATACTTTTTGTTGTGCGTCGCGACAAGTTGACTGTCAGGGCAATCGGCGCACACCGGCACAAGGTCTTGAGGCAACCAAATGTTCACCATCGCTGGGTAACGTTGGGTTAACCGCAAGGATGGGGGCACCTTGTTGGGTTTTGTATCGAGGACCAACAGGACGGTACCATGCTCAAAGTGCAACAGGGGCGAGTTCGCCTTGTTGCTGGCCTGCTCGCAGCAACGATGTTTCTGCAGGCCGGCACCGCCCCGCTTCCCGCCAATGCGAATGACGGGATCGACAACACGACGACGGCAGCGATCAATCCGGCGCAGACGGTAGCGGCTCTGCCGCAGGGGTCGGCGACGTTCAGACGCACGCTGGATCTGGTAAAGGCCGGCAAGTACGCCGACGCCTATGCAGCGGCGCGCGGCATGGACAACCCGGTCGAACGCCGCACGATCCAATGGGCTTCGATTTACTACGGCGGCCCTGACATCGACTACGAGTCGATCGCCCGCTTCACGGCCGATGCGCCCGACTATGCGACCGCGGCCCTCTATCGCACCCGGCTTGAGCAGTCCCTGGTCAAGGCCAATGCCGCCGGCCCGGACGTCATCCGCCTGCTCGGCGGGGCCATGCCCAACACAATTCCGGCGCAGATTGCGCTTGCCGTCGCCTATCTGCAGGACGGCCAGAAAGATCGCGCGGCCCGTATCGCCCGCTCGATCTGGGTCGACAACTACCTCGACCAGGCTACCGAGGAGCAGGTCAAGGCCAAGCTCGGTGCCCTGCTCGACCGTGATGCCCACTGGGCGCGCGCCATCCACCTGATGATGAACGACCGCGCCGCGGGCGTCGAACGCCTGCTCCCCTATCTGTCTTCGGGCCAGAAGTCGCTGGCCGTGGCCCGTATCGCCGTCTCGCGAAAAGCCAAGAACGCCAAGGCGCTGCTCGATGCCGTCGATCCGGCCTACCAGAGCAATCCCGTCTTTATCTACTCGCGCGCGCAACGGGCCCGGCAGGCGGACCTCTACGAGAGCGCACTCGATTGGCTGAACAAGGCCAAGGGCGACCTGCCCGACGCCGCCGAGTGGTGGTACGAGCGCCGGGCGCTGATCCGCGAGCTCCTGGCGAACGGCAACGCCAAGCTCGCCTACAAGGCAGCGGACACCTATCGCGAGGGCCCGGAGGGCCGCCTGGTCGAAGCGCGCTTTCATGCGGGCTGGATCGCGGCTTCCTTCCTCAACGATCCCAGTTCAGCAAAGGCGCATTTCGAGAAAATGCGCGGGCTCTCTACCCTGCCGGACTCGGTCAGCCAGGCCAATTACTGGCTTGCCCGCACCTTGCGCCAACTGGGCGACAATGCTGGCGCCAAGTCGGCTCTGGAGGCCGCGGCCAAGTACGGCACGGTCTATTACGGCCTGCTGGCTCGCGCCGAGCTCGGGCTCAAGGGTGCCGAAATCCGGGGAATGCCCGCCTGGCAGCACAGCCAGTCGATCTTCGACTCCCGCGAGCCGGTTCAGGCGATCCGTCTACTGGCCGCCAATGGCCAACAGGCCATGGCGCTGCCCCTGATGCGTACCTTCGCCGGTCGGCTGACCGATACCGGCGAGATGGTACTGGCCGCCCGCCTCGCCCAATCGATCGGCGCCCACCAGGTGGCGATCAGCATCGCGGAGACCGCCGAGATGCGCGGCGCTCCGATGGATCTTTTCAGCTTTCCCAAGGACGGACTGCCCCAGAACGCCGCGCTGGCGGCAATCGACAAGGCCGCCGTCTATGCGATTACCCGCCAGGAAAGCCGTTTCCAGGTCGACGCGGTTTCGAGCGCCGGCGCTCGCGGGCTGATGCAACTGATGCCCGGGACCGCCAAGGAAACGGCTGCCAAGGTTGGTGTCGACTACTCGGCCAATCGCCTCGTCACCGACGGCGCCTACAACGCCCTGCTCGGCTCCACATACCTGGCGGCGCAGCTCAGCAAGTATAACGGTTCGCTGGTGCTGGCCGCGGCTGCCTACAATGCCGGGGCGGGCAACGCCAACAAGTGGATTGCGGCCTATGGCGACCCGCGTTCGGATCGCGTTGACCCTGTCGTCTGGGTAGAACTGATCCCGTTCCAGGAGACGCGCAAATATGTGCAGCGCGTGTTGGGCAACTACCTGGTCTACCGTACGCGGCTGGGCGATGACGGCATGACGATCATGGACGCCCTCCGCAAGATTCCGGGCTGACGGACACCAAGCCCATTGCCTGCATGCAAGCGTCTGCTAAGACGCTTGCATGGTCAAGTCTCGGAAGTACCCCGTAGATCATCCACCTTTCGGCGCCCTGCCCGTTCGATCCATCACGATCGGCTCGGGCGGTGACCAGATGGCCGTTCACATCGCCGGTCGACTGGGTGGGCGGCGCACACCGGTGATCTGCGTCCCCGGCTACAACCGGAACATGACGGACTTCACTGACTTCGTGCGGTACTTCGGCCGCCTGGCCGGCGAGACCTGGCCCATTGTCCTGGTCGATCTCTTCGGCCGTGGCCGCTCGAGCGACCGGCAGGACAAGTCACTTTATGCCTCCCCGCGCGACGCAGCAGACCTGACCGAACTGGCGGATGCCCTCGGCATCGAAAGGGCCGTATGGCTCGGGCAAGGGTATGGCGGCCAGGTCGCCATGACGGTGGCCGCCCAGAGGCCGAACCTTGTCGCAGGCGCCGTTCTTGTTGACTCCGGACCTCTCAGCGACTCTCGCGGACTAGTGCGGCTGCGCATCAACCTCGAGCACATCGCCGGGTGGCGCGGCGAAGCCGTACGAACCGGCATGCGCCAGGTGCTCGCCAACGACTACCCCGGAACGGTCGACACCCAATTGGATGCGCTCGCGATGCGCACGCACTACATCGACCGACGCGGCCGGGCGCAGGGGTTGTTCGATCCTCATCTAGCCAAGATGCTCGAAAACTTTGAGGCCGATGACGTGCTCGTTGCGCAGTGGCCGCTATTCGACGCCCTGGCGCACGTCCCTATTATGCTGTTCCGCAGCCAGTTGACCGATCAGTTGCGCCGGGAGACCTTCGAGGCGATGACGCGGCGGCGGCCGGAAGCGCCGGCCCTGGTTATCAGCGCCGAGGGATCCCCGGCCCTGCTCAACCACCCCGACGAGGTGGGCGCGATCGTCGAGTTTGTCGAGAAACTGCCGATGGCGGGTCGGATCGCCGCCTAGGCGGGCTTACGCGTCGAACGCGCTGGCCGCTTTGCGAGCTGCTTTGCCTGCTTGATCCACTCTTCGCGTTGCACGCGCCCGGCGAGGCTCAGATGCGCATCCAACTCGTCGGCCGTCTTCTTGGTCAAACCGGCAAGCTGATCGAAGTGGAAAATGCCAGCCTCGTGAAGTCTTGATTCAAGCTTGGCGCCGATACCATTGATCTGCTTGAGATTGTCTGCCTTCCCGCCGCGCGGCTGGGCCAGAGCGAACGGTAGCACCCGAACCTGGCTCGCATCGTCGGGCTGAGTAATCGGCAATGAAACATTGGCAGGACGGGGCTGCGACGGCATCGCCGTTTCGACAATAAAGGGCGCGGCTTCGACGACGGGCATCTCCGCTCGCCGGTTCGACGGCATGAGGCGACGCAACCCGTAGCCGGCGAGGCAACCGACAAGAAAGACGACGAGCAAGGCGAGCGAGAGCGCAATCACCTGATCCATCATTGGTCCCTCGCCTCGCGACCGGCGCGCAGCCAGCCAGTGACGAGCCCGAGGGCGAGGGCCACCAGGAGATAGGGCCAGAACGTGCCGACGAAATCCCCAAGCCAGGCGATCATCGAGCGCACTCCTACTTGTGCTCATCGAGCACCGAGAAGACGATGCGTCGGTTCTGCTGCTTGCCTTGCGGCGTATCGTTGCTGGCAATCGGCATCGTCTCGCCATAGCCGATGGCATAAAGCCGGGTGTCGCTGACGCCTTCTTCCACCAGCGCGGCTGTCACCGCCTCCGCACGTGCGACGGAGAGGGCGAGGTTCGCGCGCTCGTCGCCATCGCTATCGGTGTGACCTTCGACATGCACGGTGGTATCCGGGCATGTTCCCAGGATCGACGCCAGGTCCTTGATCGCGCTGCGAGACTCGTCAGTCATCCTGGCGCTGCCGGACTGGAAAAGGATGGTATGGGTCTGGGAGAACTCGGCAACTTTGGTGCGACAGATTTCGGTTGCCGACGGACCAACCAGGTCCACAGTCCAACCCGCTTCGGGAGCCGCGGAGAGTTCCGCTTTAGCAGACGCCAAGGCCTCCTCGCTCGCCGCCTTGCCAGTCAGAGTCCACTTGCCGTCCTTGAAGGACAACGAGCCATTCTCGAGCTTCGTGAGACCACGCAGGCCCGCGACGGCGCTCATGATGAACGAGTCCGGGGCGCCTTGCGCCACAGTTAGCCCCGACGTCGAAGCGCCTCCAGCGACGACCCCGAAATAGCGCGCCGCCGCATCGGCCGGCACGGCGCCTTCCAGACTGACGGGCCCGCCCGCCTGTCGAGTGGCGGAGAACGCGTAGGCCGGATCGACCGCGGGTGTGGACTGCTGGGCTTGTTCTACGGGGGCCGTCGTTTCGGCAGGTTCAACCGGAGCAGCCGTCTCGCTCGCTGGAGGCGTCTCTGTCGCCGTCTCGGGCGCAGCGGTGTCCATTTCAGACTCTGCGGTCTCGGACGTGGGCTCAGCGGCCGCTGCTGCATCCGCGGCGGCGGGCGCAGCCTCCGTGCTTGCAGGGGGCGCCTCGGCTGCTTCTGCATCGGTGTCACCGTCAGGAACCGCAGCAGCAGCGGCCGGCTCAGCGGTGGTCGTTTCAGTCGTCGCGGCCGCAGCGGCGCCTGCCGTTGCAGGGGCAGATTCGTCAGTCTCGGAACTCGTTGCGTCCTGCCCCTCGTCTGCGGCCGGAGCGATCTCAGTCAGGGCCAGCACCACACCTGCGGGAGCACCGGCCTTCGTCAACACATCAAGCGCTGCCTGATCTGCCTTGGACCTGGCGGTACCCTTAATGGTGAGGACGTTGCTGCGAAGCGCGATACGGCCTTGCGAGAGGTGGCCAAGCGCCTCGATAGCGAAATCGAGCCCGTCGCTGAACGCGGCGGGGGAGCCTTCGGCCACCGTCAAACTGGTGGCGTTGGCACCGGCCAGGCCCGCGAGCCTCTTCAGGGTTGCATCGTCGGGCACAAAACCATGGAATTCAGGTCCTTGCCCACCGGACTTCACTTCGCCCGTCAACCAGAAGTCAGCTACCTTCGCGGCCGGCAGCGTAACGATCGACCCGGCAGAAGTGGAAGGCACCGTGACATCCTGCGCCCAGGCCTGGTCGCCCAGGACTGTGCCGGCGGTGCTTGCAAGCAAGAGCGCCATCAAGACGCGAGATCCGGTCCGCCGCATACTAGTCTCCAAAGGCTCGTTGTTTCAGGGCCGGAAGCTAATCTGCGAATCGCCCGATTGGAACCGGCAAACCGACAGGCCCGGTCCCGACCAACAGGATCACCGCTATCCGTGACGCAACGGCCACAAAAGCAGAAAGGCCCGGCAGAGCCGGGCCTTTCCGTTTTCAGCAGAAGCGAAACGCTTACTGGAAGGTCTTGGCAGCCTTGAAGGTGGCCTTGTAGCCGCCGTCCGAGAAAGCCTGGCCCTTGAGGGAGGTGGTGAAATCGCCACCCGGAGCCCATGCCACTTCGGCAGCGCCGTAGAACACGTTCTCGTAGGTGCCCGGATTTGCATAGCGGTTCTCGCCATACACACCGACTTCGCCGGTCAGCTTGAGGGTCTCGGTGACAGCTGCAACGAGCTGAGCAGCGATCTGGTAACCCTCGGTATCGGCGGTGTTGGTGTCGCTGTCGAAGTAGCGGCCACCGATGTTGATGGTGATACCGTCGGTGACAGCGAATCCAGCCGAAGCGCCGATGCCGTAGCTCGGAAGCTGGGCACCCGCAGCAGCGTTCCACACGTTGGCAGCTTCGCCGGAGACGGCAAGCGTGAACATGTCGAAGGTGGCCTGAGCCGAAGCAAGACCTTCCCAGTTGGTACGGTCGTTGGCAACGTCGTGGTTCGCGGCGAAGGCGCCACGGATCTTGAAGTTGTCGAAGGTACCGGTCAGGCCAGCGTGGATCGCATAGGCATTGACCGTTCCATCGAGGATACCGCCAGCCATAACAGTAGCGTGAGCCGTGAGGTTGTCACCAGCATAGCTGATCACACCGACCGCAGTACCGGCCTGGCCGACAACCGCCTGGTTGAGAGCTTCAAGGCCGGCGCCAACGGAAACGCCGTTGCCGAGGTCCGAAACGATCTGGATGACGTGACCGCCGTCCTTGATCTGATCGGCATCAGCGAGGCCGTCATTGTAACCAACGCCAACGTCAACGTTTTCCGAGTTGAAGAGGCCGAGGAAGTTGAACGGCTCGTCGTCACCCTTGTTGATGATCGAGCCCTTCTTACCGGCCATGATCACGGTCGAGTCGCCAACAGAGACGTAAGCTTCGTCGAAGACAGCGCCGCCGGTATCGTCACCGTCGAGCGACTGAACGCCACCAAAGGTCTTGGTGTACTGCTCGTCCTTGATCTTGATCACGGCCTTCGCAGGACCGAAGTCGCTGTCGGCAGTGGCCACGAACTTGATCCAAGCTTCAACCTTAGACGACCAATCGTTGATGCCGTCGTTGTCGGCAATACCGAAAGTGTCATTCGGAGTCACGACGAGAGGACGGTTACCGGTGCCGACCTTGTAGTCGCCCCAGTTGAACTCGTACTTGATCTCGCCGGTGATCTGCAGGCAGTTGGTGTCGGACGAGATCGTCAGACCCGACAGGCCGAGGGAATCGCAAACGTCGAGCGACGTCAGAACACCCAGGTCAGCTGCCTGAGCACCCGATGCGAGGCCGGCCGCAGCGATAGAACCTAGCAGAAGGCTCCTGATTTTCATTGTTGACCTCCAAAGTCAGTCATTTTTTGTGCCGGAGAACCGGCGGCTTGTCGAAACGCGACCACACTCTTGTTGTGGTGCAGTGTGTTGCCGTCGCGTTGCGACCGACAAACGATCCCATGCATGGATTCGCAATACGCACTCTACGCATGGGCGGGGCCCGCGCAATCGCAGAAAAGCCACTTTTGGGCAGCGGCAACATGGTTGGAGAGTGGTTGTTGCAGATTCAGCACACCGTTAGAAACGCTTGATTAACCGCCCTAAACGCTGCGTTAACGAGACCTCGGAAGCACCCGAATGACTGGGCTGACACGGCCCATTGCAGGCCGCTAGATTGTGGCGGGGCAGCCGCTGGCCGATGTCGGCGGCCCTATTTTGGTCACGTGTTCCATGGTTGTTTCACGCGTCCGATACAGGCCTTAGGGGGATCAGGAATGAACGGCGACAGCAAGGTAGCGGTCGTTACGGGGGCAACTTCAGGGATAGGCCTGGCCAGTGCGATCGGGCTTTCGCGCGCGGGCTACAGCGTTGCGATTTGTGGCCGAAGGCGGGACAGGCTGGCCGCGGCCGAACAGGAGGCGGGGGCGGCCCTAGCGGCACCATGCGACGTGACCGATCCCGGCGACGTGAATCGGTTTTTCGCGCGCGTCAGGGATCAGTTCGGACGAGTCGACTTCGTCTTCAACAATGCCGGGCGCTTCAGCCCGGCTGCGTCGTTCGGCGACACCGACATCTCGACCTGGACCGATGTGGTCGACACCAATCTCAACGGCGCGTTCTTCGTGGCACGCGAAGCGTTCAGGACCATGCGGGACCAGAACCCGCAAGGTGGGCGGATCGTCAACAACGGCTCGATCTCGGCCTATGCACCGCGTCCGGGCGCAGCGCCCTACACCGTCACCAAGCACGCGATCACGGGACTGACCAAGGCGATCTCGCTGGATGGTCGCGCTTTCAACATCGCCTGCGGGCAGATCGATATCGGCAACACCGCCAGCGACATGACGGCCTCGATGGGGTCGGGCGTGCTACAGGCCAATGGAACGATCATGCCGGAGCCGACCTTCGATGTCAGGCATGTCGTTGATGCGATCGTCTATATGGCGAACCTGCCGCTCGACACGAACGTCCAGTTCATGACGGTGATGGCGACCAACATGCCCTATATCGGGCGCGGCTAGGCCGGGCCGCAAACGGCCCGGCGCTCTTGATCACGCGACGAAGACGCTCGCCCCATCGATCCAGGTCGAGCGGACGCCAAGTTCATCGGAGAGG
This sequence comes from Youhaiella tibetensis, assembly GCF_008000755.1. Classification (NCBI taxonomy): domain Bacteria; kingdom Pseudomonadati; phylum Pseudomonadota; class Alphaproteobacteria; order Hyphomicrobiales; family Devosiaceae; genus Paradevosia; species Paradevosia tibetensis. Next base: position 1,914,267 of record NZ_CP041690.1, on the reverse strand, counting down.
TGCACGAAGCTCGCCACGGCCCCCTGCCCCAGGAAACCGTGACGATGGCCAGCGCCAATCGCCCTGGCGGGATAGAGCGTAGCCATGCGCAGGGCTTCCTCGAGCGAGATGCCCACGACGTCGCGCATGTATTTGATGGCGTCGATCATTGTGAGATCGGCGCCTGCCAGCGTACCGTCCTCGAGGCGCAGTGCGCCGTCGGCACGGTGGATGACACGACCGTTGAGCGTAAAACTCTGGAGTTCACTTCCGGTCAGCGCCATGGCGTCGGTCACGAGGAAGATGTTTGCCGGTCCGGTCTTGGCGCGCAGCGCGATGCCGATGGTCTCGGGATGGACGTGGATGCCATCGGCAATGAGACCGGCGCTGAGCTTCCCCAGCGCCAGCACTGCGCCGGCGACTCCCGGCTCGCGATTCCCGATCTGGCTCATTGCATTGAAGAGGTGCGTCGCCATGCTCGCCCCGGCCTCGGCCGCAGCCGCCACCTGGGCCAGGGAGGCATCCGAATGGCCGATGCTGACGACCACGCCCGCTTCGGCAAGCCGGGCAATCTGTTCGGGCGTCACCGTTTCGGCCGCAACCGTGGAGAGAAGATGCGGCAGCGCCTGCCGCGCCGCGACGAGGTTGGCGAGATCCTCCTCGTTCATCGGGCGGATCAGCGCCGGGTCGTGAGCGCCCTTGCGCGCGATAGAGAGGTGGGGGCCCTCCAGGTGCAGACCGATGAAGCCTGGAACCTGTTCGGCAAGTGCCGCCTTCCCCGCTTCAACCGTTTCGGCGGTGATCTCGGGGGTGTCGGTGATGAGGGTGGGGAGCAGCGCAGTGGTGCCGAACTGGTAGTGCGCGCCACAGATCGTGCGCAGGCCCGAAAGGGAACGATCGTCGTTGAGCAGTACGCCGCCGCCGCCATTGACCTGCAGGTCGATGAAACCGGGCACCAGCACGCCGCCATCGAGTTCGTGGCGGGCGACGCCGAACGGCACGTCGGCGGCCGCAACCACGCCTTCAACGACCCCATCGTTGACGAGCAGCGCGCCGCCGTCGATCCACTCTTCGCCGTCAAAAATGCGGGCGCCGAGAAAAGCCGTGCGGGTCATATCGTTTCCGTCACTTTCTTGAGGTTGGGCGGGACATCGGGGTTGAACCCGCGACGGCGCGACAGGGCCTCGACGAAACCGTAGAAGGAAACGATGAGCGAGAGTGCATCGGTGATCGGGTGGCCGGTGGCCGCGAAGGGCAGACGGGTTGCAGCACCGGGGATGTCCGAGGTGAGGTACGAGAGCGCCCCCTGCCCGGCGAGCTTGTGGGCCATCTCGGCGGTCGACTTTTCAGCCGCATCGCGAGCCGCGAGCGCAAGAATGGCGTAGCCTTCTTCCACGATGCGAACCGGCCCGTGCATCACTTCGGCCGAGCTATAGGCTTCAGCGTGAATGCCACAGGTTTCCTTGAATTTGAGTGCGGCCTCGCTGGCGATTGCCAGGGACGGACCCCGCCCGAGCACATAGAGCGACTGGTGCCCGCCCAGGGCCTCGGCGAACGCGCTCCAGTCGCATTCGATGGCCTTGGCGAAGACTTCCGGCAGGCTGTCGATCGAGGCAAGGAGGGCCTTGTCGTCCACCCAGTGCCCCAGCACGCCCAACCCGGCAATCACGGAGGACACGAAGGTCTTGGTGGCCGCGACGCTCTTTTCGGTGCCGGAGAAGAGATCGATAGTGAAGTCGGAGGCGACGGTAAGCGGCGATCCGGCCGTGTTGGTAACGGCAATGGTCAGGGCGCCGCTCTCGTGAGCGGATTTGGCCATGGCCACAATGTCAGGGCTCTTGCCAGACTGTGAGATGGCGATGGCAGCGGCGCGCTGGAGCTTGAGCTCCTTGCCATAGATCGACATGACCGAGGGGCCGATCGAAGCGACCGGAAGTCCTGCCGTCAGTTCGATGGCGTATTTCAGGAACGCCGAGGCATGATCGGAAGAGCCACGCGCAATGGTAGCGACCATTGACGGATCCTTTTCCCGAAGGGCGGCGCCAGCGGCGATGAAGCTCTCGCGGCTCCCTGAAAGGAGGCGTTCGACGGCCTGCGGGATCTCCTCGATCTCGCGCCGCATGTAGGTCTTTTCATTCATTGGCGTTTCCAGTCTGGCGTAAAGTCTCGCCGAGCCGAAGTTCGGCGACGAAGTCGTAGGTATCACCCCGATAGATCGAACGCGTGAATTCTATGACGCGGCCGGAAGCGAGGTAAGAGATACGCTCGATGTTCAGGCTCGCAGAGCCGGCGGGGACGTCGAGCAGCTTTGCATCCTTTTCTCCCAGATTGGCGGCCCGAATGCGTTGGATGGCGCGAACTGGCCGAAAGCCACTCTTGTCGAGCTGGGTGTAAAGGGATGCCTGGACGGACTGCGGATCAGGCAGAATGCGTGCGGAAAGCGCGGCGCGCTCGATGGCCATCGGAACGTCGTTGGAAAGACGCAAGCGGCCGAGACGCGCAACGAGATCGCCCGAGGAAAGGCCGAGGGCGACGGTTTCTTCCGGCGATGGCACGTAGATACCCTTGTCGAGCCATTCGGAGCGGACGGACATGCCTCGGCGCGCCATGTCCTCGGTGAAGGACGTCAGGTGCGAGAGCGACTGCTCCACACGCTGGCTTTGCGGTGCCACGAAGGTCCCCGATCCGTGGCGCTGGATGAGCACACCCTCCTGCACCAGATGCTGGACCGCCTTGCGGACGGTGACGCGCGATACGTCAGCCTTCAGGGCCAGGTCGCGCTCGGAAGGTAGTGCGTCGCCGGCCTTGATCGCCCCGCGGTGAATGGCATCTTCGATCCAGCGCTTGAGCTGCAGATAAAGCGGTCCTCCCTGCGGCAGTACCACCGGATTGGCGCCGAAAATGCTGTCAGACTCTCCGCTCACTGTTCCTCCTGATGCTCCTGGCTCACTCGAGCTTTGCCTCATGATACCAATAAAATACCATTGACCAAGGAAAAAGTGGTCTCGACCACTCTGACTCACAACTTGTCGCGGCACATGCGATTCGCAAATGGTCGGCGTGGGTGGCAGTTGGAATGGGCGACAACTGGACAAATGGTATTTTATTGGCATTAATGCAAGCAGGGAGAGGTGCGTTGCTCGCTGCCTTGCGGAGCCTCGAAACGTCACGTTTCTTCGCGTGAAGGTCGAGCTTTCTGCGCCGGCGTTCCGCACGACCTTCAGGTTGGACTTCAGGGAAACTTGCATGAGCGCCGCTGTAAATGTCGCTGCGACCGAGACCATAGACAATCGCTATGTCGGTATCGACACGTGGCAGGATACCGAGGTGCTTGCGGCCCTGCTCGACGGACAGCGCCGAGCCATCGAGGCGGTGAACGCCGCCATACCATCGCTGGCGCGGGCGGCAGAACTCGCCGTGGGCAGGGTACGGTCGGGCGGCAGGTTGATCTACCTGGCAGCGGGAAGCCCCGCCCTGATCTCGCTAAGTGACGCCCTGGAACTGCCGGGGACCTATGGAATACCGCGTGAGCGGCTGGTTTTGGTCTTTGCCGGAGGGCCGGCGATCACGCAGAACCTAACCGGCGTTGACGAAGACAGCGAGGACCAGGCGCTCGCCGACCTCGCGAAAATCGGCGTCGGGCCGGAGGATTGCATCATCGCGACTTCCGCCAGCGGGACCACGCCGTATACCGTCGCGGGACTCAAGGCAGCTCGAGCCCAGGGCGCCGGAACTATCGGCATTGCGGGGAACGCAGGTGCGCCGTTGCTTGCGGCTGCCGAGGTGCCGGTGTTGCTGGCGACCGGCGGCGAAGTCATATCGGGGTCCACCCGCATGGGCGCGGGCACGGCCCAGAAGGCGGCGCTAAACATGCTTTCTACGCTTATGTGCATGCGCCTAGGGCATGTGCATGACGGCATGATGGTCAACGTCAAGGCCGACAACGACAAGCTGCGTCGCCGGGCCGAGCGCATCGTCGGGCGGATTACCGGGGTAGACCTCGCGGTAGCCGGAGAAGCCCTCGGGAAGACCGATGGCGAGGTCAAGCCCGCCATCCTGATCGCCGCGGGAGCGTCAGACCTGGCTGCGGCGGAACGATTGCTCCAAGGCAGCGAAGGGAACGTGCGCTTGGCATTGGCCTCGCTCAGCGCAGAGAGGGATACGTCCAGATAGCTGGCTACCAACTGCGGGCTATCGTCAGCGAGTTTCTATAGACGCAGGCCCACCCGTGGCCGCGTCGTAGGCCACGAGATAGCGCACCAACAGCGGAACCAGTGCATCTGACGCAATGAGCGCGGAACGAAGTATCGCCACCTGCCCTGCCGGCAGACCCGCGCGATAGCGCTTGCAATCCTCGATGGCCTGGGTGGCGGGTTTGCCCGTCGCCACGAACCGCTGAAGCGCTGGCAGCATTGCGTCGGTTGCCTTGCGCAGGTTGGCATAATCCTGGCGCTTATCGGCCGGCGGATTGACAGACCTCCAATCCACCGGACGCGCCTGGACGAGATTGACCAGGTTGGTGGCCGTATCCTGAAACTGGATCACCCGCTCGGCCAGGGGCGCGCAATCTTCGGCGACGGCGGGCGTGACAAGCAGCAAGGCCAGCGCAAAAGGCGCGATGAAACGCATGGGTGGCGATTCCTCAACAGATGCGGGACGATAACGCTCGCTCGAATTTCACGGCCTGTCCAGATGGAGGGACGGGGCCGAGCGGATTTCGCTTCAGTCGTTGAACTCGCGATCAGTGTCGATGCAATCGGTGGTGGCGCCCGACTCTGGATCCTCGGGCGTTTCCGACGGCTTTGGCAATCGGTTCTGGCGCTGGGCCGAGACGATGAGCGCCGTCTGGCTCGCGGCCAGGTCGATGCGTGCGAGGATGCCGGGATCGACCTGGCGGAAGTCCTCGAAGCTCTTGTCCTCGGCGTAGATCGAGGTGGGAATAGTGAGTGCGGAGAAGAACCCGAACAGCGGGCGAAGCTGGTGCTCGACGACCAGCGAATGCCGCGGTCCGCCGCCAGTGGCGGCAATGACGACGGGCTTACCGATCAAGGCGGTTGGATCGACGAAATCGAAGAAATGCTTGAACAGCCCCGTGTAAGAGCCCTTGTAGACCGGCGAGGAAACGACGAGCACATCGGCGTTCTCGACGGCTTCGACGATAGCCAGCGCCTCGGGAGATAATTGTTCGCGCGAGAGAGCCGCGCCCAGTCCCGGATTGGCGTCGACGATATCGAATTGGCGGATACGGGCCCTGACCTGCTGTCCGATGCGATTCGAGATCAATTCGGTCAGGGCGCGCGAGCGCGACGGGCGGTGGGCGTTGCCACTGAAGGCAACAAGGTCGATTGGGGCGTCAGGCGTGGTGGTCATGGCGTTCTAGATAACGCTTACCGACGCGATTTGGAATAGAAAAAGGGAAACCTTGTTTAATTGATGAAGCGCGCGGTGCTCTGGCGAATGCGCAACTCGTTTGGGAGAACGATGCTCCGCTCCCTCACAGATTCTCCCGCGAGGCGACGAAGCAGCATCTTGCCGGCACGGAAGCCCATTTCGTAACTGGAGACATGGACCGTCGTGAGCGGCACGGGCAGCGCCTCGGCGAGACCGGAATCGCCGTAGCCGGCAAAGGCGACGTGGCTGGTGGCATCGTCACGGGCGGCTTCGAGCGAAGCGCCTACCGCAAGGACATCGGACGAGAAAAAGATGGCGTCGACCTGCGGATATCGCTGCATCACCGTTCGGAGAGCCTGGGCGCCATCGGCGATCACAGGAGGATGGCCATCGAGCGGGGCAACGTGGCCGAGTTCCGCCCCGGTTGCGGCAAGCCCTTCCCTGAACCCGGCAAGACGCTGGGCACCCCGATCCTGTGTACGACCGACATAGGCTATGTTCCTGAACCCGGCACGTCCGAAATGTTCGCCCATGAGACGACCGCCATCCAGATTGGAGAAGCCAACCAGCATGTCGAGCGGATCTTCCACATGGTCCCACATCTCCATCACCGCCATGCCGCGCGAGCGAATGAGGGTCTTGGTGGTCGGCGCCTGCACGACCCCGGTGAAGATCAGGGCGGCGGGACGTAGCGGCAACACAGAGCCAACGAAATCGGCCTCGAGGCGGGCCGAATAGTTGGTCTGGGCCATCATGAGATGGAAGCCGCTGTTCTCCAGGGCATCGGCGCAGCCGCGCGTGGCGCGCGCAAAGTGCGGGTTCTCGATGTTGGAAACGAACATGGCGATGAACGAGGAGCGTCCGGACCGTAGGCTGGACGCAAGCGTATTGACCACGTAGCCGGTCTTTTCCACGGCGCGCAGCACGCGTTCGCGCGTTTCGGGCTTGACGATCTCGGGGGTGCTCAGCGCGCGCGACACGGTGATCGGGGACACTCCAGCCTCCCGTGCCACATCCTCGACGCGGACGTTGCGCGCCCTCTCGTCCTTTCCCTCAAAGGCCATGCAATGCTTCCTGGCAAACACCCGCCGGAGGCGGATACTCAAAATCAGAAAATACTATCTAGAAGCGAGCCATACGGCGGACCGGTTCCCTCTGGTATCGTTATAAATCCCAATTGCAGGTGCCTTCGGGATGTGCCGGGTGCGGATACTCTTTAAGATCGACTGGCCTTCGACGGGGAATTCCTGCAAACACCTCGGATCGACAGGGCTAAACGGAGGCAAACTACATGGCGGCACTCATCTTGCCCGTGGTGTTGGCGGGCGGCCAGGGAACAAGGCTCTGGCCGATGTCGCGATCGACGCGGCCCAAGCAATTCCTGCCGCTCACAGGCGCGACGAGCCTGTTCCAGGCGACGCTGCAGCGGGTGGCCGATACCACGCGGTACCTGCCGCCCCTGGTCCTGACCAATGCCGACTATCGCTTCCTCGTGGCCGAGCAGGCCCAGGAAGTGGGCGTATCGCTGACGGCGATGCTGCTCGAACCGGTGGCCCGCAATACGGCGGCGGCGATCGCGGCGGCGGCGGTCTACGGCGCGAAGCACTTCGGGCCCGATGTGATCCTGCATGTGCTGCCGTCGGACCATGCCGTGGAAGCAGACGGGGGCTATTGGGCGGCAGTCGACGAGGCCGCCGACGCCGCGCGCGCCGGCCGGCTGGTAACTTTCGGCATCATGCCGACCGCGCCTGAGACCGGGTATGGGTACATCGAAGGTGGCGCGCCGATTTCAGGCGAGGTTCGGGCCGTCGCACGCTTCGTGGAGAAACCCTTGCGTCCGCGCGCCGAAGAGATGCTGGCCGCAGGCGGGTTCTACTGGAACTCCGGGATGTTCATGCTGGGTGCCGGCACCTTCATCGAGGAGTGCCGGCGTCTCGCTCCGGCGACGATCGAGGCTGTGGAAGCCAGCGTCGAGAGGGCCATGAGCGATCTCGACTTCGTCCGCATCGACGCGGAGACCTTTGCGAAGGCACCCGACATCTCGGTGGACTATGCGATCTTCGAAAAAACGGATCGGGCAGCGGTGTTGCCGGTGTCCTTCGCCTGGTCGGACCTGGGGAGCTGGGACGCGGTCTGGAAGGTGAGCGAGAAGGACGCCGCGCAGAACGTCGCCAACGGGCCGGTGACCATCAGCAACACCTCGCGCTCGCTGGTCGTTACCGAGAAGGCTCATGTTGCCATCGAAGGCCTTGACGACGTGGCTGTCATCGCCAGCGAAGACGCCATTTATGTCGGCAGGCTTTCGGAGGCCCAGAAGGTCGGACCGATGGTCAAGGTTCTGCGCAACAGCGTGCAGACGCGCGAACTCACCGAGACCCACCGTACCTCCTACAGGCCCTGGGGCGGATACTCCTCAATCCTCAACGGGGATCGGTTCCAGGTGAAGCGGCTCTTCGTCAAACCGGGCAAGAAACTCTCGCTGCAGCGTCACCACCATCGCTCCGAACATTGGGTGGTGGTCCGCGGAACGGCCGAGGTGACCGTGGACGGCAAGATCGCCATGCTTACCGAAAACGAATCCATCTACCTGCCGCTCGGATGCACGCACCGGCTGGCGAACCCCGGCAAGATCCTGCTCGAGCTCATCGAAGTACAGACGGGTTCGTACCTCGGCGAGGACGACATCATCCGCATCGAAGACGATTTCGGGCGCGGCTAGCGCCCTACTCCGCCGCCTCGGCGAAGCGAACGAACGATAGGGCCGAATCGATGTCGAAGCGACGACGTTGTTAGCGGCGGACTATCCGCAGGATCACCTCTCGCCAGACGGTGAGGCCGATGATCTTGAGGTCGAGCGCCAGGGATTGGCTGCGGATATAGGCGAGGTCATGCTCGGTGCGCGCGCGGGCGTGGGCGACATCGGTAACCGGGCCGCGCAGACCGGCGATCTGAGCCCACCCCGTGAGACCGGGGCGGACGGCATGGCGGCGGGTGTAGTCTGGCACTACCACCTCATAGGGCTCGCCGCAAACCAGCATCCCGGGAACATGGGGGCGCGGCCCCACCAGCGCCATGTCGCCCATCACGACGTTGAGCAACTGAGGTAGTTCGTCAAGGCTGGTGCGCCGGAGGAAGTGGCCGAGGCCGGTAAGACGCCCATCGCCTTCGGCGACAAGAGCGAGGCCCGTCGGATCGGCACCCTCGATCCGCAGCGTGCGGAACTTGATGATCAGGAACGGCTGCCCATTCCTTCCGACGCGGACCTGCCGGAAGAAGGCCGGACCGGGCGTATCGAGCCGGATCGCGACCGAGATGACTACCAGCAACGGGCTCAGAGCGATCAGGCCCAGGATGGCGAGCACGAGGTCGAGCAGGCGCTTGACGAAGGCCCGTGAACGCAGGCCAACGGCCCTCGCAGGACTTTCCTCTCGCGTAACGGTTGCCTGCCCGACCAACGTCATCAGAACCCCCACGCCAGGGAGTTTCCGCCGCAAATCGATGCGCGTCACTCGTAAGAAATCACGATGCCAAGCCATGCCGCGTGCATGACAGCCACGCTTCCAGTGCACTGGACAACACGCCGCATGGCTTTATATCTAAGCACACATATATGTAGCTCCCTACATAATGGATTCCTAACAATGTCAGACCTACCCAGCAAACAGAGCCTCATTGCCGCTCTCGTCGGAACAGCCCGAGCCCTCCAGACCCTTTTTGACGCGCAGTTGCGCGAAATGGGGATAACGGCAGCGCGTGGCCGTGTGCTGTGGTTCTTGGCCAAGAAGCTGCCGCAAGGCGCCACCCAATCGGACGTGACCGACTACCTACGCGTGGAAAACCCGACAGCCGTGCGCATTCTCGATGGCCTCGAGACCCTCGGCCATATCCGCCGCCGCCCCTCCGAGACGGATCGGCGCGCCAAGATCATCGAGCTGACAGAAGCGGGGCGCCCTATCGCGGAGGAAGTGGTGCACGAGTCGCGCATGCTCTACCGGAACGTGCTCGATGACATCTCGGATGAGGATCTGGCCACGACAAAGCGTGTGCTCGACACCGTACTCAGAAACGTCAATGCCATGGGGCCAGCGCGTCGCTGGGCACACGCCGATCGCGAGTCGGTGCTTTGAGCGAGCGCGTCTACACAGTTGAGCGCGAAAGCGCACAGGCTGCGGCCGAGACGGTGACCGAGAACGCGTCCACCATACCGGAACCCCAGCCCCCTGCCCGGCCAGCGCCGCCGCCCTTCGTGCCGTTCCCCATGTGGAAGGCGGCGATCTACGCTGCTTCCTCGGTGGTGCTTGGGCTGACCCAGGGGCTTGGGCTAAACCTCATTACGGCGAACCTGACGAACCTGCAGGCCTATTTCGGCGCAACGCAGCAGGAAGTGAGTTGGCTGCCGGCGGCGTATTTCGCCACCAACATGACCGGCACCTTGCTTATGTTCAAAATCCGCAACCAGTTCGGCATGCGCCGGTTCGCCGAAATCGGCATTATCGTCTATGTGCTGCTGGTTGTGGCCCACATGTTCAGCAACGATCTGCGCTCGGCTCTGATCGTACGCGCAATGATGGGTGTGGCGGCCGCCCCGCTTTCGACTCTCGCCTTCTTCTACATGCTCGAGTGGCTGCCGCCTGCCAGGAAGATGACCATCGGCATCTGTTTCGGAATGATCGGCAACAGCCTGGCGCTGCCGCTGGCGCGCGTGATGTCGCCGCAGCTTCTTCAGAACGGGGAATGGCATGGGCTCTACCTGATGGAAGTGGGGCTGGCGCTGGTGGCGCTGGCAGTGATCTTCCTCGTACCGATCACGCATCCGCCTCGGCAAAAGTCCTTCGACAGGGACGACCTCATCAGCTTTCCGCTACTGGCAACCGGGTTCGGCTCGCTTGCCGTGGTGCTGTCGATGGGGCGGGCCTACTGGTGGTTCGAAGCGCCGTGGCTGGGCGTGCTAGGAGCAACGGGGATCGGCTCACTGGTGTTGCTGGCGCTCGTGGAACTGCACCGCAAGCAGCCCATGATCGATCTCCGCTGGCTCTTTACGCCCGACATGCTCACTTTTGCCGGCGCCCTCATCGCGGTCCGCATCCTGCTCTCCGAGCAATCGGTGGGAGCGATCGGGCTGTTTACGGTGCTGGGGATGGGCAGTGACCAATTGTTGCCACTCTTCGGCATCATCACGGTGGTGACCGTCGCGGCGACCTTCTGGCTGACGAGCGTGATCAAGCCGCAGCGCACGCCCTACCTCCACCTGCTGGCGCTGGTGATGGTGGCTGTCGCGGCGTGGATGGACGCACACAGCTCGGTGCTTAGCCGCCCGGAACAGTTCTATGTCAGCCAGGCGATCATGAGCTTTGCGGCGGCCATCTTCCTGCCGCCCGCGATGCTTCATGGCTTCGCCAGGGCGATGGCAAAGGGGCCGCAATACATCCTGTCGTTCCTGACTGTGTTTCTGACCACGCAGACTCTCGGCGGCCTGCTGGGGTCGGCGACGATGACCACGTTCGTGGCCCTGCGCGAGCAGTTTCATTCCAATGTCATGGCCCAGGGCATTACCCTGCTCGATCCGATGGTGGCGCAACGCATCCAGGCCTATGGCGGCGCCTACGCCAAGGTGCTGACCGACCCAGCGCTTCGCGACGCCAAAGGGCTGGCGCTGCTGGGTCAGTCGGCAACGCAGCAGGCCAACGTATTGGCCTACAACGATCTTTTCATGGTGATTTTCGTGGCCACCCTCGCCACCATCGCCGTTCTGCTCATTCATCTCGCGCTGGGGGCGGTCAAGAAGACCGCCGCCCAGCCCAAGGCGCAACCCGCCTGATCCGACCAGAAAGTAACTTCGATGCGTTTCAAGGAACTCGTATTCTCAAAGGCCACCGTTCCGGCATTGCTCGCCGGGATCGCCGGTATCCTGGTGGTGCTCTACGCCTGGCAGCTCCCGCCATTCACCTCCAGCGTGCAATCGACCAACAACGCCTATGTGAAGGGGCAGGTGACAATCCTGGCTCCGCAACTGGCGGGCTATGTGGTCCAGGTACCGGTGACCGACTACCTGACGGTCAAGAAGGGCGACCTGCTGGTCCAGCTCGATGACCGCATCTATAGCCAGCAACTGGCGCAGGCACAGGCTACGCTCGGGCAGCAGCAAAGTGCGTTGGCCAACTATGACGCCAACCACGCCTCCAAAAAGTCGAGCGTCGAACTTGCCGAAGCGCAACTGGTAGCCGCCGAGGCCTCGCTCGAAAAGGCGCAACGAGACGCGGGGCGTAATTCCTCGCTCCTCAAGTCCGGCATCGCGGCGCAATCGAGCGCCGACCAAGCGACGGCCGCCTTGGCCCAGGCTGAGGCGGGTGTTGAGCAGGCGAAGGCTTCCGTCGCCATCGCCGAGCAGAACCTAGCGCTCGTCGAGGCAGGGAAGCCCGGTCTCGAGGCTGCCGTCAAGGGCGCGGAAGCGGCCGTGCAACTTGCTCAGATCAACCTGAGCAACACCCGTGTCGTCGCCCCCGTGGACGGACGGCTGGGCGAGGTGACAGCGCGGGTGGGGCAATACGTGTCGGTCGGCACGCAGCTAACGTCGGTGACGCCGCCGCGGACCTGGGTCATCGCCAACTTCAAGGAAACGCAGATGGCAGGTCTCAAGGTCGGCCAGGAGGCAAGCTTCACCGTCGATGCCCTCTCGGCAGGGAGGCTCACCGGGCACATCTCGGAGATTTCGCCCGCCGCGGGGTCCGAGTTCAGCGTCCTCAAGCCGGATAATGCCACGGGCAACTTCACGAAGGTCGCCCAACGCATTCCGGTGCGCATCGAGATCGATCCCGACCAGGCGCTGGCACCGCAATTGCTGCCAGGCATGTCAGTGGAAGTCTCGATCGAGACGGGGACGACCAAGTCCTAGCCGAGAGGCGGGCAAAAGGGCGCTTGGGTGTTGCACGCGCTGGCTAATTCCAGCAGAAAGTGTCTTTCCCTTTCGGGCCGCCGTTCGGCCGGCCCACCCCGCCCGGAGATATGCCGTGACTGCAAGTGCCGTTCTTGCGCTGATAATTGTCGTCGTTCTCGCTGCTATCGCGTTTTTTGTCCTTCGCTCAAACGCCGGCCGCGGCAAAGGCGGCAATATGGCGCCCGTATTCGGAACGGCACCGTCCATTCCAGAGGCGATTTCGCAGGGCAACCGGCCCACGCTCAAGACCCCCAATATCAAGGGCTGGGCGGACAACCAGACTCCGGACGTGGCAGCTGGCCTCAAGGTAACTGCGTTCGCGCGCGGCATGGAACATCCGCGCTGGATATACGTGCTGCCAAATGGGGACGTGCTGGTCGCTGAATCGGCGTCCCTCCCCGGCCGCATTACCCAGTTGATGGATCTGGCGCGTAATTTCGTCATGCGACGGGTCGGCGCCATCCGCAAGAGCGCTAACAGGATCATCCTGCTGCGCGATGCGGACGGAGACGGCGTGCCCGAAATCCGCGAAGTCTTCCTGAGCGGGCTCAACCAGCCGTTCGGCATGGCACTGGTTGGCGACACCTTCTACGTGGGCAATACCGACAGCGTGGTGGCCTACCCCTATGTCGAGGGCGCAACGCGGATTACCGGCGCCGGCCGCAAGCTGATGGATATGAAGCCGGGCGGACATTGGACGCGCAACCTCTTCGTCAGCCACGACCAGACCAAGCTCTATGTGGGCGTTGGTTCGCTCAGCAACATTGCCGAGCAGGGGTTCGAGGCCGAGGTCGACCGCGCGGCCATCCACGAGCTCGACCTTGCCACCGGCAAGAGCCGCATCTTCGCCTCGGGGCTCCGCAATGCGGTGGGCATGGCATTCGAGCCGACGACCGGCGCCCTCTGGACGGTGGTCAACGAGCGGGACGGGTTGGGCGACGAGACGCCGCCGGACTACCTGACCTCGGTCAAGGATGGCGGCTTCTATGGCTGGCCCTACAGCTATTGGGACCAGATTGTTGACGACCGCGTGCAGCCGGCAAATCCGGCGCTCGTCGCAAGCTCCATCACGCCGGATTACGCCCTGGGCGGGCACACCGCCTCGCTCGGCCTCGCCTGGTTGCCGGACGGTACACTCAATGGGTTCGGCGCAGGCATGGTGATCGGCCAGCACGGTTCGTGGAACCGCTCCAAGCTCAGCGGCTACAAGGTGGTGTTCGTGGCATTTGCGGAAGGACGTCCGGCGGGCATGCCGCGCGAGATTCTCTCGGGGTTCCTGACGGCGGACGAGCGTTCGGCCTATGGACGCCCTGTGGGCGTGGCGATGGCCGCCGATGGCAGCCTGCTGGTGGCGGACGATGCGGGCGACACGATCTGGCGCGTGACGTCGGCCTGAGTGTCCTGAAAATAGACGGCGATCGGAGCCCTGCCCCGATCGCCGCAAGCGTTACCTGCCGTTCTTCTTGTCTTCGCGCAGCTCAAACCACATGGCGTTGAGAATGCTGAAGCTGCAGGCCAGGCTTACGCCCAGGATCCAAGAAAAATACCACATTGCCGTCTCCTAGTAGGCGTTCGGGTTGCGCTTGAGAGTGGTGCCGACCGTGACCGGGCCGCGCATGACGCGATAGACCCACGCGGTGTAGGCCAGCACGATCGGCAGGAAGACCACCGTCACCACCAGCATGATGAAGAGCGTCAGATGGCTCGATGAGGCATCCCAGACGGTCAGGCTCACTCCTGGATCGGCCGAAGACGGCATGAAGAAGGGAAAGAGCGTCAGGCCGGCAGTGGCGATGACGCCGGCGATCGCAAGGCTCGAGCCGGCAAATGCCCAGAGCCCTGCCCGCGCCCGCAGCCCGAGCCAGGCAGCAAGGCTGCCGACGATGGCGAGGATAGGCGCCAGCATCATCCAAGGATAGTTGGTGTAGTTGGCGCGCCACGCGCCAGGGGCCACGACCACGGTCTTGCCGAGCGGGTTGGACGGACCGAGCGGGTCCTGGACACTGGTGACGGTATAGCCGTTGAGCATCCAGAGCGCGACGACGCCACCCAGGACAAAGAGCACGATAGTCGCGAGGGCCGCCCACTGCCCATACTGGCGGGCACGTTCGGCAACGGACCCGCTGGTGCGCGCGGCGATGATCGTGGCGCCCTGCGTGAGCAGCATGGCGACACTGACGAGGCCCGCAAGGAGCGCGAACGGCGTGAGCAAGCCGAAGAAGTTGCCCTCGTAGGTGGCACGCAGCGTGTCGTCGAGCCGGAAGGGAGCTCCGAGGAAGAGGTTGCCCACGGCCACCCCGAAGATCAGCGCCGGCACGAAACCGCCGACGAACAGGGCCCAATCCCAGACATTGCGCCAGCCTTCGCTCGGCACCTTGGAGCGGAACTTGAAGCCGACCGGGCGCAGGATCAGCGCCAGGAGCACGGCGATCATGGCCAGGTAGAACCCCGAGAAACTCACCGCATATAGCGGCGGCCAGGCGGCGAAGATGGCTCCGCCGCCGAGGACCAGCCAGACCTGGTTGCCTTCCCAGGTGGGTCCGGAGAGATTGAGGAGCACGCGGCGCTCCTCGTCCGTGCGGGCGGCGAAGGGCAGCAACGCCCCTACGCCCAGGTCCATGCCGCCCAGGATGGCGAAGCCGATCAGCAGGATCCCAAGAAGCGCCCACCAGATGAGACGCAGAACTTCATAGTCGAGTGGAATGGCGGTCATGTTCTGGCGTCCTTAGTTGGCGGGGACAGGTTCGGCGGGAACGGGTTCGACCGGGAGCGGTTCGGCGGGTACGTCCAGGGTGGACTTCTCGGAGGGGCCGGCCTTGATGACGCGGGCCATGAGCCAGACCATCACGATGGCAAGGACGGTATAGACGGTGACGAAGAAGGTCAGCGAGATCACCAGATCCCAGAAGTGCAGGCCCGAGGCGGCGTAGAACGTTGGCAGCACGCCCTCCACGACCCAGGGCTGGCGGCCATATTCGGCGACGAGCCAACCTGCTTCGATGGCGAGCCAGGGGAGCGGCAGCGCAATTACGGCGACACGCAGCAGCCAGCGATGGGATTCGAGGGTGTGGCGCGAGGCTTTCCAGAACCAGAAAGCAAAGAAGGCGATGAAGAAGAAGCCCACGCCCACCATGATGCGGAAGCTCCAGAAGAGCGGCCAGACATCGGGCACCGTATCGAGCGCCGCCTTGGTAATTTCCTCACCGGTGGCGTTCTCGATATCCGGCCGGTACTGCTTGAGGAGCAGAGCATAACCGAGGTCGGCCTTGGAGGCATCGAAGGCGGCGCGGGCCTCTTCCCCACCACCGGCGCGAATGTCCTGAAGGGCTACATAGGCTTTCAGGCCATTGGCGATGCGCAAGGCGGCATGTTCGACCAGTTCGGTGATACCGGGCAGGTCGCGGTCAATGGAGCGGGTGGTGATAAGGCCGAGGACCCAGGGGAACTGCACCTGGAAGGCCGGACGGCCATCGGCGCCGGGGATGGCGAAAAGCGTGAGGGCGGCGGGCGCCGGCTCGGTCTCGTACATCGCCTCCATGGCGGCGATCTTCATCTTCTGGTGCTCGGTAGCGACGTAGCCGCTTTCGTCACCCAGGACGACGACGGAGAGCGCCGAGGCAAGGCCGAAGCTAGCGGCTACGACCATCGAGCGCTTGGCAAAATCGCGATGCCGCTCCTGCAGCAGGAAGAGCGCGCTGATGGCGAGCACGAAGACTGAGCCGGTCACATAGCCAGCGCTGACGGTGTGAACGAACTTGGCCTGCGCAACGGGATTGAAGATCACCTCGATGAAGTTGGTGACTTCCATGCGCATGGTGTCAGGGTTGAACTGGGCGCCAACCGGGTTCTGCATCCAGCCGTTGGCGATGAGGATCCAGAGCGCCGAGAAATTGGCGCCGAGCGCCATCAACCAGGTGACGGCAAGGTGGGTAACAGGCTTGAGCCTGTCCCAGCCAAAGAAGAAGAGCCCGATGAAAGTGGCTTCCAGGAAGAACGCCATGAGGCCTTCGATTGCCAGCGGCGCACCGAAAACGTCGCCCACGTAGTGGCTGTAGTAGCTCCAGTTCATGCCGAACTGGAACTCCATGACAATGCCGGTGGCCACGCCCATGGCGAAGTTGATGCCGAACAGCACGCCCCAGAACAGCGTCATCGATCGCCAGATAGGGCGGCCGGTCATGACGTAGACGCTTTCCATGATGGCAAGCAGGAATGCCAACCCTAAGGTCAGCGGCACGAACAGGAAGTGGTACATCGCTGTCGCCGCAAATTGCAGACGGGACAGATCGACGACGATCGGATCGACCATGGGGGGACTCAGCCTCGCGTTGTGCCGACAATGCGCCGGCCCCACTCGGCTAGCCGAGGGCAAGGCCCGTTTCCTTGATCCAGATCAAGGCGGAGGCCGAAATAATGAGTCTAGGTGCGCCTGTACTCCGAAGGGCACCACAATGGTCGAATCTACCGAACGGGCGGCGTCGCGCTGGCTAGGCAAGTGCGTGGCGGATGGCGGCGCAGGCTTGCGGGTGGCCATCGCTCTGCCCCTGCTCAGTGGAGCCCTGTTGGTGGCGCAATGCTATGTGCTCGCCGGTGTGCTTCATGGCGCCATCATCGATCACCGACCACTGGCTTTGCTGGGCATGGATATCGCCATTTTCGGCGCTCTGCTCACCGCTCGCATCGCCCTGGCGATGGCCGGCGAGATGCTGGCCGTCAACTCAGGGGAAGCCATCAAGCTCAAGATACGCGGCGGGCTTGCAGCACAGATGCTCATGCGCGAGCCCATTTGGTTCGCCGGGCGCAGTTCCGGTGCCCTGTCTGGGACGGTGGTCGACCAGGTGGACGCGCTCGAAGGCTACTTCGTGCGTTACCTGCCGGCTGCCGTGCAGGCCGCCATGCTGCCTCTGGCTTTCGCCGTGGTGGTCATGCCTGTCGACTGGATCGTGGGGTTGCTGCTGCTCGTGACGGCGCCCCTCATCCCCGTTTTCATGGCGCTGGCGGGGTGGGGCGCCGAGGCGGCGAGCAAAGCCCAGGCGCAGGCCCTCAACAGGTTGGGTGGCCGCTTCGCCGACCGGCTGCGCGGGCTCGTTACCCTCAAGCTCTTCGGGCGAGAGGACGCCGAGGTGGCGGGAGCGCGGGCGGCTTCGGAAGAATTGCGCGTGCGTACGATGCGAGTGATGCGGATCGCCTTTCTCAGCTCGGCAGTGCTCGAATTCTTCGCCGCACTCGGAGTGGCGGGCGTGGCTCTTTATATCGGGCTCACGTTCCTTGATCTGGTGACGTTGCGGGGCACCGAACTGACGCTTCAGGCCGGCCTCTTCTGCCTGCTGTTGGCACCGGAGGTCTACCAGCCGCTGCGCCTGATGGCCGCCCACTATCACGACCGTGCCGCCGCCAAGGCCGCGGCCGCCGAAATTGCCAATCAGGCCGAGGGATTTCCCGATGCAACTCCACTCGTTGCCCTGTACCACAACCCGCCGCTGCGCCACGAAGGCGCGGCCAAGCTTGCGATCGAGGGGCTGACGGTCAAAACGCCACAGGGACGAACGGTCATCGAAGGCCTTGCGCTTGACGTCGCTCCTGGGACGCGGATCGCGATCCTGGGCGAAAGCGGGATCGGCAAATCCACTCTCCTTGAAGCGATCGGCCGGCTACGCGCCGCGACGGGCGAGATCGCCATCGATGGCGCCCCGCTCAACGACATCGGCGAAGGCCGATTGCGGCAGCGGATGGCCATGCTGAACCAGCGGCCACGCATTTTCGCCGGCAGCCTTGCGGACAACATCCGGCTGGGCCGGCGCGGCGCCTGCGACACGGCCGTAACCCTGGCGGCCCAGCGCGCGCGGGTAACCGACTTCGCCCGACTGCTGCCTGAGGGACTGGAGACGCGCCTGGGCGAGGATGGTCTGGGACTGTCCGGCGGGGAAATCCAGCGCGTGGCCCTCGCCCGGCTCTACCTGCGCGACCCCGGCCTCATGCTTCTGGATGAACCGACGGCCCATCTCGACCCCGAGACGGAGGCGCTGGTCCTCGACGGTCTGCTCGACTTCGCGCAGGGCCGCACGCTGGTCGTGGCCACGCACTCGCGGTTCGTGGCGGCACGCATGGACAAAGTCTTTCGGCTGGCGGGCGGCAAGCTGCTGCCGACGATCCGACCGGCGCGGGTCCGAACAGACGGAAGGGGTGCAGCATGAGGGCCATTTTCGCATTCCTGCCGCTCTTCGTGCGCCTGAAAGGGCCGCTGACGCTGACCCTCGTGCTCTCGCTCGTAACGCTTGCAGCCGGCACGGCGCTGCTCGGCCTATCGGGCTGGTTCCTGACGGCAGCCGCGCTGAGCACGGCAGGCGCCGCATTCAATCTTTTTGCGCCCTCGGCTGGCGTGCGTGGCCTGTCCTTCATCCGCATCCTTTCGCGCTACGGAGAGAAGCTCTCGGGCCACGACGCCACGCTCAAGCTGCTTTCCGACCTGCGCCAGTGGCTATTCGCCAGACTCTTCCCCTTGGCCCCTCTTGGCCGGCGGCTTGGACGCGGCGACCTGGTGAGCCGCCTGCTGGGTGACGTCGAGGCGCTCGACACGGTGTTCCTGGTGGCGCTGGGCCCCATCAGCACGGCAGTGCTCGCGGGAGTCGCAATGACGACGCTGCTGGCTTTCCTGCTGCCCGGGGCAGCGCTGGTCTACGCGCTCGCTTTTGCTGGCGCAGCAATCGGGGTGCCGGTGCTTCTGGTGGCAGCCTCGCGGCGCACCGGCGCCGAGGTCGTGGCCGCGAGTGGGCGCCTGCGCGGTGTCGCGCTCGATAGCATCGAGGGACAGCAGGACCTCGTGATCTTCGGCGAAACCCAAAGTGCCCGCGACCAGATCGAGGCGGCGGCAGGGGATCTCGCGCGGGCGCGCCGCAGGCTGGGCTTTCACGGCACGCTCGCTGCCGGCGCAGTACAAGGCTCGATGGCGATTGCGACCATTGGTACGCTCGTGGCGGGGCTCGCCGCCCTGGAAGCCGGCAGTATCGGCGGACCGTTGATGGCAGGCCTACTGCTGGCGGTGATCGCCAGTTTTGAAGCCTGCGCGATGCTCGTGCGCAGCGCGGCACGTCTCGCAAGCGCGGCGGCCGCAGCTGAGCGCCTGCAGGAGCTTGCCACGATGGAACCCGCTGTGACCGATCCCGGCGCCCCCCGCCCCATCCCTGACGGCGGCGCAATGAGCCTCGAAGGGGTTAGCTTCGGCTATGGGCCGGGGCGACGGGTGCTGTCGCGGGTGAACCTCGGCATCGCCGATGGCAGTTGCGTGGCGATCCGTGGACCGAGCGGTTCTGGCAAGTCGACGATCGCGCAATTGCTGCTGCGGCTGGTGGATCCCCAGGCCGGTCGGGTGCGCCTTAACGGCGTGGACATCCGTACGGTGGCGTTGGCCGACCTGCGTCGGCGCGTGGCGCTAATGACCCAGGACGCCCCAGTCTTCCACGACACTATCCGCGCCAACCTGCTCATCGGCCGGAACGATGCCAGCGACGAAGCGCTCTGGCAGGCTCTGGATGCGGTGCACCTGGGCGACTTCGTCCGCTCCCTGCCCCGTGCGCTCGACACTATGCTGGGCGAAGCCGGCAAGACGCTTTCGTCCGGCCAGGCCCGCCGGATGTGCCTTGCCCGCACCCTGCTCTCGAACGCCTCGGTCATCGTGCTCGATGAACCTACCAGCGGCCTCGACGCAGAAACGGAATCCGCTTTCCTTGCCGACCTCCCCCGGATCACGGCCGGCAAGACCACAATCGTCATCACCCACGCCCAGGTTCCGGCAAACTACGACCGGGTAATCAACGTTCAGGCTGGACGTGTATCGGCGGATCGTTCTGCCATGTGAGATGGCTGGATCGCTTAGCGAAACCCGTTGACGCCTTCCCTAAGATCGCGCAACCTTCCCAGCATTCACCAGTCGGGAGGCAAACTTGGGCCAGTCAGAAGGCAAGGAACGCGAGGATAGCGCGATCGGCGTGCTCGTGAAGGCGTTCCATGTGCTCGAGATCATGGCTGACATGGCCGAGCCGGCCCCCTTGCGACAGATCGCCAAAGAGACGGCCCTTCCCAAGGGGACGCTGTTCCGCATTCTCCAGACGCTGGTGGGCCTTGGATACGTGAACCAGTTGACCGATAGCAGCGACTATTACCTGACCAGCCAGATGGCCTACCTCAGCCGCAACGCGCGCCAGGAAGACATCAAGATGCTGACTCTGCCGTTGATGAAGGCGCTGCATTCCAAATTCAACGAAACGATCAACCTTGGCGTGCTCGAAGGACAGTTCGTCTACTACGTCGCGGTATTGGAAGCGCAGCGGCCGCTGGCATGGCGCGTGCCGGCTGGTACGCGGGACACCTTTCATTCGACGGCGCTCGGTCGGGCCATCGTCGCGCAGTTGACCGCCCCCCACCGCGAAGCACTGGTTCATCGCGCCAATCTCAAGTCGCGCACGACCACCAGATCAGGGATAACGCGGGAAACCTTGGCTGCGCTGATTGAAGAGGTTCGGCACGAGCGAGTGGCGTTTGACCTCGAGGAAAACGATGATGGCGTGGTGTGCATCGGCGTACCGGTCTTCATCGACGGACGCGTCGTGGCGGCCGTGAGTGTGTCCGTACCTGCTACCCGCTATACCCCGGCGCTGGGTGAGGAAATCAAGCAGGCACTCATTGAAGTAGACTTCAACTTCAAGACCAATGCCGGAAAGCGCGGCAACGGTGCAATTGCCGCGCATGAAGATCCGGCGGCAGGGAACCGCCGGATCTGAGCCTTCCGATCAGCCGATTTTGGGGGCGACCTCACGGGCAGCATCGCGGACGACTTCAAGGGTGGCGTCGACCACGTCATCTTTATGTTCGGAGGAGACGAACCAGGCACCGCGTTCAAGCACGCGCACGCCTCTTTGGAGCAACGCGAGCGCGAAGAGGCTGTAGCCTTTCTTGTCGGACCGGGCCATCTCACGATAGTTACGGGCCGGAGCCTCCAAGCCGAAGGCAACATGGAACATCAAAGGGAAGCCGGTAACCTGGGCCTTGATACCTGCCTCCTTGAGGATATCGCGGATGCCAGCCTGGAGACGATCACCGAAAACGGAAGTGCGCTCGTGGTGCTCGCCCGTGAGGCCCTGTTGGGTTCCGATCATCGCTGCCATCGCGACGGGCTGCGCGTTGAACGTTCCACCATGCAAAACGCCGCCGGTGGCGAACATGTCGATCAGGTCGGCGCGACCGGCGATCGCGGCAACCGGAAAACCGTTGGCAATAGCCTTGGCGAAGATGGAGATATCGGGCGTCACGCCGAAGAGCTTCTGGGCACCGCCCTGCCCTAGGCGGAAGCCGGTGATTACCTCATCGAAGATCAGAAGCGTACCGTGCTTGCGACAAGCCGCCTGGACGCCCTCGAGATATCCCGGTGCCGGGGAGATTGCGCCCTGATTGCACATTGCCGCTTCCATGAAAACTGCAGCCACGTCACCCTTGGCGAGGCGGGCCTCCACGGCAGCCAAATCGTTCCAGCCCAGGATCGAAAGGCCAGCCGCTTCGGACGGATCCTGCCCCTTGCTCCCACCAACGGCCGTGGGTGCCCCTTCCGGCCCTGCCACATCGAGTGCGGGCGCGGTGGACCAGAGGATATTGTCGAACCAACCGTGGTAATGGCCTTCGAACTTGACGATCGTTCGACGGCCGGTGGCGGCCCGTGCAAGGCGCATCGCTGCCTGCGCTACCTCCGAGCCAGATGAGCCGAAGCGAATGCGCTCGGCCGAAGGGATGCGCTCGCAGATGATGCGGGCGGCTTCGAACTCGATGGGCGCCTGCCCCGCAAAGAGAATGCCTCGATCGACCTGATCTTTGACCGCCTGGCGCACGCCCAGGGGATTGTGGCCGAGGACCATTGCGCCCATTCCACAATAGTAGTCGATCAGGCGGTTGCCATCGACGTCGAAGAGGTAGGGCCCCTCCCCGCGTTCGAAGACGAGCGGCCCCGGCTGCATTCCGAGACGGAAGTTGGAGTTAACCCCGCCCGCCACGAACCTGGAGTTCTCCGCAATAACCTTGGCCGATCTATCGAAATTCAGTTTCTCGCCCATCGGCGAACCCTCCATCGCAATGTCGCCTGAAGGGAAGCAAAACGCGCATTTCCTGTAAAGGAACGCGCGTCTCGCAATACGAAACACTAGCGGCGTCGGTTCGTCGAATTAGACGTAAATCTGTACCGGCTTGGGAGTGTCGCTGCGCTCGATGAGCGAGGAAGGCATGTTATCCTCCAGAAGCGGCGACGTAGAGGTCCCTGTGCCCAGGGTCGTGCACCCGCCCCCGGCGGCCGAGGCAACAAGCGCCAGGAGCAGTGTCGCGCGGGCTTTCTTTTCGTACGAGTTGCTGGCAACCCGCTTAGTCGTAGAATCGGTCACTTCGATATCCAAGCAAGAATAGACCCGCGCATATTTCGGGAGTTCATCACGGATGCAAGGTACCGCCAGAAGAAAAACGCCGTTTATAAAGCGACTTAAAAGCGCTCCCGTCTCTCAGATCTTAAGCCGGATAGGCTTGTCGAGATTGAAGACGACGCCGTCGTCGCCCTTGTCAGAGCGCCACATCAGCATTCCGACCTCTGCCGGTTCGTCGAGCACGGTCAGCCCGGCGTGCCAGGCGTCCCGGGCTATGCAGATGGCATCGCCCGGCCCAGCGAGGTAAGCCTCCACACCATCTAGGTCGGGCGCGCCGGTGGGCAATTTCGGGGCAACGACGACCAACCAGCGCCCAACCTTGATCGGCAGGAACGTCTGGGTGGAATGAGGGTGTCGCTCGAGAAAGGTGAGTTCGATCGCATCGGGCGGCACAGGTTGTGGTGCAAGCACCGTAAAGACGTGCCGACCGGGCACGTCTCCAACCTCTGCAACCAGTGGCGCCTCTGTAGCCTTCCCTCCGATGGCTCGGACAGAATAGGCGAAGGGTTCGGCGGCGCCGGGCGTCAGCGGAACGAGTTTCATCGCCGCCTCAGATCGCGTCGAGGAAGGCGACGCCTTCGAGCTTGCGTTCGGCCTTAAGCTTGCGGAACCCGGCCTTGAGTTCCTCTTCGCCCGCTTTGTCGAAATTGCCGAAGGGGCTGCGGCAGAGGCCGGCATCGGCGCCCATCCAGGCCATGCCGCGCTTGATGGCGGCGATCGGGTTGCGCGGCAGCGAAAAGAAAATGATGGCATTGGCAGTTTCCTGGAACTGCCTGGCCGCTTCCATGTCGCCAGCCTTCACGGCCGCGTCGAGCGCGATGAAGACTTCCGGAATGAGGTTGTAGAACGAGCCGATGATGCCGTCGGCGCCGAAGCTCAAGCCCGACATCGCCATTTCGTCAGCGCCCGAATAGACGATGAAGTCCTTCGAGATTTCTTCCTTGATCCGCATGATCTCGAAATGGGTGGTGGCGGTGTACTTGATGCCGGCCAGCCCCTTGATGGTCGAGAGGCGCTTGATCATGTCGAAGCCGAAGAGACCGGCCAGCGGCACGTTGTAGGCGATCATCGGCAGGCTCGTGGAGCCGGTAACGTCGCTGTAGTAATTGTAGACCTGGTCCTGCGAGAAGCCCCAGTAGAAGGGCGGCACCGAGGAAATGGCGTCGATGCCGGCTTCCTCTGCATGCTGGGCCAGTTCTACGGTCAGCTTGGTGCTGATGGCGCCGACATGGGCCATGAGCGGGATGCGGCCGGCGGTCTCGTCGACCACGACTTCGACGACGCGCTTGCGCTCCTCGGGCGACATCATGAAGCTCTCGCCGGTGCTGCCGGTGAGGTAGAGGCCGTGCACCTTCCTGTCGATGAGGAAGCGCACCGCGGCGCGCATGCGCGCCTCGTCGAAGTTCTCGTTCTCATCGAACGTGGTCACCATCGCCGGGATCACACCGGTGATGTTCTTGATAGCGAAGGCAGGCATCAATGGCTCCAGGAATGGAGGCTCACGCCGCGTCGGGCGTAGCCTCGGGAAGGTCTATAAGGTGGCAGGCGGCGTAATGGTCGCGGCCGTCGATCCGGTAGCGCTTGAGCTTCGGCTCGACCTGCGAGCACACGTCCTTGCGGAACTGGCAGCGCGGGTGGAACGGGCAGCCGCTGGGCGGATTGACGGGGCTCGGCACGTCGCCCTCGAGCACGATGCGCTTGGTCTGCTTATCGAGATCCGCCACCGGAATGGCCGAGAGCAGCGCCTGCGTGTAGGGATGGAGGCGCCGGGCGTAGAGATCCTCGGACGCGCAAAGTTCCACGATCCGGCCCAGATACATCACCGCGATGCGGTCGCAGATATATTCGGTGACCGACAGGTCGTGCGTGATGAAGATGTAGGTGAGGTTCTTTTCCTGCTTGAGCTTCATCAGCAGTTGCAGGACCTGCGCCTGGATCGAGACGTCGAGCGCGCTCACCGCCTCATCGCAGATGATCAGTTCCGGCTCGATGGAAAGCGCGCGGGCAATGCCGATGCGCTGGCGCTGGCCGCCCGAGAACTCATGCGGGAAGCGGTCCATGTATTCGCGCCGCATGTTCACCGCCTCGAGCAGGTCGCCGATGATCTTGCGGCGCTCCTCGCGCGACTTGATGCCGTATTTCTTGAGAGGGTCCTCGAGCGAACCGAAGATGGTGAAAGCCGGGTTCAGCGAGGAATGGGGGTCCTGGAAGACGATCTGCAGGCGCTTGCGATACGGGAAAAGCTCGTGGTCCTTGAGCTTGGTGAGGTCGGTTTCCTGGTCGTCGGTCGAGCGATAGGTGATCTCGCCGTCGGTGGCGTGGATGAGCTGGAGGATGGTCTTGCCGAGCGTGGTCTTGCCGCAGCCGCTCTCTCCCACCAGCCCCAGCACCTCGCCGCGATAGACGTCGAGATTGACGCCGTCGATCGCCTTCACGTGCGCGGTGGTCTTCTGCATGAAGCCGCCCTTGAGCGGGAAATGCACTTTAACGTCCCGCAGGCGCAGGATCACGTCGTCTTCATTGTGCTGCTGCATGGGCGAACTCCTCGTAGCGCCAGCACATGACGCGGTGGGTATCGGTGACGAAGGTCTCGTCCGGCATGGCGGCGCAGACATCGCTGGCAAAGGCGCAGCGAGGCGCGAACTGGCAGCCGGTCGGGCGGTCGAACGGGTCGGGCGTCGAGCCGGGAATGGCCTGGATGTCCTGGTTCCTGCCGCGGCCGAGCACGGGGATCGAGGCCAGGAGGGCGCGCGTATAGGGATGGACGGGATTGCGCAGCACCTCGTCGACATTGCCCGCTTCCACGATATTGCCCATGTACATCACGGCCACGTCGTCAGCCAGTTCGGCCACCGCGCCCATGTCGTGGGTGATCAGCATGATGGCGGTGCCGTGCTCTTTCTTGAGACGGTCCATGAGTTCGAAGATCTGCGCCTGGATGGTGACATCGAGGGCCGTGGTCGGCTCGTCGGCGATCAGGATCTTGGGGTTGCAGGCCATGGCCATGGCGATCATGGCGCGCTGGCGCATGCCGCCCGAATAGCGGTGCGGGAATTCGTCGACGCGCCGCTCCGGCAGCGGAATGCCCATCGAGCGCAGCAGGTCGATGGCCTTGTCCCTGAGCAGCCGGCCCTTGAGCGCCGTGTGGTACTTGAGGTTCTCGATGATCTGGAAGCCGACCGTGTAGACCGGGTTCAGCGCCGTCATCGGATCCTGGAAGATCATGGCCATCTCGGCCCCGCGAATGGCGCGCATCTGGCGGCCGTTGCGGGGGAGCTGGTCGATGCGGATGTCACCGCGATCGGCGTGATAGATGATCTCGCCTTCCTCGATGCGCGAGAGCGTGGGCAGGAGCTGCATTACCGCCGAGGCAGTGACGCTCTTGCCGCAGCCGCTTTCGCCCACGATGCACAGGGTCTTGCCCTTCTTGATCTGGAACGAGACACCGTTCACCGCCTTGTTGCAGCGCTTGTTGGTGTACATGAAGGTTTTCAGCCCGTTTACCGTCAGGGCGACGTCGTGGTTCTGAGCCATGAGCGTTATCCCTGCTGGGTCGGGTCGGTGGCGTCGCGCAGGCCGTCGCCGATGAAGTTGACCGAGAGCACGAAGAGCGAGATCACCGCGCCCACCGGCAGCCACATCCACCAATTGTTCTGCAGCACGCGAAGGTCCTGCGCGACGTTGAGGGTGTTGCCCCAGGTCGGAGTACCCATCGGCACGCCCAGGCCAAGGAAACTCAGGCCGGCTTCCTGAAGGATGAAGGCCGCCGTGCTCAGCGTCACGTTGACCATGATCGGCCCGAGCGCGTTGGGCAGGATGTGCTTGAAGGCGATGAGCGGGGTCGATAGCCCGAAGCTGCGTAGCGCCTGCACGTATTCTTCCTCGCGCAGCGACAGCATGCGGGCGCGCGCGAGCCGATAGATGCCGCCCCAGCCGGTCAGGATGAAGATGATCATCAGGTTAGCCAGCGACTGGCCGGCAATGGCCACCAGCAGCAGCACCAGGATGATCTGCGGGAACGACATGAAGATCTCGGAGACGCGCATGGCGATGGTGTCGAGCCAGCCGCCCACATAGGCCGTGTAGCAGCCGATGACGACCCCGATGATCGCCGAGGCCACCGCGCTGCCCAGGCCGACCAGGATCGAGATCTGGCCGCCGTAGAGCACGCGCGCGAAGACGTCGCGGCCGGTCTTGTCGGTGCCGAACCAGTGCTCCCAGGAAGGCGGCTTGAGGATGGCGCGCAGGTTGATCTTCTGGGGATCCCAGGGCGTCAGGATCGGCGCCAGGATCGAGGCCAGGACGATGATGGCGAAGACGACGAGCCCGAACACGGCCAGCTTGTTGTTCATGAACTTGCGCACGAAGCGCGAGCCCCTGGCGTGGCTGTTGAGCCCCGCTTCCTCGCGGGCGCGGATCTGGTCGAACTGCCGGTCGAGACGGGTGCGGCGGCGTTGGGTGATGGTGTTGTCAGTCATGGATATTCCTCACCGGCCCAGGCGGACGCGCGGATCGATCAGCGCGGTCAGGACGTCGACGATGAGGCTGGCGAGCAGCACGGCGACCACCGAGAGCAGCGCGATCATCATCACCAGCGGATAGTCCTGCGAGCGCACGGCGGCGACGAATTCGTTGCCGATGCCGGGCCACTGGAACACCTGCTCGATGACCACCGAGCCGCCGATCAGTACCGGCAGGCGGAAGCCGATGAGGACGATCACCGGGGTCAGCGCCACGCGAAAGCCGTGCAGCAGGTTGACGCGCCATTCGGGCAGGCCCTTGGAGCGGGCGGTGCGGATGAATTCCTTGTTGAGCGAATCCAGCATCGAGGAGCGCGCATATCGCATGACGCCGGCGGTCATGGTCACCGAGAGGACCAGCGCCGGCATCACCAGATGCGGCAGTCGATCCCAGAAGGTGACGTAGCCAGGCAGCGTGCGGCCGCCTACCGGCAGCCATTGCAAGTTGAGCGCGAAGATGAGGATGGCGACGAGGCCGAAGAAGAATTCGGGGATAGAGACGCCGAGCATGCCCACCACGGTCAGGCTGTTGTCGGTGCCGGAGCCGCGACGGAGCGCGCTGATGGTGCCGAGCACGCAGCCGACGATTGTGGAGAGCACGAGGGCGATGCCTGAGAGCTCGATCGTTGCCGGAAGGCGGTCGGCGACGATGGTGGAGATCGGAACGCCACCCGACATCGAGTAACCGAAATTGCCGTGCAGCACGCCCCACAGCCAGATGCCGTAGCGCACGATAAAGGGTTGGCCTAGTCCCAGTGATTCACGCAGCGCCTGGAGCCGCTCGGGGTCCATGCTTCCGTACATGTCCGGAGGGATCATGTAGGAAACCGGGTCGCCGGGAGTGATCTCGAGGCCGAGATAGACCAGGAAACTGATCACCAGGGCCATCGGTATGAGCAGCAGCACGCGCCGTAGGATGTAGCTGAGCAATATGGAAGCCTCGCCTCTTGGAAGAAGGTGCCGCGGCGGGAGTTACCGCGGCACCGGCCGGGGTCAGGAGCCGGCTATTCCTTCGGGTACTGGTTGATCCAGAGCATGCGGGTATAGGGGATGTCCGCAGGCGTTACCTTCATGAAGTCCATGCCTTCGAGGGCGGCCACGTCACCGGTATTCTTGGTGTAGCCGAAGTCGAGGCGGTGGGCGGAGGCGTTCTTGACCAGGTTCGGATCGTTGTCGTCGCTCGGGAGAGCCACGATCTGGTCGATCTGGGCGACGCCGCCGTAATACTTGTCGTAGGGAACGAAGGTCACGAAGTCGTTCATCTTGACTTCCTCTACCTTGAACGGGCCGGAGCCGATCGGCTTCTGCCAGAACTGCGACTGCTGGATCTGCAGCGGGTCGACGCCTTCGAAGTACTTGGCCGGGAGCGGCGCGAACTGGCTGAAGGTCAGCAGCACGTTCGGGTCGGCCTTGGCGAAGCTGAGCGTGATGGTCTTGCCGTCGGCCTTTATGCCCGAGATGTGCTGGGCCTTGCCGTCGACGAAGTCCTTGGCGCCCTCGATGGCCAGGAACGTCGCCGACACCACCGGGTGGATGTTGGGGATCTTTACCGCAGTCTCGATGCTCCAGGCCACGTCGTTGACCGTGATCGGCTCGCCGTCATGCCAGGTGATGCCGTCGCGCAGCGTGAAGGAGACGGTCTTGCCGTCCTCGCTCACGTTGTAGGTCTCGGCGAGCTGGCCGGCCTTCGGGGTCAGGTTGCCGTCGGCGGAGATCAGCTTGTCGAAGACGATCTTGTTATGGATGAACTTGCCAAGGTTCAGCCAGGGCTGCTCGAAGAACTGGGCCGGGCCGGTATTGGTGTAGAGCGTCTTCTTGCCTTCGGCGTCGGGCTTCACCGTCCAGTTGGTGATGCCCCAGTCGTAGCTGTACTGCTCGTTGCCGTAGGCGCCGCCATTCCGATCCACGCGGTCGCTCTGGTAGATGAAGAGCTGCTGGTAGTAGAGCGGCACGAGATCGACGCGTTCGTTCTCGAACTTCTCGATGGCGTGGAACGCCGGCATCTGCACGGCCGGATCGGCGCTCGCATTGATGTCGACGATCAGCTTATCCATCTCCGGGGTGCCCGGGAGGTAGGCGGACTTACCGGTCTCGTAGCGGTTGTAGTATTCCTGGAGAGCCAGGGCGGCGAGCGCGCCATAGGCCAGGTCCCACTTGACGGCCGACGGGCCGTTCACGGGGTCCTTGGGTACGGTGCTCAGCTGGGCCGGCACGTCGCCTTCGAGCAGGCGATAGTTCATCTTGATGCCGACATCGGCGAGGTACGCCTGGAAGGCGGCCATCATGTCAGCGGTAACCTGGTCCTTGTAGTAATAGACGAGGTCGAGTTCACGGTTGGAATCCCAGCCGGCTTCCTTGAGAAGCTCCTTGGCCTTTTCCGGATCGTATTTATAGGGGTTCAGATCGTTCGGCTTGTAGGGGCCGTTCGGCAGCAGGCCGACGGCGGCAATGGCCTTGCCCTCGAGCAGCGTGTCGACGATCGTGTCCATGTCGATGGCGTAGGCGATGGCCTGACGCACGCGTACGTCGGACAGCGGGTTGCTGTTGGTTGCCTGCGCAAGAACCGGCATGATGGATGCGGTCTGCAACAGGATTGCGGCTGCCGCCGCAAGAATCTTCTTCTTCATTCCCTATCCCTTTGTAGTCTGTTTGACGTGTCTTGATCGGGCGACCCCGCGTCCTGCCCCTCGGCACCGGCGGAGTGACGGCCGCTTCCCTGCGCGCCGCCCATGTGGCCCTCCTTGTGCTTGCTGCCCTGCCCCTTTCTGTCTCAGTTCGCCTTGAGTGCGCCGACCCGACCCAGCGCCTGCTGGAAATAGACGCCGTAGTTGCGCGTCAGGTGACGGGTCATGACTTCGACGGCCTTGTCGCTGTCCTTGCTCAGGATCGCCGACACGACCTCCTTGTGTTCGTTGTTGGAGCGCCGGTTGTGCGACTCCACGTCATCCTTGACCGGACGGTTCTTCATCAGGCGCTCGACGAACGTGTCGTGCAGAGCCACGAAGATCGGATTGCCGGGCACTTCGGTCAGGGCGCGATGGAAGCGCGAATCCGCGTCGCGGAAGGCCTCACCGTCGGCCAGCACCGCATCCGCCTCCTCTATGGCACTCACCATCTTGGCGATCTGCGCGTTGGTGGCGTGCACCACCGCATAGCGAACCATGCTGGTTTCCAGGAACAGGCGGGCCTGCTCCAGGTGCGCTTTGCCTTCATTATCGAGGAAGAAGAACTGCGCCGCCTCGCTGGCGGAATCCATGACCTGAGTCAGTGTCGGCGACACCACCCGCGGGCGCTTGCCCTTGGAGTGATCGACTAGTTTCATCCCCTGCAGGATGGTCATGGCCTCGCGAACCACGGTTCGCCCCACGCCGAACCGCATGCAGAGCTCACGTTCCGACTGGAACATGTCCCCTGCCCTCAACTCCCCCTCGTGAACGTCGGCGGCCAATGCCTTCGCGATATCTGACGCGGTCAGAACTGTCGTCACCGATAGCCCTCATGATGTTTCCCCACGCCTTTCACGCAACCACATATTCATTTTGGTGTCTAGTTGTCGAATTTTGGTCGACCATACTGCGTATATCGGTCGACAAACAAAGCGTATCGCGCCAGAGTGTCCTTGGATGAATTGCGCCGAAAGGTCGTCGCAAGATCTTATCAATGCATTGTTTTGTCAGCGTTATTCCGTAACCCCCTAACCCAGACCTGAGACGCTGAACCGTCGTTGACACCGCAAGCTATATCA
Organism: Youhaiella tibetensis; assembly: GCF_008000755.1. Lineage (NCBI taxonomy): Bacteria > Pseudomonadati > Pseudomonadota > Alphaproteobacteria > Hyphomicrobiales > Devosiaceae > Paradevosia > Paradevosia tibetensis. The sequence continues at coordinate 1,883,244 of NZ_CP041690.1, read as the reverse complement.
TTAACATAACAACATGTTCTTTTGCCGAGTCAAGCAGCAATCGGTAAACCACCTTGGGCTGCACGGCGTGGATTGCGAGGGAAGTGCATGCGCAGGGTTCTGATCGTCGGCTCGGGAGGGATCGGCCGTCGACACATCAAGGGATTCCTCAAGACGGGACGCGCGGCGCTCGCCATCATCGAGCCGGATGCAGGCCGCCGACAGGGCGTCAGCGACGAGTTCGGTATCACCGAATCCTACGACCGCCTCAATGACGCGGACCTGTCGAGCTTCGATCTGGCAGTGATCTGCTCACCCGCGCATACGCATGTGGCCATCATGCGGGTTTGCGCCGAGGCCGACCTGCCGTTCCTCGTGGAGAAGCCGCTATCGGTGACCATGGAAGGCGTGGACGAGGTCTGCGCGCTGGTCGAAGAAAAGGGCCTGTTTGCCCGAGTCGGCTATATCCGCCGCGTCGCCAACGAGTTCCGCACGCTTCACGACCAGATCGCTGGCGGCAAGATCGGCGTGCTCAAGCTCGCCTATCTCAATACCTCGCAGGAATTCCCGAAATACCGTCCGGACTTCCAGCGCACCTATTATGCCCGCCCGGAGATGGGCGGCGGCGCCATCCTCGATGCGGCGAGCCACCTCTTCGACCTCCTGATCTGGCTGATGGGGCGGCCGACCGACGTGACCTGCATGTACGACCGCATGGTGCTCGAAGGCACCGACACGGAAGACACCTGCCTGGTCACCATCCGCTTCGAGAGCGGCGCGATGGCCAACGTCACCATCAACCAGTTCCAGAAGCGCAACGCGGCAACCTTCGAGTTCATCGGCACCGACGGCAACCTCCTGATCGATCATTCGGTGCTCAGGTTCACCGACGACGACAGCGGAAAGTGGTCCGAGGAGCACGATTTCATGGCCGGACTGGTGCCGGTCGAGGCGCACCAGGAACGGTTCGCCATGCAGGCCAATGCCCTGCTCGACGCCCTCGAGGGCAAGCCGTGCGATCTCGCCACGCTCGAAGACGCGCGGCTCAACCTTCTCATCGCGCTGGCGGCCAAGGAATCCTGGCTGGAAAAGCGCATCGTTGCGATCGCGAGGTAAGACCCATGTTCGATCTCAAGGACAAGACTATCCTGGTGGCCGGGGGCGCCGGCTATCTCGGCGCGCCGATCTGCGAACTGGCGGCGCGTTCGGGCGCGCGGGTCTGCATAGCCGACATCAACGCCCAGCGCATGGAGCAGGCGGTGGCGGAAATCTCCTCCGCGACCGGCGCCGATGTCTGGAGCCATCCGATCGACATTGGAGACGAAATCTCGACCCTGCGCTGCGTGCAGGCCTGCGCCGAGCGCGGTCCGCTCTGGGGTGTCGTCAACGCCACGTTCGGCTCGACCGGAAAGCGGTTCGACGACCTGACGGCCGCCGATTTCGACCGCGCCAACAGGCTCAACCTCACCGGCTCCTTCATCCTCGCGCGGGAAGCGGCGCGGCACATGCCCGATGGCGGTGCCATGGTGATGTTCGCCTCGATGTACGGCCTGGTGGCGCCCAAGCCGGCCAATTACCCGCACCCGATGGCGCCCAACCCCATCGAGTACGGCGCGGGCAAGGCCGGCCTCGTGCAGATTGTGCGTTACATGGCCAGCCATTTCGGCCCGCGCGGCATCCGCGTCAACGCTGTAGCCCCCGGCCCCTTCCCGCACGACAAGACCGTCGCCGACGCGCCGGCCTTCACCGAGACGCTCGCCGCCTCCACGATGCTCGGCCGCATCGGCCGGCAGGCGGAGACCGCCGGGCCCACGATGTTCCTTCTCTCTGAAGCCGCCAGCTACGTCACCGGCCAGGTCCTGCCTGTCGATGGCGGCTGGACGGCATGGTGACCGCGATGAGCCTCAAACCCTTCGGCGACAAGCCGCTGCGCCTTGCCATGCTGGGAATGGTGGAGGGCAATGGCCATCCCTATTCCTGGAGCATCATCATCAACGGGCGCTACGACGCCGACGCCCTGTCGCGCTGCCCCTACCCGGCCATCCGCGACTATATCGGCAAGCAGCCGGTCTCGACGCTCGGCATTCCCGGCGCCGAGGTCACCCATGTGTGGACCGACAAGCCCGAGGAAGCGCCGATGGTGGCGCAGGTGGCGGGCATCGAGAATGTCGTCGCGCGTCCCGAGGACGTCATCGGTCATGTCGACGCCGTCTTCGTGGCTACCGACAAGGGCGAGGAGCATGTCGAGCGCTGCCGGCCGTTCGTGGAGGCAGGCATTCCGATCTTCGTGGACAAGCCGCTCTGCATCGGCCGCGAGGACCTGGCCACCTTCGATCGCTGGATCGCGGAGGGCAAACCGATCATCTCGTCGTCGGCCATGCGCTTCTGCAAGGAATTCCAGCCCTATCACGGCTCGACCTACGAATTCGGCGACCTGCGCCTCCTCACCGTCACCATGGCCAAGAGCTGGGAGGCCTACGGCATCCATGCGCTCGAAGCCATGTACCCGATCCTCGGGCCCGGCTTCCTCTCGGTGCAGACCATCGGCGAGCCGGGCTCCAACATCGTCCACCTCAACCACAAGTCGGGCACAAATGTCGTGCTCTCGGTGATCTCGGACCTCTATGGCGGCTTCGGGCTGATGACGCTGGCCGGGAGCAAGGCCAGCGCGCAGATCAAGTTCTTCGACAATTACTACTCGTTCAAGACGCAGCTCGAATCCTTCATCTCCTATCTTCGCACCGGCCAGGCGCCCGTGCCCTGGGCCGAGACGCGCGAGCTGATGCAGCTGGTCATCGCCGGCATCGAAAGCCGCCGGCAGGGCGGCCGCAAAGTCCTCCTCACCGAACTGGAGTCGGCCGCATGACGGTCATGGATGCATTTTCGCTCAAGGGCAAAACCGCCCTCGTCACCGGCGGCGCCGGGCTCTATGGACGGCAGATCGTGGCCGCGCTCGCCGAGGCGGGCGCCAGGACCTATATCGCCGCCCGCGACCGCTCCAAGCTGGAGGCGGTGGCCGAGGAGGAGTGTGCCCGCGGCAACCAGGTGATCGCCAAGTCGCTCGATCTTTCCGAGGACGCCTCGATCGAGGCCCTGCACCGGGAGATCATCGAGGAGAACGGCCGCTGCGACGTGCTCGTCAACAATGCGGTGACGCGTTCGGCCACATCCGGCTGGGGCCACGACCTTGCCGAATACGACAGGAGCCTGCGGGTCAACGCCTCTGCGCTCTTCAAGATCACATACCTCTTCGGCCAGACCATGCGGCAGCACAAGACCGGCTCGGTGATCAATATCGGCTCGATGATGGGCATGGTCGGGGTCGAGATGGCGAACTACGCCGGCACCGACATGAACGTCGATCCCTCCCCGATCTACTTCTACGAAAAGGGCGGCATGCTCAACTTCACGCGCTGGGCCGCGAGCATACTGGGCGCGGACAATGTGCGCGTGAACTGCCTCTCGCCGGGCGGTTTCCTCAGCGGCCAGCCGGAGCCGTTCGTCAAGGCCTACAGCGCCCGCACCCAGCTCGGCCGCATGGCCAACGATACCGACCTCAAGGGCGCCATCGTCTTCCTGGCCTCCGATGCCTCCGCCTACATCACCGGGGCAAATATCCCGGTCGATGGCGGCTACACCGCCAAGTAACCCCTTTTCGCGAGCACAGATCGTGACCGACAAGCAGCAATATTCCGCCGTCCCCGCCTCCGCCTTCCGCATGCGCCCCAGCCGGGTCCTGCGCGCCGTGCGCGAGGGCCGCGTCGCCCGCATGCTCAAGCTCAACATAGCGGACGCCAAGATCGCGGAGATCTTCGCCGCCGCGCAGCCGGATGCGCTCTGGCTGTGTATGGAGCACACCAGCGCCACCCACGAGCAGATCGAGAACCAGATCCGCGCCGCCAAGCTCTACGATGTCGACACGCTGGTCCGCGTGCCGCGCGGCAGTTACAGCGACTATGCGCGCCCGCTCGAGGCCGATGCCACCGGCCTGATGGTGCCGCATGTGCTCAACATCGATGACGCCCGGCGCGTGCGCGACATGACCAAGTTCGCGCCCCTCGGTCGCCGCGCCGTCGATGGCGGCAACAATGACGCGCAGTTCACCCGCGTCTCGTTCCTCGATTACCTCAAGACCGCCAACACCGAACGCTTCGTCTGCCACCAGATCGAGGACCCGGAGGCCCTCGACCACCTGGAGGCCATCGCCGAACTCGACGGCGTGGATTGCCTGTTCTTCGGCCCCGGTGACTTCTCGGTGGCGCTCGGCATGCCGGGCGAGTTGCAGGCGCCCGAGGTCAAGGCTGCGCGCCAGCGCGTCGCCGAGGTTGCCCGCAGGCACGGCAAGATCGCCGCCACCGTCTGCGGCAAGGCGCAGATCAAGGACTATGCCGACCTGGGGTATAACTTCCTCAGTGTCGGCGCGGACGTCGTCGCTCTCGCCCAATATGCAGACGACCTGATGGCAGCCTTCGAGGACATCCGGTGAACATCGAATCCATCCGCCAGACGATCCTCGACGATCGCACCAAGGGCATTCCGGGGGGCACCGAGCCCTTCGCCCTTTCCGACATCGCCCGCCAGGGCTGGAACGTCCTGCGGGAGGACCTGCCGCTGCCGCTGATGGTGATCAGGCGCTCGGCGCTCGATCACAATGCGGCGGTGTTCGGTCAGTATCTGTCGACCAACCATCTGTCCCTCGCTCCCCACGGCAAGACGACGATGGCGCCGCAGATCTTTGCCGAACAACTGGCCAATGGCGGCTGGGCCATCACAGCCGCCACCGCCAGCCAGGTGCAGGTGATGCGGGCCTATGGCGTGCCGCGCATCATCCTCGCCAACCAGCTGGTCGGACGCACCAACGTCCTTGCCATCGCCCGCGAGATCAATGCCGATCCGGGCTTCGATTTCCTGTGCTTTGTGGATTCGGTTGCGCAGCTGGAAACCATGGCGCGGCACCTCGCCGATATCCGGCTCGACCATCCGATCCGCCTGCTGATCGAGATCGGCGTCAAGGGTGGCCGCACCGGGGTGCGCAACCCCGCCGAGGCGCTGGCGCTTTCGGCGGCCATCGCCACCGCCGATCCCGGCAAGTTCCGCTTCGCCGGCGTCGCCACCTTCGAGGGCGTGGCGCCCGGTCTCGACAGGAGCACAGAGCCGGTCGCCGAGCTTGCCGACACCATCCTCGACATCGTGCGCGCCTTGCCCGGGGCGCACTATGCCGGTCTCGAAGAGTTCGTGCTCAGCGGCGGCGGCTCTTCCTATTTCGACATCATCGCCGACAAGTTCTCGACACTGGCGCTCGACATCCCTGTCCGTGTCCTGCTGCGCTCGGGGTGCTACGTCACCAACGATTCCGGTTCCTACAAGGCCGCCCAGGACGCCGCCAACGCCGACCCGCGGCGGCACTGGAAGAGCGAGCTCAAGCCGGCGCTGGAAGCCTGGTCCTATGTGCAGTCCGTGCCCGAGCCGGGCCTCGCCTTCCTCACCATCGGCAAGCGCGACGTGCCCTATGATGCCGGACTGCCCAGGCCTTTCAAGCTCTACCGTCCCGGCACCGGCTTCCTTGACGTGGGCGAGGCCGAGGTCTTCGCCACCAACGACCAGCACGCCTATGTCCGCCTCGGCCCCACCACCGACTGGCGCGTCGGCGACATGATCGCCTCCGGCATCTCCCACCCCTGCACCGCCTTCGACAAATGGCGGTTCCTGCCGGTGGTGGACGACGCCTACAACGTCATCGATGGCGTGCTGACGTTCTTCTGAGGGTGGAGGGCGGGGCATCCGCTGTGATCAGAGCTGGCGGCGACGGCACGGACCGGCCACTCCCACGGGGCAGCAAAGGCGAGCCGCAAGAACAAAGCCCGTGGCTCCCCCTCACCCGCGCTGCGCGGCGACCTCTCCCCGACGGGGCGAGGTGGGGATACCGGCGCGATCGTGCCACCGCGAACCTTCGCCCCCTCGGGGAGAAGGTGGCCCGAAGGGCCGGATGAGGGGTAGCCGCAGACACTGGGCCCGCCAAGTCGGCCCCGAGCCGCCAGAAACCGCCGCGCCGAACGATCCTCCCCCACTGAACTTCCCCGGACTTGATCCGGGGCCTATTGCACCCCGCCACGCGAGTGGAGCGCCCAGTGGGCCCCGGCTCTTCGGCCGGGGAAGTTCCGTGGCTGGGGTGGGAATAGCAACCCACTCCCCCGAGAACGAGCCCGTGGCTCCCCTCACCCGCCGCTGCGCGGCGACCTCTCCCCGACGGGGCGAGGTGGTAGAGTTACTGGCGCGATCGCGCCACCGCGAACCTTCGCCCCCTCGGGAGAAGGTGGCCCGAAGGGCCGAATGAGGGGTAGCGGCAGACGCTGAGTCCTCAGCGCACCCCTAGCCCGCCTACCGCACCGCCTCCTGCCGCGTGGCCCTGGCATAGGCGAAGCAATCCAGTTCGAACTTGAGCTTCGTGCCCAGCACGCCCACGATGGTGCTGCGGGTGGGGGCCGGCTGGGCGAAGTATTCGGGGTAGATCTGGTTGTAGAGCGCCAGGTCGTTCTCGTCGGCGACGTAGGAGCGCACGTTCACCACGTGGTCGAGGCTGAGCCCGCCTGCTTCGAGGATCGCCTGGAGGTTGGCGATCGAGCGGCGCATTTCCTCCTCGAAAGTGCCGGGGATGATCTTGCCGGTCTCGGGGTCGACCGAGGCCTGGCCGGAGACGAACATGATGTCTCCCGCGATGAATCCAGGGCTGAAGGGCAGGCTCGACCTGGCCCCCTCGTTCACGAGCTTGAGCATGTTTCTACCAGTGGTTAGGGCCGGAAAGTGGCCGGGAAATTGTAGACCTGCGGCGGCAATTGCCGGTCGTCGAGGTGGGCATAGAGCGAGGTCAGCGCCTCACCCATCCAGTCGCCGGAATTGACGACGAAGCCTGCACGGTCGACGTCCAGCCCGAAGGGATAGACCTTGACCGGCTTGTCGCTCCATTGCTGGATGCGCGCGTGCCAGCTCAAATGCATGTAGCCGCACACGAAGTCCGGCTTGAACTGCTCGATGGCGTCATGGAGCGCCCTGGTATCCTCGGCGCCGGTTTCCTGGTTCACCGAGATGACCTTGAGTTCCTGCGGAACCGGCGCCGCCGCGCAGGCGGCCTTGAAGGCTTCCAGGCGCGCCACCTGCTCGCTCGAAGCAATCGTGGAGTTGAGGTAGAGGTAGCGCCTGGGCTCGTTGCCGAAACGGTCGAACATCTCGGCGAAGGCCGGGGCGAAGTCGAGCCGGTAGGTGTTGTAGTTGAGGCCCTTGAGCGTCATGTCGATGACGGCGATCTGGCTTGAGGTGCGCTCCAGGTCGTCGAGCCGGGTGTCGGTGGTCAGACCGGTCAGCACCACGCCGTCCAGCCGGTCCCACATCTCCACCGGCATCGTCTCGTTGGTGAACGAGCCCATGATGAATTCGTGGCCGTCCGAGACCACGCGTTTCTCGAAGGTGACGACGAGCTTGGTATAGAACTCGTTGTTGAAGATGCCTCCGCCCACGATGTCGCGGTTATAGAAGAAACCGATGCGGTGATGGGCTTCCGTCCACGGCGTCTTGACGAGGAACGAGCCCTTGCCGACCTGCCGGCGAATAACGCCCTCCGCCTCCAGGTCCTTGAGGGTCTTGATGACCGTGATGAGGGAGAAATCGCAGAACTTGATGATCTCGTTCTGGGATTCGATCTTGTCACCGACTTTGGCGCCATTTGTCTTCCACCGCCGGAACAGCATCTCGCGAAGCTGCAAGTGGCGGGGAGAGAGGTCCATGTTCACTGTTGTTCTTCCCAAGACATCTGGTTGGCCAGGATGCCGCCGTCGATATACAGCATCTGCCCCGTGATATACCGCGCGCCGGAAGAAGCAAGGAAAACAGCGGCCTCCCCTATATCGTCGGGTTCGCCGATGCGGCCCATGGGAATCTGGGCCTTGAGGATGCGTCGCGTATCGCCGCTGTCGAGACCTTTCCGGGTCAGCGGCGTCTCCACGATCCCCGGGCCGATGCCGTTGACGCGCACGCCGCGCCGCGCCAGCGTCACTGCCATGGAGCGGATCATCATCAGCACCGCACCCTTTGAGGTGTCGTAGATGACGCTGTTCTTCTCGGCCGCCAGCGAATTGGTCGAGCCGACGCAGATGATGCTCGGATTGTCCTGGTCCGGCCCGAGCGCCTTGACGAAAGCCTGGGAGGCAAAGAGATAGCCGCGAACGTTCAGGTCGAAGGTGCGTTCGAAGTTCTCGGACTCCAGGTCCTCGAAGTCGACATCGCGGAAGGTGCCGGCATTGTTGACCAGGGTATCGAGGCAACCCAGGCGGCCCGCTGCCTCCGCGACCAGGCCCCGGGCCCCCTCGACGGTGGAAAGGTCAGCCTGAATGAAGTGGCATTCGGTGAGCGCGCTCAGTTTTTCGAGGGCGCCATTATCGGGAAGGTGCGAATTGATGACGAGGCGGGCGCCGGCCCTGGCGAATGCCTCCGCCATCGCGTAGCCGATGCCATGCGTCGATCCGGTCACGCAGACGCATCGTCCCTGAGCACTTCTCTCTTGCACAGCCAACTTACTCCGTTAATATGATAACATGTTAACATGAGTCACGAGATGCAAGTCAAGCAAAGGTGGACCAGCGTTGCCGTCGTTACGCCGGAGGCCATTGAACAAAAAGACCTTTTGATCGAGGGCGACCGCTTTGCCGGCCTGGTTTCGCGCGATGAGGCGACCGGTGCCGACTGGCAGGCAGTCGATGGCAAGGGAGCGATCCTCTTCCCCGGCATGCTCGACCTGCTTCAGCACGGCTTTGACGTTCATCTCTATTGCGACACTAACGCGGGCGCCATCGCTGCCAACTCCGATCTGCTGCTGGCGCGTGGCGTAACCGGGTTTCTCCCCTCGATTCCGTGCCTGCCGCCCGGCGATCTGGAAGGCGTCCTGGCGCGCCTCACCGCCGAATGCGCCACGGCGCGCGGCGCGCGGGCCATAGGCGTTCACAGCGAGGGCCCCTGCTTCGGACTGCCCGGCGCCCATAACCTCGCCAATATCCAGCAGCCCTCGCGCGCGCTCGCCGAGCGCATGCTTGCCGCCACCGATGGCACGCTCGCCGCCGTCACCATCGCTCCCGAGCTTCCCGGCGCCGAGGACTTCATCAAAACGATGAAGCAGGCCGGGGTCTCGATTCATCTGGGACACAGCCGCGCCCTGCCGCAGGATGTGCCCCGCTACGTCTCCTGGGGCATCGATGCCGTTACGCATATGTATAACGTCATGCCTACGCTTCCCGCGGATGCCTCAGGAGTCCATGTGATGTCGCTGACCGATGCGCTGCTGGCTGAGCCGGGCGTGGCGCTGGGCGTCATCTGCGACGGTATCCACGTGCATCCGCAGCTGATCCGGCTGCTGGCGCAACTCCCCGCCGACCGCGTCTTCCTGGAGACGGATGCCAACAAGTATGCGGGCGGCGAGGACAACGAGTTCGAGTTCTATCCGGGCTATTGGGTGCGCAGCCAGCGCGGCAACGCCGTGCGCGACCGCAATGGCGGGCTCTGCGGCTCCTCGCTGACCTCGGACGAGGCCATGCGCAACTTCGTCACGTTCAGCGGCAAGGGCCTGGTCCGCGCCGCCCGGGCCGCCAGCCTCGTGCCGGCGCGCGTCATCGGGCGCGAGCGCGAGCTGGGCAGTATCGAGGCCGGCAAGCTTGCCGACTTCGTCGTTCTCGATCCCGACGCGCTCACCGTCCGCCAGACCATTGTCGGCGGGCAGCGCCTTTATGGAGAAGCGGCATGAGTGCCGAAAAGCCCCTGCGCTACAACGAGGACGCCAACGTGCACCTCGATTTTCACGGCGCCACCAACACCACGATCGATTTCATCGTGCGCAAGTTCGGCGTCGACGCCCTCCACGAAATCCTCGCCCGTGTCGGCCGCGACGTCTACAAGGACCTCCGTGACCACTTGGCGGCGGGCGACGCCGATGAGCTGGTGCGCCACTGGCGGCACTTCTTCGATCGCGAGGAGGCCGAGTACGACATCCACGTGGAAGGCGAGGAGATCGTGCTAACGGTCCGCCGCTGCACGGCCTGGCACCACGTCAAGAAGATCGCGCCCAGCGTCTCCGCGCATTTCTGCGACCAGACCAGCAAGACCAACGAGGCCATGGCAGAGGGCACGCCCTTCGCCATCACCACCGAAATCACCGGCCCCGGCTCGTGCCGCCAGATCATCAGGAGGGTTGCATGATCCCCAGCGACCATTTCCCGCGCTTCTACAACGAGGTCTTCAAGTTCCTAGAAGCCCAGGGCCAGGAGGTTCTCGAGCAATACTGGCTGGAGATCAGCAAGAACCAGGAGCGTCACACGCTCGAGCTGTTCCAGACCAAGGGACTGCAGGGCATGTACGAATACTGGGAGCACATCCGCATCGAGGAAAACTGCGATCTCGACATCGAGCTCCATGAGGACCGGCTCGAACTGCACATGCACAAGTGCCCGAGCCTCTCCAAGGTCATGGACAACGACGCCACGCCCATGTCGCGCTATTGCGACCATTGCGCCGGCTGGATCGGGCCGATCATGGACAAGGTGGGCTATCACCTCGTCTACGACGTCATCGACCGCACCAGGCCCCAATGCACGATGAAGGTGTTCAAAGACGCCGCGGCCGCCAAGGCCGCCGAGCCGGACGCGAAGCTGCTGATGGGCTGGCCGGGGCGCAGGGATTAGTCGGCTAGGATGTAACCCTTGATGACGTGCTGGCTGTTTTCCAGGCGCCAGCAAGTGGCAAGGATTTGCCCATCGAGCAACCTCAGCAGCGAGGGTTGCCCGAACTTGAGCGAACCGAATTGCCGAGAGATGTCCGCGCTGTCGCTGCCCATTCGATCGTCGGCGAAAAGATCGAACTCCTGTTCGATCACTACCCTGCCCTCGCGGACTTCGAGCTTTCGAACCACGAGACCGACAGGCGCTTCGCGGTGGGCGTGAATAGTCAAAAGTCGATCGGGGCCCAGAGAGATCAAGTTTGATGCCTGACCGCGGATTCCAGTGTCGACGGCAGGGCCAAACGTTTCACCACCATCGCACGACAACGCGATGTGGTTGTTAAGGTTGGTCCCGCCCGCATTGTCATAGGCCCAGAAAATTACGCCCACCTCGCCGGCTACAGTTTCGCAAAGGCGGCACTCCCATGGCGAGATGGCACCATTTTCGGCTCGGAAGAACTCGCTAAGCTTGAACCAGTTGGCTCCCTGATCATCACTTGCAATAATCCAGCCCGCGTGTCCGGTTTTGCTCAGGTGGAACGGCGCAGCCGCCCCAAGCAATCGTCCGGAGGATAGCTGGATGCATGGCCCCGATAGCTCGAGCTGAGCCCCATCCACGGAGAAGGCAGCAGGGTTCGTCCAGGTTCGGCCGCCGTCATGCGAGAAGGCAACCTTGTTTCGCATCGGGAGCACTTCGAACGTCTCGGGATCAACAATCGGGACCAGCGGTCCAGGCCGGATGAACGTGTAGCCGGTAGCGACAAGCCGACCGTCCGCGAGCAGCAGAGGTTTGTAGCTTTCAGATTCCTCAGGTTGACATTCATGTGAGCAGAGCCGTTCCGGATCCGACCATGTCCGGCCGTTGTCGCAGCTTCGGCTGACCACGGCCCTCTGGTCGGCGGAGTCGAAGGCCTGCCCGATCGAAAACACGGCGACGATGTCGCCATCAGGCATTTGCACGAGCCCCGGAAAGACCGCCTGCCGGCTCACGAGGAGCGGATTGGGATTGGCATAGATGGTGAGCGTATCGACCAGACGCATCAGAGAGACAACCGTTTGCCCGTAAGCTTGCGATAGGGAAGACGGACTAGATTGCTGGTACACAACCCTGCGGTGTCAACGTAAAAACTGGCACGCGCGATCGGGTCGTAGGCATCCTTGTGCGAGACGGCAGCCTTGACCACGACGTAGCGGGCTTCCTCCGGCCTCACACCCTGGGAGTGCAATTGTCCGAGATCCATCGGCGGCATCTTCTTGCTTGTCAGAAGGATGACGGCCTGTTCGTTCTCGACCACTGCCGAAGCCCCCATGTCCGCAGACGTTCCGATCATCGAGGCGAGGTGGGAGTTTTTGAGTTCGAGTTCGAAACGCCCGTCCGTGGTGTTCTTCACCCGACCGGAGAATGTGATCGGCGCACCGTGATGTCGGTCGACCTTGGCGCCGATACGGAGTGTTATTTCCGAGCCAATGCCCGCTGCCCGGCATTCCTCCACAGCCTCGGGATCGTTGAGAGCCGCAACAATGCCGCTGCGGCCGGTGGCCAGTAGCGGCCCCAGCAAGTCCGTGGCATCGCCGGGCGTTCCGCCCCCGATATTGTCTGCCGGCTCGATCAGAAGTATTGGCCCCGCACCATCTGGAAGGGCATCCGCCTGTCGCAACGCTTCATCGAGGGTGTTCTCCTGCGGGTACCCCGCCGCCAGATTTGCCTCGAGAACCTCGACAAGTTCATCAAGATATGCGGAGGCAATGGCAACGGGCCCGCGCGTCGAGCAATTGAAGCTGAACCCGCAATCGGCAATATCCGAGTAGGCGTAGCCTGCCATGACGTTGATGCCGGCTATGTCCGGGTCTGCAGCTTCGATGCGCCGCGCCGCTGCCAGAACGCTGCGCATGGGCTCGTTCATGGAGCCAACACCGGTTGGCGGAAGAACGTAGCGAGTGGGCCGATGGACCTGGACCACATCCGTGCCGGACATTAGCTCATCGAGATGGATGGCAGCGCGCACGGCCGTCTCGCGAGCGTCGGTATGCGGGTTCTCGCGGTAAGCGCAAAGCAAGGTCGAGTTGTCGACCATCGCCTGCGAGACGTTGGCATGAAGGTCGAGGACGCCGACGACAGGAACCACAAGCCCTTTCCGCTCAAGAACTGCGCGAATCCGTGCCAGAACTTGTCCTTCGACGTCGTCGGAAGTTTCGCTGACCATGGCACCATGCAAGATCAGGAAAATACCGTCGATCCGTTCGGCTTCGCGCTCGAGGGCCTCAAAGAACGTTCCCTCGAAAACGCGGATCGCTTCGTCTTCAACCGGCCCGCTGGGCATGGCGGCCATCTGGATGGTCGGCAACACCGTCCACCCCCTCGAAAGGGCAGTCGAAAGAAAGCCGTCGGACGGCGATCCGTTTCCCAGATTGTTCGCAATGGCCGCTTCGCCGACGTTGAAAGCCGTCGCCTTGAAGGCTGCGAGCCCTGTGGGATCAGAAAGGAAGGAATGGGTCTCGTGATACAGCCCGGCGAAGAGAACGGTTTTCAACTGCGCAACCTATCATGATATTATGATAGGCGTATCAGCATTCCATTAGCCTGTAAATTCGTCGGGGGAGAGCCGGCCCACAAACTGCGGGCCGGTGGAGTTGTCAAAGCAAGGCCTGTTCGTTTCGGCCCAGGAAGCGGAAGGCTATGTAGACGGCGGTGCCGCTCAGGAGCAGGAGGATGGTCGACAGAGCGGCAGCCGTGCCGAAGTCTCCGTCCAGGATCAGCAGGTAGATGCGAACCGGCATCGTCATGGTGCGGCCGACATAGAGGACCAGGGACGAAGACAGCTCGTTGATGGCGGTCACGAAGCTGAGCATGGCACCGGCGATGATGCCGGGCACGATGAGCGGCACGGTAACCTTGAGGAAGGCCCGGAAGGGACTGTAGCCGAGCGATATGGCCGCCTCTTCCATGTTGGGGCCGATCTGTCGGAGCGCCGACGAGGTGGTGCGCACGGTGTAGGGCAGCCGGCGAATGAAGATGGAAAGGATGATGATCGCCGCCGTGCCAGTGAGGACCACCGGGCCGGTATTGAAGGCCGCGATGAAGGCAATGCCGATGACGATACCCGGCATGACGTAGGGGACCATCAGGGCGCCATCTAGGAGACTGGTGTTGAGGGTGGTGCGCCGCGCCACGAGGCATCCGATCAACGTGCCGATGAGCACGATCAGGACCACCGAAGCCACGGAGAAGGTCAGTGAGTTGGTTATGACGTCACCCAGGCCAAAGACGATCCGCTCGTAACTCTGGAGGGCAAAGCCGGACTGGAACACGGGGCCGCTGGTCTTGCGGAAGGAGTAGATGACGGCAACGATGACCGGAATGGCGCCGGCAAGGCCGATGGCATAGACGGCGAAATGAGCCAGCACGTTCTTCCAGCCACGCAGGCGGATCTTGTGCGGCTTGTTGATCATGTTGCCGTGGTAGACGTTGCGGCGCGACATGTAGCGCTGCATGAGCACGAAGACCATCGACATCAAGACGAGGATGACGCTGATGGTGGTCGCCATCGACATGTTGCTGCCGATCTCGGCCGAATAGAGCGTGAAGGCCTCGGTGGCCAGGACGTTAAAGCCGCGGCCGATAAGACGCGGCGTACCGAAATCGGCGATGGCATGGATCAGTGCCAGGAGACCGCCCGCCGACAGGGCCGGCAGCACAAGCGGGAACGAGATCTTCATGGCCCGTTGGAACGGGGTGAGCCCCAGGCCCTCGGCCGCCTCCTCGAGAGACCGGTTGACGTTGGACAGCGCGCCCGAAACCATCAAGTACACATAGGGATAGAACTTGAGCGAGAAGACGATGAGGATGCCGCTCAGACCGTAGATGGTCGGGATATTGATGCCGATGGATTTGAGCGCCGTGCGGGCGATGCCGGCCGAACCGAAGAGTACGATCCACGAATAGGCGCCGATAAAGGGCGGCGAAACCAGCGCCATGATGGCGAGGAGCGACACGAACCGGCCACCTGCAATCTCGAAGCGCGACACGCAGAAGGCCATGATCGACCCCAGGATCAGGGCGCCGGCCAGCCCGCCGAAGCCAACAAGCAGCGTATTGAAGAATGCGCGCTGGATGCGTTCATCCCCAATCGCCTTGATGTAGTTGCCCAGAGTGAAGTCGCCGGCATTGTCGTAAAGGCTTGAGACCAGCACTGAGCCGACGGGAATGAAAAGCAGCGCAAATAGCAACAGCCAGGTGAAGATCAGGACGATCGTCCAAAAGCCGATCCTTGGCATTTCAGCCACCGATACGCTTGCCATCGGCATCGAAGCCGAGGACAGCGCTCCTGGCGACGGCAACGGTCACCTCACCTTCGAGTTGAACAGATGTGCGATCCGGATTGGCGACATGAACCACCAGGTCGCCCAGGTCCGTGCGAATCTGCAGATGGGCCTCGCGGCCGAGATAGGTGTATTTCGCAATCCTGCCCGAAATGGTCGCCTGCGGCTCGCCGGACGCGGCGGCGACCTTGGCGATGACGAGGTTCTCGGGGCGGACGACCCACTTGGAATTGGCATGGACCGCCGCGAGTTCCGCGAGGCCCAGCGTTGTAAGGAGGCCATCGAGCGCCGCCCCCGGCTGCAGGGCGTTGATCGTGCCCACGAAGCTGGCGACGAAAAGTGTCTGCGGGTTGCCGTAGATCTGCTGGGGGGTGCCGAGTTGCTCGACGTGACCGTTACTCATCACGCAGATGCGGTCGGAGATGGCGAGCGCCTCTTCCTGGTCGTGGGTGACGTAGATAGCGGCGATGCCGATCTGCTTCTGGATGTCGCGGATTTCCTCGCGCAGCTCGACGCGCAGCTTGGCATCGAGATTGGACAGCGGCTCGTCCATGAGCAGCAACTGAGGATTGATGACCATGGCGCGCGCCAGGCCAATGCGCTGCTGCTGGCCGCCTGACATGGCAGCGGGCAGACGGTCGGCAAGCGCACCGAGACGAACCGCATCGAGCGCTTGGGGGACGCGGCGGGCGATCTCGTCCTTGGCGACCTTGCGGGCCTTGAGGCCGAAAGCGACGTTGTCGAAAACGGTCAGGTGCGGGAACACGGCGTAGTCCTGGAAAACCATGCCGATGTCGCGCTTGTGGGGCGGAACGCTGCCCAGGTCCCTGCCCTCGATCAGGATACTACCTGAGGTGAGCTGATTGAACCCGGCGATGGAACGCAGGAGCGTGGTCTTGCCGCAACCGCTCGGTCCAAGCAGCGTGAAGAACTCGCCGCGTTCGACCGAGATCGAAACGTCCTTGAGTGCGGTGAATGTCTCACCAAAGCGCTTCGTCGCGTTGGCGACAGTCAAATAGGCCATATGCATCCCTCCCCCCGCGTGGCTCAACAACGCCACGCGACTGGTTTCACACTACCCATCAATTTTCGTATTGCAACATTTGATCAGCCCATTCAGTATCGTTTTGGACAGAGATTGATCCAAAACGAACGGGAGGATTCGGATGAATATTCGCAAACGCTCATTTTTGGGCATGGCCATCGGCCTGATGGCAACGACCGCGCTTTCGCATGGCGCCTTCGCCCAGGATGGTTCGGTCGTGATCTACACGGCCCACAAGGCTTCGATCGTCGATACGCTGCTGCCGCTGTTCGAGCAGGAAACCGGCCTCAAGGCCGAAGTCGTCAAGCTGGGTTCGTCGGACGTGTTTAAGCGCGCACGCGCAGAAGCCGGCGCACCGGCCGCCGACGTCATCTGGAGCGTGACGGGTAGCCAGCTCACCGAGAACAAGGACCTGCTCGAAGCCTACCAGCCGGCTGACTTCGACAAGGTCGACCAGCAGTTCGTGGTCGATCCGTCCTGGACGCCCTATACGGCCGTCGTCTACGTCCTGGCCGTCAACACCGACGCCCTGCCGCTCGACCAGGCGCCCAAGACCTGGGCAGAACTCGTCGATCCGAAGTGGAAGGGCCAGATCGCCTCGGCGCGCGCCGACGGTTCGGGTTCGGCCATGCAGCAGCTGCAGACCGTGCTGACGGTTTTCGGTGACGAAGGCTGGGACAAGTACAAGCAGCTTGCCGCCAATTTCGTGTTCTCCGATTCCTCGGGCGCCGTGCCGCGCTTCGTGGCGGATGGCGAGGCCAGCATGGGCCTGACGCTCGAAGACAATGCACTCGAATACGTTCAGGGCGGGGCCCCGATGGCCATCATCCATCTGGCGGACGGCACTGCTGCCACGCCCGATGGCGTCGCCCTCGTCAAGGGCGGCCCCAATCCGGAGGGCGGCAAGAAGTTCATCGATTGGGCCATGTCCAAGGCAACCCAGGAAAAGCTGGCCATGGATATCGGTCGCCGCTCGGTTCGCACCGACGTCGCCGGCCCGGCCGGCACCCCGGCGCTTGCCGACCTGCCCCTGATCAAGGTCAAGCCGCTCGCCGATTTCGGTGGCGTGGACGAAGTTCTGGCTAAGTGGCGCACTGCCATCGGCGAGTAATCTGCCGGGCTTAATATCGGGCGCGGCTCAAGCAGCCGCGCCTTCTTCTTGAGTAACCTCCGCATACGATTGGTGAGCGCAATGAAGCATCTCGAAGCCTTCTCGATGGGCAAGAAATTCGGCCATCCAGAGCTCAACGAGGACAGCTTCGTGGTCATTCCCGATGCCGGCTATGCGGTGATCGACGGGGTCACGGATCGCAACGGCACCCGCTATGGCGGCATGCTTTCGGGACAATTCGCCTCGCGAACCGTCAAGCGGGCAACCGAACTCTACATCCTTGCGCAGACGGACCCCAAGGCGCCCGAGGCAATGCGCTATGCCGGGCCGGCCAGCTTCGTTCGCTATCTCACCGATGTGCTGCGGCAGGCCTATGTGGATGAAGGCGCATACGAGGCCGCCCGCGACGACTGGAAGGTACGCGGTGGCTGCACGGTGATGGCGGCGCTCCAGGTGGGCGACAAGCTCGAGGTGGTGGCAGTCGGCGACAGCGGCATCCGGGTCAACGGCAACGACGTGCTGCAGGTGCTCAAGCCGCTCGACGACGTGACGGGCCTGCTGCGACGTGAGACCTGGAATCTCTTCAAGGCGGCGGGATACGCGCCGGACTTCTGCGACATGCAGGCGGCAGCGATTACCTGGCGTGGGACCAAGAACCAGGAGCCGGGCGCGCCGACGGCAGATCCGGCGCTGCTGGTCGAAATCGAGAAACGTGCGTTGGCCGCATGCCATGCGCACCTCCCCGATGTGCCGGAGGCCGAGTTCATCGAACTGATCGAACATGGCATCATGCACGGCCAGGGAAATTTTCAGAACGCAGGCGAACGGGCGCTTGGCTACGGTGGCCTCGACGGGTTTCCCGTGCTGGACAAGTACATCGACGCCCGCACCTACCGCATGGCCGATATCGAAACGCTCGAGCTCTTCTCGGACGGATATTTCAAGATTGCCGAGGGGTTTGGCGTGGCTGCCTGGGAGGCGGCGTTCCGCGAGGTGGAAGCGATTGACCCACACAAGATCGGGCCTTATCTGAGCACCAAGGGTACGACTGATACCGCCCTCACCGACGACAGAACCTATGTGGGGATCGCCCTGAGATGACGGGTAGCGTGGAGCGGCGGCCGGCAAACGGCAAGAACGAGGCGTCCGGAACGAACGCCAAGGGCCGCCGGGCCGCAATCATCGAAACAGTTCGGCAACAGGGCGCGGCATCGGTCGCCGACCTCGCGTCGCGCTTTTCGGTGACGCACCAGACGATCCGGCGCGACCTGCGTGAACTCGAAGAAGCCGGGCTGCTACAGAAGGGCTTTGGCGCGGCTTTTGCCGCTCCGGGTGTGGCCCAGTTCGGACACGACCTGCGCCGCGGCACGCTTGCTGGCGTCAAACGGCAACTGGTGCGGACGCTCGGTGAATTCCTGACGCCGGGGGCAACGGTTTTCGTCGGGCTGGGCACGACGTTCGACACGCTTTACGAAGTTGTGGCGAGCCATCCGGGCCTGCTCATCGCTACGCCCAACCTCTCGGTGGCGAGCAGTTGCGCGCTGCAGACGGACGCAACCGTCTACATTTATGGCGGGTACGTCCGAAACAACGATTCAGCGATCCTTACAATGGCGAACGACGAGGCGCGCAAGCGCTTCAAGTTCGACGTGGCGCTGATCGGCGCCAGCGCGATCGACGACGAAGGCACGGTGCTTGAATACGATCCACTCGAGGTCGGGCTGGTGAGAGACGTGCTCACGCAATCGCGTAAGGTGGTCCTGGTGGCCCATGACGGCAAGTTTGGTCAGCGGGCACCGCACGTGGTGACCAGCCTCGCCGATGTCGACGTACTGGTCACCAACAAGGACCCGGCCCCCGGCCTGCGCAACCCCGATATCTTGAGGGGTGTCCGGGTGGTGCTGAGCGAGCCGTCAGGCGCGCTTGCCGAGGATGCGTCGCAGCCAGGATAAGCGTGCGGCCAGCGCGGCCCGGGTCAGCTCGGTCTGCGGCGCGTAAATGTCGAAGCCATGAAAGCCACCGGACCAGATGTGCAGTTCGGCCTCGCCGCCGACTGCCCAGATGCGCGTGGCATAATCGACGTTCTCGTCACGGAACACTTCGGCACTCCCGGCCTCGATGTATGCCGGGGCCAGCCCGCTCAGGTCTGAGGCGCGTGTTGGAGCAGCGTAGGGCGAGGCCGCGTCGGTGCCCTTGGCGGCACCGAGCAGGCTCGACCAGCCCAGCTCGTTGGTTCCGCGCGTCCAGGTGGTTTCGGACACGAACTGGTGACTCGAGACTGTGACATTGCGATCGTCGATCATCGGGCAGAGCAACAGCTGGCCGGCGAGATCGACGCTCTTTCGGTCGCGGGCCATCAGAGCCACGCCTGCGCTCAGCCCGCCTCCCGCGCTTCCTCCCATCACCACGATGCGCGCCGGATCGATGCCGAACGCCGAGGCGTTGGCAGCGAACCACACGAGCGCCGCATGACAATCCTCGACTGGAGCGGGATGGGGATGCTCCGGCGCCAGGCGGTACTCCACAGTTGCCGCGACGGCGCCGAGTTCCATCACCAGGTCGGCGAGGCGCGGGACATCCATCGTGCGATGCCCCACCATCATGCCGCCTCCATGGATGTTGAGGAAGCCTGGAACCGGCGATGCCGCCTGGTTTCGGGGGCGCAGGACGGTAATGGCAATGTCAGGGGCCCCGGCGGGTCCGGGGGCAAGGTGCTCGCTGACGTCAATCGGCAGATCGCCGAGCATCTCGGCGACGCTGGGCCAGGTTTCGATCATCGCGGCACGTGAAGACGCGATGGTCTGCGCGGTGAGCACCGGTACGTCCGGCCCAGCAACGGCGCGGTGGATGGGCACCAGCTCCGGATCGACGGGGACGGAACGAAGAGAAGTGTCGGTCATCGAGGTTTCCTGTTCGAGGTCGATCATGGGCCTTCGGGGTCAACAATGCCCCGATCGCACCAGAAGGGTTCTACGGCAGCGCGCAGTTCTTCGGCCCCAATGCGCTCGAGCAGGCCGAGCGCCGCGATGGCCTGATCGAGCTGTTCGAGCCGGGTGGCGCCAAAAAGCGTGCTGACATTGTTGGGGTGGCTGAGTGCGAAAGCGATGCAGATCTGGGCGGCGCTGGCGCCGTAGGACGCCGCCAGCCGTGCCAGCGGCTCGGCGGTGGCGACAATGCGCTCGCGGATGCCGCCGGGGTCGCGCCCCACCTCGCGCGCGGGGCTCGTCCTGCCCGCGAGGATGCCGCCCTCCATCACGTCCGAGGACTGCATGGCGAAGCCATCGGCAAAAAGGGCGGCAAACGGTTCGCCATCGGGGATGGACCGACGGGCGACACTGTATTTGAGCTGGGCGAGTTGCGGGCCCTCGACGCCTTCGGCGGCAGAGATGTCGATAAGCGAACGAATGCTGCCCGCCGACCAGTTGTTGACGCCCCATGCGCGGATGAGGCCCGCCTTGCGCAACCCGGCGAGGTCCAGCACCAAGTCGCGCAGGCTCAGATCGTTGCGGCGCAGATCTCCGAGAATGACGAGATCGGCGTAATCAACGCCCACACGATAGAGCGCGCGCTCGAGTTGCGGACGAAAGCCGCGCTCATCGTTGAAGTCGAGCCAAAGCTTGGAAGAGAGGAGGTAATCCTCACGGCGCAGGCCTGCGGCCCGCACCATTGCCGAGAACAGGATATCGGTTATCGGGGGCGGCTGAGTGTCGGCAGTGCCGTAGACGCCGACGTCAAAAAGGTTGATGCCCGCGTTGACTGCCTTGCGAAGCAGGGCCGCGGCGGCGTGGAAGTCCATGCGATCGTAGGTATGCCAGGATCCAAGTGACAGGATCGAGGGTGATAGACCCGTTTGACCGAGTGGATTGCGGGGAACGATTGTGGTGGCGCTCATTGTGGTCTCCGGAATGGTCACGGCAGTCGCGGGTCGATGACAGCCTTGATCGCGTGGTGGTGGCACATGGCATCGACGCAGGCCGACGCCTCGGAAAGCCCGACGGGGGCGCTGAAGAGATCGTCCCAGGGCATGCGATTGGCGAAGGTGCTGAAGAAATCGATGGCCCGGGCGTAGTCGGAGATGTCGCCGTTGAGCGATCCGACAACGGTTAGTTCCTTGCCCATGACGGTACCGAGAGAAATCGGGGTCTCGTCCCGGGAGGTGCTCCCCACGACAACGACCTTGCCGCGCTGCGCAGCCATGCCGACGGCTTCGTGTCCCACCGAAGGCGCCCCTGCGAAATCGAAGACATAGTCGGCACCACGCCCGCTCGTGAGTTCGAGCACATTGGCGATGACGCTGTCCGATCCGAGTGCGATGTCGATGACCTCGTCAGCGCCGAAGCTGCGGGCCATTTGCAGGCGTGAAGCCGGCGCACCGACAGTTATTACCTGGGCCGCGCCGGATATCCGTGCAGCGGCGGTGGCGAAGATACCGAGTGCGCCCGAGCCTTGAACCACGACACGCGCGCCCGCCCGGATGCCGCCGGCACGGTCGATCGCCCGCAATACGGTCTTGGCGGCGCAACCAGCCATCGAGGCCCAGGTATCCTTGACGTTTCCGGGGATGCGCAACTTGGCGGATCGCGGCGAGACATAGCTGAACTCGGCCAGACCCGCCGTCGAGAACGGTGGAACGTCGGACCGCTGAAGGAAGCCGTACCCGCGCCGTTCACAGGCGACCGGCTCGCGCAGGATCACGCAGCCATAGCATTCGCCGCAGGTCGATTCGGACCAGCCGATGCGGTCGCCGACTTGGAGTTCGGCGCCGAGAGCATCGTGGACATGGCCACCCAGGGCCACGATCTCACCAACCATTTCGTGTCCGAGAACCATCGGCAGCATGCCGGGGAATGTCATCTTGCCGGACCAGAGCTCGATGTCGGTACCGCAAAGCGTGGCGCAGACGATGCGCACCAGGGCCGCACCCGGTTCCAGGGTCTCGGGCAAGGGCAGATCGGTCAGCTCCAGCGGCTGGCCATGGCCGGTCAGCACGGCGGCACGGGTAGAAGTCGGAAGCATCGGATGTCCTTTGATCATGCGAGCAGTTGGCCGCCATCGAGCGCCAGGCTCACGCCGGTGATGTGGGAGGCCTCGGGGCTGGCGAGGAACAACGCCGCCGGCGCGATCTGCGCGACCTCGGCAATGGTGCCGAGCGGAATGCGACGCTCCCAGGCGGCGCGCGCCTCGGGGTTCTCGGCGAGGCCGGCCGTGAGCGGGGTGATGACGGGACCGGGGGCCACGGCATTGGCACGGATGCCATAGGGCGCCAGCTCGATGGCCGTGGTGCGGGTTATGGCGTCCACGGCGGCCTTGGTGGCCTCGTAGTGGCCCATGCCCGGTGTCGGCTGGCGCGCGCCGATCGAGCTGACATTGACGATGACGCCCGAGCGCGCCGCCATCATGGGCCGCGCAACCGCCTGGGTCATGAGGAATGTACCTCGCACGTTGACCGCGAGTGCTGCGTCGAGCACCGCGACGTCGAGATCGGCGAGCAACCCGCCTCCCCCGACGACCCCAGCATTATTGACCAGAACGTCTATGCGACCGTGCTCGGCGAGGACGGCGGCGATGGCGGCGGAAACTGCCGCGGCGTCGGAGATATCGAGGGGGAGCGCCTGGCCCGACAGTTCGGCAGCTGTGCGCTCGGCACCAGCTGCATCGCGATCAGCCACGATGGCGAAATCGCCCTTGCCGGCAAACGCCTGTGCGATTCCCCTTCCCAACCCTTGGGCAGCCCCAGTGACCAGCACAATTCGGCCAGCAGCCATATTCCCTCCCCCTAATCAATAAGTTGCACGGACCTTCATCGGCCTCTTGCGCTTATATTATACGTATGTAGAAAATAAAGTCTACATCCGGAGGAAAACCGGAATGTCGGTGAGAGGGAGACCCATGGAAGAAATCAAAGTGCCGCGGCGCAGACTTGGCGCGAACGGACCAACGGTCCCGGTTTTCGCGCTGGGTTCCTGGAACACCTGGGACCGGATGACCGGCGAAGAAGCCGTGGCGATCATCGATCGCGCCGTCGAGACCGGCGCGGCGTTCTTCGATATCGCCTACTACAACATGGGGCCCCATGAGGAGCATTCGCGAACGGACATTCTGTTCGGCGAGGCGATTCGGGCATCCGGTCACAGGCGCGACGACTTCATGGTCTGCGGCAAGCTCTGGCTCTGGAACTATCCAGAACTGCAGTTCCGCGAGCAGATCCACACCAGCCTCGAACGGTCGGGCCTGGACCGTTTCGACACGGTCGTGGTGGGTGACTATTTCGCCACGCCCGACATGAAGCGGGTCGTCAGCGAGGTGAACCTGCTGATCGACGAAGGGCTGATCGGGTCATGGGGCATCAACAACTGGCAGTTGGCGCACACCGAGGAGGCACTGGCCCTCGCTTATGCCGAAGGCCTGGTACCGCCGAGTTTCGCCCAGCTCAAATACAGCGTCGTGCGCAGGGCGATGGCCGAGGGAGAAGGTTATGGCCGCCTCTTCGCCTCTGGGGCGCTGGGATTGCAGGCCTCCGACTGCCTAGAAGGCGGAATTCTCTCCGGACGCGGCGTGCCCAACCGCAAGATCGGCGCGGATGTGGGCACCATTCGCGAGCAGATCTACGCAGCTGCTCCCGAACTCGCGCGCATCGCCAGGGAGTTCGACGCCACGCCTGTGCAATTGGCACTGGCGTTCTGCCTCGAGAACCCGGCTACCGCCAACGTGCTGTTCGGGGCGTCTCGCCTCCAGCAACTGGAGGAAAACCTCGGCGCGCTGGTATTGGCGGAGCGCACCAAAGGCAGCATTCGCGAGGCCCTGCCCCATCTCTGGCTCGACCGGCACGTGTCGCCGGAAGGCGTCTGGCCCGGCCCGAAAGCCGGCTGAGCGCGCCTTGCCTTTGTTGTCAACGTATGTAGAATAAAACGCAACGCGAGCGTCTCGGAGCCAACCAAAGGAACCGAAAGGCGGTGGGGACCGCCGCTCGAATCAAAGGGAGACAAGCATGCAAATGACGATCACGAAGGTCGCAGCCGTAGCGGCGGTGACCTTCGCTCTCAGCCTGGCGGGTCCCGCCGGAGCGCAAAGCCCGACCGACCTCAATATCGGCAACTTCCTCGACGTGACCTCGTGGGATCCGAGCCTGGCCGATATCGGGTTCGACGGCCCTTACATGTCGGCCGTCTACGATCCGCTGGTGGCGCTGGACGCCGATGGCAAGATCCTGCCGGCACTCGCCACGACGTGGACCTATTCGGACGACCTGCTCAAGCTGACGATGGATCTTCGGGCGGACGTCAAGTTTAGCGACGGAGAGGCGTTCAACGCCCAGGCGGCGGTCGAGAACCTCGAACACCTCAAGGCGGGCGCACGTTCGGGCGAGGCCTATGTCAACGTTGCCGCCTTCAAGGCCGTCGACGAGGACACGATCGAGATCGACCTCACCAAGCGCGACGACTCCATGCTCTACCTTATGGGCCTGGGTCGCAGCTACATGGCATCGCCGGCCGCGATCAAGGCAGGCACGCTGACGACGACACCAGCGGGTTCGGGTCCCTATGTGCTCGATGACGGCATGTCGATCCCCGGCTCGGAATATCACTTCACCAAAGTGGCCGACCACTGGGACAGCGCGACCTATCCCTTCCAGAACATCGCCGTCTATCCGATCCTGGACGCGACGGCGCGGCACAATGCGATGCTCTCGGGCCAGATCAACGTCAACTTCGCCGACCCTCTCAATATCGAGCAGGCCAAGCAGATGGGCTGGAACATCAACTCGGCCGTTTCAGCCTGGGTCGGGCTGCAGTTCGTCGACCATACTGGCGAGCACCTCAAGCCCCTTGGCGACGTGCGCGTGCGCCAGGCGCTCAATTACGCCTTCGATGGCGCCGCCATCCTCAATTCGATCGGCGCGGGCGACGGCGTGGTGACCAACCAGGTGTTTCCCGCAGGCAGGCAGGGGAACGATCCGTCGCTGAATGCGCTCTACGCCTACAACATGGACAAGGCCAAGGCCCTGCTGGCCGAGGCTGGCTATGCCGACGGGTTCGACGTCACCATGCCGATGTCGCCCATCTTCGCGCAATGGCAGCCCGTCGCGGACCAGACCTTCAAAGAACTCGGCATCCGGGTGACGTGGGACGACATGCAGATGCCGGACTACCAGATCAATGCGCCCAAGTACCCGATGTTCATCACGCTGATCGCAATGGACAACGACCCGGCAGCCACGCTCGCGCGGCAGGTCGAGACGGTGCAGTGGTACAACCCCACGCCCCAGTACGCCACGGTGCCCGAGCTCAAGTCGCTCGTCGAGGCAGCTCAGTCTGCGGTGGGAGACGACCAGATCGCCAAGATCGCGGCAGCCAACAAGGCTCTGACCGAGATGGCTTGGTGGTCGGTCTGGTACCAGGCCAACAACACCTACTTCTCGACGCCCGATATTGCCGTGACCCCGGTAACGGGCATGATGTTCCCGACCCTGCGGTTCATCCAGCCGAACTAGACGAAATCCCCGGGGGCAGCATCCCTGCCCCCGGCACGACCTCTGGCATAAGGCGTTCGAGCCATGATTGCGTTTATCGCCAAACGACTGGCGGCCGGTCTGATACTGCTCGTGGCGGTGTCGGTCGGGACTTTCTTCCTGGCGCACGCCGCCATCAGTGACCCGACCGTGAGCCTGCTGGGCACCACGGCCACGCCCGCGCAGCGCGAGGCCCTGGCGCTCAAGCTCGGGCTAGACCGACCGCTGGTAGAGCAATTCTGGGATTGGGCGCGACATGCGATCGTCGGCGACTTCGGCGTTTCGTGGCGCAATTTCCAGCCGGTTGGCAAGCTCATCGCCATCAAGCTGCCGGTGACGCTTTCGGTCGTGACCTTCGCCACGATCATCACCGCGCTCGTCGGGACAATTTTCGGCATGGTCGCCGGGTTGCATCCCAACAGCGCCTTCGATCGCGCCATCAAGGCAATCTCGGTCGTACTGTTCGCATTGCCCGGTTTCTGGGTGAGCCTCGTGCTCGTGGTCTGGTTTGCCATCCAGCTCAAGTGGTTTCCGGCCGTGGGATACGTCACGCCCAACCAGTCGCTTGGTGGCTGGCTGCGCTCGATCACCCTGCCCGCCGTTTCGCTGGCGCTGGGCGCAATCGTGGTAGTGGCCGAGCAGTTGCGCAATGAAGTCATCGCGGTCAACAAGCAGGATTTCGTGCGGACGCTGCGCAGCCGGGGCCTCTCGTCCTGGCAGGTCAACGTGCACATCCTGCGCAATGCTTCACCAGCCGCGCTGACCGTGCTTGCAGTGATGTTCGTCAGCCTCCTGAGCGGCGCCATCGTGGTGGAGGCTATATTCAGCCTCCCCGGCATCGGCCAGCTCACCAACTCCTCCTCCCAGATCGGCGACATCCCGGTGCTGCTCGGCATCACGGTGGTGTCGGTCGTATTCGTGGTCATCGTCAATTTCCTGCTCGACATCGCCCTCGGCTGGATCAACCCCAAGGTGCGCGTCAAATGAGTGCGGCAGCGCTGTCGGTCGAAACGGAGCCGCGGGAGACGCGGCGGGCCTCGATCTTCCGTCGGTTCGTCCGGACACCCAGCGGTCTGGTTTCCCTGGCCATCGTCGTAGCCATCGTGTTCGTCGCAGTCCTGGCGCCATGGCTGGCCCCGTATGACCCCAATTTTGTCGACCTCGCCAACACCAAGGCACCGCCGAGTGCCGCCCACCTGCTTGGTGGCGACACCAGTGGACGGGACATCCTGAGCCGGCTGATCTGGGGTGCGCGGACGACACTGGTGGGCGCGCTGGTAACGATCGTTACCGCCCTCGCCGTCGGTGTCCCCGCGGGAGTTGCATCCGGGTACTTCGGCGGGCGGCTCGATCGGGGCTCCTCGTGGGTCAGCGATGCGCTGCAAGCCGTGCCGGGCATGATCATCCTGCTTGTGGTGGCCTCGGGAACCCGCTCCAACTTCGGCCTGATCATGGCTACGGTCGGCATCCTGCTTGCGCCAGGTTACTTCCGCATCGCGCGTTCGACGGCCCTGACCATCCGGAACGAACCCTTTATCGACGCGGCCTGGGTATCCGGACTTACCCATCCGCGCATCATCGTTCGGCACGTCCTGCCGGGCGTCTATGCGCCGATCATCATCCAGACGGCGCTGGCGGCCGGCATTGCCATGGGTATCCAGGCCGGTTTGCAATTCCTTGGTATCGGCGTCGCCAATGTGCCGAGTTGGGGCGCGATGATGGCGGAAGGTTTCCGCTACATGCTCGCCTCCCCGCTCCTGCTGCTCTGGCCCTCGCTGGTGCTGGGCGTGACCATCGCGGCGCTGGCGGTGATGGGCTCCACTCTCGCCGACCTCGTTCGGGTTCGCACAGTCGCGCCAAGGCGGACGGTCGCCCAGGCTAATGCTGCCACGGCGAGCGCTGCGGCGCTTGAGTATTCCTCCGCCGTACGCATCGACAACCTCAAGGTCAGCTACGGTGCTGAGACGGGCGATATCGAAGTGGTGCACGGCGTGTCGCTCGAGGTGGCGCCCGGCGAGGTGCTGGGAATCGTCGGCGAATCCGGATCCGGCAAGTCGCAGACGGTGTTTTCCATCCTTGACCTGCTGCCGGCCGGTGGGGCGTGCACGTTCGACGGCCTCTGGATCGGCGGCAAGCCGATCCACGGCATGACGCGCCGCGAGCGCGCGCGCCTGCTCGGGACGCAGATCGGCTACATCCCGCAGGAGCCGATGTCGAACCTGGACCCCTCCTATACGATCGGCCACCAGCTCGTGGAGCCGCTGCGCTCGGTGCATCGCAAGTCCCGCACCGAAGCGCGGTCAATCGCGCGCGCGATGCTGGCGCGGGTCGGCATTGCCGATGTCGACCGCGTGATGCGGGCTTACCCGCATCAGATTTCGGGCGGCATGGCGCAACGCGTTCTGATTGCCGGCGCCATTGCCGGGCGCCCCTCCCTGCTCATCGCGGACGAACCGACAACGGCTCTGGACGTGACGGTGCAGGCCGAAGTGCTCGAGCTCTTGCGCGAGCTGCAAAGCGAGTTAGGCATGGCGCTGGTGCTCGTAACCCACAATTTCGGCGTGGTCGCCGATATCTGCGACCGGGTCGTCGTGATGCGCAACGGCGCGATCGTTGAGGTGAACGACGTGCGCTCCGTCTTTTCGGCGCCACAGCAAGGCTACACCCGCGAGCTCATCTCCGCTTCCCTCGACAATTCCGAAACCCGCCGCGAGTTGGACGCGATCCACGCTGCGGCTAGCCGGGAGGCATGAGCATGGACCGCTTCAATCCCCTGCTCAGCGTTGAAAACCTTGTGGTCGAGTACGGCACGCCCGGTTCTGGGTTCAAGGCCCTTAGCGGGGTTTCGATCGACGTCGGCAAGGGCGAGTGCGTTGGTGTCGTGGGCGAAAGCGGCTCGGGCAAATCCACCCTCGGCAAAGCCATCCTCGGGCTCGCGCCGGTGACGAGCGGACGCATCGTCTTTGACGGAGAGGACATCACCCAGCTCAAGGGAGCCGCCCGACGTCGGCTGGCCAGCAGCGTTCAGGTGGTTTTCCAGGACCCCTACGGTTCTCTCGATCCGACCATGACAGTGGGCGACATACTGGCCGAGCCGCTCGAGGCTGCGGGCAAGGGGCGCCGGGCGGCACGCTCCGCCGTTGGGGAGATGATCGAGCGCGTCCGCCTGCCACAGGCAGCCATCGATCGCTATCCGAGCGAGTTCTCGGGTGGGCAGCGCCAGCGCATTGCCATCGCGCGGGCACTGGTTCGCAAGCCGCGGCTGGTCGTGTGCGACGAACCGGTCAGCGCGCTTGACCTGACGACCCAGGCGGCGGTCATCGACCTCTTCATCGAGTTGCAGCGCGATACGGGCGTGTCATATCTCTTCGTGTCGCATGACCTCGGGGTGGTGCGGCGCATCTGCCACCGGGTTGCTGTGATGAAGCGGGGCGAGGTCGTCGAGTTTGGTGACGGCGAGCAGGTTACGCGCTCGCCCGTTCATCCCTATAGCGCGCGTCTGCTCCTCGCCTCGCCGGTTGCCGACCCCATAGCCCAGGCCCAGCGGCGCGCCGCCTGGCTGCAGTTGCGGGAGTCGGACGTTGCGACCCCGGCCCGGTAACCCCGCCAATCGCGCGGGGCAGGATAGCGGCCGCAAAAGCCGCGTCCCTGCCCTCCGCCGTAGCTTCGAAAGTAGCTGATGCCCAAGATCATCGACCACGACCAGCGCCGCAGGGATATCATCGAGGTCGCCAAGCGGCTTATCCTGCAAGGCGGCTTCGAGGCAGCGACCATGCGCAGCATCGCTGCGGAAGCCGGCTTCGCCAATGGCGCCCTCAAGCACTATTTCCCGGGCAAGGAAAGCATCATCGCCGCGACGTTTCAGAGCGTGCTCTCGGAAATGGACCCGCAAGGCTTTCTCAACGAGGATGACGCGCCATCCGGTCAGGATCCCGTCGAGCGGCTACGCGAACGCATCACGATGTCGGTGCCGTTCACGGAACGGGAAATCAATGCCGGGCGCGTGCTGCTCGTGCTCTGGGAGCACGCGGCCTCAAACCCTGAGTTGGCAGAGACTTACCGCCAGTTCTTCTCGCGCTGGCGCGAGGTGACGATTGGCCTCCTACGCGATGCCAGCGGTGGCAGGGACGCGGTGAGCGAGGACGAGTACGACACCCTCGCGCTCGAGCTCCTGTCAGTCACCATCGGCGCGAACGTCGTCAACCTCATGCACCCCGACGGCCGGTTCCTCAACGTGTACCGCACATATCTCGAAAGCTTCATAGAGCGCGTCACCAGGCGGGCGCCATAGGCGCACCCCACGGCGCGACGCCCCAAAAGACGGAGGACCCTCCTTTGCCTCAAGCCCACCCTTTCATGGCTGTCCGACACGAGCGCCCGCGCAGTCCGCGTGGCAATCCGGTGCTGCTGGTGCACGGGTTCATGTCGCGCGCCGATATCGACTGGCCACGCGAGCGCTGGATCGAGCCGATGCTCGATCAGGGGCGTACCGTGGTAACGGTCGACCTGCCCGGGCATGGGGAGGCAGCGCGTGTCGAGAGGGCCGAGGATGTCCGCACGGCAAAACTCGTAACGCATCTTGCCAGGGCGCTGGAGGAAACCGGCGCACCCTTCGACGTGATCGGCTATTCTCTGGGCGCGCGCCTGGCCTGGGCACTGGCGTCCCAGCATCCACCCCTCGTCTCGAAGCTGGTGCTGGGCGGGTTAAGCCCGATGGACCCGT
This sequence comes from Youhaiella tibetensis, assembly GCF_008000755.1. Classification (NCBI taxonomy): domain Bacteria; kingdom Pseudomonadati; phylum Pseudomonadota; class Alphaproteobacteria; order Hyphomicrobiales; family Devosiaceae; genus Paradevosia; species Paradevosia tibetensis. The sequence goes on along the minus strand of NZ_CP041690.1, from coordinate 1,852,804 downwards.
TTGCGGCGCTCGATTTCGCGGCGGCCCGTCGCTTCCTCGATGCGGGCGCCGTCCCGGCCGATCCGATGACTGCGTTCATCGCTCAAATGGTGGCTCAGGCGACGCCCGATCCGCACTCGATGTTCAACCTGGCCGAGGGCTTGGCTGCTGAGCCGTTTGCCCCTGCTGCGGAATCCCCGCGGGCGCCGACACTTTTCGCGGCCGGAACTAACGACCCGATGGCCGGCGGAATTGCCGTGCTCGAGGCCCACGTGCCGGGATCGAGAACAGTACGCGTTCCGGGCGACCATATGGGGGCCCTCGCCTCGCCCGAGTTCCGACGGGAAGCCTTCGGCTTTCTTGGACTCACGGCCTGAGCGGCCTCCCAACCATCCAGACAATCCAGTTCAAGAGAGGGGTAGTAATGACTTCTTCCAACCCGGTCACGGCCGATCCAAGCCGTATCCTCGACATCGCGACGGGCTATATGGGCGCCCAGCAACTGTTTGCGGCAAGCCGCATCGGCCTATTCACGGCACTCGCCGAAGGCGGTCGCACGGTCGCGCAGATCGCAAGGACCACGGGCGTAAGCGAGCGCATGAGCCGCATCCTTGCCGACGCCATGGCGGGCCTGGGCCTGCTGACCCGCGAGGACGGCCGCTACACGCTGACCGAGACTTCACAGGCCTATCTCACCGGAGGCCGCGCACAACTCGACCTGTCGCCGTTCCTGACTTTCCTTGCTGAAATCAGCTACCCCCACTGGCTCCAGTTCCCCCGGACCGTCGACACCGACCAGCCGGGTGACCTCGGAATGACCGATGAACGCTGGAAGACGTTTCTAGCCGGCGTGATGACCTACAACCAACTCCATGCCGACATGTTTGCTGGCGCTCTCGACTTCAGCGGACACACTAACGCACTCGACCTGGGCGGCTTGGCCCCTTACTTCGCCATTCGCGCCATGCAGGCCAATCCCGACCTCAAGACCACCTTCGTCTACGCGCCGGACTTCACCGAGGCGGTCAATCAGCAGTTGGCCGAGGCGGGACTTGCCGACAGGTCCGTTGTCGAGGCGGTCGATACCGCGACCGCTGAGCCGAAAGGGCCTTTCGACCTGGTGTTCGTCAACCACGTCATCCACCGTTTCTCGGTCGAAGAGAACCGCGCCATCTTCAAGCACGCCCGTGCGGCTGCCTCAGCGGGCGCTCGCCTTGCCGTGCTGGACTTCTATCTGGACGATGACGCCCAGCAGCGCCCGATCGATGCCCTTCATGCCGGCGAATACCTCGTGATCGACGGCACGGTGGTCTTCCCGGAGGCCGAGGTTCGTTCATGGCTCGTCGAAGCCGGATGGAAACCATTGGAAACCGTTGCGTTGCCCGGCAGCCCGCGCGTGCTGCTGGCAGAAGCGATCTAGCCGCAAAACAAAAGACCCGCCCAAGGGCGGGTCTCACCGGCTGTCAGTCGCTGGATCGCCGCTCAGGCGAGACGATCGAAGACAGTTCGACCATCCACGATGGTCAGGTCGACCTCGATGTCGGAAAAGTTGCGGGCGCCCGTCATGTAGGGGTCCCGGTCAAGAACGCACAGGTCGGCCACCTTTCCCACCTCGATCGTCCCCTTCCAGTCGAGCGCTCCATCCTGATCCGCGGGGATTGCAGTGTACATGCGCAGCAGCTCGGTCAGGATTTCACCCCCCACCGCGACACCCTGCGCCTCGAGTTGGCTCGCAGCCGAAGCAATGGACCGGCGCCAATCGGGGCTCGTCACCGGCGCATCCGAACTGAGCACTACCCTCATGCCCTTGGCCAGCATGAGATGCAGCGGCCAGGCTCGGGCCGCAGTCGCGGGCCCGACGGCCTGCGCCATCCAGTCCCTCGTGAGATCTGCGATAAGGGGTTGCAACGCCAGGCCCATGCCGGCTTGCTTCATGCGCGCGAGTTGCTCCGGCGTCACCAGGTCGCCGTGGATGACGTAGTGGCGCAGCCCATCCGCGCCTCCCAGGCGTTCGACAATGGCGATGAACTCCTCGATCGTGCGGTCGCCGGTGGCATGGACCGCCACCTGGAGCCGGCGCGCGTGGGCCAACTCGACCATGGCGGTGAAATCGGCAAGACGCTCCGCGTCGTCCCCACTTCCCGTCATCAGCCCTCCGTGCCCGCCTCCAGGATAAGGATCGCGAAGCCAGGCGTTGCGCATCGGCGGGATGCCATCGGCGAAGATCTTGACGCCGGGGATCGCCAGCCAGTTCGGATCGGCTGCACGTACCTCAACGTCGATGCTGCGCCGCATACTCGCAAAGTCGCTCGGGCCGTCGAGGATCCCGAAAAGGCGTAGCAGGGTGACCCGCGCCGTCTGCGCCGCGGTGCCGGCGAGTTCGAGATAAGTTTCGAGGACCGGGGTACCGAAACAGCCAGTTTCGCCATCGTCCTCACCGGGCCCGATGCCGGGCTCGGTGTAACTCGTGATTCCCAACGATGCCATCACGCTCCAGGCCTTGAGAATCGCTTGCTTCCGCTCCTCGGCGTTCGAGAGAAGCTTGCCGTGTGCCCCTTCCCCACCGCCTTCCTCGAACAGCGTCTTCGGCCAGCGCGCGCCCATCCAGACGGCATGGAGATGCGCATCGTTTATGCCGGGCAAGACCGCCCTGCCCGCAAGCTCAACGACTTCGGTCGCAGGCCCCAAGAAGGCGGCGATATCTGCATCACTCCCCGTGGCCACGATGCGACCAGCCCTTACCGCAATCGCCTCGAAAACAGTGGCGTCTAGGTCGAGGCAATGCACGCGCCCGCCCCGAAGCGCAAGGTCCGCGAATTTCCCCTCCTCGACGCTGGAGGCGGCGGAAGGCAGGGGCACGATGGTGGCGGACATGGAGAATCTCAATGGAGGTCTAATATTCCACCATCGTAGACGAAAAACATGTGATGCGATACCCTTTGTGCAGCATGAGCAAAACGAGGCTCACGTCGCTGCCGTCCACGGCAATTTCAGTCGGCGCGCTACAAACCCCCTTGCACTCCAAGCGATATCCCTTATACCGACCCGTGCCGGAGAGGTGGCCGAGTGGTCGAAGGCACGCCCCTGCTAAGGGCGCAGATGGTGATGAACTGTCTCGAGGGTTCGAATCCCTTCCTCTCCGCCACTGCCCTTCCCATCCAACAAGCCTGTGATTTTGCCCGGAACAGGGTGCGCATGAGTGCCGCTACGGCGTGCAGTCGCTGTCTGCCCCTGTGGCCTGCGCCAAGAAGCGATACTTGGGATTCGGAGCGTGACCGCTTTGCTGCTGGCGCGGGCAGGCCCCGGGATGGCCGCACGTCGTGGACTTCAAAGCCCATCAATCGGGAAATGCGTGCCGCCACGGTTGTACGAGCCGGCGGAGGCCGCCAGCTCCTGACATGTGGTAGACCTTGCTCACATCGGGCGCGGGTGCCCTTCGCCACCGATCGGGCAGCAGCCTACGAACAGCGACTCGGCGGCCATGCCAGCGTCATTTGCCAGCAACCGAACGTCGAGTGGCAGGTCAAGGACCTCGGTCGGGCAGCTCTAGCGCTGATTGAAGAGCACCTTCTTGGCGTCGTCGTCCTGGGTCAGATCGACCTTTTGTTCGTCGGCGGCTTTGACGGCAAGTCCGCGCTGGACGGCGGGACGATCGTTCACGCGCTTTAGCCAGGCCGCGACGTTGGGGAATTCGGCAAGATCGATGCCCTGGCGCTCGTAGCCGTTCGCCCAGCCGATGGTGGCGATATCAGCGATCGAGAAGCTGCCGACAATGTAGTCCTTGCCGCGCAACTGAGTATCGAGGACGCGATAGAGGCGATGCGTCTCGTCGCGGTAGCGCTTGATGGCGTAGTCGATTTTCTCGGGCGCGTAGAGCGCGAAGTGATGGTTCTGGCCGAGCATCGGCCCGAAGCCACCGACCTGCCAGAACAGCCACTCGTCAACCTTGACCTGCTCGCGCGGGTCGGTGGGGTAAAGTTCGCCGAACTTCTGCGCGAGGTATTTGAGGATGGCGCCGGACTCGAAGATCGAGATGGGATGGCCGCCCGGCCCCTCGGGGTCCACGATGGCGGGAATCTTGTTATTGGGCGAGATCTCGAGGAATTCCGGACGGAACTGGTCACCCTTGCCGATGTGAATGGTGTGGACCTTGTAGGGCACGCCCAGTTCCTCGAGCATGATCGAGATCTTGTAGCCATTGGGCGTAGGGAAGAAGAACAGGTCGATGGGCGCTGTCTGCTTGGTCATCAGTGGATCCAGAAGTTTGGACGCGGGTGCGCGTGAGGAGCGGGACTCTCCTTATATCGGCATCTTACGATGGATAGCAACACGGGCGGGGGCTGCCCGCCCGTGGCTTCATGCTCGCGACAGGCGCATCTGGGGCTCGCCGTTGCCCGTGCGGGCGGGCGAGACGCCGTAGACGTCGACCGTGGACGTGACGCGCTGGCGGAAGGCCGAGAACAGCTCGGAGGTCACAACGTCGACGGGATCGTCGAACTTCACGGTGACCTGGTAGTGCTGCATATCCGTCATCAGGTTGACGCCGATGACGATGCCTTCGAAGGGCTGGCCAAGATAGGTGCCCTTGACGCGCTCACCGACCTGGACAGGCGTGGCGACACGTTCCGGCAAGGCGGCACGGGCCGTGTTCCAGTCGCGAAAGCCGTGGGCCCTGGCGACCAGTTCCAACGCGGCACTGTGCGTGATGGGGGCGCCGGCGCGGGCGCGCTCGTCGCGCAGCACCTTGGCCTCGGCCTTGAGGCTGATGGCGCTGATGGGATCGAGAGAAAAAGACATGTCGTCCTCACAAATGCGAAGCGGATTGTCCCATGGGGCTCGCCTTGCCATGAACCGCCTCGAATTGAGGGAGCGATCCTGAAACGACGCCTTGCGGCGCGGCTGGCTTCACCTTCGGGATGATCCCGGCGAGCGGCAGGTGCCAGCAACCTTGCTGGCGATATGGCGGCAGGACGCCCGATTGTCAACAGAGAGGCACCTGCGTGCAGGGTATGCGGGCATTGCAAGGCTGGCAAAGCGGACCGGATTGGTTAGTGTGCCGGCCAACAAAGGATAGCGACGTGACCGAGATTCTGCTGCTGCTCGCCGGTTTTCTGGGCGGATCCCTCAACACCCTGGCGGGAGGTGGCTCGTTCATCGTCTTTCCGGCCCTGCTGGCGGCAGGAGTGCCGCCCGTGCTGGCCAATGCGTCCAACACCTATGCCGCCCTGCCAGGCTATGTCAGCGGCGCGGCGGGGCTGTGGCGGCACATAGCTGCCCACAAGCAGCGGCTGTTGCCTTATTCGATCGTCGCTCTCCTTGGCGGCTACGCCGGTGCCGAACTCTTGCTGCGCGTTTCGGACGAGCAGTTCTCGAGCGTCATTCCGTGGCTCATGCTGTTCGCTGTGATCCTCTTCGCGCTTGGTGGGCGGATCAATGGCTGGCTCGCGGCGCGGGGGCGTGGGCGCCAGCACCTGGCCCGGATCGGGGCGGCATTGCTGCTCGTGGTGCTGGCACTGGTCTCGGTCTATGGCGGGTTCTTCAATGCTGGCCTCGGCATCCTGCTGCTCGCGTTCCTCGCTATGGCCGGGTTCACCGACATTCACGCGATGAACGGGCTCAAGCTCTGGATTTCATCGCTCGTGTCCGTCATCGCCGTGTGGCGCTTCGCAGTCACCGGCTCGATCGACTGGTACCACGGCACTATCGCGCTGGTGGGCGTAACGACGGGCGCATATATCGCGGCGCGCGTCTCCCATCGGGTGCCGACGGTGTTGCTGCGCAACGCCATCATCATCTACGGCGCCGGCCTTACCGCCTATTTTTTCTGGCAGACCTATTTCGCCTGAGTGCTGGGACGGATCCAGACCGCGCAGTCGTGGAAGGCCGCGCCACCGAAGGGCGGGGCCGGATCGGCGCCGATCAAGGTGTTGATGCCCGCGCCGCCGCGATGCGAGCGGTTGGCGTGTATGCCTTCGGCGATGAGTACCCCGTTCTGCAGGCCATCGAAGAATCGCGCGGTCAGTTCCACTTCGCCGCGGCGATTGCCGAGCGTGACCGGGGCGCCATCGGCGATGCCGAGGCGGGCGGCATCGTCGGGGCGTAGAAACACCACCGGCTCGGGGTGTCGTTTGCGTGATCCGGCTGTCTCGGAGAAGCTCGAGTTGAGGAAGGCCCGGGCGGGGCTTGTCGCCAGACGGAACGGGTGCGCCCCGTCTGTCGGTTCGTTGACGTCCCAGTAGTCGGCGAAGGCCGGCATGACCTGGGGATCGCACACCCAGAGGTAGCCCTTCTTGTCGGCTGTACCCTGCCAGTTGGGGGCAAAGCGATAGCGGCCGTCCGGCCAGGCGAAGCCATTGGCAAACCGGGAGGTTTCGTCGGGTAGCTTGCGCTCCACGAAACCCGTCTTTTCGATCTCGTCGAGTTCGCCGTAATTGGAGCGCCTGAGCGTTTCGGCTACCATCTGCCGGTCGGAAAGTTCCAGGCTTTCGTGCTCGACACCGAGCCGTCGGGCCAGCGTGTTGATAACCTCGAAATTGGATTTCGCCTCGCCGGGCGCCTCTATGAGGCGGGGGCCGAAGAGGACGCGGCTGTGGCCGGAGCGTGTGTAATAATCGTTGTGCTCCAGGAACATGGTCGCCGGCAGCACGATGTCGGCCATCTCTGCGGTGTCCGTCATGAACTGCTCATGAACGACTATGAACAGATCCTCTCGGGCGAAGCCTTCGCGCACCAGGGCCTGGTTTGGTGCCACGTTCATCGGGTTGGTGTTCTGGATGAGCAACGCCTTGACCGGTCCGCCGCCCTTGAGGGCATGCGTGTCGCCGGTGAGGATCGGACCGATCTCCGACATATCGAGCCAGCGCACCTGCGGATCGGCCAGTTCGCTGGCGGTGATCAGGGACTTGTCGAGTGCCCAGGCGCCACCATGGGAGTGGAACGCGCCCCCTCCCCGATGCTGCCAGGCGCCGGTCATGGCAGGGATGGAAAGCGCCGCGTGCATGTTGGTGGCGCCGTTGCGCTGCCGGGTGAAGCCATAGCCGAGGCGGAAGAAGGTGCGTGGGGTCGTGCCGACGAGGCGCGCAAACGCCTCGATCTCGGCGACGGACAGCCCGGTTGTCCTCGCCGCCCATTCCGGCGTGCGCGTAGCCAGGTGCGCCTCGAATTCGGGGCCGAAATCGGTGTAACGGGCCATATAGGCCCGGTCGGCGAGATTGTCGCGCAGCAGCACGTGCATGACGGCCGTGGCCAGCGCCCCGTCCGAGCCGGGGCGGATCATCAGGCCGACGTCCGCCTGCTCCATGGTCGCGGTGCGATAGATGTCAACTACGACGATCTTCGTGCCGCGCTCCTTGCGGGCGCGCATAGCGTGGGTCATCAGGTTGACCTGGGTGTTGACCGGGTTGGTGCCCCAGATCACCAGGCAGTCACTTTCGAGAATCTGCTCGGTATGAGTACCGGTCAGCCAACCGGTCCCGGCGATGTAGCCGGGCCAGGCGGTGCCGGTGCAGATGGTGTCGTATTGCTGGGAATACCCGCGAGCGTGCCGCAGACGGTCGATGCCGTCGCGATGCACATGGCCCATGGTTCCGGCATAGTAATAGGGCCAGATCGCCTGCGGTCCGAACTCGGCCTCGATGGCGCCAAACCGCTCGACGATCTCGTCGAAGGCTTCGCCCCAGGTGATGCGCTGCCAACGCCCCTCGCCCCTGGCGCCCACCCGGCGCTGCGGGAAAAGCAGCCGGTCGGGGTGGTGGATGCGCTCGGCGTAGCGGGCGACCTTTTCGCAGATCACGCCGGCCGTGTAGGGATCGTCCTTGGCGCCGCGAACGCGCCCGATCGTGCGCTCATCGACGATTTCGACATCGAGGGCACAAGTGGAAGGGCAGTCATGCGGGCACACGGACCGCGCAATGCGAATGGGAGCGATATCGTTCATCAGAGTCGGGAGCGGTTGAATCCGCCCCCAAACTAAGCCTCGGCACCCGGCGTGACCAGTGCTTATGAAGCCCTATCGACCGACGCGGCCGCCGCGTTCCTGCGTGCGGTATGCTCTGCGCGCCGAGCCAGTTGCGTGGCTCCTGCCTGGAACGGCGAAAACCGCACCTTGGCGCCCTGGGCGGTGTGGATGGTGATCCCGCGCCACTCCGTGGTGACACCGGCGACATCATGCCAGGCGATGGTTGTGCGCTTGCCGAAGCTCGAGCGATGCTCGATGTGGTGCTGGTTCCAGCGGACTTTGGTGAAGATCGAGCTGGCAAGCACCGCCAGCGCCCCTGCCCCGAAGATGACGGCGAGGGTGACGTAGAACAACATCTGCTGTGAGGCGGTGTGGCCGCGATCGACGAACAGCATCGCGTAGACGATCATTGCCGAAAAGACCGCCATGAAGAGCGCCCCCGACTTCTCGAGCAGCGAGGGACGCAGCTCGGTCCATTCGCCCAGACGCACCGCGTCGTCGGCCTGGAGCAGCCGGAGGGAAAGGAAGATCGCATAGGAAAAGCACACGATGCCGGTCACGCGCGCCAGCGGAAGCTGGTTCACGAAGGGCAAATACTTGCCGACGACAAGCGCGAAAACGATGGACAGCACAACTGCCACTTCCTGCCATTTGATAGGCACGAATTATCTCCTGATCCAAAGACCGGGTGACGCATACCGGCGAAAAGTTATGTGCGTTCGACGCCCCCAAACGGCCGCGAACAAACAAGGAATACAGGAGACAGGAGATCGCGCACCTAACTTTTTCGCGATTCCGCCACAATCGAGGGAACCCGGGAGTTTGTGCAACACCCCAGGTTTACCTCAGGAGGAGAATCAACGCGCTGAGGATTCGATTCCGGCGGCGCGCGTAAGTCTCTGGAATTGAATCGCTTTCACGCCAGGAATTTGAGGCCGGCAATCCCCGAAACAATGAGGGCAATGCAGGCGAGGCGCGCCGCGGTAGCCGGTTCGCCGAAAAGCGCGATGCCCAGAATTGCGGTGCCGACCGTTCCAATTCCAGTCCAGACGGCGTAGCCGGTACCGACAGGAAGTTCGCGAAGCGCCAGCCCAAGCAGCAGGACGCTGGCAACCATCGAGGCGATGGTCAGTGTCGTGGGCACGATGCGCGTAAAGCCGTCTGTGTACTTGAGGCCGATCGCCCAGCCGATTTCGAGCAGGCCGGCGACGAAGAGATAGATCCAGGCCATGAAGGACTCCTTAGCTTCGGGAGGTCACTTCGGTTGGAGAGGCCTTGGCCAGCAACCCGAAAATGACCCATGAAGCTGGGTCGTCCCAGCAGGGGAAAGCGCGACGCGCCCAGGGTCGTCCCTGTGCCGCCTATCTAGGCTGACGAAGTGCAGGTGGCAAGGGGGCGCCGCGGGCGGCGCCCCGAGCGCAATTACTGGAGCTTGACGGCGTAGGCGTAGAACAGCCCCGGATCGGCTTCCTGCATCTTGCTGAACTTGGCTTCCAGCACCCAGAGGGTATCGCCAACCTTGGTGACCGCGGTGGGCATGTCGAAGCCATCCTTGAGCTTGCTCACGGTAGCGGTGTCGCCATCGATGGTCACGGCATCGACGCGCCCTGCCCCGTTCTGTGCGACATAGAGCTTGCCATCATCGCCGAAGCGCATGCCGTCGGGGCCCTTGAGGGGCTCGGAAAGCGTCAGCTCGGTGATGGCGCCCGCCGCGCCATCGGCGCCCATGGTGATGCGGAAGAGCTTGCCGGTGGTCACGCTGTTGACGTAGAGCGCGCCATCCGGGCCGAAGGAGAGGCCATCGACACCTGCGAGCGCGGCATCTTTCACCCAGACGTCGAGTGCGTCAGCGCCCGGCTTGAGCCGCATCACGCTGCCGTTCGTGGTGTCCGCCACATAGGCGGCTCCATCGGCGGTCGTAGCGATGTCGTTGCAGAAGCTGCCCTTCTCAAGGTTGTAGCTGGCCTTGAGATCGGCCGTACCGAGATCATAGGCCTTGACTTGGGCCGGGGCGGCATCGGGGCTGCCGCTGAAGGCTGCGGGGTCCGAATAGCAGACCCACAGCGTCTTGGCGGCCTCGTCGGCATAGACGCCGAGCACGGCGGCCGGCCCTTCGGTTGGCCTATCGATCAGCAGTTCGGTCGTTTCGGCGCCGGGCGCAGCCTTGAAAACCTGGCCGAGCGGCATACTGCCGGCGTAAAGGGTGCCGTCGGCAGTCGAGGTAATGCTCTCCGGAAAAACCTTCTGGTCCCCTATCTGGACCTGATCGACCGCATAGGCGGCGCCTGGAGCAGCCAGGACGGCGGTAAAGGCATAAAGCGCAATGGTTTTGGCAGACATGGGAATCCCCTCGCGTTAACGAGCCCATGTTGCCAGCGTTGGGAATTGCCGTTCCGCATATTGAGGATTGGGAATACCATCCACGTTAGCGGAACGATAGCGGACGAGCGTCGACCAATCCGCCACAAGCTGCTGAAAAGTCAATATTTCTCGTAGAACGCGTTTCCACCGGCAACGAGCACGTAGTGCATGTTGTTGTAGGGGAACGTCAGCCCGGCCGTGTGAAAGAACTGTGCGTTACCCACGCCCGGATGGCGCTCGCCTGCCATCACCCGGTCGGCCATCTCGGCGACCAGGGCAACCGAGGCGTCACTCATGGGCCGGTTCAGTACACCCTCGGCGAACTGGTTCTTCTGGCCGACCACGCCGCAGATCGTCTTGGGGTATTGTGGCGAATTGAGCCGGTTCATCACCACGGTTCCCACCGCCAGCATGCCTTCGGCGCTGGAGCGGTTGGATTCGAAATACATGGCGCGCATCAGGCATTCACGCGGATTGGTGGCGGTATAGCCCCAGCTGCCGAACATGGAGAACATGCTGCAGCCGGAAAGGGCCGATGCCGCGATCATGGTTGCCGTAAGCGAAACGAGTTTCGGCCACATGTCGGACTTCCCCTTGGGAGATGAGGGAAGCGCCAAATTAACCGGGCGCCGTTAACATCGGGTTCACTCTAGAGGAGGTGCCGAATGGCCCGAGGCGGCAAGGAAGCCAAGTCCCGTGAACCCGCACAAGGCGAGTTCCAAAACCTGCGCGACAAGCTGCGGCTGCTCTATCACGGCAGTTCGCGGGTCGCGATCCGCTTCCAGTTTTCGGTGCTCATCGTGGATGTGGCGATCCTGGCCTTCTTCATCGCCACGCCGCTGATCAAGGACACGCCCTGGTTCCTCTACATCGACTATTCGGTGGCGGCCCTGATGCTGGCCGACCTCGTGGCGCGTGCGCTCGCCTCGACGGACGTGCCCCGCTGGTTCCGGCAACCGTCAAACTGGGTTGATTTCGTGATCCTGGCGACCCTGCTCGTGCCCTCACTGGGCAATTTCGGGTTCCTGCGCGTCCTGCGCCTGTGGACGCTCTCGCAGAGCCGGGTCATCTGGAAGCCGCTCAAGCGACACGGGCTCGAGCGCTACGAGGATACCGGCAAGGCCGTCACGAACTTGGTGACGTTCCTCTTCGTGGTCGCCGGGTTTATCTACACGTTCTTCTACAAGCCCGGCTCCGGTATCGACGGGTACCTGGACGCGCTCTACTTCACCGTGACCACCATCACCACCACAGGGTTCGGCGACATCACGCTGCCCGGCCCCCTGGGCCGCGTGACGTCGATCGTGGTGATGATCATCGGCATATCGCTCTTCGTACGACTGGCCCAGCAGGTATTCCGGCCGTTCAAGGTGCAGTTCCCCTGCCCGCAATGCGGTTTGCAGCGTCATGAGCCCGACGCCGTGCATTGCAAGGCGTGCGGGCACATCCTCAACATTCCCGACGAGGGACGGAACTAGGCCGCGGGGTCGAAGCCCGGCTTCTTGCGCTTGGGCTTGAAGGGGCGCTCGCCCACGTCCTGACCTGCGGCCGCTGCGGCGGCACGAGCCTTCTTGGCCTTGAAGTCCGGCTTGCCCTTGTCCTTGTTGAAGGGCTTGGACTTGGCTTTCGGCTTCTTGGCCGCGGGAGCCGGCAGTTCCTCGGGCGCGGGGGCGAAAGCCGCCATCGGCTCGAACCTGTCGCCACGCGGCTTCTTGCGCTTCTCCCATTTCGGGGCAGAAGACGACGGACCACCACTCAAGGGCTGGATCGTGACATTGCGTTCGCCCGTGCCGTGGCTGGCCAGGTGGGCCAGATAGGCATCGGCCTTGTTGGCGGCGATCTCGAAATGGGTCTCGGTATCCTGGATCTTGATCGAACCCACCGAGGCCTTCTCGACGCCGCCCGCCTTGCAGATCATCGGCAACAGCCAGCGCGGGTCTGCGCGCTGCTTGCGGCCCAGCGAGAGCTTGAACCAGACGCCTCCGGTCATGCGCTCGGACGGTGCACCGCGCTCGGGACGATCCTTCTTGAAGGATTGCGCCGGCACGGGGATGTCGTCGACCTCTTCGGGGACCGGCCGGGCGGCAAGTTGAACGCGCAGGTAGGCCGCGGCGATCTGCTCTGGTGTATAACGGCCCAGCAGTTCGGTGGCGAAGGCGGCGATGTCCTCGTCGGCGGGAGCGGAAAGCGCGGCATCATCCAGGATCGACTGGCGGTAGCGGGCCTCGATCTGGGCGCTGGTCGGCGCCTGCATGTTGGAGGCTTCGAGACGGGCCAGCTTGAGGACGCGCTGGACGGCGCCACGACGATGCTGCGGCACGATCAGCACGCAGGTGCCCTTGCGCCCTGCCCGGCCGGTACGTCCCGAGCGGTGGAGAAGCGTGTCGGGATTGCCCGGAATATCGGCGTGGATGACCAGGTCGAGATTGGGAATGTCGATGCCGCGCGCGGCGACGTCGGTGGCGACGCAGACGCGGGCACGGCCGTCGCGCATGGATTGGAGCGCGTTGGTGCGCTCGGCCTGCGTCAGCTCGCCCGAGAGCGCCACAACGGCGAAGCCGCGGTTGAGCAGCCGCGCCGTCAGGTGCTTCACGCTCTCACGGGTGTGACAGAAGATGATGGCGTTTGGAGCGTCGAAATAGAGGAGCGTGTTGATGATGGCGTTCTCGCGGTCGTGCGCGGGAACGGTCACGAGCTTGTACTCGATATCGCCATGCTGCTCCTTCTCGCCGGCGACGCTGAGGCGGAGCGCATCGCGCTGGTAGGTCGTGGCGAGCTGGGCGATGGCCTTCGGCACGGTGGCCGAGAACATCAGGGTACGGCGTTCCTCTGGAGAAGCAGCGAGGATGAATTCGAGGTCTTCACGGAAACCGAGATCGAGCATTTCGTCGGCTTCGTCGAGGACGACGGCCTTGAGCTCGGAGATATCGAGGGCACCCTTGGTGATGTGGTCGCGCAGGCGTCCGGGCGTACCCACGACGATGTGGGCGCCGTTGGCGAGCGCGCGGCGCTCGGTGCGGATATCCATACCGCCCACGTTCGAGACGATGCGCGCACCGGCATCGGCATAGAGCCAGGCCAGTTCGCGCTGCACCTGCAGGGCCAGTTCGCGCGTCGGCGCGATCACCAGCGCCAGCGGCTTGCGGGCCTCGCCAAGGTGGTCGCCCCCTTCCAGCAGCGTGGGCGCGATGGCCATGCCGAAGGCCACGGTCTTGCCGGAGCCGGTCTGGGCGGAAACGAGCAGGTCCGCGCCTTCCGCTTCGGGCGCCAGCACCGCGAGCTGAACGGGCGTCAGCGTTTCATAACCGCGGGCGGTCAAGGCGCCGGCCAGTGCCGGAGCGATGGAAGTTGGAAGGGTCACGAGAGGTCTTTCACTTGGGAGGCGCCAGATTGCGCCCTAGGGGGCCATATAGGCAAACTAAAAGGCCGCCCGAAGGCGGCCTTCTGCAATTCGTACGGGGGCTGAAATCAGCCGACGATCTCGAGATCGGAGAAGAAGAACTTGATTTCCTGGGCAGCGGTCTCGGGAGCGTCCGAGCCGTGGACCGAGTTCTCGCCGATCGAGAGGGCGAATTCCTTGCGGATGGTGCCTTCGGCAGCGTTGGCCGGGTTGGTGGCGCCCATGACTTCACGGTTCTTGAGGATGGCGCCTTCGCCTTCCAGGACCTGCACGACCACCGGCTCGGCGCTCATCTGGGCAACCAGCTCGCCGTAGAACGGACGTTCCTTGTGGACGGCGTAGAAGGCGCCGGCCTGGGCGGGGACAGGTGGATGCGCTTGGAAGCGACGACGCGCAGGCCAGCTTCCTCGAACTTGGCGACGATCTTGCCGGTCAGGTTACGGCGGGTCGCATCGGGCTTGATGATCGAAAGGGTGCGCTCGAGAGCCATTGCTTGGTCCTTGACGGATTTTTTGGAAAAGGTCGCGCCTTTTAGCGTCAGGTCGTGACGGGCGCAAGACGGCAGGCGCAGTGCAGCTATGTCACACGCGCCCGATCCAGGGTGGCGTCGGTACGATCAACGCGGCCTGGTGCTGATGAAGACGCCCGTTTCCTTCTCGGAGACCAGGACGCCGCCCCCCTTCTCGAAGGCGGCATCGATCCGCTGGCGAAAGGCCTCGAGCGTCTGCTCGTCGGCGCCGTCACCCGGCGGATAGGAGGTCAGCGCCATGAAGACGTCCTCCGGATCGGTCACATGCAGGCGCGACGGATAGCGGCGGAGTTCGACATTGCCAAACTGATCACCCAGCAGCCGCTCTGCCGTCTCGAATCCGAAGGCAACGCCGGAGGGATCGAGTTCGGGGCTGCCCAGAACCGTCGTCAGCGCATAAAGCTCGCGCATGTTTTCCCGGCCATTGGTGGTTACGGCAAGGACGCCGCCGGGCCGAAGCACCCGAAACATCTCGGCGATCGCCTTGGCCTGATCCGGGACGTGGTAGAGCATATGCATGGCCAGGACCACATCGAAGCTCGCGTCCTCGAACGGCATGGACATGGCGTCGGCCTGGCGCGTGGTCACGCTGTTGACCGGCAGGCCCCGCGTCCGTTCCTCGGCTTCCGAGACCATGCCCGCCGAGGCGTCGGCCAGCACCAGATCAAGGTTCCGGGGCAAGGCGTCGCTCATCTCCTGCCAGAACCAGCCGGGCCCGCAACCGATGTCGAGCACGCGATCGCCTAGGCGTAGCGGCAATTGCTGCAGCACCCAGGGGAACCAGGCCATTTCGGCGATGGTGTGTTTGCCGTTCAGCCGTGCCCGGGCCGCCAGCTTTTCGCTGTCGGCGTATTGTCTGCCCGTCGCGGTGATCGATGACATTGGAGCCCCCCATTTGTGGGATGAGGGCATCGGCGGGATCGGCATGTCAAGGTTGCGCCGAGCATCCGCGGTTGCCAATCCGGGTCCCAGCCCTTATCTGACGGCCTTCCAAGGAAGTGCCTCATCATGCTTACGATCACCAATCTCACCTATCGCATCCAGGGCCGCGTGCTGTTCGACAACGCATCGGTCGTGCTGCCGACTGGGTCAAAGACCGGTTTCGTGGGCAAGAACGGGTCGGGCAAGACGACCCTGTTCCACCTGATCCAGGGCCAGATCGCGCCGGACTCCGGCAGCGTCGAGGTACAGAAGAAGGCGCGGATCGGGGGCGTGGCCCAGGAGGCGCCGGCCACGAGTCTCTCCGTGCTCGAGACGGTGATGGCGGCCGACACCGAGCGCGCGGCGCTTCTCAAGGAAGCCGAGACGGCGCACGACGCCCACCGGATCGCGGAAATCCACACGCGCCTCGCCGATATCGACGCCCACACCGCCGAAGGGCGCGCCTCCACGATCCTCAAGGGATTAGGCTTCGAGTACGACCGCCAGCACGCGCCCACTTCCGAACTCTCGGGTGGCTGGCGCATGCGCGTGGCGCTGGCCGGCGTGCTGTTCAGCCAGCCCGACCTGCTGCTGCTCGACGAGCCGACCAACTATCTCGACCTTGAAGGCACGCTGTGGCTGGAAAAATACCTGGCCACCTATCCCTACACCGTCTTCATGATCAGCCACGATCGCGACCTGCTCAACAAGGCGGTCAACTCGATCATCCATCTCGAGCACGGCAAGCTGACCTTCTACAAGGGCAACTACGACACGTTCGAGACCACGCGCCGCATGCAGATGGAGCTCAACAACAAGTCGCGCGAAAAGACGTTGGCGCAGATTGCGCACCTGCAGAGCTTCGTCGACCGCTTCAAGGCCAAGGCCACCAAGGCGAAACAGGCCCAGGCGCGCGTCAAGATGATCGCTAAGCTCAGGCCGCCGGCGGCGATGTTCGACGAGCACTCCTCGCCTTTCAGCTTCGAGAACCCCAAGAAGATACCGGCTTCGCCGATGATCACGTTCGAGGACGTGTCCGTGGGTTATGGCGACAAGGTCGTGCTCAAGCGCATAACCAACCGTATCGATCCGGAAGACCGCATCGCGCTCATCGGCGTCAACGGCAACGGCAAGTCGACATTCGCCAAGCTTCTGGCAGGTGACCTCAAGCCGATGGGCGGGGAGATGCGCAGGAGCAAGGGGCTGGAGATCGCCTATTTCGCCCAGCACCAGATGGACAAGCTGCGGCCTAACGAGACGCCTCTCGAGCACGTCACCGACCTCATGCCCTATGACAGCGAGGCCAAGCGGCGCAGCCGCGTGGCGCAGATGGGGCTTTCGACCAGCCGCATGGATACGCTGGTCAAGAACCTCTCGGGCGGTGAACGCGCGCGCCTGCTGATGGGCCTGATCACCTTTGGCGGCCCGGGCATGCTGATCCTGGACGAACCCACCAACCATCTGGACATCGACAGCCGCGACGCGCTGGTGCAGGCCCTCAACGACTATGAAGGCGCCGTGCTGATCATCAGCCACGACCGCCACCTGGTCGAAGCTACGGTGGATAAGCTCTGGATCGCCGAAGGCGGCACCATTCACGAGTTCAGCGACGACCTGGACGGTTACCAGCGCATGCTGACCGGCGGAAACCCGAAGAACGGTGGCGGCTCGAGCGGAGCCCCGCTCTCCAAGGACGACCGCAAAAAGGAAAAGCAGGAGGCCGCTGCCCGGCGCGCCGCCGTCGCCCCGCTGCGCAAGGCCATCCAGGACGCAGAGACCAAGATCGGGCGGCTTCGTACCGAGCTCGAGAAGACTGAGCGCCTGCTCGCCGACCCCAAGATTGCCGCCGGCGACAAGGATCGGATCATCGCTCTTTCCAAGGACAAGGCGCGTTTCCTGTCGGAAATCGAGGCTACCGAAGAACACTGGCTTGAGATCAGCGCCGAACTCGAACAAGCTCAGCTTACCCAGGGGTGATTTAGCCATACGCTAACCATTACGGCGCGGCAGAGCTTGGCCCCTCAGCGCAGGCGGCTAAAAGGCCGAAACGTTTTGGAGATGCAAGTGTCCGAACTCACGGCGCAGTGGCTTATCGACAACCTCAATCTGGAGCCGCATTCCGAAGGCGGCTGGTTCCGGCAGACCTTCATCGACCGCGTGGACGAGGGCAGCCGGGCCCACTCGACGCTGATCTATTACCTGCTGGAGGCCGGCGAGGTTTCCAAGTGGCACCGGGTCGATGCGTGCGAGGTATGGCACTGGTATGCCGGCGCCCCCATGCGTCTGACGACGTCGTCCGATGGACTCGCCGCCGGCACCCACCTGCTTGGCAATAACTTCCTCGCGGGCGAACGCCCGCACGTGGTGGTGCCCAAGGACCACTGGCAGACAGCGCGCAGCCTGGGCGACTGGACCCTAGTCGGCTGCACGGTTGCACCGGGGTTCCTCTATTCCAATTTCGAGATCGCCGATCAGGCGAGCATGCCGATTGCGCCCCTTCCGGCCAGTTGACAGGCGGCGCGATTGATCGTTTGCTCGCCGCCCGCTAACCAGCTCCGTTTTACAAGATGATCGCCTGGGCCAGCCGGTTGGCAATTGCAGTTTCGATGGTTCTTGCCTTTGCGGCCGGGGCGCAGGGCGCGGAAAACCTCACGCCCAAGCAGCACAAGGCAGCGCTCGAATGGGCCGCGAACAATTCCTTGTTCGTCCTCTATCACGAGGTCGGCCACCTGCTGGTCGACCAATTGGGTCTGCCCGTGCTGGGGCGCGAGGAGGACGCTGCCGACAACATGGCCAGCTTCACCCTTCTCAAGAAGCATACCCATGCCGCCGATGTGGCGATTGCCGACGCGGCCTATGGTTGGCTGCTCACGGGCAAGGCTTACACGCCCAGGCCCGATGACAGCGACTACTATGCCTCCCACAGCCTCGACCGGCAGCGCGCGTTCCAGATCGTCTGCCTGATGGTGGGCAGCAATCGCCAGGCCTTCGGCAAGATCGCGGACGACTACCACATCGATTCCGATCGCCAGGACGAGTGCGAGTATGACTGGAACCGGCTCGAAGCGAGCATGGATGGCGTTTTGCGTCCGTTCATGGGCAAGAATGCCCGGCCGACGGAGGTGACGATCACCTACCATTCCGCTTCCGGCAAGCTCAACGCTGCAGCCGATGCCTTCAAGAAGAGCGGCGTCTTCGAGCAGGTGGCCGAAGACATCAAGTCTCACTACGGGCTCCGCAACAAGGTGACCCTGCGCGCCAAGCGGTGCGGGGAAGCCAATGCCTTCTACGAGCCCGACACAGTGGAAGTGATCTTCTGCTACGAGCTGATGGACGATTTCGTTCAGCTCATTTCGGAGGACATGCCAGAGGAAGACACCGAGGAAGATCTCGTGCCTCCGCCCGCGACCGGCTTTGGTCGGGCCCAGTCTGCCGCTTCCTGATTTTCAAGACATTTCCGGTATGGGTCAGGCGGGGGCAGCCGGTCTCGGCGTGCCAAACTGCAATTCCGGGTCCGTCATGAAGCGCACTTTCGCACTTGCCTTTCTGCTGCCTTTCGCAATGGGGATGGGCTCCGCCCTGCCCGCTCTGGGCGAAGACATGGATGAAGATGCCATGAACTTTGCCATGCACGATGCGGTCTACACGACCTACCACGAGATCGGGCACCTCTTCGTCTCAGAGTTCGAGTTGCCGGTCCTCGGCAAGGAAGAGGATGCAGCCGACGCCCTCGCGGCGGTCGAACTGCTCGGGCCGGACGCCGCCGAAGACGCCAGCGACGTTCTGGTGGACGCCGCCGATGGCTGGTACTTCAACGCGGTCAAGACGACGGTGAGCGGGGTCGACGACCTCTCCTATTTCGACGACCACAGCCTCGACATCCAGCGCGCCTACGCCATGGTCTGCATGATGGTGGGCGCCGATCCGGACTGGTACGGGGAAGTGGCCGACGCCTATGACATGGACGCGGAGCGCCAGGAGGATTGCGCCGGCGTCTATGAACAGGCGGCCATCGCCTGGGCTTCTATGCTCGAGCCCTACCTCGCCGATGGCACCGAGGGCGAGCGCGTGACCGTCGTCTACGACGACACCGAAGATTACGCTGCCTTCCGCGATGAGCTCGAAAAGCGAGGCATCCTGGAGGCTGCGGCGGCGCAGATCGAAAGCAAGTACGTGCTGCCCCGACCGATCACCTTCCGGGCCACCGAGTGCGAAGAGGCGAACGCCTATTTCAGCGCCGAGGATGCCGAGATCACCTATTGCTACGAGTTGGCTCAATCCATGTACGACATGTACCTGTCGGACATGGCCGAGTGATCAGCTGAAGCCCACGTAGCGGCCGGGTTTGTGATTGATGGCCACGAAGAGGTTGAGGCAGGCCGCGCCGAGCATCGAGATGAGCACCCGGTCGAGCGGCAACACGAAGAGCGCCGAGGCCAGGATGCACAGGTCGACCGCGAGCTGGAAGTAACCGGCGCGGATGCCGAAATTATCTTGCAGGTAGAGTGCGAGGATGTTGATGCCGCCGACGCTGGCGCGGTGGCGGAAAAGCGCCAGCACGCCCATGCCGAGCATCGCCCCTCCCGCGATGGCCGCGTAGAACGGGTTGACGGCGCCCAGGTCGAGCCAATCGGCGGTGAAGGTGGTGAACAGGGAAACCAGCGCCACCGAGATGAAGGACTTGAGCGTGAACTGCCAGCCCATGCGCAGCCAGGCGAGCACGAAGAACGGCAGGTTGATCACGAAGAATAGCGGCCCGAAGCCAAGCCCGAAGGCATACTGGATGATCAGCGCCAGGCCGGCGGTGCTGCCCGAGATCAGCATTGCCTTGGTGTAGAGCGTCAGCCCCAGCGAAACCATCATGGTTCCGAAAAGAATGGCGATGACGTCTTCATAGAACCGGTGGCGGACGGGCGCGTTGGGCGTGTCGATCACGATGGTCAGGCTTTCTTGACCCAGCGCCCGCCGGGATCCTGCTGCCAATAGGTCACGGCGTTTCCCTTGTCCGCCGAAAGCGCGCGCCAGGCGCCTCGTGCTTCGACCACGGCGTCCGGATCGTAGCCCGAGAAGATGAAGACGATCCGCTCGTAGCCGGTTGCGCTCTGGGGTACGGCGCGATCGACGAAGAAGCGCACGTTGGCGCCGTTGGGGTTCTCCGATCCCGTGGCGATGAGGATGGGCTGGTCGGGATCGATCTCGTCTCCAGCCAGCCCATGCGGCAGGAAGCTGTCGTCCCGGTAGGTCCAGAGCGTGGCATCGAGCGCCTCGGCGCGTTCGCGGCTACCGGTTTCCACCACCGCGCGCCAGCCGCGCTCCACAGTCTTCTCCAGGAGCTGGGGAAGAACCTTTTCGAGCGGCTGGTTTTCAAGGTGGTAGAAGAGCACGTCGGGCATGCGCGTTTGTTGCCCATGTCGGAGCCCCGCACAAGACCCGATGCAATCGGGTCCCGTGCGGCGGCGTTGCGGCCTCAGCCTTCGTAGTAGTCGCGGACCAGGCGATCGAGCAGCGTGACGCCGAATCCCGGACCCCAGCTCGTATTGATCTCGCTGGGCGAAACGCCCATCCCCGCCCCAGCGATGTCGAGGTGCGCCCAGGGCACGTCGTTGACGAAGCGCTGCAGGAACGCGGCGGCGGTGATCGAGCCGGCCGGGCGCCCGCCGGTGTTCTTGATGTCGGCGAAGCGGCTCTCGATGAGCTTGTCGTAGGCCGGGCCGAGCGGCATGCGCCAGACCTTTTCGTTCGAGGCGATGCCGGCGGCATAAAGGCGCGCGGCGAGTTCGTCGTTGTTGGAGAAGAGGCCCGCATGGTCCTGCCCGAGCGCAATTATGATGGCGCCGGTGAGGGTTGCCAGGTTGATCATGAACCGCGGCTTGAACCGTTCCTGGGTGTACCAGAGCGCGTCGGCGAGCACGAGCCGGCCCTCGGCATCGGTGTTGATAATCTCGATGGTCGTGCCGGACATGGCCTTGACGATATCGCCGGGCCGCGTGGCAGTGCCCGACGGCATGTTTTCGACGAGCCCGATGACGCCCACCGCGTTGACCTTGGCCTTTCGCGCGGCGAGGGCATGCATGAGGCCGGTCACCGCGGCGGCGCCACCCATGTCGCCCTTCATGTCTTCCATGCTGGCCGCCGGCTTGATCGAGATGCCGCCCGTATCGAAAACCACGCCCTTGCCGATGAAGGCAACGGGAGCATCGCCGGGGTTGCCGCCGTTCCAGCGCATGATCACCAGGCGCGGCGGGCGGGCGGAGCCCTGCGACACCGCCAGGAGTGAGTTCATGCCGAGCTTGCGCATGGCGGGCTCGTCGAGCACTTCGACTTCCACACCCAGTTCTGCGAGCTTGCCGGCGCGCTCGGCGAATTCGAGCGTACCCAGGACATTGGCAGGTTCGTTGACGAGATCGCGCGCCAGAATCGTGCCGTCGGCAACCGCGCCGCGGTCGGCAATGGCCTTTTCGACGGCGGCCGGGTCGGCGACATGCAGGGTGACGGTCAGCGTCTTGGCGTCGCCGTTCTCCGAATCGTCCTTCCTGGCAGACTTGTACTTGTCGAACTTGTAGTGCCGGAGCTTGAGGCCGGCAGCCAGCTCGGCGATCGCCTGGGGCGTCGCCGCTTCACCATCGAGGATGACGGCGGCGTCAGCGGCGCGGGTGGCGGCGATCTTGGCGGCGAGCGAGCCGCCGCGATCGGTCCAGGCAGTGAGGTTGGTCGCAGCGTCGGCCTTGCCGGCGCCGAGGACGAGGAGACGCTGGGCATCGACGCCCTTTGGCGCAACGATATCGAGCTGCTGGCCCTGCTTGCCCTTGAAGCCCCCTGCTGCCGCCGTCTTATCCCAGTCGAGCCCGGTGCCCGACCATACTGACGCTGCTGCGCCGGCCGGGGCCGCGCCTTCGAAGGCATAGACGACGAGCGTGCCGGTGGCATTGGCCGGCAAGGCGGCGGTCTTGATCACAAGTTGCTGGGTCATTGAACTCGAACTTTCGGTGGGTCGCCAGGATTCTGGCTGTTCTGGCATCTATCAATCAAGGAGTCCCCCGGCGCGTCAATCCTGCAACAATCGGCAGGCAAGGCCCGGATGGGGGAAAAATCCCCGGTCTTCGCCTTGCAAATACGCGACATGCCACGCACAGTTCCGCCGCCCGGATTCAACTTTTCAGCAAAAGCGAGATGTCCCGACTAACCCGTTATCTCGTCGGACTTTTCTGGTCGAACGCGCTTTTGTTCGCGGGCGTCGCGTCCGTGCTTATCTGGCTGATCCAGTGCCTGCGCGTCTTCGACGTCGTGTCCGTGAAGGGCCAGAGCATCTTCACCCTTATCGGCCAGGCGGTGCTCACCATGCCGCCGCTGCTGATAGTCTTCCTCTATGTGTGCCTGGGCATCGGCATGGGCCGGGCGCTGCGCGACCTGCAGATGTCGCAGGAATTGCATGCCATCCATTCGAGCCGCCGGCTTGGCGCGCTTTTCGGCGCCGTTGGCGTGTTCATTGCCCTGGGCACGATGTTGCTGCTCCTGCTAACGAATGTCGTCGAGCCGCTGGCGCAGAGGCGCCTGAGCGAGTGGCAGGCCAGCATCGCCGCCGACCTCGTCGGCCGCACCCTCCGCCCGCACCGGTTTTCCGAGGTGACGCCCGGCGTCGTCATCGTCATCGGTGGCCGACAGGGTGTGGGAGAGATCACGGACTTCTTCGTCGACGATTCCCGCGACCCTAAGATGCGCCGCACCTATATCGCCAAATCGGCCAACGTCTCGCAGGACGAGAACGGCTACGTCCTCAACCTGCGCGATGGCTACCTGCAATACACCACGGACAAGCTCGCCTTCTCCCAGATCACCTTCAGTTCCTACGACGTCTCGCTCGACCGGCTGACCGATCCGGTGGTCAACCGCGATCCGCTTGCCGAGAGCTCGACCTTCGACATCCTTCGCGACGGGTTTTCCACCGGCCAGTGGAGCGAAGGAGCGATCAGGATGCTGATCAACCGCTCGGCGGAGGGGCTGCGCATCGTCGGCATCTGTCTGCTGGTGGCGAGCCTCGCCTGCTTCCCGACCGGCAAGCGCCTGCGGCTGGTCTTGCCGCTCGAAGCCTCAGTGCTGGCGGCAGCATTCGGCGAGCGGCTGGTCACCACCTACGTGCCGGGCCTCTACGCGCCCTACGCGGGCGCCGTCGTCATGATCCTCGTAGGGCTGGCCATCCTGGCCTACAAGCTACGCATCAATCAGTGGTTCGCTGGCATCCCTAAACGCGTGGAGACCCTGCCGTGAACCGCATCGACAGGCTTCTGCTTTTCCGGCTGGCCGGGCGCATCGGCATTACCGTCCTCGTGTTTTTCGGGCTGATCGCGCTGGTCGAGTCCCTCGATGCCTGGCGGTTTTCCCACCTGATGGAAGCCGGTGGCCTGCCGCTCGCCGTTTTCGTCAATGCCGTGAGTGCCCTGCGCTGGACCATCAAGACGCTGCCGGTGACGGTGCTGCTGGGCGCTATCATCGGGCTCGTCGAATTGCAGCGCACGCGCGAGCTGCTGATCATCAAGGCGTCCGGCGTCTCGATCTGGCGCGTCCTGCGCGGGCCCATCATCGGCATGGTGTTGGCCGGGCTGGCAATAAGCTTCGTCGTCGAGGGCCTGGTGGTCGAAACCAACCGCATCTGGAACCCGACCGTTCCGGTGGGCGATACCAGCGTGGTCGGCGGCAACGGCCTCTGGCTGGAGCAATCGGACGGGGGGCGTCCCTATGTGATCACCGCGCGGGGGGTCAATAACCGAGGCACGTCGCTGACCGACGTAGTGGTGTTCTACCGCGACGATGCCGAGACGGGGCGTATCGTGGCCGAACAGGGCGAGTTGCGGCCGGACGCGTGGCACCTGACAGGCGTGCAGAAGTTGCGCAGCGACGCCCCCATCGATCACCTCGCAGAGATGGACGTTCCCACCGCAAGCACGGCGGCCGAAATCAGCCTCAAGCTCACCTCCCCCGAGGATTACACGCTCTACGAACTGGCGCAGGCGCTGGCCTCCCAGATCGGCGATCCGGGCGTGCGGGCGGCAGCCGCCACGCGGCTATACAAGCTCTTTGCACTGCCCGCCCTGCTTGTCGGGTCGCTGCTGATTGCATTTGCGTTTACCGCCGGTTATCGAAGGACCAATAAGTATGGGGCGACGATCCTCTATGGTATCGTGTTGGGCTTGGTGGTTTTCGTTTTGACCGAGATGGCGGATCGCGCCGGATCGTCGGGCGTATTGGCACCAATCGTGGCAGCCCTTGGGCCCGCACTTATCGCCATAACCATCGGGCTCACGGTGTTGTTGTACAAAGAGGACGGGCGCGCGTAATGGTTCTGCGCCGGAAGAGTATCGCGTATTTCCTGCGCCTGGCAGCCGCCGGCGCAATCGCGATTCTGGCGTCCCCCGCCTTCGCACAGAGCGCCCTGCTCCCGGCCGGCTTCTTCGATAATGTCCCCGAATCCGGCCCGAACCGGCCGGCCAGCATTGAGGCGGATACCCTCTCGTTCGATGGGAATACCGGAACGATCACGGCGTCGGGCAACGTGATCGTCCACTACGAAGGCTATGACGGGGCCGGCGACAGCCTGGTTTTCAACCAGGGCACGGGCATGATGACGTTCATCGGCAACGTGCGCATGCGCGATCCGCAGGGCGTGGTCTACACCACCGACCGCATCGACATGACCGGCGGCTTCAAGAAAGCCATCCTCGACGGCCTGACCCTGCGCACCCCCGCGGGCACGCTTGTCACCGCCGACAGCGTAGACTACGGCCAGGCGCTCCAGACGATCCTGCTCGACACCAAATACTCCCCGTGCGGGGATTGCATCGACTCCAAGGGGCGCCGGATCGGCTGGCAGGTGTTTTCCAAGAAGGTCACCTACGTCAAGGCCGACAAGAAGATCTACCTCGAGCAGTCGCGCCTCGAGTTGCTCGGCATTCCGATGGCCTGGATCCCCTGGCTGGCGCTCAACGATCCGACCCAGCCATCCAAGCAGGCCATCCGCACACCCAAGTTCGCCTATGGTGAAGAGTTCGGCTTCGCGCTGACGGTTCCCTATTCGATCGCCCTGGACGCCGACACGGACCTCTTCTTCCTGCCCACGATCACCTCGCGGCAGGGTCTGATGGCGGGTGCCGAGTGGATCCACCGGTTCGACAACGGCGAGGTCTCGATCAAGGGCGAGGTCATCCGGCAGGCGAACCCGGGCGATTTCGGCACCGAACCCGGTAACCGCGAGTGGCGCGGCGCCATCCAGACTTCGGGCCGGTTCACCCCGACGAGCGAATGGACCTGGGGCTGGAATTACACCACCTTCACCGACCCCTATTTCCTCACCGACTATGCTCTGGTCGAATCCAAGAACAGCGTCAACGAAGTCTACGCGACCCATCTGAGCGAGCATCAGTATGGCGATGTCCGCGTGCAGCAGTTCAACCTGCTTGCCTCGACTTCGCAGGACCAGCAGGCATTGCTCCTGCCCAACGCGCGTTACGAGGGCGTGCTCAATCTCGATAACGGGCTGGGCCAGGTGGCGCTCTCGAGCCGCCTCATCGGCCTGCAGCGCAATGCCGACGACACCGACTCCGCCAATGGGGTGCCCTATGTCTACGGCTATGCCGGCCGCAAGGTGCATGGGGTTGTTCAGGGCTCCTGGCAGAAGCAGGTCGTCGGGCCGGGTGGCCTGTTGTTCACCCCCTATGTCGGCCTGCGCGGGGACGCAGCGATGTTCGACAGCGCCAGTGCCGACCCCACTGCCCCGCCCGATCAGACGCTTTTCAGCATCACGCCGATCGCTGCGCTCGATGTCCGCTGGCCGCTGATGGCGACTGCCGGAGCGACGTCGCACATCGTCGAGCCTATCGGGCAACTGGTGTTCCGCGGCTCCAACACCACCCTTGCCGGCATCACCAATGATGACGCGCAAAGCTTCGTCTTCGACGATTCCAACCTCTTCAGCTTCAATCGCTTCTCTGGCTACGACCGCCAAGAGACGGGCCTGCGAGCCAATGTCGGCGTGCGCTACCAGGCCAATCTGGGCGATGACAGCTGGGTCGAGCTGCTGGCCGGGCAGTCTTTCCATCTGGCGGGCACCAATGCCTTTGCGACAGCCGATGCCAGCCAGGTCGGCAACGCCGCCAGTTCGGGTCTGGGGTCGGATGCGTCCTACATGGTCGCGGGGGTGCGCGGCTCCCTCTGGAACATCTATCGCGCCGGCGCCAAGGTGCAGTTCGATCCGGGCGCGGGCCAGCTGACGCGCGCGGCGGCTGCGGCCGGGTTCTCGAACTACGGCTATACCGCCGATCTCGAATACGTCTACCTGCGCGCTAACCCGGCGCTGGGCGTCGATGACGACCAGCACGAGATCGGGGCCGTCGTCGGCGCTCCGGTGCCGCTGCCGTGGCTCGACTACTGGCGTGTGCGCGCCGGGCTCTACTGGGATCTGGCTACAAACCAGTGGCTCGAAATGCAGGGCGGGCTCTACTACGATGACGGATATCTGTCCTATGGCGCAAATGTGACCAGGACCGGTCCGACGGCTTCTACCGCCAATGACACGCGATTCCTGTTCAGTTTCCGCCTGCGTGGGCCCGATGGAGCCGATTTCGCGCTCTAGCCCGTGCCGCCGCGGCTTCCCCTGGCGGGCAAAATGCTTTAGTCCGGCAACGGATTTTGGCCGTATTCTTCCACCAAACAGCCTCGATCCGCGCGTGACCGCGCAGCGAGGCGATAGAACGGATGATGACGATGGTTCGTAAGATTGGCGCCCTGGTTCTGGGGCTCGTGATGTTGGCCGGACTGGCCGCCCCTGCCCTTGCAGCGGTCAAGGTGACCGTCAACGGCACCCCGATCACCGACGTTCAGATTGCCCAGCGCGTCAAGCTCCTGGCGCTGGAAGGCGGCGGCGGCACCAAGGGCGCGACCGAACAGCTCATCAACGAAGTCATCCAGATCGATGAAGCCAAGCGCATCGGCGTCAACATCTCCGACAGCCAGGTCGACGGGGCGTTCCTTACCGTGGCGCGTAACCTCAAGATGAGCGAGGAGAACCTCAAGAAGGTGCTCTCCCAGCAGGGCGTGAACATGCAGACGCTGCGCGATCGTCTCAAGGCGTCGCTCGCCTGGCAGGCGGTGGTCGGCCAGGTCGTCAACCAGAACGTCCAGGTTTCCGAGACCGAGCTGGATGCCAAGGCCGCGAGCAAGGTCACCGCTGCCAACAGCTATGACTACATCCTCAAGGAAGTGCTGTTCATCGGCGGTGGCGGGCGTTCGGGCCAGGCCAATGCCTATCGCGCCGCCTTCAAGGGCTGCGACAGCGCCGTGCAGCTTTCGACCAAGTATACCGACGTTGCGGTGACCGATGTCGGCCGTCGCCACGCCACCCAGCTCCCCGAGGCGCTGGCCAAGGAACTGGCCGGGCTCAATGTCGGCGGTATCACCAAGCCGCGGGTGGTCTCCAACGGCGTCTCGATGCTCGCCGTCTGCTCGAAGGCCGAGGCGCGTGACCTCACCTTCATCAAGGACAGCATCCGCCAGGAGTCGGGCAACGATCAGCTGAAGTCGGCTGCCGACAAGTACCTCAAGGATCTCCGGGCCAAGGCTCGCATCTCCTACAACTAAGCGAGGCGGGATTGGCCGGAGCTCTGGCGCCTCTTGCGATCAGCATGGGCGAACCTTCCGGGATCGGGCCGGACCTGATCCTGAAGCTTTACTCTCAGAGGGCGGAGCTTAAGCTTCCGCCCTTTGTGGTCTATGGCAACGCCGCGTTCCTGGCGGCGAGGGCCGTGCGTTTGGGCATCGCTGTTACCCTAGGTGGAACTGACGCCGACTTCGCCACGACGCTGCCGGTTCGCGATGTCGAGGGGATGGTACCGGACAATCCGGGCACGCCGACGCCGCTTTCCGGGCATGTGGTGATGGAAGCCATTTCCGCCGCCGTGGCCGACACGCTGCGCGGCGCCTGTAGGGGGCTCGTCACCGCGCCGATCCACAAGGGTGTGCTCTATTCGGCCGGGTTCAAGTATCCTGGGCACACCGAGTACCTGGCTGCGCTTTGCGCCACGCCCGGCAACGCCCCTCGCCTGCCGGTGATGATGCTGGCCCACGAGGAACTGCGGACGGTTCCGCTGACCATCCACGTTCCGCTGCACGAAGTGCCGGGGCTGGTGACGACGGATCTCATTCTCAAGACCACGCGGATCGTGGCGCACGACCTGCGCGCGCGCTTCGGCATCGCCGAGCCCCGCATCGGCATTGCCGGCCTTAACCCGCATGCCGGGGAAGGCGGGACGATCGGACGACAGGAAGTCGAGATCATTGCGCCGGCCGTCGCCGCGCTCGTCCACGAGGGCATCAGGGCCGAGGGCCCCTTCCCGGCCGACACCCTGTTCTTTCCCGCCCATTGGCGCGAGTACGATGCGGTGATCGCGATGTATCACGACCAGGCGCTGATCCCGATCAAGACCGTCGCTTTCGATGAAGCCGTCAACGTCACGCTGGGCCTGCCGATCGTGCGCACCTCGCCCGACCACGGCACGGCATTCGACCTTGCGGGGACCGGCAAGGGCTCGCAGTCGAGTTTCCTGGCGGCCATCCGCCTCGCCGACAGGATGACCAGCCACCCATGAGCCAGATCGACGACCTGCCGCCGCTCCGCGAAGTGATCGCCGCGCACGGCCTGCGCGCCAAGAAGGAACTCGGCCAGAACTTTCTGCTCGATCTCAACCTCACGGCGCGCATCGCACGCGTAGCCGGGTCACTCGAGGAGACGACGGTCATCGAGGTCGGCCCTGGGCCCGGTGGTCTCACCCGCGCGCTTCTTGCCGAAGGCGCGCGGCAGGTGATCGCCATCGAGCGCGACCCGCGCGCCCTCCCTGCCCTCCAGGAGATCGAGGCGGCTTATCCCGGGCGTCTGATCGTCATCTCCGGGGATGCGCTCGAGATCGACTACCGGACCCTGGCCAATGGGCCGACCCGGATCATCGCCAACCTGCCCTACAACATCGCCACCCCGCTCCTCACCGGTTGGCTGTCGGCAGATCCCTGGCCGCCCTATTACGAGAGCCTGACGCTGATGTTCCAGCGCGAGGTGGCCGAGCGCATCTGCGCCAGGCCGGGCGATGATGCCTATGGACGCCTCGCGGTGCTTGCTGGCTGGCGCACCAACGCGCGCATCGCGTTCAACGTCGGCCGCCAGGCCTTCACGCCGCCGCCCAACGTGACCTCCGCCGTGGTGCATCTGGTGCCCAAGCCGATCGATGAGAGCGTCAGGGTTCGCGACCTGGAGGCCGTAACCAAGGCCGCCTTCGGGCAGCGCCGCAAGATGGTGCGCCAGAGCCTCAAGGCTACGGGAGTGCCGGTAGAGAAGCTGCTGGAAGCGGCTGGGCTCAAGGGTGACGAACGGGCGGAAGAACTGCCGGTCGAGGCGTTCCTGGCCATGGCGAAGGTCTACGCGGCCCGCTAGAGCCGCCTCTCATCTTGATTCAGGCGTGAAGTCCAAGTCTTTGAACTTCTTCCACTCTCGCGTGGAGCGGACCAACGACGATCTCGACCTCGCAGCTATCGCCACCGCGATAGCGGAAATGGCGTTCGGCGACGATCCCGTCGAAGCTCGGCTCATCCTCTCCGCCCATGCTTTCAAGGTGAATGTGATCGCCCAGATTGGGCAGCAGGCTCAGATCGCCTTCGACCTGATGGTCAGACTTGCTGGGGTGATCGAAGGGGCGCTGCCCCGTCTCGGGCCGGTAACGTAGCAAAACCGTGTAGCGCATGGCACTGTCCTCGCTCGTGGGTACAACGGTCGCCTGATGATGGCAGTTCCCCAAGCTTTGGCGCAGTGACAGATTAGGGCATCCGATCAAGGAGGATCCGATGCCCGGCCGTTCGATCTGGACCCGATACAGCTTTGCCTGGGTTACCCTGTGCCTCTTCGTCATTTCCGCCACCGGCCACTGGATTTTCGGATGGCTGGCCTTTGCGCAGGAAGCGCATGCGGTCGGCCAGCAACCGACATTTGACGGCTACTTCGTCACCATGATGCGCGATACGCTCGAGAACTGGCAGTCCGACTTCCTCCAGCTCATCTGGAACGTGGCCGGGCTCGCCTTCCTCCTTCACGTCGGCTCGTCCCAATCCAAGGAGGGCAACGAGCGGATGGAGGCCAAGATCGACGCGATCCTCAAGCAGGTCGACCCGCAGGCCGGGCCCACAACCATTGCGCGGCTCGATAGCGAATATGCACGCGAGCGCGACTAGCTCTCGCCGCTTCACAGATCGATTCAACGCGCTCTCAAAGAGAGTCTATCTGCGCCTGCAAGTCTTTGACGAAGCTATCCATTCCCGACAGGCGATCGCGCTTGAGGCGGGCAGCGGCGAGAATGGATCGCACCTTCTGGGTGGAGTCCTCGAGGTCTTCATTGACGATCACGTAGTCGTACTCGCCATAGTGATCCATCTCCAGCCGCGCGTTGCGCAGGCGCTTTTCGATGGTGCCGGCGCTGTCCTGGGCGCGGCGCTCGAGGCGGGCGCGCAGTTCATTGATCGACGGCGGCAGGATGAAGACCGTCACCATGTCCTTGCGGCACTTCTCGTAAAGCTGGAGCGTGCCCTGGTAGTCGATATCGAAAAGGATGTCGTTGCCGGCCGAGAGCTGCTCTTCCACCTTGGCGCGCGGGGTGCCGTAGAAGTTGTCGTGGACCTGGGCCCACTCGAGCAGTTCGTCATTGTCCTTCATGCGGTGGAAGGTGGGCAGGTCGACGAAGTAGTAGTGCTTGCCCTCGACCTCGTCGGTGCGCCGGGCGCGCGTGGTCACGGAGACCGACAGGCCGATATTGGGGTCCTGGCCAAAAAGCGTGCGTGTGATCGACGATTTTCCGGCGCCCGATGGGGACGCGAGAACCAGCATCACGCCCCGACGTGGGAAGTCCATCGCGGTCTCCGGTTATTCGATGTTCTGAACCTGCTCGCGTAGTTGATCGATCGCCGCTTTGAGGTCAAGCCCGATGGCCGTCAGGTCCACTGCATTGCTCTTGGAGCAGAGCGTATTGGCCTCGCGATTGAATTCCTGGGAGAGGAAGTCGAGCTTGCGGCCGACCGGCCCGCCAGCAGCCAGCAGTTGGCGGGCATTGGCGATGTGGGCGACCAGCCGATCCAGCTCCTCGCGGATATCGGCGCGCGTCGCCAGCAACAGCGCTTCCTGCGCCATGCGCTCCTCGGAAACACCTGCCCCGGCGGCGACAAGGTCAGCCACCTGCCCGCGCAGGCGTTCGAGTACAGCCGCCCGGTCGCGCGAGGGATGGGTCTCGGCAAGCCGCGTCAGCCGCTCGATCTCATCGATATGCCGCGCCAGTACCGCGCCGATCTGGGCGCCTTCGCGTCGGCGCGCCTCGACCAGGCCCGCGACGCACCGCTCCACGCACTGGAGCAGCGCGGCGTGCAGCGCCTCTTCCTCTTCCGGGTCGAGTGGCTTTTCGTGCTGGTCGAGCACGCCCTTGAGCCCCAGGATGCCATCAAGGCTTGGGCGGCGCGCATCCACCTTGCCCTCGAGGCCATCCATGGCCTTGAGCACCGCCTTGAGAGCCTGCTGGTTGACCACGACCTCGCCCCCGGCGCCCTCACGGTCGATGTTGACGGTCACCGTCAGCGAGCCGCGCGCTACCAAGGCGCCGACGCGCCGTCGGATTTCGCCCTCGATGGGATCGAGCCCGGGCGCCAGGCGCATGCGCATGTCGAGGCCACGCCCGTTGACCGATTTCATCTCGCAGGTGAACGAGACGGCTCCTGCCGTCCCCGAGGCGCGGGCGTAGCCCGTCATGCTGGCAAGCGGCTGAGTCATGGTCCGGGTGTCCCTGGTTACTGGGCGGTGGTGCTGTCGCCGGTTTCCTTGGCCTGTTCGGCCTCGATGGCATCCTTGGCCGCTTCGGTGTCGGCCTGGGCGTCGAGCGCCATCTGCTTTTCGATGGCGCGCCACTTGGCGACGTTCTTGCGGTGCTGGGCGTAGGTTTCCGAGAAAAGGTGTCCGTCGGAAGGCACGGGACCGGCGGCGACGAAATAGAGGTCGTTGGTCTTGGCCGGATTGGCCGCGGCACGCAGGGATTCGATGCCCGGATTAGCGATCGGGCCGGCGGGAAGCCCGTCGATCTGGTAGGTGTTATACGGCGTCTTGGCCTCGAGTTCGGACTTCTTGAGCCCACGCCCGAGCGTCGACTGGCCCTTGGTGATGCCATAGATGATGGTCGGGTCGGACTGGAGGCGCATGCCCTTCTTGAGGCGGTTTACGAACACCGCTGCCACCTGCGGGCGCTCCGAGGCGACGCCGGTCTCCTTCTCGACCACGGAGGCAAGGGTCACCAGTTCCTCGGGTGTCTTGATGGGCAGGTCCGGGTCGCGGTTGGCCCAGACTTCCTCAAGCGCCTTCTTGTGGGCGGCCTGCATCTTGTCGAGCACGGACTGGCGGGTGTCGCCGGGGATGTAGCTATAGGTATTGGGCAGGATCGACCCTTCTGGCGGGAGCGAGGTGATCTCGCCGATGAGGTGGGAATCGGCGTTGATGCGCTCGATGACCTGCCAGGAGGTGAAGCCTTCCGGAACCGTGACGCCATAGAGCACGGGGGTGCCCTCGGTCAGTTCGGAGAGGATGTCGGCCATGCTCGAATGGGCCGCGATCTTGAACTCGCCGGCCTTGAGCTTGCCCTGCTTCTTGAGCGCGATGCCCGCAGCCTGGAAGATCATGCGGTTGTCGATGAGGCCGCGCGTTTCGAGGCGCTCGGCGGTCACGCCCAGGCTCGAGCCGGATTCGACGAGGAAGGTCGTGTCCTCGGGAATGTTCCCCGGGGAATAGAAACGGTTGAGGCCGAAGAAGAACAGCCCGCCGACCAGGATGATGGCGATCACCAGCAGCGACAGGAAGCCGTTGAGAATGTCGATCAGGCCGTTACGGCGTCGGGGCTTTGCCCTCTTGTTCTTGCGGTCGGCCATGCTCAGCACAATCCTCTGATGGCCGCGCCACCGTTCAGGCGCGGTCTAGTTTCGTGAAAAATCGCATCGGCAAATCACCGCTGCGCCCCCTTGCCCCAGGTGGCGGCCATTGTTTGCAGGATTTAGGCAAAAGCAAGAGGGGGAGACTTGGGAAAACCCAAATCTCCCCGGCTAAGCAGGCCGCGCGATTTTCCCTAGAGGAACATGCCGCCGGAGGCCTCGATCCGCTGGCCGGTCACCCAGCGATTGCCACTCGAAAGCAGCGAAGCGATCATGGGGCCGATATCGTCCGGAAGTCCGGCGCGGCCGAGGGTCGTCACCGAGGCCACGAAGGCGTTCATGCTGGCGTCGTCACGCAGACGGCCTCCACCGAAGTCGGTGGCGATAGCTCCCGGCGCAACCGTGTTGACCGCGATGCCGCGAGCGCCCAGTTCCTTGGCAAGATAGCGCGTCAGTACTTCGACCGCTCCCTTCATTGCCGCATAGGCGCTGCTGCCCGCCAGGGCGAAGCGGGTGAGGCCAGAGGAGATGTTGACGATCCGCCCGCCATCGCTGATCAGCGGCAACATCTTCTGGGTGAGGAAATACACGCCCTTGAAGTGGATGTTGTAGAGCCGGTCGAAGTCGGCCTCGGTGGTCTGGGCGATCGGCGCATAGTGCGCGGTGCCGGCATTGTTGACGAGGAAGTCGAACGTCTCCCGTCCCCAGGTGGTGGCGAGAGCGCCGCGTACCGTTTCGACGAAGGCGTCGAACGTCGCGGTGTCCCCGGCGTCCAGTTGCAGCGCCACGGCCTTGCGCCCAAGGGCTTCGACCGCCGAGACCGTCGCGTCCGCCTCTGCCTTATTTGAGTGATAGGTGAAAATGGAATCCACGCCTTCACGCGCCAGCGCGATCACGGTGTTGCGCCCAAGGCCGCGGCTTCCGCCCGTGACAAGTGCCAGTTTTCCGGTGTTTTCTTCGTTCAGCATGGTCATACTCCACAGTCAGTTTCGGCCCGGAATATGGTCGCCACTGCCCGTAAGCTGAATGCCGGAACCGTCCGATTTCTTGCCTATTCCTCCAAACCCAAGCTTGGCCCGGTCAGTCGGAGGGCCTATGTTCGCAGTCGCGAAACACGGAGAGCTGCCATGCTCGAGACCCTCAAGAGCGACTTTCTGCGGCTAATTGAGACTGACGGCGACGGTGCCTTCGTCACTGCCGTTCCGGGCCTTCACCTGTCGCGGGCCAGCCAGCGCGTCATGCCCAACCATCGCATCTACAGGCCCGCGCTTTGCCTGGTGCTCCAGGGCGAAAAGTCGATCACCCTTGGCGACACCACGCTCAACTATGGCGCGATGCAGGCGCTGGTGGTGGCCCTGGAGGTCCCTGCCCTGGGCGCCATCGTCAAGGCGAGCCGCGACGAGCCCTACCTCGGGCTCACTCTGGAATTCGATATCGGGATCATGCGCGAAGTCATGTCGGCGCTCGAGGAACCGCCTTTGCCGACACCCTCCGACCAGTCGGCGATCTTCATCCAGGACGTGGACGAACAATTGGCGAGTTGCATCGATCGGATCCTGCGCCTGGGTGACAATCCCAAGGCCATTCCCGTCCTCTACCCGGCCATCATGCGCGAGATTTCCTATTGGCTGATGACCGGTCCGCACGCTGCGGAGCTTTCCCGGGTGGCGGCGCGCGACAGCCACGCACGACGCATCACCGACGCCTTGCGCCTCTTGCGCCAGAACTTTGCCCGCGCCGTCCGTGTCGAAGAACTGGCCGAGGCAGCGGGCATGAGCCCTTCGGCGTTCCACAAGCACTTCAAGGACCTGACGGCGATGACGCCGCTCCAGTATCAGAAGCAGCTACGCCTGCTCGAGGCGCGCCGGCTCATGCAGAGCAGTGCCACGAACGTGGCGGGCGCGGCCTATGAAGTGGGGTATGAAAGCGCGTCCCAGTTCAGCCGGGAATATGCCCGCATGTTCGGCGCCCCGCCGAAGCGGGACGTCGCGCAGTCCGAGCCGAGTGCGGCCTACTGAGGTCAGGCGAGCTTGCGGAAGACCAGCGTGGCATTGGTGCCGCCGAACCCGAAGGAGTTCGAAAGCGCGACGTTGATTTCTTTCTTGACCGGGGTGTGCGGCACGAGATTGATCTCGGTCTCGACGGATGGATTGTCGAGGTTGAGCGTGGGCGGCGCCACGTTGTCGCGCATGGCCAAAAGCGAGAAGATCGCTTCCACCGCGCCGGCGGCACCGAGCAGGTGACCGACGGCGGACTTGGTCGAAGACATCAGGACATCTGCGGCGTGGTTGCCCAGAAGGCGTGTCACCGCACCGAGCTCGATCTCGTCGCCCAGGGGCGTCGAGGTGCCGTGGGCGTTGATGTAGTCGATCTCGGAAGGGGTGATGCCGGCGCGCTTGATCGCGGCCTGCATGGAGCGGTAGCCGCCGTTGCCGTCCTCTGCGGGCGCCGTGATGTGGTGCGCGTCGCCGGAAAGACCGTAGCCGACGACTTCGCCGTAGATCTTGGCGCCGCGGGCTTTGGCCTGCTCGTATTCCTCGAGCACGACGATCCCTGCGCCCTCACCCATCAGGAACCCGTCGCGATCCTTGTCGTAGGGGCGCGAGGCCTTTTCGGGGGCGTCGTTGAAGCCGGTCGTCAGGGCGCGAACCGCGCAGAAGCCGGCAAACGAGAGCCGGTTGACCGGGGATTCCGCGCCACCGGCGACCATCACATCGGCATCGCCCAGGGCGATGAGACGGGCGGCGTCGCCGATTGCGTGCGAGCCGGTGGAGCAAGCGGTGACCACCGAGTGGTTCGGCCCCTTCAGGCCATGACGGATCGACACCTGGCCGGAGACCAGGTTGATGAGCCGTCCGGGAATGAAGAAGGGGCTAATGCGGCGCGGGCCCTTTTCGGCCAGCGTGATGGAGGCTTCGTAGATGCCGCCGATGCCGCCGATGCCCGAACCGATGAGGACGCCGG
The DNA here is from genome assembly GCF_008000755.1 of Youhaiella tibetensis. Taxonomy (NCBI): domain Bacteria; kingdom Pseudomonadati; phylum Pseudomonadota; class Alphaproteobacteria; order Hyphomicrobiales; family Devosiaceae; genus Paradevosia; species Paradevosia tibetensis. Next base: position 1,816,711 of record NZ_CP041690.1, on the reverse strand, counting down.
AACGTTCCTGCTTTTCGGTGGTGGAGAGGTCGATCCCGGAATCCTTGATCGCCTGGTCCGAGGCGGCGATGCCGTAGACGATGAAGGGGTCAACCTTGCGTTGCTCCTTCACCTCCAGCCAGTCATCCGGGTTGTACTTGCCCTCGGAATAGCTGCCCAATGGAATGCGGCCGGCGACCTGGCAGGCCAGGTCCTCCACATCGAAGTCGTCGACGCGCTTTGCGCCACTCTTTGAGGCAAGAATGTTGGACCAGACGGTTTCGACACCCACGCCGAGCGGGGAGACGATGCCCATTCCAGTGACAACAACGCGGCGCAATTCCATCAGACTGTGACCGCTCGGCTGGATTAACCGACGGCCTTGGTCAGGAAGGAAACGGCATCGCCGAACGTCTGGATGGATTCGGCGGCGTCATCCGGGATCTCGACCGAGAACTCTTCCTCGAAGGCCATCACCAGCTCGACCTGATCGAGCGAATCGGCGCCCAGATCGTCGATGAAGCTGGCCTTTTCCACGACCTTCTCCGGATCGACGTTGAGGTGCTCGACGACGATTTTGCGGACGCGATCAGCGATATCGCTCATGCTTGACTTCCTTAGTTACCAAAAAAGGTTTCGTTCATTCTGCCAGCGCTATACCCGATCGTACCGGGGCAAGGCGCAGTGTAAGCGGACTGCGTTCAGATGAAAGCGCCAAAACTGGGCTTCCAGTGCGCAATCAAGCGGCGACCTAACACACTTTGCGACCTTTGGCCAATAGCGGAAACCGCGCTTTTCCCGGGCTTAAAGCATTACCATGCCGCCGTTCACGTTCAGGGTGTGTCCGGTGATGTACCCGGCAGCGTCGCTGGCGAGGAATACTGCGCTCGCGGCCACTTCCTCGGCGGTTCCCAGACGCCCCGCGGGAACCTTGGCAAGGATGCTCTCGCGTTGCTTGTCGTTGAGCTCGTCGGTCATCGCCGAGGCGATGAAACCGGGTGCAATCGAATTGACGGTGATGTTGCGCGACGCGACCTCGTAGGCCAGCGCCTTGTTCATGCCGATCAGGCCGGCCTTGGAGGCGGCGTAGTTGCCCTGCCCCGGGTTGCCGACCACGCCGACGACCGAAGAAATGCCGATGATGCGTCCGAAACGCTGCTTCATCATCCCGCGCAGCACGGCGCGATTGAGATGGAAGGCGGCGGTGAGGTTGACCGCAATCACCTGGTCCCACTCTTCATCCTTCATGCGCATGAAGAGGTTGTCGCGGGTGACGCCGGCATTGTTGATGAGGATGTCGAGCCCGCCCATGGCCGCCTCGGCCTGGGGCACGAGCTGGTCGACGGCGGCAAGGTCCGAAAGGTTGCAGGGCAGGATCGGCGAGCCGGCGCCGATCTCGGCGGCCACGGCCTCAAGCGCTTCGACGCGCGTGCCGCTCAGGGCCACGGTGGCGCCGGCCTTGGCCAGGGCCTTGGCGATTTCGCGGCCGATGCCGCCGCTGGCGCCGGTAACGAGGGCGCGCTTGCCGGTAAGGTCGAACATCGGTGTGGTCCTCTTGTTCAGGCGTTGAGTGAAGCGACGAAGGCGTCGATATCGGCGGGCGTGTTGAGCGCGGTGGCCGACGCATCCGCGTTGATGCGCTTGGCGAGGCCGGTCAGCACCTTGCCCGTGCCCAGTTCATAGAGCTGGGTGACGCCACCTTCGCCTGTGAGCCAGGCAACGCTTTCGGTCCAGCGCACGCGGCCCGTAACCTGCTCGACCAGTCGCTCGGCGATTTCGGCCGGGTCGAGGAGCGGGCGGGCTATGACGTTGGAAACCACGGGCACGACGGGCGCCTTCATGTCGACGGCAGCCAGCGCTTCGGCCATCACCGAGGCCGCCGGCGCCATGAGCGAGCAATGGAACGGCGCGCTGACGGGCAGCAGCATGGCGCGCTTGGCGCCCTTGGTCTTGGCAATCTCGACGGCGCGCTCGATGGCGCCGACGGCGCCCGAAATCACCACCTGGCCCGGCGCATTGTCATTGGCCAGGTCGCAGACCTCGCCCTGGGCGGCGGCATCAGCGACTTCCTGGGCCGTTGCCAGGTCGAGTCCGAGCAGCGCCGCCATGGCGCCATGTCCCACAGGCACGGCCTGCTGCATGGCAAGGCCGCGCGTGCGCAGCAATTGGGCGGCATCGGCGAGCGTGAATGTGCCGGCGGCGCAAAGCGCGGAGTATTCGCCCAGCGAGTGACCGGCGACGTAATCCGCCACGTCCTTGAGCGTCACGCCCTTGCTTTCGAGCACGCGGACGACGGCCATGCTCACCGCCATGAGCGCGGGCTGGGCGTTCTCGGTGAGGCGCAGCGTGTCGTCGGGCCCCTCGAACATCAGGGTCGAGAGCTTCTGGCCCAGCGCCTCGTCCACTTCATCGAAGACGGCGCGGGCCTCGGGAAACGCGTCGGCGAGCTCCTTGCCCATGCCGACAGCCTGGCTGCCCTGCCCCGGAAACGTAAATGCGCGCTTGGTCACTCTGCCCTCCCCGCTTGGGTCCACCCAGCCAGAAACTATGACGCGGGCGCTGATAGTGTAAAGAAAGTTGGGCGGGGCCTTTGCCTGCCACATGCCTGAGAGTCAAGGCAAGATTGGCGGGGACGCGCTTGTCCACCGCCGAAACCGGCGGGCGCGCGGCCCTCGCCGCACGCCCCTACTTCCCTTACTGGACGCCGAGCGTCTGCTTGATCGCCTGTTCGGCCATGTCGCCGGCCTGCTTGATCTGGTCTTCGGTCAGCCCCTGGGCGCGCGCGGAATCCTCGGCGGCCTTGCGGGCGGCGGCGACGGCCTGCTGCTTCTGCTCGGGCGTCATGCTGGCGGCCTGCTGCTGGATGGCCTGCATGGCGGATTCGGGCGTCATCGGGGTGGCAGCCGGGGTTTGCGCAGGCGCCGCGGCGGGCGCGGTCTCGGCGGCAGGAGCGGCCGGCTCGGCAGGAGCTGCGGCCGGGGTCGAGGTCTCCGTCTCGGCGGCGGGAGCGGCAGGCTTGTTGTCGCAGGCGGCGAGCGCCAGGGCAGAAACGAGGGCAACCGGTAGGAGGAGTTTGGTATTCACCGCAAAATCTCTCGTAATTTCAATGAGAAGGGGATTTGGCGTAGAACCAGACAACGCGGCGAAGTTGTGTTCGCCCTGGGGCGAGAATGCGTCTATGCACAGACAGGCGACCAGGTTGGTATATCGGAAAACCCGCCGCGCACGCGCGAGGCGACAAATCCCTTGCCTTTCGGGCCCTTCCGCTCTATCTAGCGCACGCATTCGTTCGGCCGGGGGCTGAACGGAGGGTCGGTTATTCCGATAGGGGCACGTGCCCCGGCCTCCCGTGTTCCCGCTCTTTAGAAGACAGCTTTGACGCCTTTCTATTGGCTTCAAAGGGGCTCCGCGCCAGCGATGCGAGTTGTAACTCTAGTTTAGAAAGGCGCCTCATGGCCCTCTATGAACACATTTTCCTTGCTCGGCAGGACGTGTCCGCCCAGCAGGTCGAAGACCTGGTGAACAACCTTACGGAAGTTCTCACCGCCGGCGGCGGCAAGGTCACCAAGAACGAGTACTGGGGCCTCAAGTCGCTCTCGTACCGCATCAAGAAGAACCGCAAGGCTCATTACACCCTGCTCAACATCGACGCTCCGAGCTCGGCCGTTGCCGAGATGGAACGCCAGATGAGCATCAACGAAGACATCCTGCGCTACATGACCGTGCGCGTCGATGAACTCGAAGAAGGCCCGTCGGCCATGATGCAGAAGCGCGACGAGCGCTCTGATCGTGGCGACCGCGGCGACCGTTTCGGCGGCCCCTCGGGCGATCGTCGCCCGCCCCGTCGTGCTTAATCGGAAAGGATTCTGAGCCATGGCAATTCGTGATCTGACCACCACCCAGGCCCGTCGTCCGTTCCAGCGTCGGCGCAAGACCTGCCCGTTCTCGGGCCCGAACGCTCCCAAGATCGACTACAAGGACGTTCGCCTGCTCTCGCGCTACGTGTCCGAGCGCGGCAAGATCGTCCCGAGCCGCATCACTGCGGTTTCCGCCAAGAAGCAGCGCGAACTGGCCCGTGCCATCAAGCGCGCCCGCTTCATCGGCATCATGCCCTACGCCGTCCAGTAAGCTGGACGCAAAGGGCACTCGCTGGGGTCGCGGATGGTCTGCGGCTCCTAACCGCCTCTGAGGCGGGACAGCCAAAAGGAATTCTTCCATGAAAGTCATTCTCCTCGAGCGCGTTGGCCGCACCGGCCACATCGGCGACGAAGTCACCGTCAAGGACGGCTTCGCCCGTAACTTCCTGCTGCCCCAGGGCAAGGCCCTGCGCGCCACGGAAGCCAACCGCGCCAAGTTCGCCTCGGAACGCGCCAATATCGAAAAGCGCAATGCCGAGCGTCGCGAAGCCGCTGCCGGCATCGCGTCGGGCCTGAACGGCCATGTCGTGACCATCATCCGCCAGGCCGGCGAAACCGGCCAGCTCTATGGTTCGGTCTCCTCGCGCGACGTCGCCGACGCCCTCAACAACGACGGCTTCACGGTTGCCCGTTCGCAGGTCGATCTGGCCAACCCGATCAAGACCGTTGGTCTGCACACCGTGGCGTTGCACCTGCACGCCGAAGTGGAAGTCAACATCTCGGTCAACGTGGCCCGTTCGGAAGACGAAGCCCAGCGCCAGGCCAAGGGCGAAGACATGACCGTCTACGACTACGGCGATGACAACGACGACGAAGTTGCCGCCGAAGAAGAGCAGGAAGAAGTCGCCGGCGACGAAGCCGCCGAAGAAGAAGCCGAAGCCAACCAGGCTTAAGGCTCGCTTTCCCGCAAAGTTTGAGAAGGCCGGGGCATCGCCCCGGCCTTTGTTGTTTCTAGGGGGCCTCGATCACTTCCCCGTCTTCCTTGACGAAGCGCCCGATATGGGGATTGGGCAGGATCTCGAGCACCGCCTCGGAGGGCCGGCAGAGCCGCGTACCCTTGTCGGTAACGACGATGGGACGATTGATGAGGATCGGGTGGTCCATCATGAAATCGACGAGTTCGTCCTCGCTCCAGCGGTCGTCGCCCAGGCCCAGGGCCTCGTAGGGCGTGTCCTTCTTGCGCAGCAGGTCGCGCGCCGTGATCCCCATCGCCGCGAGCAGTTCGACCAGCCGATCGCGCGTGGGTGGCGTCTTGAGGTACTCGATGACCTCCGACTCCTCCCCGCTCTGGCGGATCATGGCCAGCGTGTTGCGCGAGGTGCCGCAGGCGGGGTTGTGGTAGATCGTGATGGTCATGGGTTAGCCTCGTTGTTGGAGGGGGCCGGCAGGCCGGCCTCGTACCAGCCCTTGGAACGGTTGACGATCCAGACCACCGAGAGCATGACCGGCACCTCGATGAGCACGCCGACCACCGTCGCCAGGGCCGCGCCGGAATTGATGCCGAAAAGGCTGATCGCGGCCGCCACGGCCAGCTCGAAGAAGTTGCTGGCCCCGATCAACGCCGAGGGAGCTGCTACGCAGTGCTGTTCGCCTGAGACGCGGTTGAGCACATAGGCAAGGCCTGCATTGAAATAGACCTGGATCAGGATCGGCACGGCTATGAGAGCGATCACCAGCGGTTGGCCGAGGATCTGCTCACCCTGGAAGCCGAAGAGCATCACCAGGGTGAGGAGCAGCGCGGTCAGCCCGACCGGCTGCAGACGCGCCAGCGTCCCCGCGAGCGCTTTCTCTCCGCCGGACGACAGGATCAGGCGGCGAAGGACCTGGGCGACCAGCACCGGCACGACGATATAGAGCCCTACCGACAGCGCTAGGGTGTCCCACGGCACGGTGATCGCGGAAAGGCCCAGCAGCATGCCGACGATCGGGGCGAAGGCCACGATCATGATGGCGTCGTTGAGGGCAACCTGGGAGAGCGTGAAGTGTGGTTCGCCGCGCGTGAGGTTGGACCAGACGAAGACCATGGCCGTACACGGAGCTGCCGCGAGGATGATGAGGCCCGCGATATAGGATTCGATCTGGTCCGCGGGCAGCCACGGGCGAAAAAGCACAGCAAGGAACAGCCAGCCCAGGAACGCCATCGAGAACGGCTTGACCGCCCAGTTCACGAAGAGCGTCACCCCGATGCCGCGCCAATGGGCGCCGACACTGCGCATGGCGGAGAAATCGATGCGCATCAGCATCGGAACGATCATGAGCCAGATCAGGACCGCCACCGGTATGTTGACGTTGGCGACCTCCAGGCCGGCTAACGCCGCAAAAGCTTGCGGAAAGACGTGCCCCAGCGCGACGCCGGCCACGATGCAAAGGGCAACCCACAGGGTCAGGTAGCGTTCGAAGCGGTTCATTATCCCTTCCTCTTGGTCAGCAGCAGTCGCTGCCGGGGCGACAGGTGGCATTGAGCTGGTCGAGCACAGGCGCGCAGACTTCCGGGTGGCCGTTGCAGCAGTCGCTGAGCATGAACAGCATCAGCTCACGGAAGGCCGCGAGGTCGGCGCGGTAGATGATCGAGCGGCTCTGCCGTTCGCCGTTCACCAGCCCTGCCCGCGCCAGCGTAGCCAGGTGGGACGACATGGTGTTCTGCGGCACGCCGAGGGCATCGGCCAATTGTCCGGCGGCTATCCCCTCCTCTCCTTTGCTCGCGAGAAGGCGAAAGACCTCCAGGCGTGTGGGCTGGGCCAGGGCGGAGAGCGATTCTACGGCGTTCTGCGTTTCCATATATCGAGAACTATCGATATATAGGCCAGGCGTCAACGCGGGACGAAAAAAAGCCGGGCGTCTTTGTCTCGGGAGGAGAAAAGAGCCCGGCAGGGTCAGGAAACTGGGCCGACGGCAAAATCGACCCGGGAGATTGGTTCCGGCGCGTTAGTACCGAAACCAAGAGCGTGCCCGACGGGAACGCCGCGCGGCGAGGTGCGCGCCGACATTGCGATCGGGATTTTCAACTGCGTCCAGAATGTCCTGGCGGGAGATGCCCAGGTCATCCAGACGGAAATCTTCAAGCTCGAGAAGACTCGCGAGCGCCAGTTTTTGTGCGCGCGCTTTGCGGCTTTTTTCAAACCAGCGCACGAGGCCCACGAGCGGGCTCTTGATAACTGCGGTCGCGGACGACCGCTCGCCTGACAGCAAGTAGGCCATTGGACTTCTCCAGATCTTTCAAAGGTCCCGCAGGGGGAGGAGCGGGAGGGGGGCGGCGGCGGCTCTGCGCCACCGATGCTGACCGGATTACGCTCTGGACTTCCATTCGTCCAACAAATACATTTCATCCCACGCATCAATTCCAGTGATGGACCCGAAGATGTCTTCACCACTCGATCTCGACCAGCTCCAGACGTTTTGCGCCATTGCCGACTGCGGCTCGTTCACCGAGGCGGCCCGGCGCGTGCACAAGACGCAATCGGCCGTTTCCATGCAGATAAAGCGGCTCGAGGAGCGTCTTGGGCAGGAGCTCTTCCTGCGCGATGGGCGCACGGTGGTCCTCACCAACGAGGGCGAAGCGCTCTATTCGCGGGCCCGCCGCATGCTGCGGCTCAATGCCGAGATCGTCGATCTGTTCTCGGACGAGGACCTGGCGGGGTCTATCCGCTTCGGCGTCCCGGACGACTATGCGGTTCGGCTGCTGCCGGTGATCCTGTCAGGGTTCCAGCGCACCCATCCGCGCATCATGGTGGAAGTGAGCTGCCAGCCGTCCGAGGAGCTTCTCGATGGCATGACGCGCGGGCGCTACGACCTGATCGTCTTCACCCAGGGCACGCACCAGGAATTCGGCGAACTCTTCCGCACCGAGCGGATGTTCTGGGTCGCCTCCCATGGCGGGCGCGCCCTGGCGACCGATCCCCTGCCCCTGGCGTGCGGCGGCCCCTCGTGCTGCTGGCGCGGCAATGCCACCGATGTGCTCAACCGGGCCAATCGCGACTACCGGGTCGCCTATACGTCCTCCAATGCCACGGCCATCGCCAGCGCCGTGCTGGCCGACCTCGCGGTGGGCTTCCTCCCCGAGAGCGCCCTGCAGCCGGGCATGCGTGTCATCTCCGAGGAGAAGGGCCTGCCCCGTCTTCAGGATGCGCAGATCGCCATCATGCGCGCCAGCCACGCCTATGGCGGCATCTACGACGCCCTGGCGACGCATATCGTGGCTGCGATGGGGAACCTTGAAGGCCACGAGCAGCAGGCCGAAGCGGCCGAGTAGTCACTCGCCACTCAAGCCCGGCAATCCCTCCACTGCCTCGACGAGCTCGTCCGCGCTGCTCAGCGCGGCGCGCTCGAAGGCGCGCGCCTGGATGAGGCGGTGCTTGAGGTCGTTGCCGCGCGGATCGATGTGCTGCTTGAGGATATCGGCCATGTGCCGCTGCACCAGCGCCCCCGCCTCGAGGAACCGCACGATCGCAGCGACCTGGTCGGGCTCGAAATTGGCCAGCATCTGCGGGCCCAGCGTCTCGTAGTGCCCGAAAATGCGCTCGACTATGGCCTTGGTGGCGTCGGTGGTTTCGATCCAGACCTTGCGCCGGTCGTCCCCGTCGCGTGAGCGCTGGACGTAGCCGGCATTTTCCAGGCGATCGATGACCACCGTCACCGCCCCGGTGGTCAGCCCGCTCTCGGTGGCGAGCTGGCCGGCGGTGATGCGGCCGAACCGGTCGATAATGTCCACGCAACGTCCGTCGGTTCTGTTGATTCCCAAAAACTGGCTCAGGGCCTCGTCGAAAATGTCCGCCGCCGCCTGGTTGGCCCGCATTGCACCGGCCAGCCGGTCATAGGCGGACAACGGGATATCTCTTGACTCTTTGATATCTTTATTCATAAGATAATTATACAATAAGATTTTCACGAGGTCCAGATGACTGTCGCGGCTGCGGGTGAGACCATAATCGAAGCCAAGGGCCTCAAGCGCACCTACAAGGCACGCAAGACCCTGGTCGAAGCGGTGCGCGGCGTGGACCTGACGGTGCGCAAGGGCGAGATCGTCGGGTTCCTCGGCCCGAACGGCGCCGGCAAGACCACGACTCTCAAGATGCTGACCACCCTGCTCGAGCCGACTGGCGGCAGTGCCGTGGTTGCCGGCAGCGACCTGCGCACCGATCCTGTCGGCGTGCGCCGCAAGATCGGCTATGTGAGCCAGGCCGGCTCGACCTCGCCGGAGGCCCGCGTCGGCGAGGAGATCGTGTCCCACGCCCGCCTCTACGGGATCGAGCCCAGTGTCTCGCGCCAGCGCGCCCAGGAACTTCTCGCCGCTCTTGACCTCGCCGACATCTGGGAGCGCAATTGCGGATCCCTCTCCGGCGGGCAGCGGCGGCGGCTCGACATCGTGATGGGGCTGATCCACCAGCCCGTGCTGGTGTTCCTGGACGAACCCTCGACCGGTCTCGATCCGCAGAGCCGGGCGAACCTGTGGACCCACATCCGCAAACTGCGCGACGATCTGGGCACCACGGTTTTCCTCACCACCCACTACATGGACGAGGCTGATTCCCTTTCCGACCGCATCCTGATCATCGACCAGGGCCAGATCGTTGCCGAAGGCACGCCGGCCGAACTCAAGAAGCGGGTTTCGGGCGACACCATCACCCTGACGCTGCGTACAGAGGAAGACGCGGCGCAGTCCGCCGCCATTGCCGCCAGGGCGAACGGCGCCGATACGCCTTCGGTCGAAGCCAATGTGGTGCGCTTTCACGTACCGGACGGCGCTTCCGCCCTGCCCCATGTCCTCTCGGACCTGGTCAAGGCCGGCATCGAAGCCATCGGGGTCGAGGTTAACCGGCCCACGCTCGACGATGTGTTCCTAACCCTCACCGGAAGGTCGCTCCGCGACTAGATGAAATGAAGGTCGCCACGCGACCGGGACAAGATGAAATGACGCTCACGCGACAACAAAGCCAGACGATCGTGCGCACCATGGCCCAGGTCATGAACGACCTCGACCGCTCCTGGCTTGAACTCAAGGGCAAGTGCTCGGACGCCGATTTCGCCGAGTATGGGCGCAAGGTTTCGGCGGCGCTCGAAAATCTCTCCTGCGAAGTGCTCGTGCCGATCTTCCAGGAACATCCCGAACTCGAGCCGCTTGCGGACGAGGAACTGGCGAACCTGGGGCAGGACCAATGACTTTCCTTCGCGACACCTGGATCATCTTCTCGCGCGCCATGCTGCTGTCCGTACGCCAGCCGCTCTGGGTGCTGATCGGGCTGATGCAGCCCATCCTCTACCTGACCCTGTTCGGTCCGCTCCTGCAGACCGTCGCCGCGAATTCGGGTTTTGAAGGCGACGCCTGGCAGGTCTTCGTCCCCGGCCTGCTCGTGCAGCTCGGGATCTTCGGCGGCCTCTTCGTCGGCTTCGGGATCATCGCCGAGTGGCGGTCGGGCGTGATCGACCGGCAGATGGTGACGCCTGCTCCGCGCACCGCCCTCATCGCCGGGCGCACGTTGCGCGATGTCGTGGTGATCGTCGTGCAGGCCATCGTCCTCGTGGCCGCTGCCTATTTCTTCGGCCTGCGCGTGCCGCCCGCGGCACTGGTGATCGGCCTCGTGCTCATCGCCCTCCTCGGAGCAGCCTTCAGTTTCATCTCCAATGCCATCGGCATGGCGACCAAGAGCGAGGATGCGCTGGCGCCGCTGGTCAACGCGCTGGCGCTGCCCATCCTGCTGCTCTCGGGCATTCTCCTGCCGATGACGCTGGCGCCGCGCTGGCTCCAGGTGCTCTCGGATTTCAATCCGTTCAAGCACATCGTGGACGCGTTGCGTGCGGTGTTCCGGGGTGATTTTACCAGCCCCATCGTCTTTATCGGCCTGGGCCTTGCCGTGGTGCTCGTCATCATCGGCGCCTGGTTCGGCAATCGCGTCCTGGCGGCGCAAACCAAGTAGTCAGCCGACCAGGAGTATGGCCACGATCGCGAGGCCTGCGAGGAGCAGCAGCGAGCCTCCCGCTGCCAGGCTAGCCGGACCGCCGGCCTTTCGCAGGGCCCGCAGGTCCACCCCGAGCCCCAGCGCCGCCATCGAGACCGCCGTGAGGGCATGCGCGCCCACGGCGCTCGCCTCGGAGGCTCCGTCGGGCACGATACCCGCAGTGCGGGCCGCCATCAGGCCGACGAAGCCGACGATGAACCAGGGCACCATCTCGCCCAGCCTCGGCCCCTTGCCTGCACCGCCCCGATTGACCAGCGCCGCGAGCACGCAGACCGGCCCGAGCATGAGCACGCGCGTGAGCTTGACGATGGTGCCCGTGTGAAGCGCCACCAGGCTCGCGGCCGACGTGGCGGCCACGACCTGCGGCACGGCGTAGACGGTCAAACCCGCAAGGATGCCGAAGCGCGCGTCGGAAAAGCCCATCGCCGCCGCCAGCACCGGCAGCAGCAGCACCGTCAGTATTCCCAGCACCGCGGTGAACCCTACCGAAGCCGCCACGTCCTCGCCCTTGGCACCGATTACCGGCGCCACCGCGGCGATTGCGGAATTCCCGCAGATCGAATTGCCGCAGGCAATGAGCGTGGCCAGCTTCGGCTCAAGGCCCAGGAGCCGGCCAAGGGCATAGCTCGCGGGAATGCTGATGGCCACGACCGTAACGATGGCCAGCAACATAGGCAGGCCAGCCGCGTAGATCGCCGTCGCGCTCGTCGTGGCGCCCAGCAGCACCACCCCGATTTCGAGCAGTGTCTTGGCCGAAAATGTCAGCCCTGCCCCATAGCGCTCGGGCGGACGCCAGAGGGTGCGAATGAGGCTACCTGCGAGAATCGCCACCACGAGCGTATCGAACCAGTTGCGCCCCAGGAGCGCCGCCTGCGCCCGGTCGATCCCGAATGCGCCCAGCGCCACCGCCGCGCTAAGCGCAACTCCGGGAAGCACGGTTTGGGGGAATGGCATTCTCAAGATGGCGGGCACGGCGAGTATTCCTTTCGCCCCGCAACCTCGCTCGCCGCTTCCAAACGGTCCAATGGATTGTTATCGTCGTTTCAATCGTCTTTTTCGTTTGATTTATGACCCTCGAACAATTGCGCATCTTCGTGGCAGTCGCAGACCGGCAGCATGTGACCCGTGCTGCCGCCGACCTCCACATGACCCAATCGACAGCCAGCGCCGCCCTCGCCGCGCTGGAGGAGCGTCATGGCACCCGGCTTTTCGACCGCATCGGGCGCGGCCTGGTGCTCAACGAGGCGGGGCGCACTCTTCTGCCCTACGCGCGCGAAGTGCTTGCCGCCGCCGCCCGCGCGCAGGAGGCGTTGCAGGATCTGGCGGGCCTGCGTCGCGGGTCGCTGCGGCTCGGCGCCAGCCAGACCGTTGCCAGCTATTGGCTGCCGCCCCGGATGGTGCGCTTCTCCGAATCCCACCCGCTGATCGAGCTGACGCTTGAGGTACACAACACCTCCCAGGTCGCCGCCGCCGTCCTGAGCGGGGAGGCCGATCTCGGGCTTGTCGAGGGACCGGTGCGTATCGCCGAATTGGCCGTCACCGAGATCGCCACCGACAGCATGGCGCTGGTCGCGGCGGCCGATCATCCCCTGGCCAGGCGCCGGTTCGACCTCGCGGACCTGCGCAACCAGCGCTGGGTGCTGCGCGAAGTGGGCTCGGGCACGCGTCAGGTCGCGGAAGAATCGCTGCAGCGCCTGGGTCTCGCGTCCGGCGATATCCGCATCGCACTCGAACTGCCCTCGAACGAGGCCGTGATCGCCGCAGTCCGCGGCAGCGGCATGCTCACGGTGCTTTCGGAGGTTACCGTCGCCGCCGCGCTCGCGACCGGGGCGCTCGTGCGCCTGCCGGTCGAACTGGCGACCCGCGCCTTCTCGCTCGTTACCCACCGGCAGCGCCAGCAAAGCCCGGCGGGAGAGGCTTTTGCGCGCATGCTCCTGGCGGAGCGCTGAGTCTATTTTCCGCCACATCGGTCACATGGCGGAGATCAACAACCACTCGTTCGGTTTTCCCCGCTATCCTTGCACACCACAGCGCGCGTGATTCTCTTTCGGCAAGCTTTGCCCGAGCCCCCGCGCAGCGTAAGAAATCCTTAAGGATCGGGAACTGACCAATGGCAGAACAGCAATTGCGGCTCGTCCGCCCTGAGGACGAAAAGGCGTATCGCCTGGCGCCACACAACGTGGAGGCCGAACAGGCGCTCCTGGGCGCTATCCTCGTTAACAACGAAGCCTTCTATCGGGTCTCGGACTTCCTCGAGCCCGACCATTTCTACGAGCCGATTCACCGCCAGATCTATGAGGTCTGCGGCAAGATCATCCGTGCCGGCAAGATCGCGACCCCGCTGACGGTCAAGACGTTCCTGCCCGATACGCTGCTGCCCGAAGTCACCATGCCGCAATACCTGGCCAAGCTGGCCGCGGAGGCGACGACCGTCATCAATGCCAGCGACTATGGCCAGTCCGTCTATGACCTGGCGCTGCGCCGCAACCTCATCGTCATCGGGGAGGAAATGACCGCGACGGCCTATGAGGCCGACGTGGAGATGACGCCCGAAAAGCAGATCGAGGAGGCCGAACGCGCCCTCTACGACCTGGCCGAAAAGGGCCGCTACGATGGCGGCTTCCAGCCCTTCAACGCGGCCCTCAAGGACGCCATCTCGATGGCGGGCGAAGCCTATGGGCGCGATGGGTCGCTTTCGGGCCTTGCGACCGGCCTCACCGACCTCGACCGCCTCATGGGCGGGCTGCAGCGCTCGGACTTGATCATCCTCGCGGCGCGTCCTGCCATGGGCAAGACCTCGCTTGCCACCAACATCGCCTTCAACGTCGCCAAGTCCTGGAAGACGGCGGTTCAGGCCGATGGCCACATGAAGACGGTCGATGGCGGCGTCGTGGGCTTCTTCAGCCTCGAAATGAGCTCGGAACAGCTGGCTACACGTATTCTCGCCGAGCAGGCCGAGATCTCGTCCTCCGATATCCGCCGCGGCAATATCCATGAGAGCCAGTTCTCCAAGCTCGTGGATACGTCCAACCTGATGGCGCAGGTGCCGCTTTTCATCGACGATACCGGCGGCATTTCCATCGGCCAGCTCGCCGCGCGTGCCCGGCGCCTCAAGCGGCAGAAGGGCCTCGACCTCCTGATCGTGGATTACCTCCAGCTCCTTTCCGGTTCCAAGAAGTCCTCGGACAACCGCGTGCAGGAACTGACGGAAATCACCACGGGCCTGAAGGCCCTGGCCAAGGAACTGGAGGCGCCGATCATCGCGCTCTCCCAGCTCTCCCGCCAGGTGGAAGCGCGCGAGGACAAGCATCCGCAGCTCGCCGACCTTCGCGAATCCGGTTCCATCGAGCAGGACGCCGACGTGGTGCTCTTCGTTTATCGCGAGGAGTACTACCTCAAGAACAAGGAGCCCAAGGAAGGGACTCCCGAGCACCTCCAGTGGCAGGCCGAAATGGAACAGGTGCATGGACGCGCAGAAGTGATTATTGGTAAGCAGCGCCATGGACCTACGGGCACGGTCCAGCTCCAGTTCGAAGCCAACCTGACGCGCTTCGGCAATCTGGCGCGCTCCGACTATCTGCCCGAACGCATGGAATAGGTTCGGACCACGACATGGCTATGCCACCCTCCCCCGTCACCAGTGGGCGTCTGACGATCGACCTGGCGGCGCTGGCCCGCAACTGGCGCGCGCTCGACAAGGTCAGCGCCGGCGCCCTGACCGGTGCCGTCGTCAAGGCGGACGCCTATGGCACGGGCCTCGAGCAGTCGAGCCGGGCCTTCTATGCCGCTGGAGCCCGCTTCTTCTTCACGGCCACGGTTGATGAGGCGATAGCGCTGCGCGCAACCCTGCCCAAGGCCCACATCTTCGTGCTGGGCGGGCTCTATCCGGGCGCCGCCAGCCTCTATGTCGAGCATCGCCTGATGCCGGCGCTTTGTTCGCTCCCGATGCTCGAAGAATGGCTGGCCGCCTGCGTCTCACGCAACGAAGCGCTGCCCGCTGCGCTGCATTTCGATACCGGCATGGGCCGCACCGGCTTCCGGCTCAACGAGGCCAGCATCGTTCGCCGCCAGATCGATTCCCTGGGCTTCGCCCCGCAGATGATCATGAGCCATCTCGCCTGTGCCGATACGCCGGCGCACGAGAAGAATCGCACCCAGCTTGCCCTCTTCCAGTCGGTGATGGCGCAGTTCCCCAATGTCCCGGCCTCGCTCGCCAATTCGGCCGGGCTCATGACCGGTCGCGACTACCATTTCCAGATGGTGCGCCCGGGCATCGCCCTCTATGGCGGCCGCGCCGTCAGCGGCCGACGCAATCCGATGTCGCAGGCGGTGACGCTCGAAGTGCCGATCCTGCAGGTCAAGGAAGCGCGGACCGGGGAGACCATCGGCTACGGCGCTGCCTACAACCTCAATCGCGACAGCCGCATCGCCGTCCTCGGCATGGGTTACGCCGATGGCTTCTTCCGGAGCCTTTCGGGCACCAACTCGCGCCCCGGCGGCAAGGTCGCCTATCGCGGCAAGGTGCTCCCGATCATCGGGCGCATCTCGATGGACCTGGCGGTCGCCGACATCACCGATCTCGGCCACGACCTGCCGCTGCCCGGCGAGATGATGGAAGTGCTCGGCCCCAGCATCACGGTGGACGATCAGGCCGATATCGCCGGCACCATCGGCTACGAGATCCTGACTTCGCTGCGACTGGGCCGCTTCACCCGGCACTATGTCGGCATGCCGGAAGAAGAGTAAGCCCCCCTCACGGGGCCTCGCTCCTCGACCCACCCCGATCTTCCCCGGCCGCATAGCCGGGGCCCCGCGGATGCCTCCACTCGCGTGGAGGAGTGCAATCGGCCCCGCCTCTCCGCCCGGGGAAGCTCCGGGTTGGCGACTAGGCGGCGTGGACAAATTGCAGCAGTTTGAAAATGGCTCATTGTGTGATTTCCATCGCCTTGGTTAGATGAGGCATGCAAGCAGCCACACGCTCCTCTTGGAAGACGCTCCCCCTCCCAGCGCAGCGGGATAGCATCGACCTTGCACTACTGTATTCTGACGCCGAGGGCGAGAGGATCAGGCTTGGACACGTCCCGCAGGATATGGACGATAAGTGGTTCATATTTTTTGAGAATGGCTGGCTCTATTTTCATCGTTCGTGGACAGGGGCCTGCATTTATGGCGTCCGTCTCGATGGTTCACCGAATGGTGTTCGGGTGACTGATGCGTGGGTCAGCGGGGATAAGGAGCAATACCGATCTCCCGGCCCTGAGCACGATGCTCGTCTGGTCCAGCAACTCATCTCAGGCCGCCTGCTGTCATAAGATCGGCATACACTGCCAACCTTGCGCGACGGCCATTGACGCCGTCTCGCTGTGTTGATTCAAGGCTGCTTTTTGGAGGCAGGCTTGAGCAGGGGCGATCTCACCGAGGCGGAATGGCGCGTTCTGAAGGGCCTGCTGCCAATCGAACCTGAGAACCGTGGTCGTGGTAGGCTGCCCGAGCAGAACCGTTCAATCAACAACGGCATTCTCTGGCGGCTGCGCTGCGGCGCTCCGTGGCGCGATGTCCCGCCCAAATATGGTAGCTGGAACACGATCTATCGACGTTCCGGCGGTGGAGCGAGGCCGGAGTCTGGGAGGCCGTTGCCGTGACGTTGGCCGAGATCATGGCAGACAGCGATCACTACAGCACCGACAGCACCACCGTTCGCGCCCACGTCTCGGCAGCGGGCGGAAAAGGGGGACTCATCGACGCGCTCTTGGCCGCTCGCGGGGCGGGTTCACCAGTAAGCTTCACTGTCTGGCTGATGCCCTTGGGCGACCAGTCGCCTTCCATCTGACCGGCGGCGAGGCGGCAGATTGCAAGGCCTATGATGATTTGATCGATCTGCCTGAGCAGGCACCCGACGCTTTCCTTGGAGACAAAGGCTATGATGCCGACGCCATCCGCGCCGATCTTGCCGAACGGAAGATCAAGGCCGTCATCCTTGGCCGGTCAAACCGCCGCGTGACGATCGAGTATAGATCGTGCGCTCTACAAGCAGCGCAATCGGATCGAACGTATGTTCGGCCATCTCAAGATCAATCGCGCCATCGCCACCCGCTACGACCAGCTTGCCAACGGCTTCCTCGGCATGGTCCATCTCGCCACCGCCAGATACTGGCTCAAATTTGTCCACGCCGACTAGCTCAGCGCCCCGATGTTCCCATTTCGTTCTTGCCCTTCCGCGCAATCTCCGTTATCGCTGCCTGATACGGGGAGCCGGCCATGAACACTTACGTCATCCTGCTGCGGGCGATCGGGCCGATCACCCACAAGGTGATGTCGATGGCCCGGTGGCGTGACGCCGTCGCGGCGGCCGGCTTCGAGGATCCCGTCACCTACCTCGCCACCGGCAACATGATCGCGAGCGGTCCCGGCAGCATCGAAACTGTCTCCGAGCGGATGAACGGCGTGGTGGCCGATCTCGGGCTCGGCCCGTCCAATGTCGCCGTCGTGCGTCGCCCAGCCGAATTGCGCGCCGTGCTCGAGGCCAATCCGTTCCCCGAGGCTGCCGCCGAGCGCCCGAGCCAGATGCAGGTCTTCTGCTTCGCCGACCGCCGCCCCGATTTCGGCTGGACGGCCGACCATGGCGGGCCGGAGCTCTTTGCAGTGGTGGACGGACATCTGGTGGTCGATTATTCCGGCCGCATCTCCGAAAGTTCGCGCCTCGGCAACCTGATCGAGAAGCGCTGCGGCCCCGGGACCGGCCGCAACTGGAATACCCTGCGGGGCCTCGTCGAACGCGCCGGCGCCCGCGAACAAAAGGACACGTGATTGGCCAAGAGCAAATCCAGCTTCATCTGCCAGGCTTGCGGTTCGGTCTATCCGCGATGGGTCGGCCGCTGCGAGAGCTGCGGGGAATGGAACACGATCGTCGAGGAGCTCGTGGACAGCGGGGTCGGTGCCGGCCCGAAATCGGCCAAGGCCAATGGCCGGCCGACCACGCTCGTACCCCTGGCCGGCGAAACCGAGTCCGCCGCGCGCGTCGTCACCGGCATTGCCGAACTTGACCGGGTGACCGGCGGCGGGTTCGTTATGGGCTCGACCATCCTCGTCGGCGGCGATCCGGGCATCGGCAAATCCACCCTCCTCCTCCAGGCGGCCGCCGCGCTCGGCGATGGCGGCAAGCGCGTCATCTACGTCTCAGGCGAAGAGGCCATCGCCCAGGTGCGCCTGCGGGCGCAGCGCCTCGGCCTTGGCGACAAGCTCGTGCACCTGGCAGCCGAAACCAATGTCGAAACCATCCTCGCCACGCTCGAGCACGGGGAAGCGCCCGACCTGGTCATCATCGATTCCATCCAGACGCTGTGGACCGATCGGGTCGAGAGCGCCCCGGGTACCGTTACCCAGGTGCGCACTTCCGCCCAGGCGCTGACCCGTTTCGCCAAGAAGTCGGGCGCCGCCGTGGTCCTGGTCGGGCACGTCACCAAGGACGGCCAGATTGCCGGACCGCGCGTGGTCGAGCACATGGTCGATGCCGTGCTCTATTTCGAGGGCGATGCCAGCCACACGTTCCGCATCCTGCGCGGGGTGAAGAACCGCTATGGCGCCACCGACGAGATCGGCGTCTTCGAGATGACGACCCTCGGCCTCGCCCAGGTCGCCAACCCTTCCGCGCTGTTCCTCGACCAGCGCGACGAAGGCGCCGCAGGTTCGGCCGTGTTCGCCGGCATGGAGGGCACGCGCCCGATCCTTATCGAGATCCAGGCACTGGTCGCCCCTTCCCCGCTCGGCACCCCGCGCCGCGCCGTCGTCGGCTGGGATTCCTCGCGCCTCTCGATGATTCTGGCCGTGCTCGAGACCCGCTGCGGCGTCCGCATCGGCGCCAACGACATCTATCTCAACGTCGCCGGCGGTCTCAAGATCAACGAACCGGCGGCCGATATCGCGGTGGCCGCTGCGCTCATCTCCTCGCTCACCGATGCGCCCCTGCCCTCCGACTCGGTCTATTTCGGGGAAGTCTCGCTCGCCGGTGGCATCCGGCCGGTCGTGCATGCGGGCCTGCGGCTGCGTGAAGCGCAAAAGCTCGGTTTCTCAGCGGTTTCGACCGGGCGGCTCACCAATGGCGACAAGAATTCCGGCCTGACCGTCAGCGAATTCACCAACCTTGCCGAACTCGTCGGGCGCATCGCCGCCAATGGGCGTCGGCGCCAGCAGCCGGCCGAGGTCGAATAGACGGGCTGACGTCTCCACCGAATTCCCCTAGGTTGCCCCCATGCTTATCGCCGCTCATGTCCGCTCGATCCTCCTCGACTATTGGGATCCCAATTCCATCCGCAACGTGCCCAGGGCCAAGGGCGAGTATGACGCCTATATCGGCCAGATCCTGCGCGACGTCGCCGCGGGCGCCTCGGCCGAGCGGGTGGCGCGATACCTGTTGCGGGTGGAGACCGAGGTGCTTCACCAGGGCGGCGACCGGGACCGGGCGCTTTTCGTTGCCGAGAAGCTGCTTTCGGGCGACCAGATGACCATGGAAGTCGATCCGGACTAGCCGTTTGCCCCTGCAATACCCGGCCGGCGCCCCATTCCTGCCCTGCTTTCTGGGAACAAGGCCCATGCCGGGGCAAGACTGCCTTGGCATCGGCGCCGGAAGCAGTTAAACGAGGGCCAGCAATGAAGTCGGGGCAAACGAGCAGACTATGCTGACAGCATTCGATGTTGGGATCGGAATCCTGGTACTGATCTCGGCGATCCTCGCCACGGCGCGTGGGCTCACGCGCGAGGTGCTCTCGCTTGCCACCTGGGCCGGGTCCGCTGCCATCGCCATCTATATGTGGCAGTTCCACCCGGAAATCGCGCGTGGATACATCCAGGAGCAGATCGTGGCCGACGTCGCCACGGTGGTTGTCACCTTCATCATCTCGCTGATCGTGCTGCACCTGATCACCATGCGCATCGCCGATTTCGTCGTCGATAGCCGCATCGGCCCGCTCGACCGCACCCTGGGCTTCGTCTTCGGCGTGCTGCGCGGGATCGTGATCGGCGTCGTCGCCGTCATCTTCGGGGTCTGGCTGATGGGGTCGAACCTGCCGGCATGGGCCGCGAACTCGAAGTCGCTGCCGATCCTGCAGGGCTTCGGCGATTCCCTTATCGCGGCGCTGCCGCCGAACCTGGAAGAACAGGTCAACGCCATCCTCAAGCGCGGCAAGGGTGCCGTGCCCACCGAGGATACGGCGCCTGTCGATGAAGGCACCGATGCCGGCGAAGACGACAGCCCGCTCCCGGGCACCGTGACGCCCCCGGCGCCCGTCACCAACCAGCCGGCGAACACACCGGCCTGATCATATCGGGGTGAGACCATAGCTCGCCCATTGCGGACCGCTTATAGCGGTCCGAACCGTTTTTGGACGCAAGGAGCCGATGGTGCTGCCCATGCAAGACGACGATCATTTCGATATCGATGGCGACACGCTGCATGAAGAGTGCGGCGTGTTTGGCATTCTGGGCCACCGCGACGCGGCGACGCTGACGGCCCTTGGCCTGCATGCGCTCCAGCATCGCGGCCAGGAGGCGGCGGGTATCGTCACCTTCGATGGCCGCCAGTTCCATTCGGAACGCCAGCTGGGCCTCGTTGGCGATCACTATACCGACCCTGCTACCCTGGCGCGCCTCCCCGGCGACATGGCCATGGGCCACGTCCGCTACTCCACCACTGGCGAAACCATCCTGCGCAACGTGCAGCCGCTCTTCGCTGAGCTCGAAGTCGGCGGCATCGCCATCGCCCATAACGGCAACTTCACCAACGGGCTGACCCTGCGCCGCCAGCTCATCGCCAGCGGGGCAATCTGCCAGTCCACCTCCGATACCGAGGTGGTGCTCCACCTCATCGCCCGCTCGCGCCGCCAGTCCTCCAGCGAGCGGTTCCTCGATGCCATCGGGCACCTCGAAGGCGCCTATGCGCTCGTGGCCCTCACCCGCACCAAGCTCATCGGCGCGCGCGACCCCAACGGCATCCGCCCGCTGGTGCTCGGCGAGCTCGACGGCAAGCCGATCTTTGCCTCGGAAACCTGTGCGCTCGACATCATCGGCGCCAAGTTCGTGCGGGACGTCGAGAACGGGGAAGTCGTGATCTGCGAGACGCAGGCGGACGGCTCGATCACCATCGATTCGATCAAGCCGCGCACGCCCAAGCGCGAGCGCGTGTGCCTGTTCGAGTACGTCTATTTCGCCCGCCCGGATTCGGTCGTGGCCGGCCGCTCCGTCTATGGCGCGCGCAAGCGCATGGGCATGAACCTGGCGCTCGAGGCGCCGGTCGAGGCCGATGTCGTGGTTCCGGTTCCCGATGGCGGCACGCCCGCGGCCATCGGCTTTGCCCAGCAGAGCGGCATTCCGTTCGAGCTCGGCATCATCCGCAACCACTATGTCGGGCGCACCTTCATCGAGCCCACCCAGCAGATCCGCGCGTTCGGGGTCAAGCTCAAGCACTCGGCCAACCGCGAGGAGATCGCTGGCAAGCGCGTGGTGCTGGTCGATGACTCGATCGTGCGCGGCACCACCTCGCTCAAGATCGTCCAGATGATCCGCGAGGCCGGCGCCAAGGAAGTCCACATCCGGGTGGCGAGCCCGATGATCTTCCACTCGGACTATTACGGCATCGACACGCCCGATCCGGAAAAGCTGCTGGCCAACCAGTATGCGGACCTGGAGGCGATGTGCCGCTATATCGGGGCGGATTCGCTGCAGTTCCTTTCCATCGACGGGCTCTATCGCGCCGTCGGCGGAGAGGCGCGCAATCCGCTCGCCCCGCAGTTCACGGACCACTACTTCACCGGGGAATATCCGACCTCGCTGACGGACCTTGATGGGCGGCAGAAGAATGAACCCAAGCAGATTTCGCTCATGAGGGAAGCAGGTTAATGGCCAAGACTGAGGCAAAGGGGCAGGACCTTCACGACAAGGTCGTGCTCGTTACCGGCGCATCGCGCGGTATCGGTTACGCGGCGGCGCTGGAAGCGGCGCGGCGCGGCGCCCACGTGGTCGCCGTCGCCCGCACCGTTGGAGGCCTCGAGGAACTCGACGACGAAATCCAGGACCTTGGCGCGGCGACGACGCTGGTGCCGCTCGACCTGCGCGATGGCGATGCCATCGACCGGCTGGGCGCGGCGATCTTCGAGCGCTGGGGTGCACTGGATGGCATGATCGCCAATGCGGGCATGCTGGGCACGCTAAGCCCGCTGCCCCACATTGCGCCCGATGAGTTCGACAAGGTGTTCGCCACGAACGTGACGGCCAACTTCCGCCTGATCCGCTCGATGGACCTGTTGCTGCGCCAGTCGACGGCCGGGCGCGCGGTGTTCGTCAGCAGCGGGGCGGCCACCAATCCGCGCGCCTACTGGGGCAGCTATGCGGCCAGCAAGGCGGCGCTCAACGCCATGGTCAAGGTCTATGCCGAGGAAATGGCCACCACCACGGTCAAGGCCAACATCTTCTATCCCGGGCAGGTCCGCACCGCGATGCGCGCCAAGGCCATGCCGGGGGAAGATCCCGATACCCTGCCCTCGCCCAAGACCATCGCGCCGGCCCTGGTCGACATGATCAGCCCGCGCTATGCCGAGAACGGCAAGCTCTTCAACGTCAAGTCGGGCGAACTGAGCGAACTCTGAGACTTTCGGGACGGCGCGAGATCACCTCGCGCCGTTCGACTTTGCGGGGCGTTATTCGCCCGCTCGCGACATCAGGATCTTGTCGATCCGTCGCCCATCCAGATCCACCACCTCGAAGCGCCAGCCGCCCCGTTCGAACGTCTCGCCGACGCTCGGAAGGTGGTTCATCTGCGAGAGCACGTAGCCGGCCACGGTCTCGTACTTGGCGTCGCGCGGCACGGGAATGCCCATGCGGTCGGAGAATTCGTCCACCGGCATCCAGCCCGAGACGAGGAACGAGCCGTCCTCGCGCTGCACGACCGCCGGGTCGGCGCCTTCCTCTTCCTGGAAAACGCCCGTGATCGCCTCAAGCAGGTCGCCGGAGGTCACGATGCCTTCGAAGTGTCCGTACTCGTCAAAGACCAGCGCCATGTGCACCACCGAGGCGCGCAGCGCGCGCACCACGCCCAGGGCGTCGGTGCGGTCCATCACCACAGGGGCGGGCTGCACCAGGCGACGGATGTCGAGCGGCTTGCCCTCCGCATAGACTTCCACTAGGTCCTTGATCGCCAGCACGCCGATGATGGTGTCGGCGTCGCCGTCCTGCACCGGCAGGCGCGAGCGGTGGGTCTGGCGAATGGTCTTGCGGATCGTCTCCATGTCGTCGGAGAGATCGATCAGTTCCACGTCGCGACGCGGCGTCATCAGGCCGCGCGCGGAGCGGTCGGCCAGGCGCATGACGCCGGTGATCATCGAGCGCTCGTCGCTTTCGAGCACGCCGGCGCTCTCGGCCTCCGCGATGAGGGTCTTGACCTCTTCTTCGGTGACCTTTTCTTCCTGCTCGCCGCCCTGCCCCAGGAGGGTCAGCACGGCGCGGCCGGAAATGTCGAGGAACCACACCAGTGGCGCGGCGACGGTGGCGATCATCGCCATGCTCGGCGCCACACGGGTGGCGATGCCTTCCGGATCACGCAGGGCGATCTGCTTGGGTACCAGTTCGCCGATGATGAGGGAGAGGTAGGTGATGATCACCACCACGATACCCACGCCCAGCGCGTCGGCCGCGCCGGGGGCTACGCCGACGCTCGCCAACCAGACCGACAGGCGCCCGCCGAGCGTGGCGCCCGAGAAGGCGCCCGACAGGACGCCGACCAGCGTGATGCCGATCTGTACGCTCGAGAGGAACCGTCCGGGGTTTTCGGCCAGCCTCATGGCTGTTTCGGCGCCCTTGCGGCCATCGGCCGCCAAAACCTTGAGGCGCGCTGGCCGTGAGGACACCACGGCGAGCTCGGACATTGCGAGAAGGCCGTTCACCAGGGTCAGAACGGCGATAATCAGTATTTCGAGAAACAAGCTCGTATCAAAGGATGCGGCCCCGCACTCTGCATCGGGTCGCTTAAGCGTTGAGAGTTATGCGGCATTTCCGCAATTTTCGCTATGGGTGTGAATAAGTCGCGCGGATGTTTTTCCCGCGCGAACCCCAAACAGGCGCGCCTAGTCCTGGTCGGCGAACGGGTTCTTGCCGCCGCGAACCCAAAGACGGATGGGCGTTCCGGGCATCTCGAAGGTTTCGCGCAGGCCGTTGACCAGGTAGCGCTGATACGCCGCAGGCAGGGCATCGGGGCGCGAGGAGAAGACGATGAAGCTGGGCGGGCGCGTCTTGGCCTGGGTCATGTAGCGCAGCTTGAGGCGACGTCCGGAGACGGCCGGAGGCGGATGACCTTCGATCATGGCCGCCAGCCAGCGGTTGAGCCGCGCCGTCGAGATATGGGTGTTCCAGGCCTTCTCGATCTTGAAGATCGCGGCCATGAGCTTGTCGATATTGCGTCCCTGCAGGCCGGAAAGCGTCACCAGCGGCACGCCGCGCAACTGCGGCAGCAGCCGCTCGCACATCTCGCGCAACTCCGTGAGCGCGGCGTTCTTGTCCTCGATCAGGTCCCACTTGTTGAGGGCGATCACCAGCGCGCGGCCCTCGCGCTCGACGAGGTCGGCAAGCTGCAGGTCCTGCTTCTCGAACGGGATCGTGGCGTCCAGCAGCAGCACCACGACTTCGGCGTACTGGATCGAGCGCAGCGAATCTCCCACTGCGAGCTTTTCGAGCTTTTCGTGCACCTTGTTGCGGCGGCGCATGCCGGCCGTGTCCACAAGGTTGATGGTGCGCCCTTCCCATTCCCAGGGCACCAGGATGCTGTCGCGCGTGATGCCGGCCTCGGGGCCTGTCAGCAGGCGTTCCTCGCCGACCATGCGGTTGATCAGCGTCGACTTGCCGGCGTTGGGGCGACCGATGATGGCGACGTTGAGGTGGCGCGTCGGGTCCCAGCGGCGGGTCGGGGCGTTCTCGTCGGTGCCATCGTCCTCGGGCAGGTCGACGTTGACCTCGGGCATGATGTCCAGGCTCGCCTGCGCCGTCTGCTTCTGCTTGTCTACGATCCGGTCGATGGCCTGGGAGATGATGGCGTGAAGGTCCGCCATGCCCTGGCCGTGTTCGGCCGACAGCGGCACCGGCTCGCCGAAGCCGAGCGAATAGCCTTCGGTCAGCCCGGCATCGGACGCCTTGCCTTCGGCCTTGTTGCCGATCAGGTGCACGTCCTTGCCCGCCCGGCGCAGGACCTGCGCGAAGCGCTCGTCAAGCGGGGTCACCCCGGCCCTGGCGTCGTACATGAAAAGGATGACGTCGGCCTCGCGGATGGCCAGCTCGGTCTGCCGGCGCATGCGATCTTCGAGCGAGCCGTCGGTCTTGTCCTCGTAGCCGGCCGTGTCGAGGATGCGGAAATGCAGGTCCGCAATCCGCCCCTCCGCTTCGCGGCGGTCGCGCGTCACGCCCGGCGTATCGTCGACGAGCGCGATCTTGCGCCCGACGAGGCGGTTGAAAAGGGTCGATTTGCCCACATTGGGACGACCGACAATGGCAACTGTGACGCTCATCGGTCCTCCAGTCTCACGCAGTTGGGTCGCGACAGCCTAGTTGGCCGTCGCGGGAGCCTGCGCGGGCGTTGCGGGTTCGGTGGTGGCTGCGGGCTGCTCGGCGGGCGCCTGCGGGGCCGGAGTCATCATCTGCATCATCGAGGAGCTGTTGGCCAGCGGATTTGCCGACTCGGCCGCGGGAGCATCAGCCGCCGGCGCGTCGGCTGCCGGTGCGGCAGCGGCGGGAGCCTCGGTAGCCGGAGCGTCGGTCGCAGGAGCGGGCGTCGCGTCGGCTGCGGGCGCGGCGGTGGCGTCGGCGGCCGGTGCCGGGGTGTCGGCAGCGACAGTGGCGGCGGCAGCGCCGCCTTCGGCCACGATCTGGGCGATATAGAGCTCGGCGCGATTCTGCAGTTCGCGCGGGGCGATCGGGTCGGTCATGATGGCGTCGAACGTCGCCTTGGCGGCGGTCAGGTCGCCGGCCTTGTACTGGGCCAGGCCGATGGCTTCGCGCGCCGAATTGCGCAGCGGGCTGTCAGTGGTGTTGAGCGAGCCGACGCGTTGCTCGACGTCGTTGAGCGTGCCGGTATCCACCAGCAGGTTGCCGGCGAGCACCAGCGCCAGTTCGCGCAAGCGCACATTGCTCTCGCCCGAGGCGAGGGCGTCATAGGCGGCCACCGCTTCGCTCTTCTTGCCGTCCTTGGCCAGGAGCGCAGCCTGCTTGAACTTGGCGAGCGTGGCGTAGCCACCGCCCTGCCCCTCGATCTTGGTCAGTTCGGCCTGGGCGCCCGCAAGGTCGCCGCCATCGGCGAGCTTGAGAGCCGCGTAGTATTCATCGGAGGCCTGGGCAGCGGTGGAATTGCGCCACCAGCTCCAGCCCTCGTTGATCGCCACGACCAGCACCACGGCAACCGCCGCGCCGATGACGTAGGGCCCGAAACGGCGCCATAGCGTCCGCATGCGCTCGCTGCGCAGCTCTTCGTCGACTTCGCGGAAAATGTTGTCTTGGGACATGGAAGGCCTTGGCTAACCGGTCTTGAAAGTTGCGGCACAATAGTGATGCAGGCTTAGGATTGCAATTGAACCGGATAGCGAAAATCCGTGAACTTGTTCGCGCCGCAATCGGGTAGGATCACGTTGGTCGAAACGGCCCCTTTTCCCGGTATTTCCCATGCGTCTGCTTCTCGCCCTGCCCTTTCTCGTCTGGAGCGCAAACGCCTTTGCGGAGCCCTTGCGCGAGCCGCGGCTCAACATCGCGTCGGGCGGCCCGGAGCACCCCCAGGTGGCCCTGACGCTCGACGCCTGCATGGGCGGCACCGACATGCGCATCCTTTCCACGCTGGTCGACAACGCCATCCCCGCCACGGTCTTCGTGACGGCGCGCTGGCTCGCGCGCAACGAGGCGGCGGTCAAGGTGATGCTCGCCCACCCCGAACTCTTCGAGCTCGAGGACCACGGGGCCGAGCATGTTCCGGCCGTGCTGGGGACGAAGCCCGTCTACGGCATCCGGCCCGCCGGCACGCTCGATGCCATTTCCGCCGAAGTCGAGGGCGGCCAGGTCGCCCTGCTCCACGCCACCGGCGTAAAGGCCAGCTGGTATCGCGACGCCACCGCGCTCTATAGCCCGGAAGCCATGTCGCTCGTGCGTCACCTCGACCTCAAGATCGCGGGCTACTCGCTCAATGGCGACCAGGGCGCCTCGCTCTCGGCTGCCTCGACCGCCCATCGGATCGCGCACGCCCAGGACGGCGACGTGATCATCGCCCATATCAACCAGCCCCGGCGGCCTGCCGGCGGTGGCGTGGCGGCGGGCATACTCGCCCTCAAGGCGCGCGGCTTCAGCTTCGTGCGCCTCGAGGACGTCGTGACCTTCGGAGCCGATGGCGATCTAGCTCAGCGGTGAGACGCCGAACAGCAAGCCGTGCAGATAGAGCACGAAGGTCGCGTAGATCACCACGCCAATGACAATGGCCAGGACATCGGAGCGGGCGCTGACGAACGCCACCGGCGGCGCGGGTCGCACCGCCACTGCGATGCGGTCCACCAGCGAATAGACGAGAAAGCTGCCGAAGAGCAGCAGTGAAGCCTGATCGCCATTGGCCAGCAGGTGACCGAGGGCCCAGAGGAAGACGCCGGTCAGCATCGGATGCTGCACCCAGGTCTTGATATAGCCTGCCGGCATGTTGGATGCCGCGAGCAGGATGAAGGCCAGCAGCACCAGCAGCATGGTGACGTGACGCCCCCAGGCCGGCGGCTCATATATCTCGGGCGCCTCGCCACGGTAGACCCACCAGCCCCAGATGATCAGACCCAGCCCCACCAGCGATACCAGCGAATAAATGCCCTTCCAGCGCCGCTCGTTCTGCGCCAGTTGGCGCTCGCGAAAATCCGGCGCGACGATCCGGATACAGTGAATGGCGAAAAACACCACCAGACCGGCGATCAAAATCCACATGCTGCAATACTCCCCCGTATTGGGCGGTACTTAGCAACGAGTCGGTGGGTTTGTGCCAGTGGGCTAGAACAGTGAAGGCTGGTCGGGTTCCTCGGGCTTGGAGGCCTGGCTGGGACGTAGCGGATCGCCCGAGGGAATGCCTTCAACGCCCGGCAGGACCTTGAGCGGGGTCTCGTGCACCACCTTGAGCACGCCGTTGGGCAGCGGCCGCTGCAGGTCGCGCGCCTCGGACCAGGGCGCGCGCAGCCAGACCTCGCGCTCTTCCTCGCTGGTGAGGATCACGGGCATGGCCTTTTCGTGGATGGCGCCGACCACGTCGTTGGGCGCGGTGGTGAGGAAGCCGAAGACGGCGTGATCCATCACGCCCTCGTCCTTGCGCCGCATGCCGTGCCAGCGCGTCCAGAAGCCGGCGAAGCAGAGGAGCGGCTCGCTCTCGTCGAGCGCGAACCAGGCATTGCCGCTCTCGCCGCTGGCGAGCCTGGTGGGTTCGGAAAACCGGGTAAAGGGCGCAAGGCAGCGGTTCTCGAGGCCGAGATACCCCTTCCAGTCGTCCAGCCAGGGCCGGCGGATATTGGTGTTGCCGCGATTGGGCTTGCCGTCATCGACGCCCACCAGCGAAGGCAGGCCCCAGCGCGCGAGTTCGAGCGACCGCTCGGAATCGTTGCCGCGCACGATGGGGGCGAAATAGTCGGGATAGATTCCCGGCAGCAGCGGCAGGTTGCCCGTCGCATCGTGGAAAGCGCGCACCAGCGCCCGCAGCGCGGCCTGGTTGGTGGTCACCGAGTAGAGATTGCACATACTGTCTTTTACCCCGACGCGGCCCAGGGCGCAGCCCGTGGGACATCCTTCCACAACAAAGCGGCTGGCGACGGCCTAGACCAGCCGTGCGATCATTTCGTCCATCGCCTCGAGGAACGTCTCCGGCTTTGCGCCGCCCTCGATCGCGATGGCCGCTCGATCGAAAGCGGCCGAAAGCAGATCGGCAAGCACGGCGGCCGGGATGGCCGATGCCGCCGCGCTCTGGGCGCGCGCGGCCTCGATGCCTTCCCGCAGCGTACGTGCCGCGTGCTCCGCGTCGAGCGACGACAGCAATGCGCTGCCCAGGACTGCCGGCCCCTCGATGAGCAGCAGGCGCGTCCGCCCGGGCACGCGCATTGCCTCGAGATAGGCGCGCGTGCCGGCTCGCAAGGCGCCGCGCGCGTCCGCGGCATCCTGCGCATGCGCTTCGATGGCAACGGCAACCGCGGCCGCCTCGCTTTCCACCACGGCGCGGAAAACCGCCTGCTTGTCGGCGAAGTGGTGATAGAGCGCCCCGCGCGTCACCCCTGCCGCCGCGACGATCTCCGGCGTCGAAGTCTGGGCATAGCCCTTCTCCACGAACAGGGTCCGCGCCACATCCAAGAGCGTGCGTCGCATGCGCTCGGTGCGATCCTGGTTCGAAACACGTTGCATACATACAGCCTGTATGTTAATCGACAGATACAAACAGACTGTATGTTAATGCCCCGGGAGACGCCACCATGAAAGTCACAAGCTATTACCCTGTCCTGATGACCTCCGACGTCGCTGGCACTGCCGCATTCTACCAGCGTCACTTCGGCTTCGTGGCGCTCTTCGCGGCCGATTGGTATGTCCATCTGCAATTGCCCGATGATGGAGCGGTGAACCTCGCCGTTCTGGACGGCGCGCATGAAACCGTGCCCCTGCCGGCCCGCGGCAAGGCCAGCGGTGTCATCCTCAATTTCGAAGTGGAAGATGTGGATGCCATTCACGCCGCCGCCGTCGAAGCCGGGCTCCCGATACTGACGCCTTTGCGCGACGAGGCCTTCGGTCAGCGCCACTTCATCACTGCCGATCCCAATGGCGTCCTGATCGACATCATCAAACCCATTCCACCCTCCGAGGAGTTCGCCAGCCTCTATCAGGACGCGGCCCCCTGAGCGGTTCACCACGCTCCCGTAGGGCGCGAAGGGACGCCAATCCCCTCCCGACCCGACTGGCGTCGCGGGTCCCGCTTATGCCGGATATCGCTTGCCCGGGAACCGGCTGGTGTGTTCACTCGAAGGTCCGAACACCATGGGGCACGGTCAATGGCGGACAAGGGGCAACACTCGATAGCGATGCTCGTCTATGACGGCGTTGCGCCGAGTGACGTCACGGGCCCGCTCGAATGCTTCGGACTGGCGAACTTCATCTCCGGGAACGCACCCTACGACATCGCGACCGTTTCCCATGACGGCAAGATGGTGCAGGCAGCCGGCGGCTGGATTTCGCTCCAGCCCACCCATAGCTTCGCGACCCTGCCGTCCAGCGTCGACACACTGCTCGTTCCCGGCGGCCCCGCTGCGCCGCTGGCGGGCGAGGACAGCCGCACCAAGGCCTGGCTGGCCGAGCGCGCCACTACTGCGGGGCGCTACGGTTCGGTCTGCAACGGCGCCTTCCTGCTTGCGGCGGCCGGGTTGACCCGCTCGGTGCGGGTCGCCACCCACTGGGCCTATGGCGACGAGCTCTCCCGCCGCTATCCGGAAACCGATGTCGACATGGATGCGCTCTTCGTGCGCAGCCGCAATGTCTGGACCTCGGCGGGCATGACCGCCGGCATGGATCTGGCGCTGGCGCTCATCGAGGCCGATTGCGGCCGGCCGCTGGCGATGGAAGTGGCGCGCCACATGGTGCTCTACCTGCGCCGGTCGGGGGGCCAGTCCCAGTTCAGCACGCATCTGCGAGCGCAGTTCTCGGACACGCCCGCCATCGGCGAACTGCAGCAATGGATCATCGACAACCCGGCCGAGGACCTGCGCACCGAAGCGCTGGCCAGGCGGGCGGGCATGGGCCAGCGCACCCTGTTGCGCGCCTTCCGGCTGCATACGGGCACCCCACTCGGCGAGTTCGTCGCCGACGCCCGGTTCCGGCATGCCTGCAATCTCCTCGAATGGACCGATCGCGGCCTGGGCGAGGTGGCGGTGCTGTCGGGCTTGGGCGGAGAGGCCAACATGCGCCGCGCCTTCATGGCCCGCATAGGCATTCCGCCCACCGAATACCGCGCCCGCTTCCATATGAACGCGCCCACAGAGCACCCGGACGAGCCGGGCCCCGATCAGGAACTACGGCGGATCTTCCACGCCGGCGCCCGGACCTTCCGCGAAAGACGCGGCTGAGCGCCGGAAAAGAAAAAGGCCGGCGATGCCGGCCTTTGGATCACTCCCACTCGATCGTGCCGGGTGGCTTGCTGGTGACGTCGTAGACGACCCGGTTGATGCCGCGCACTTCGTTGATGATGCGCGTTGCCGTCTTGCCGAGGAAGTTCATGTCGAACTGGTAGAAGTCGGCCGTCATGCCGTCCACCGAGGTCACCGCGCGCAGGGCGCAGACGAATTCGTAGGTGCGGCCATCGCCCATCACGCCGACGGTCTGCACCGGCAGCAGCACGGCGAAGGCCTGCCAGATCTTGTCGTACTGGCCGGACTTGCGGATTTCGTCCAGATAGATCGCGTCCGCCTTGCGCAGGATGTCGAGCTTTTCTGCCGTAATGCCGCCCGGGCAGCGGATGGCGAGGCCCGGACCGGGGAACGGGTGGCGGCCGATGAAGCGGTCCGGCAGGCCCAGTTCGCGACCGAGCGCGCGCACTTCGTCCTTGAAGAGTTCGCGCAGCGGTTCGACGAGCTGCATGTTCATGCGCTCGGGCAGGCCGCCCACATTGTGGTGGCTCTTGATGGTGACGGACGGGCCGCCCGAGAACGAGACGCTTTCGATCACGTCGGGGTAGAGCGTGCCCTGCGCCAGGAACTCGGCGCCGCCGATCTTCTTGGCTTCTTCCTCGAAGACTTCGATGAAGAGCTTGCCGATGATCTTGCGCTTGGTCTCGGGATCCGTCTGCCCCTCCAGTTCCCCCAGGAACTTGCCGGAGGCATCCACGTGGACCAGCGGAATATTGTACTGGTCGCGGAACATGGTGACGACTTCGTCGGCCTCGTTCATGCGCATCAGGCCGTGGTCGACGAAGACGCAGGTAAGCTGGTCGCCGATCGCCTCGTGGATGAGTACCGCGGCAACCGAGGAGTCGACGCCGCCCGAAAGGGCGCAAAGCACCCTGCCCTTGCCCACCTGGGCGCGGATCTTGTCGATGGCGCGCTGGCGGTAGGCGTGCATGGTCCAGTCGCCGGCAATGCCGCAGATTTCGTGGACGAAATTGGCGTAGAGCTTGGCCCCATCGGGCGTGTGCACCACTTCGGGGTGGAACTGCACGGCCCAGATGCGGCGCTTCTCGTCGGCGATCATGGCGAAGGGGGCGCCATTGGAGGTGCCGACCACTTCAAAGCCCGGCGGGATCGCCGTGACGCGGTCGCCGTGGCTCATCCAGACGGTGTGCTCGGTGCCCACGTCCCAGACGCCATCGTAAAGAGCAGAGGCCTTCTCGACCTTGACCTCGGAGCGACCGTATTCGGCGTCGTGCCCGCGCTCGACCTTGCCGCCCAGCGCCATGCAGAGCGCCTGCTGGCCGTAGCAGATGCCCAGGATCGGCACGTTGGCGGCGATCAGGTCGGGGTGGATGGTGGGCGCGTTGTCGTCCAGCGTCGAAGCCGGGCTCCCCGAGAGCACGATGCCCTTGGGGTTGAGCGCGTGGAGGGCCTTCTCAGCCGTGTTGAACGGATGAACCTCGCAATACACGCCGGCCTCGCGGATACGCCGCGCGATCAACTGTGTGACTTGCGATCCGAAATCAACAATGAGAATGCTGTTTTGCGGGGGAGAAGCGGTCGCCGATGTTTGCATGGCGAGCCATTAGCGGGAGTCTGGGAAATACGCAAGCGGGCGCACGCAGGGGAGCCCTGCGTCACCGTCGCGACAGGCCAGGCCGCCGAAATGACGAGTCGTTCCCGCCGGTTACGCCTCGATGCTGCCGATCCGATTCAAGTGGAGATGCCGCCCATGCCAGTCTGGCACAACGACCCACCCATCTGGGGCGAGGAAGGCGGCGTGCTCGCTGTCACCACCGCCCGGGAAACCGACTTCTGGAACAACACCTTCTACGGCTTCCTCCACGACAACGGCCATTTCTATGCCGAGCCGGTCGAGGGCGATTTCAGCGCCGAGCTGCAGGTCTCGGCTGACTATGCCGAACTCTACGACCAGGCCGGGCTGATGCTGCGCGTTGACGAGCGGAACTGGCTCAAGGCCGGGGTCGAGTTCACCGACGGCTACATGCATTTCTCGGTGGTAGTGACGCGCGACGACCAGTCGGACTGGTCGGTGCTTCGGCTCGACGGAGCCTCCTCGCAACCGGTGACCCTGCGTCTCACCCGCCACGCCGAAGCGTTGCGGGTGCAGTTGCTGGTTGGCGGCGAGTGGCGCCTCGTGCGCCTGGCCTACCTCGCGATGCCCCCATCGGTCGAGATCGGACGCATGTGCTGCTCGCCGGTCGGCGAAGGGCTCGAGGTGCGCTTCGACCGTTACGTCATCGGCCCGCCCATCGCCAAGGAATTGCACGCTTGATCAATAACTTAGTTGAGGATGGCGACAGATAGATTCAACAGGGACGCGAAGCTGACCCAGGCGAGGTACGGCACGAACAGCCACGCCGAGACCCGGTCCTTGCGCCACGAGCCGGCAATGAACGCCACGATCAGCAGCCACATCACGACGATCACGGCGAAGGCCGGCCAGAGCAGGTGCAGCGTGAACCACACCGGCGACCACGCCCAGTTGAGGAGCATCTGGCCAAACCACGCCTTCATCTCGGTGCCGCCGCTGTCGCGCATGAAGGTGCGCCAGCCGGCGATGGCGATGAGCACGTAGAGCGTGAACCATACCGGGCCGAATACCCAGTTGGGCGGGTTGAACGGCGGCTTGTTGAGCGAGGCGTACCACTCGCCCGGGGCGGTGTTGATGCCGATCAGCGCGCCCATGCCGATGACGACGACCAGGAAAATGGCGAGGATCACCAGGGACCTGGGGCTGCGATAGTCGATTGCGAGGCTGTTCATCGTCTGCTGCCTTCGTTTGGATATTGCTTCTTCTCCTAACGAAGCGCGGAACGTTTCGGTTCACCCGGTTGCATCGACGGCGGGCGGCGGCTATCCCCGCGACAGACCAATCGGAGACCTCCATGCGAGCCCTCATCCAGCGCGTTTCCTCCGCGGCCGTCGCCGTCGACGGCGAGACAGTCGGCGCGATTGCACGCGGTCTGCTGGTGCTGGTGTGCGCCATGCAGGGTGATAGCGACGAGAAGGCGGACTGGCTGGCGCGCAAGGTCGCCAAGCTGCGTATCTTCCCCGATGACGCCGGCCGCATGAACCGCTCGCTCCTCGAGATCGGCGGCGCGGCGCTCGTCATCAGCCAGTTCACGCTGGCGGCCGACACCAAGGGCAATCGCCCCGGCTTCTCGACCGCCGCCGCGCCCGATGACGGCCGCAGGCTCTATGAGCGCTTCTCCGCCACGCTGCGCGCCGAGGGAATGGAAGTGGCCAACGGCGTGTTCGGCGCGGACATGAAGGTCTCGCTGACCAACGATGGGCCGGTGACGATCTGGCTGGATACGGAAAGCTAGGCGCTCCCGAGGCGGCTTCCGTGGTTGGAGAACGTTAGTGTGGCATCATCGTGCCGGCAACTCCGCCACCTCGCCCCGTCGGGGAGAGGTCGCCGCGCAGCGGCGGGTGAGGGGGAGCCAGGGGCGCAGGATCTTCGGTCAGGCGAGGCCGCGAGCCGCGGCCCTACCCCCGCCGCATCACGCAGACATAAAACCCATCCGTTCCCGTCCGGTGCGGGGTCAGCGTCACGCCGCCTTCGGGTCCGAAATACGGCGTCCCAACCGCCTCGCCAAAGGCTTCGTTCCAAAGCCCTTCGCCGGAAACCGCTTTGAAATCAGCATGTTCTGCGAGAAACCGCTCAATCTGATTCCGGTTCTCGTCGGCCAGCAGCGAGCAGGTCACGTAGACCAGGTGCCCGCCTGCCTTCACATAGGTCGCGCCCTCGACCAGCAGCGCCGCCTGCTCGCCCAGGCGCGTCGCGATCTGCTCGGAGGAGAGTTTCCACTTGGTGTCCGGCCGCCGCCGCCACGTGCCCGTGCCGGTGCACGGCGCGTCGATCAGCACACGGTCGATCTTGCCTGCGAGGTCGTCGAGCGCTCCCGGCTCGGGAGCGCGCACCTGCACGTTGCGCACGCCGTTGCGCTTGAGCCGGTCGTAGATCGGGGCCAGCCGCGAGCGGTCGCTGTCATAGGCGAAGATCTGGCCCTTGTTGCCCATGTCGGCGGCCATCGCCAGCGTCTTGCCGCCACCGCCGGCGCAGAGGTCCAGCACCTGCTCGCCCGGACGGGCGCCGGCCAGCGTCGCGACCGCTTGGCTGCCGAGGTCCTGCACCTCGAACCAGCCCTTGATGTAGCCTTCGTCGGACTGCACGTTTGGCGTGCGCGCATCCTTGCCGCCCGCGAACATGCGAAGCCCGTTGGCCGCGAAGGTATCGGCGGGGGTGAAGCGCGAGAGCGCCTTGCGGACCTTGTCGGAAGTGGCCTTGAGCGTATTGACCCGCAGGTCCACCGGCGGTCGCTCGGTCATGGCGCGGCCCTCGGCCACCCAGTCGCCGAGATAGGCGAGCGAGGGGCCGGCCCAATCGGGAATATCGGCCTTTACGGCATCGGGCGCGCCGGCCAGCGGATCGTGCGCGGTCAGGCGCGTCGCCTCTTCCGCGGTGATGGGCGCGGGCGCGAAGTTGTCGCCCTCAAAGGCTGCGTTGAGCCCTTCGGGCGTCTCGCCCCATTCGCGCACGGCTACGCTGAGCACCAGCGCGCGCGGATCGTCCGAGCCCATCGCCCAGGCATGGGACGCACGGCGGCGCAGCACGTCATAGACCATGTTGCCGATACCGGCCCGGTCGCCCGACCCCGCAAAGCGGTTGTTGAGGCCCCAGGCCTTGAGCGCCTCGGAAACCGGACGCTTGCGCGCCTCCATGTCGGCGAGCACTTCGATGGCGGCGGACAGTCGGCCGGGCAGACGCATTGAAAGAGAACCTTACGAGTGAACCCCGCCCGCAAGGGCCAGGGCGACCAGCCGCACGGCCAGGTCGATCCAGAGGGCGATGATGGCGATGTAGCCGATCATATAGGCCGAAAACCGCCGCACCACATGGTTGCTGGTCACGTGGATGGCGGCATGCACCAGTCGGCTGGCGACGAACACCCACGCCAGCGCCACCTCGAGCAGGGTCGGGCCGAGATGGAGCGCGGCAAAGCCGGCCACGTAGAGCAGCACGGGCAACTGGAACTGGTTGTCCAGCGCGTTCGATGCCAGTTGCGCCCTGAGCGGCCAGGGATGCTTGGAGACCGCGATTTCGTCTATCGCGATCGTCCCCTGCCCGATCAGCGGCAGCCGGCGCCGGCCCAGTATCCAGACCAGCGCCAATGCCAGAGCGCCCTGCACCCAGAGTGCCGCAAGCAGCCAGAGGGCGTTGGCGCTCATCGCCGGTTACCGGCCGCGATAGTTCGGCGCTTCGCGCGTGATGGAAACGTCGTGGACATGGCTTTCCGAGAGCCCGGCGCCAGAAATCTTGACGAAGGTGGAGTTCTTGCGGAAGTCCTCGAGGGTGTGCGCGCCGGTATAGCCCATGGCCGCCCGCAGGCCGCCCTGGAGCTGGTGGAGCACCGCGCCCACCGGGCCCTTGTAGGGCACCTGGCCCTCGATGCCCTCGGGTACGAGCTTGAGCGAGTCCTTGACGTCCTGCTGGAAGTAACGGTCGGCCGAGCCGGAGCCCATGGCGCCCACCGAGCCCATGCCGCGGTAGGACTTATAGGAGCGGCCCTGGTAGAGATAGACCTCGCCCGGGCTTTCGTCGGTGCCCGCCAGGAGCGAGCCAACCATTACGCAGGAAGCGCCGCCGGCCAGGGCCTTAGCCATATCTCCTGAGAATTTGATTCCGCCGTCGGCGATCACGGGCACGCCGTGCTTGTCGCCTTCCTCGGCGCAGGACATCACGGCCGCCAGCTGCGGCACGCCGACGCCGGCGACCACGCGCGTGGTGCAGATCGAGCCCGGCCCGATACCGACCTTGACAGCATCGGCGCCGGCGTCGATGAGGGCCCGCACGGCTTCCGCCGTCGCCACGTTGCCGGCCATGATGCGGGTGGAGTTGCTCTCGCGCTTGACGCGCTCGACCATGCCCATCACGCCCGTCGAGTGGCCGTGGGCGGTGTCGATTACCAGCATGTCCACGCCCGCTTCGATCAGCGCCATGGAGCGCTCGAAGCCGGCATCGCCCACGCCCGAGGCGGCAGCGACGCGCAAGCGTCCCTGGGCGTCCTTGACGGCGTTGGGGTTGAGCTGGGCCTTCTCGATGTCCTTGACCGTGATGAGCCCGACGCAGCGGCCGTTCTCGTCCACCACCAGGAGCTTTTCGATGCGGTGCTTGTGCAGCAGGCGCTTGGCGTCATCCTTGGAAACGCCGTCGCGAACCGTCACCAGGTTTTCGTGCGTCATCAGCTCGGCGATGCGCTGGCGCGGGTTGGAGGCGAAGCGCACGTCGCGATTGGTGAGGATGCCGACGAGCCTGCCGGCCATGCGGCCACCGGTGCCGCCGTTCTCGACCACCGGAATGCCCGAGATGCGGTTGCGCTCCATCAGCGCCAGGGCATCGGCAAGGGTGGCGTCCGGGCCGATGGTGATCGGGTTCACCACCATGCCGCTTTCGAAGCTTTTGACCTGGCGAACCTGCTCGGCCTGCTGCTCGGGCGTCAGGTTCTTGTGGATGACCCCCAGGCCACCGGCCTGCGCCATGGCGATGGCCATGTTGGCCTCGGTCACCGTATCCATGGCCGAGGAGAGGATCGGCAGGTTGAGTTCGATGTCCTTGGTCACCCGCGTGCGGATGTCGGTCTGCGTGGGCAGGATGTCCGAGCGCGCGGGCTGGAGCAGCACGTCGTCGAACGTGAGCGCCATATCACCAGTGATAGTTGTAATGATCTTCGCCAAGGGCCAGACCCTTCCTGCCTCTGAGAAACGTCAGAAATGATGGAATCGAAGGGGGAGTCGAGGGACTCACCCGCATTCAGGTTGGCGAGGGTCAATATCACCGGCATGACGGTTTGCAAAGGGGGCGGCATTGTCGCAGCGCCGGCGGGCTGCGACAGCCCGTGGAACCCGATCCGGCCCGGTCGTCACATGCGGTTGAAGACCAGGGTCTGGCAAAGGATCATCCGGCAGCCGGTGATGCTGAGCGTATCGGGACCGTTCTGGTTGATGGTCGCTCCCGCTTCGCTGCCGTTGTAGATCACCGTGCCCTTCCACTCCGCCTCGGCGGTCTGGTCTGCCTGCAGCACCTGCTGGTTGACATAGGCCAGGTTCTCTTCCGTCCGCGACTTGCCCTGCACGTCGATGAGCTTGGCGCACAGCCCCGTGCCGTCGCCGCACAGCGATATCTGGAAGATCGTCCCGTATTCGTCGCGCCACGTCCCCTCGGGGTTCGGCTCCTGCGCGAAGGCCGTCAACGCAGGCACGCAGAAAAGAGTGGCGAGAACCAGTTGCTTGATAGCCAATCGCTCTCTCCTCGGGTGGTTTCGTCCTGGGAGAGAGAACGCACTGAGGCGGCACGGGTTGCCTTTCGTTAACCACGCCTTCGCCCGGCGCCATCCGACTTTTGCAGGGGTGCGGACGGTTTGAGTTGCCAAGTGGCCGGACTCAGGACTATCGACAACCATACCTGCCGCGCGGCCGCGCTCCCCTGGCCGCTAGTTCCGGTCCTTGCCATGCCTTCCTTGCGGATAACGCCCCTGATCCTTGCGGTCGCGCTGTTCATGGAACAGCTCGATTCCACGGTCATTTCCACGTCCCTGCCCGCCATCGCCGCCGATATCGGCACCGAGCCCGTGGCGCTGAAGCTGGCGCTGACCTCGTACCTGGTCTCGCTCGCCATCTTCATCCCCATCAGCGGGTGGATGTCGGACCGGTTCGGCGCCCGCAACATCTTCCGGCTGGCGATCCTGGTCTTCGTGATGGGTTCTGTGGCCTGCGCCTTCTCCAATTCGCTGCCGACCTTCGTCATCTCGCGCTTCTTCCAGGGGGCTGGCGCTTCGATGATGACCCCGGTGGGCCGCCTGCTCCTCGTGCGCTCGACGCCGCGCAACGAGCTCGTTTCGGCAATGGCCTGGCTCACCATCCCTGCCCTTATCGGCCCGCTCGTCGGCCCGCCGCTCGGCGGTTTCCTCACCACCTACCTTTCCTGGCACTGGATCTTCTGGATCAACGTGCCGATCGGGCTGGCCGGCATCGTCTTCGCCTCGCGCTACCTGCCGGTGCTCGACGTGCGCACGCCCCGACCCATCGATTTCGTCGGGTTCGTCCTCACCAGCATCGCCTTCTCGGGCCTGGTCTTCGGCCTCTCGGTGGTCAGCCTGCCGGCCCTGCCCATCGTCTACGGCTATCTCACCATCGCCGTCGGCGTCACGGCGGGCCTGCTCTACCTGCTCCATGCCCGGCGCACCGAGTATCCGCTGCTCGATCCCAGGATGTTCCGCTACCCCCTCTTCCGTGCCGCCGCGCTCGGTGGCAACATCTTCCGCGTCGGGGTGGGCGCCATCCCCTTCCTGCTGCCGCTGATGCTCCAGCTCGCCTTCGGGCTTAACCCGGCCGAATCCGGCCTTGTCACCTTCGTGAGCGCCATTGGCGCCATCACCTCCAAGTTCCTGGCCGAGCGCACCTATGCGCGTTTCGGGTTCCGCACCGTGCTCAGCTTCGGCGCGGGCGTGGGCGGGTTCTTCATCTTCGTCAACGGCTTCTTCTCGCCGGGCATGCCGATTGCGCTCATCATGGGCGTCCTGCTGCTTACGGGTCTGCTGCGCTCCATCACCTTCACTGGCGTCAACGCCCTCAGCTTTGCCGATGTGGATGAAGCCGACATGAGCCAGGCCACCGCCATCAACGCGGTCATGCAGCAGCTTTCGATCGCCACCGGCGTCGCCCTTGCCGGCGCGCTGCTCGAAATCTCCTCGCGCACCCATGCCGGGCCGCTCAACCTCAACGACTTCCACGTCGCGTTCTGGGTCGTCGGCATCTTCTCGGCCTGCGCGGCGCTGTCGTTCCTGCGCCTGGCGCCCGATGCCGGCCACCAGGTTTCGGGACACCGCGCACCGGGCGGAAACGCCTTCGCGGAAAGCAAAGAGTGATCGCGCACTACCCGTTTTTGTTTTCAAATTTTACCGATTTGCCATGCGCCTGACGCCACTTATCCTCGCCGTCGCCTTGTTCATGGAGAACATGGATTCGACGGTGATCGCGACGTCACTGGCCGATATCGCAAGGGATATCGGGACCGAACCCATCGCCCTCAAGCTGGCGCTCACCTCCTACCTCGTCGCCCTCGCCATCTTTATCCCCGTCTCCAGCTGGATGGCAGACCGCTTCGGCGCACGTAACGTCTTCCGCGGCGCCATGGCGGTCTTCGTCCTCGGCTCGGTCGCCTGCGCGCACTCCAACTCCCTCACCGCCTTCGTCGCCGCACGGTTCCTGCAAGGCATGGGCGGCGCGATGATGACGCCGGTGGCGCGTCTCGTCCTCGTGCGGGCCACCCCGCGCAACGAACTGGTCAACGCCATGGCCTGGCTCACGATTCCGGGGCTCATCGGCCCCATCGTCGGCCCGCCGTTCGGCGGGTTCCTCACCACCTATCTTTCCTGGCACTGGATCTTCCTCATCAACGTGCCGATCGGGATCCTGGGCATCTGGCTCGTCGGCGCCTTCCTGCCCGACACCAAGCGCAACGCGCCACGAGCCATCGATTTTCCGGGCTTTTTCCTCGCCGGCTCCGCCTTCGCCTTCTTCGTCTTCGGCGTCTCGGTGGTGAGCCTGCCGGCGCTGCCGACCTATTACGGCTTCATCGCCATGGTGCTGGGCGTCGTGCTGGGCGGGTTCTATGTCGCCCATGCGCTGCGGGTCGAGCATCCCCTGCTCGACCTGCGCCTCCTGCGCTTCCCCTACTTCCGCACCGCCGTCGTGGCCGGCACCTTCTTCCGGCTGGGGCTTGGCGCCACGCCCTTCCTCTTCCCGCTCATGCTGCAACTGGTCTTCGGCATGACGGCGTTCGAATCGGGGATGGTCACCTTCTCGAGCGCCATCGGCGCCCTCGCCGCCAAGTTCGTGGCGACCTGGCTCTTCGAAAGGTTCGGCTTCCGCAATACGCTGGCGCTGGCCACCTTCGTCACCACGCTCGGCATCGCCGCCTTCGCCTTCTACGACGCCACCACGCCCGGCGCGATCATCATCGGCATACTCATCATCTCGGGCTTCGCCCAGTCCACCTTCTGGACCGGCAGCAATGCCTTCACCTTCGCCGATATCGACGACAAGGATGTCGGGGGCGCCAATGTC
Source organism: Youhaiella tibetensis (assembly GCF_008000755.1). NCBI lineage: Bacteria > Pseudomonadati > Pseudomonadota > Alphaproteobacteria > Hyphomicrobiales > Devosiaceae > Paradevosia > Paradevosia tibetensis. The sequence goes on along the minus strand of NZ_CP041690.1, from coordinate 1,775,542 downwards.
ATTGCGCAGGTCTGGGGCCAGTTGACTTTCGCCCTCGGCGTCGCGCTCGGCGGCGGCATTCTCGAGGCCAGCCATCTGATGCGCGGCGGCGAACTGGTGGTGGCGGATTTCCGCATCGCCTTCGCCATCGTGGCGGCGGTGTGCGCGGTGTCGGTGATCATGTTCCTCAGGCTGCCGCGCGATGCCGGCCGACATCTCGCCCAGGAGGGCGTGGGAGCCTCAGGCGGCGAGTAGCTACTCGCTGCGCCCCTTGAAGCCCTTGGCGACGAGGTAAGCCTCCGCCGAATCCGAGCGGCTGGAAGGCGGCTTGGCATGGAAGGTCGAAGCGAAGTTGCGCTTGAGGTCGTGGAGCAGTTGGTGCTCCGTACCGCCCTGGAAAACCTTGGCGATGAAGGCGCCGCCGGGGTTGAGCACCTGGATGGCGAAGTCCGCCGCGATCTCGACCAGGTGCATGATCCGCAGGTGGTCGGTGGCCCGGTGGCCCGTCGTGGGCGCTGCCATGTCCGACATCACCAGGTCCGGCCGGTGCCCGCCGAGCGCCTCGATCAGCATGTCGGGCGCATCGTCCTCGGTGAAATCCTTCTTGAGCAGGATCACGCCGGGAATCGGGTCCATGTCGAGATAGTCGATGCCCACGATCAGCGGGCGCTCGTCGGTCGAGCCGATCTCGGCCGCCGCCACCTGCGACCAGCCGCCGGGTGCCGCGCCGAGATCGACGATACGCATGCCCTTGCGCAGGAGCTTGTATTTGTCGTTGAGCTCGATGAGCTTGAAGGCCGCGCGCGACTTGTAGCCCTCGGCCCGCGCCTTGGCGACATAGGGGTCGTTGAGCTGGCGTTCCAGCCAGAGCGTGGAGGAGAGCTTGCGCTTGCGCGCGGTCTTGACGCGCACCTTGAGGTCACGGTCCGAACGGCGTCCTGCGCCTTTCCCGGTTGGAATTTCAGGCATAACGGCTGCTCCTCGGGGCCGGTCGCGACGGGCGCTTGAACGTGCGGTCCGCGTCCATCAGGGAAATCAGGATGCCCTCGCGCAGGCCACGGTCGGCGACCCGCACGCGTTCGGTCGGCCATTCGCGGCGGATCGCCTCGAAGATGGCGCAGCCGGGCAGCACCAGGTCGGCGCGGTCGCGCCCGATGCAGGGATGGTTGGTGCGGCGCTCGAACGGCATGCCGAGCAGCACCTTCATGGTCTCCATGACCTGTCCGTTGGTCATCCACAGCCCATCGACCTTCTGGCGCTCGTAGCGCTCGAGGCCCAGGTGCAGGCCCGCCAGGGTCGTCACCGTGCCCGAGGTGCCGATCAGGTGCACGGGGTGCTCGGCGATCATCTGGCGCAGCTTCTCCCTGCCCCGGAACTGACGCAGGTGTCCGGCGACGTAAGCCACCATGGCCTCGAAGGTTTCGGGCGTCACGTCCACGCCTCCGAAGCGCTCGGCGATTGACACCACGCCCACCGGCAGCGATTGCCAGGACCGGATGGAAGCGGCCATGCGCCCCTGGCTGCGCGGCCTGCCGCCGCGGAAATCCAGCCAGGCGAGCTCCGACGAGCCGCCACCGATGTCGAACATCAGCGCGCCCTGCGCGTCCTTCTCGATGAGGTCCGCGCAACCGGTGACGGCCAGTTCGGCCTCGGTGCGGCGGTCGACGATCTCGAGCACCAGCCCGACCTCGTCCTCGACGCGCTTGAGGAATTCCGAGCCGTTCTCGGCGGCGCGGCAGGCTTCGGTCGCCACCAGGCGCATGCGGGCCGGCTCGTGGTCACGCAGCTTGTTGCGGCAGAGCTTGAGCGCCTCGATAGTGCGGTCCATGGCCGCGTCACCCAGGCGCCCCGTGGAGGAGACCCCCTCCCCGAGCCTGACGATGCGGGTGAACCCGTCCAGGACCCGGAAGCCATGTTCGTTCGGCCTGGCGATCAGCAGGCGGCAATTGTTCGTACCGAGGTCGAGGGCTGCATAAACCGAACCGCGCGCCCGGCGCGGCGACGGATTCGGGGCGTTGCCTGTCCGCCTATCCGCTTCGCCCTTGGAAGCCGGCGGGCTTCCCTTGGCGATCTGACCCGGGCGGGAGTTGCCCCGGTTGCGGCGCCGCGCCGTCCCATCGGGAGCGGCGGCAGCTGCGGACCGATCGGAATCGGTCACTTGTTTCTCCGTCTGCGCGGTCGCCGTGCCGGTCGAAACCGGCGCGCGCCCGGGCGCAGTTCAATTACATGTCACGATGAACCTAGAGCATGGTGGGGGTTAGCGCAATGGCGCCCACGCCATCGTGCCTGCCCGCCAGGGCGGGTCCGGCAGGCTCCTGTGAGTTTTTCACACAGGCTCTTGTTGCTGCTTGCAATCGCAGACTCGTGTCGCTATGTAGAGCCCGCGCTGCCCGAGGGCAGCCCGCCGAGCCCCGCGCCCGGCCCCCGGAAAGGCCCCGCGCCTCCACCCGGTGGGGAATAGTTCAATGGTAGAACAGCGGACTCTGACTCCGTTAATCTTGGTTCGAATCCAGGTTCCCCAGCCAGCCTCTCAGCAAACTGAATGTTCCCAGCAAGTTGGCACCAACTTCCGCCGGACAGATCGCGTGGCTTCCCAGCGAGTTGGCCACCAGAGACGATTCGGATCGTGGTGTCGCTGGGGAGCTGTTTCAGACCTTTGCCTGCAATAGACGGGCGCTTGTCACGAGCTCAGATAGACCGAGGACGCGCTGGCCAATCGATAGCCTCGTCGTGCCGTACCCCAGCCTTGTGACGACACCGGCCAGCTCATGCCCAAGGATCGATGGCGTCCGGGCGCGGGAGGCGCGATCGCCAGGTCGAAGGCCACTCCAGCTCTGTGTTGACAAAGCCCGCCGCCTCGACCTGAAACACGACATCGTTGATCGCGGCCTTTGGCTCGGGTCTATCCATCAGCTTCATACCAGCCACCCGGCGTTCTGGTCCGTTACCGTGATTACTTTCATCGGCTGGTCTCCTGGGGTCGGCCGCTGCCGTCTGGCAGGCGGCGAATTCGTCACCGGCGATAGCTGGTGTGTATAGATTCCGTGCGGGCAGAAAATTGCATTATGGATCAGCCGTGCCCGTCCAGAGGCGGCGCAAGCAAGACGGCGAGGATGAGGTAATGGAACTCAACCAGATCAGATACTTCTTGAACCTGGCGGACACCCTCAACTTCACCGAAGCGGCCATGAGAAGCGGGATTTCGCAACCCACCCTCACCCGCGCAATCCAGCGTCTCGAACAGGAGCTGGGCGGAACGCTGGTCTATCGCGACGGCAAGGATAGTCGACTGACCGCGCTCGGCCGCGAAATACGATCTGAGTTCGCGGCGATCGCAGAGAGCGAGCAGCGGGTTCGCGCGATTTCTCTCAATCGGGTCCACGGTCGACGCGAGACGCTAACGCTAGGCATCGTCAACACCATCGCCCCGGCGCTGGTCACCGGCTTCCTCCAACACGCTCTTAACCAGATGCCGATGTTGGAACTGGTTCTCCGCCCCATCACCCGTGATGTGAGTCTGGAATACCTGCTCGGCGGTCAGATTGATGGCTGTTTTTGCACCGACCCGGTTGCCGGAAACAACAAGATCGCAACAGTTGAAATGTTTCGGGAGCGGCTGCTGCTGGCGATGGCGCAGCGGCACATATTGGCGAACCACGCTTCGGTAACTCTGGCCGAGCTATCGGAACTCCCCTATCTCGATCGCATCCAATGCGAGTTCCGCTCCCGGGTGCAGGACCACCTGCGCGAACGCACAATCATCATGATTCCGCGGCTTCGATCCGAGCGCGAGGATCTGATACAACAGGCCGTGGCAGAGGGCACCGGCGTTTGCATGCTGCCCGAGCGCTCAGCAATCGTCGGAGGCCTCGCCTTACGCCCAGTCGACACGATCGACCTCGCTCGCGTGGTAGCGTTCCAGACCATTTCGGGATCGGGCACACCCTTGGCGCTGCGACAGCTTCGCGTGCTGGTCGAACAGTTTAGTTGGGCATAAGCCGCCGGCATTCGAGGAGCACATGGAAATTATAGCCGAAGTGCATTGGACTCACCGGGATCGGATAACCATCTTCTGCAACAGAGAAATCCGAAGGAGTATCCAATGGCAGCCTACAAGAAGACAGAAGAAGCGATCGCCAGCCTGACCCCCGAGGAATATCGAGTGACGCAGCAGAGCGGAACCGAGCGCCCCGGGACCGGTGCCCTTCTCCATAACAAGGAGCCGGGCATCTATGTCGATATCGTCTCGGGCGAGCCGCTCTTCGCGTCCTCGGACAAGTACGAGTCCGGCTGCGGATGGCCGAGCTTCACCAAGCCGATCGAGCCCGCGAACGTAAATGAACTGCGCGACAACAGCCACGGAATGATCCGCACGGAAGTGCGTTCGACTTACGGTGATAGCCATCTCGGCCACGTCTTCCCCGACGGGCCGGTCGATCGCGGCGGCTTGCGCTACTGCATCAACTCGGCGTCGCTGCGCTTCGTGCCGCGCGCGGAGATGGAAAGCCAAGGCTACGGAGCCTATCTCAACCAAGTGGAGGATATCTGATGGCGACTGAACGTGCTGTTCTGGCCGGTGGATGCTTCTGGGGCATGCAGGACCTCATCCGCAGGCGTCCGGGCGTAATCTCGACTCGGGTCGGGTACACAGGTGGGGATGTGCAGAACGCGACGTATCGCAACCACGGCACCCACGCGGAGGCGATCGAGATCACCTACGATCCCTCGCAAACCACCTATCGCCAATTGCTGGAGTTCTTCTTCCAGATCCACGATCCGACGACGCTCAACCGTCAAGGAAACGATCGCGGCACGAGCTACCGTTCGGCGATCTTCTTCACCAGCGATGAGCAGAAGGCGATTGCGCTCGACACGATCGCGGACGTCGAAGCATCCGGGCTATGGCCAGGCAAGGTCGTCACCGAAGTCGAACCAGTCGGTGATTTCTGGGAAGCCGAGCCTGAGCACCAGGACTACCTTGAGCGCATCCCGAACGGATACACCTGTCATTTTCCGCGTCCGAACTGGGTGCTGCCTCACAGGACCGGATCTGCAGCCTAACTGTTCGCTGCCCTCGACAGAGGCTCAACAAGTCGAAGCGGCCCCGGGGATCTTGGGGCCGCCTGCGGTTGCCAGAACCCTCAACGATTATGAGGCGCAGGTTGGCCGCCGATGGGCGCTAAAGTCTGTATTTCGTAGCCGTAGCCTGGTCCCTCGGCGTCTCGCGCCTGTTCCCGGACATATGCGCCGCGGTTGGTGCCACCAGGATATCCGTTAGTTTCATTGGCCGCCTTCACCTGCTGTCCCCAGTTGGTGCTCGGGGAAGGAGGCGCTGCCAAAGCAGGCTGTCCGAGGAGGACAGTAAGAGGGGCTAAAAGTAGCAGTCGAACCATGGTTATACCTCCATGGCTAATCACTATCGCCGGTACCCTTGCTCGCCTCTAGCTCTTGCGGACTAGGGTTGAATATCACCGCCCCTATCCCGCGCCCGGCGCCCGATCCTCACAGTGAAGCTTTCCTGTGGCAAATACTCGGACGCGTGTCGAAATCCTGGCGGGCGGCGCGACTAGGGGAACACGCCCAGAGGGAGAAAACCATGAAGTACCTTTGCATCGTCTATTCGGACCACGACTCAGAAGCGCCGGAAAGTCCGGATAGCGTAAGCGTCAAGGATGCATGCATTGAACAGGATTTAGCGCTGTTCAAGGCCGGCAAACTCCACATGGCCAGCCCCTTGAAGGGACCGGAGACCTCGGTGGTGCTGAAGGCGCGCGATGGCCGCGTCTTGCGGACCGACGGACCGTTCATTGAAACAAAGGAATGGATAGCCGGATTTATGGTCATAGAGGCGCAAGATCTCGACGAAGCGATCGACCTGGCGATGAGCGGTCCGCCGGTCGGCATTCTCGAGTTGCGCCCCATCCTCGATGAGCAACACAGCAAGACCGGACAGGATCGCTCCATCTTCTTCAACCGCGAGGACCAACCATGAGCAGGTGAGAGCCTTAAGCGGCCGCTGCGGTGGTGGCGCGAGTGCGCGACGCGGATATGGTCCAATGCGCCAACGGCAAACGGCCGTGGCTAGAAAATGCCTGACGTCGTGCACCGCTCAAGCTCTCCGCGGAGTCTGCGGCGCCGAGGTGACCCCACCACCCATCAGGCCAAATGGGATGCACGCGGCAGGGGAATGTGAAATCTTCGACACTGCCGCCGCGTCGCTCGAGCCAGGCGAGCAGGCTGGCTCTCGTGTCTGATGTGATCTTGAACTGAACGGGCGGCCCGTGCACGCGCTTCGTCTTCCCCATTCGCGCGGCGCCTGGCCTACCGAAGGAACTGTGCTGGCCAATTGCTCTTGCAGCAACTGCGAGATGAGCTGGTGTAGTGGCTCCATGTCCGCCGCGCCTGTGGCTAACTGCTGACGTCCAGCGAGCCAGCAGACGGCAAGCGAGGCGACGCTGTAAGGCCCTCGGTCTCCCAGAGATAACCGGACGGCCGCTGTTTACCCAGCGTCGCCAAGCGGACTGAACAAATCTGGCGCCGCCTCGTTCAGACACATATGCGCGTCGGCCTTCCTCGGCAGCGCTGACCCGCTGAGTGCGGCCCTCACCGTCGCCTGACCACGACAGCATTGCGAGGATCTCTTGGCTTCACCTCTTGAACTGACGGCACTTCTCCTGACTCTGTCGGCCCTCTTTGGTTGGATAAATGGCCTGACATTTCGCATGCCGCGGACCATCGGCCTGCTGCTTCTGGGGCTCTTCGTCGCGATCGCACTAATCCTGGCGGAGATATTCTTCCCTCAGCAGACGCCATACGACGAGGTGGCCCGCTCCCTGGGCGAACTCGACTTCACCGGGTTGGTGATCGATGGAATGCTGGCGTTCATCCTCTTCGCCGGGGCGCTGCATACCGACTTCCGCGCGCTACACAGCCTGCGGGGGCCTGTCGCTTACCTGGCCCTCGTCGGGCCCCTTCTTTCCACGCTGATCGTAGGCCTGAGTTTCTGGTGGCTGTGCCAGTTCATGAGCCTGCCCGTCACGCTTCCCTGGGCCCTCGTCTTCGGCGCGCTGATCTGCCCGACCGATCCCATTTCCATCCTGGCGATCCTCAAAAGTGCCGGGCTGCCTAACCGGCTCCAGATGGAACTCAAGGGCGAAGCCATGTTCAACGACGGCGTCGGGATCGTGCTCTTTACGTTTCTTGTCGGCATCGCCTCCGGTCATGAGTCGCCGCATGTGGAACAGGCCGCGCTGGAAATACTCTGGGCAGCGGGCGGTGGCCTGGCCCTCGGCGCCACCACTGGCTACCTCGCCTATCGAGCAATGCGCGCCATCGATGATTTCGCGGTCGAAGTGCTGATCACCCTTGCTCTGGTGACGGCGACTTACGCCATTGCAGAGCGTATCGGAGCGAGCGGTCCCATTTCGACGGTGGCTGCGGGCCTGCTCGTGGGAAGTCGGGCTTCCAAGGACGCAATGAGCGAGGAAACGGAGAACTATGTTTCAGCACTCTGGACGATGATCGATCAGGTTCTCAATTCGGTGCTTTTCCTGTTGATCGGATTGGAAGTCCTCATCGTGGCTCCCGCACCGGAAAACTTCGTCGTCGCCGCTCTTGCCATCCCCTTGGTTCTGCTCGCCAGAGTGGCCGCTATCGGTGTGCCGTTCCTGTTGCCCGTCAGGCTCGACATCAAGCCCAGGAACATGGTCTTCCTCAGCTGGGCAGGAATACACGGGGGCATCTCCGTTGCGCTCGCCTTGGCGATCCCGCCCGGGGACGCCAAGCCGATTATCCTCGCCGCGACCTACGCAGTGGTGCTTTTTTCCCTGATCGTCCAGGCCTTGACCCTGCGTCCGCTAGCGCAGTGGCTGAACCTGTCCGGCGCAAACGAGGAGCCGAAGAAGGGCGCGTCCGACCCCGCGAGTCATGGCAGCGAGAAGTAGACCTCTCCCCTACCGCCTGGACTGGCAACAGGCGACATGCTCACTGCGTCGCCACGCCGGGCGGTAGATCGGGGCTAGAGGAAGATGGCGGGTTTGCCTCGAGATCGGAGATGAGTGCCTTCATTTCATCGATCTCGCGGACCTGCGCCTTTATGATCCCGTCGGCCAGGTCACGAACCCGCGGGTCCTTTATGTGCGCACGTGCACTGGTCATGATGGCGATCGAGTGATGCGGGATCATTGCCTTCATATAGTCGGCGTCGCTGACCGTGGCCTGGCTGCGAACCAGCCATAGCGAACCGGCGAACAAGACCACCGCTCCAGCGAGTATCGCCATATTGGCAGTCCGGTTCTCGTACATCTTGAGCATGAACAGCAGCATGATGACCGCCATGGTCGCGCCCATCAGCAGCGCCATCCACGCTCTTGTCTGGCTCCAGAACACATGATCGATCGCAAAGGTGTTCAGGTACATCAGGCCGAACATCACCACGGTGGACGTGGCAATCATGGCGGCAGATCGTAGATAGCTCATCGGATTCTCCATGGGATCATCCTGACGCAACGTGACGGGCGGGCGACGGTTCGAAAAAACTCGAGAGCCGCAGGGGTGTCGGGCTGGGGTTACTCCGACGCATGCTCCTGGCTGATCAGGAGGACACTCGCGAACACGATCCCGAAGCCAAGCAAATGAACCCATCGGAATGGCTCGCCCAGAAGCAGATAGGACAAGGCAAGGGCCGACGCCGCCATAGCGCCCATGAAGGCCGCGGCCACTGATCCTTGCGCGTGTGCCAGCCCGAGTACCAGAGCCAGCTCCCGAGCGCGAGCGTGCCCAGCCCGTACCAGGCCAGTGCAAGCCAGGCTGACCAGCCAACCGATGAGATGTCGAATGCCGTCCACTGAGGGCGAAAGGCAATTGTTGACCAGGATGTCAAGAGCGCCCAACGTCTTGACGGTCTTCGATTGCCCTGTGCGTGGTATCGGCATCCTGCTCCTCGTCCAGATGCACGATGGCGACGTCCGCGCCCTCGCGCGCGAAAAGGATCGCAACGGCCCGTCCGATCCCGGAATCGCCTCCGGTGATCAAGGCCGCCTTGCCCTCGAGTTTGCCCGAACCCTTATAGAACGGCGCGTCATACATCGGCGCCGGTTCCAGCAGCGCTTCCTTGCCGGGTTTGGGCTGATGCTGAGGCGGAAACGGCGGTTCCGGATACTGGCGCGCCCCCGCCCGCATCGCCTCCGATCGCCGTTTTGGCGCCTCGGCGTCATCCGATGCGACTTCCTTCCGAATGGCCTTCCGCCGAGCGACGGTCGAATCTCTTCCCATGGGATGCTCCTGTGTTGAGGAGTCAACTTTTCGACGCGTGGATGGTTCAGCGAGTGAAGGAAGGTAGTCCTTGAATGGGGACGGCGCGACGCAAGGCGTGAGGCAAAAGAAGGTCACGCTATTCCGGGGCTGGCTGTTCAACGAGATGGCGTGGACGCTTCTCGCTAGAAGCCCTTGGAAATCCTGATCTGCCCATTCTGGCCCTGATAGCCGGGGCGCCATTCCCCTGTGTAGTCCATGCGCATCGAAAGGCCGTTGGCGGAATGGAGGGAGGCGGCGAGACCCAGTTGGATACCGTCCGCACCACCGCCCGAATGTGTGACGGCCAGTCGCTGTCCGCCTAGAGTGGCGGTAGTGGTTGCGCTGTTGCCGGCATAGTCGTGTAGCCAGGCCAGGCCGATCTCGGTGGCTAGGTCGCCCAAGGCGGTGTTCGTGCCCCACGAGAGGCTGGCGCCCAGATCCTGCGCAATGCTGGTGGCACTGGCTGGCTCAATCGTCAGGTTCGCCGCGCCTGCGCCGGTTTCCTCATAGCCGTTGCTACGGGCGTGGATGACGCGCAGGCCCAGGCGAGGCGTTAGCGTCACTCCGCCCAGGGGGAGGTCATAGCCAATCCGGGCATCGGCAGCGTAATGCTGGCCGACGAAGCTCGACTCGGCCGTGGCGCCCAGGAAACGGATGGGGCGCTTCTGCTCGGTGTGGGTCCCGCCCAGGCCCAGCTGGCCTTCGAGGACGAAGCCGCTCTGGCGAAAGGTGCCGTAGACGCTGCCCTGATAGGTCTGGGAATTGCTGGTCGATCCGCTCGTATTGCCGCTGCCTGTCATGCCGGTCTGCACCCAACCCAGGGCTGCGCCGCCGCTGAAACGGTCGGAGAACTGGCGATCGATCCCGGCAACCAGACCGACATTGTAGGCTGACGTCTCATCGCCCCCGCCGTCAGCGCTGCGCCGCGACGCACCACCCAGGACTTGGCCCCAGAGTGACCATGCATCGCGCGGCGGCGTGAGCAGCTGGGCGAATGGGTCGTCGATGACGTCGGTCGGCGCATAGGGCAGCGCGAGCGCACCCGGCGCGCTGCCGGAGTATGAAAAGCTGGCCAGTTGCCGATTGCGAAGAGTGTCGGCAAGAGCGTTGGCCGCCTGGTGAGAGGCGCCGATCAGGTTGCTCGGAGCCAACTGCCTGATAGCGTCTCCCTGTTCGTCGCCCGGTTGGGTGTCGATCGCGTTAAAAACGGACTGGAAGCTGGCGCGGCTGGGGCCATCGAAAATGGCGTCCAGTGCGACACCGATGATCTCGCCATTCCCGCCCGCAGCGCGGCCCTTGGCAGTATATGTATTGGCATCGTCTCGCGTCAGCACAACGACTAGATCTTCGCCGTCCTGTTCCAGGCGGGCGGCAAGACCGTTGGTGACCGCCACAGTGGCGGTGTTGTTGCTGTAGCTGCCGGTGCCGCCGGCATCGACAAGCACAAAGCGCTGGTCGAGAGCCAGGTTCGGGCCCGAGACCGTAACGGTGCTGTTTGAGATGGTGGCGTCGCCGGACACCGAAAGATAGCCATAATCGATGGTGCCATTACTCGCGGTCGCGACCAGCCGTCCACCGGTTTGGACATAGTCACCGGTAATGGCGATAGCGTTGTCCACTTGCAGGACGGCGCCTGTATTAGTGACCGCATAGGCGCCGACGTCGATATTGCTGTTGAGCAGCAGATAGCCTTCTTTGAAGATGAGGTTGGCCGCGGTGCTGGTGATTGAACCCCGGTGCGCTGCGCCGGTGGTGCCGTCCGAACCCGTCAAGATGCCCATGTGCGCCGCATCCGCACCACCGCTCAGCGTCAGACTTACGGTCGAGGCGTTGGTTATGTCTCCGGCGATGGTACCGGTATTGGTGATCTGGGTAATCGCACCACCAATCTCGTTGCGGATCGCTACGCCATCGCTCCGGATGGTGCCGGAATTGGTGATGAGATCGAGCGTGCCGGAATTGCGGATGCCGTAATCGTCACCCTGGATCGTGCCGTCCGGATCATTGAGTATCTCGCCAATGTGCCCGGCATTGTCGATGCCAGCGACGGTCCCCTGCACGAAGGCATCATCCATGTTCCATACGCGACTTACAGAACCAGTCGATTCGATGAGAATGCCGACGCCGGCGGCGCCGGTCCCCTCGGTCGTGCCGTTGTTGTTGAAATCGCTTAGGTCGCCGCGGACGACGAAGCCAGTGTCTGTTCCTGAAACCAGATTGTTGTTGCGAAAAGTGCCACCTGTGCCGGTGTAAAGGATGGCCTCATCCGCCCCACGACCTCGCCCGTTCCCGTATCATACCAGTCGATGTCGAGGTCGCCGCCTTCCCAGCTAAGGCAGGCGACCGATCCGGTCACGTGAGTGGTTGAACTAATTATGAGCCCGCACGCGGCCAATGCCGCCTGTGGCGTTGTCACCCATATCAGGCCACATAGCGCAGGCACGACGGCCGCATTCCAAAGAGCGATGGCCCTGGCCGATGGCAAAGAAGGTAAAAAGAAGCGTCGGATTCCTGCGATACGGAGCGAGTACGCTGGCCACAGGCCATCAATACGAGCAAACCGGCCGCTTGGCATCACGCTCTCTCTCCGCAGTCTGATCCGATGTCGACAACAGTCGGAATGGCCTCCTTCGGCGGCGACGTGAACACTGTCACTCGCCCCTCGACGTAGGAAACCGGTCTGCCTTAGGCGAGTCAACCCTTTACTGCCCAATGAGAATTTGGCCTTTCAGGGGACAACGTTCTTCCGGCATCTTCGATTGCCGTGGCCTCGATCACCGTCTCCCGTGACGAGTGTCATGGGCTGGCGTGTCGCCGAGACGGTGATCCCCCTGCCCTCTTCGACGAGCGAGCCGCCCAGTTCGCCACGGATGGATCTGTCATTGAACGTCTGCACAACAAGACTATGATTTCGCCTGCGTCCCTCTTGTCCGGAATTGCACCCGATGCCCACTGGTGAGAGGTCTGCTGATTTTTCTGGCCTACTGATCAACCCGTCTTACGCGGCGATGCCGGCGCAGACGCGCGCTGCCATCGAGGCACGCGGGCATGTCCGGCATCTGGTGGCCAGCGAACAACTGTTCAGCAAGGGCGATCCGAGCGACGGCGCCTATGCCCGTCTGTCAGGGCAGGTCGAACACAGCACGCTGTCGCCGTCCGGCCGACATTCAATAGTCAACATCGTCGAGCTCGGTAAGTGGTTGGGCGACATCTCGACCATTGATGGTGCCGGACGAACGATGGATTGCTGGGCATTGACGGATGCTACACTGATGCACCTTGCCGCCCGAGATTTTCTTGCCTTGGTGGATGCGCACCCTGCCTTTGCCCGGATGCTGATCCTGATCCAGGGGCAGCGCGTGCGGGAGGCGCTGGCTTGGATCGAAGCCCTGACCAAGCTTGGGGCCGAAGGGCGACTGGCCGAACGTCTGCTGATTTTCGCCAAGAGTCGCGGCCATCGGGTGGAAGGCGGAGTTCGCCTCGAGTTGAAACTTACCCAGGAGGTGATCGCCGAGCTCATCGGCACCACCCGCCAGCGGGTCAACCAGGTGTTGAACCAGTGGCAGAACGATGGGCTTATTCGCCTTGATGATCGCCACATCGTTATCCTCGATGAAGCGGGATTGCGGGACTATGTCGATCTCGCCTAGAGCGGCCACGGATCCGGAAAGGTCGACCGGCCTTCGGCCTAGTCGGCATCACGGCCAGGCGTGATGCTGTTGACCACGTAAGCGTCCTGCGGATTTGGCACGAAGTAACCCCTTGGCGAGAGTCAATCCGGCGACGTCTCCGACCAGCGCAGACAGGCTGCCACTTGCAACATTGTGGTGGCGTTGCACCGCCCTTTTCCGCTGCAAATTTCTGACAGACGGCGCCTGCCATCTTTAATAGCGTCAAATCACAGGCGGACTTTAGCACTGTAAGTGTCGACGTTTGACTGTTTAGCCGAAGCAGCAAAAGAAGGCGAAACAACAACATAGAGCCGCCAGGTGAGCGGGAACGCTAGTGTTCTTTTTTGCCTGCCAGCCCGCGTCAACCTTTGAACCATTTCGCTCGACAGGAGAGACGAGATGCAGATGACGACTCTGGTGCAGGTTGCGGCTTTGACGGCGAGCCTGTTTTTGGGGGTTGCTGCGGCGAGTGCCGCGGACCTCACCACCGTCCAAACCACTGATGGCATGGTGCACGGCACCGAGGCCAACGGTGTGATCTCATTCAAGGGCATCCCGTTTGCCGCACCCCCTGTGGGCGAGTTGCGGTGGAGGGCACCTCAGCCTCCCGCTCCATGGAGCGCGGTACTCGAAGCCGCAGAGTTCGGCCCGGCCTGCATGCAGACGGACGATATTCCCAAGTCCGAGGACTGCCTTACCCTGAACGTGTGGCGCCCGGCCGAAGCGAGCAAGGCGCCGCTCGCTGTGATGGTCTGGATCTATGGCGGTGCGCTGGCTCACGGAAACACCGCGCAGTATCCTGGCGACGCCATCGCACGCCAAGGCGTCATCATGGTGAGCATGAACTACCGCATGGGACGGCTCGGCTACTTCGCCTTTCCCCAGTTGCTGGAGGACGAGAAGACCGAGCTCTTCGGCAACTACGGCTACTACGATCAACTCGCGGCCCTGAAATGGGTGCAAGCAAACATTGGTGCCTTTGGCGGCGACCCGGCCAATGTAACCATTTTCGGCGAATCCGCGGGCGGCGGCTCGGTGCTCTCTCACATGGTCTCGCCCCTATCGCGCGGCCTTTTCGCCAAGGCGATCCTGCAATCTCCTGGGGTGCCCTCGGCCCGTGCGGGTAGCCTGCCACTGAGCTCGCTCGATGATGCGCAGAAGATCGCGATGGACTACGCTCGGACACTCGGCATCGTCGTTGATGGAAAGCTGGGCCTCACCCGCCTGCGCGCCATGCCGGTCGAGAGCCTCGTCGATGACGCCTCTGCCGCCCAGGCCGTGGCTGCACTGAGCACCGGTGTCCCCGTTCCTGGATTTTCGAGCTCCATGATCGACGGCAAGTTCCTCACGGACACACCCGATGCCCTGCTAAAGGCTGGCAGCTGGGCCAAGGTGCCGGTTCTGGTGGGCGCCAACAGTGCTGACCTGGGGGTCGGTGTTGCCACCACCAAGGATGAACTCTTCGCCCTGTTCGGCGACAAGGCCGACGCCGCCCGAAAGCTCTACGACCCTGATGGCACAGCCGATTTCGACGAATTGAAGGTGCAAGTGCTGGCCGACAAGACGCTGGTCGAGCCTTCGCGCCACCTCGCAGACCTCGTCGCCGCCTCGGGCGAACCGATCTGGTGGTACCGCTTCTCGTACGTCGCGACGGCGGCGCGGGAGCAGCAAAAGGGCACAAAGCACGGCTTCGAGATCCCTTACACGCTGAACGTCCCCGCCGCGCTCGTCGGCAACAAGGTGAGTGAAGACGACAAGGCCATGGGTACGCTCGCCAGCGCCTACTGGGTCAGTTTCGCCAAGACCGGTGATCCGAATGGAGAAAACCGCCCCAACTGGCCGGAGTACAAACCCGGCGCTGAAACGGTCTTCAACTTCGGCAACGAGGGCACGGGCGTGATGCCCGACCCAATCAAGGCAAGACTCGATCTTTGGGCCGAGATTTATGACCAGGACTAGCTAACCGGCCCGGCTCTGGGTGCATGTAACGCTCAGAGCCTCTAGGTCGCATCGCGATCCGCCAGCCACGGCCGCCAAAGCATCGTTTCAAGAACAATCAGCATGGCGAGGACGAACAATGTGCCTCTCGCCTGACCAAGAAATTGCGTTGTGGCCGCCCCAATCAGCATGCCAGTAACGAGCAGCAACCAAGCCGAGATCTCGAGGAAGACCAGAGATGTTCGCTTGGGGCGGGCCAGCGCCTCACCCAGCGCAAAGAGATACCCCGTAACATAGCCGCGCCCGAGCTCTACGCCTTCGACCTGGCGATGCAGCACCGAATGCGTGCCGACGAGCGCCACGAGGGCCAGGGCGGAAGGAAGGGCGGCATGGTCCAAAGCCAAGACTATGGAAGCCGCAGCGATGGCCGCTTCAAGCGCCAGAACGCTCGTCATCGACCATCTTGCCGGTACATTGTCCAGGAGCCCCGTGCCGACGGATACGCCGAAGACGAAGGTCAGGATGACGCCTAGCGCCAGACCTGCCCCAGTCGTATTCGCCTGAACGAGTTGTTGAGCGAGGTGTCCGCTATTGCCGCTCATGAAGCTGGCATAGAGATTTCCGAGATTGGTATAGGCGAGACCGCTGACATAGCCTTGCAGCGCAGTTCCCATGCTGGCGAACGCCAAATCACTGAATGGCGTCCCATTGAGGTATACGCATGGGCGGAGAAATCTTGGCATCGTGGTCAGCTCTGCATTTCGGACGTGCCAAAATGGGCACTGATTGCAGCCAGCGAAATCATGCCTCCAAATGAGCGAACCATACGAAGGGTGGCCCATCCGCGGAGTGACCTAAACCAGCGTATAGTATCAATTCTTCGCACGGCCGGCACATTCGGTGACATCAGATACCGGAGGGGTCGGAATGCCAGTGTCGTTCGAGAGAGAAGCCACAAGACAGATACTCGGTTCAACCGAAGCGCTTGCGCAGTTGCTGGCTATGGCCGGGCACGACCTGCGCCAGCCGCTGCAAGTGGCGCGCCTGAGTATCGAGCGGGCAGTAGAACAGGGCTTGACGGATCAGGCCGCTGACAGGTTGCGCCTGGCCGTCGCCGCTCTGGACCGGCTGAACTTTGAGCTGGAAGACATTGCCCATGTCTCCCAACTGGGCCGGGCATCAGGTCAGATAGCTCCCGTTTCCCTCGACAACATCTTCGAGGGCATTGAAGAAGACTGGCGCAACTATGCCGAGGCCTGCTCGATAACGCTTGCCGTTCGCCTGTCCGGCTTGCTGGTGCTTTCGGATGGGCGTCGGCTCAAGTCGATCCTGCGCAACCTCGTCGGCAATGCCATCCGCTACAGCCCTCGTGGCGGCGCGGTCTTCGTGTCGGCTCTCGTCGAGGCCGACGCGGTTCGCCTCATCGTCGAGGACGAAGGCAGTGGCATTCCGGCCAGGCAACTCGATCGCATCTTCGACGCCTTCGAGCGTGGCAGCCAGGCGGAGCAAACAGAGGGCCTCGGACTTGGATTGACCATTGCTCGTGAACTGGCAATGTCGCTCGGGCACCGAATGTCTGTTCACTCGATCGACGGGCAAGGCTCGACATTTTCTCTGTCCGCCCCACGCTATGTGGCACCAGTGAATATCGATCATGATCGATTGCAGGACCGACCACGCAACGGCCAGGCCCTCCACGTGATCGCCCCCGCGCTGCGCTGAAACAACCCTGGAGTAACAAGGCCCGATGCCGTTCCAATCCCGCTACAAGTCGGTCAATCCCCACATCTATCGGGCGGGCGGCATTGTCCTGACGGCCTCCATCTTTCTCTTTGACGTGCTGTCGCCGTTGGAGGGGGCAGTGGCGGTCCTCTACGTGCTCTCGATCTTCCTGGTCGCCCATAGTGGCCGACGCTGGGAGATTGTGGCGATGGCGGTCACCTGCCTCGTCCTCACCGTGCTTGCCTATGTGATCTCGCATGGTTGGCCGTTGCGCGATGCACCCGCGCTGCGGGCCCTGGTCAGCATGGCAGCGGTGGCCATCGCTCTGACGCTGGCCCTGCGGAACCAGGCCGCGACACAGACCCTCGCCGCCCAGGCGCAGCTCATCGATCTTTCCCACGACATGATCTTCGTCACTGACATGAACGGCGTCATCTTGTTCTGGAACCGGGCCGCACAAGACACCTATGGCTGGTCGGCGCCAGAAGCCATCGGAAAAAGGGTCGACGATCTTCTGCAAACCGTCTTCCCTGTCGACCGGGCGAACGCGCAGCGGACTCTTCTGGAAACCGGCCGATGGGATGGCACGACGGAGCACACGACGCGAGGCGGCGCGAAGCTTACCCTCGAAAGCCGATGGGCTCTGGCGCACGGGCCTGACGATGCCATCCTCGGCATCATGGAAACTCATACCGACGTCTCCGAACGCAAGGCAGCGCATGCCGCGCTCGTGCAGAGCGAGCGCCGGTTTCGCCGGATGTTCGACGCCACTCGTATGGGTGTAGTTCAGGAAGACTGGTCGGACGTCCTGGCGGCCCTTGATGCTGCCGAGGGCCGCGAACTGAATGCCGACTTCGTGCAGAACGCGCGCAGGCTGGTGCGCATTACTGGTGTTAATCCCGCGCTCCAGCGCATTGTCGGCGCAAGCAGCGATGGCGAGTCGGCTGCCCACCGGACGGCGGATGATATCCTTGCCGAGACCGACCGCTCATTTGCTGCGGCGCTGGCAGCATTCGCGCGGGGAGACGCCTTCTTCGAGGGTGAGACCGAGGTGGTCGCCTCCGATGGCAGGCTAGTCCCGGTGCTCTTCACCATCACCTTCCCAACCAGCGCTGATGACGGCGACAGCGTCCTGGTCTTCATGCTCGACGTGACCGACATCAGGCATGCCCAGGATGCCCTGCAGCAAGCGCAGGCCGAACTCGCCCACGCAGCACGCGTCGCGACTCTGGGCGAGTTGACCGCGTCGATCGCCCATGAGGTCAATCAGCCGCTGATGGCCATCGTGACCAATGGCGAGGCGGGGATGCGCTGGCTCCATCGCGATCCTCCGGAGCTTGGCGAAGTAGAGACTTCGCTGGGTCGCGTCGTCGCCGAAGGGCGCCGTGCCGCAGAGATCGTCAAGCGCATTCGCGCTTTCCTCCAAAAAGCGCCGAGCCAGAAGGTCGAACTGGACATCGCAACCATTGTCGACGATGCGGCCTTGTTGGTCGACCGCGAGTTGGCTCGTTCCGGCGCCCAGCTCATCGCGGACGTCGCCCCCAACTTGCCTGGTGTTCTGGGCGACCGCGTGCAGCTGCAACAAGTGTTGGTCAATCTTCTCGTCAATGCCATGCAGGCCATGGACGGTCAGGACGGAGCACAGCGCGTTTCCATCGCCGCACGGCCCGGCAAGAATGGCACTGTCGAGATATCAGTGCGTGATAGTGGACCGGGCATCGCGCCCGAGCATGTCGCCAGTCTCTTCGAGCCATTTTACACCACCAAGGCCGAAGGCATGGGCATGGGTCTTCCCATATGCCGCACCACGGTCGAAGCCCACGGCGGCACTCTGACGGTAAACGCCAATCCGGGGCTTGGGGCGGAATTCGTCATTACACTGCCCTCAACGGCATCGGGGACAACATGATCCGGCAAACCAGCAATCAACCCGCCTCGCCTTCTACCCCGGCGGCCCCTTTCGTGGCGGTCGTCGACGACGACCCTTCGGTCCTCGATGCGCTCGACAACCTGCTACGGTCGGTTTCACTGGCGACCCGGCTCTTCGCCACGCCCGGCGAGCTTCTCGCCGCGCAACTGCCGGACGGGCCTGGCTGCATCGTGCTTGACGTGCGACTGCCCGGCGTCAGCGGCCTCGATTTCCAGGAACACCTTGCAAAGAGCGGCATAGACCGGCCGATTGTGTTCATGACCGGCCATGGTGATATCCCCATGACAGTGAGGGCGATGAAGGCTGGCGCCGTCGACTTTCTCGCCAAGCCGTTCCGTGATCAGGATATGCTCGACGCCGTCATGGCCGCCATAGAACGAGACACGGCGAACAGGGCCGCCAATGCCGCATTGGGAGGCTTACGGTCCGAGTTCGACAGCCTCACTTCGCGCGAGCGCGAAGTGATGACACATGTGGTGGCCGGGCTGATGAACAAGCAGGTGGCCGGCATTCTCGGGCTCAGCGAAATCACGGTCAAAATCCATCGCGGCAACGTCATGCGCAAGATGGGCGTCCGCACCCTCGCAGATCTGGTGCGTAAGGGCGAAGCGCTGGGCCTCAAGAAAGCGCCATGAGGACAAACCTCCGTATAATTTCGCAGAAGCCGGCTTTGGGCGACAACGGGCGAAACGCTGCCTGCCCCATATGCAGCCAACCCCGCAGATCAAGATGACCACACACCAGACCATCGCAATCGTCGATGACGACGAGGGCGTCCGCACCTCCCTTTCCAACCTCCTCCGATCCTTCGGCTATGATGTCGACACCTATGGCTCGGGCGTGGAATTCCTCGAAAAGGGGCGAGACCGGCCCGCAGACTGCATCATCACAGACGTTCAGATGCCGCACATGCGCGGTGACGAACTGCAGAACCGCCTCATCGAGACGGGTTCGACAACGCCAATGATTTTCATGACCGCCTTTCCGACCGAGGCCATACGCGGGCGCGTCATGGAAGCGGGCGCGCGCGCGTTTCTCGAAAAGCCGGTCGAAACGGCATTGCTGCTGCGTCACATCGAAGATGCGGTAGCCTGATATACCTAGGTATGATGACGCCACCCCAGCGTAGGATTATCTTCGCTGGCTCCCTCTCCTAGCCTCGCCTGGTCAATCAAAGGCACCCGCAAGGAGACATGCAAATGGCCGACGGATACATTACCCTCAGAGACGGCACCCGCTTCTTCTACAAGGATTGGGGCAGCAAGACCGCCCAGCCCATCGTGTTTCACCACGGCTGGCCGCTTTCCGCCGACGATTGGGACGCGCAAATGCTGTTCTTCGCGGCACAGGGTTTCCGCGTTGTCGCTCATGACCGGCGAGGCCACGGGCGCTCCACCCAGACCGATACCGGCAATGACATGGACACCTACGCCGCCGATGTCGCCGAACTGGCCGCGGCACTGGATTTGCGAAACGCCGTTCATGTCGGGCACTCGACCGGCGGCGGAGAGGTAGCCCGATATGTCGCGCGCTACGGCAACGATCGCGTCGCCAAGGCAGTATTGATCGGCGCCGTTCCGCCCATCATGGTCCAGTCCGAAAAGAACCCCGGCGGTCTTCCGAAATCGGTGTTCGACGGTTTCCGCAGCGCGCTCGCCGCCAATCGCGCGCAGTTCTACCTCGACGTCCCCAGCGGGCCGTTCTACGGCTTCAACCGCGCGGGCGCCGCTGTGTCGGAAGGCACGATCCGCAACTGGTGGCGGCAGGGTATGATGGGTGGCGCCAAGGCGCATTACGACTGCATCGCGGTCTTCTCCGAGACCGATTTCACCGATGATCTACGCCTGATCGAGGTGCCGACCCTCGTCCTGCATGGCGAAGACGATCAGATCGTGCCAATCGCCGATTCAGCGCTGCTCTCGATCAAGCTGCTCAAGCACGGCACGCTCAAGACCTATGCGGGC
This sequence comes from Youhaiella tibetensis, assembly GCF_008000755.1. Classification (NCBI taxonomy): domain Bacteria; kingdom Pseudomonadati; phylum Pseudomonadota; class Alphaproteobacteria; order Hyphomicrobiales; family Devosiaceae; genus Paradevosia; species Paradevosia tibetensis. The sequence goes on along the minus strand of NZ_CP041690.1, from coordinate 1,755,044 downwards.
TATCCGCACGGCATGGCGACGACCCATGCCGATGTGATCAATGCGGACCTCCTCGCCTTCATCAGGAGCTGAACTCACCCGGGACCATACGCAAGTATGGCCGCAACAACCCGACGGTGAATGGAGACGGGCAGAGGCACCGCCTAGCCTGTCTCCATCGACAAAATCCCAAAAGGAATTCAGTCATGGATGCCACTGCAGCCACCTCGCGCCACGTCGTACGCCTCGGCCAGGAAAACCCGCGTTTCAGCGGCCCCCTCGGGTTCATTTCACACATGGATGGCGCGACGCTCGCGATTCTGCGCCGCCTGTCCCTGCGTCGACTGGTGCTGGAAAAGGGCGGCGTGCGTGAGCCTCACTGGCATGCCAATGCCCACGAACTCGGATATTGCGCCACGGGAGAAGCGTTGGTCACCATCGCCGCCAACCATGCCGAACGCGAAAGCTTCGTGGTCGAAGCGGGCGACATGTTCTTTGTGCCTTCCGGCGCGATGCACAGCATCGAGAACCTCAATGACGGCCGCACCGAACTGATCCTGGCTTTCTCCCATGAGCGGCCGGAAGACTTCGGCATGAAGGCGGCGTTTGACGCCATGAGCGACGCGGTGCTCGGCAATACCTATGATCTGCCCGCTTCCGCCTTCGAGATGCTCGACCGCAGGACGAGCGTTCCGAAAATCCTTGGACTTACGACCGCCCCGCTGGTCGAAGGCCAGGCCCGGCACGTCAACGCCTATAAATATTCATTGGAAGCGACGCCGCCGCAGATCACTTTTCCCGCCGGCACCGCACATACCGCAAAATCGGCTCTTTGGCCGGTTCTGCGCGATATCGCCATGTTCTCGGTGGTGATCACCCCGAGGGGGATGCGCGAGCCGCATTGGCACCCGGAAACCGCCGAAATGGGCTATGTGCTGTCCGGCACCGGGCGCATGACCATTCTCGACCCCGATGGCAGCACCGACACTTATATCGTTGGCCCCGGCGACGCCTACTTCATCCCGCCGGCCTACCCGCACCACATTGAGAATGTGGGCGAAGACAATTTCCATGTCCTCGTGTTCTTCGATCAGGCCTCGCCCGGTGATGTCGGCTATCGCTCGCTGATCAATGTCTATCCGCGAGACCTGGTCGCAATCGCATTGGGCATGGCGGAAGACGACCTGCCCCACTTCCCCTTCACCGAAATCGATCCGCTGCTGGTGCCCCGCACCAATCCGATCGATCCCATCTCCTGACCTAGCCCAGAAGGAAACGTAAATGTCGACCAAGAATGCCCTGCGCACCCCAACCGACCTCGGCGAGAATGCCACCCGCGATGTCGGGGCAGCGCTGACCACCCTGCTTGCCGATACTTTCGCGCTTTATCTCAAGACCAAGAACTTTCACTGGCATATGTCCGGGCCGCATTTCCGCGACTATCACCTCATGCTCGACGAACAGTCCGATCAGATCCTTGCCATGACCGACGATGTCGCGGAACGCGCCCGCAAGATCGGCAGCACTACTTTGCGCTCGGTTGGCCACATCTCCCGTCTGCAGCGTATCCCCGACAACGACGCTCCCTACGTCACCCCGGAAGACATGATTGCCGAACTTGCAAGCGACAATCGGCAGTTTGCTGCCTATCTGCGCGCAACCCACGCAACCGCCGAAGAACACAGCGACGTAGCGACCGCGAGCCTGATCGAAACCTGGATCGACGAAACCGAACGCCGCGCCTGGTTCCTATTCGAAACCACCCGCCACTAAACAAAGCTGCCGGTCCACGGGGGCCGGCAGCACCACACCCTGTTCCAGCTGTCGAACGAGATCGGCCAGTTCCGAAAAACCGACGGAACGCGTGGCGGGCGCTCGAGCGGCAATTTGCATTACACCACCTCCGTGAAGCTGCGCGGTCCCTCGGCCCCGTTCGCCGGTATCTGTCCGCTCGCCCCAACGATGTGTCGAGTGCGGCCCCCTCGCCGCCCGCGCCGTTTCCCTTTCAAAAACAGCACCCCTCTTGCTTCACCAATCGGCACCGTGGGAACGCCGATTTTCCTCCGCACACTTCATTTGGGCATTTGTTCAACGGACGAGCAATTGTCACATAAGCGTTGCACGCGGCCGCTAAGCGTTGGGTCGTGGCTTCAAGATGCAGCTTGGCCACCACTTCACACCGAGCCGACCCGTAGAGGAATCTCATGAGCAAATTCGTTAGGGGCGCCGCCGTGGCGGGAGCCGCGGCCTGCCTATTGGCATCGCTTGCTTCGCCTGCATGGGCCCAGGACAAGACTTCCATCGAGTGGTGGTACGCCAATGGCGGCCGCGTCGAGGAAGGCATTCAGAAGATCATCGCCGACTTCAATGCCAGCCAGGACAAGTACGAAGTCGTCGGCATCAAGAAGGGCAATTACGAAGAGACCTTCGCTGCCATGATCGCGGCCTACCGCGTTGGCCAGCATCCGAGCATCATCCAGTCCAGCGAACGCACGTTCCTGACCATGATCGACTCCAACGCGATCGTGCCGGTCAGCGAATTGATGACCCAGCAGGGCTACACCGTCGACTGGGCCAATTTCGTCAAGCCGGTCGCCGATTTCTACCTGGTGGGCGACACGCCCGCCGCCATGCCGTTCAACTCCTCGACCGCCGTGATGTGGTACAACGCCGACCACTTCAAGGCCGCCGGATTCGATGGTCCGGCCGCCACCTGGCCGGAATTCGAGAAGCAGCTCTACGCCATTAAGGAGAAGGGCATCTCCGAGTGCGCGATGGCGCTCAACAGCGATTTCTACTGGAGCCTGATCGAAGGGTATTCCTCGATCAACGACTATCCGTTCGGCACCAAGGGCAATGGTTTCGAGGGTCTGGATACCGAGTACGTCTACAACACGACCCCGGTGGTCCAGCAGGTCGAACGCCTCAAGAAGTGGATCGATGACGGCGTGATCCAGCTTGCCGGGCAGGGCCTGTCACCGATGCAGCTCTATACCTCGGGCACCTGCTCGACCATCTCGGCTTCGACCGCCGGACATGCCGACGTTGAAGCGAACGCCAAGTTCAACTGGAGCGCTGCTTTCCAGCCGCATGAAGAAGGCGTCGAGCCACACAACAGCAATATCGGCGGGGCCGCGCTCTGGGTCCTCAAGGGCAAGACCGATGCCGAGAACGCCGCCGCTGCCGCGTTCCTCAACTTCATCGCCCAGCCGGATACTCAGGCCTGGTGGAGCGAGTGGACCGGCTATGTCCCGGTGACCAACGCCGCCTACGAGAAGATGAAGGCCGCCGGCTTCTTCGAGAAGCACCCGACCCGCGAAATCGCCATCAAGCAGCTTTCCCAGGGCACGCCGACCGTCAACTCGCGCGGCTTCCGCTTCGGCAACTCGAACCAGACGTCCGCCATCCTCGTGGAGGAGATCCAGGCGGCCTGGACTGGCCAGAAGACCGTCCAGCAAGCTCTCGACGCGGCTGTCTCTCGCGGCAATGAAGTCCTGCGCCAGTATGAGCAGCTCCATGCAGCCCAGTGAGGCCACGGCTCTGAAGGGGGCGCCGAAAGGCGCCCTCTTCTCCGGCTGGAGCGCCGGCCTGGCTGGCCTGCTCGCTCCGAGCGAGGAAGGCCTCAAGCGCAGCTATTTCAAGGGCACGGGGCTCGCCGCGGCGTTGCTTTCGCCACAGCTGATCATCCTGTTGTTCTTCTTTTTCGTGCCGTCCTGGAAGGCGCTTTCGCTGGCCTTTGTCCAGATCGATCCGTTCGGCGGCAAATCCGTGTTCGTGGGGCTGCGCAATTTCGTCGAGCTGTTCGCCAGCGAGAACTATCGCTACAGCGCCTGGCTGACGTTCTGGTTCACCATCACGCAGAACATCATCACCCTCGTCATAGCGGGCGCCCTGGCCTTTGCGATCGACCACATCGTGCGTGCACGCTACGCCTATCGCACCGTCATCCTCCTGCCCTACGCCATCGCCCCGGTGGTCACCGGCGCCATGTGGGCATTCCTGTTCAACCCCTCGGTCGGGCCGATCGCCGGGTGGCTGCACGCGATGGGGCTGCCGTGGGATCCGAACCTGCGCCCCTGGGACGCGGTGGTGCTGATCACCATGGCCTCGGTGTGGAACCACATCTGCTATGATTTCATCTTCCTGACCGCGGCCATGCTCGCCGTTCCGCAATCCCTGCGCGAGGCCGCCGCCATCGACGGCGCCAGCCAGTGGCGGCGGTTCCGCACCATCACTGTGCCGCTGGTGATGCCCACGGTCTTCTACCTGTTCATCATCAACTTCGTTTACGGCCTCTTCGACACCTTCGGCATCATCGACGCGGTCACCCGCGGCGGTCCCGCCGGCTCGACGACCACGCTCGTCTACAAGGTCTACCAGGACGGCTTCGTCAACTTGAACCTCGGCTCGTCGGCGGCCCAGTCGATCGTGCTGATGGCACTGGCCGTGCTGTTCACCATCCTCCAGTTCCGCGCCCTCGATCGCAGGGTCAACTACCAGGTCTAGCCATGGTCGAGCGCAATCCCGTTCTCACAATCATCTGTCACCTGATCCTGCTTGCCGGGGCGGCGCTCGTGTGCCTACCGCTCTATTTCGCGTTCGTCGCCGGGTCCCATACGGGGGCGGAAATGAACCAGGTGCCCTTCCCTCTCCTGCCTGGCGATCAGTTCGTCGAGAATGCCGGCAAGGCCTGGCAACAGGGCAATTTCTCGCGCGTGTTCTTCAACTCGTTCGTGGTCACGCTTGGCATCGTCTTCGGCAAGATCGCAACTTCGATCATCGCCGCCTTCGCCATCACCTATTTCCGGTTTCCATTCCGGCGGACCGCGTTCTGGCTCATCTTCATTTCGCTGATGCTGCCGGTGGAAGTGCGCATCCTGCCGACCTACGAGGCCGTTGCCGATGTCGCCGGGCCGGTGCGCTGGGCGCTCGACGTCCTGGGGATCAGCTCGGTCATCGCTACTCTCACCGGCTACAGGATCGATGCCGGCTTCAACTGGAGCCTCGTCAACACCTATTCGGGGCTCATCTTCCCGATCATCGCCTCGGCGACCGCGGTCTTTCTCTTTCGCCAGTTCTTCCTCACGGTCCCTGATGAATTGTGCGAGGCGGCCAAGCTCGACGGGACGAGGCCGATGAAGTTCCTGTTCCAGATCCTCCTGCCGCTCTCCATTCCCAACATCGCTGCGCTGGCAATCATCCTCTTCATCGCCGGGTGGAACCAGTACCTCTGGCCCATGCTGTTCACGACCGACAAGAACATGGCCACCGCCATCGTCGCTCTCAAGAACTTCGTCCCCGTCGGGGACTCCGAGGGCGGGTGGGAAATCGCCATGGCGGCCTCCTTCTTCGTGATGCTGCCGCCCACCCTCGTCATCCTTTTCCTGCAGCGCTGGTTCGCCAAGGGCCTCGTTGATTCAGGCAAGTAATTCCAACCGATAGGTGTTCCATGACTGCCATTGTCGGCCATCGCGGCGGACGCAACCTGTGGCCCGAGAATTCGATCGAAGGCTTCCGCGAGGCGCTCGCGCTCGATGTCGCGGCGATCGAATTCGACGTGCATCTGACGCAGGCCGGCGAGCTTGTCGTCATCCACGACGCCACGCTCGACCGGACCACCGAGGGCAGCGGCGCCGTTGCGGCCCTGTCGCCGACCGAACGCGCATCGATCCGCCTCAAGGGTTCCAGCGAAGCCATCTCGACGCTGGACGAGGTGCTCTCGCTCTTCGCGTCCGCGCGACCGGTCGAACTGCATGTCGAGCTCAAGGCCAACGCCGAGGGCGTGCCCTATGCCGGGCTCGAAGCCCTGGCCGCAGATGCGCTGGATCGGCACGGGCTGGCCTCGCGCAGCCTCCTCACGAGCTTCAACCCGGACGTGCTCGAGCAGTGCCGCCGCATCGCCCCGCATATCGACCGCCTCATCTCGATCAATGACAAGTCCGCCGAAAAGCTCGGTGGTCTGGCCGCGGCGCTCGATCGTGCGGACGACCTGGTGCGGATCATCGCTATCCACAAGGACCTCCTCGCCGCGTCCTGGACGGAAGTCACCGCGCGCATTGCCCCCTCGCTTCTCTGTGCCTGGACGATCAACGAACGGGCCGAGATCGAGACCTGGCTGGCAAGGGGCGTTGGCTTCGTCACGAGCGACGACCCGGTCCTGGCGCTGGAAGTCGCCGGGGAACGCGTGAATGGGTAGTATCAACCGACGCCAGGCGATCGGGGCCGGCCTGGCCGCGGTGGCAGCCTGGCCGCTGCTCGCCCGAGCGGGTGAGGCGCCCGGAGCGCCGACCTTCGCCCTCGGGGTCGCGTCGGGCTGTCCCAGGCCCGATAGCGTCGTCCTCTGGACGAGGCTGATCTTTCCCGAGGCGCCCTCCGACCCCTTCTCGTTCGCTCCTGTAGTGGAAGCTCCGCGTGGACCAGTGGAAATCGATTGGGTCATCGCCCTCGATCGGGAACTGACGCGGATCGTCCAGAGCGGCCGGTATGAGACGGTGGGCGATTTCGCCCATTCGGCGCACATTGAGGTCACGGGGCTCGAAGCCGGAATGACCTATTACTATCGCTTCGCCACCGCGACCGTTGCGAGCGCCGTGGGCCGGACCCGCACCGCGCCGCCCGCTGGGTCGATGGAGCCGGTCACCTTCGCCTACGCCTCCTGCCAGCACTTCGAGCAGGGCTTTTACGCGGCCTACCGCGACATGGCCGGACGCGACCTCGATTTCGTGCTGCACCTGGGCGACTACATCTATGAGAGCAGCTCGGGCGCCGGACGCGTGCGCTCTCATGACGGCCCGATACCGACCACGCTCGGCGAGTTCCGCGCCCGTCATGCCACCTATAAGTCGGACGCCAATCTGCAGTCGGCCCATGCGGCTTTCGCGTGGCTGCTGATCTGGGACGACCACGAAGTGGTCAACAACTACTATTCCGACGCGGCGCCGACCGCTCCTCAGGCCGAGGCTTTCCTGGCACGTCGACGGGCGGCCTATCAGGCCTGGTACGAGCACATGCCGGTTCCGCCGCACATAGAGCCGGGCTTCGATAACCTGACGATCCGCGACTATTATTCGTTCGGCTCCCTGCTCGATCTGGCTCTCCTCGATGCGCGCCAATACCGCACGCATGTCGCGCAAAGCCTGGCCGAAGCCGCCGACCCGGATCGCACCATGCTCGGGCCAGACCAGGAGGAGTGGCTGGCCAGGCGCCTTTCGGTCGCTCAGGCGCGCTGGACGATGATCGCCCAGCCGACGCTGCTCTCGGAACGGGTTTCCGGCTCGGGCAAGGAGGCGGATATCCTGGACGGTTGGGACGGCTATCAGGCCGCGCGCAGGCGACTTCTCGGCATGGTCGACGCCGCTGGGGTTTCAAACCCGGTATTCGTTGGTGGGGATGTCCACACGTTCTACGCGGCCGAGCTCCCTCGCGATTTTCTCGAACCGGCGCCGGGAAACCTCGCCGTCGAGTTCACCGTCGGCTCGATCACCTCGAACGGTCCTTCGGCCAAGGCGACCGCCGCCGCGCTCGCGGGCAATTCGCACATCAAGTTTGCCGAGGGCCAGCAGCATGGCTACGCCATCGCCCGGGTGAGCGCCACGCGCCTCGAAACGCAGTTCCTTGCCGTCAGCGATCGCGCCGATCCGGACGCCACCACCTTCAACCTTGCAAGCTTTGCCGTCGCCGATGGCGAACCGGCCCTCATTACGACTGGACCGCATACTTCATGAACGACATCGACCTGATTATCTTCGACTGCGACGGCGTGCTGATCGACAGCGAACCGATTGCCTGCCGGACGCTGGCAGAAGCGGTGACCCGGGGCGGCGTGCCGATCTCGCCCGAAGAGGTGCTCGTCCAATTCACGGGCAAGTCCGAGGTCGAGCTCAAGCAAATGCTCACCGTCCGCGGACTGGCGGACGCCGAGGGCGTTTTCGCCCACTGGCATGGCGAGCTCTACGAGACGTTCCGCCGCGAACTGGCGGTCATGGACGGGATGCTCGGGCTCGTCCGGTCGTTCGAGGTCATGCGCTGCGTTGCCTCCAACAGCACACTGACGCGGCTCGAAAGCAGCCTCGGCCTGACGCCGCTTTGGGCCGATTTCGCGCCGCATGTCTATAGCGCCGAAATGGTGGCCTCGCCTAAGCCGGCCCCGGATCTCATCGAACACTGCCTCGGTAAGACCGGGATCGCGGCCCGCCACGCGCTCATGATCGATGACAGCCCGGCCGGTGTCCGCGCGGCGCTGGCGGCAGGTGTGCGCGCCATCGGGTTCGTGGCCGCCAATGAAACCCGATCGGGAAGACCCGAGGCGCTCATGGACGCCGGTGCGCTGAGCGTCGCGGTCGGGGCGGACGAACTTGCCGATCAACTCTCGCGCCATGTCCGCATGGCAGTGCCACAACTCTGAGCGGAGACACAGCATGGCCACCATTGAAATCCACTCGGCCCAGAAGCGCTATCCGGGCAATGTGCTCGCCCTGAAGGGCATTGACCTGACCATCCAGGATGGCGAGTTGCTGGTGCTTGTGGGTCCCTCCGGCTGCGGCAAGTCCACGCTGTTGCGCATGATCGCGGGGCTGGAGACGATCTCGGACGGCACGATTGCTCTTGATGGCAAGGTCGTCAATGACGTGGAGCCGGCGGACCGGGACATCGCCATGGTGTTCCAGAACTACGCGCTCTATCCGCACATGAGCGTCTACGGCAATCTCGAATATGGCCTGAAGAACCGTGGCACGCCGCGCGCCGAGCGCGAAACGCGCATTGCGGAGGCGGCGCGCGTCCTGGAGCTCGAGCCATACCTGCATCGCAAACCCGCCGCCCTTTCGGGTGGCCAGCGCCAGCGTGTGGCGATGGGCCGGGCCATCGTGCGCAAGCCCCGCGCGTTCCTGTTCGACGAGCCGCTTTCCAATCTCGATGCCAAGCTGCGCGGGCATATGCGCGTGGAAATCCGGCGCCTGCAGAAGGCTCTGGGCGCGACCTCGGTCTATGTAACCCACGACCAGCTCGAGGCCATGACGCTGGCCGATCGCCTGGTGGTCATGAATGCGGGGCGGATCGAACAGGTGGGAACACCCTACGAGCTTTATGCCAGGCCCCAGACGACCTTCGTGGCGCGGTTCATAGGCTCGCCCGGGATGAACCTGGTGGCGACCGACGACCTTCGTGGCTCTTCGGCATTGCTCAGCCCTGCCCTCCCCGTGCGGGGCGGCATGATCGGATTCCGCCCCGAGGACCTCTCGCTGCAACCGATCGAGAACCCGGCGATCTCGCTGACCGGCAGGATAGAGGGCGTCGAGGTGCTTGGCGCCGAGAGCCTGCTCTATGTGAATGGCGGTCCGCAGATCGGCACGCTGATCGCTCGGGTTCCCGGCGCCTATCGTTCGGGAGCGCCCCTGGCTGAAATCACCCTGAGCGCCCCGATGGAGGCCGTGCACCTCTACGACGCCACCGAGCGCCGCATCAACTAGCCGGGATGGCGGGACCGAACCAGAGCGAGAGGGCTTGCACGAGCCCTTCCTCGCTCCCCTCGCCGACCCAGGCGACGTAGCCGTCAGGACGGATGAGGACGGCGGTCGGTGCGCGTACCGTGCCGAGCACGGGGAGTTCCCAGGGCCCGTCATGGCTTGCCTCGATGAGCTTGACGCGGCTGGCCCAGCCTCCGGCATCCACCGCGTCCGATTGGCCGAAGTTGATCAGCACTGGGCGCGCCTCGTGCAGGAGGGAAAATACGCGCATCGGGCCGGTCGCCGTCGCCAGGTCGAGGTCGGGCATGCGCCGGCCGAGGAGTGGATGACCCTCGCCCAGGTCGTAGCGCAGCTCGAGACCACTGAGGATACCGGCAAAGCGCTTGCGCGCTTCCTCGATGCCCAGGAGATCGGCCATGGCGTTGCGCACCGCGTCGATGCGGGCGCCCGGGCGCTGGAGCGTTCCGGCCGCCATCGTCATCTGCAGGACGCGGGCGTCCGCCGGGTGTCGCTCGGCGTGGTAGGTATCCAGCAGGCTTTCGGGCGAGGTACCCTTGATCACCTGCGCGAGCTTCCAGCCGAGATTGACCGCATCGTGGACGCCGATATTGAGGCCCTGCCCGCCTGCCGGATAATGGATATGGGCGGCATCGCCTGCCAGCAGTACACGGCCCTTTCGATAGGTGGCCGCCTGGCGCGTGGCATCGCTGAAGCGCGAGAGCCAGGTGGGGCTGTGCACGCCGTAGTCGCTGCCGAAAGCGGCCACCATGCCGGCCTTGAGATCATCGAGCGTAGGTTCACCCTGGTTGACCTGGCGCTCCGTCACCAACACGCCGACCGGCCCCTCGTCGGCATAAACGATCTTGCCATCGACGATCTTGTAATCGAGCCGACCGAGCGAGTGGATGCCCGCGTCATCGTGGCGAATGCCCCATTCGGGCGTCTCGGCGAGTTCGACATTGGCGATGATATTGCTGACCGTCGCCTCCCAACCCGGAAACTCGATGCCGGCGATCCGGCGAACGAGGCTGCGGCCCCCGTCGCAACCCACAAGGTACAGCGCGTCCAGAGACGTGCCGTCATCGAGGGCAATGTCGACGCCATCATCATCGGTGGAGAAATCGATGACCTCGCGGTCCCGGTAGACCGGAACGCCGAGGTCCCGGACCCAATCGGCCATGATCGGTTCGATCCGCGACTGCCTCAGGCCCAGGCCAAAGGGGAACCGCGTGGGAAAGTCGCTGAGGTCGAGCACTTTGCCAGCAAAGCCGGTCACCTGGGCCTTCTGGCCCTCGGCCACGAACCGATCGGCAACGCCGCGCTGGTCGAAAAGCTCGAGCGTGCGGGCATGAAGCCCTCCCGCGCGCGAGCCGACGACCTCGCTCGTGGGCCGCTTCTCGACGATCGCGACATCGACGCCGGCCAGCGACAGTTCCGCGGCGAGCATCATCCCGGTCGGGCCCGCTCCAACGATGACAACGTCATGGCTAGTCATTGCTGCACTCCTCTTGCGCTTCGGAGCCAGCCTTTTAGGCGATAGTGGCGGGCTTGAAGCAAGCCCGTCGTGCGTTACATATAAGTATGGGAGAAGGCGCTCAGCGCCGGTAGCGCAGGGCTTCAACCAAAAGCGCGAAGGCCGGCGAGGCCTGCCGGCGGTTCGGATAGTAGAGATGGTAGCCCTGGATTACCGGGCACCAATCGTCCAAAACCAGTTTGAGACGCCCGTCCGACAGGTATGGAGCCGCCAAGTCCTCCGGGACATAGGCGAGCCCCAGGCCATCTACCGCAGCGTTCAGGACCGGGATGGCGCTGTTGAAGGTGAGCTGGCCGTCGACCTTTACGTTGACCTTGCGACCGTCTTTCTCGAATTCCCAAGCATAGACCGAACCCGCTCCGGTGAGGCGATAGTTCATGCAGATATGCTCGGTCAGTTCCTGGGGCGTCTCAGGCGCTGGATGGTCGGCCAGATATTCCGGCGCCCCCACCACTACGAAGCGCCAATCCGGGCCAATCGGCACGGCGATCATGTCCTTGCTCAGTGCCTCGCCCAACCGCACGCCGGCATCGAAGCGCTCCTCGACAATGTCGGTGAAGCCGTAGTCGATGATCAGCTCGACCTTGATATCGGGGTAGCGTCGCAGAAAATCCCCGAGCTTTGGCCGGAAGATCGTGCCGATGACGTAGTCGTTGCAGGTGATGCGCACGGTGCCGGCGGGACGATCGCGCAACTCGCTCAGCCCGGCCAGTTCCACCGAAACCTGCTCCAGAAGCGGCCCAAGCGACCGGACCAGCCGCTCGCCTGCCTCGGTCGGAGAGACGCTGCGGGTCGTCCGCGCGAGAAGCCGGATGCCCAGCCGTTCCTCGAGTCCCCGCACCGAATGGCTGAGGGCCGAGGGCGTGACGCCAAGTTTGGCGCCCGCCTTGGTAAAGCTGCGCTCGTGGGCTACGGCGATGAAGGCCGCAATATCGTTCAGGTTATCGCTGGGCATTTGTGAATGAACCTCACAAGTTCATATCACATCTACCGGCTAATCCTTAAGCCGGTAAGGGCCTATCCTCCCCGCAAATCAAAATGGAGGGTCATGACAAATGGAAAAACGCAAACTCGGCCAGGGCCTCGAGGTGTCGGCCCTCTCGCTGGGCGGCATGGGCTACGGCAAGAGCCGCGACATTCCGGATCGCGACCAGATGATCACGCTGCTGCGCTCCGCGGTCGAACGGGGCATGAATTTCTTCGATACCGCCGAAGTCTACGGACCCTGGACGAACGAGGAGATGATCGGGGAAGCCTTTGCGGGCATGCGCGATCGGGTCATCATCGCCACCAAGTTCGGCTGGGACATTGACCAGGAGACGGGCGAACATCGCGGTGGGGTCAACAGCCAGCCGGCCCAGATCCGAAAGTCGGTCGAAGGCAGCCTGAAGCGCCTGGGAACCGACTACATCGACCTCTACTACCAGCACCGGGTCGACCCGGACGTGCCGATGGAGGACGTGGCGGGCGTCGTCAAGGATCTGATCGCCGAAGGCAAGGTGCGCTATTTCGGTCTCTCGGAGGCGGGTGCCGGCTCGATCCGCAAGGCACATGCGGTGCAACCCGTGGCGGCCCTGCAGAGCGAATACTCGCTCTGGACGCGGGAGCCTGAAGCCGAGATCATTCCCACGCTCGAGGAACTCGGCATCGGTCTGGTTCCCTTCAGTCCTCTGGGCAAGGGCTTCCTCACCGGAACGATCGATGCGACCAGCACTTTTGCCGACAATGACACGCGCAGCAGAATTCCGCGCTTCGCTCCTGAGGCGCGAGAGGCAAACCAGGCCCTCGTCGCGCTGATCCGTGCGATCGGGGAGCGCCACGGCGCCACGCCCGCGCAGGTGGCCCTCGCCTGGCTTCTCGCGCAGAAGCCCTGGATCGTGCCGCTGTTCGGCACGCGCAGCCTTGTACGGTTCGATGAGAATATCGGCGCCCTCAAGGTGGCGCTGACCCCGGCCGACCTCGCGGAAATCGAGACAGCGAACGTACGCATCCAGGGAGCGCGGTACCCGGAGGAACAGATGCGGCGGGTCGGGCTCTAGCTCGCCCTGCCGCTGGCTTCGTCAACGAAGGCCGTGATGAAATCGACGTCCGCGTCCCGGGCTCGGAAGCCGAGATTGATGGATTTGTGGAGGCCCGACGGGCCGACTCCGACTGTGGTAATCGGCAGCTTCGCCCCGTCCTCGCGGACGATCCATTCGGGCAGTACCGAGACTCCGCGCCCGGCAGCGACGAGTTGGAGCATCAGGTCAGTCGTCTCGGCCGGAACCCGGCGCCGCGGCTGGCATTGGGCCGGGATGAGGAAGCGGGTGAAGACATCGAGCCGGTCGAGGGCGACCGGTAGTGCGAACAGCACCTCTTCGACGAAGTCCTCGGGCGTCGCGAACGCCTTGCCCGCCAGTCGGTGGCGCTCGTGGACGACCAGCCGCAACTCATAGTCAAAGCATGGCACGAAGTGCAGGTCCGGTACGTTCAGCGGATCGGGCGTGGCCAGAAGGTCGATCTCCCCGGCCCTCAGCGCGGCGACGCCGTCGAAGCGAAACCCGGTGCGGATATCGAGGTCGACATCGGGCCAACGCTCCAGATACGGCGCCGTGACGGTCATGAGCCAGCGCTCGCACGGATGACACTCCATCCCAATGCGGAGTGTTCCCCGCCGCCCCTGTGCGACATCGACCAGCACGCGCTCGGCATGCTCGAACAGGGGCAGCACGGTTTCGGCGAGCTGGAGCAGTTGTTCACCGGCGCGGGTAAGCCGCATGGTGCGCCCGTTCCGCTCCCATATTCTGGCGCCCTGCCTCTCCTCGAGCTTGGAGATGGAATGGCTGAGTGCAGACTGGCTGACGCCCAGCCGTTCGGCGGCGGCGGTAATGGAGCCGGCGCTGACGACTTCCCGGACGATTGCGAGGTGTTGCCGTTCAATCATGAGCGGATTGCATGCTTGCGTGAATAATGACCATTTTCCTTCATGCTGAGGCTTTGTTAGACCAGCGTCAACATTCGGGCTGCGCGCCCTGAGCTATTAGCATGGGCAGCCCGATGACCGACGAGACGACGACGAAGCGCAATATCCTGGTTCTGGCCATGGCCCAGACCCTGGGCGGATCGAGCGGACCGATCGTCATTTCGCTCGGCGGGCTGGTGGGGCAGGAATTGTCCACCGATCCGGCCATCGTCACCCTGCCGGTCAGCCTCTACAACCTTGGCCTGGCGCTGGGCACCCTGCCCGCGGCCTTCATAATGCGCCGGTTTGGCCGGCGCTCGGGCTACCTTCTGGGCGCGGCGACGGGTCTAGTCGCCGGGCTCATTGCGGCCCTTGGCATCTATTGGGCGTCCTTCTGGGTCTTTAGCCTGGGAACGTTCGTGGGCGGATTCTATGCGTCTTACGTCCAGAGCTACCGCTTTGCGGCGGCGGATGGCGTGAGCGGGCCTCTCAAGGGCGTGGCCATCTCATCGGTCATGGTGGGCGGCCTGGCGGCCGCGATACTGGGCCCGCAGCTCGTCATCTGGACGCGGGAGAGCATTCCCGACGTGCCATACGCGGGCAGCTTCCTCAGCCAGGCGGCGCTCGCGCTGCTGGCCATCCCGGTGCTGCTGCTCCTGCGCTCGCCCGAACGCAGCGGGGTGCCGCAGGCGCAAAAGTCCGGCGGACGCCCGCTGTCGGAGATCCTGCGGTCGCCGCGCTACATCCTGGCGGTGGCGGCGGGCGTGGTATCCTACGGCCTGATGACTTTCGTCATGACGGCCGCGCCGGTGGCCATGGTCCATATGGGACACTCGGTGGGCAACGCGGCCCTGGGCATCCAGTGGCACGTGCTCGCCATGTTCGGCCCAAGCTTCATCACGGGTCGCCTAATGGCTCGCTTCGGCAAGGAGCGGGTCACCGCGCTCGGTCTTGCGATCATCGGCGTCTCGGCGATGGTGGCACTTTCGGGCACGGAGATCGTGCAGTTCTGGGTATCGCTGACGCTGCTGGGCATCGGCTGGAATTTCGGCTTCCTGGGCGCCACGGCCATGGTCACCGATTGCCATAGCCCCGAAGAGCGCAGCAAGGTGCAGGGAACAAACGACTTCATCGTCTTCGGGATCGTGGCGCTGGCTTCGTTCTCGTCGGGGGCGCTGCTGACATCGTCGGGTTGGGCAGCGCTCAACTGGCTGGTCTTCCCCGCCGTCGCCCTCATCCTCGTGCCGCTCATCTGGCGCATCCGGCGCGGAACGACATCCGCACCGGCCGCCGTCTGACCAACTAGAACTTGGCCGTGATGACGCCGAAGAAGTCCTGCTGAAAGGCGTTCAGCTGCATCGAGATGGTCTGGTAGGGCTTCTGGCGTCCCCAGGTCCAGTAGTCGAAGGTGATCTTGTTGGTCGCATCGATCGTGATGGGGGATTCGACCGTGATCATGTGACCGGTCATGCGGCCGGGCGAGATCATGTTGGTCCTGATCCACAAGGCGACGTGGTTGTCGGGCTCTTTCTTGATTGCCTTGATCTTGGCGATCGACTGGTCGGTGCTGAAGGACACTGAGGAATAGAGCTTGGTGTCCCCGTACCACTCGCTCAGTTCCTTAGCCGAGGTTGAGATGTCGTCGTCGTCCGGATCGCCCTCGAAGTCGAAGATCCAGTTCTCGCTGTCGCGCAGCGCGCTCATGAGCATCCAGTCCGCCTCGGGCGGGAAAGGCGGATGCTTGGCGGCCAGGGCAGCGTAGTCGGCATTGCGCAGGTCATAGCCGGCCCGCACCTTGAGCTCGCCCAGATAGCCCACGCCCGCGCCGTGCAGGGCATTGGCGAACTGGGCGAACTTGAGCGGATTGCGCTGCAGGATGTGGTGGTAGAAGGCCGCCGCGGTGCAAAGGCCCATCTTGCCCTGGTCGAAGAGATCAGGATCGCCCCGCAGGGCGTTGAGACGGGTGACGACCCGCGTCCGGTCGAGATAGGGCCAGGCCTTGGTGGCGTTGCCGAGCGCGACGGCGCCTGATTCCGGCTCCTCGCCGGTGCCGGTGATCTTGTCGATGAGCTTGCTGACGAAGTTCGAAGGCGGTTGCGTGTCGCCCCAGGTCGCCGAGAGAATTCCCGGGTTCTGCGAGTAGCCGGCGTCGCCGCCTCCCGAGGCTCCCGAAGTCCCGCCGCCTCCGGCGCCCGCGCCCGAAGCGCCGCCCGAAGTCGATCCGCCATCGGGAATGGCGCCACCGGCGGAGCCGGTCGCCGATCCGGCAGCGCCACCGCCCTTGCCGGCGGTCTTGTCGAAATAGTTGACCTTGGCGCCGTCCTGTGAGTGGTTGCTGCTGCCGCCGCCCGAGCCGCCGGTCGAGGGAACGCCGGCCGCCGCCGAAATGACCGATTTGGCGAGGTCTGCCGCGATGCGCATGCGTTCGGTCTGGGCCTGCAGGTGGTTCTGCATGTTGGTGCCCGCCTGTTGGCCCGCCGTGGAAGCCCCGGCGGCCGTGGCCTGAAGGGCGGCCTGTGCGAGCCCGATCGTACCTTGCAGGCCGCTCATGTCGCGGAACATGTTGCCATTCTGGATGGCGGTGAGGATAGCGGCAATGCCCGTCGGATCGGGCAAGGCCGCAGGCGCCATCTGGTTGATGATGGGGCTCGACAGCTGGCCGGGCGTGACGTCTTCAGGGGTGGCGCGGCTGCCCGATTGGATAGCGGCAATTTCGGTGGGCTGGAGCGGAATGGGCGAATCCTGCCAGTTCCAGAACCGGGTGATGTCGAGCTTCTCGGCCGAGTTGGCGCGCCCGAGAACCGCTTCGGCGAAGGTGCCGCCGCTGGCCAGGGGAACCACGTCGACGCTGGCCGAACCCACCTTGATGCCGCGTTCATTGAGCCATTTCGGCCAGGTCGCATCGATGGCGGGGTCAACGCCCATGCGGAACGCCAGGTAGTTGCCGACATAGCGGATCGGCTTGGGGTCGAGCAATTGCGCCACCGGCACCATCTTGCCGGCGATCTCGATCCGGTACCCCGAAAGCAGCAGCGCGATCTGCGCGGCGTCGAGCGAGCGGAACACCGCCTGGCTATAATAGGCGCGGTTGGCGGAAAGGTGGGTCTTGAGATTGGCGTTGACCCCGCCCGCCGAAAGTTTGACGACCCGGGTTTCTCCCGAAAATCCCTTGTCCACCGTCACTGCCGGCAGCTCGAGCGGGAAGCGCACGCCGTTCCGGTTGAGGGTCAGCGTCACCGTGGCGGTCACCGGGCCGCCGCTATTGGTGCCGCGCACGCCGACGCGGCTGACCTGGCTGGCAGCGACGGGATTGGTCGGGCCGAAGCTGGCGATGGCGTTGCCGGCGTTGTTGTGCAGCACGACCGAGAGGGCCGTGGCTCCGGCGACCACCACCGCGTTTTCGATCCAGACGTCGGCGGGCAGGAAGATCGCGTTCGAATTGGGCCGCAGCACCATGAAGTTGAGGAGCCCGGCGAGCGTCGCGACCTGGTCCCTGTTCCAGAGATGGTCGTTGACCTGCTCGACGGCATTGAGCGCGACGCTGAGCTGGAGCGGCGCGGCCTGTTGCTGGATGACGGGCTGGGTCGCAACCATTGCCTCCCGCACCGCCGCGCGGATGCCGGCAAGCGTGATCGGGGCATCTTCCTTGGCCGCGGTGGCGGCAACGGGCTCTTCGACCTTGGCGGCAAGCGCGGCGGCGGAGAGCACCGAGGGCTGCGCGGCAGCCTTCACGAAGACTACGTTCTTCCAGTAGTCGTCGAGCGTGACACCCAACCCGGCAAAGCGCGTCTTGGTGTCCGGAGTGACCTCGATCACGTCGAGGTTCCGCAGCGCAGAGCCGATTTCCCTGGTCAGCGCGGCGGCCGCCAGCACCGTCTGGAAGCGGCGGATCTGTTCTTCGTTGTTGAAATCGATCAGCGCCACGGGCACGAACAGCACCTGCTCTGCCTTCGCGAGCTGAACCTCCACCTGGTAGATCTGCACGACCTCGTAATACTGCACCGTCAGCGCATGCATGTGGTTGTAGTTGCAGATGACGCGCGTGCTGATGTTCTCGTGCTCGCTCTGGGAGACTTCCTTGACCACCGAAGCGCGTCGGCTGCGGCTCGAATGGGCGTGCTGGTGCGTGCGGTCGTTGATGTTCTGCATCATCGAGGCGGCAATGTCCCGTCGGCCCCAGGACGAGGAATAGCTCTCGGCGTGGGACTTGGAATCGGCCTCGCTGCTGCTGTAGCCGCCTGACACCGATGGTCCGCCGAGGAGCGAGCCGAGGAGACCGCCGCTGTACTCTCCCGCCAGCGACGTGCCGCTCTGGGAGGAGTGGCTCGTAGTGTCGGTGCTGGAAAACCCACCCTGGGCGTCCTGAGCGACGGCCTTGGTCACCTCGCTGATCGAGCGGTTCTGCGACATGTCGTTGGTCAGGTCGTCCGTCTCGTCGATCACCTCGGTCTGGCCGGCCCGGCTTTTGCGCGACCAGTCGATGACCGCCACGCGCGTGCTCTCGCCCGGCGCCAGTGCCGTGCTGTGGAGCAACTGGCCGAGCGTGACGCCATGGGCGTACCAGGATTGGTTGAAGGTGAGCAGCGCTCCCTTGGCGATCCGCTGGAAACCTTCGTCGGCCTCGGACAGCTTGGCCAGGTCGATGGGCTTGAAGTCGTTGCTGGCGATGTCGACGAACGGATCTGCCTCCGTCATGCGAATCTCGTCCATCAGCAGCGTGGTGTACTGCACCCGCTCGGTGGGGAACTCGCCCGTCTCCGGCAGGAGATCCTGCGGCATTTCCGGATCGAAGCCGGCGCTGTTCTCGGGGAAATAGACCGCATCCAGGATGTCCTTGGCGTGCAGGTAGCCCGGATAGAGCGCCATGTCGCGGATCGAGGCGGCGTCCAGCGCTTCGGCGATACCGTCCGCAGACGCGGCGGGCACCGCCTTGAGCGCGGCGATCGGCAGGAATTGCAGTTCGGCTATCGGAATGCCCGCCACGGTCGCCGCCCGCACCATGTCGGCGGTTGGCGAGCCGTGCTGGAAAAGCGGATCGTCGAGCGCCTGCGCTGCCCGCACCAGCTTGAAGGCATCCTCGAAGACGCTCGACGTGGCCAGGTCGAACACCGTTTCGACGTCCAGCTTCTTGAGCTGGGTGGCCACGGCCTCATTGATGCCCAAGAGCACCGTGACCGGCTGATGCAGAATCTGGCGAAGGGGAACGGATCGGAATTCGGTGCGCAGGTAGTCCGCTAAGCCACTTTTGGAAGACATGATCAGAGCTCCATCGAGGAGGCAGAACTGAGCTGTACAAAAGCTAGAATCGAAGGCTGATAGTCGCGGCTGCCGACGGTATTATATAACCCGTTATATGTCACTAGCGATCAGCGAAACCTGCCAGGCACAGCCAGCGCCTTGAATCGAAAAGAAAAAAGTGGGCTCCCGGCGGAGGACAGAACAGGAGCCCACTCAGTTAAGCTCGCGCGCCTGCGGCCTTGCGTATGCGCGCCGGCCGCCGCGTGGAGCGGGGGGAAGGTGAGATCACCGGCTGGACGGGCGCCGGCTCGAAGCTAGGCATGGCGTCCTGGTCCTTGAACCGGAGCGTGGTGATGTTGAAATCCTGGTAGCTGGCGTCGCCGTAAAAACCCAGGATCGGGACATGGAACACGCCGCCGGATACGCGGCTGAGCCCGATGTCGGCGAGGTCGTGGTCGCTTAGGCTGTCGAGTGCCGCGATGGTGCGCCGCTGGGCGAGCCACTTGACGGCGTGTTCAGTGAAGTAGTCGAACATCTGTCAGTCTCCCTCTCGTATCGATCTCTCTCGTCGCGCCGTTGTGCTTGGATTAGCATCGGACGGGGCCGATCTCGTGTGACGGGCGTCACAGCCAAAACGGTGCGGGGTAGAAATCGCCATGGAGCAGCCGACAGAGTCCGCCTTGCAGACCTCCCTGCTGTTCCCGGTGCTCAACGACACCGAGCGGCAGCGCTTCGTGCAGTCGGCCCGCCGCCAGCATTTCAAGGCGCAGCAGCCGATCTTCCGGATGGGTGACCCAGGGGTTTCGATGATGCTGATCGAAGCCGGTCTCGTGCGGATCAGCTACCCATCGGCCGAGGGCCGGGTG
Source organism: Youhaiella tibetensis (assembly GCF_008000755.1). Lineage (NCBI taxonomy): Bacteria > Pseudomonadati > Pseudomonadota > Alphaproteobacteria > Hyphomicrobiales > Devosiaceae > Paradevosia > Paradevosia tibetensis. The sequence goes on along the minus strand of NZ_CP041690.1, from coordinate 1,735,022 downwards.
ATCCAGCTTGCCGAGCTTGGTCCGGGAACCGTGTTCGGCGAAATTGCCCTGCTCGATGGCGGGGACCGGTCGGCGGATGCCAGCGCCGCGACGGATTGTGCTCTCCTGGTGTTTCCACGCCAGGAGGTGATGACGATGCTGGCGCAGAACTGGCAGCTCACTTCGACCGTGCTGCGCCTCCTCTGCGAGCGCCTGCGCCGCTCCGACGAACGGATGGCCGACCTGGCGTTCTTCGATCTGCCCGGGCGGCTGGCCAAGACACTGCTGGAGCGCGCCGCGCGCGGCCCCAATGGGCGCTATCGCGTCAGCGATACTCAGGGCGTGCTGGCTGAAATGGTCGGAGGCTCGCGCGAGACAGTGAACCGCTGCCTGCACAAGTGGGAGCGGGAGGGGTTGGTCGAACTCGTGGAGGGTCGCATCTACCTGCTCGACCGGCAGGCACTGGGCAACCTCGCACGGTGATCAGGCCTCGGGAAGCCCCGCCATGCGCAGGCCCTCGAGGATCGCCGCCATGCGCGTCGGGTCCTTCTGCGGCTGTCCCTCCCGAATGCGCGCGACGGTGACGCCGGGCGTGACGCGTTGCAGATATCCGAGGTAACGACGGGCTTCCTCGAGACGCCCCAGCTGTGCGTTGCCGGCGATGAGCATCCAGAGCGTGCAGTCGAAGTCGGGGTTGATGGCAAAGGACTTTTCGGCCCAGGCCAGGGCCTGCGCGAAGGCGCCCAGGCACATCTGCACGTGGGCGATGCCGGTGAAGGGGAAATGGGCGTCCGGGTCGCTCGGGCTCAACTGCAGGGTGCGCTCGAAATAGGCCATGGCTTGGTCCAGGCTGCCGCAATGCAGGTGCCCGATCCCCGCGACGAACAGCGCGACCAAATTGTTGGGGTTGGCCTCCACCGCCCGCTGGATGGTGATGAACCCGCGTTCGTATTCGTGGGCCGACACCAGCGCCATGCCGCAATGAGCGAGGACCGTGGCGTCGTCCTTGGCATTGGCGATTGCCGCCTGGGCGAGATCGAGCCCCCACTTGCGATCGTCCTCGCTCAGCGGCGCCCAGCCCATGCTGGAGCGATGGTCGAGGGCCCAGGCAGCGCCCGACAGCGCGGGTGCGAAGGTGGGCGAAAGCTCGGTTGCCTTGAGCAACAGCCCGAAGGCGGCGGCATTGTCCTTGGCGCGCACCGAATAGAGAAGCGGGAGGGCCTGCAGGTAGAGGTCGTAGGCGTCCAGGCTATCCGGACGCTCGCGGCGCGATCGTTCGATTTCGGCCTGCCGAATCTGCGGCTCGACCATTGCGGCGACGGTTTCGGTAATGCGGTCCTGGAAATCGAAGACGCTTTCGACCACGCCGTCATAGGTGTGGGCCCAGATATGGGCGCCCGTGGAGCCGTCGATCAGTTGCGCGGAAATCCGCAGGCGGTTCATCGCCCGCCGGACACTGCCCTCGAGCACGTAGCGGACGCCCAGTTCGCGCGCAACCTGGCGCACGTCCACCGCCCTGCCCTTGTAGACGAACGAGGAGTTGCGGGCGATGACGGCAAAGCTCTTGAAGCGGCTGAGGGCGGTGATCATGTCCTCGACCACGCCATCGGCGAAATAATCCTGCTCGGGGTCGCCACTCAGGTTCTGGAACGGCAGCACGGCAAGCGAGGGCAGCGGCCCGGTCGGCACCGGCGACGACGGTCCCGCCGACGACTTGGCCTCGAGCGCGTAGATATGGACCGGATGGGCGATGTGCTTGAGCTGGTGCTCGCCCAGGTGGCGCGAGGTGACCTCCGTGCGGTCGCGCACCTCCTCGAGCACCTTGCCCGACACGCATATGCCGCCCGGCTGCGCGTAGGCCTGCAAGCGCGCCGCGATGTTTATGCCGTCGCCATATATGCGCCCCTGGTCGTGAATGATCTCGCCCAGATTGATGCCGATGCGAAACTCGATCCGGCGTTGCGGCGGCACGTTGGCGTTGCGCTCGGCCATCGATGCCTGCAGGGCGAGCGAGGCCTTTACCGCCCCCAGGGCGCTGGGAAACTCCGCCAGGATGCCATCGCCCGCCAGGTCGACGACCCGTCCGCCATGCTCGTCGATGAGCGGCAGCACCGCGGCGCGGTGGGCCTGCAGGTCGCGCACGGTCGCCTCCTGGTCGGCGCCCATAAGGGTGCCATACCCGGAAATGTCGGCAACCATGATGGCTGCCAGCCGCCGTGAAAGTACCTGAGCCTCTTCGGTAATCACGCCACCCCCGTGGTGCGAAAACAGACTTACCGCATGGGTGGACTGTAACCCAAGGCGCGCCGCTCGAATACCTCCCTGGTGCGGCGCGAAATTGGGGGCGCCGACATGTCAAAGTTAAATGCCGTTCCGCGTGGCCGCTGCCAATATTGCTGGCCGCTATCCCGCGGCGTGGCGCAGCCGCCGTCCAGCCTCCGCAGTTCGGCCGGCGTGGTGCGCCACCCCTCGGGATTGCTCGAGGAGGAGCGGGCCGGTGAAATTTGGTGGCCCCCATTTTCACCGGCCTGACTTATGGTTGTGAGCGAAAAGAAAAGACAAAGCCGAGATCAGGAAATCAAGCGCGAGATCGCGCTGTGCCTGAGCAATATCCGCGTACCGGTCGGAGAGTGGCATAGCGAGGCGCGCAAGCTTCGCGAGATGGTCACCCGGCATGCCCATCTCGATGGCGCAATGCGCGAGCAGTTGGACCTGCTCGCGCTCAAGGTGCGCCAGTGCCGCGAGGAACTGGCCCTCGCCGGGCAGGCGCTTTCCCATGCCGCGGCCAATGACAGTCGTTTCCTCGACAAGGTGAGAAGCCTCGAGCATCTGGCCGAGGAGATCGCCGAAACGGCAGCGTTATGGGCGCAGGCCGCCGGCCGGTCCTGACCGCAGCGATTCCACAAGAAACGACCGTCTGCGGTGCCTCCGGCATCGACAAAAAGCGGCGATCGCAAGGCACGGCCATGCGTCCTGCCCGCGCGGGCCGGCACATTCTCGCGCGCAAACGAGGCGCGAAATCGCCAACGTTCACGGGTGTTTGCGGGCACCCCACTAAGAATAACTAATGGAGGGTATATCTCGAACTTATCCGGGCCGGATGCATATAGCGGCCATGCATCCGAGCACTCAGGAGAAAAGTTGGATGACCGCATTGCAGCACCTGAAGCGCAAAGGCGCCATCATGGCCCTGGCGTTTCTGTCGACGACCACGCTGGTCTCGGCCGCCGAAGTTACCTATGAGCGCCTGCTCAACCCGGAGCCCGGCAACTGGTTGACCAACAACCGGACCTATGACGGCAACCGCTACTCCCCGCTCGACGAAATCAACCGCGACACCGTCAAGGGCCTCAAGGTCGCCTTCACGGTTCCGCTCGCTCCGCCCAGCGTCGGCGCCGGCAGCTTCTCGTCCTCGCTTCAGGGCACGCCGCTGGTCGAAGACGGCATCATGTACATGTCGGACGGCTGGGGCCGCGTCTATCGCATCGACATGACCAAGGGCGATCGCGGTTTCATCAACTGGATCATGGACCCGCAGACCGATCCGGAATTCGCCACCGGCATCCTCAACAACCGCGGCGTCGCCCTTTACGGCAACAACATCTACTCGCTCAGCCCCGATGGCGCCTTCATCGCCACCGACAAGGAGACGGGCGAGGTCAAGTTCCGCGTCGAGACCCAGCAGAACCCGGCCGAGTACTTCTCGATGGCCCCGCTGGCCATCAACGGCAAGATCATCATCGGCCCGGCCGGTGGCGATGGCCCAATGCGCGGGCGCCTGGAAGCGCGCGATCCGGAGACGGGCGACCTGATCTGGACCTTCTATACCGTCCCGGGCGAAGGCGAAGCCGGCCACGAGACGTGGGAGAACAACGCTTGGGAAACCGGCGGCTCGGCCACCTGGGTCACGGGCTCCTTCAATGTGGCGCGCAACGAACTGGTTTGGGGTATCGGCCAGCCCTACCCGGCCTATTCGCCCAAGGAGCGCCCCGGCGACAACCTCTACTCGAACTCGACCGTGGCGCTCGATGCCGATACCGGCAAGCTCAAGTGGCACTTCCAGTACACGCCCAACGATAGCTGGGACTTCGACGAAGTCGGCAGCCAGCAGCTCTACAACGCCAAGGTCAATGGCGAAGATCAGCTCCTGCTCGGCCACTTCGGCCGCAACGGCTTCTTCTACAACCTGGACGGCACCAACGGCGCCTATGTCAACGGCGAGCAGTATGTGGACCGCGTGACCTGGACCAAGGGTCTGGATCCCAAGACCGGCAAGCCGGTCGAATACACGCCCAACGGCGGCGTGCAGACCTACCTGCCTGAAACACGCCTCGATGCCTCGGTCTTCACCACCGAAGGCGCCGACAAAAGCTACTGCCCGTTCATCGAGGGCGGCGTGAACATGTTCCCGACGACCTACAGCCCTCGGACCAAGCTGGTCTACGGCCTGGCGATCCAGGGTTGCGCGTTCAACCAGGCCGCCATTCCCGAAGACGAGTACCTGACCGGTTCGGTCAGCGCCGTCGATACGGCCACCGGCAAGGTTGCCAAGCGGCTCGACCTCACCTCTGCCCCCAAGGGCGGTGCATTCTCGACCGCGGGCGGGCTCGTCTTCGGCACGAGCGCCAATGGCGATCTCTATGCTCTCGATGACGAGACCCTGGAGCGCGTGTGGACCTTCAACGTGGGCACCATGATCGACGCTCCGCCGATGACCTTCCAGATCAACGGCAAGCAGTACATCGCCGTGGCCGTCGGCCCGGGCGGCGTGGGCATGAACTTCGAGAAGTACCCGGCGCGTGCCAAGGACGAGAACGCCAAGTCCATGGCGAACTTCCAGCAGGCGTCCACCCTCTACGTCTTCTCGCTCTAGTCGGAAGATCTCGAATGCGGCGGGCGCCACCCGCCGCATTTCCCGTTCAGAAGGAACTCAAATGCAGCGCATCGCGAAAATCATCCGCGTTGCCGCGATGACGGCGGCAGCCGTCCTGGCGGCAAGTTCAGTTTCCAGCGTCGCGTCCGCCCAGGACGCAAAGGCGACCTACGAGCAATCCCAGGTCGATGCCGGCTTCAAGGTATTCAAGGGCTCCGATTGCGCCGGCTGCCACGGCTGGGCCGGCAACGGCCAGAAGATCGGCGAGAACCCCGATGGTCCCTCCCTGCGCAGCATCGACATGGACGATGCCGTGCTCAAGGAGACCATCCTGTGCGGCCGGCCGGGTACGAACATGCCCAGCCACGACCCCAAGGCTTACACCGACGATCGCTGCTACGGCATGGATGCGGCGGCCGCCGAAGGCATGACCCCGCACAAGGGCAAGCCCATGACGTCCGACCAGGCCGATGACCTCGTCGCGTACATCCAGACCGAGCTGGTGGGCAAGTCCGACAAGCCGACCCTGGAAGAATGCCAGAAGTACTACGGCAAGAAGCCGGTGTGTAACGCCTACAAGTGAGCGGCAAAGTGGCGAGCTTGAAAATGCACAAGGCACTCGCGGGCTTGCTCCTCACCGCCCTGCTCGTGCCCGCGCCCGGTCTGGCGTGGGCACAGCCAGCCCCATCGCAGCGCTCCGACTTCTGGAGCCTCAAGGTGGGGGCGCCGGTTGCCGAGCAACCGGCCGACTTCCAGGAATTTGCCTGCGGCACCGATGGCGGCCCTCCGTCCACTCCCCTCAAGGGTTTCAAGGACTTCGCCACCTGCCCGGCCGACGCCTCAGGCCTCCACGAAGTCCAGTTCCGCTATGATGACGAAGTCGAATACTGGGCGCTGGCCATGCAGGTCGCGCCGGTGGCCGAGCGCTATGCCGGGACCAGCATCGGCGAATTCCCGGTGATCATCTCGGCGCTCTTCGACGATGGCGGGGTCCTGCGGGGCGTGCGCGCCGTCAGCGACGACCGCACGAGCCTGCGCAACCGGCGCTCCGCCTACACGCTCGCCATCTACCTCAAGGGCAAGTTCGGGACGGGACGCTGGACGTGCGAGGAGCTGCCGGCCACCGACGGACAAACCCCGGTCGGCAACCGCTTCGTCAAGCAGGATTGCACGGCCAGGTCCGAGGACGGGCTGGCTCTGAGCGTCAAGGCGCGCCTCCTCCATCGCCGCGGCCAAACGGCGATCGATCCCCATACCAATCAGGTCCGCAAGGGCGGCCAATATGAAAGCACGGCGCGTTTCGAGATGTTCGATCCCTCGATCACGGTGGTCGAAAATGCCCAGGACTAGCCTTTCGCTGCTCGTAGCGCTCGCGCTCACTGCCCTGCTTACGCCTGCCCTGGCGCAGGCGGAGACCGGAGACCGTGCGGCATTCCTCGCCGGCACGACCAATGACTGCCCCGGGTGTGACCTCCACGGCGCCAGGCTCAAGGGTCGCGACTTGACCGGAGCCAATCTCGAAGGCGCCGACCTCTCTGACGTCGTGCTCCACCGCGCCGTTCTGACCCGCGCCAATCTGCGGAACGCCAATCTCGTCGGCTCCAATCTTAACGTCACCGACCTCAAGTTCGCTGATCTGACTGGCGCCAACCTCGAGGGCGCGCTGCTCTACCAGGCGGACCTCTCCGCCGCGACGCTGGAAGGGGCAAATCTAACCGAGGCGCGCACCCAGCACGCCGACTTTTCGCGTGCCAAGATGGGAAACGCCGTCTGGACCGGCGGGCTTTCGGACGAAGCCGTGCTCGTCGGCACCGACCTGGCGGGCGCGACGCTCACCGGTACGCGCTTCTTCAAGGCGGACATGCGCAAGGCGAGCCTCGCGAGGGCCGAGATTTCGCGGGCCGTCTTCTATGAGGCGCGTCTGATCTCGGCGGACCTTTCGGGGGTCGTCGCCCATGACGCTGACTTCCGATATGCGCGCCTCACCGACGCAGATCTTGCCGGCGCGGACCTGGACGGCGCCCGCATGCTCCAGGCGTGGCTGACCGGGGCCGACCTTTCAGGCGCCAATATCGAAGCCGCCAACACCGGAGACGATCCCGCTCCGACGAATTGACCCATTTGGGTCACTACTGCCGCTGCCGATCTCGTTAGGGCTGGGAGTTCCTCCCCCAAGCACAACGAGCGGCACATGCCTGCAATCTATAGCTGGGTACGCTACAAGGTACCGCAAGTCGCCGGCGAGACCGAAGAGGCCTACGAGCAGCGACGCGCCGAGATCGACGCCATCATCGAAGGTTTTCGCTGGAATCGCTTCAGCGCCGAGGAGAGCGACGCGATGGAAAAGCGCCTGCAGGCGCTCAAGTCCGGGGTACCGGTGGGCGAACTGGCCTGAGCCCGATCAACTTTTGGCAGAAAGCAGGATCGAGGGCCGGCTCCCCCCAAGCGGGGTGAACAAGGCCGTCGGGTGACGCACGAGCAGACGGACCAGCTCGGCCTGGCTGTGCGTACGGGTCTTGTGAAAGACCGACTTGATGTGATGCCGGGCAGTTTCCGCCGCTATGCCAAGCCGGGCGGCGGCAGCCTTGAGCGTTCTGGTTTCGACCAGCATCACGGCGAGGCGCGCCTCACTGCGCGTCAGGCCATAGTGGGCGACCAGCACATCCGCTTCGGGGCTGTTCGATTGCTCCGGGTCGCCCAGCACGAGGACCGCGGCGGCGGGACGCCCGCCGACCTGGCTCCACTCCGCCGGTGCAGGGGCCACGATGGCGGCCAGCGGTTGCTCTGCTTTCCTGCGTTCGATACGCAGGACGGCCGGCGCGAAGTCGGGACCGCTCTCGAGAAGCGAAGCGACGAAGGCCGGGAAGTCTCGTACGCCCGCGATATTGATGCTGCTGCCGAGGGACCAGATGCCGTCGCCATTGGTCAGCAGCTCGCCCGCCAGGTCGTTGACAGCCAGGCTCTGCCCCTCCTCATCGAGAAGCACGAGGCCGTACGGGCTGTGCTCGAAAAGGTTCTTGCGCGGCGGGGCCGAACGCTCGCCGGCCAGTCGCAATGCGCGCCGCATATGCGGGATCAACCCCTCGATCGCCTCGATTTCCTCGGGTGAGAACGGCGCTTGGTCGACGGTGCGCACGAGGCTGAAGAACGCCACGCGCCCGCGAGTCTGCGGCACCAGGGCCAGCACCAGGTGGTTGAGCCGCGCTTCCACCAGGAAGGTGCGATAGTGCTCTGAGAGCGCGTGCTCGTTGCTTTCCGCCAGGCGCTGGATCACCGCGATGCGGCCGCGGGGCAGCCGCCAGGTGCGCTCCATCAGCTGGTCGTTGCTCGGATCCGGATACCAGGAGCTGGGCAGCGCGCCCCAGCTATGCTCCTGCCCGAGGGGGCGGCCACTGCCGCTATCGGGAACATCGGTCATCAGGTTGGCTTGTTCGACGTCGAACACAGACGCCGTGGCCGCCAGGAAGCTCTCCCAACTGCCGCCTTCTGCCGCGTCGTAGGCCAGATCGGTCAGCCTGCTGAGCTGTGTGATGAGCGTCATGAATTCCTGCCTCTTGCGGGCGAAACCTATCAACGGGCTTGAAATCGGGTCAATGCCGCCAGAAGTCACACATAGCCAGCGATCGTGCGCGACCAGCGAGGCGCCTGTTGACGGGGTGGAAGCCCCCTGTTGTAGGCTGTGGCGAATCCAGGAGATGCCGAGACATGACCGATCGTCCCGAGCCGTCTCCTGCCCCTCGCAAAGGCAGCATCGTCGATCTGCTGCGCCCCTATTGGCCCTGGATCGCCGGGCTGGTGCTGCTGACCATCGGCGCGAACAGCCTCAACCTTGTCGGGCCGCGCATCATCGCGGCTGCCATCGACGGCATCGGGTCCTCCAACCTTTCGTTGAGTCGCGTCGTTATCGAGTTCAGCGCGCTGGCCGCAGGCATATTCGTCCTCGCCTATGGGCAAGCGGTCTTCCAGACCTTTACCTCCGAACGGGTGGCGCGCGACCTGCGGACGAGGCTCGTCGGCAAGATCGCCTCGCAGGATTTCGCCTATGTGCAGCGCACGTCCCCTGCCCGGCTGCTGACCAACCTCACCTCGGACGTGGATGCGATAAAGTCCTTCGTGTCGCAGGCCATCGCCTCGATCGTTTCGTCGTTCTTCCTGATCGTGGGCGCGAGCACGCTGCTGCTGCTCCTGAACTGGCGGCTGGCGCTGGTGGTGCTCTGCGTGGTGCCCGTTATCGCGGTCACCTTCTATTACGTGCTGGGGCGAGTGCGGAAACTCTTCCGCAAGTCTCAGGAGGCCATCGACTGGCTCAACCGGGTGATCAACGAGTCCATCCTGGGCTCCTCGCTCATTCGTCTTCTCAACTCGCAGGCGGTCGAATACGACAAGTTCCTGGCCGCCAATGGGCAGGCCATGAGCATCGGCATGTCGATCCTGAGGCTCTTTGCGGCCCTGATCCCGGTGATCACCTTCTGCACCAACCTCGCCACCCTCGCCATCGTGGCCCTGGGCGGGCATTTCGTCATCTCGGGTGCCATGACGCTGGGCGACTTCACCGCCTTTAATGCCTATCTCTCCATCCTCATCTTCCCCATCCTTGTGATCGGTTTCATGAGCAACGTGGTGGCGCAGGCCACCGCCTCCTACGACCGGATCGTCGGAGTGCTAGAAGCGCCCGAGCCGCGTGCGGCCGGAACGCTGGTTACCGAAATCAGCGGCGATGTCGCCGCGACCGGCCTCACCGTCCGTTACGGGCAGCATGTCGTGCTCGATGACGTGAGCCTTGTCGCCCCAGCGGGGACGCGCACGGCGGTGATCGGGCCGACCGCGGCGGGCAAGACGCAGTTGCTCTTTGCCATTACCGGGCTCATCACGCCCGAGGCCGGCACCGTCACCTATGACGGTGTCCCGATAGAGGCCTATGACAAGCAGTCCCTGCACCAGCAGGTCGGGCTGGTCTTCCAGGACAGCGTCATGTTCAACCTGACGCTGCGCGAGAACATCGCCTTCTCAAAGACCGTCGATGACGCCAGCCTCGCCAAGGCGATCGCTACGGCCGAACTGCACGATTTCATCGCTACCCTACCCCTCGGCCTCGACACCGTGATCTCGGAGCGCGGCACCTCGCTCTCGGGCGGCCAGAAGCAGCGCATCATGCTCGCCCGGGCGCTGGCGCTCGACCCGAAGGTGCTGCTGCTCGATGACTTCACGGCCCGCGTCGATGCCCGGACCGAGCGGCGCATCCTGGCCAATGTGCGGGCCAACTACCCGGGCATCACCCTGATTTCGGTCACCCAGAAGATCGCGCCGGTGGAGGATTTCGACCAGATCGTCCTGCTCATGGAGGGCAAGCTTCTCGCCAGCGGCACTCATCGGGACCTCCTCGCCAGTTCACCGGAATACGTCCAGATCTATTCCTCCCAGCAGAGCACCCAGGACTATGAGCTACAAGCTTAATACCAGCGGTGCGAGCACCTCGACCGAGTCGATCTGGGTTTCCCTGGGCCGGCTGCTGCCGCTGCTGAAAGGCGAAGGGCGCGTGATCGCGCTCGCGTTCGGCGCCATCCTCCTCACTTCGGCCACCACGCTGTCGACCCCGCTGATCATCAGCCACATCGTGGACAGTTTCATCGCGGCGGGCGACTATCGCGGGCTCTTCACCTGGTCGGGCCTGCTGCTGGTGGTCTTCCTCGTGGGACTGGGCTCCGGCTACACGCAGACGCGCACCATGGGCGGATTGGGCCGTCGCGTCCTCTTCAACCTACGCAATGCGCTCTTCACCAAACTCCAGGAGCTGCCCGTCGGGTTCTTCAACCAGAACCGCGCGGGCGACCTGATCTCGCGCATCAACAACGATACCGACAAGCTCAACCAGTTCTTCGCGCAGGCGCTCATGCAGTTCCTGGGCAACTCGGTGCTGATCGTGGGCGCCGGCATCCTGCTGCTCACGCTCAATCCCCGGCTCGGCGCGGCCGCTCTTGTGCCAGCCGTGCTGGTCCTGGGCGTGACCCAGCTCATCTCGGGCTGGGTGAAGCGCGCGAGCTTCAAGAGCCTCCAGACGCTGGGCAGCTTGAGCGGGGAGGTTCAGGAGAGCCTTGCCAACTTCAAGGTCATCGTCGCCTTCAACCGCCTCGACTATTTCCGCACTGCCTTTGGCCTGGCCAACGACGCCAACTACCAGGCCTCGACACGCGCGGGGGTGGCGAGCAACCTCTTCATTCCGCTCTATGGCTTGGCCTCGAACCTGGGGCAGCTGGTGGTGCTGGCCTATGGCATTACCCTGATCGGCCAGGGCGAGCTGAGCGTTGGCCTCTTGATCGGCTTCCTGCTCTACGTCAACAATTTCTACAATCCCCTCCGGCAGATCGCGACCATCTGGGCCTCGCTGCAACTGGCATTGGCCGGTCTCGACCGCATTTCCGAGGTGCTGGCGATGACTTCGGACATGAAGGTGATCGCCGCCGTACCGTCCGCTTCGGACGCCGTGCTCGCGTTCGAGGACGTATCGTTCCACTACCCGGACGGCGAGGACGTGCTGCGGTCCGTAAGCTTTGCGCTCGAGCGGGGGAAGACCTACGCCATGATCGGTCCCACCGGCGGCGGCAAGACCACTACCGCGTCCCTCATGGCCCGCCTTTTCGATCCCACGCACGGGCGGGTGATGCTCGATGGCCGCGACATCCGAAGCTTCACGCCCGAGGAGCGCGCGGCCAAGATCGGGTTCATCCTCCAGGAGCCGTTTCTCTTCACCGGCACGGTGCGCGACAACATCCGCTACGGCAATCCGGCCCTCGTTTCGGCGAGCAACGAGGAACTGACGAGCCGGCTCGATGCAGCCGGCCTTTCGCGCTTGCTGGCGCGGTTCGACAATGGGCTGGATACCGCCGTCACCTCATCGAGCGACGCGATGAGCCTGGGGCAAAAGCAGTTGGTGGCCTTCGTGCGCGCCGCCCTGCGCAATCCGGAACTGCTGATCCTCGATGAGGCGACCGCCAATATCGATACGGTCACCGAGCAATTGCTCGATGAGATCCTCGGCCAGTTGCCCAAGACCACCACCAAGGTGGTCATCGCGCACCGCCTCAACACCATCGATGACGCCGACGAAATCTTCTTCGTCAACGGTGGCGCGGTCACGCGGGCCGGCTCGATGGAGAATGCGCTCGACATGCTCATGCACGGCGCGATGACGAGCTGACGCTCCAGCGCTACTGGTGCCCCGAAAGCAACCTGCTTTCGGCCACAGAATCCAGATGATCCTGCGCCGCATGCCGCTCGGCCGGCGAGAACAGAGGCTCGAACCTGCTCTCCAGCACGAGCGCCTCGACGGAAAGTTCGGGCAGCCCCATGGCGTAGAGACGAACCAGGCCCTGCGAGACCGGTGCGGCCATCAGGGCATGGGCCACCGCGAGCCCGCCGCTATCGGCGACGTGTTCGCGGAACCTGCGTGGATAGTAGCCATGTTCCGAGCAGTGCTCGTAGACGGCCAGCATGCGTTGATGAAATTCGGCTTCAAGGGCTTCTTCGAGTGGCATCCTTGCCTCCCGCGATCAATCATCCCCCAAGGGCCGCGCCCATCAACTGACATAGGCGCGCCGAACCGCCGCGGCAATGCCCCTTTCGCTCACCCCTGCTGACGCCGCATTTCCCCCTCGGCATGGTCCTGCGCCAGGAGCCAGTCATCGAGGATCTGGTTGAAGAGCTCCGGGCGCTCGAAGGGAACGCAATGGCCGCTGCGTTCGATGACGTGCAGGTGCGAACCGGGAATGGCGGCGTGCATTTCCCGGGCGCAGTCCGGTGGCGTCGTCTGGTCGGCCTCGCCCACGATTATTAGCGTCGGGCAATCGACCATGCCGAGATTGGCCCGGGTATCGGGCCGTTCGATGATCGCGTGCTGCTGCTTGCGATAGGCGTCGAGCCCGAGCTCGGTCCAGGTCAGGAGCAGGCCCGCCCGGACCTCGGGCGCCACGGCCTCGATGTCGAGGGTGCTGTGGGCCGAACTCCTGAGCGAAGCGACCTCGATTCCCTCGCGTTCGGCCAGTGCCAGCAGGTCGCGGCGACGCGGGGTGCTGGCGGGGTCCTCGGGGCGCGCGGAGGTGCCCACCAGTATCAGGCTCGCCATGCGCCCCAAGAGGCGTGGCATCATGGCGAGAGCGATGTAGCCGCCCATCGACCAGGCAGCGAGATGGAAGCGCTCGGGCAATTGCTCGAACACCACGTCGGTCATCTCCGCGATGGTATCGCAATACTGCTGCCCCTTGGGGACGATGACCTGGCGCGAGCGGCCGAAATGCTCGAGCTGGTAAAACCATGACCGGTCGTCGGACTGGAGGCCGGGTAGCAGGACGAGCGGATCAGGCATGGACGGTCTCGAATGACTTGGTCGGGTTGGTCGGAAAGGCTTCGGCAAAGTGGCAGGCCACCTGCCGGCCGCCCTGGATAGGGCGCAGCATCGGGCGTTCGGCCGCGCACCGATCGGTGGCGTACGGGCAGCGGGTGCGGAAATGGCACCCGCTGGGTGGGTTGAGCGGGCTGGGCAGTTCGCCCTTGAGCGAGAGCGCGCCGGTTCGCGCCGCCGGCGTCGGGCTCGGCACCGCCGCAAGCAGCGTACGGGTATAGGGATGGGACGGCGCGTTGAAGATGGCGTCGGTCTCGCCCATTTCCACGATGCGACCCAGGTACATGACGGCAACCCGGTCGGCTACGTGCGAAACTACCGACATGTCGTGGGAAACGAAGACCAGCGTCAGCCCCATCTCGGCCTGAAGGCGCACGATGAGGTTGAGGATCTGCGCCTGGATGGAGACGTCGAGCGCCGAAACCGGCTCGTCCGCCACGATCAGGCGCGGCTTGAGCGCGATGGCCCGGGCAATGCCGATGCGCTGGCACTGGCCGCCCGAGAGTTCATGCGGGAACCGATCGAGGAGGTGCCGGCCCAGCCCCACCTGCCCCGCCAGTTCCTCGACGCGCGCGGCGATCTCGTCCTCGCTGCCCGTCCGGTAGTTGCGCAGCACCTCGGCGATGATGGCGCGTACCTTCATGCGCGGGTTGAGCGAGGCATAGGGATCCTGAAAGATCATCTGGAAGTTGCGGCGCGCGTCCTTGAGGGCGCGACGCCCCAACTGCGTCGGATCGATGCCGTCCATGGCCATGGTTCCGGCCGTAGGTCGTTCGAGCTGCATGATGACGCGGGCGAGCGAAGACTTGCCGCAGCCGCTTTCGCCGACCAGCCCCAGCGTCTCGCCACGGCGAACATCGAGTGTCACGTCATCGACGGCATGCAGGAACCTCTGGGGCCCGCCGAAATGGGAGCGCCCCAGCGCATAGGTCTTGCCGATCCCGCGCAACGATAGAAACGGCGTCTCGGTCATGCCCAGGCCCTCACGATGTCATGGTCCCTGATCGCCTCGAACACGGTGGTGTCTCGGATGCAGAGAGTATTGTGGCCTGCATCCACCTGTCGGGCCGGAGGCAGCGGGTTGGCACAGGCCTCATGGGCGAAGCGGCAGCGCGGTGCGAACGTGCAGCCTGGCTCGCGCTTGTCGAGGCGCGGCACCGAACCGGCGATCTCGGGCAACGGGCTGCGCCGCGCCAGCGCCCCGTGCCCGGGCAGCGATTGCAGCAGGCCGGCTGTATATCCGTGAGAGGGACGGGAGAATACACGTTCGACCGTCCCCTCCTCCACGATCCGGCCGGCATACATCACCATCATGCGGTCGGCGGTCTTGGCCACCACGCCCAGGTCATGGGTGATGAGGATGACGCTCATGCCGAGTTCGGACTTGAGCTCGCCGATCAGGTCGAGGATCTGCGCCTGGACCGTCACGTCGAGGGCCGTCGTCGGCTCGTCGGCGATGAGGATTTCCGGGTCGCAGGCCAGCGCCATGGCGATCATGACACGCTGGCGCATGCCGCCTGAAAGCTCATGCGGATAGGCCGCCAGCCGATTGCGGGCATCGGGGATGCGCACGAGATCGAGCATTTCGAGCGCCCGGGCGCGGGCAGCGGCGTTGCTGACGCCCTTGTGGCGGCGCACCACCTCGGCGATCTGCATGCCCACAGTGTGGACCGGATCGAGCGAGGTCATCGGGTCCTGGAACACCATGCCGATGCGGTTGCCGCGCAGGCGGCGCATTTCCTTCTCGCTGGCCTTGAGCAGGTCCTGTCCGCCCAGCAGGATCGAGCCGGTCGCGCGCGCCGTACCGCGCGGCAACAGTCCCATGATGGCCATGGCCGTCACGCTCTTGCCGCATCCGGATTCGCCGACGAGGCTGAGCACTTCGCCCTTGCCGAGCGCGAACGAGACCTCATCGAGGGCGTGGATGGCGCCGGCTTCGTTGACGAAAGAGAGATTGAGGCGGTCGATGGTGAGAACGGTGGTCATAGGGCGCCCCTCCGGCTCTTGCGCGGGTCGAGCGCATCGCTGAGCCGATCGCCAAGGATGTTGACCGACAGCACCAGCAGCGACAGCAGCACACCCGGATAGAGCATGAGCATGGGGTGGAGGCGGAAGACCGAGCGGGCGTCGGCCATCATGCCGCCCCAGCTCGGCACCTCCGGCGAAATACCGACGCCCAGGAAGCTCAGCACGGCCGAGGCGATGATCGCCGACGCGCAGGCATAGGTGGCCTGGACGAGGACGGGGCCCATGGTGTTGGGCAGGATATGGCGCCAGACCAGCGGCAGCCCGGAGGTGCCGATCGAGATGGCCGCCGTGACGTGCGGCTGGTTGCGTACTCCCAGCACCACCGAACGTACCAAGCGGACCATGCGCGGCACTTCGGGAATGGTGATCGCGATGATAACCGTCACCAGCCCCGCATTGAGGATCGAGGCGAAGGCGATGGCGAGCAGGATTGCCGGAATGGCCATCATGGCGTCGGTTAGGCGCATGACCACGAGGCTCCCGATGCGCGAGAGCCCCGCATAGATGCCGATGGTGACGCCCAGCACCGTGGTCAGGAACGCCACGGAGAATCCGACCAGCATGGAAATGCGGGTGCCGTAGATGGCGCGGGCGAAGACGTCGCGTCCCAGGTGGTCGCGGCCCCAGATCGCTTCGGCATCCGGTGGCGTCAGGCGGCGTGCCGGATC
Source organism: Youhaiella tibetensis (assembly GCF_008000755.1). Lineage (NCBI taxonomy): Bacteria > Pseudomonadati > Pseudomonadota > Alphaproteobacteria > Hyphomicrobiales > Devosiaceae > Paradevosia > Paradevosia tibetensis. The sequence goes on along the minus strand of NZ_CP041690.1, from coordinate 1,719,079 downwards.
GATCTTGATCGGATCGCCCGCGATCAGCGGGGCGAAGACGGCGACCAGCAGCAGAGCCAGGAGAATGAGGCAGCAGATGGTGGTGGCCGGGTTGCGGCGGGCATAGCGCAGCAGGCGCGCGGCGCCGGGCTCGCGGACGGCGGCTTGAAGCATGGCCATGGGTCAGCCCTTCACGCGCGGGTCGAAGAGCGCGTAGCTCAGGTCGACAAGAATGTTGATCACGATGAGCAGGACCGAGAAGAAGAGAATGACGCCCTGCACCACCGGATAATCGCGCCGGGTGATGGCATCGACGGTGAGGCGCCCGATTCCGGGGATATTGAACACGGACTCGGTCACCACCACCCCGCCGATGAGGGTGGCGAAGCCGATGCCGATGACGGTGATCACCGGCACGCCGGCGTTCTTGAGGGCGTGGATCACGAGGATGCGCCAGGTCGAAAGTCCCTTGGCGCGGGCGGTGCGAATGTGGTTCTCGCTGAGGACTTCGAGCAGCGCCGCGCGGGTGACCCGGGCGATGAGCGCGGCGAAGACCAGCGCCAGGGCAAGCGAGGGCAGCGCGACGCTGCGCAACGTGCCCAATACGCCATCGGCAAGCGGGCTATAGCCTTGCACCGGCAGCCACTTGAGCCTGACCGAGAAGACGTAGACCAGCAGGTAGCCGATCACGAATACGGGTACCGAGAAGCCGAGCACGGCGAAAGCCATGATGGAGCGGTCGATCCAGGTGTTGGATTTCCAGGCCGCGACCACGCCGAGTGGCAGCGCGATGAGGATCGTCAGGATCAGCGTCACCGTCGCCAGCACGAAGGTGGGTTCGAGCCGCTGGGCGATGAGTCGCGTCACCGGCTGGCTCGAATAGATCGACTCGCCCAGGTCGAGCCGCACAGCGTTGCCAGCCCAGACGAAGAAGCGGACGGGGAGAGGTTCGTCCAGGCGCAGCCGCTCGCGGATGGCTTCGACCTGGGCGGGCGTCGCGTTGTCCCCGGCAATCAGCACAGCCGGATCGCCGGGTGTCACGTTGACCAGTGAGAAGATGAAGATCGCCACCAGAAGCAGGATGGGAATGGCCGAGGCAATTCGGCCGGCGATGTAGTTGAGCATTGGTGCGGTCCCCTCCCCGTCGCGGGCTGCCCGGGTGTCCGGGCAACCCGTCCAGCGGGCCTAGTCCTTGCGCTTGACGTTCCAGAAGAAGGGAACGGGGCTTTCGATGAAGCCTTCAAGGTTGCTCGCCACGCCCTGGGCGATGGAGGCCTGTCCGAGCGGCACGAACGGTACCAGATCGTAGGCAACGCGCTGCATGTCTTCTGCGAGCTGCTTCTGCTCGCCCGGGTCGGTGGTTTCGGCGAACTTGACGCGCAGGTCGCGCAGCTCGGCCGAATCCGCCCAGCCGAACCAGCCGTTGAGCCCCTGGCCGGCGACGTAGACGTTGGTCATCGGGTTGGACTGGTCGACAAAACCCCAGCCGGTGAAGAAGACGTTCCAGCCGCCCTTGTCCACCGGCTCTTTGCTGGCGCGGCGGGTGGAGACCGAAGCCCAGTCCGTCATCTGCTCATCGACCTTGAACCCGGCTTCCTGGAGCATGGGCTTGAGGACCGAATAGGCGTGGTCGTGGAACGGAATGTCGGTGACGTGCGGCAGGAAGACGGGGGTGCCGTCATAGCCGGCTTCGGCGAGCAGCGCCTTGGCCTGATCCACGTCGCGGTGAAGGATGCGATCGGTGTTGATGTCGCTCTCGAACGGCGTGCCGCAGAAGAAGACAGCCGCGCAGATCTGGTAGAGCTGCGTCTGTTCCCCGAAGATGGCCTGCATGAAGGGCGGCTGCTCGAGGGCAAGTTGCAGGGCCTGGCGGATCTTGGGATTGTCGAAGGGCGGGTTGAGGTGGTTGACCACCAGCTGGAGGCTGTTGCCCGCCTGCGGCGACACCTGGATGTGGGCCGTGTCCGAGCCGTCGAACAGCGGCAGCAGGTCGGCGCCGACGTCCTCGATCCAGTCGATCTCGCCATTGAGCAGCGCATCGACAGCCTGGGCGGAATCCGGGATGTAGCGGATTTCGACGCGGTCGAAATTGGCAACCTTGCCGCCGGCGGCCATGCTGGCCGGCTCGGGCCGCGGCACGTAGTCGGCGAACTTCTCGTAGACCGCGACGCTACCGGGCACCCATTCATCCACGACCATCTTGTAGGGGCCCGACCCGATCGGTTCCTTGACCGGATCGCTCGGATCCTGCGCGGCGAGGCGCGCGGGCATGATGAAGGGGACGTTGGACGAGATCTTGCCCAGCGCCGGCAGCACCTGCCCCCAGGGCTCGTTCATCTGCAGGACGACGGTCTTGTCATCGGCGGCGGTGAGCGAGGCGGCCTTGGAGAACAGGATCTTGCCCAGGCCGTCCACCTTTCCCCAGCGTTCGAGCGAGGCCACGACGTCGGTGGCCGTAACCGGGCTGCCGTCGTGGAACTTGAGGCCGTCACGCAGGGTGATGGTATAGGTCAACTGATCGTCCGAGAGGGTGTAACCCTCGGCCATCTGGGGCTGAACCTGATAGTTCGCATCGAGCGCAAAGAGCGTGTCGTAGATCAGGTAGGCGCTGTTGCGAATCGTGAAGTTGGTCGTGGCGATCGGGTCGACCGAATTGATGTCCCCGTTCATGCGGAGCCGCAGAACCGATTCTGCGTTGGCCCCGACCGATCCCCCCAGGACCAGGGCGGCGGCCAGCGCCACCGCGGCAAGCGATCTTACTCGCATCGTGTCTATTCTCCTCCCAGCCGCTTCGGCGGCACAAATCGTTACGCATCACCGAACCGGTTGCTACTCATAGCATTGACTTCACCGGCTTGTGCAATGCACGAAACGTTTTGCGTTTAGCCAATCTGTGGGGAGGCTGCAAGATACAAAATTCGTCAATGCCGCCGGGAAGGCTGCGTTATCGGCCGACAAACGCACATTTGGATGTTGACGAAACGATTTGCGTTGGCTTTGTGTAGCCGGCAAAAGGAGCGTCGAATTGCCGACCATCAAGGATGTGGCGCGGATCGCCAACGTATCGATCACGACCGTTTCGGCCACGCTCAACGGCACTGCCCCCGTCAGCGAGGAGCTCCAGAAGCGCGTCTGGGCCGCCGTCGAGGAGGCGGGTTACCACCCCGATCCCGTGGCGCGAAACCTGCGCAAGGGCGTTTCCACCACCATCGGGCTTATCGTCCCCGACATCGCCACCCCCTGGGCCGCCCATATCGCCAAGGCGATGCAGGCGGCGCTCTCGGCGCGCGGCTACAACATGCTGTTCGCCAGCAACGAGGACGATCCCGAGCGGGAGCTGCGCGAGATCGAGCTCTTCTCCTCCCACCGCGTCGCCGGCCTCGTCATCGCGGCCACCAGCCATGGCGACAATTATGCCGAGCGCCTCTCGGACGCCATCCGCACGCCTGCCGTGCTCGTCGACCGCATCATTCCGGGCAGCCGGTTCGATGCGGTGGCCGACGACAACCACCTGGGTGCGCAGTTGATCACGCGATACCTGCTCAAGCTCGGGCACCGCGACATCTCGTTCCTGGCTGGGCGGCCGGGGATTTCCCCGTCAGACGAGCGCCTCGAGGGGTTCCGGGCCACGATGGCCGAGGCAGGGGTATCGGTGCGCGAGGACCTGGTGCGCCGGCCGGTCTACAAGTACGACCACGCCTTTACCGCCGTGCAGCAGTTGATGACCCTGCCCTCCCCGCCCACGGCGATCGCCTGCATTAACATCGCGCAGTTGCTCGGCACGATGGCGGGGCTCAAGAACATGGGGCTGCGCGTACCCGAGGACGTATCGGTCGCCAGCTTCGATGGCTTTCATCCGGCCGAAGGCTGGAAGCCGAGCATCACCTCGCTCACCCAGGACGTCGCCGCCATCACCGCCAACGCCGCCGAACTGCTGCTGGCCCGGATCTCGGGCGAGAATGCCGGACCGCCGCGCATCGTGCGCGTGCCGCCGCGCCTGCAGGTCCGGGAATCCTGCCGCGGCCTCTAGAGCCGCTTGGTCGAGAGCACTTCGAACGTGCTGCCGATGGTGGAAACCGCCCGCTCGTAGTCTGCCAACGCCAGGCACGCGATGAGCGTGTCGATGATGGCCAGTTGCGCGATGCGGCTGGTCATGGCCTCGGTGCGGAACTGGGTCTCGCGCGCCAGCGTGTTGAGCACGATGTCGGTATAGGCCAGTAGCGGCGACTTGCCGAAATTGGTCACAGCGATGGTCGTGGCCCCTGCCTCCTTGGCGAGCCGCGTCGCCGCCAGCGTCTCGGTGGTGCTGCCCGAATGGGAGATGGTGATCACAGCCACGTCCTTGTCGGCGAGCGAGGCGGTGATGGCCTGCACGTGGCTGTCCACGCTCACCCGGCTCATGATGCCGATGCGCAGCAGCCGGTAGTTGGTGTCCTCGGCGATGGGCGCGGCGCTGCCGATGCCGAAGACTTCTACCCGCTTGGCCTTGCGGATCGTGGCGACGGCGCGCGCCATCTCGTTGCGGTCGAGGGCCTTTTGCGTATCGGTCAGCGCCTGGAGGTCGGACTGGAAGATCTTGTCGACCACGGTGCCGATATCGTCGGCGGGCGTCAGGTCCTCGTGGATGAACTGGACCGGCTGCACCAGGTCGCGGGCGAGTGCGATCTTGATCTGCTGGAAGCCGCGCGCGCCCAGCAGCTGGCAGAAGCCCACCACGCTGCCCTCGCTGGCCCCCGCGCCTTCGGCGACTTCGGTCACCGACATGTGGACGACGTCGCTGGCGTTGTTGAGGACGAAATCGGCGATGCGTCCCGCCGTGGGGGGCAGGTCGCGGCGGATCACGCGGATGCGGTCGAGCACGCCTTCGAGGCCGGTGGTGGCGGTTTGCTTGTCGTTATCGGCCATCGTTTCTCTCGCCGGGAACAGGGATCACGCGGGCACCGCCTCGGGAAGGGCGGAATGCACGAGGTTGAGATTGCCGCGCAGCCGCCCGTGGCGAACCTGCCAGAAGGTCATGCCCAGGCGCGAGGCGCCCTGGCCGTCCGTGGCCGGGTTATCCCCGACCATCACCGCATCGCGCGGTACAATCCCAAGGCGCGCACAGGCCGCCTCGAAGAGGATGGGTTCCGGTTTGCCGATGACCCGCATCGGCGCCGGCCCCGCCACCGACAGGATGGCCGCTGCCAGCGCTCCGGTCTCGGGCACCGGCTGTCCAAGCGGGCCGGGATGGCTGGTGTCCGGGCACGCCGCCACCAGCCGCGCGCCGCGATGGACGGCATCGGCGGCCGCCGCGAGCTTGGCATAGCTGAACTTTCGGTCGCGCATCACCAGCACGACATCGGTTTTCGGCCCATCGAGCCAGAGCCCCCTGTGACGGGCATAGGCGCGCAGCGACGAGCTGCCCAGCAGCATGACGCTCGCGCCGGGATAGTCAGTTGCGATGGTGTCCACCGCCGTCATTCCCGCCAGCACGATCCGTTCGGGACGGATCGCCAGGCCCAGCGGCCGCAACATGCGGGAGAGCTGCTCGGGCGTATGTTCGGCATCGTTGGAGACCAGCATGAAGCGGCCCGCGACCTGCTCGAGCAGCCATAGCGCATCGGGCAGCGCCTGCCGGCCGCTGATCAGCGTGCCGTCCAGGTCGATGAGATAGCCGGCCGCGTCGAAGTTGAGAGAATCCACGTCATGCTCCCGTTCAGGTCGGCGGAAGGTGAATTGAGACAAGCTCAATGTCAACATCGATGATATTGAGAAACTTTCATCATACCGTCACAGAGGCCCCTTACCCATTCTCACACACAACGAGCCGGACCTCCGGCGGCAGACAATGGGGCCATCATGAAGATCGCAATCGTCACCGACATCCACCACGGGCCTCAGTCCCACACCAAGGCCGCGGACTGGAATGGCCTGCCCGTGCTCGAACGCTTCGTGGATCACGCCAATGCCGTCGGCGCCGACCTGCTGCTCGACCTGGGCGACCATATCTCCGACACCGACCATGAGACCGACATGCGCTCGGCCGGTGAAGTGGCGACCGCCCTCGCCCGGTTCAACGGCCCGCGCGCCCACGTCCTGGGCAACCACGACGTCGTCAACCTCTCGGTCGCCGACAACGAGGCGATCTTCGGCCAGTCGATGGCCAGCAGCGTCATCGATCTTGGCGATATGCGCCTCATCCTCTGGCAGCCGGGCGTCAAGATCGAGATGGGCGTCGGCTTTCCGCTGACCGCGGCGGGCCTGCCCTGGCTGGTCGATGCGCTCAATGCCGACGAACGCCCGGCGATCATCGCCACCCATGTGCCGCTCTCGGGTCACTCCCAGATCGGCAACTACTATTTCCAGCGCAACCCGCACTACTCGACCTACCCGGACCATTCCGCCGTGCGTGAAGCGGTTGAGGCCACCGGCCGCGCCGCCGCCTGGCTCTCGGGCCACGTGCACTGGAACACCATCACCAACGTCGCCAACGTCCAGCACGTCACCATCCAGTCGCTGAGCGAGCGCTTCACCACCATGCCGCAGACCGCGGCGGCCTATGCCATCCTCACTATCGAGAACGGCACCATGGAGGTGGAAGTCTTCGGCAACGATCCGTTCTTCGTCCGCGTGCCGTTCCGCAGGTCGGGCGAGCAGCGCTGGGTCTCCCCGCTCCGTCCCTTCACCGAGATCGACCTCGCCGCCGAGGCGGAGCGCCAAAGTGCTTGATTTCCTCGGGCGCCGCATCCTGGGAGCTGTTGCAACGCTCCTGGCCGTGATCGTCCTGGTGTTCTTCGCCACCAGGCTTTCCGGCAATGCCATGGATTACATGCTGCCGCCGGGCATCGACCCGGCGACCAAGGCCGCCATCGTCAGCCAGTTCGGGCTCGACCAGTCCCTGTGGGTGCAGTTCACCCGCTTCGTCCAGGGCCTGCTGCACGGCGACCTAGGGCTCAGCCTCTACGAGCGCCGCCCCGTCATGCAGATCTATGCCGAGCGGTTGCCCAACACGCTCCTGCTCTTCTCCTACGCCCTGGCGCTTTCGGTAGCGCTGGGCGTGCCCCTCGGCATCGTCGCGGCGCTGCAGCGCAGGAACGTCATCGGTTCGGCCATCACCAGCCTCGCCTTCGTGGGCTACGCCACGCCCAACTTCGTGCTGGCCATCGCGATGATCCTCATCTTCTCGTACAACCTGCACTGGTTCCCCAGTTCCGGTGATGCGACGCCCCTGCATTTCCTGATGCCGGCAATCGTCCTCGCCGCCCCGATGCTGGCCGAAATCGTCCGGTTCACCCGCAACGCCATGCTCGACGTACTCGGCCAGGATTACCTGCGCACCGCCCGCGCCAAAGGCCTTTCCGAGACGCTCGTCATCGGCAAGCACGCCATGCGCAACGCCGCCATTCCGGTGGTCACCGTCATTGGCCTGCAGGTCGCCGGAATGGTGGCCCGGTGCGTGGTGGTCGAGGCGGTCTTTGCCACCAAGGGCGTGGGAGACCTTGTGGTGATGGCCACCATCGGCCGCGATTATCCGGTGCTCCAGTTCGGCGTCATCCTCATCGCCGCGCTCGTCGTCACCACCTCCGTCATCGTCGATCTCATCTACGCCGCCATCGATCCTCGCGTGAAGGTAGCCGCAACATGACCGATCTCGCCGCCCCGCTCCCGCGCCTGCATACTGCCGGCACGACCCGCCGCCGCCGCGCCACGGGCCTTGCCCGGCTCTGGCAGAAAGCCGGTCCGCTCATGCGGATCTGCCTGGTGCTCTTCGCAATCGTGGTGCTGCTCGCCATCTTCGGGCCGGCGCTGGCGCCCTACGATCCCAATGCGCAGACGCTGCTGGCGCGCCTCAAGCCTCCGGTCGGTTTCGCCAAGTCCAGCTCCGCCCACCTGCTGGGCACCGACCAGCTCGGGCGCGACCTGCTCTCGCGCACCCTTTACGGCCTTCAGTTCACCCTGCTGATCGCGCTCATCGGCAGCTTCATCAGCCTGTTCCTCGGCGGCATTCTCGGCATCGTCGCCGGCTATGCCCGTGGCCGGATCGGCGCGATCATCATGGCGCTCGTTGACGTGCAGATCGCCGTGCCGTTCACCCTGATCGCGCTGCTCGCCATCGCCATGCTCGGCAATTCGCTGCCGGTGCTCGTCTGCGTCATCGGCATCGCCGGGTGGGAAACCTATGCCCGCATCGTGCGTGCCCAGGTGCTCTCGGTCGCCCGCATGCCCTTCGTAGAGGCAGCCACAGCCGCAGGGGCCTCGCACGGGCGCATCCTCTTCAAGCACGTGCTGCCCAACATCGCCTCACCCATCATCGTGGTTTGGACCATGACGTTCTCGTCTCTGATCCTGCTGGAATCCTCGATGTCCTTCCTCGGGTTGGGCGTGCAACCGCCGACCGCCACGCTTGGCTCCATGGTCGGGCTCGGACGCGACTACCTCGCCTCCAGCCCCTGGATCGCCATCGTTCCATCGCTTGCCATCATGTTCGTCTCGCTGCTGGTGCTGCTCATCGGCGACTGGCTGCGCGACGCCCTCGACGTCAAGCTCAAGTAACCGGGCCCCGCCCGGCACGAACGGGCCGCCGCGAGCCCTCCCCTCGCGGCGGACCGTCCCAAGTCCCCACTGCAATGCCCTTCAGGACCGGCACCCGCCGGCCCAACGGAGCGGCCTTGTTAAAAACAGGAAGACCGTCATGTACAAAATGCTTCTTCTGGCCCTGGCGAGCGCCACCGCGCTCGTGCCGATGGCCACCAGCGCGGCCGAGCTGCGCGTCGCCACCCAGAACCTGCCGCCCTTCCTCGATCCGGGCAAGGATTTCGGCAATAACGGCTCGCAGATCTACTACAACGCCTTCGATCCCCTGATCGAGAAGGACTATTCCAAGCCCGAAGCTACCTTCAAGCCGGGCCTGGCGACCGCGTGGAAGCAGAATTCGCCCACCGAGTTCGACGTCACCATCCGTACCGACGTCAAGTTCCAGAACGGCGACCCGATGACCATCGAGGACGTGGTCTTCTCGTTCGAGCGCATCCTGCAGGACATGACGCCGGAATATGCCGGCATCCACAAGCAGTTCTTCGCCAACTTCATCAAGGTCGAGGCGCTGGACGACAAGACCGTCCGCTTCACTACCGAGAAGCCCGAGCCGCTGTTCGAGACCCTGCTCAACACCTCTGAAGGCTCGATCGTCCCCAAGAAGTACATCATGGGCCTTTCCGGTGACCCCGATGCCATCGAAGTCTCCGATTTCGACGCCTTCGGCCTGGCGCCCATCGGCACCGGCCCCTACCAGATCACCAACTTCCAGCCCGGCGAGACGCTGACCTACAAGAAGTTCGATGGCTTTTTCGGCGAAAAGGCTCCGTTCGACCAGGTCGTGCTGCGCCGCATTCCCGAACTGGCGACCCGCACCACCGCGCTCGCAAACGGGGAAGTCGACCTCATCACCAACGTGCCGCCCGACCAGATCGAGGCCATCGAGGGCAATCCCTCGCTCAAGGTCGAGGGTGCCGTAACCCCGCTCTTCCACGTGGTGATCTTCAATACCCGCAACCCGCTGATGGCCGACAAGCGCCTGCGCCAGGCCCTTGGCCTCGCCATCGACCGCAACCTGCTCAACGAAGCGCTCTGGCTCGGCAAGGCCGTGGTTCCCTCCAGCCACACCTATCCGCAGTACGGCCAGCTCTACATGCCCGAGCTCAACACCTTCGAATACGATCCGGAGAAAGCCAAGGAGCTGCTCAAGGAAGCCGGCTATGACGGCACCCCGATCCGCTACGACACCGATCCGGTCTACTACACCAACGGGCTCCTCGCCGCGCAGGCGATCAAGGAGATGTGGGCGGCGGTCGGGGTCAACATGAACCTCAATGTCGATCCGAAGTGGACGGGTTCGGACCCGACCATGAACGCGCGCAACTGGTCCAACCCCATGTACTTCGCCGACCCGGCGGGCTCGTTCGGCACCATGTGGGCGCCCAAGGGTTCGGGCACGGAAGCAGCCTGGAACTCGACGCCGGAATACGATGCCCTCTGGGAGAAGTTCCGCTACTCGACCGACATCGCCGTGCGTAAGCAGGCCTATGCGGACATCATGGCCTACATCAAGGAAGAGGCCCCGGTCTTCGTGCTCTATCAGCCCTATGAATCGTACGGCATGACCCAGAAGCTCGAGTGGAAGCCGCTGCCGGGCCACATCCCCTACGTGCTCGATTTCCGCGCCGGCGCCGTCACCCTCGCCGACTAAACCGACCACGGACGGGCGCGCCACCCGCGCCCGTCCTTCCTGCTTTGCCCCGGAGGCCCGAATGGACAAGCTCCTCGACGTCGAGAACCTGCGCGTCACCTTCCAGACCGAGAGCGGCCCCTTTACCGCCGTCGATGACCTGAGCTTTGCCATCGCGCCCGGCGAGTGCGTGGCGCTCGTGGGCGAATCCGGCTCGGGCAAGTCCGTCACTGCGATGTCCATCCTGGACCTCACCGCCTTCAACGGCGGCACCATCCCTTCCGGCCACATCCGCTTCCAGCGCCGCGACGGCGCCGGGATCGATCTGGCGAACGCCCCGGATCGCGACCTGCGTTCGGTCCGTGGCGACGAGATCGCCATGATCTTCCAGGAGCCGATGACTAGCCTCAATCCAGTGTTCACGGTCGGCGAGCAGATCGCCGAGGTCATTCGCGCCCACCGCGCCGTCAGTCACGCCGAAGCCGCGCGCGAGGCCATAGAACTCATCAAGCGCGTGCGCATCCCGGAGCCCGAGCGCCGTTTCGGCCAGTTCCCGCACGAGCTCTCCGGCGGCATGCGCCAGCGCATCGTCATCGCCATGGCCCTGGCCTGCTCGCCACGACTGCTCATCGCGGACGAACCCACCACCGCGCTCGACGTCACCATCCAGGCCCAGATCCTGCATCTCGTGCGCACGCTTTCGCGCGAGAACGGCATGGCCATGCTGTTCATCACCCACGACATGGGCGTCGTCGCCGAGATCGCCGACCGCGTCGTGGTCATGCGCCACGGCCGGAAGGTCGAGGAGAACGCGGTCAAGCCGCTCTTCGCCACGCCGCGTGAGGACTACACCAAGCTGCTCCTCGCCTCGGTCCCGCGCCTCGGCGCCATGACCGGTCATGACGGTCCGCGCCGCTTCGGCTTCGAGGGCGAGAGCCAGCAGCCGGCCGCGCGCGAGCGCAAGCCGCTCCTCGAGGTCCGCGACCTCGTCACACGTTTCCCCGTCCGCAAGGGTATGCTGCAGCGGCACGTGGCCAACGTGCACGCGGTGGACGAAGTCTCCTTCTCGATCGGCACGGGGGAAACGCTTTCGCTGGTCGGCGAATCCGGCTGCGGCAAGTCGACCACCGGCCGTTCGGTGCTGCGCCTCGTCCAGCCCAGGTCCGGCAGCGTCACGCTCGAAGGCACGGACCTGCTCGCCCTTGACCATTCCGCCCTGCGCGAGAAACGCCGGGACATGCAGATCATCTTCCAGGATCCCTATGCCGCGCTCGATCCCCGGCTCACCGCCTTCGAGCAGGTGGCAGAGCCGCTGGTGATCCACGGGCTTGATTCCGGCTCCTCGCTGCGCGATCGCGTCGTGGCGCTCGTCAAGCGCGTCGGCCTCACCGAAGACCAGCTCGACCGCTATCCGCACGAATTCTCGGGCGGCCAGCGCCAGCGCCTCTGCATCGCCCGCGCCCTTTCGCTATCGCCCAAGCTCATCGTGGCCGACGAGGCCGTCTCGGCACTGGACGTCTCGATCCAGGCGCAGGTGGTCAACCTGCTCATCGAACTGCAGGAAGAGCTGGGGCTCTCCTACCTCTTCATCTCGCACGACATGGCGGTGGTCGAGCGCATGAGCCACCGGGTGGCGGTGATGTATATGGGCCGGATCGTCGAGATCGGTCCGCGCGCCGCCGTGTTCGGCGACCCGCGCCACCCCTATACCCGCATGCTGCTGTCGGCCGTCCCGACGCCGGACCCCGAGCGCCGCCGCACCAGCGCGCCGCCTGCGACACAGCTTCCCTCCCCGATCTTCCCGGTCGGGCATGCGGCGCCGCGCCCCGTCTACGAGACGGTCGGGCCCGATCACCTCGTGCTGGCGTCCTGAGCTAGAGTCGCCTGGTAGAGCCGCGTTCGACCAGGCTCACCGGCAGCACGATGTCGCGTTGCGGGCGCTCGGGATCGGTGAGGCGCTCGACCAGCAGCTCCACCGCATCGCGGCCGAGTTCTGCCAGGGGCTGGCGGATGGTCGTGAGGTCGATCAGCGGCCAGTGCGACCAGACCATGTCGTCGAACCCGAAGACCGAGACCTCGCCCGGCACCGCTATGCCATTGTCGCGCAACGCGCTCAGCACCCCGATGGCCACCACGTCGTTGACGCAGGCGATCATGGTGACGTCGCGGCGGCGGATCGCCTCCACCGCCTCGCGCGGGAGCGTCGGGATCAGCGACACCTCGACATCCCAGCAGATTTCGAGTTTTCCGCGCGCCGCATCCATGAAGCCCTCGTGGCGTTCGCGGCTCGAGAGCAGGTCGAGCTCGCCCGAGACCAGCCCTACCCTTTTGTGGCCGAGGGCAATGACGTGCTCGGCCATCAGGCGCCCGCCCGTGCGATGGTCGGCCCTGACGCTGTCTAGCCCCGGCACCGGCTGGTCGATGGCGACGATGGGGAATTGCGGCAGGTCGGCAAGCGGCGGGCGCGAGGCCAGCAGCGCCACCGCCCCGTCCACCCCGTGCTTGGCGAGCGACTGGATCGCCTGCGCTTCGCGCTTTGGGCCCTCGCCCGAGTCGATGACGAAGGTTGCGTAGCCCAGTTCCTCGGCGCGCCGCTGCACGGCCTGCACGATTTCGGGGAAGACCGGGGAGGCCAGTGTCGGCACGATGCAGCCGATGACGTTGTGCCGGCCCGTCTTGAGCGCTCGCGCCGCGCTGTTGCGCGAATAGCCCATCTCGCGCGCCACCTTGCGGACATGCGCGTCGACTTCGGGCGTTACCTTGTTGAGATTGTTGAGGACATAGGAAACCGTGGCCGACGACACGCCCGCCGCCTTGGCGACGTCGCGCATGGTCGGACCGCGCGAAGTCTCTTCCGTCGCTATGCCTTTGCGCGCCATTGCCGGCTCTCTCGTTGTCCCCGCCTTCCTTAATCGATTAAACGATTCGTCTTGACAAGAGACCGCGTTCCCCGTTTCTGTGAGTTTACACGATTAAACGAGGTTTGGAGGAGCTTCGTTGACCGCAAGGCCCTCCCATACCCGCAACTCGGTCGTGACCGATCATAAGGCGCTTGCCAAAGGGAGATCCGATATGCCTCTTCTCACCCGAAAGACCATGCTGCGTCTTTCGCTCAGCCTCGTTGCAGCCACGGCGCTGACTGGCTCGATGAGCTTTGCCGCTCTCGCCAAGGACAAGATCGTGCTGATCGTCAACGGCGCCCTGGGCGACAAGTCCTTCTTCGATTCCGCGAACCACGGCATGGAGCTGATCAAGGCCAAGTACGGCGACGACGTCGAAACGCGCGTGCTCGAAGTCGGGGACGACGCCACCAAGTGGGAACCGGCGCTGCTCGACGTCTCCGAGCAGGATTACAACATCATCATCGGCGGCACCTATTCGCTCTCCGAGACCCTTGGCGAAGTCGCCAAGCAGTACCCGGACAAGAAGTACATCCTGTTCGATGCCTCCCTGCCCTTCGAGGAAGGCGGGTTCGAGAACGTCTACGCCATCAACTACAAGCAGAACGAAGGCTCCTATCTCGGCGGCCTGCTCGCCGCTGACCTCGTCAAGTCCGGCAAGCTCGGCGCTGACGGCGCGCTCGGGTTCCTGGGCGGCATGGACATTCCGGTCATCAACGACTTCCTCGTTGGCTACATTGCCGGCGCCCAGTCGGTGACGCCCGACATCAAGGTCGCGGTCTCCTATGCCGGCTCGTTCACCGATGCCGCCAAGGGCAAGGAGCTCTCGCTCGCCCAGTACCGTGCCGGCGTGGTGCTCGGCTTCAACGCCGCCTCGCAGGCCGGCCTCGGCCAGCTCTCGGCCGCCAAGGAGACCGGCAAGTATGCGCTCGGCGTCGATTCCGACCAGGAAGCCATCTTTGCCGAAAGCGATCCGGGCATTGCGTCCCAGGTCGTGAGCTCGGTGCTCAAGAACGTCGATGTGAGCCTGCTCTCGGCCTATGACCGCATCAAGGAAGGCACCCTGCCCTGGGGTTCGGTCGAGGCCCTTGGCCTCAAGGAAGGCGCGGTCGGCCTCGTCGAGACCGGCAATTTCGCCAAGCTCGCCTCGCCGGAAACCGTCGCCGCGATCAATGCCGCCAAGGAAAAGATCGCCGCAGGCGAGATCGAGGTTCCGACCGCCTTCGGCATGACCACCGAGGCGCTCAACGCCCTGCGCGACAGCGTTCGCCCCTAGTCTCCCACCAAAGATGAGCGTGATCGGCCCCGACATGGCAGACACATCCTCCGTCATTGCCTTCGACGGAATTTCGAAGACCTATCCCAACGGCACCGTTGCCCTGAGCACGGTGAGCTTCGAAATTCCCAAGGGGACGATTCACGCCATCTGCGGGGAGAACGGCGCCGGCAAGTCGACGCTGATGAAAATCCTCTTCGGGCTGGAGGCGCCAAGTGCCGGTCGCATCCTGCTCGACGGTGCGCCGGTGGAAGCCGGCGCGCCCGCGTTCGCCGCCACCCATGGTATCGGCATGGTGCACCAGCACTTCTCGCTGATCCCGGCGCTCACCGTCACCGAGAACATCATTCTGGGCCATGAGCCGCGCAAGGGCGTGCTCATCGATCGCGCCGAGGCCCGTCGCCAGGTCACGGAACTCAGCGCGCGCTACGACCTCCAGGTCGAGCCCGACGCGCCGGTCTCGACGCTTTCCGTCGCCGCCCAGCAGAAGGTCGAGATCCTCAAGGCCCTCGCCCGCGACACCCGCATTCTCATCCTCGACGAACCGACGGCGGTGCTTTCCCCGCCCGAGATCGAGGAACTCTTCAACCGGCTGCGCGGCCTGCGCGATGCCGGCATGACCATCCTTTTCATCTCGCACAAGCTCAACGAAGTGCGCGCGCTGGCGCAGAGTGTCACCGTGCTGCGCGGCGGCCGCCTCACCGGCACCGTGGCGCTCAGGGACGTGCCCGACGACAAGATCATGGAAATGGTCATGGGCCACGCCGTCGAAGTGGCGCGGCGCGAGCACGGCGCGGCTGACGGCGAGACGGTACTGAGCCTCAAGTCCGTCTCCACCCGCACGCGCGAACCCGCCGACCTGCTCCACGAAGTTTCCGTCGACATCAGTGCTGGCGAGATCGTCGGCATTGCCGGCGTCGATGGCAGCGGCCAGCGCGGCCTCGTCTCGGTGATGAGCGGCTTCCTGCGCCCCGCCTCGGGCAGCATCGCCTTCAACGGCAAGGACATGACCGGCGCCGACAGCCACGCCTGGCGCCATGCGGGCTTGGCCTATCTCCCCGCCGACCGCTTCGCCCAGGGCGGCGCGCCTGCACTAAGCCTGGCCGACAACGCCATTGCCGGCACTGACGGGAACAAGGATCTGCAAACCGGCCCGTTCCTCCGCCGCGGCAGGATCGCCGACAGGGTTCGGGCCATGATCAAGGAATTCAACGTTCGCAGCTTCGGCATCTACGAGCGGCTGGATTCACTGTCGGGCGGCAACGCCCAGAAGCTGATCGCGGCGCGCGAACTGGCGACGAAGCCAAAGCTCCTCATTGCCGACCAGCCGACGCGCGGCATCGATGTGGCCGCCGCCGCCTTCCTTCACCGCCGGCTCGATGAGGCGGCCCGCAACGGCGCCGCCGTGCTGCTGGTCTCGGCCGACCTCGATGAACTGCTCAGGCTTTCCGATCGCGTGCTGGTCTTCTTCGCGGGGCGGATCGTCGCCGATCTCCCCAACGGCCCCTCGCTCACGCCCGCCGCGCTCGGCCCCTACATGCTTGGCCTGGAGAACGCCCGATGATGCGCTCGATCCTCGCTTCACTGGTGCAACTCGCGACGACCGTGCTCGTCATCGCCGCCGTGATCCTCGTCGTCCTCGTGCCGCTCTCGCTGAGCCAGCCCGATCCGGGTGCGGTGCTCTTCGCGTTCCTGCTCGGCCCCTTCGACAGCGTTCGCCATATCGGCAACATCGCCGAAGCGGCGACGCCCATCGCGCTCACCGGTCTCGCCTCCACCGTCATCTTCCGCGCGGGGATGTTCAACCTGGGCACCGAAGGTGGCTTCTTCCTCGGCGGCCTGGGCGCTGCGGCCTTTGCCATCATGGTCGGCATCCAGGGCCCGCTCGCCGCGCCGCTCGCCATTCTCGCCGGTGCCTGCATCGGCTCTGTCGCCTGCATCGTGCCGGGTTACCTGCGCGTCCGTCACGGCGCGCCTGAAATGGTGACCTCGCTGGTCTTCAACTTCGCCCTGCTCTTCGCCGGCCTTCTCTTCCTCAGCTACGTGCTGCGCGATCCCACCGCGGGCGCCCTCACCTCGCCCAAGATTCCCGCCGACGCGCGGCTCGACCGCCTGCTGCAGGGCACGCGCCTCAACAGCGGCGCCATCATCGCGGTGGTCGCCTGTATCCTCGGCGGCATCTGGCTCTTCGCCACGCGCTCGGGCCTCAATACCCGCATCGTCGGCTCGAGCCCCGGCTTTGCCGCCCATCTCGGCCTGCCGATCACGCGCATCACCATGGCGACGCAGGTCGTCGGCGGCCTCATCGCCGGCATGGCGGGCGCGGTGGAAGTGCTCGGGCTCTATACGCGCTTCACCTGGGTCAGCCTGCCGGGCCTGGGCTGGACCGGCATCATCGTGGCCATCCTCGCCCGCGAGAACCCGTTCCTCATAATCCCGGCGGCCCTCTTCCTCGGCTACCTCCAGGTCGGCGGCGACATTCTCGGCCGCAGCATGGACGTGCCCAGCGAGATCGTCGGCATCCTGACCGCAGCCATCATGGTCGCCGTCACCGCCAAGATCATCTTCGAGAACCCGCGGCTCCTCCGCGCCATCCGCTCGATCAAGCAGCAGGAGGCCAAGTGATGGACGCCTTCTTCGCCACCATCGCCGACCCGGCGCTCTTCGCCACGGTCCTGCGCGTCATGACTCCCCTGCTTCTGGCGGGGCTCGGCGTCCTCATCTCCGACCGGGCCGGCGTGCTCAATATCGGCATGGAGGGCATGATGCTGGTCGGCGCGCTCACCGGGGTGCTCGTCAGCGCCTATACGGGCAATGCCTGGCTCGGGTTCCTCGCCGCCCTCATCGTCTGCGGCTTCGTCGGCTGGGTCATGGCACTCGTCGTCAACGGCCTGGGCGCTCATCTCATCATCACCGGCATCGCGCTGAACATGGCGGCCGCCGCCGGCACGACCCTCGTCCTCTTCTTCGCCACGGGCGACAAGGGCATGTCGGGTGCGCTCAAGAGCGAGGTGCTGCCCAATGTCGGGATCCCGTTCATCGCGGACATTCCGGTGCTCGGCCCACTGGTCTCCGGCCACCATATCCTCACCTATCTCGCGCTCCTCTCGGTGCCGCTGGTTTCGATCCTGATGCTGCGCACGCCCTTCGGCCTGCGCCTGCGCGCCGTGGGCATGGACCCGAAATCGGCCGCCACCGCCGGCATCAGCGTAAAGCGCGTGCAGGCCGCCGCGCTCGTGCTCTCGGGCGTCTTCGGCGGCGCGGCCGGCGCTTATCTCTCAATGGGTTACGTGAGCTGGTTCGCTTCCAACATGACAGCCGGCCGCGGCTTCATCGCCATTGCGGTAGAGGTTATGGGCATGGGTTCGGCCTGGGGCGCGCTCGCCGCCTCGCTGATCCTCGCCGTCGCCGAAACCGCCGCGATCACCATGCAGAGCCTCGGGCTGCCGCACGAGCTGATGCAGATGATCCCCTACGTCGTCCCGATCGTCGTGCTGACCGTCTATGTCAGCCGCCGCCGGGCCCGCCAACTCGTCTAGGATACTGGAAAATCATATGAAGGCCTGGGAACTCACCAAAGACCTGCTGCGCAACACCAAGCCCGTGGTGCGCACCGAAGAGGAACAGACCTGGGACGCCACCCAGCTCATGAATTCCCAGGATGCCATGGTGGCTCTGTTCTGGAAGAGCAACGTCCCCGGTTCGGCCGCGCCCGAGTACCTGATGGCCGCCGCCCTCCAGTCGCTGGAGAACAAGGGCTACGTCCTTGCGCCCTACAACGACCTGCTCGACCAGGGCTACGCCGCCCTCGCCAAGGACGATTTCGAGACGCTCTACGTCATGGATACGCGCCTGCGCACCCTGATGGCCGCCGCGCAGCCCGACCCCAACCATCCCTCGCAGCAGACCCTGCGCTACGGCTCCTGGGAGGAGTTCGACGCCGCCACCTCCTGGCCCGAGGCCGTCGCGGTCGACCCCACGACCGCCGAGTTCACCGATCGCATCCGCGGCGGCTGGCTGGCCCAGCTGGTCGGCGCCGCCGCCGGCACCGCGCTCGAAGGCTATTCCGCCGAGAACATCGCCGAAGCCTTCGGCCCCATCCGCGACTACGTGCGCCAGCCCAACACCTATAACGACGATATCACGTTCGAACTCGCCTTCCTCGAAGCCTTTGGCGAGAAGGGTCATGCCGTCACCAGCACCGACATTGCCGAGCGCTGGACCTCGATGATCCCCATGGGCTGGTCGGCCGAGCAGGTGGCGCTCAACAACATCCGCCGCGGTGTGCTGCCGCCGCTCACCGGCGTCATCGACAATCCGTTCGACGAGTGGATCGGCGGCCAGATGCGCGGCACGATCTGCGGCATGGTCGCTCCGGGCAATGCCCGCGAAGCGGCGCGCCTCGCCTATCTCGACGCGCAGATTTCCGCTGCCGGCAACGGCATCCTGGGCGAAGTCTTCAACGCCGTGCTCGCCGCCCGCGCTTTCGTGGTGAGCGACAGCAAGTCCCTCCTCACCTCGACCATCGCGCTCTTCTCGCCCGCCACTGAATACGGCGCCGTTCTTGCCTTCGCGCTCAATGCCTGCAAGACCGCAAAAGACTGGCAGTCGGCCTGGGCGCTCTGCGACGCAGAATACGTCGAATACAACTGGATCCACGTCTACCCGAACGCGGCCGCGCAGGTCGTGGCGCTGTGGTTCGGCGAGGGCGATTTCGATCGCACGCTCGAAATCATCTGCGGCATCGGCCACGACGTCGACTGCAACGCCGCACAGATCCTCTGCGTCCTCGCCTGCCAGCAGGGCAGCGGCATCATCGCCGAGCGCTGGAGCAAGCCCCTCCTCGCCGGCGACATCGTCACCTACATGCGCCGCCCGGCAAAAATCGCCTTCGATGATCTCGTCGGCCAGACGGTCGAAGCGGTCAAACGCTGGCGCTAACCAACCCTGTCGCCCCGCGTCCCCATCGCGGGGCACCCAACTGGACGCGGATTTCCCTGGAGAAATCCGCGTCTTTTTGTCTTGCCCTCGCGCCGCCGGCTCCTCCTCGCCTTGACGCGCCTGCGCCGCCCCGGCCACCATGACGGCAACTTCGCAACCACCAACGAAAGGGACGGGACACATGGCGGTCAAACGGATGGACAATGTCGGCATTGTCGTCGAGGACCTCGACACGACCATCGCCTTCTTTGTCGAACTCGGCCTCGAACTCGAAGGCCGCGCGACCATTGAGGGCGAATGGGCCGGGCGGGTCACGGGCCTGGGCAACCAGCACGTCGAAATCGCCATGATGCGCACGCCCGACGGTCACAGCCGCCTCGAACTCTCGCGCTTCCTCGCCCCCTCGATCATCGCCGACCACCGCACCGCCCCGGTCAACGCCCTGGGGTACCTGCGCGTCATGTTCGCCGTGACCGATCTGGACGCCACCCTCGAACGGCTGGCCCGCCACGGCGCCGAACTCGTCGGCGAAGTGGTCCAGTACGGCGACACCTACCGCCTCTGCTACATCCGCGGCCCCGAAGGCGTACTGCTGGGGCTGGCGGAGGAGTTGGGATGACGCAGGTGGAGCGAGCCGCCCCGGCATCCAAAACCCATGGCGGCTGGTTTCGACCCCATTCCAGTCGTTGATCGTATGCCTGCGAAGAATAAGCCCGCTGAGGGCGAACTGCGGGCTGGCAACCCCGTTGGATTTCCCAATGCGCATCTCGGGATATTTCCCCAATCGAAGGAAACATCAAACGCATGAGCGGCCGGAGCGACCAATGACGAACGGCCAGAGAAGAGTGAGAAATTTGCGTGACCAAACAGAGGGCACTCGCGCCCGACTTAATGCCCGGCCTTTGCCATGATCGACGCATCAAACGCTCGGCTTTTCGATGGTGAGATCCCAATCATCGGTGCGATGCGAGCGATAATCTCGCCACTGACGACGGCGACATTCCATCCGGCCTCACGATTGGACTGCGCGCTCTCGGCTTGGGCTTCATCGAGCATGATGAGCATGGCGTATCGAGGAGCATCGAGTGGAAACGCTGAGGTGAATACGGTGATATTCTTGGTCTTGGAGTACCTCCCCTCGATAACCTTCTCCGCCGTGCCCGTCTTACCCCCGGCCCGATAGCCCACGCCCCCCATTTCCATCCGGCGGCCGGAGCCGAGCAATGCGTTCATCCGGAAAAGATAGATCATGTCCGCGCTGGTTTGCGGGCTTACGATCCGTTGGGACAATTGCCCGGCTTCTGCATCCTTCCGGGCAAACAATGTCGGAGGGACATAATATCCGCCGTTCATCAAGGCACCAACGGCAGAGGCCATATGCATGGGGGTGGCGGCAAAACCATAGCCGTAGGACGCCGTGGCCGCACCGACGTCAGAGAACTCGTTCGGCACCCTGGGCATCGCGCGCTCCGGCAGCTCGATGGGCGACCGGCGGTCAAAGCCCGCTGTACCAAGGAAGGATCGTAGAGCCTCCTTGCCCATCGCCTGCATGATGCGGATGGTGCCGATATTGTCCGAGTATCGGAAAACGTCGGAAACCGACATAATCTCGTGCCGGCCATGATCGAGAACATAGCGGCCGAAGCGAACCCCCTCGCGAGCGTCAATCATGTCATTGAGGGCAACAGCACCGCTGTCCAGCGCCGCCGCGATCGTCATCGTCTTGAAGGTTGAGCCCAGTTCGAAGGTGCCGTTGGTGATCCGATTGAGGCTATCCTTGTCCAAGGCGGTCACCGGTACATTCGGATCGAAGTCAGGCAGGGACACCATGGCGATCACTTCGCCGGTTCGGATATCCAGTATGACCCCAGCACCGGCGATTGCCTGGAAGCGTTCGATGGCTCTGAGGAGTTCTTCGTGCACGGCGTGCTGGACTCGGATGTCAATCGACAGCGTCTTCGGTTCGAGCACCGCATCTCGCGCCAGGCCAACCTCCTGCAGGACCGCAAGTTCCTTACGATCGATTGCCAGCTCCATGCCCGCGATGCCTTGATTGTCGACGTTTACACCCCCGATGATATGGGCCACATCGCGTCCCGATGGGTAAAATCGTTTGCTTTCCTGGATAAAATCGATGCCCGGTATCCCCAGGGCCATGATCCGCTCCTCGATCGCCGGAGTGAGTTCGCGCCTTATCCAGGCGAACCCTCCTTCCCCGGTCAAATGCTCCCTCAACCATTGCTCATCAAGGTCGGGTAGGACCGTCCGAAGTCCTTCGACGGCCTCTTCGACGTCGATGATCCGACGCGGTTCGGCAAAGAGAGATGGCACACGAATATCGACGGCCAGCATCACTCCGTTACGATCGAGGATAGGCGGCCGCGACGCCTGAATGATGTCGCGAGCCACCCCTTCGATTGTTTGATCGACTTCTACCGTCCCAAGCTGGATCAGTCGGGCCCCTATCAAGAGGAACCCGATGACGGTCAGGACCGCCACTATCCGGATGCGGGAGCGCATGAGATGCGACCGCTCCCCCGCCACGCCCTGGATATGAATAGTCGCAGGCGAAATGGCGGCATGGCTTCGCAGCCCTGCCTTCTCGACATTGTCGGAAGCGGTCATGATGGGAGATCACGTGCGGCGTTTCGGTACCGCGTCTGTAGCCAACAGTCTGAAGCTTTTGAAGCTTTTTGAATTCCAGCTGTTAACGAAAGATTACCTCTGGCAGGCGTCCGCGCCGCAGGATCGCTGATGGGAAAGCCGCTGGGCGTCTCCTTCGAGAGGTCAGTCGCAAACGCCAACGGTCCGAAGATCACCCCTAATCACTCGTGTCACATCAGGGCATAACCACAAGTCGCCTTCCGCCCCGCATCCGTGCTCCTAACGGCGACACGGACCGCCTCCGCTACATCCGCGGCCCGGAAGGCGTACTGCTGGAGCTGGCGGAGGAGTTAGGATGACGCAGGTGGAGCGAGGCGCCCCGGCATCCAAAACCCATGGCGGCTGGTTTCCGGCCCCGTTTCGGCCATCAGCCTTCTTGATCAATCCCCCAAAGCTGCCATCGGTCACTAGGATAAACCTAGTCGCTTCACAGCTTCACAGCCCTGATTTTCTTATAGACCTCGGGGTCAATAACCGCAGCCACAAGCTTCTCCACCCACTCAGGCGAATATGCATACGCTTTGTAAACCGGATGATAGATGCAGTGCGTCTTGTCGGTGTTTTCTGGCTGGGGAGCGCCGTTCTTCGGCCGCACTTTGAAGTACCGCATTGCCTGCAGATGCGTGTGCGACGTGAAGTGTTTCTTGGTCCTTGCTGCGACCTGTTTAACGACCTTCCCCGGTTTTAACGGATAGAGCTCATCCGAGATTACCTTCTTGGCCAGAACGTTATGAATCTCCTTTCCCTCCGCCGATACTGGATTGACGAACTGGATGTGGGCTTTGGACTTCGGAGCGGCGCTGAGGGTGTATACGACCTGAAACTGGAACTCGATGTTGTTCAACTGCTCCGGCGTCATTCCGTCAGTGATTAGAGCATCGATGGCGTTGATGTTAGCCGGGAGTTCGTACTGGTTGAGCGTGGTCACTTGTTCGAGGTTCATGCTCGCGAACTGCAGTGCAAAAGAGAGCTCGCTTGCCAGGGTCAGCTCCTTTCCGAACAGTTCGCACAGCGCCTTGTCAAAGTTCAGGCAGCAAGCTTGGAAAATCCCGAGCCATTTCTGATCGGCCCTGCCTAGGAGGTGGTGCTCCACCTTGTCCCGCAGGACCTTCAGCGCTCGCAGGTTCTGCCGCACTCCATCAGTCAGTGGAGAGTCTGCGCGCTCCACAAGCTCGCTCAGCGGCCTAGAGAATCCCTCGCCATTTATGATCTCCAGCTTCGTATTGCGCGCGTACCACTCATGCATGAGGTAGGTCCACGCTACGTTGGCCAACATCGTAAACACTTCGGTTTTAAACCGGAGCGCCGCGCTGTTAAACACTTGGACAGCGAGGATCATGGCCTCGCGGGCACGTATAAGACGCTCGTCATCGTATCGGTTGAGACCCGTCTGCTGATCGTATGACCTCTTCTTCAGGAGGAAAAACGCGACCTCTTCTTCGGACGCCGACTCCTGCTGGGCGTTCTTCTTGACGCCGGTTATGCGTCCGCTGTTGATAGTCGCCTTTCGGCCAACGTTGATGAGGGCTTGTATGTCCTGATTGCGCCACTTCTTCGCGAGCAGGGCCTTGGCAACCCGCTTTTCCTCAGATGTCAGAGACACACCGTTCTTTGCCAAACTCGCCCCCGAGAAAATCGGCAGATCATTGCATTAATATTACTAAAACCGGACCGACCGCTACCACCCCGAATGCGCCGCCCTGCCGACCTTGGCCGTTCCCCCGCACAAATCCCAAAAGCCGCCGCCTGGCCCACAGCCGAACTCAGGGCGCATGGAACTCCGCCAGGGCCGATAGCACCCGATCATGCACGGACGGCGCGGGCGGCGGCGGCGTGAATGGCTGCCCGGTGATCCGTTCATGGGCCTCAATATAGGTCAGTGCGGTCTTCCAGATCAGTTCGGGCGAAATTTCCGGGATGGCATCGGCGTAGGGATCGCACTCCGCGGCGACCCACTCGCGGATAACGTCCTTGTCGAAGCTGTCTGGCCGCTCTCCGGCGGCCAGGCGTTCAGGATAGGAGTCGCGCAACCTTGCTGAGCGCGGCCTGAACCGCCTTGCGGGCCCGCATCAGGTCATTGATGCGCACGCTCAGGACATCCTCCTGGAGGGCGGGCAGCGCCGGCAAGTTCGCCGTCCTGCCCTTGAGCAATCGCCCGATATGGGCCAGCGACAGCCCGAGCGACTTCAGGGTCAGCACCTGATGCAGGCGCGCCGACTCGCTAGGGCCATAGACACGCCACACCCCCCTAAAACCGGACACTCAGCCCCGCCGTGCCGGCAAAGCTCAAGCTTTTGCCGAAATTGACGAGACTGGTGTTGATGCCCGCTTCGCCGTGCAGGGCATACTTGTCGTCGCGCCAGCTGTAGGTGCCGCCAAGGCCCAATCCGCCCCAGAAATCGTCCTGCGTATTGGTGAATTCCACTCGGGCAAGGTCGATCCTGCTGCTCGGCATGAAGTGATAGTATAGATTTGCAATGCCATAGCCGTGGAGCCGGCTGGTCTCGCCAGCCTCATCGGTCCAGCTGTCCTGGTAGTCTGCCGAAAGGCCCAGCCGGATGTTGAGGTCAGTTCCTTCTGTCAGCGAAACGGCGGAGCCGTAGACGTCGGTGAAGCGGTCAAAGGCAACATCCGAATAGATCAGTTGCGCCTGCGGCGTGAGCGACCAGTTCCGGTTGAGGGCGACCTGCTGACCAGCTTCCACGCCAAGGGCATAGCCGAAGCCGCCATTGCCGGAGACCAGCCTGTTAGCGGCAGTCGCGGAGGTGAGGGCGCTGTCGAACCAGGTCAGGTTGGCTTGCGCATCGAGGTAGAATCCTGTCGAACCATACCAGGTCAGCGATCCGCCCAGGCCGTAACCCGAGCTGCTGATGGAACCGTTTCCGAATATCGAGGTCACGTCGCCCGCAACGGTGCCGTATCGCGCGGACAGTCCGCCGACGAGGCGACCTTCTTCGCCCGAATAGAGCTGCCGGTCGGCCCCGGCCTGCAATTGCCAGGTGGCGACTTCGAGGTTCGCCCCGGTGGTGGAGTACCGTGGATCCAGATTGGCGTGGCGGCCAACTATCCGACCCCAAATACCGCTGTTGGGGCCGACCGCCTCCGGCATGGCGCCCCGCTCGACCACGCCGGCGGTCCAGGCACGATTGCCGACGCGCTGCTGCAAGGTTTCGAGTTCGTTGAAACTCTGTAGCACCGTGGCATAGGCCTCGTAGACCGGCGCGCCGGCCTGGTAAAGCGGACCCGCTGTGCCAGCGAGCAAGTCTGACCGCAGATACCAGTCACCATCGGCACTTGTGCTGACGCCCCCTTTGTAGAGGCGATAGGCGTAGGCGCCGGCAACCACGGCAGGCGCCCCCTCGAAGGTGTAGTCTCCAAGCAGTGCAAAACTTCCGCCGGAAATACCGCCGACATCAACGATCTTGATGCCTTCCGTCGTCTGCGCACCTGCGCCGCCGACATTGATAACGCGGACATTGGTGCTGCCCGAGGTGTCGCCAGTCACTACCAGGAGGTCCGTGGCCGCATTGTCGTCACCGAGCACCGACTCGATTTCGAGCGTCCCGCCATTGCCGACATAGTTTCCCGCCACGGTCAGCGTTCCGATCGAATTGCCCGGAGCGATAGTGCCGCTGGCAAAGTTCGTCGTAGCGCCCACCTGGCCGACGCCTTGCAACCGCCCGCCGCGAACCTCCAACGACCCGCCAAGGACATTGTTGACCGCCAGGATACCGTCATAGACGGCTGACACGCCCGACAGGCCCGAACTATCGGCGGTGAGGACAGTCTTCCCGGAGCCGACTTGCCAAACGCCACCCGTCCCGGCGATCGTCCCGCCAAAGATCACCACATCCGAGCGATTGAAAGCCAGGATGCCGCTGTTGGCGACGCTGCCCATAATACTGCCGCTCGTTCCGCCATCGCCCAGCTGCAAGGTGCCGGCCGAGATCGTGGTTCCGCCGCCATAGGTGTTGGCGCCGGTCAGGGTCAGCGTGCCCAGACCTTCCTTGGTCAGGCTGCCCGCTCCGGTCATTACGGGGGCGATGCCGATATCGTGGCTATTGGTATCGATGATGCCGCCACCGGCACCGAGCGTGACCTGCTGAGCGCCGTAATTGCTGAAGAAATTGTTATTGTCGCGGATTGCACGAACCACGCCGCCATCCACGGTGACATTCGCCGCGCCCATGCCGCCGCGGAAACCGCTGGTTTCCAGAATCCCGCGCCCACCCGGCGTACCGAGTACGTTCATCGTGCCTCTTGCCGCCACGTCCGAGGAACCGAGGTCGACGCCGTTATTCGCGTAGACCCTTGCACCATCTTCGATGGTCATCACACCGACGCCGTAATTGCCCAGGCTCAGATTTGCACCGGTCATCTCCCAGTTGGCGCCACCGGTAACGGTAACATTTCCGTCGCCACCGGCATTGGCACCCACATAGCCCTGGTTGCTGGTCAGGCTGGCACCGTCTTCGATGCGCAGAACGCCCTGAGAGAATAGGCCCACCGTGAATTGATCTACCACGGTCCAGGACGCGCCTGACGTCAGGAGTGCCTCTCCATGACCGTTGTTACCGATGATAGCATCATGGCTCGACACCGTGGCGCCATCAGAAAGCCCAACATTGCCTTGCTCCCAGGAACCAACGCTAATTCGCCCACCGGTCGTGACATGAGCACCCTGAGTGACGTTGAGCGTTCCTGTCCCTTCATCGCCTATGGCCAGATCTTGCTGGAGAGACCAGGTGGACGCATTGCCAGAACCATCGTCGCCCGAAACCGTCACGACGCCTGTGCCGCCCAAGCTGGCGCCGACATAGCCATTCCCTCCGGTCACGAACCCGCCCGCCAGAATGTCGAGCGTCCCCTGGCCATATTGCCCGATGACGACGTCGCCCTGATTCTCCCATCGCGAATTCTGGCCCGAAACCATCACGCTGCCATTGCCCCCAGCATCGCGGCCGACATAGCCGGTGTTGTTCGTCAACGTGCCGCCATTGAGAATGGTCAGGCTCCCGGGAGCGCCAAAACCGATATCCAGGTCGACGCTGCCATCGATGAGAGCAGGATCCGACGGGGAGCTATCCCCGGTGATGGATACCTGGGCGGATGCCGGAGAGAGTGATGCCAGCGCCACCACGAAGGGCGCCGCCGAATTAAGCAGACGCCGGCGGAATGACCGAACGTTTCGAAGAAAGCAGTCTTCCTGCATCGCGCCACGACTAAAATGCGTCAATAAATGGCTGATTTTATGAATAAGATGCTTAATATATCGACAATTTCACGTATCGTGGAATGCTGACGTTGTATAGACGCTGTTGCCTTTAGAGATACTACCCACGCCGACCCAAACCCATACTGCCGCCTCCAAATCCGGAGTCGGCGAGTGGGGTGACCGTCGGTCTGAGCCCGAGTTGACATACGAGCGTCTGGAATGCTTGCGGCTCTACCCGAAACCCTGGTGCTCTACCCGCACCCAAGAGCGACACAAATACCCCCAAGGCAAATACCGATCTGGCAGAGATCGCGGCGCTGCCCGCGCGGACGCCCCCTTACGCCTTCAACACCACCACTTTCGTGTTCACCGGCGTCTTCTCGTACAGGTCGAGCATGTCCTGCGTCAGCAGGCCGATGCAGCCGCTTGAGATGCCCTTGCCGATCGTCTCGGCCACGCGGGTGCTGTAGATGGTGTAGAGGGTGTAGACCCCGTTCTGGTAGAGATAGAGCGTGCGCGCGCCCAAGGGGTTGTCGAGGCCGGGGGCCATGCCACCGGCGTATTTGGCGGCTTCCGGCTGGCGGGCGATCATTTCCTTGGGCGGGGTCCAGACCGGCCATTCGGCCTTGCGCCCCACATAGGCGTCCCCGCTCCAGCGGAAGCCGTCGCGGCCGACATTGGCGCCGTAGCGGGTGGCGTAGCCATCGCCCGCGATGCGGTAGACGTAGTAGTTCCGCGGGTCCACGATGATCGTGCCCACCGCTTCCTTGCTGTCGTAGCGCACGGTACGGCGGAAGTATTTCGGGTTGATCTTCTTGACGTTGACCGCCGGGATCGGGAAGCGCTCGTCGGGTACCGGGCCATAGACCTTTTCGGCCTCGGCATAGCTCATCACCGGGCCGCCGCCGAACGAGGTGCACCCGGCCAGGCCCAGCGCGCCAACGGCAGCGGCCGAGCCGACGAGAAACGCGCGCCGGTTGAGGCGCCCGGATTCCGGGCGCGCCCGGTCTTCAGTTTCGTCCACGATCATGATTTGAAGTTCCCCATTTCCCGTTGCCGGACCAGAGCGCCCCCAGAGGGCGAGATTGGCCCCACAAGGCTCGATTTGGCAAGCCCGGTCCGGGCGCGCTCAATCGAAGAAGCCGGCGTCCTCCTCGCGCAGGTATTTTCGCGCCGCTTCGGCGTTTATGTCGAGGCCCAGACCGGGCGCCTCGAGCAGGTCCACCATGCTGTCCTTGACGATCTGGGCTGGCAGCCCCTCCACGATCTCCTCCCACCAGGGGTCCGAAGCACTCGGATACTCGAAGGCGATGTAGTTGGCCGGCAGCGTGGCGCAGACATTGATCAGCGCGCCCAGCCCCAAAAGCCCGTTGGCGGTGCCGTGCGGCGCCATCAGGATCGAGTGCATATAGGCGTGTTCGGCTACCCATTTGAGTTCGGCGATGCCCCCGATATCGGCCGGATCGGGGCCGACGACGCGGACGGCCTGGGTCTCGATCAGTTCCTTGAAGTTGTGCCGCAGGTAGATCTGCTCGCCGGTATGGATCGGGGTCGAGGTCGAAACCGTCAACTCGCGATACGCCTGCGGGTTGACCCAGGGCACGTAGTCGCCGGTCAGCATGTCTTCGAGCCACATCAGGTTGTACTTCTCGACCGCCTGGGCGAAGCGGATGGCGTCGGGCAGGAACCAGCCGGGGCCGCAATCGAGGGCCAGGCTCACCTTGTCGCCGGTCACCTCCTTCATCGCCGCCACGCAATCGAGCATGTGGTTGAAACCGCGCTCGCTGATGACGCCCTGGTCCATGGCGCCGTGATAGGTCGGGGGCTGCGTCACTCCATAGTGGAAGCCTTCCACGTTCGTCTTCATGTTGGAGTGGAAGCTGATGCCCTGCTTGACCATGAAGAAGTTCTGCGGCTGCTCCATCATCCATTTGACGTCGGCAGCGTAGTCCTCGGGCCGGTCGCCGGTGCGCTTGCGGCGGATCGAGCCGTTATAGACCCGCACCTTGTCGCGCACCTTGCCGCCCAGGAGCTTGTAGACCGGCACGCCCGCGGCCTTGCCGGCAATATCCCAGAGCGCGTGCTCGATGGCGCTCACCGCCGCGCCATAGGGCTTGAACGAGCCGCGCTGGCGGATTTTCAGCATCACGCGCTCGACGTCGGTCGGGTCCTCCCCGATCAGGGCATCGCGGAAATGCAGCACGAAGGGTTTCAGGTAGGTCTTGGTGAACTCCACCTCGCCCAGCCCGTAGAGCCCTTCGTCGGTCACGATGCGCACGATCGGATGCCGGCCGATGACGGCGCAGCGCAGGTCAACAATCTTCATGGGATTCGCCTCTCGGCCAGGTGGCCAGTCTTGTCGTCGTTGCCCGATGCGGACCCGCGCCTGGCGGGTCCGCGGCCGGGGGTTCAGTCCAGTTCGAGTTCGGGCGGCAGCCGGTCGAATTCGACGCGGATGTGGTCCCAGTCGCTGGTGTCGCCGAAATAGGCCATGCCTTTACGCATGTTGGCCTTGATACCGTCCTCGTTGAGGTCGATGCCCAGGCCCGGGGCCTCCGGCACCGTCACGTAGCCATCGGCCATGTAGTCCTCGTCGAGCCCGGTCACCAGGTCGCGGTAGTAAGGCAGGTCCAGCCCGTGGTGCTCGAGCGCCACCAGATTGGCGATCGAGGCGCCCAGGTGGACATTTGCCATCATCGCGATCGGCGAGCAGCAGGCATGGAGCGCGGTGGGGATGCCGTAGCGCTCGGCGTGCTCGGCGATGCGCTTGGTTTCCATCAGGCCGCCCGAGGTCAGCATGTCCGGGTGGATGATATCCACCGCACGCGTCTCGATGGCCTCCTTGAAACCCTCCCAGAGGTACCAGTCCTCGCCCGCGGCCACCGGGGTCAGCAGCGCGTCGGCCACCTTCTTGTGGTTGGCGATGTCGCGCCAGGGCATGGGGTCCTCGATCCAGGCCAGGTTATAGGGCTCGAGCGCGGCGCCGAGCCGAATGGCTTCGTCGGCCGTCACGAACCCTTCGCCGAAATGGTCGGTGCAGAGCGAAATCTCGGGCCCCACCGCCTCGCGCACCGCTGCGGTGATTTCGGCGGCCAGTTCCACGCCGCGCTCCGAAATGCGGGCCCCCGCCCCGCGGCCCGGCACGTAGCGCTGGCGAAACTGCTCGTACTCGTATTTCGTCGCCTGCCCAACCAGCGCCCCCGGCGTCTGCTCGAAGAGGCGCGCGGAAAGGTCGAACTTGATGAAGGTGAGGCCCAGCGCCTTGCGCTTCATCACCACTTCCACGAACCCTTCGGGCGTCATGTCGCGCGGAGTGGGCGTGTCGCCATAGAGGCGTACCTTGTCGCGATACTTGCCGCCCAGCAGCTGGTAGCACGGCACCCCGTAGACCTTGCCGACCAGGTCCATGAGCGCGATCTCGATGCCGCAGACGCCGCCGCCGCGCCGCCCGTCGCCGCCGAAAGCCTTGATGGTCTTGAACAGGTAGTCGACGTTGCAGGGGTTCTGGCCGATCAGCAGGTGTTTCAGCTGGAGCGCATAAAAGTGGTGCGCCGCGTCGCGCACTTCGCCCAGGCCGTAGATGCCCTGGTTGGTCTCGATCTTGAGGATCGGGTAGTAGCCGTGGCCGACCACGGTGGCCACGCGGATGTCGGTTATCCTGAGGTCGCTCGGACGCGAACCGGTCCGCACGTTGTTCTCGATGGTTTCGGTTCGCTTGATCTGGTCGATGTCGATCGTCACGGCGGCCTCCTCCTTGTCGCTGCCTCGTCGATTGACGCCGCGCCTCCCGCGGCGAGTGCCTAGCCCGGTTGTCTCCGGGGTGCCTTGCGTTGGGCGATGCCCATTTGTTCGATGATGTGCCGGCCCGATCCCTCCACGTGCCGCTCGACCACGGCAGCGGCGCCTTCGGCGTCCTGCGCGCGGATGCGGGCGATGAGCTCGCGGTGCTCGGAAAGCACCGCCTGCCGGCGGCTGAGCGAAGTCGGATAGCGCCGGCTGATCGCCCGCAGGATTTCGCGGTGCTTCCACCAGAGCTCGGCCGCGTGACGGTTGTAGTGTCGGTCGTACATGAGTTGGTGGAACTGGGTATCCAGCCGTCCGTGCGCCGCCGGATCGGCGAAGTTGAGCGCTTCGATCTCGGCCTGCTTGGCCTCGAGTTCGGCGATATCCTTTTCGCTCACCACCGAGACGAACCATTTGGTCAGCGCCGGTTCGATCAGCATCTCGATCTCGATGATGTCGCGCACGAAGTCGGCGTCGATTGGGCGCACCCGCGCGCCACGGTTGGCCTCCATGACCACCATGCCCTCTCCGCGCAACTGCTGGAGCGCCTCGCGGATGGGGTTGGTCGAGGTGTCGTAGCGGCTCGCCAGTTCGCCGACCTTGAGCCGTTCGTTGGGCACGAGGCGGCCGGCGATGATGTCCTCTCGGATCATCTCGTAGACGGAAACTGACGACTCCAGTTGGTCGGGCGGTGGGGCGGTAATCGGGTCCATGGCGCCGGTTCTATGCAGCTTTAAGGCACTTTCCAACCCCTAACTTCGATCCATTCATACGCAAACTCAATCAAAGAATGTACGATCTGACGCATATTGACAGATACTTTGTCCTCTGAAACTGTCCACGCCATGGGGAGAAGCCGGCCCAAGCCGGACGCCCGTGGAGGAAGCAGCGCGAGCTGCGGGGAGTGCGTGACCGGCCTCCGGGCCGAGCAGGCAAATGCATGAGGAGGAATCTCGATGACCAATTCGCGTGATCGCGAAGTCGATGACGGCTGCCTAAATCGCCGCCAGGTGGTGGGATATGTCGTGGCCCTTGGTATGGCCGCGTCCCTGCTGTCGGGCACTGCCTATGCTCAGAGCGTGGACCTTTCCAAGTGGTCCCCCGAATATGTCCGCAGCATCGCCGGGACCGAAAAGGTCGATACCGCCGGGGACTGCTCCAAGATCGTGCCGCTCGACTACAAGGGCAAGGTCTCGGTCTGGTGGACGGGCCCGAACGAGGCCTCTCCCGATATCAGCCGCAAGGTCAATGACGAGTTCTGGGCGGCCTTCAAGGCGACCTATCCCAATATCGAGGTAGACAACCAGAACATCGACTACAACCAGTTGCTCGACAAGCTGCGCACGGCGCTGCTCGGCAACGCGGCGCCCATGGTGGTGCGCCTCCAGATCCTGGGCGGCATCGAGTTCTCGTCCAAGGGCTACTTCCAGGAGCTCAAGCCCGAGGATGTCGGCTACCCGACTGCCGATTTCTGGCCGGGCGCGATGAAGTCGGTGATGTATGACGGCGTGCCCTATGGCGTGCCGACCAACAACGAAACCATGGCCTTCATCTGGAACGCCGATCTCTTCAAGCGCGCCGGTCTCGACCCGGAAAAGCCGCCGGCAACCTGGGACGACGTCGTCACCTATTCCAAGCAGATTCACGACAAGCTGGGGGTGCCCGGCTACGGGCTCGTGGCCAAGCAGAATGCGGGCAACACCCCGTTCCGCTTCATGCCGCAGCTCTGGGCCTTTGGCGGGGGCGCGCTGGACGAGGCGAGCGCCACTCCGACCTATCAGGAGGTCGAGATCAACAATGCCGGCGCCAAGGCGGCGCTGCAGGCGTCCTACGACATGTATGTGCGTGACAAGTCCGTGCCGGTCTCGGCGCTTACCAACACGCAGAACGAAAACCAGAACCCGTTCATCGCCGGCCAGCTCGGCATGATGATCGCCCACCCGGCCGAATACGCCAAGATGGTGGACCTGGCCTCCAAGGCCACCGGCGCCGACAAGGAAATGGCCGATACCGTGGTGGCCAACATGCGCTACGGCCTCATCCCGCAAGGGCCTGAGCGGCGCGCCGTGGTGTTCGGCGGCTCCAACATTCACATCATCAAGAACGATTACGTGGATGGGGGGCTCGACGAACAGGCGGCCAAGGCACTGGTCTGCTTCTGGACGAGCCCGGAATGGTCGACCAAGCTGGCCTGGGTGGATTCCAACCCCGGCAACCTGCGCGGCTTCAAGACCGAGTGGATGAAGGAGCGCCTGGACACCATCAAGTTCCTCGACGTCACCACGTCCATGCTGCCCAACGGCATCCCCTTCCCGGTGATCCCCGAGGCGACCGAGATCATGAACATCATCGTGCCGGACATGCTGCAGAACGCGCTCACCGGCAAGATGACCGTCGACCAGGCCGCCGATGATGCAGCCGGCAAGGTCAAGGAGTTGCTCGAGGGCATGTAAGCCTTTCCTCCCGAGCCCGGCCGGCGGCATGCGTGCCGCCGGTCCCCCGTGGACAAGACGAGGACGACGCCCGTGACTATCGCAACGGAACGGGAGGCAGCCGCTTCCGCAACGCCCGTGCGCCCCAGGCGCGCCGGCATCCTCAAGCGGATCATCGATCACCGCTACGACTATCTCTACGTGGCCCCGGCCATCATCGTGATGCTGGTGGTGATCGCCTACCCCATCTACTACACGATCGAGCTGAGCTTCTTCAAAACGCCAGCGAACCTGCAGATGAAGGACAAGATCTTCATCGGGTTCGACAACTACGTCACCGTCCTGCGCTCCGCCTCGTTCCACGAGGCCACGATCAACACCATCATCTGGACGGTCTTCTCCACGCTCTTCGCGTTCCTGCTCGGGCTGGCCGCCGCGCTCTCGCTTCACCGCGCCTTCGTCGGTCGCGGCGTGCTGCGGGCATTGCTGCTCATCCCCTATGTGGTGAGCGCGGTGGCGGCGTCCTATGTCTGGAAATGGCTCTACCACTCAGATTTCGGCGTCATCGGCGCCCTGGCGGTGCAACTGGGGCTTACCGACCAGCCGATCAATTTCCTCGACAACACCACGACGGTCCTGCCCTCGCTGATCGTGGTCAACGTCTGGAAGGAATTCTCCTTCGCCATGGTCATGCTCATGGCCGGGCTCCAGACGGTGCCCGAACAACTGCTGCGCGCCGCCCAGGTCGATGGCGCCAGCCCCTGGCAGCGCTTCTGGCACGTGACGTTCCCGCACCTCAAGGGCGTCTCGATGGTCACCGTGCTGCTGCTGATGGTCGCCAATTTCAACGCCTTCATCATCCCCTGGATCATGACCGGCGGCGGACCGGCCGGTGCTTCGGACATCTGGATCACCCAGATCTACAACATCGCCTTCGGCCGCCAGCGCTATGGCACGGCCTCCGCCTACGCGGTGATCCTGTTCATCGTGATGATGGTGCTTGGCTACTTCTATGTCCGCGCCCTGACGCGCGGCGACGATGCGAGGGGCGAGACATGAGCGCGATCGATATCTCCCGCCGGCCGGTGCATCGCCGGCCCGTCGACTGGTGGCGCTGGGCCGGCCGGATCGCCCTCGTGCTGCTGATGATCTTCACGGTCGTCCCCATGGCGTGGATGTTCCTCACCTCCATCAAGTCGCAGTTCGCGGCCCTGCAATATCCGCCGCAGTGGTGGCCGGCCGAGCCGACGCTACAGAACTACTGGCGGCTGGTGGATCCGTCCGACAGCATCGGCCAGGAGTTCCTGCGCTACTTCTGGAACAGCTTCTATGTGTCTCTGCTGACGACTATTCTGGGCGTCGCGGTGGCGGTTCCGGCTGCCTACGCCTTCTCGCGCTTCCGCTTCCCGGGCCGCACCCTGCTCTTCTTCGGCGTGCTGGTGCGCAACATGTTCCCGGCGGTGGTGTTCCTGATGCCGCTCTTCCTGCTCATGCGCTGGCTGGGGCTGGTCAACACGCACGGATCGCTGATCCTGACCTACCTCACCTTCGGCCTGCCGCTCTCGATCTGGCTGCTCAAGGGCTTCTTCGACAATATCCCGATCCAGCTCGAACAGGCGGCGCGCATCGATGGCGCCACGCGCTTCCAGGCGTTCCTGCTCATCGTCATGCCGCTCTCGACGCCGGGCATCATCGCCACCTCGATCTTCTCGTTCATCGGGGCCTGGAACGAATATGTCTATGCCTACACCTTCCTCTCCAAGCAGGAGTCCATGACCCTGCCGGTGGGCATCCAGCGCTTCTTCACCGAGTTCGCAACCGACTGGCCCGGCCTGATGGCCGCCACGTTCCTGATGAGCGTGCCAGTCGTGGTGCTGTTCCTCATCTTGCAGAAATACTTCGTGCGGGCCCTCACCGAGGGTGCCGTCAAGCACTAGGGAGTCCGGCGATGGCGGAAGTCGTCCTCAAGGATGTCGTCAAGAACTATGGCAGCCTCTACGCGGTCAACAACGTGTCGTTCCACGTCAATGACGGCGAGTTCGTCGCGCTGGTCGGCCCCTCGGGCTGCGGCAAGACCACGACGCTCAATCTCATAGCCGGCCTCATTCCCATGTCGGGCGGCGACATCGTCATCGGAGAGCGGGTGGTGACCGACCTCGACCCCAAGGATCGCGACATCGCCATGGTCTTCCAGAACTACGCGCTCTATCCGCAGAAGACGGTCTTTAACAACCTTGCCTTCCCCCTGCAGATGCGCAAGCGGCCCAGGGACGAGATCGAGCGCAAGGTCAAGGAAGCGGCGCGCATCCTCGACATCACGCACCTGCTCGAACGGCGCCCGCGCGAACTTTCGGGCGGCCAGCAGCAGCGCGTCGCGCTGGGCCGCGCACTGGTGCGCGATCCGGCCGTGTTCCTCATGGACGAGCCGCTCTCCAACCTGGACGCCAAGCTGCGCGTGCAGATGCGCAGCGAGATCAAGCGCTTCCACCACAACCTCAACGCCACCGTGGTCTACGTCACCCACGACCAGCTCGAGGCGGTCACCATGGCCGACAAGATGGCGGTGATGCATGGCGGCGTGCTCCAGCAATACGACAGCCCGGCCAATGTCTTCGCCGATCCGGTCAACACCTTCGTCGCCAGCTTCGTGGGCAGCCCGGCCATGAGCCTCATCAATGTCGAGGTGGCGAGCCACGGCACGGACGCCCTGCTGCGCGGCCCCGATGGCTGGGAGCTGCCGCTCGATGCCCGCAATGCCCGCAAGGCGCTGGCCGCCTCGACCAACAAGGTCGTGCTGGGCGCCCGGCACTCGACCCTCAAGCTTCACAAGTCCGCCGTTCCAGGCGCTGCGCCGGGCAAGGTCTATACGGTCGAGCCGACTGGCGACATCACCTTCGCCCAGGTTTTCGTGGGCGATGATGTGGTCAATATCAGCCTCGATCCCTCCGTCCATATCGAGCCGGACGACAAGGTCTGGATCGAGTTCGACCAGGGACGCCTCCATCTCTTCGACGCCAAGACAACCAACGCGCTAAAGGCCGCCTGACCGTTCCATCATGAAGATCACCGCCATCACTCCCTACCCCGTGTGGGTGGGCACCCGGAACCAGCTCATCGTCAAGGTCGAGACGGACGAAGGCCTTTACGGTTGGGGCGAAAGCGGCCTGTCGGGCCGCGAAAAGGCCGTCGTCGGCGCGATCGAGCACTATCGCGAGTTCCTCGTCGGGCGCGATCCGATGGCCATCGGCGCGCTCTGGCAGGAAATGTACCGCAGCCAGTATTTCGAAGGCGGGCGCGTTCTCACAGCCGCCATCTCGGCCATCGACATCGCCCTTCACGATATCAAGGGCAAGGCGCTGGGCGTGCCGGTCTACCAGCTCCTCGGCGGCAAGCAGCGCAACCACATTCCCACCTTTGCCACGACGCGCGGCCCCTGCGGCCCGGAGATGATCGAGCAGGCGAAAGAACTCATGGCTCTCGGCTGGAGCGCCATCCGCCTCTTTCCGGCCGACCATGGCAATCGCGGCGTCTACGAGCCGCGCCAGAGCGTCGCCGAGACCGCGCGATGGTGCGTCAAGGCGCGTCAGGAACTGGGCGATGCTGTGGTGCTCGGGGTCGACTACCACCACCGCCTGTCGGTCGCCGAAGCCGCTTCCTACTGCCAGAAGATGCCCTCGGGCACGCTCGATTTCCTCGAGGAGCCCATTCGCGACGAGACGCCCGAAGCCTATGAGGCGCTGCGAAAACTCACCGATGTGCCCTTCGCGGTCGGCGAGGAGTTTTCGAGCAAGTGGCAGTTCCTGCCCTACATCGAGCGCGACATTCACCAGTTCAACCGCGTGGACGTGTGCAATGTCGGCGGCCTGACCGAGGCGATGAAGGTCGCCGGGTGGAGCGAGGCGCATTACGTCGACATGATGCCCCACAATCCGCTGGGGCCGATCTGCACCGCGGCCACCATCCACTTCGCCGCAGCCGTCCCCAATTTCGCCTGGCTGGAAACCCGAGCGTCGCCGGGCGAGCTCTATCACGGCTTCGACAATGCCGAGATTTTCCTCACCCAGCCGCGTCTCGATGGTGCCGTCTATCCGGTCGGCGACGCGCCGGGCCTGGGCGTCGAGGTCGACGAGGACCTGGTCAAGCGGCAGAGCTTCAAGTTCTGGGAAGCCCCTCATCTCCACCGGACCGACGGCTCGGTCACGAACTGGTAGGATCGCCATGACGCACACACCCGGCATCACCCGCCCGCCCAGGGCCATCATCGAGGCGCTCAGGGATATCGGCGCCGCCACCGTCGCGGGCACGCTCGGCCACATGGGCATCCGCAATCCCCACATCCAGGGGCCGGTGAGTTGGAACAAGGGCAAGGCCATCGTCGGCCCTGCCCTCACCCTCCAGTTCATGCCCAAGCGCGAGGATCTTTACGGGGAGGATGAATATACCGACCCCGAAAAGCAGCTCCATCGCCATGTCCTCTATCACGTGGAGGAAGGCGACATCGTCGTGGTCGACGCGCGCGGCGACATGACTGCGGGCGTCTTCGGGGACATGATGTCCACCTATTTCAAGGGGCGCGGCGGGGCCGGCATGGTCATCGACGGGTGCCTGCGCGACTACCCCAACCTCAAGAAGCTCGACCTGCCGCTCTGGGTGCGCGGCTGGACGCCCAATTTCCACACCCAGACCGGGCTCATGCCTTTCGCTGTCAACGTCCCCATCGCCTGCGGCGGGGTGACGGTGATCCCCGGCGATATCATCGTGGCCGATGACGATGGCGCCGTGGTGCTGCCCGTCCGGCTGGCCGAGGAAGTCATCGCCAAGGCGCAGGAGCACCACGAGTGGGAGGACTTCTCGCGCATGAAGCTGATGGAAGGCGCCCCGCTCCAGCGCTATTACCCGCTCCACGCCGACGCGCAGGGCGAATACCAGGAGTGGCGCAAGCTCAATCCGGTCAAGGCTTGAGGTTCTGCTCGCGATCGATGGCGTCTATCGCGTCTCGGTGGCGGATCATCTCGCGGAAAACCCGGTAGTCGCGGTCGTATCGCGGCTTGGCTTCGGGGTTGGGCAGGCGCACCGGCCCGTCCCGGTGCATGGCGACCGCCGCCTTGTTAAGCGAGGGATAGAGCCCGGCCGCCGTTGCCGCCACCATCGCGGTTCCCAGCAGCACGGCGTCGGAATCGGGCACCACGATCTCGCAGCCGGTGACGTCGGCATAGAGTTCCATGAGCAGCTTGCTGTGGACGTGCCCGCCGGTCACGTAAAGCGTCTTGGTCGAATAGCCGCGCTCGCCCAGGGTGTCCAGGATATGGCGCAGCCCCAGCGCGATCGACACCGCAGCCCGCCAGTAAAGCCGGCATAGGCTGTCGAAGTCGGTGTCGAGCGTCAGCCCCGAGATCACGCCCAGCGCGTCCGGGTTGCCCTGCGGGGAGCGGTTGCCGTGGAAATCGGGGAGGATATGGAGGCGTCCGGCCATGGCCGGGCCCTCGCGCTCGCGCAATTGCACGATCCGGTCCGCCACGGCCTTGTGGAGCGCAGCGGTCGGTTCGCCGCCCGCTCGATGGGCGCGCAGCACGTAGTCGAGCACCGCGCCTGCCGCTGATTGGCCGGCCTCGTTGAGCCAGGCACCCGGCAGCACCGCCCCGTAATAAGGCCCCCAGACGCCGGGGATCGGACGCGGCTCGCCGCTGAGCGCCATGACGCAGCTGGAGGTGCCCGCCACGAGCCCGAGATGGCGGTCGAGCGTGTCCTCGTCACCGGCGAAAGCGCCGAGCACCCCGAGCGCCCCCGCATGGGCATCGATCAGGCCGATGCCGACGCGGCAGTTCTCGGTCAGCCCCAGGGCCTCGGCCGCCTCGCGCGTCAATGTGCCGGCGCTGCTGCCAACGGGGCTGGCGGCGTCGGGCAGGCTGCCGCGCTCGACCAGGTCGTCCAGGCCCACGGCCTCGAGGAATTCCGACTGCCAGCCCGGCCGGGTGTGTGCAAGGAACGTCCATTTGCAGACGAGCGTCGATTGCGAGCGCGCCAGCGAGCCGGTGGCCTTCCAGGTGAGGAAATCGGCCAGATCGAAGAAATAGCCGGCCTTCTCCCAGGTCTTCGGCAGGTTGCGCTTGAGCCACATGAGCTTGGGCACCTGCATTTCCGGGGACATCACCCCGCCGATATAGTCCAGCACCAGGTTCCCGGTTTCGGTGCACTCGGCGGCCTCGGCCAGCGAGCGATGGTCGAACCAGACGATGGTGTCCCAGTGGTCGTTCCCGTCCGCAGCCACGGTCAAGGGATGCCCGGATTTGTCGCGCACCACCAGCGAGCAGGTGGCGTCGAAGCTCAGGCCCACCACCTGGGTGGGATCGGCCTTGGCCAGCGCCAGCGCATTGCGCACCGCGATGCAGGCCGAGGCCCAGATCTGCTCGGAGCTGTGTTCGGCGTGGTTTGCGTCGGGCCAGTGCAGCTCGATGGGTTGCTCGGCGCGCCCCAGGAGCTTTCCCTCGCGCGTGAAAACGCCGGCCCGTGCGCTTCCCGTCCCCACGTCCACCGCCACCAGCAGCGCCCGGTCGGCGGCATCGAGTTCGGCGACGAGCCGGGGCAATTCGCGCATGTCCGAAAAGGTGCGGGTCGGCGCCCGCCCCTGGATGAGCGGCAGCAGGTTGCCCGGCCCGATATGGCTGCCACCGGTATAGGCGAAGACGCGCATGCCGGCCGCGTGGGCGGCCGAGATGCCGGCCGGGCTGTCCTCGATGACGAGGCAGCGGGACGGCTCGACGCCCATTTCGCTTGCCGCGTGGAGAAACAGGTCCGGCGCCGGCTTGCCGTTCTCGACCATCGAGGCAGAAAAGATGTGCGGCTCGAAGAAATCGGTGAGCCCGGTGATTTCAAGGCTGATGCGGATGCGTTCGAGATGGCTCGATGAGGCCACGCACACCGGGATGCGCAACGCTCCCAGCGCCTCCTTGAGCCCGGGGCTGGCCCGCAACTCCTTGCGGTAGAGCGCATAGAGATCGTGGCGCATGCTTTCGAGCGCCGCCTGGCCCAGTGGCTCGCCGTGGCTGTCGTGCAGGCTCGCCGAGATCGACGCGAGCGAGCGGCCGAGATAGTCGCGATAGGCGTCGGCCATGTCGAGCGTAATGCCCTGCGCCGCTATGGCCTCGATGAGCACGCGGATCGCCAGCGGCTCGCTGTCGACCAGCACGCCGTCGCAGTCGAAGATGATAAGGCCGATCGTCACCCGCCAGTTCCTCCCCCGGTCAGCTTATAGCCAGCGTCGCTCGCCTCGGCGAGCCTGTCCGAAAAGGCTAGAGCCTGTCCTCGAGGTAGCGGATAAGGGTTTCGCGCGTGCCCACCTCCCAGAGCGTGGTGAGCGCATGGGAGAACGCGGCAACATAGGCGGGGTTGCGGGCGAGCGGCCCGAAGATATCCCCCATCGCCAGCCAGGCCTGCGGATCGGCCTTGGCCTTCTTGGCGGCGGCTGTCAGCCGGTCCCAGCTCGGATCGTTCGGCGCGATCGGGGTGCCGCTGTCGGTTTCGCCGTAGCAGTAGCGGCACCAGAGGGCCGAGACCAGCGCCAGCCCCGTGACGCCCTGTCCCGCCGCCAGCCGGTCGGCGGCCGAAGGCAGGATGAACTTGGGCTGGCGGTTGGAGCCATCGAGACAGAGCCGGGTGATGGTGTCGCCGATCTTGGGGTTGGAGAAGCGCCGGTCGATGAGTTCGTAATATTCATCCAGGCTCGTGTCGGGCACCGGCGGCACGATGGGGATGATCTCCTCGCGCTCGACCTTTTCGAGGAACCGGCGCACCAGCGGCTCCTCCATGGCCTCATGGACGAAATGGATATCCATGAGCGCGGCCGGATAGGCGATGGTGGCGTGCCCGCCGTTGAGGATGCGGATCTTCATCAGCTCGAACGGCGCCACGTCGGGAACGAACTGCACGCCGACCCTTTCGAGCGCGGGCCGCC
Organism: Youhaiella tibetensis; assembly: GCF_008000755.1. NCBI lineage: Bacteria > Pseudomonadati > Pseudomonadota > Alphaproteobacteria > Hyphomicrobiales > Devosiaceae > Paradevosia > Paradevosia tibetensis. Next base: position 1,677,734 of record NZ_CP041690.1, on the reverse strand, counting down.
CGGAGGGGAAATGATCCTCGAGCACCCATTGCTTGAAGGCTTCGCAGAAGACCGGCCAGTTGTCCTCGATGCCGAAATCCTTTTCCAGCATCTCGCGCTCGCGCGCCGATGTGGCCGGGGTGATGCGGTCGACCATCGAGTTGGGGAAGGCAACGTGCTCGTGCACCCAGGCGGCGAGCAGCGGATCGATGAGCGCGGCAAGCCCGGCTACCGCGTTCTGAGTCACGTGCCCGTTGCCCGGAATGTTGTCGCAGCTCATGACCGTGAAGGGATCGACGCCCGCGTCGCGCCGCCGCATCAGCCCGCCCAGGATCAGCCCGAACGCGGTGCGGGGCGCGGCAATATTGTACGCATCGGCCACGATGTCGGGATGGGTGGGGTCGAACTGCTGGCTGGCCGGATCGATATAGTAGCCGCCCTCGGTGATCGTCAGCGAGACGATGCGGATGGCCGGGTTCGCCAGCATCTCGAGGGTCGCCTCGATGTCGCCGGGCTTGATGTAGTCGACCATGGCTCCCGTCACCCTGGCCCGGGAGAGGTCCGCCTCCTGTTCCACGACCGTGGTCAGCCAGTCCTGCACCTTGAGCTTCTGGCGCATGTCCTCGTCGGCCGGACGCACGCCCGCTCCCACGATGGCCCAGTCCAGGCTCCCGCCCGCATTGAAGAGGTCGTCCAGGTACACGGCCTGGTGGGCGCGGTGGAAGTTTCCGACGCCGAAATGCAGGATGCCGGCCCTGAGCGCGCCGCGATCGTATTGCGGCACGGCGGCCCGGTTTGCGATGGCCGGCAGGTTGGCCTGGTTGAGCTTGGTGGTCATGGAACTCCTCCGGTCGGTCAGGGGATCGCCTGTCCGTCGCGGTCGAAACGGTAGATGCGGTCTGGTTCGGGGGTCAGGTAGATGTCGTCGCCGTGTTCGAATGTATGCTCGCCGGGGGCGCGGACCGTGAGCAGACCCAGTCCTTCCACCTGCACATGCAGGAACGTATCGGAACCGAGATGTTCGGCAACCCCGACCTTGCCCTTCCAGGTGCCTTCCGTTCGCGACATCGCAAAATGCTCGGGGCGCACGCCGATGGCGTGGGCGTCGTGCTTGGCCGCCTCCGGGCCCTCGATGAAATTCATCTTGGGGGAGCCGATGAAGCCGGCGACGAACCGGTTGGCCGGGTGGCGATAGAGTTCGAGGGGCGAACCGAACTGCTCCACCCTCCCCGCGTTGAGCACCACGATGCGGTCCGCCATGGTCATGGCCTCGACCTGGTCGTGGGTGACGTAGATCATGGTGGTCTTGAGCTGCTGGTGGAGTTCGGTGATCTCGAGCCGCATGTTGACGCGCAGCGCCGCATCCAGGTTCGAGAGCGGCTCGTCGAACAGGAACGCCTTGGGCTGGCGCACGATGGCGCGGCCGATGGCGACGCGCTGGCGCTGGCCGCCCGAGAGCTGGCGCGGTTTGCGGTCGAGATAGTCGGTGAGGTTGAGGATGCGCGCCGCGTCGCGCACCTTGGCGTCGGCGGTCGCCTTGTCCATGCTCGCCATCTTCAGGGGAAAGGCGATGTTGTCGTAGACGCTCATGTGCGGATAGAGCGCGTAGGACTGGAACACCATCGAGAGCTGGCGCTTGGCGGGCGGCGAGTCGGTCATGTCCACGCCGTCGAGCCTGATAGTGCCCGAAGTGGTGTCCTCGAGTCCGGCAATCAGCCGGAGGAGCGTTGACTTGCCGCAACCCGAGGGCCCCACGAAGACAACGAACTCGCCGTCTTCGATGGAAAGGGAAATGTCCGGGATGACCTGGTGGCCGCCGAAGGTCTTGTTGACGTGGTCGAGCGTGATCGAACCCATTGCAGTCCCCCTTATTTGACGGCGCCGAACGTCAGGCCGCGCACGAGTTGCTTCTGGCTGAACCAGCCGAGCAGCAGGATGGGTGCGATGGCGAGCGTGGATGCGGCGGAAAGCTTGGCCCAGAACAGCCCTTCCGGGCTCGAGTATGAGGCGATGAACGCGGTCAGCGGCGCCGCACGGGCGGCGGTGAGGTTGAGCGTCCAGAAGGCCTCGTTCCAGGCGAGGATGATGTTGAGCAGGAGCGTGGAGGCGATGCCCGGCACCGCCATGGGCACCAGCACGTAGACGATCTCCTTCCAGAGGATGGCGCCGTCCATCCGCGCCGCTTCGAGGATATCGACCGGGATTTCCTTGAAGTAGGTGTAGAGCATCCACACCACGATCGGCAGGTTGATGAGCATCAGGATGACCGTCAGCCCCCAGACGTTGTCGAGCAGCCCCGCGTCGCGGAAGATGAGGTAGATCGGCACCAGCACGCCGACCGCCGGCATCATCTTGGTCGAGAGCATCCACATCAGGATGTCCTTGGTGCGCTTGGCCGGCGCGAAGGCCATCGACCAGGCGGCCGGCACGGCGATGAGCAGCGCCAGCAGGGTCGAGCCCACCGAGATGATCACCGAGTTGCCGAAGTGCCGGAAATAGTCCGAGCGCGCCTGCACCTCGAAGTAGTTCTCGAGCGTCCAGTTTGGAATGAGGGTGGGCGGAGAAGCGATCGCCTCCGCTTCGGACTTGAAACTGGTCAGCACCGTCCAGAGGATCGGAAAGAAGATCAGCAGCGCCAGGAACCAGGCGAGGACAGTGAAACCGATCTTGCGCTGCGTTGAAACTGCGCGGGCCATGTCAGCGTCCTCCCCTGTGGCGTCGTCCGGGGCTCACCCCCCTCCCAGCCTCCCCCGCAAGGGGGGAGGTGTTTCGATCCAGTTGCTGGAACACGAAGCGCTCAACACCCACGGTCAGCACCTCCCCCCTTGCGGGGGAGGTTGGGAGGGGGGTGAGCAACATCGCCTGATCCCGCATTCCATCGTCCTCACGCATCCAGGTTCCTCCCGATGAGCCGCATCAGGAAGGCGGCCACGATATTGGCGAGGATCACCGCGACCACGCCGCCGGCCGCCGCCCCGCCCACATCGAAATTGAGCAGCGCCGTGCGGTAGACGAGGAAGGCGAGGTTGGTGGAGTTGTAGCCGGGCCCGCCATTGGTTGTGACGAGGATTTCGGCGAAGACCCCCAGCAGGAAGATGGTCTGGATGAGGATCACCACCGTGATCGCGCGCGAGATGTGCGGCAGCACGATATAGATGAAGCGGTTGATGGCGTTGGCGCCGTCCATCTCGGCGGCCTCCTTCTGCTCCTCGCTCAGCGACTGGAGCGCGGTCAGCAGGATCAGCGTGGCGAACGGCAGCCATTGCCAGGCCACGATCAGGATGATCGAGAACAGCGGGAACTGGGCGAACCAGTCGATCGGCTGGAGCCCGAAGAACTTGGCGATATGGGCAAAGATCCCATAGACCGGGTTCATCATCATGTTCTTCCAGACCAATGCCGCCACCGTCGGCATCACGAAGAACGGGGAGATGACGAGGATGCGCACGATCCCCTGCCCGAAGATGGGCTGGTCGAGCAGCAGCGCGAACAGGATGCCGCCGATCACCGTGATCAGCAGCACGCCGCCCACGAGCAGGATGGTGTTCAGGATCGACTGCAGGAAGGCCGGGTCGGTCAGGAAGTAATAGTAGTTTGTCCAGCCGGCGAAGCTCGTGATGGGATTGAGCAGGTTGTAGTTCTGGAACGAGAACCACAGCGTCATCGCCAATGGCACGATCATCCAGACAAGAAGCACGACCACCGAGGGTGCGAGCATGAAGCGCGCGAGCGTGCGCGTCTGCGACGTAGCCATGGCGTATATCCTCCCGATTCACGCCGGTGACGATCTGGAAAGCCGATAGGGTTGCCGTCCGGCCCCGAAGGGGGCAGCGGGGTCGGACGGCTCCAGGGATGGGCTACTTGATGTAGCCGGCCTTGGTCATTTCGCGGGTGGTCACGTCTTGGGCCTGCTTGAGGGCGTCATCCACCGAGGACTGGCCGGCAAGCGCCGCCGAGAACAGTTGGCCCACCGTCGTGCCGATGCCCTGGAACTCGGGAATGGCCACGAACTGCACGCCCACATAAGGCACGGGCTTGACGGTCGGATTGGTCGGATCGGCCGAGTTGATCGAATCCAGCGTCATCTTCGCGAAAGGCGCGGCCTTCTGGTATTCCGGGTTGGCGTAGAGCGAGGCGCGCGTGCCCGGAGGCACGTTGGCCCAGCCTTCCTTGGAAGCGACCAGGTCGATGTAGTGCTTGGAGGTGGCCCAGGCCACGAACTTCTTGGCCGCGTCGGCCTTGGTGGAGCTCGCCGGGATGCCCAGCGACCAGGCCCAGAGCCAGTTGCTGCGCTTGCCCAGCCCCTTGTCGGGTGCCAGAGCGAAGCCGACCTTGTCGGCAACGGTCGAGTCCGTGGGGTTGGTCACGAACGAGGCGGCCACGGTGGCGTCGATCCACATGCCGCACTTGCCGGACTGGAAGAGCGCTAGGTTCTCGTTGAACCCGTTCGAGGACGCGCCGGCCGGGCCGGCGTCCTTCATCAGGTCGACGTAGAACTGGAGCGTATCCTTCCACTCGGGCTGGTCGAACTGAGGGTGCCACTGTTCGTCGAACCAGCGCGCGCCGAAGGAGTTGGACATGGCCGTCAGGAACGCCATGTTCTCGCCCCAGCCGGCCTTGCCGCGCAGGCAGATGCCGTTGATGTCGTTGGCGCGGTCCGTCATTTTGCGGGCGGCGTCGGCGATGAAGTCCCAGGTGGGCGCGTCGGGCATGGTCAGCCCGGCCTTTTCCATCAGGTCCTTGCGATACATCACCATCGAGGATTCGCCGTAGAACGGGGCGGCGTAGAGTTTGCCGTCCAGGCTCAGGCCCGCGCGGATCGGGGGCAGCAGGTCGTTGACGTCGTAGTCCGCGCCCAGGTCGTCCAGCGAGAGCAGCCAGCCCTGCTTGGCCCAGATCGGCACTTCGTAGGTGCCGATGGTCACGATGTCGTACTGGCCACCCTTGGTGGCGATGTCGGTGGTGACCTTCTGGCGGAGCTGGTTCTCCTCCATCGTCACCCATTCGAGCTGAATGTCCGGATTTGCCTTCGTGAAGTCGTCGGTCAGCTTCTGCATGCGGATCATGTCGCCGTTGTTCACGGTGGCGATGGTCAGCGTCTCGGCGGAAGCGGAATTGATGAGCGCCGAGAATGCGAGCGCGCCCACCAGAACTGGTGTCAGTTTCATCGATTTCCTCCCATCACAAACGAGCATTTGCTTCTGTGATGAGCAAATACTCATCCCGCGCACAAAAAGAGTCAAGCCGGTCGCGAGCGCAACCGGCCTGGTAGTGGATCAATCCATGGCGATCGATGGGAGCCGGTGGGCGCCCAGGCTCAGGAAAGCAGGGCTTCGGCGGTCAATTCGTCGGTGATGAGCCCGTTGACGAAGCGTCGGGCGATGGCGGCGCGGATGCCGGGCAATTTCCTCTCGCCCTTGGCCAAAGCCACCACCAGCGAGGTTTCGCGCGACGGCAGCGGCGCGCTCGAGACGCGCTCGTTGGTGAGGCCCTCGATAAGGCGGCCCTGGCTGTCGAAGGCCCAACCGACCACCTCTCCTACGGCGCCCGCCTTCTGGAGGGCCTTGAGTTCGTTCTCGGTGATGAAGCCGTCGAGGTAGAGGGGCGCATTGGGGCTCAGGTCGCCGATGCCCACGAAGGTGACGTTGGCCCTGGCGGCCAGGTCGAGGGTTGCCCGGATCATCGTCTGGCCGTGCAGCAGCTCGCGCTCGGCCGCAGAGGACGCGATGACCGGCAAAGGCATCGGAAAGCTGCGCGCCTTGACGGTTTCGGCCATGTTGAAGATGACGTTGTAGAGGTGCGCCGAGCCGTCCGGCGCGATATTGCCGGTCAGCGAGACGATCTTGTGCTGGCCCGCGTCCATAGGCGGCAGCCGCTCGATGGCGGCCTTGAGCGTACGCCCCGTGCCGATGGCCATGATGATGGGCTCGTCGGACTTGAGCCGCCGCTCGATCTCGGCGGCGGCCGCTTCGGCGACACCGATCGTAGTGGACTGGTTCTGCGGGTCGCTCGGCACCACTTCGACCAGGTCGAGCGGATAGCGCGCCAGGAGGCGCGTTGCCAGGTCCATGCAGCGCCCGATCGGGTGATCGAGCCGCACCTTGATCAACCCCTCGCTTACCGACAACGATACCAATCGCTGCGCGGATTGGCGCGAGATGCCCAGCTTGCTGGCGATCTCTTCCTGGGTGTTGCCGGCGACGTAGTAAAGCCAGCCTGCGCGCGCTGCATCGTCGAGCCGCGTTGCGTTGTCCTGTCGTGACGCCATTCGTATCCACCCCGGTAGTCCGAGCGGATACTCAATCAATGAGCTTTTGCCCGCAAGACTTTTGTTGACGCGCCGCGAATTATTCCGGGCGCGCCCTCGGCGGATCATCACCGTATGCGCAAGCTATTGCGCTTTTCACCCTGCCGCGCAACTGCAACGCGAAAAGCCGCGCACGATCACCGGAAATGTTTTCAAATTTTATCGATTGGGGCGACCATAGGTCACCATCAATCTCTCGTAACTCGCTGATATTACTGTGTTATTTTCTACGCGGCACGCTTCAGCGGCAGGTTGAGGTCCTCGCAAATCCCCCGGATATGCGCTGCGCTTTGCTGGATGTATTTGACCGTCTCGTCATAGTGGTAATTCTCGACCGCCCACTTGGCGAAGGTCTCGCGGTCCGGCACTTCGCCCGAGGCGATGCGCTTGGCATAGTCCTGCACCATTTCGAGATAGGCCGCATATTCCTCGACCGAGAGGTCGGGGTGGCCTTCAAGCCAGGCCGGATCGGCGATCTCGATGATCATCTTGGGCGGGTTGCGCGGACGATCGGTGAAGGACTCGTAGTTCTCGATGGAGAGGTTGAGATCCGGATTGGCCTCGGCCAGGATCGGCAGGATGGCGCGGAAATCGACCACCCCACCCCCGCACGGGCGCATCTGGAAGTCGAGCACTGCCCCGTCATAGGCGATGAGCGCATCCTTGACGTGGGACTGGCGCACATAGGGCGCGAGCCGCCGCGCCGACCACACCGGGTGTTCGCCGCGCTGGAGCACGTTGGCGGTGTCGAAGACAACGCCTGTCACGTCGGGCCCGACCTCCTCGACCAGCCGCACCAGTTCGAACGAGGTGATCTCCTCGTGCGTCTCGAGGTTGAGGTGGATGCCCAGGTCACGTGCGATGGGCGCCAGCTTCTTGAGGAAGCGCGCGGTCGCGGCCAGTTGTTCGCTCCAGCTCACGTCGGTGCGGAAACGGTCATAGGCGAAACGGCCTGTGAAGGCCGGCTTGTAGTTGGCCGTGGCCACCCAGAGCTCGCGGCAGTCGATGGCGGCGCAGGCCTCCATCATGCGGCGGAAGCCGGCCACGATGTCCCCGTCCCCGATCAGCCGCAGTTCGGGCGCTTCGGGCGTGGCATAGGGGTTCACCTTGCCCAGGCCGGTTTCCAGGTACATGCCCAATTCGTCGGCGCGTTGCTTGATCTCGCCGAGATAGCCGGCATCGAGCGTCGGGCTCATGTCGAGCACGGTGCGGAAGAACAGTCCTTCCATGCCAAGGTCGCGGGCATGATCGAAGCTGGCTACCGGGCCGCGCTTGGCGGCTTCCGGGATCTTGCGGCCATCAACACCGATACGCATCGGGGTCTCCTCGTGGTCTAGTTGGTGGTTTGGGCCAGGCGCTGCGCGCGGCGGGCGCGGCCGATGGCGGGGTCGGGAACCGGGACGGCGGCGAGCAGCGCCTGGGTGTAGGCGTTCTGCGGATTGCCGAAGATCTCCTCGCGCGTTCCGCGCCCGACCACCACGCCCTTGTGCAGCACCACGATGTTCTCGCAAAGATGCCTGACCACTGCCAGGTCGTGGGCGACGAAGACGATGGCGAGGTTGAGCTTGCGCTGCATATCCTGGAGCAGGTTGATCACCTGGGCCTGGACGGAAACATCGAGCGCCGCCACGGGCTCGTCGCAGACGAGGATGCGCGGCCGGATGACGAGGGCCCGGGCGATGGCAATGCGCTGGCGCTGCCCGCCGGAGAAGGAGCGCGGGTAGCGATCCATGTCGTCGGGGTTGAGGCCGACCATTTCCATCATCTCGGCCACCCGCGTGCGCCGCGCCTGGGCGCCGCTCTCCAGCTTGTGGACGAGAAGCCCCTCCCCGATCAGTTCCTCCGCCGTCATGCGGGGATTGAGGCTGCCGTAGGGGTCCTGGAACACCATCTGCACCTCGCGCCGGAACCGGCGCAGATCTTCGCCTTTGGGGTGGATCACGTCGATCCCGTCATAGGTGATCGAGCCTTCCTCCGGCTTGGTCAGCGCGAGGAGGCATTTGGCGATGGTTGATTTGCCCGAACCGGACTCTCCCACCAGTCCGAGCGCCTCGCCGTGGTTGATGCTCAGCGAAACCTCATGCAGCACCCGGGTCGGCGGGTTGGGGAACGCGGCGTAGGATTTGCAGATGCGGTCGATCTTCAGCAGCATGGCTCACACTCGCAGCGGGTCGTGCAGATGGCAGGCGACGCGCTCGCCACCGACATTGAGGACGGCCGGCAACTCGCTCACGCAGCGATCGAAACTCTCGCTGCAGCGCGGATGGAACGGGCAGCCGCTTGGCCGCGCCAATGGCGGCGGCGGGGCCCCGGGAATGGCGTAGAGCTTGTGCAGGTCCTGGTCGATGCGCGGCACGGCCTTGATCAACCCTCGTGTGTAGGGATGCTTCGGATGGGCGAAGACCTGCTCGACCTCCCCGTCCTCGACGATGCGGCCCGAGTACATCACCATCACGCGCTCGGCGAAGCCGGCGACCACCCCCAGATCATGGGTGATGAATAGCACCGCCAGTCCGCGGCGCGCGGAAACGTCGTCGAGCAGGTCCAGCACCTGGTCCTGCACGCGCACATCGAGCGCCGTGGTGGGTTCGTCCGCAATCAGCAGCCGCGGCTCGCCGACCAGCGCCATGGCCAGCACCACGCGCTGGCGCATGCCGCCCGAGAACTCGTGAGGATAGGCATCGAGCCGCTCGGCAGCCCGGTCCACGCCCAGTTCATCGAGAACCGCCAGCGCCCGCTTGCGTGCCTCGGCCTTGCCGACCCCGCGTATGCGCAAGGTTTCGGCAACCTGGTCGCCGATGGTCATGAGCGGATCGAGAAAGCTCATCGGGTCCTGGAAGACCATGGCGATGGCGCTGCCGCGGTAGCGGGTCATTTCCCGCTCGCTCAGCTTGAGCAGGTCCTGGCCGTCGAAGTCGATGCGCCCCGACAGGCGGGCAAGCCGGTCGAGGCGCATCAGGGCGCGGGCTGTCAGCGATTTGCCCGATCCCGACTCGCCCACCAGGGCGACGCGCTCGCCGACCCCGATGGAGAAATCGATATTGTCCACGATGCGCACGCTGTTCCCGTCGCGGCCGAGCGGCATGTCCACGGTCAAGCCGCTGGCTGTGACGAGCGGGGCGTATTTCGGGGTGGGTTCGGGCATGGCGGGCATGGGGTGCACGATCTGCATCTCAGTTCCCCCTCAGTGACGGATCGCGGCGCACCTGGATGATGTCACCCAGCAGGCCGAAGGCGATTGAGGTGATGGCGACGGCGGCGCCCGGCGCGACGACAGTCCACCAGGCGGTCGAGACGAAGCCCCGGGCGCTGGCAATGGTGGCGCCCCACTCCGCGCTCGGCGGCTGCGCGCCCACGCCGATGAACGAAAGGCTGGCTAGCACAAGCACGGTCGTCCCCACGTCACCGGCCCACTTGACGATCAGCACGTCGAGTGAGTTCGGCAGGACGTGCTTGGTCATCAGACGCCATTTGGAAACGCCCAGCACCTGGGCTCCGGCCACGAACTGGGCCTCCATGGTCTGGCGCATGATGCCGCGCAGCATGCGGGCGGTGATGGGCCAGCCAGTGATTGCCATGGCGATGACGGCCGATTGCAGGCTGGGGCCCATGGCGGCGGCAAAGCCGAGGGCGACGATCATGCCGGGCAGCGCCAGCCCGATGTCGGTGATGCGCATCAAGGTTTCGTCCAGCCAGCGCGGTCCGGCGGCTGCGACGGTGGCAATGGTGACCCCGATCAGCGAATAGAGGGTCACGACGAGGAAGGCAGAGAGGAGCGTCGTCTGGGCGCCGACGATCAACCGCCAGAAGACATCGCGCCCCTGATCGTCCGTGCCGAACCAGTGGTCGAAGCTCGGCGGCATCAGAGAATTGGCGATATCGGACCTGTAGACGCTGTCCGGCGCCACCAGCGGTCCGAACAGCGCGATAGCGAGCAGGAACGCGACAAGCGCGACGACGAAGATTTCAAAGGGGCTCAGGCGCAGGCCCGGGCGGGCCGCCGGCGCGGCGATGGCTGGAGCGGTCATTGGGTCTGGCTCCCGAGTTGAGCGGCGCGAATGCGCGGATCGACCAGCAGTTGCAGGATGTCGACCGCCAGGTTCACCAGGCACACGACCGTGCCTATGAACATCACCGAACCCAGGACGGCGAAGCTGTCCTTCTGGGCGACGGCGTTGAACATGTAGGCGCCGATGCCCTGGCGGGCGAAGACGGTTTCCACCAGCACCGCCGAGCCGATCATGGCGCCGGCCTGCGTTCCGGACAGAGTCAGCACCGGGTTGAGGCTGTTGGGCAAGGCATGCCGGACGAGCATGCGCCGCGAGGATGCGCCCTTGGCGCGGATGGCGGTGATGAAGTCACTGCGCAGCACCCCAAGCAGGGAAGCGCGTAAGGTGCGGAAGACCTGGGTCGCGAAAAGTGCGGCGAGGACGGCGGCCGGCAGGATCAGGTGATGCAGGGCATCGAGGAAGGCCGGCCCGTTGAGCGCGATGATGGCATCGACGGCGGTCGCCCCGGTCACGGTCGGCGCCGCCATGCCGAAGGACGACTGCCCGGAGATGGGCACTATGCGCCAGACACTGCCGAGCAGGTATTGCAGGACGAGTGCCAGCCAGAAGGCGGGCATGCCGCCCAGCATCACGGCAGTCACCCGGCAAACGGTGTCGAAGATGCCGCCCTGCCGGTTGGCGGCGACGATGCCGGTCGGGATGGCGACGGCCAGGTTGATCAGCATGGCGAAGAACACCAGCTCTAGCGTGCTCGGCAGCACCTTCTCGAGATCGTTCAGGACCGGCTGGAGGGTGACGATCGAGGTTCCCAGGTCGCCGCGTACGAGGCGGCCCAGGAAGCCGAAATATTGCAGGATGACCGGGGCATCGAGCCCCAGTCTTTCTCGAACCGCCTCGATCTGGGCGGCGGACGCGTCCGCGCCCGCGGCCATCTGGGCCTCGTCGCCGGGCATCAGCTTGACCATCAGGAAGACCAGCGAGGCCAGCCCCCAAAGGGTCAACAATGTCAGTCCCAGCCGTCGAACCAGGAACCAGGAATAGGCGCGGAACGCGAGCATTTCAGCCTCCCTTACGGGTTGGCGAGACGGAAGTCGGCCGGCTCGGCGGGCGTGGCCAGCATGCTGGCCTTGAGGTCCGCGAGCGTACCCACACGATAAACCGCGGGCTTGTAGACGCCATACATGTCCACCATCACGGAGTCGGCATCCAGGATGGTCTGCACTTGCTTATAGATATCGCAGCGCTTGGCATCATCGGCCGTGGCGATCGCCTGGTCGAGGAGTTTGTCGACCTCCGGGTTGCTGTAGCCGGCGCGGTTGGTGCCGACGGCATCGGACTTGTAGCCCTTGACCAGCATGATGCCCGGATCGGGGAACTGCGCGAAGTCCTCGAGCAGCATCATCGAGGGGATGGTAGCCGGATCCTTGAGCGAGGCCAGATAGTTCGGGAACGCGATGGGCTCGAGTTCGATGTTCAGTCCGATTTCGCGGGCATTGGACTGGAAGAGCGTCGCCTCCTGCTTCTGGAGCTCGAACACCGGCTGGAAGTTCATCTTGAACGTGGTGTCGAGCGCCCCCGCCTCTTCCAGCAGCTTCTTGGCCTGGTCGAGGTCGCGGTGCACGACCGGCAGGTCCGGGCGGCAGTTGAGACGTGCCGGGAGCGGGCCATTTGCGAGCGCACCGTTGTTGCCGCGGATGCCGCGCAGGCCGCCCTCGTAGTCATAGATCAGGCGCAGCGCCTGGCGGACCTTGGGATCGGCGGTCGGGCCGGCCTGGGTGTTGAAGACGATCTCGGCCTGGTAGCTGGTGTTGATCGGGACGACCTTGAGGCTGGGATCGTTCACCATGCCGGCCGCGTCGCGATCAGGGATGGAGAAGCCGACGTCTACATTGCCTGCCCGCAGTTCAGCGACGCGGGTAGCGCCTTCATCGATGCGCCGGAAGACGATCGATTCTGGCCGCCCGGCCTCTGGGGCCCAATAATCCTTGAAAAGGTCGATCACCACCGCCTGGGACTGGTCGCCCAGCACGTAGGGACCCGAACCGGCGTCGTGCGACTGCAGCCACCCCTGCCCGTCATCGGCGCCTTTGTTGGCTTCGACCAGGGCCGAGTTGACGATGTAAATCTTGCTCAGCGAGGGCAGGAACAGCGTGTTCGGCTTGCTCAGGTTGATGGTCAGGTGCGCATCGTCGCTGACGGTGGTGGATTCGTATCCATCGATCAGCGAGGCGACGCCGGTGCCCAGGCGCTTGAGGCGGTCGAGCGTATAGGCGACATCCTTGGCGGTGAGAATGGTGCCGTCGTGGAACTTGACGTCCGGACGCAACGTGATCGCGATCGACTTGGCGTCGTCCGCATAGGCGTATTCGCTGGCCAGGCTCCCCACGAGCGTCGTCTCGTCATAGGTGACGAGCGTGTCGTAAACGGCACTGATGATGGTGTTGGTCTGGTTGTAGTCGGCGCGCAGCGGGTCGAGCGTATTGATCTGTCCGCCCATACCCACGATGATCGTGTGCGCCCGGTCGGCAGCGAAGGACGGTGCAACGCCGCCCAGCCCGAGAGCAAGAGCCAGCGACACAGCGCCAACCGTTCCGAGGAGCCGGCGGCGCGTTTGGCCTGCCGAGAGTAAGTTTTGCATAGTTCTAGACTCCCTTGTCTGAAACCTTAATGACTTGGCGCATAGCCCAAAGACATTCCCCATTCATTTTGTATCCGATCTTGACTTGAATGGATACAAAAATCTGACCTATATGCGCTTAAAAGTGCGGGATCGCTCCCATACGAACAAAGCCTTTATTGTTCAGCAGGTTAGATACGCATCCTGCTCGCGAATCCGCGAATGTCGCGATCACTTCTCCAGGAAGCCGGGGATGATCTACTCCACAACAGGCCACCTGCTTGGCATCTAGAGCGTGCGGGAATGGGCGAGTGAGGCGCGCATACCCAAAGTTCATTCACGGATAACGATTCCATGTTGGATACAAATTGACACTCGATCTTATACAGTGATATCGCATTGGCATTGGCGAGATTGCCAGGTGATGCCGGAGGAGGGCCAGCGCCCTCTCTGCTGAGCCCAAGGCAAGCGCACTCGGCCCTGCGGCCGGCGACGCCATGATCTGGCTCAGTCCTCGAGGATCTCTGCGATGCCGCGCTTGCTCGTTATCAATCCCAATACGTCCCAGCGCGTGTCGCAAAGCATCGATGCCCTCGTTCGTGACGAGGCGGGCGCGGCTGTAACAGTACAGACCGTCACCGCGACCTTCGGGTTCCGGTACATTTCCTCGCGAGCGGCGGTGGCGATTGCGGCGCACGCCGTCCTCGACGCGGCAGCGCAGGCGATAGCCGAAGGCGCAGCGCCTGACGCCATCATCCTGGGTTGTTTCGGCGACCCGGGACTGGACGCGCTGGTCGAGATGACCGGATTGCCGGTAGTTGGCTTCGCAGAGGCCGGGCTGCTTGCGGCGGCCGAGGAGCATGGTCCCTTCATCGTTGCCACCCGTGGTGTCGTATGGTGCGAGATGCTCTCCGAACTGGTGCAGAAGCTGGATCTTGGCCACCGCGTGAGCGGGGTCTATTCGATGGAGAAAGCGGGCGACGATGCGAGTGGCATCGCGGACTTCCTTTCCGCGAGAGCCCGCGAAGTGGGCGCCAGTCGTATCGTATTGGGCGGAGCCGGCCTCATTCCCGCCCTGCCCCAGGTGATCGCCACCTCCCCTGTCCCGGTTCTCGACCCGCATCGCGCGGGCGTACGCAAGGCGATCCGGCTCGCCACCTCAGGACGCGCCTTGCCAACGAATGGATCGAAGGGCGAGACGACCGGACTTTCTCCGGCTCTGACGGACGCATTTTCGGGGTCTGTGCAACCACCGCTGCAGGCCAGCAGCGCCCACTGACTGCAAAGGCATTGCCTTGCGCTTGGGCATCGTGCATTAAATTGTATCATCTATATGATCCAATCCGTGGGCGAGATTCGAGATGCCCGGCAAAGCCAAAACGCCTCCCGACAAGGCCGGAACCTCCCGCATTGATGTGATCTATCGGGCGCTTTTTCGCGCCATCCTCGCCCAGGACCTGCTGCCCGGCACCAAGCTTTCCGAAGAGACCATTGGCTCGTTTTTCGACGCAAGTCGCACGATTGTGCGCGCGGCACTCAATCGATTGCATACAGAATCGCTCGTCGAATTCAAACAGAACCGGGGCGCATTCGTAGCTAGCCCCAGCCTTGAGGAATCCCGACAGGTGTTCGAGGCCCGCAGTTGCATCGAACGGGAAGTGGTTGCGCTATTGGCGCAGAACGTCACCGAGGCGCAGATCGCTGCGCTGTCCGATCATATCCGCAAGGAACGCGAGGCGAACGAGAGGGAGGACGCGCCGGGTTCGATCCTGCTGTCGGGCGAGTTTCATCTGCTTGCGGCCGGGATGGCCGGGAACGAGGTCTTTGCAGGTTTCCTCAAGTCGCTGATCTCGCGCACGTCCCTGATCCTGGCGCAGCATGGACGGCACGAGGAGTCCGATTGCAGCGTGGATGAGCACCTGACGATCGTCGAGGCTCTCAAGACAGGCGATCCGGCAGCCGCGATCGCCGCGATCGGCAACCATCTGCAGCACGTGCTAGAGCGCTCCAACCTGCTGGAGCCGAAGCGCCCCGCGCGGGGCCTTCAGGAGGTCCTAGCACAATACTCCTGAGGCCGAGAGATCAGCGAGAATAGCATGTCCATCCCCGCCGCGTTGGTTTCCTAGGCGAGTTTGCCCCAGATGCGGACGCGGGAAATGCCGCCGTCGGGGAAGATGTTGAGCCGGATGTGGGTCACGGGGCCCGTGGCGTTGACGGCTTCGAAGACATGGATGTGGTCGGCCTGGAGCCTGGATTGGGGGAGGAGCTCGGGCCAGAACATGGAGGAGGTCACCACCGCCTCCTCGAGCGCGTCGCTGCCCGCCGGCATCTCGCCGGCCAGGATCGAGGCGCTGTCGGGGAAGTTACCCTTGTAGTGGGCGGTGTCGAGCTCGACCTTTTCCACGATCCCGCGCGCGCCCAGCGCGATGATGATCCAGTCATTGCCCGGCACGCGGCGGCGGCGGGTCTCCCAGCCATCGCCCATGTCCAGCCCGCGGCCCGGGGCCAGCAGCCGACCGAAGGCGCCGTAATGGGCATCCGAATAGGCCACCACGTGCCCGCCATTGAGGCCGGAGGCCAGGTCGATGAGCTTGCCGGCATGGGCGGCGGCATCGATATGAGGCTCGCCGAAGACGCGCAGCCGGGCCACCCCGCCATCGGGGTAGATGTGCAGGCGCACATGGGTCCAGACCTGGGCCGAGCGGCTTTCGAGATAGTGGTGGGCCGAGGGTCCTAGCGGGGTCATGGGCAGGATCTCGGTCCAGGCGGTCTTGTCGTCGGGCTCGCCCGGCACGTCGCAGGCCTCGATGCGGGCAGCGGGTGGGTAGTTGCCGGTGAAGTGGGCGGTGTCGATGTCAAAGCCGCGGATGACGCCGGCGGTGGCGAGCCTGACCACGGCATAGTCGTGCCCGGGCCCGCGCTTGCGGCGGCTCTCCCAGCCGTCCATCCATTTGCCGTGATCGTCGTACTTGTCGGGGTAGAACACCGCCGGTGCATCGGCCAACATCCGCCCGACCTCGGCGAAGAAATCGTCGGTGGCGAACAGCGCCCGGGCACCCAGCCCCGCAGAAGCCAGGTTCACCGCATTGCGGGCAAAGGGGGGAAGATCAGCCATCGGCAACTCCACATCGTAATATGCATACGATCAATGATCATATCGTATCCATTTTGTCAAACCGACGGGCGACGTACGGCGAACGCAGAAGCACGCCAATCTGCCTCAAAAAACTCTGCGCGAATCGTATTTTCCTTGTTTTCCGGGGCTTGGCGGGGCAATTGAGATGCAGAACTTTTGGGCACGATGCACCAGTGCAGTGCATCAATGAGTTGGGTGTGGGGAAATGGCCAAGGCTTCCAACGGTGAACTCGACGACAAGAGCGGATCGCGGATCGACGCGATCTATCAGGCGCTGTTCCAGGCGATACTGGCCCAGGAGCTGATGCCGGGGACCAAGCTGAGCGAGGAATCCATCGGTTCGCTGTTTTCGGTAAGCCGCACCATCGTTCGCGCCGCGCTGAACCGGCTGCACACGGAGTCGCTGGTCGAGTTTCGCCAGAATCGCGGAGCGTTCGTGGCCAGCACGACCCCCGAGGAAGCGCGTCAGGTGTTTGAAGCGCGCAACGCCATCGAGCGCGAGATTTTTTCAAAGCTCGCCACGGTCATCACCGACAAGCAGATCGCGGCCCTCGAGGCGCACCTGGACAAGGAGCACAAGGTCTCCGATGCACACGACCATGCGGCAGCGATCCTGCTTTCGGGCGAATTCCACCTTCTTGCCGCCCGCATGGCGGGCAACGAAGTGCTGGCAGGCTTTCTCAAGTCGCTGATTTCGCGCACTTCGCTGATCCTGGCGCAGCATAGCACTCATCAGGAATCCGATTGCAGCGTCGATGAACATGCGGCGGTACTGGCGGCTCTGCGCGCCCGCGACTCCAAGGCCGCGGGAACGGCGATCGTCGAGCACCTGCAACAGGTGTTCGAGCGCGCCAACATCGGCCAGACCAAGCGCACCGAGCGCAATCTGAGCGAAATCCTGGCGCGCTACGCCTGATTGTTTGGGGCAGAGCCCTGCCCCACCTCACCGGGCGAAAGCCGCCTCGACCTGCAATTGAGCAAGCCGCTCCACCTCGCGGAAAGTCACGGCCATCTCGGTTTCCCGATCGCTCGCCGTGCGCAGCTCGAGGGACGCCAGAAGCGAGGCCGTGGTGTAATCCCGCACTGCGAAGATGACGCCGAAGCCGAATTTGTCTGTATAGGCGTCGAGAAGCTCCAGCAGCCGCGCCTTCTGACCGGCGGTCATGGCATCGAGGCTCTCGGCCTCGCTCTCGTCCGCCACGATCCTGGCTGCCTCGATACGGTTGTTGAGCTCGGTATAGCCCTCCAGGACATGCAACCTCTCCGCGTCGGTTCCGGCGCGAAACTGAGTGCGCAACACGAAGAACAAGCCGTAGGGACTATCGTTTACCGGTCCCAGTTCGCCACCCCAGGCCCGTTCGGCGATCCACTGGCCATTGCGGAAAGCGCCACCGAACGTCTCGATGAAGGCGGCCTTTTCCAACTGGGACGGGACCAGGCGAGGCTTGCGGTAGGGATGCTCCCTGGTCCAGTGCCGGGCAATGTCGATGCGCCTGGCGATCCAGACCCGGTCGTGGCTCTGCACATACTCGATGAATCGCTTGAGGGCGGCGACGCGGCCGGGGCGGCCGACGAGGCGGCAGTGAAGACCGATCGAGAACATCTTGGGACGCCCGGCCGCCCCTTCCTCGTAGAGATAGTCGAAGGTGTCCTTGAGGTAGCTGTAGAACTGATCGCCGGAATTGAAACCGTTAGGTGTGCCGAAGCGCATGTCATTGGCCTCGAGCGTGTAGGGAATGATCAGTTGGGCCTTGCCCTGGTGCTCGCGCCAATAGGGCAGATCGTCGTCGTAGGTGTCCGAGATATAGTCGAACCCGCCGGCTTCCGAGACCAGATCGACGGTGTTGACCGAGCAGCGGCCTGTGTACCAGCCTGTCGGTCGCGATCCAGTGGCCAGGGCATGGAGGCGTATGGCCTCAGCGATCTGCTCGCGCTCGGTTTCGGGCGGCATGTCCTTGTGCTCGACCCACTTGTAGCCGTGGCTTGCGATTTCCCAACCAGCATCCTGCATGGCACGCAGTTGCTCGGGCGCACGCATGAGCGCTGTGGCGACGCCATATACGGTGACGGGCACATCGAGATCGGTAAAGAGCCGGTGCAGGCGCCAGAAACCGGCCCGGGCACCGTATTCGTAGACAGATTCCATGTTCCAGTGGCGCAGGCCGGGCCAGGGCGCAGCTCCCGGAATTTCGGAGAGAAACGCCTCGGAGGCCGCATCGCCGTGAAGGATGTTGTTCTCCCCGCCCTCCTCGTAGTTGAGGACGAACTGCACGGCGACGTTGGCGCCTCCGGGCCAGTTCGCGTTAGGCGTATCGGCTCCATAGCCGCGCATGTTGCGGGGATAGCGCATTGAATTCTCCTGGACAGGACCGGCACACCGAAGGCGCCTGGGTCCTGTAGCTCTTCCACAGATTTGGACCTTGCTCAATCCATTTTCTGATACATAATCTACATTCATTGTATCCGATCATGAGGGAGAGCGAGATGATGGTCATTCCACAGGAAGTTCTTGAGGAACGGATCGAAAGAGCGCGCGACCTGGCAGCGGAACGCGGCCTCGCTGCTCTCGTGCTTTGCTCCGCCTCACGCGCCGGCGGAGCGGGTCAAAGCGGCGGCAATACCGCTTACTTCCTTGGCTATTCGACTTTCAACGGCGCGGTGGCGCTGCTCATTCCGGCGCAGGGGCGGCCCATCGCCTTCGGGCCTGGCTCGAACGAGAAACGCATGTTCAGGGCCAGGGTGTCGACGATGGCCGAGGTGCGGCAGGCGGCTGATTTCGGGGCGGGCATCGCGCAGGCTTTGGACGAATTGGGGATCCGTGAGGATGCTCCGATCGGCCTCGCGGGCCGTCCTGACCTCCCCGTTCGGATAGAGCGCAACATCGTCGCCAGGCTGCCGCGACTGATCGATGTCGATGCGGCCGTACATAAACTGCGGGAAATCGTCCATCCCGCCGATGTTGCGCTGCAACGCGAAGCGTCCCGGATCTCGGATCTGATGATCGCGCGCGCCTTCCAGGCAGCTGTGGAGCCGGGAATGACGCCGGCGCGCCTCATGGCGGAAGTGGAGTTTGCGGGCCGCGCCCTGGAGGCGGAAAGCGCCAGGCTCTGGCTTGCAGTTGGCCCGAACCCGCCTATCACCAGCTTCGAGTATTTCGAGCTGGCCAGCACCATTTCGCCGGGCGACCGGGTGCAGCTCGGGACGACAGTCTGTGTTGAAGGGCATTTCACGCAAGGGTTGCGCATGGCGATCCTGGGTGAGCCCAGCCGCGATCTGTCAAAGGCGGCAGAGACGCTCATCGGCATCCAGGATGCGGCTCTGGCCGTGATGGCGCCGGGCAAGCCTGCACACCTGATCAGCGATGTGTTGGAGGGCCTTATCGACGCCAATTGCCCTTATACGCGCCAAACCGATCCCTTCCGGTTTCAGTCATGCCACCAGCTCGGGCTCGACTACAGCGACCCGCCGCTGGCCTACGCGCTCAGCGCCTCTCGCGACAAGCGGCTGGATGCACAGGGACCGCTACTGAGCGTGGGGCAGGTGGTGGAAATTCACCCCAACTACAACCTGCCCGGGCTAGGCCACGTCTGCGCCGGAGACGCGGCTGTCGTGACCGAAACCGGCGCGGAATGGCTGACAAGGTACCCGCGCGGACTTGCCGTTCTCGGCTAGTCTGCGCGGGATACCCCATGACTAGTCGATCCTTGGCGGTGCGGGAGGGACGATAGGTTCGCTGAACGTGCGGCTCAACTGGCCCCAGCCTGGATCGTGCATGTGCGCCCTCAGCCCCGCTCGCTCCACGAGCGCCCAGGCTTCGCGTTCACCGAAATCGAGGGCGTCGATCATATCGACGGTGAGCACCTTACGGCCCTCCATCAGGATCTTGCCATCGACGATCACCGTATCGACGTCGCTCCCCACGGCCTGATGCATGAGGCGATGCACCACCATCCAGTTCGGCGTCAGGTGCGGTTGGCGCATGTCGATAATGGTGACGTCCGCTTTCTTGCCGGCGTCCAGCGAACCGACCTCGTGGTCGAGGCCAAGCGCCTTTGCCGCGTCGATGGTGATCATTTCGAGTAGCTTGCCGGGCGGCAGCAGATATTGGTCGACATGAAGCATTTGCTGGGCGAACTGGGCCATACGGGCCATCTGGAACATGTCGAAGGGCCGGCGCGGCGCGGTGCCGTCCGAGGTGATGGCCACGTTGACGCCCTTGGAAATCATGTCGAGGATCGGTGCCCGGCCGCCCGGGGAGTGCGTCATGTGCGTCCCGGTTTCGGCGAGGATATCGACCTCCTCGTGAGACAGACCGATGCAGTGCTGCAGGTGTACATCGGGCCCGAGCAGTGCGTTTTCCTTGTCCTGGAACGCCATGCGCACCTGGCCGGCAAAGGCATCAGAATGGATGCGAACGCCCCATTTGCGGGCGGTCTCTCGCACCCGCCGCGCTTGCATCCGGTCATCGGCCGTGAGATTGACGGCCTTGTCCGGGGTCGACGGATTGGAGGGATCGACGGAAGGCGCAATGGTAAAGGGCGTCAGGTAAACCTTGATGCGGCCGTCGGCGCTCCCGTTGACGGCCTCGATCACCGCCTCTGCGCCCTCGATCATTTCCTCGAAGGTCACGTCATGGCGGACGGGCCTGCCGGTATCCCATCGCGTGACCGGATGCGGCCAGGGGAGACCGGCCGGCCCCACGCAGAGGATTTCCTTGATACCGACCTCGGTGTAGGCCTTGGCGTGGTTGATGCCGAAGACGGGGTCATCGCTGCGCGGCATCGAGGCGATGATACTGGCGCCGGTGGTGACGCCGGCGCGCAGCCGCTCGAGGCCGGAAACCAACCCGTCGGCGTACCAGAAGTCGCGCGTGGCGTAGTGGTAGTACGTCGGCGTGACGATGCGCATCCACATCGACGGGCTATCGGCCGCGATGGTCTTGATGAGCGAGTGACCGGCGTGACCGTGCGCATCGACCAGCCCCGGAATCACCACCTTGCCGCGGCAATCGACGATCTTCTTGCCGACGTGCTTCGGTTCGAGTTCGGCGGAGGTGCCAACCTCCACGATCCGGTCGCCGGAGATAGCGACGGCGCCGTCTTCGATGATGCGGCGTTCGCGGTCGACGGTGATGACGGTGCCGTGCAGGAGAAGGAGATCGGTCATTTCAAGAGGTTCCGGTAGGCTTGAGGCAGGCGGTCGGTGGGCCTGGTCTGGTCCCAGGGCATTTCGCGTCCGCCGAACTTGACGGCCATGGCGAGCACCGACGCATATTCGTTGAGGGCGATGCCGGGCTGCAAGCGCAACCAGGCAGGATCGAAGACAGGCATCGCGAATTGGCCGCTGTGCATCTCGATCCAGACATTGGCTTTGGGCATGAGTGCCAGGATGGCCTCCCAATCGATGGCGCCTTCCCCTGCGGGTGAGAGGAAGCGGCGAATGCCACGGTCCTCGAAGCGCACGATGGCATCGTCATAGTGCACCTGGACAGCGAACGGAGCGACGCGGCGGGCCGCTTCGACCGGATCCTCGAGGCGACAAAGGACGTTGACCGGGTCGTAGGCAACACCCAACAGGTCCGGGCCGACGGTTTCGACCAGCGCCACAATCTCGGCCGTCGTGATCTCCTCGTGGGTCTTGATGAGGAGTTTGGAGCCGCGCTCGCGCAGTAGAGGCGCGCAGCGCAGGATCAAGGCCGCGACCGCATCGCGCTGCACCTGCCAGGTGACAGTCTCGCTGAATCGCTCCTCGATCATGCCGATGACGAAGAACAGGTCATGAATGCCGATATCGGCCGCGAGGCTGACGAGGCGGCGTACCCCGGCCTCCATATCCCCTGCCCCAGCTTCGGCGATCTTCTCGCCGCGAAACGGCAGCGCCGGATTGACCACTCCAAGGCTCGCCGAGATGAAGAGGTCGAGCCGGTCGGCCTCGGCGCGAACGGTCTGCATCTCGGACGGATCTAGGTTGGGGCTGAGATCGTAGAGCGAATTGAACAGCAGTCCTTTGAGCCCTAGTTGCGCCGCTGCGTTGAGAGCTTCGATCGCCGAAAGGTTCCTCGCATCGGGCAGCGAGCTCTTGATGATGCCGATCATGGGGCGGCCTCCAGGGGAAGGTTGAGTTCGGAGCATATCGCCCGCAGGTGCGCGGTGCTCTTCTTGATGGTTGCGATGGATTCGTCATAGCCGAACGGCGCGGCGACGTACTGATCCCACGTGGGCACCTCGCCCGACGCAATGCGCCTGGCATAGGTGTGAACGAGTTCGAGGAACGCGGCGTATTCCTCGATGGTGAGATCAGGGTGGTTGGCAAGCCAATCAGGCTCGAAGACCTCGATCAGCGTGTGACGCGGCACGAAGCTGGCGTCACGGGGCCCTGCGCATTCGAGCGAAAGATTCACCGTGGCGTTGTGAGCGGCAAGGACCTTCAGAACCTCGCCAAAATCGATAACGCCATCCCCACAGGCGCGAGCCTGAATGGTTATGCCTCCCGGCACATGGGCGAGATAGGCGTCCTTGATATGGGTCTGGCGAACATAGGGCGCGACCCGCCGCGCGGCCCAGACCGGATGCTCCCCGCGTTGCATCGGGTTGAGCGTATCGAGCACCACGCCCATGACGTCCTCGCCCACGGCTTCGATAAGGCGGAGCAACTCGAAGGTGGTGATCTCTTCGTGGGTTTCCATGTTCATGTGGATACCCAAGTCGCGCGCGATAGGCGCGAGCTTGTGAAGGAAGCCCTCGGTCGCCGCAAGCTGCTCGGCCCAAGTCACGTCGGTGCGAAAACGGTCATAGGCCCATTTGCCCGCATAGACGGTCTTGTAGTTCGCGGTGGCGATCCAGAGGTCAGTGCAGCCGATCTCGACGCACGCCTCCATCATGCGCCGGAAACCCAGGACGATGTCGCCATCGCCGGCACGCCGGAGTTCCGGAGCCTCCGGGCTGGCATAGGGATTGACCTTGCCCAGGCCGGTTTCGACATACATGCCCAATTCGTCCGCACGCTGGCGGATGGCCCGCAACTCACCGCGATCGAGCGTGGGGCTCATGTCCAGCACCGTCCGGTAAAAAAGCCCGCCAATGCCGAAGCTCTTGCCATGGTCGAGGCTATCGACCGGGCCGCGCTGGGCCGCCTCCGGTATCTTGCGCCCATCGACGCCTATCCGCATCCACGCCTCCTCAGACTAAAGCTGTATACAAAACCGCCAGTAACTACGGCCCGCACTGGGAAGGCACCAAACGCCCCGGATTTCCGGCCTGTTTCCGTCTACCACGCCCATCTTAGCCCGTGACCGAACACTGAATTTGTATACTATCTTGTATCAAAAAATGCTTGTCAATGGATACAATGTTTGCGATCACAGGCTGTCCCTGGGCGCCTACGATCGGCACCCCAGGCTTGTTAGTCCTTCGATGAGGAGGAGAACGAACGATCTCGCACAGGCCCCGATCACAGACGGCTGGATCGGTTCGGGAGGTCGACGTCTCTTCGGCAGAACCAACCTAGGGTGGCGGGGGCGCCCCCATCGCCTCGCCGCCCATTTTCGATCCTTCAAGGAGCTCTTTCCGTGACCAAGCCCGACAATTACGAGAGCGTCGCCGGTCTTTCCGTCCATCCCGCATTGCGCGCCTTCGTGGACGATGAGGTGCTGCCGACCGCTCGGATCGAGCCGGCGGCTTTTTGGGAAGGTCTTGCCTCGATCATCAAAGACCTGACGCCGAGGCATCACGAGTTGCTTGCCATTCGGGACGACATGCAGGGGAAGATCGACGCCTGGCACATCGAACGTAAGGGCAAACCGCACGACGCGGCTGAGTACGAGGCGTTCCTGCGCGGGATCGGGTACCTGCAGCCCACCCCTGCCGCCGACGCCTACCAGGTCGCGACCAAGAACGTGGATGCCGAGATCGGCACCATTGCGGGCCCGCAACTGGTCGTGCCCGTCTCCAATGCGCGCTACGCCCTCAATGCCGCCAATGCCCGCTGGGGGAGCCTCTATGACGCGCTCTACGGCACCGATGCCATCGGTGCCGACGACGGCGCTGCCCGAAGTGGCGCGTTCAACCCGCGTCGCGCAGAACGGGTGATAGCCCGCGTGCGCGCGTTCCTCGATGAGGCTGCCCCGCTCGTCGCCGCCAGTCACGCTGAAGCCACGGCCTATGCCGTCGAGCGCGGACGGCTCGAGGCAACGCTGGCGGATGGCCGCAAGACGCGGCTCGTGGACGACAACAAGCTCGCCGGCTTCGTCGGTCCGCGCCATGCACCCACAAAGGTCCTGTTAGTCAACAACCGACTCCACATCGAGCTCGTGATCGACCGGGAAAGCCCGGTTGGCCAGCTCGACAAGGCTGGCATCGCCGATGTCGTGGTGGAATCGGCGGTATCGACCATCATGGATCTCGAGGATGCCGTGGCAGCGGTTGACGCCGAAGACAAGGTCGCGGCCTATCGCAACTGGCTCGGCCTGATGACCGGCAAGCTCACCGCGCAGTTCGAGAAGGGCGGCAAGACGATCGAGCGGCGTCTCGTCGGCGACCGCACCTACACGGCGCCCGGGGGAGAGTCACTCACCGTTCACGGTCGTTCTCTCATGCTGGTGCGCAATGTGGGGCACCACATGTTCACCGATGCCGTGCTTGACGGGGCCGGCAAGCCGGTACCCGAGGCTATCCTCGACGCCGCGATTACAGTCGCCAGCGCTGTTCAGGACATCCGCGGCGAGAATGCGGCGCGCAACAGCCGCACCGGCTCGGTCTACGTCGTCAAGCCCAAGATGCACGGGCCGGACGAGGTCGGGCTCTCCGATGCTCTTTTCAAGCGCATCGAGGAACTCACGGGCCTGCAGCGCTACACGATGAAGATCGGGGTGATGGACGAAGAACGCCGCACCTCGGTGAACTTGGCTGCATGTCTTTCCAAGGTCCGCGACCGCACCGTGTTCATCAACACCGGATTCCTCGACCGCACGGGTGATGAGATCCACACCTCGATGGAAGCCGGCCCCATGGTGCGCAAGTCCGAGATGAAAGCAACGGCCTGGATCAAGGCCTACGAGGACAACAATGTCGATGTCGGCATTGCGCGCAACCTTCCCGGTCGCGCCCAGATCGGCAAGGGCATGTGGGCCGCGCCCGACCAGATGGCGGACCTGCTGGCCCAGAAGAGCGGCCATCCAAAGGCTGGAGCCAGCACCGCCTGGGTACCCACCCCGACTGCGGCCACACTGCATGCATTGCACTACCATGCCGTCGACGTCGCAAGCGTTCAGGACCAGTTGCGAGGCAAAACGCGCGCCGCACTGGCCGACCTGCTGACCATCCCGCTCTCGACCAGGGAATACTCGGCGGAGGAGGTGAACGACGAGCTCGAGAACAACCTGCAAGGCCTGCTGGGCTATGTGGTGCGTTGGGTCGATCAGGGCGTGGGTTGCTCGACGGTGCCCGATATCCACGACGTGCGGCTGATGGAAGATCGCGCCACGCTGCGCATCAGCAGCCAGCACGTCGCCAACTGGTTGCATCACGGCGTGGTCAGCGAAGCGCAGGTGCGCGAAACGCTGCGGCGCATGGCAGAGGTGGTAGATGCCCAGAATGCCGGCACGACCGGCTACCGCCCCATGGCACCCCGCTTCGACGGCCCTGCCTTCAAGGCGGCCGAGGACCTGGTTCTCAAGGGTCGCAAGCAACCTAACGGCTATACTGAACATATTCTCACGGCGCGGCGACGCGAAGCCAAGGCCCTGTTCGGCTGAAAAGGAAAGGCCCCGTCGCTGGACGGGGCCTTTTAGTTTTGGGGCCGTCAGGAAAAGCGGGGATAGCTCGATGAGAATATCTCTTCCAAGGGAGGATGACCCAGGGTGCGCATGGGGTACTTGGCGACGACACCATCGAACTGCCCCTGGGCCTGACGGCGATAGGCGCGGTCATCGATGCCGGGGATAACGCCATCTTCCATCACGAAGCGGCCGTTGATCATGACCGAGCGGATGGTGTGGGCGGTTGCGTTGAGCAGCAGCGTTTGGATTGGATCGATGGTCTGGCCGATGAAGGGATCATCGAAATCCACCACAATGAGGTCGGCCTTGGCACCCGGCTGCAAACGCCCGAGGTCCGGGCGGCCCAGGGCATCGGCGCCGGCGACGGTGGCAGCGTCGTAGTAGTCTTCCGCACGACAGGCTTCGGAGTTCTGCTCGACGACCCGGCAAACCATCAGACCGACCTGCATGTTGAGCAGCATGTCTGGCGGATAGGTATCGGTGCCTAGTCCGATGCGGATGCCCATGTCGCGATAGGAGCGGAAAGAGCGCAGCGCGTTGCCATGGCGCGCCGAGACCAACGGGCAGTGAACGATGGTGGCCCCAGAGTCCCTGACGATCTCGAGGTCGTCGCCCGACACGAACGTGCCGTGCGGCAGTAGCGCCCTCTCCGAGAGGAAGTCGAGGCTCTTGAGCCATTCCGGCGGCGTCATGCCGCGCAGTTTGACGACGCTGTCGTACTCAAAGCGAGACTGGCAGCTATGGAGGCGAACGGGGACGTTGAGCTCTCGTGAGGCGGCAGCGGACTGGCGCAGCAGTTCAGGCGTGCAGGTCTCCACCCGGTCGGGGGCGAGCATCGTCCGAATGAGGCCATCGCCCCTACCCTCGAATTCGGCGCAGAACTTCTCGGCGTCCCGAAGGCCAGCCAGCCCTCGGGCCTCATCGAAATGGAAGTCGAGCGAGCCGTCGTCGCGCACGAAGGTGTTGCCCGAGCGATAGGCCGGACCGAGATAGACGCGCAGGCCCAATTCCTCGGCAGCGCCGGCTGCATCGGAGAATTCCTCGACCGTCTCGCCCCACTCCCGATAGAAAAGCGAGGCGATCGGCAATGCGGTCGTGATGCCGCTGCGGATGAGGCGCGTGAAGGCATACTTCTTCTGGAAGGCCAGTTCCTCGCGCGTATACATCTCGATAGGACCCGCCTGCATGTAGCTTTGAGGCCAGACGCGCCCCTTCCGCGCCGGTGGCTGGTTGTCGAAACCCAGGACCGTCGTGTCGAGATCTGAGACGGCATCCAGATCGACAAATCCCGGTCCGATCAGCGCATTTCCGTAGTCCAGCACCCTTTCCGCACTTCCCGGGAAGGCCTTGCCGACAAAGAGGACACTGTGGCCGGAGACAGCGATTTCGCCATCTTCATAGAGGCAATGCCGGCCGTTCTTGTGACCGACAATCCATTTGGCTTTGAGCAGGGTGATGGTCATTTCATTCCGGAGGTAACGAGGCCGCGGACATAGTAGCGCTGGAGCACGATGGAGAGGATGACCAGCGGGATGGTGACGGCCGTGGCGGCAGCGAAAAGCGGTCCGTCCATCGGGAAATTGGGAATGGACTTGAGATTGGCGATCGCCACCTGGGCAATCTGCTTATTGGGGTCCTGCATGATCACAAGTGGCCAGAGATAGGCATTCCACGACCAGATGAACTGGATGAGCACGAGCGTCGCCAGTGTCGGCTTGACGTTGGGTAAAGCGATGGTGAGGAACACGCGGAGCGGCCCTGCTCCATCGATCTTGGCGGCCTCTTCCATTTCGAGCGGAATGTCCCGGAAGGCCTGGCGCATCAGGAAGATGCCGAAAGGATTGCACGCGAAGGGCAGGAACAGCGCGGGATAGGTCGAGACGAGGCCCAGCCACTGCATGATGCGATAGAGCGGGACGATGATGGCTTCGACCGGGATGAAGGCGGTCAGCAGCAACAGTGCGAACACCACGCGGCTGCCGGGGAAGCGCAAGCGGGCAAAGGCGTAGCCGGCAAGCGAAGAGGCCACCACGGCGATGCCCACCTGCCCGCAGGCAGCGATGAGCGTATTGAGCAGGTTCCGCTGAAAATTGAGCTCGGTGAAGAGGTAGAAGTAGTTCTCGAAGGTGGGCTGGAGCGGCAGGAAAGAGGACCACGACAAGGGGAAGGTGCCGGTGATGATGTCGTTGGTGGACTTGAACGAGGACAGTGCGGCCCAGGCGATCGGAAAGACGAAGATGATCCCGATTGCGGCGAGGAGGATCATTGAACCTGCGCGACGCGCGATGAAGTGACGGCGCTCGGCGCGATCGACGGAGCCGGCCTGCGGCAGAGTTAGGGACGCCGTGGTCATTTCGCCTCCTTGTCGCGCAGGATGAAGCTCTGGGCAGCGGTGACCAGCGCCAGCACAACCAGCATGCAGACGACGCTCGCAGAGGCGGAGCCGGGCGACTGGAATTCGAAGCCGAGCATGTAGGAATAGAGCGCAAGGTTGGTGGTCGATCCCTGCGGACCGCCCTGGGTCATGATGAGGATGGGCGTAAACATGCGCGTGGCGGTGATGGTCATCATGAACAGCGCCACGATGATGCTGGGGCGCAGCAAGGGGAGCGTGATGGTCCAGAATACCTGGCGCTCGCTGGCACCATCGAGTTCAGCGGCCTCCGGCAGTTCGCGCGGAATGGCCTGAAGTCCGGCGAGAAAGATGAGCATGGGCAACCCCACATCCTTCCACACCGACATGATGACGATGCTGATGAGTGCCTGGCTACTCCCAGTGAGAAACGGCTGGGTCGGCAGATGCACGGCGTTGAGGATGGCGTTGAAGAGGCCGCTCGAGGGCTCGTACATCTGGTTCCAGATGAGCGCCGTCACCGCTTCGGATGCCGCAAGCGCCCCGATGATGGCGTTGCGCGACCAGGTCGAGCCGGGCAGCCGTTTGTCAAGCAGTACAGCCAGCACCAACGCCAGCGGTATGGTGAGCCCAAGCATGAGGGCGATATAGACGAAGGTATTCAGGAGAGCTGAGCGGAACGCAGGATCGGCGAGCAGCTCCGCGTAGTTGTCCAGCCCTACCCAGCCGGTCGATGACTGGTCGAAAGGACTGAAGGACTGGAGACTGTTGAGCACCGCCGTGATCAGCGGCAGGAACTGGAACAGCGCCAGCGCCGCAGCGGCCGGCAGGATCATGGCCAGGCCAAGAATTGGGTTACTGTTTTGCCCGGTCCATTGTCGCTCCCGGGGAGGCTTTGCCGCTGTGGCCTGCATGGAACACCCTCCGCGCTTCCTGATCGAAGACGCGGGGCGGTCGGCCGAAAGGTCGGGCCGCCACCCCGCTTGTCCGGTTGGTCCGGCTTACTTGTACTTGGCCAGGAGGCGATCGATCTTCGCAGCCGTATCCGGCAGTACCTTTGCCGGGTCGGCGCCCAGGGCGATGTCCTTGACCGCCGGATTCATGGCGTTGAAGTAGTCGAAGTACCCGGGTGTCCGCGGCACGCTGTAGGAGGCGTCTGAGAGGGCGGAGGCCATCTTGAACGGCTGCTCGGTTGCAAACTCGCTCATGGCCGTCCGTAGCGAAGTACGAGAGGGCATCGAACCCCAGGCCTTGTGGAAAGCGAGCCTGTTCTTGTCGTTGCAGAGGAAGGCCAGCAACGCCACGGCTTCAGCCGGGTGCTTCGCCTTCGACCAGACGAGCGGCGAATCCGAACCGTTGCCGTTAAAGACGATGTTGCCCTTGGGCGGCAGCGACACGCCCCATTTGAATTTCGGCTCCTGCCCCGGCACGCGGAAGCGGTTGGTGAAGTTCAGTCCGCCGAAATATGTGGCCGCGATACCCCCGGGGAACTGGTTCGGCACCGGGCCAAGCGGTGTCAGGCCCTTGGAGAAGAGGCTCTGGTAATACTGCATTCCCTTGATGGCCTCGGGCGTGTCGATATAGCCCGACACCGACAAGCCGTCGTCGCTGATCCCCATGAGGGTCTTGTAGGCTGACGAGTCCTTTGCCGCGTTGGGATCGCCCTGCGAGCGGATCCAGATGCTTTCGAGCTGGCTGTAGTTGGCTCCGGGCCCACCGTTCCCCTGCCCAGCTGCCGCCAGCGCCCAGGACTGGTTATCGCCCGCAGCCTTGAGCTTGGCGTTGACCTCTTCAAGACGCGCGATGAGTTCTTCGTCGGTCCAGCCGCCCTCGAGCCCTTCGACTTCGGGAGGCGTTGGGACGCCGGCCTTTTCGAAGAGGTCGCGGTTGAAATAGAGCAGCATGACGCTGGTTTCCCAAGGCACGCAGTAGAGGTTGCCACCCGAAGAGGCGGCGTTGCGCAAGTTCTCGGGAATATCGGCGACGTATTCGGGCGCAAAATAGTCCTGGAGCGGCAGCGCTACCTTGCCGGCGTGGTAGGCGTCGGCGAAATCCGTGCGCCCCATCATGATGTCGGGCGCATCGTTGGAGGCGATGTAGACAAGCAGCTTCTTCTGCAGGTCGCCGTACGGCACCTTTTCTTCGGTGATGGTGATGTTGGGGTATGCCGCGGTGAACTCGGCATAGGCACCTTCGAGCAGCGCGTTGACGTCTGGCGTAAAGTCCTGGCGCATGAAGCGGAGTGTTACCGGCTCCGTCGTCAGTTCCGGACCGGCATAGCCGCCCAGATCGATCTTGCCGTTGCCGGCAGCCCGGGCAGTGCCGATGAGGCCCGGGGCGAGCGCACCCGCTAGTGCGGTGCCGGCCATGCCGGCCAGAAGGGCCCGACGGGAAATTCCCTCAGGTTTGGATGAATTGTTGCCTGCGGCCATGTCTCTCTCCTTGCAAGCCGTTTGACGTCTGGCTGCACCACTCCCGTCGCCGCGGCGGACGCGGTTCGTGTCGAGAGAGGCCGCCCCTCACATACGCCTAACCGCACTCAATATTGTATCATCTTTCTCCTAGAGATGATTCACACCGAGCACATCAGTCGACACCCAGCACTTCAGTTGAGAAGCACCGGTTGTCCGACTAGCGCTATCGCAGACGTTCCCTATCTGTCGCGATTATGAGCACTTTGCCTGGCTTTCAGGCAAGTTGCTCCGCTATCCACTGACGATGTGAGCCTTGCATCAATTGGATACATACGCAATACGTTTTTGATACACATTTAGGTAGGCAGGCAAACGAAACGCCGCGGCCCTTTCGGAACCGCGGCGCTCAGGGCGGGCCAGGGAGTGGGCCCGAACTCGCTAGATGCCGAAGACGTCAGCCACCTCCTGGCTCGTCACCTTGCGGCCGTATCCCGCAAGGTCGAAGCTCTCGGCGAACTGGATCGCATTGCCTCGAGCCTCGCCGTAGCGCGCTCGCAGGGCGGGCCGCATTTCCTCGAGGGCATACATGAATTCGGGCCAGTGCTTGAGGACCAGGGCGCGTTGCGACGGCCAGTCGGTGGCGACCTCTGCTTCGTCCAGGAAGCCGCGCTCGAATGGTGCGTATTCGAGGAACTGGGTTGCGTGGGCGGCACAAGCTTTCAGCTTGGCCTCGATCGAGGCGTCGCCATCGAAGACCACATCATGCCGATGGACGCCAATCGCGCCATAGTCGGTCATCTTGAGGCAGATGGGAGCACGCTCGAGGGCCGGCACATCGCCCACGATGTTGGCATTGCCTGAGAAGCCGACGGCTTCGCGCACGACCCTGGCGGCGTTGCGGTTGTCCAGGTGCCCATCACACTCGTCGTGGAAGGTGATCACCACGTCGGCCTGCCAGCGGCAGATGGCCGAGATGACCTTCTGGCGCAGCGCCAGGTCGGGCATCAACTCGCCGTCGTGATTATCGAGAATTTCATAGTCGAGCACACCCAAGAGGCGAGCCGCGGCGTAGGCCTCACGGGCGCGTCGACGCTTGAGCGGCCCGCGTTCCATGAGATGGTGGCCGGCGTCGCCGTTGGTCAGGGACATGAACTTGACGGCAGCGCCCTTGTCGGCGAGGAGCCGCATGGTGCCGCCGGCATACATTTCGGCCTCGTCCGGATGCGCCTCGATGACGAGGACCTTGAGCGGGTAATTCATCTAAACATCACTCCTTTGCGGCGGCGAGGGCTGCTGCCGCGGATTTGAGGGCTCGAGCGCTACGCTCGACGAAACCTTCCAGCTCGGGGAGATCGGCCTGGACGGAATAGTAGTCGTCCGGCGGCGGCATCGTGCCGGCACGGACCGCGGCCTCGAAGAGGCGCGAAAGACGGATGAGTTCGAGGATCTCGCCGAGTTCGGCATCGGGCTGACGGGCCTGCCAATCCGGATCGAAGAGCGGAATCTGATTCCTGTCCGGACCCCAGACATTCTCGATGGTGAAGTTGGGATTGACCCCGGCAGCGAAGAGCGCGCCAAGCACGGCTTGCCAATCGATAAGTCCGTCGCCGATGGCGCGGATCTGTCGCTCCAACCCCATCGGGCGCTCGAAGAGAATGAGGTCCCGCATGTGGGTCTTGCGCACATAGGGCGCCACGCGCCGGGTGGCCGCCACCGGATCCTCCCCGCGCACCACGACGTTAGCCAGGTCGAGCGTGACACCGGCCACGTCCGTGCCTACAGCCTCGATCAGCCGCACGATCTCGGTCGTGGTGATTTCCTCGTGCGTCTCGATGGCAACGACGGCCCCATGATCCTTGAGCACCGGCGCAAGCCGCAGCAGGAACTTCCGCGTAGCGTCGAGCTGGTCCTCCCAGGTGACGTCGGTGCGATAGCGGTCGATGGCATGGAGGCCCCAGTCGTGCCGCTGATAGTTCGCGGTATCGCCCCAGAGCGCCGTACAGCCGATCTCGGTGGTGGCCTCGATCATGCGGGTCATGCCGAGCAGGTAGTCGCCCTTGCCGACATCGCGCACTTCGGGGGCTTCGGGGGTGTTGTAGGGGTTGATCTTGCCCAGGCCCATTTCGAGGTAGAGGCCGAAATCATCGGCGCGCTGCTTGACCGCGCGCAGGAAGCCACGGTCGAGGGTGGGCGAGACATCGAGCACCGTGCGGAAGAAGACACCTTCATGGCCGAGTTCGGCGCAGCGCTCGATGAGTTTGATCGGACCCAGTTCGGAGGCACGAGGGAACTTTCGGCCGTCTATGCCGACACGAATTGGAGGGACAGTGAGACTTGTCATGTTCAGGTCGCTGGTTGGAGGGCGGCCGCGTCGGCCGGAGCGATGCCGCCTGGAACGGCGGCGATGAGGCGGCGGGTGTAGTCGTGCCGGGGATTGGCGAGCACCGCCTTGGCGGGGCCCTCCTCAACGATCTGGCCGCGGTGCATGACCACGATCCGATCGGCGATGTAGCCTGCGCTGATCACGTCGTGCGTGATGTAGAGAACAGCCACGCCCTGTTCGTCGCGCAGCCGCGCAATGAGACTGAGGATGTCGCGGCGGATGGAAACGTCGAGCATCGAGACGGGTTCGTCCGCCACCAGAAGCTTTGGCGATGCCGCCAGGGCACGAGCGAGGCCCACGCGCTGACGCTGGCCGCCCGACAATTCGTGCGGACGACGATCGAGGTAATTGGAGGGAGGCGTCAGCCCGACCTCGGCCAGCAGGTCGTCAACCCGCCTGGCAACGTCCCTGCCGCCACTGGGCGCGGAGATGACCGCGCGGCGGAGGTGATGGCCGATCGTATGCAGGGGATTGAGCGAACCATAGACGTCCTGGAAGACCATCTGGGCCGCGCGGGATTGCCCCTTCCTGCGCTGCGAGACGGGCACCGGTGGGCGACCGTCGAGCAGAATGTCGCCCGAGGTCGGGCGAATGAGACCCGTCACCATGCGTCCCAGCGTGGATTTCCCGCTGCCTGACGCACCGACAATGGCCACGATCTCACTGGGCGCGACCCGCAGCGAAACATCATCGACGGCTACCAGGGCGGATGCGTGCGACCAGGGGGCGTCGCCATAGGTTTTCCTCAGATGCGCCGTCTCCAGGACCGGATGAGCAGCCGACGGCGGCCGCGCCGAACCCGGCCCGGAGAGGTTCAACCGAGGCGTCGCCTCGATCAGGACACGAGAATAGGGATGCCTGGGGTTTCGGCGGAAGTCCTCGATGGTCGCGTTTTCGACGATCCTGCCATCCTTCATCACGGCAATCCTGTCCGCGACATCGAAGAGCAAGGGCAGATCGTGGGTGATGAGCAGGACGGCAAAGCCCATGCGTTGCTGCAAAGCCTTGACCGTGACGAATATCTCCTGCTGCACGATCACATCGAGCGCGGTGGTGGGCTCATCGAGGATAACGAGCGCAGGACACAGGGCGAGCGCCATGGCGATCACGACGCGCTGTCGCTGACCACCCGAGAGCTGGTGCGGAAAGGCTCGCAAGCGGGCGGGGTCGATATCGACCATTTCCAGAAGCTCGGCGGGGGTTCGCCGGGCCGTCTCGCTGCCTTTGGCGCGATCGAGCACCTCCTGGAGTTGCCAGCCGATGCGCTTGACCGGGTTGAGCGAGGTCAGCGAATTCTGCAGCACGATGGATGCCGTGCGCCAGCGCAGGGCACGTACCTTGTCGTCGTCCGAGGAGAGCACATCGCTCCCGCAGATGCGGATGGTCCCTCCCGTGATGACGCCCGGCGCGCGCAGCAGACGCAGGATCGACTGGGCGATCGTCGACTTGCCGCAGCCGGACTCGCCTGCGAGCCCGACGAACTCACCGGGGGCAATGGAGAGTGATACGTCCTCGACTGCCGGGATTATGCCGCTTTCCCCCGCATAACCGACGCTCAGGTTCGAGATTTCGAGTGCGGGTTGCTCAGTCATTGCGCTTCACCGGGGTCATGAGGGAGGCGCTGGGCTTGCGGAAGCCTGCGCGGCGCAGAAGCCTGTCGGCGCGCAGGCGCGGATTGCCCAGTTCGTCCACGGCGTTGTTGATGAGAGCCAGCGAGAAGGCGGTGAGCGCGATGGCCATGCCGGGAACCACGAATGTCCACCAGGCCCCACGGATCAATGCCGAGGTGTTCTGGGCCCAGAACAGCATCGTCCCCCAGGTCACCTGCCCGCCATTGCCCAGCCCGAGAAACTCGAGCGAGGCCTGGGCGGTGATGGCAAAGATCACCTGGTTGACGAAGTACGCGGCAACGACCGAGCCCATATTCGGCAGCAGTTCGATCGCCACTATGCGCCACCGGCTCTCCCCGACATCCTCGGCCGCCGCGATGAACTCCCGTTCGCGCAGCGAGAGTGCCTGCGAGCGGAAAAGTCGCGCCCCGAAAGCCCAACCCGTCAGGGTGAGGACGATAATGATGGTGAGCGAGCCGGGCGGCAGGAACGCCGCCAGCACCACGACGAGCGGCAGGCCTGGAATGACGAGAAAGACATTCGAAACCAGGGTCAGCGCGTCATCGACCCAACCTCTGAAATAGGCACTGGTCAATGCCACGACGAGCGCGATCAGCGTGGTGAGGACGGCGATGGCGAAGGCCACCCAGAGGGTGTTCTGCCCGCCATAGAGGAACTGGCTGAGAACGTCCTGTCCCTGCCCGGTCGTGCCGAAAAGATGTGCCAACGACGGAGGTTCGTTGATGCCGCCAACGGCCCGCGTCGGATGATAGGGAGCAATCCACGGCGCGAGGGCGCACACGAGGATCAGCGTCCCGAGGATAACCAGACCGACCGCAACCGGAACGGACCCCAGCATCTGCCGGCGCGCACGAGCGCTAAATGTATCGATAAGGGCCAATTATGCCTCCCCACCGGCGCGGACGCGCGGATCGAGGAACACGTAAACGGTGTCGACGAGGAAGTTTGCGGCAAGCACCGAGAGCGTGATGATGAGAAACAGGGCTTGCATCAGCGGGTAATCCACTGCGCTCACGGCCCGCATGAGCGCGTAACCAAGTCCGGGATAGGTGAAGACGATTTCGGTGAGCAACTGCCCCGAGAACACGCCCCCGATTGCGGCGCCCAGCGCCGTAATATTGGGCAGCAGCGCCGTTCGCACCGCATGGTCGAAAAGTACCCGCCGGGGCGGGAGCCCCTTGGCTTCGGCCAGCGTCAGGTAGTCCTCGCTCAGCACTCCGATCATGGCGTTGCGCATGTTGAGCGTCCACGGCCCGAGGGAAACGAGAACGATCGTGAAGGCCGGCATCATCAGATGCAGTAGGACGTCTCCGATGCCGGCGAGCGTGAAGGGCGGCGGATTGACGCTCGAATAGGCGTTGCCCATCGGGAACCAACCGAGCTTAAAGCAGAAGACGTAGAACAGCAGGAGCGCCAGGAAGAAGTACGGGAACGAGCCCAGGAACAGCAGCACCGGAGGGGTCACGCGGTCGAAGAAGCCTCCGCGCCGCCAGGCAGCCAGCGCGCCGAGCCCCGATCCGATGATGAAGCTGAGGAACACGGCAGTGAGCCCAAGCAGGGCCGACCAACCGAAGCCCGCCCCGATGACCGAAAGAACCGGCGCCGGAAACTGCGAAAGAGAGCGCCCAAAATCGCCTTTGAAGATGTTGCCCAGGTAGGTGAAATACTGCTGCACCAGAGGGTCGTCGGTCAGGCCATAGGCCGTCTTGAGGGCCTGCAGTGACTCCG
The DNA here is from genome assembly GCF_008000755.1 of Youhaiella tibetensis. Classification (NCBI taxonomy): domain Bacteria; kingdom Pseudomonadati; phylum Pseudomonadota; class Alphaproteobacteria; order Hyphomicrobiales; family Devosiaceae; genus Paradevosia; species Paradevosia tibetensis. The sequence continues at coordinate 1,641,401 of NZ_CP041690.1, read as the reverse complement.
CGTTCATGGACGTGGAGTAGGTGGCCACGATCGTTGAGGCCGGATCGCCAGGGGTAAGCCGGGGTATGAAGAAGTTCACCGTGATGGCGACGAATGCTGCCAGCAGGTAGAACGCCAGCCGCTTCAAGACATAGTACATTGGGTTCCCTCCCGTGAGCGGAGGCTCCCATCCGAAGGGACGGACGGGAGCCCCCGAGCCGTGCCTACTCGGCGCGACGTTCGAGATGCGGCCAGACGAGCAGCGGACCGTTGGTCATCTGCAGGCTGAGCGGCGCGTAGGGGTCTTTCTCATTGGGGAAGCCGGTGAAGCGCCGGGTGTTATAGAGTCCCCAATCGGGCTGTTCGTAGAGCGGGATGGCGGGCGCTGCCTGCGAGAACATGCCCTCGAGCTCAGCGATGATCGCCTTTTGCTCGCTCGCGTCGGTCGAAGCCGCAAACTTGGAGAGCAGCTCATCGACCTTCGGATCGCCATAGCGTTGCTGGTTGTTCGGGGAGGCCGTGCCGACGGGCTTGACCGAAGTCGTCGCCATGTTGTTGCGGTAGAACTCGAACGGGGTTGCCGTGCGCTGGGCGGTGCCAAGCGAGAGCTGGAACTGACCGGTGAAGGTCGAGTTGGTCCAACTATCCGCGGTCGTCGTGCGCAAGGTAACGTCGATGCCGATATCCTTGAGGTTTTCCGCGACGATCTGGGAGGCAGAAACCCAGTCGTTCCACCCCGAGGGAACGATGATATCGTACTTGAGCGGCTTGCCATCCTTGCCGACACGGATGCCGTCGGGGCCTTTGGCATAGCTGGAATCGTCGAGCAGCTTGTTGGCGGCATCGGGATCCATGCTCACCCAGCCCTGCCCATCCGCGATTACCTTGGCATCAAGCCAATCCTTGAACGGGGCTTCCGGCAGGCCGGTGGCGTTGGCCGGCACGGACTTACCCCACACACCCGTGTTGATCATGCGCTGCCGATCGAGCGCCATGCTGATGGCCTTGCGGACATTGACGTCGCCCAGGCTGGGATCGGTGGTGTTGGCCTGAAGCAACACGACGGACGTGCGCGGCCACCAGTAGCCGAAATGCTCAGGATCGAGAGGCACGAAGGTGGTGTCCGGATCGGGAACCAGTCCACCCCAGTCGATATTGCCCGAAAGAACGGCGGCGCTCACCTGGTCGTTGCCGTTGAAGCCCTGGACGAAGACGCCCTGGATCTTGAGTGGCTGCCAGTAGTTCGGGTTCTGCGTGACCTGGTAGCGGTCCGTACCGAAGGCGTCGATTGTGGTGAAGGGGCCGGTCCCGACCGGGTCGGCATTCTCGAACGTCACCGGATCCTTCACATCCTTCCAGACGTGCTCGGGAACGATGAACTGGTCGACGAGCGAATAGAGGCCGGGTGTATAGGTCGTCGAGAACGTGAACTTGACCGTAGTCGGATCGACCGCCTCGACGGATTTGAGATATTGCCCGAACGCCCCCGATGCCGGCCCGATGAGACCGGGATTGTCGCGCATCAGGTTGAAGGTGAAGACCACATCGTCGGCGGTGAAGGGCTGCCCATCGGACCACTTGACGTCGTTGCGCAACGTCACTGTGAGGCTCAGGGCGTCGTCGGACCACTTGTAGTCCGTCCCCAGCCACGGATCGAGCTTTCCCGTGGCGTAGTTCTGGATCATCAGTGGCTCGTACATCGTACGCAGGCTGACCCATCGCGTGGTGGGCGAAAACGGATTGAAGGTGCGGGTGAAGCTGCTGCCGCCTTCCGCCACGATGCGAACCAGCTGATCGAGCGGGACTTCGGCTAACGCCGGCTGGGCGGTAACGAGTGTGCCCGAAAGCAGGGCCGCGCCCATCGCCGTTGCCAGAAAGCCTGTCCGAATTCCCTCCAACACGCCGGAGATACCGCCCCGGCGTCTTGTGCTGCTACTCGCCTTATGCATGTTGTCCTCCTGGGACTCGTTTGTCGTCATTTTTCAACTGTCAGGCGTAGTTCCTCACGGGAGGCCGCGTGCCGCGCTGCCTCCCGTGAACACTCGCTCGCGTGTGTATTCGAGCGCGAGTTCGATAGCCCCGGCGCGAACGGCGTTCTCGCTGACCGCAGTCGGGACGATTTGGGGTAATGCGATCGGAAGCCGGGCCAGCAGCGCACTGACGCGCTGCGCAAGGACCCGTCCGCCTCCCTGGCCAATGTCGCCGGCCAGCACCACCATGTCGGGATCCAGAATACCGATCGCGCCGGCAAGGCCCACCGCAAAGCGATAGGCGAGCTCTTCGATGAACGCCGCGTGCTGCTCGGCCGCCTTGACCGCCCGGGCCACCGCCTCCGCATGGTCGCCGCCCGCCAGGCCGTGCTCGGCCAGCAGCGCTTCGATGCCTTCGACCGAAAGCAGGTTTTCAAGCAGCGTAACCCTGACCGGTTCCCCGGGCGCCGCGATCCGCTCGGGCACGATAGCGCCGCCAAGTTCACCGGCGCTCCCGGTCGTGCCCCGCACCAGCCGACCTGCCTGCACGAGAGCGCCGCCGACGCCCTCCCCGACCCAGAAGAGCACGAAGGTCTGGACGCCCTTGGCAGCTCCAACCGCCATTTCTTCCAGCGCGACCAGGTTGACGTCATTTTCCACGACGACGTGGTTGTGTCCGAGCGAAGACATGAGGGAGGCCGGGATATCGAAACCCTCCCAGTTCCGCAGTTGCTGGCCCTTGCGAAGGTGACCTGTCTGGATATCGACGATGCCGGGCAGCCCGACCACGACCTGGTCCAGGTTCTTGATCGATATGCCTGCCGCCCGGGTCGCTTCATCGATCACGCGATGGAGCTCTGGGCCGGCCTGGTAGAGCTCGGATGGCTTCTTGGGCGAGTGGACTTCGGCCAGTAGATTGCCGGTGATGTCCGCGACCGCAACGTTGAGACCATGGGGAGTAACCCCGACACCCGCCACGCAGGCAGAGCGCGGCTCGAGCGACCACAGCCCCGCCTTGGGACCATAGGTTCCCGCCTTCTCGCCATCCTTGCGGATCAGCCCAGCGCTTTCGAGGCGGCGCAGCAGGTCTGAGACGGCCGGCTTGGAGAGGCCGGTGAAGGCCTCGAGTTCCATGCGGGTCAGCGAGCCCTGGTCGAGCAGGCGCTCCAGCACAGCTTTCTCATTGAGATTTCGTAGAAGACGGGGGCTTCCGGCCAAGACTTCCATGCGGCTCACGACTGTCTGGTAACTTTCCTTACAGTCTATGTGAGGACGACTCCTTCCCGATGTCAATGGGTATCGGGCAAGCCCATGCACGATGTGAAAAACGCCCCGGCCTGTGCGACCGGAGCGTTCAATAGCAAGAGCTGATTATCCAGGGGAGCACCAGATGGGCGCCTCCGCGGCTCAATCAATCAGTGATTGGCCCGCGGTCGATCGCAGGGCGATCCAGCCCGCGCGTTTGGAGCATCCCCCACCCGATAGCCGTCAGCAGGGCCACGAAGAGAGCGACGATACCCGCGATGATCCACAATTCGGTAGGGTTCATTGGGTCAACTCCGGCTTACTCTCCATCCGGCCAGCCCCTGCGAATCCATGCATGCGCCGAGACCATTGCAGCCCTACGACCGCCCCTTTGATCGAAGGCAGCATCGCAAGTGGCATGATGATGGAAAGCGGCACGAATACCGCCAGGTAGACGAAGGGACTCCCCGCCCCGATCGTCTCCATGTGGAACATTATGGTCACCAGGATGTGGCCAACGATCATGATGGCCACATAAGGCGGCAGATCGTCGGCCCTGTGGTGGAAGAACTCCTCGCCACATTCCGAGCAGCGGTCGTTCACCTTGAGATAGCTGTGCAGAAGCCGCCCCTTCCCGCAACGCGGACAGCGGCAGCGCATGCCGTTGAGCATGGCCGGCCAGATGGGTCGGGGCTCGCTGTCGAAATGGGTCTCCTCGGACACAAGCGTCGTCATCGCCTTCTCCTGCTATACATACAGTTTATACACATACGCATACACTATTGCTATTGTATGTATAGAATACAGGCGCCGTATGCAAGCACGTCAGCGCTAGACGATCATTTCGGAGAGCGGGCCAGGGTTATCGAGCAGATCGGCGATTACATTCAGGCTGCGCTCCAGGTCGGCCACAGTTCCAGCGCTTCCCAGGCTAAGACGTACAGCCTCCGTCGCAGCGCCAACCGCGAATGCATCGCTGGCGACAACGCCGATGCCGGCGTTGCGCAGGTGGGAAACGAAAGCCCCGCGTTGCCAGCCATGGCCGAGAGGCAACCATGCGTGGAAGCCGGCGTCGTTCATGATAGCGCCGGGGAGCAGCCGACGGGCCAACCGGTTGCGCTCGTCAGTCGCACGGCGGATGGCACTCAGGACGCCTTGGGCCGTGCCGCTCGTTATCCAGCGCGTCGCAATGGCGGTCGAGAGCGGCGAAGCCATCAGGGTCGTTGCCCTCACGCCGCCGACGAGGCGCGAGGCGGCGCGCAGATCGGGAGCCACGAGGTAAGCAATGCGCAATGCCGGCGACAGCGTCTTGGCTACGCCTCCCACGTAGTACACCAAGTCGGGCGCGAGTTTGGCCAATGTCGGCTCACCACTGACCGGCAGCATCCCGTAGGCGTCGTCTTCGATGATCGGAACCCCATGGGCGCGGGCAATCGCGGCGATGGCTTCGCGGCGCTCCAGCGGCATGTTCGCGGTAGTGGGGTTGTGGATCGTGGGCATGCAATAGAGCGCCTTGGGCTTCTCTGCCCGGCAAGCCCTTTCGAAGGCATCCGGAAGCAACCCTTCTCCATCCATGCTTAGGGGAACGAGGCGCACCCCCGTGAAGGCCGCCAAGGCGCGCAGCCCGGGATATGTCAGTTCTTCCACGCAGATCGCCTCGCCCGCTGCGGCAAGCGTCCCCATGATTGCCGCCAACGCGCCCTGCGCGCCGGCCGTGACGATAACGCGCCCGGGCTCGACGGCGCCGATCCTTGAAGCCAGCCACTCGCCTCCCGCAGCGCGATCCTCCATTCCGCCGCCAGCCTCCTGGTACCGCAGCAGCAGGGGCAATCCGCCGGTTTGCTCGATATCGGCGATCTCGCGCCACATTCTCGCCGCCAGCGCCTGATCGTCGAACAAGGGCGGCAGGTTCATGCTCATGTCGACGCCCGTGAGGGCCGATTGCTGGCGTGACACGCCACGCATGCGCACAAAGGTACCCTGCCCCGCGCGCCCTTCTATGAGCCCCCGATCGCGGGCATGGTTATAGGCACGGCTGATCGTGGTGAAGTCGACGCCCAGAGCCGAGGCCAGCGCCCGTTGGGAGGGCAACGCGGCACCGGGCGCCAGCGCGCCGCTGGCGATGTCCGCGGCAAGTGCGTCGGCAATTGCGAGGTACATCGGACCCTCGTCGCGATCGATCTTCGGCTGCCAGGAGGGGATTTTCGAGCGTGCCACTTTGTCCATCCACGTCACTATCTGTATGGATAGTGTATGGATACCACTTAGTCAAACAGCTGTTCGGGGTTCCTAGAAGCCGCGTTCCGACTGGATGCGGAGGGCGGTCTGGGCGGCATCCAGACCGGCGACAGCATCCTGATATCCCGTCGCCGCCACGGCTGCGAAGATCTGTTGCGCCTCTCGATAGCGGCGCAGGTGGTAGTAGGACCACGCGCGTAGCGTCAGCAAGTCGTTCTGTTCGGGCGCATACCGGGCGCGCTCATCCAGCGCCCGAAGCGCATTCTTGTAGTCACCGATCTCGTAGGCCGCCAGGGCGGCCTTGGTGTGGATTGCGATCTGGAGTTCGTTGATGCGCTTCTGGGTGAGCGGGGCGGCCGCAGCCGCCACCATGGCGTAATCTGGCAACCCGAGCCGGATATAAGCCAGAGCTTGCCCATAGGCGGCATCGCTCCGCACCTGGCCGGCCGACGACTCGAGGGCCCGCGCGAAATTGGCAACGGCATCGGCAGGCCTCTCGAGGTCCATCAGGCACCAGCCACGCGCGAGGGCCTGACTTGCTGAAAGGCTCCCTGGGGAAACGAAGGTGGCACACGATCGGCTGCTTGAGCGTGCCGATGCCGGTGGCGGGGTGGACGTCACGGCGACTTTGGGCGCAGGCGCCTCCGCGGGCGATGCGGTCGGCGTTATCTCGCTTCGCTTGCCGGTCGCCTGACCGAAATTGGCGATACGCGCCGACTTCGCAGACCACTGCGACTTGATCTCGCGTACGGTCTGCGTGTCCTTGAGAGCGTCGCTCGCGACCAGAAGGCCGTAGGCGGACGGTTCGTCCTGAGGATCCCAGGTGGTCGCAAGCTTGAACCATTGCGCGGCAGTCTGAGGCTGTTCGAACGCATAGGCATACCAGCCCAGTTCCTGCGCCGCCTTGGCATTATGCGCAGCCATGGTCTCCTGGACGATGCGATCGAGCACCTCGGGTTTGAGTTCCGGGCGCGGATCCTGCGCCAGGAGGGCAGAGGCAGCCGTGAGGTAGAGGCTGGTGAGTTCTTCGCTGTCGCCGCTATAGGCGGCGAGCGCCTGCTCGGCTTCGCCGGGGCGGTCGAGATCGAGCAGAGCGACGGCGAGCCCGTGAGCGGAAAGCGCGCCCGGGTCGGCGGCCGTCGCCATTTCGAACCAGTCGCGACCGTCGGCCGGCTTCTTCTGGTTCAGGGCATACCAGCCGAGCAGGCGGAGATCGTCGGGTACCTTGGTCTGCCGGGCGCTGCTTTCGAGCAGGCTCACGTCGGCATCGCTGGCTTTGCCGACCTTTCCGGTCAAGACCTCGGCAATGGCGTCGCGTGCGAGATCGAGACGGATCGGGGTGAACTCTCCCGCGCCATCTGGCCCGGGCCGTTCCAGTGCGAGGAGCGGGTCGAGGTCGGCCCGCGGCAGGAGCGACATCGCCTTCTGCACCGTGGCCAGGCGAATCTGAGGGTCGGTGCAGTTGGTCAGGATATATTTATAGGCGTCTAGGCCCCGCGGCGTCTTGTCTGTCTTGATGAAGGCCTCGGCAACTCGCCAGAGGTTGTCCACGCTGGCGCATGTCAAAAGCTCAGGCGTCTGGGCGGCAATGGAGACGACGGTTTCGTACTGTGCGGCGTCGGAAGCGTTGCGCAGCCTGACGCCCGCCTCCCCCACATCGAGGCTGTGGAGCAGGTCTTCGCTGGGCGTGAAAGCAGGATCGGCGCTCTGCTTGGCGGCGATGGCCGCCCGGGCCCCGGCGAAATCGCCCTGTCCATAGAGCTCCCAGATGTGCTCGATGGCGGGGTCCGGCGTGTAGTCGTTGGCCAGCAGGTTGGCGGGCGGCTGCCAGTCGGGATAGAGCGCCTTGAGGCGGGCTATCTCAGCCTCCACGCGCTTGGTATCGCCCTGGCGCGCGAAGTATCTGAGGGCGGTCTCGTCGGGCGTGCCTGTCTGCGCGGTCGGCGCCGGCGCAGCCGTCTCGCCCGAAGCCGCAGGGGCCTGGGCCGTTGCGGTGGAGGCCTGCCCTAGAAGCATCGCCAAGACAAGCAAACGAAGCAGTGCCTTCATCGTGCAGTCCCTCCCTCCAGACACATTGGTGCATCCCGGCGCAGGAAATCGAGCGTCAACAGCTGCAGCGTGGCGGCAAAATAGCTCGTCGGAGAAAAGGCCTGCAAATCGGCGGGAACCGGCTCTCCCGTCAGCACGCAGTTCAAGGCCGCGCCGATGATCCTGTAGCCGGGCTCGGTCAGGTGCTCCTTGGCCTCGCCCGTCGTCACGTCGACCCGCAGCAGGCCGTCCTCGCCGACCATGCGGATGTAAGGCGCAAGGCGCTCAGGGCCAGCACCGGAACGCATCAGGTAGAGCGGGATGCGGATATTGTTGTAACCGAATTCCGGCGGAAAGCCCTCGGCTGGCTTGGGCTTGCGGGAGGACAGCGAAACCCAGTCGGGCGGCAGGCCGGCGGCGTTTTCTCCAGCCAGGGCGAGAACCTTCATCTCGTCCTCGGCAATCCTCGCCCACGCAATCTGGGGCGTGAGGCCCGCGAAGACCGGCGCCGCCTCGAAGATCCAGTAGGACGGATTGACCACAGGGCCGTCAGGTCGCTGCGTTGCCGAGAAACCGTCCTTGCCCGGCAGGACCAGCATGTTGCCGCGAACCTCCACGAGCATCTCGCGCCCCAGGCTCTCAACGATCCGCCTGGCAGCGTCGGTCTTTTCGGGTTCATTCCAGGCCTCGCCCGCCATTGCGAGCGCATAGGCGATCAGGATGTCTCCGTCGCTCGCGTTGTTGGTATCGGTGACGTGCGGGGACTTGTCTTCCTCCCAGCGCCACGCCGCCAGTCCGTCGTCGCGCACCATCAGTTCGGTGCGGGTGAACGACCAGATCGCCTCGAAGGTCGGGCGGTCCTGGGCAAGCACGGCGAGCAGCAGGCCATAGCCCTGGCCCTCGCTGTGGCTGAGGTTGTTATTGCCGTTATCCACCACACGCCCCTCGGCGCTGACGAAGTGGTTGCGATAAGTCTGCCACTCCTGGGCGGTGATGGTCGGCTCTGCCGGCGACGCCGCCAGGCCGGTCGCCGTCACGCAAGCCATCGCTGCACCCGCGAGCCACCAAAGCCACCTCATCCCTTGCGTCCCACAGTCTTGAGAAGCGCCCAGGTGGCGAGAGTGAGCAATACGGCGAGGCCGGCGAGCAGCAGGGTGAACTCCATGACGTTTGCTGAAAGCCAGTTGGCCGCAATCAGGCGATAGTTGGCGAGGGATGGCGGCTGGGTGGCGATGAGGGTCTTGTTATTGGGCCGAACGGTCGTCACGGCAGCATCGGCCGCGCCAAGGGTGCTGATGCGGCCGGCAATGGCCCGCCAGTTGTCTGTCCGAACGAGCCTGCGCGTCCCATCAAGAAAGAACTTCTCGTCGGGGATCGTTAGGTAGGTCCATATCCCCCCTTCGGGTTGATGCACCTGGGACATGATGACGGCATCGGCCGATTTCGGCACGAAGTCGGCGTCGTTGGGATGGACCGGCCAGAAATCCTGCGGCTGCAGGTCGAACTGCCGGGCAAGCCAATCGGCAATCCCTTCAAAGGGACCGCCGTTGCCCGAGGCACTCCTGAAACTGTCGAGCAGTGCATCATCACCTACCCCGCCCCGTCCGGGCCCATTGCTTTGGGCCACCCCGCTGCGGATAGCCGTCTGCGCGCCCAATACCGGCAGCGGCGAAACGACCAGCGCGTTCGCGGCTGGGTTCAATTGTTCGGGCGGCACCACGATCACGGGAACGGCTTCGCCTGCCGCTACCGCCACCCGCGTCAACCAGGTGAGCCCCGAGGCGAGCGTGTCCTGCCCCGCCGCCACCACCACAGGCTGGGGGCTGGCACCGACATAGGGCGCGCCGGTGCCGGCGAAGGCAGCCAGGTCCGGCGCGACCGCGATGCGACCGAAATTGGGGATCTGGAGACGGCTGTTGGCCGATAGCAGGAACCGGTTTGGAGCCGTCTGCGTGAGGCCCGGCGGGCAGGCCTCGTCGGCAGCGGTATGAAGCAGCACTTCGATATCGACCCGGTTCCGGCCGGCCCGAAAGTTCGTCATCGGTATCTTGATGGGCGTGTCGCGAGAAAAGCCGCGCTCGGTTCGCAACACCGGCGTGGAGGACGCGATCTGGCCGTTGACGTAGATGTTGAACTGGCTCTCGGGAAGAACGTCGCTCGAATAGGCGGCGTTGAGCAGCAGCGTCGCCTGACCAAACATGTTGGAATAGAAGTCCGACGGCAGCGCGAACTCGAACGAGGTAGTAAAGCGGCGGCCGTTGAACTCGCTGGTCTGCACACCGAGATCGGCCAGGGCTATTTCGGTCGAACCGGTCACAAGCGGGATCGGGTAGGCCAGGTCGGCGCGCGACCTCAGGAAGCCGGGGTTGGACCCGTTCTCGCCGCCAATGCTCCGGACCGCCAGATCCACGCCTGCCCAGTCTGGCCCCGAGACAACCAGCACGTTCGTATCCCCGACCTTGGCAAAGGCGGCGACGGGACCGGCCTTGGCCTCGATGCCGAGTGAAGCCACCTCTGCCGGCAAGGCATCGGCCGTCGCCAGCACCACGTTGAGCGCGCCCGGTGCCGGCGCGGCAATTCCATCGGCGATCTCAACCGTTGTATCCGGAACGCGAAGCGCCAGGCCGAGCGCCTGCGCGAGCGCCAGGGCTGCCTGCCTGGCCTCGGGTCGCTCGAGGTCAGGCGCGACCAGATGCAGCACCGTTTCCCCCACGTCATCGAACCCTGTCGCCGCAAGGTCGGCGAGGCGCGAGACCGATCCCGCACCGGGCGTGCCAAAAGAGAGAAACGTCCGCGAAGGATCGATCCGCGTCCAAAGCTCATAGGTCGAGGCCACCGAGCAATCGGTACGGTGCCGCTGTACAGCCGAGAATTCCACAAGGTTCGGGCCCGGGCGCAGTGTCCCGGCGGGGACATCGATCCTGACGTCGGTCGTGGCTGCGGATGATGAAATCGGCGCCGCCAGCACGTTGGTGCCGTTTATGTCGACGCGCAGTTCGGAAGCCTCCGGTGCTGCGACCACCGCGTTGAGATAGCCGACATTGAGCGCAACGGGGGCCTGGGCCTCGTCATCGGTCAGGAAGACGGTCATGCCCTGCCGCGCGGTCTCCCCGGTCAGTTGGAGGGTGTCAAAGGGAATGAGATAGCGGACCGGGCTTACGGGCGGCGGCTCGGGAGCCGGCGTGGCCTGGGGCGCCTGCGGTTCGATGGTTGCCGGCGGCTCGGGGGCCGGTGGCGGTTGCGTCGCGGCCGGAGACTCCGTCTGGCGCTCGGGCGACATGTCGAACGGCTGGGGTTGCTGGGCGGATGCCGGCCAGGCCGCCATCGCCCAGAATGCCAGGACGACGCCACGCACGTGCCTCCACTGCATCAGTTGGACTCCTGCTGCGGTTTGCGGCGGAAGCCTCCCGAGAAGCGCATCAGGTAGCCCAGTCCGCGCCCGGTCTGGTAGAAAGCCGTCCCCAGGAACTGCAGCGTCCCGGCGATGACACCGATATTGACCTGGCGACTGCGTTGCTGGGTCTCCCAGACCGACGAGTTGGCATAGAGGAGATCGGCGATAAGCCGGTAGTCCTGGGCCCGTTCTGGCCGGAACCGGGCACCGACCATGGTCTGCTTGCTGCCGGCGCTCACGTTGCGGATGTAGATGTCGAGCTGGTTGTCCTCGAGCGCGGTCAGCGGCGTGAAGCGGACACGACTATTTCCTCCGCGCGGCAGTTCGGCGACATTTCCCTGCAGGCGAATGCCCATGCCGCCGCTGGAGACGTCCACGATCGCTCCTTTGGCCCAATTGCCGTCGGGCAACTGCACTTCGCAACGCCGTTCGACCGCGACGCGCCGGCTGGTCCGCGCCTCGCGGCGCTCCGAAACCACGCCGAGGGCGCAGCCGGCCAGGATGAGATTGAAGATGTTCCAACCGCCCACGACCATGGTGATTTCGGCGCGGTAGGGCTCGGCGATCACCTTGTAGATAGTGAATCCGACCGCGACGAGCAGCAGCAGGAAGATGATGTAGAAGGGGCGCGCGAGCTCGGACAGCCGCGATTCATCGACCGATTCATCCTTGGCCGTCACCTTGAAGGTCGGCTTGCTGGGATTGCGGAGCACCGAGATGAGTGCCGGCGCCAGGTGGACGGATTGGATGTATTCGTAAAGCTCGGAGATCCACGGCCAGCGCCACCGCCCGAACAGCGAGTTCTGCATGACCAGGTTCACCAGCACATAGGTCATCGTGTAGGCGACGAACTCGCCACCCGACGCTGTGAATATCTCCAGATTGAAGAACAGGTAGCAGAACGGGGCGAAGAGAAAGATCAGCCGCGTGAACGGGAACAACCAAAAGAGCGTGCTCGACAGGTAGCAGATGCGCTGTGAGATGCTCAGGCCCCGTTTGAACAACGGGAAGTTGAAGATCAGGATCTGCATCATCCCCTGCGCCCAGCGCGTGCGCTGCCCGATGAAGCTGGCAAAGGTAGCCGGCTGAAGCCCGGCAATCAGGGGCTTGTCGACATAGATGCTGTTCCAGCCCTTCGCGTGCAGGTCGATGGCGGTTTCGCAGTCCTCGGTAATGCTGCGGCCGGAAAAGCCGTTGCCCGCTATGAGCGCATCGCGTCGCAGCAGCGCAGCCGAACCGCAGAAGAACGCCGCGTTCCATTTGTCCAGGCCGCGCTGGATCACGCCGTAGAACATCTCATTCTCGGATGGCATGCGCTCGAATGTGCGCAGGTTGCGCTCCAGCGGATCGGGATTGAGGAAGAAGTGCGGCGTCTGAACGAGAAATAACCGGTCATCCCTGCCGAAATGCGGCACGGTCTCCTGCAGGAAGTCGCGTGCCGGGGCGTGGTCGGCATCGAAAACGGCGACCAGTTCACCGCGAGAGTGCTCGAGCCCGTTGTTAAGGTTGCCGGCCTTGGCGTGCTCGTTGCGCGCACGCGTGAGATAGCGCACGCCAAGGTCGTTGCAGAGGGCGTTGAGTTTCTCGAAGCGCTCCCGGGCGGCGTCGGCGGCGTCCGGGTTCTCCGAATTGCGCTTTTCCTCGGTGCCGCCATCGTCGAGGAGCCAGACAGTGACCTTGTCGGGCGGATAATCCATCGCCCGGGCGGCTGATAACGTGCCGGCCAACAGGTCGTAGTCTTCGTTGTAGGTGGGCACGAAGACATCGACGGTCGGCACGCGCTCGTTGGGATGGAGCCGGGTCGACTTGCGCGACGGGAGCGGGCTCGAAACCACGAACAGGCTCAGGCCCAGCATCAATATGCAGTAGAGCTCGGCAAGGTAGAGCAGGAAGCCGGGGATGAAGTCGCCCCATTGCTGAATAGGGGGAAGCGTGCTGGTCGTGCGCCAATAGGCGTAGCGAAGCACGATCGCGGTGCCCAGGGCCAGGAGCAGCAGGCGCCATATTCCCCCGAGCCTGAAGACCTTGATGAGGCTCATCAGGAAGATGAAGATCACGGCGGTCACCAGGTGCACCTGCAGGCTCACCGGCAAAGTGATGACGGCCACCATCATGACGGTGGCCAGAATCCAACCTAGGACCGTCAGGGTCTTGAGCACTGCGCCTCCTCCTCAGTTTGCCGCAACTGGCGGTGGTGGGACGATGACTTTCGAACCGCTGCTCCCGGGGGGAGCCGGGACTATGGGACCGGAATTCACCGCCCCTGGCGCGGGCACAATGGGCGCACCTGGGGGCGGTGTGGGAACAACGGCTTTTGTGACAGTGGGTTGCGCCGGCTTCTTTGCGTTCGCCTGTGATGGTTGAGCAACCGTTGCGAAGCCCTCGACGCCATAGGGCTTGATTGGAACGAATATCCGGCCGATCTGGGCGGGCGCCCGCCAGGGCTCGAAGACGCCGCCGTTGATGCGCAATTGGTACATGACGCCGAGAAGCGATTCCTCGCTGCGGTTCTTGTCGCAGAGCTGGAGGCGGACGGCGATCGCACCACGGTCGATCCCGCCCGAAGGTTTGCGGGAGGGGTCGATCCGCTGCCAGGCATAGACGCAGGTGTCGCCCGTCGGAGCCCTGCCCACCGCGTAGCCGAAGGGGCCGTAGTCATTCTGCACATAGAAGGGAGAACGCTTCATGTTGGCCTGCGGCCAGGCGGCGCGGGCTTCGTTCATCAGGTCGATTTCGACCAGGGGCGTATCCGGCAGGGTCCCGAAATTGCCGTCGCCACCCTTGGCCTTGAAGATCGTCACGGTGATCTTGTTTTCGCCCGGTGTCCGCGCCTCGGTGGCCAGCGCGATCTCCTGGCGATAGGCATTGGCGAACGTCGTTTCGATCACCCCCACGATGCCGGGCCCGCCGGGCGGGGGAAAGATGAAGGCCTGGGTGGGAGCTATGGTCTGGGCCGGACGTGGCTCGAGCGGAGGTTGTTGGCTGCAACCGGCAAGGAAGAGGCAAGCACAGGCGAAGCAGGCCAACTCGAACAGGCGAGAACGCTTCAGGAACAACGCAACACAGTCCTTTCGGCTCATCGACGAAGGGCAGCAAAGTCCTCTGCTAGTAAGAAGTTTTTGGAGCAATCGCGCAAACGCAACCGGAACGGGGCAAGCCGATTTTCCCTCAGGCGTTGCAAAGAGCCTTCACTTGTCGCTTGGACGAAGCTCCACTGTGCGGCTAGGAACAGCCGGAGGCGCCGCCTCCAAACCTTCAACGAGTGCCGAGATGACGCCATCGCTTTCCGTAACGTCCGCCCCCTCGCCGGAAGACCTCGCCGTCGTCGGCAACAACCTTACGGCCTTCAACGAGGGCGAGGTGGGGGCGTCCAACCGCCTGCCGCTCGCCGTCTTCGTACGCGATGAGGCCGGGCGCATCGTGGCGGGAATCAGCGGCTATACCGGCTGGGGATGGCTCTATGTCCAATGGCTCTGGGTAGGCGAGGAACTGCGCGGGCACGGCTGGGCCAGCACGATGTTGTCAGCCGCCGAGGACGAGGCGCGCGTGCGCGGATGCCACGGCGCCTACATAGACACCTTCAATCCGGTAGCGCTGCGCACCTACGAACGAGCCGGTTACAAGCCATTCGGCACCCTCCCCGAGTTTCCGCCGGGGAGAACGCGCACGTTCCTGCAAAAATCGCTGCTCGAAGCCTAGCCGGCGATCCGGCCGCCTTGCATCGGGCGCGGCGCCCCCGTCGTCGTCGGAAAACTGATCGGCATGCCGCGGAGCACGCGCACCGCCAGGAAGGCGAAGCACTCGGCCTCGATGGCATCACCGCGCCAACCCACCGTCTCGGCCGGGATCGCTTCGACACGAGCACGCGTCTCAAGCATCGCCATGATCGCCGGGTTATGCCGCCCACCGCCACAGACCACCAGCCTGGTGGGGCGCCGGGGCAGGATATCGAGGGCCTTGCCGACGGCCCCACAGGTGAAGGCGGTGAGGGTCGCCGCGCCATCCTCGAGGCCCAGGCCATCGGCCATGGACGCGCCGAAGTCGAAACGGTCCAACGACTTGGGATAGGGAGCGGTGAGGTAGGGATGGGTCAGGAGCTTGGCCAGACGCTCCTCATCGACCTTGCCCTCCAGGGCCAGCGCCCCATCCCGGTCCATATCGCCATGCCCGCGCGCCTTGACGAAATCGTTGATCGGCGCGTTGGCCGGACCGGCGTCGAAGGCCACGAGGCTGTCCGCCCCGTCCCACCACGTCACGTTGGCCACGCCGCCCAGGTTGAGGACAGCGGTATCGCCACCGGTGCCGAGGGAACGGAGCAAGGCCTGGTGGTAGGCCGCCGATAGCGGAGCACCCTGCCCGCCTGCCGCCACGTCGGCAGAGCGGAAGTCGTACACCACCTTGCAATCGAGGATCTCGTGCATGAGCTGGCCATTGCCTAGCTGGCGGGTTGCGCCGATACGGCCGGGCTGGGGGGCGCGATGCAGCACGGTCTGCCCGTGGAAGCCTACCGCCCCGATATCGCCCATGGTCAGCCCCGCGCTTTCGACGAGCTTCCGCACAGCCTCGGACTGCGCCCGGGTGAGCGCGTCCTCAGCCTGCGCGAAGATCGCCGGCTCGGGGCCCTCGAAGTTCCAGGCCCGCGCCTGCTGGAGCGTCTCTTCGAGCAGCTCCCGGATCGAGGCGGGATAAGGAGCCAGAGTGTAGGCTCCGAACTCGGAGACCTCCACGCCGTCGGTGCGCAGCAGGGCAACGTCGATATTGCCGTCAAGCACGGTGCCGGTCATCAGCCCTACGGCCCAGATCGGTTCCATCATTTACTCCAGGACTAGATTGATCTGATCGCCCACTGCCCGCCGAAGCTGCAGGATGCCGCTATCGAAATGCCGCGTGGGGTGGACGCGATTGGTCAGCAAGGTCCAGGCGCAGCCGCTCTCGAAATCGAGCCAGAGGCCAGTGCCGGTGAAGCCGGTGTGTCCGATCGTCTGCGCGGAGCAATGCTCGCCGCCCGACCAGCCTTCATATGGGCGCTCCCAGCCGTGGGTGCGACGGGCCGAGAGGGGCGTGCGCATCAACTCCACAGAGCGCGCCGAAACCCCGCGGGCCGTCAGCAGCCCTTCGGCAAAGTCGAGTACCGAGCCCACCGTACCGAATAGTCCGGCATGCCCCGCCCCCTGGAGCGCGGACGTATTGTCGTCGTGCACTTCTCCGCTCAACACGCGATAGCGCCAGGTGCAGTCCTCGGTCGCCGCCGCCTCGTCCGGCCTGGCGGAAAAGGCGAAACCGGGGCCCGGATCCATCTGCCTGATGGTCTTGCCTGTGTGCCGCTCGAGAGCGAAGCCGAGCAGCATGAAGTTGATGTCCGAGTAAACCGCCGGCCCGGCGGGCCAATCGTGCTGCAACACAAAGGCGCGGAGCAGATGCGGGTCGCGCCCATAGGTATAGAGCGGGAAAACCGCCGGGAAAGGCGTCTGGTGGCCCAGGCATTGCCGGAAGGTGATCTTGCGGGCCCAGGCGTCGGGGCTGTACTGCTGAAAGTCCGGCAGGAGAGCAACGAGCGGCGCATCCAGGTCGATGACGCCCTCTTCGGCCAGGGCGAGAATGCGGGGGGTGGTGAAGATCACCTTGGTCAGGGAGGCCAGGTCGAACCAGGTCCCTTCGGTCATGGGGCGTGCGGTTGGCACCGTCTGCGCCTTCCCGATGGCGCGGACCATGCGTTGGCCCGAGGCATCCACGATGCCGAGAACGCCCCCCGGAATGCGTCCGGAAGCCACCCATTGCTCGAGAGGTTCGAAGGCTCGCTCGAACCGGGCGGAGAAGGCTGAATCCGTCATGAGTCACTACCTGTCATTTCAACGCGCGCACGATGATCGGCGCCCACTTCGCGCCACTGCGCGGGCTCCGGCTCGAACCCGGCCGGCCGCACAAGCGAGGGCACCTGGCGCGTGTCGAGCTCGAACCGCTGGTGACGGCGATCGACGGACGGCACCGCCGAGATCAGGCGCTTGGTGTAGGAATGCTGTGGGTTGGACAGCACGGAGGACGCTTCGCCGATCTCCACGATCTGGCCGGCGAACATCACCGCGACGCGGTGCGCGATCCGCTCGACCACCGCCATGTCGTGGGAGATGAAGAGGTAGGCCAGGCCATATTCGTGCTGCAGGTCCACGAGCAGCTCGAGCACGCGCGCCTGCACGGAAACGTCGAGCGCCGAGACGGCCTCATCGAGAACGACGACGTCGGGGTTGAGCATCAGGGCCCGGGCGATGCACAGGCGCTGGCGCTGTCCGCCGGAGAACTCGTGCGGGTAGCGCTCGAGGCTGTCGGGCTTCAGCCCGACCCGTTCGAGCAGCGCCTCCATCTTGCGCACGAGCTCGGCGTCATTGGGGATGCCGGCGGCAATCGCCGGCTCCGCCAGAAGGCCCCTGACGGTCAGGCGCGGATTGAGCGAGGCGAAGGGATCCTGGAACACCATCTGGAGAGGCCGTTCCGAGGAGTGTCGGCCTGGCCGGGTCTCGCTGGTCTCGATCACGCCCCTGGTAGGTCGAACGAGGCCCATCAGGGCGCGGGCCGTCGTCGACTTGCCCGATCCACTTTCACCCACGATGGCGAGGGTCCGCCCGCGGCGGAGCTCAAAATTGACCCCGTCTACCGCGTGGACGGCTCCCGTCTGGCGGCGGAAAACCCCCGAACGCACCGGAAAACGCACGGCCAGGTCGGCCACCGTAACGATCGGGGCGTCCTTCACGTCCGCCTCGACCCGGTCCGTCCTGACGGCGGTGCCGTTGCTGAAATGGGGCACTGCGGTCAGCAGGTGCTGCGTATAGGGGTGCTGTGGATTGTCGAGGATGGCGCCCAGCTCCCCCTGCTCGACGGCAATGCCCCCCTGCATGACCATCACCTTGTCGGCGATGCCGGCAACGAGGCCGATGTCGTGTGTGATGAAGATCATGCCCATGCCCATCTCGCGCCGCAGCTCATCGAGCAGCGCCATGATCTGCGCCTGGACGGTGACGTCCAGCGCGGTCGTGGGCTCATCGGCGATGAGCAGGCGCGGACTGCTGGCCAGCGCCATGGCGATCATCACCCTCTGACGCATGCCACCGGACAGTTGGTGGGGATAGTAGGAGAGACGCCGGGCGGCATCGGGAATGCGGACACGCTCCAGCGCTTCGCGCGCTGCGGTGGTCGCCGCACGTCCACGCAGCCCCTTATGCAGCCTGAATGCCTCCTCGATCTGCCAGCCGATGGTATGCACCGGATTGAGCGAGGTCATCGGCTCCTGGAAGATCATGCCGATCTCCCGTCCCCTGATGGTTTCGAGGCGGCTCTCGTCAGCCGCGACGAGGTCAAGCACACTGCCATCGTCCCGCTGGAAAGCGATCGAGCCGGCCGTCACGCGTCCGCCGCCGAAATCCACGAGGCGATTGACCGAGAGCGCCGTCACGGATTTGCCCGAGCCGCTCTCGCCGACGATCGCCACCGTTTCGCCCGCCGATATCTCGAACGAGACGCCGTGAACCACCTCATTGGCCTTCGGATCACGTCCGAAGCCGACCCGCAGGTCCTTGACGGAAAGCAACGGCGTCATGCGCGGGCCCTCCGGGTCTTGGGATCGAGGATGTCGCGCAGCGCGTCTCCGAAGAGATTGAAGCCCAAGATCCCGACCATGAGCGTGAGCGCCGGAAACACCAGCAGCCAGGGCGCCGATTCCATGAGATTGCGCGCATCGCTGAGCATGAGGCCCAGGGAAGGTGTCGGTGGTTGCGTGCCAAGGCCCAGGAAGCTCAGCGCCGCTTCGGTGAGCAGCGCCCAGGCGAGGGCAAGCGTCACCTGGACGGTGAGCGGGGCGACGAGGTTGAGGAGCATGTGGCGGGTGAGAATGTAGAACTGGCTGCTGCCGAAGGTGCGTGCCGCGTCCACGTATTCACGGGTCTTGATCGAGAGCGCCGGTCCGCGGACCACGCGCGCAAAGATGGGAGTGTAGACGATGCCGATGGCCAGGATGCTGGTCCAGGTGCCGGGGCCCGCGATGGCCACGATTAAGAGAGCCAGAAGGATCGCCGGAAACGCCAGGAGCACGTCCATCAGGCGCATCAGGGCGCCATCCCAGCCCCTGCCCCACCATGCGGCGACGAGGCCAATGATCGTGCCCGCCACGCTGGCGAAAGCAACGGAGATGAAGGCGATGACGAAGGACTGGCCGATGCCGGCCATCAAGCGGCTGGTCATGTCCCGCCCGAAAAGGTCGGTGCCCATCCAGTAGGTGGCGTTGGGCGCCATCAGGCGGTCGATGCGGAACTGCTTGAGCGGATCGTGTGGCGTGAGCCCGATGGCCGCGAACAGTGCGATCAGGATGTAGAGCGCGATGATGGCGCCGCCGATCCGGCCGCTTGGGTGGCGCGCGATGGCCTTGAGCATATCCATCTCACTGCCCTCCGAGCCGGATGCGCGGATCGATGGCGACATAGGCCAGGTCGACGAGCAGGTTGACGATGAGGAAGTTGAGCGCCACGAACAGCACCGCTCCCTGAACCAGGGCATAGTCGCGCTGGCTGATGGCGTCGAGCACCATGCGGCCAAGGCCGGGCAGTGCGAAGATCTGCTCGACGATCACGGCGCCGCCGAGCAGGTAGCCGAACTCGACCCCGCACAGCGTCACCACCGGAATGAGGGCGTTGGGGAACGCATGGCGCCAGATGGTGCGCCGGTGTGGCACGCCCTTGGCGCGGGCGGTGCGCACATAGTCGTCCTTCAGTACGTCGAGCATGGCCGAACGCGAAATGCGCGTAACCGAGGCGGCGAAGGCGAAGCCGAGCGTGATGGCCGGCAGGATCATCTGGCTGAGATTGGCGATCGGGTCCTGCCAGAGCGGCGCGACGCTGCCCATCGTGGGCAGGACGCCGAAGCCGACCGAGAGAAAGTAGATGATAAGCAGGCCGACCACGAAGTTCGGCGTGGATTGTCCGAGCATGGCAACGATGCGGACCAGGAGATCGGAGGGCTTTTCGCTGTGGGTCGCCGCATAGATGCCCGCGGGGATGCCGACGAGCAGAGCGATCACCATGGAAAGCAGCGCGAGTTCGAGCGTCACCGGAAAGCGCTCGAGAATGACGTCGAGCACCGGTTTGCCATAGGTGACGGAAATGCCCAGGTCGCCGTGCAGCAGGCCCGTCAGCCAGTGCCAGTATTGGGTCGGCCAGGGCTGGTCGATGCCGAAATAGGTGGCGAGCGCGGCGCGCTGCTGCTCGGTCAACAGGCCGGCTTCGGTACCGAGCATGGCCGTGACGGCATCGCCCGGGATCAGCCGAATGGCAACGAAGACCAGAACAGAAACCCCGAGCAGGATCAGGGGGAACGTTACCAGCCGCTGCGCTACATAGTTCATGGGAAAACCTGGATAGACGGACGGCGGCCGCAGCCGCCGTCCTTCGCCGACATCAGGCGGCGCGATTAGTCGAGGGTGACCTTGGTCAGGCCGAACAGCGTGCCGGTGGGCGTGGGCACGAAGCCATGCACCGTCTTCTGCTGGGCCGTGTAGTTGTAGGAGGTCGAGAGCCAGATCCAGGGCGAGACTTCTGCGAGGTGCTTTTCGAACTGTGCGAAGATTTCCTTGCGCTTGGCCGGGTCGGTTTCGGTGCGACCCTGCTTCATCAGGCTATCGAGGGTGTCGTCGATATAGTTGGAAACCTTCTGCAGGTTGCCGTCCTTGGTCCAGTAGCGATTGTACATCGTGTAGGGGTCGGCGCGGCCGCCGTTCTGGGCCACCGCCATGTCGAAGTCGCCCTTGAGCCAGCGGTCGACATAGACGTTTAGTTCCATGGTCTCGATGTTGAGCTTGATGCCGATTTCGGCAAGCTGGGACTGGATGACCTGCGCTTCCGAGGCGGCCACAGGAGGTTCGCCGGTCGCGGCGATCACGGTCGCCTCGAAGCCGTCGGCATGGCCCGCGTCGGCCATCAGCTTCTTGGCCTTTTCGAGGTCAGGTGTATAGCAGAAGAGCTCCTTGGGATCGGTCGCATAGGCCGGGATCGTCAGCGGGCCGGTGACCTGCCCTTCCCCGAGCAGCGCCGTGTCGAGGACTTCCTGGCGGTCGATCGCGCAGGAGATCGCCTGGCGCACGCCCAGTTCGGTCATCGGCGAGCGGGAGGGGTTGAGCTGCAGGACATTATAGGCAAGGCCCGGCTGGCGGTTGAGCTGCAGGTTCGCCTCGCGCGGCACGAGGGTCGCGACCAGCGGATCGTTGAGCAGGGCGAAATCGACCTGACCGGTGCGCAGTGCGGCCAGGATGGCCGTCTCGTCGGGCAGGACGCTGATATTGATGCCGTCGAGCGCCACTGCGCCACCGGCCCAATCCTTATTGGTGCTGAGCTCTTCCTTGGAGTCGGGCTCCCACTGGTCGAGCTTGAAGGGACCCGAGCCAATGGCCTTGGTGCCGATGGTGCCCGCGGCAATTTCGCTGGCCGGCACGATGGCCGCGTTGAGATCGGTCATGGCCGTCAGGATCGGCGCGTCGGGCTGGGAGAGCTTGAACACCACAGTGCCGGCATCGGGCGTCTCGATGCTCGAAATCGAGAGGAAGTTGGCGCGCGTGGCGGCGCCGGTGGCTTCATCCAGGATGCGCTCGAAGCTCGCCTTGACGTCGGCGGAGGTCACCGCCTCGCCATTGTGGAACTTGGCGTTCGGGTTGAGCTTGAACGTCAGGCTGGTGCCGTCGGCGCTGAACTCCCAGGAGTCGGCGATGGCCGGAACGATATTGAGGTTGGCGTCCAGCCGGACCAGCGGCTCATAGATGAGCTCGAGCAGGCGCAGCGAGGAAAACGCCGTCTGCTTGTGCGGGTCCAGCCCGGTGGCGTCCTGTGCCCATGCCATGCGCAGCGTGGCAGCCTGGACCGGCGCCGAAATCGCAAGCGCCCCAACGACCGTGGCCAGCGCTACGCCCGCCAGCAACTTCTTCTGCGATTGCCAAAACGTCATTGTTTCCACCATCCCCTAGGTAGTCTTGTCGCGTTTGTCGGCCGACAGGCTGGCCTTAGCCTCCGCTCGTCGCCGGGAATTCTTGTGGACGGCCCGGGCGCTAGCGCAACCGGACGTCTTCGGACCCTTCCGCGAGCGAGTATGGGACACGACCACATGGCACACAATACCTATTCCCTACCAGTTCGCGGCGTTCCCCAGGCCGTTTGGTTCGCGGGGCAATGTGCCACAATCCACAACCCCTGCATCAACGGTTGCCCCAAAGAGAATGGACTTATATTGGTATGCCAGATGTGAGCGAACGGAGGACCGGTACTTGGCGCGTCTATCTTTGCGGGGAATCAAGAAGCGCTTCAAGGAAACGGAGGTCCTACACGGCATCGACCTTGAGATCGGCGACAAGGAATTCGTGGTTTTCGTGGGCCCCTCGGGCTGCGGAAAGTCGACGCTGCTGCGGCTGATCGCGGGCCTCGACCCCATCACTGAAGGCGAATTCATCCTCAACGACCGTTCCATGGTCAGCGTGCCGCCGTCGCGGCGCGGCATCGCCATGGTGTTCCAGTCCTATGCGCTTTACCCGCACATGGACGTCTATGAGAACATGGCGTTCGGCGCCCGGCTGATGGGGCTGGACAAGGCCGAGGTCGAGTCGCGCATTGCCGAGGCTTCGCGCATGCTCAAGCTGGACGAGTTGCTCAAGCGCAGGCCGCGCGAGCTTTCGGGCGGCCAGCGCCAGCGCGTCGCCATCGGCCGAGCCCTGGTGCGCAAGCCCGACGTGTTCCTGTTCGACGAGCCGCTTTCTAACCTCGACGCTGCCCTGCGCGCTGACGTGCGCCTCGAAATCGCGCGCCTCCACAACGATCTGGGCGCAACCATGATCTATGTGACCCACGACCAGGTCGAGGCCATGACGCTGGCCGATCGCATCGTGGTCATGAACCAGGGCAGGATCGAACAGGTCGGCAGCCCGCGCGAGCTCTACGAGACGCCTGCCAATACCTTCGTGGCGACCTTCATCGGCTCGCCCAAGATGACGCTGGTCAACGTCACCTGCGACGGGGACCGTCTCTCGGTCCCCAATGGCGGCAGCATTGCCATGAACAACCTTCCGCCGGCCGCCGGTGCGTCGCTGATCATGGGCGTTCGCCCCGACGCGCTCACCATCGCCCGCGGCGCCCATGATGAGGGTTTCGCTGCCAAGGTGATCTACGCCGAATATCTGGGCGATCATGCCTACGTCTATGCGCAGCTCGCGGACGGCAAGCAGATCGTGGCCAGGGCCCATCCGGGCGAAGAATTCTCAGCCGACCAGACAATTACGGTGACGCCCGACCCGGCCGCTGTACACTTCTTCTCGGTCGAGGACGGAAAGCGGCTGTCCGCTTGAATATTCCGACTACAAGGAGAGAGGGATCAATGAAAAAGAGAAACTTGCTCCGCCTGGGCGCTGCCCTGAGCGGTCTGCTGATGGCCATGCCGGCCCTGGCTCAGGAACTCACGTTCTGGAGCTGGCGCCAGGAAGACAAGGCCGTCTACGAAGAGCTGATCAAGACGTTCGAAGCCCAGAACCCGGGCATCACCGTCAAGTTCGAGGCATTCGAAGCCACCAACTACAACACCATCCTGTCGACGGCGCTCGCCGGCGGCACGGGCCCGGACCTGATGATGGTGCGCGCGTTCGGTGGTCTGGAGACCATCGCCAGCGGCGGCTACCTGATGCCGCTCGACAACACCAAGATCCCGGCCCTGGCCGATTTCAGCCCGGCGGCGCTCGCTGCCGAGACCATGCGTTCGGACCAGACGCTCTATGCCGTGCCGTTCGCCAGCCAGACCCAGTTCGTGATCTACAACAAGGCCATCTTCGACCAGAACGGCCTTAAGGAACCGCAGACCTGGGACGAGTTCATCAAGCTAGCCGAAGACCTCAAGGCCAAGGGCGTCATTCCCTTCGCCAACGGCACCGCCACTGCCTGGCAGAACGAAACCATCGTGGGCGCCCTGGTCTCCTCGATCTATGGCCGCGGCTTCTATGACGACCTGATGGCCGGTAAGGTCGACTTCAACGACCCGCGCTACGTCGATGCCCTCGCCAAGCTCAAGGACATCACCGCCTACTTCCCCGATGGCTTTATCGGCCTCGACTATCCGTCGGCCCAGCAGCTCTTCACCTCGGGCATGGCCGCGATGTTCGCCGGTGGTTCCTATGAAATCGCCAACTTCCGCGCTCAGAACCCGGATATCCAGCTTGGCGTCTTCGCCGCTCCGGGTATTAAGGCCGATGACGAGAAGCTGGTCGCCATCTACTTCGACGGTGGCTATGCGGCCAACGCCAAGACCGCTCATCCGGAAGCTGCCGTGAAGTTCCTCAACTTCCTGGCCAGCAAGGATTTCGGCCAGGTGTTCGCCAACAAGCTCAACAACATCTCGACCGTTCCGGGCGTCACGTTCGATGATCCGCTGCTGGGCGAAGTCGCTGAGCTCAACCAGCATTCGATCCCCTACCTGATGCTCGTCCACTTCCGTTATGGCGAGCCCTCTGGTTCGGTGCTGCTGCAGGGTGAAGTCCAGAAGCTCCTGGACAACCAGACCACCCCGGCCGAGATCGGCAAGGCCCTCACCGATGGCCTCGCCAACTGGTACGAGCCGTTCAAGAAGTAATTGCCCAGGGCCGGCGGGTCATCCGATCCGCCGGTCGCTTCCCTCCACCCCTGCAAGGGATATTTGGAACACCGATGCCCAGCTTGCGCCTGACCGGACGCGGAATGTGGATTACGGCCCTGCTGGTGCCGCCCCTTGCATTCGTGGCCATGTTCATCGTCTACCCGATCATTTCGGCCTTCGCCTACGCGTTCTTCGACTGGAACGGGCTGGCGCGTGGCGAATTCGTGGGGCTGGACAACTTCTACAAGGTGCTCTTCACCGAGCCCTATGCGAGCTGGACTCGCAATGCCTTCGGGCACAACGTCCTCGTCTTCTTCGCCCTGATGGTTCTGCAGAACGGCATCGGCTTCATCCTGGCCTATTGCCTGTGGCGCGGCTTGCCGGGCGCTCGCTTCCATCGGGTTGCGGTATTCCTGCCGGTGGTGCTTTCGACCATCATCGTGGGCTACCTCTTCAAGCTCTTCTATCACCCGCTGTTCGGCGTCGTGAACATCTCGCTCAAGGCCATCGGCCTGGGGTTCCTCGCCCAGCCCTGGCTCGGTCAGGCCTCGACCGCGCTCTGGGCGCTGATCGTCGCCAATGCCTGGCACATGGTGGGCTTTCCGACCCTCGTGTTCCTCGCCGGCATGCAGCGCATCCCGGGAGAAATCCTTGACGCGGTGCGCATGGAAACCGAGAGCGAGTGGACCAAGGTCACCAAGATCGTCTGGCCGCTCGTCGCGCCCAGCGCCACGGTGGTCTTCACCCTGCTGTTCGTGGGCGCCTTCAACTGGTTCGAATTGCCCTACGTGATGGTGGGCCTGGATGGTTCGCCTTATGGCTCGACCGACGTGCTGGGCCTCTATTTTTACCGCACGGCGTTCGGCAACCAGTCGAGCGCGGCGCAGGATTTCGGCGCGGGTAGCGCCCTGGCCGTTCTCATCTTCCTCTTCGTTGCTGTGCTCGCCAGCATTCTCACCACCAGGCTGCGTGCGCGGGAGATCCAGATATGACCACCGCGACCGCCACAAAGGCCGCCAGCTACGATCGCCCCGGGCTGCTCTCCACACTCGGACGGGACGGCCTCATCCAGGTTATCCTCTGGGCCAACACCTTCATCATGCTGGCGCCCATCGTCATCATGGTGTTCTCGGCCTTCAAGACCAACGCCCAGATCTTCGCCTCGCCGTTCTCGGTGCCCGACCTCACCCATGTCGGAAACCTCACCAAGATCTGGACGCAGACGAATTTCCTGCGCTACCTCCTCAACTCGGTCATCGTGACCGGCTCGTCCATGGCCTTGATCCTGGTGCTGGGCACCATGGCCGCGTATGCCATCGGCCGCTATGAGTTCAAGGGATCGGGCTTCATCCTGATGTTCTTCCTGGCGGGCCTGACGCTGCCCCTCAAACTCGCCATCATCCCGCTCTTCATCCTGATGCGCGACTTCGGCATCCTCAACAACCAGCTCTCGCTGATCCTCGTCTACGTCGCGATGGGGCTGCCCACGACCGTCTTCATCCTGACCGGCTTCATCCGCACCCTGCCCAATGAGCTGGAAGATGCGGCGCGCATGGATGGCGCGAGCGAATTGCGGATCATGTGGTCGGTGATGCTGCCGCTGGTGCGTCCGGCAATGGTTATCGCCGCCATCCAGAACGTCGTGCCGATCTGGAACGACTTCTTCTTCCCGCTGGTCTTCATCCAGAACGACAACCTCAAGACGCTGCCGCAGGGCCTGACTAGCTTCATGGGCGAATACACCACCGACTGGGGCGTGCTGTTCGCGGGCCTGACCCTCTCCGCGGCCCCGATCATCCTCATCTACATCATCCTGTCGCGCCAGTTCATCAACGGCATGACTGCCGGAGCCGTCAAATGAACTACAAGCTTCCCAAGGGGGCGCTCATCGTCTCGTGCCAGGCGCGCGCCGACAATCCCCTGCACGGGCCGCAATATATGGGGGCCATGGCGCTTGCAGCGCGCGACGGCGGGGCTGCGGGCATCCGGGCCAACGGCCCGGAAGACGTGCGGGCGGTCAAGGCAGCCGGCTTGCCGGTGATCGGGATCAACAAGGTGTTTTCTGACACCTACCCCGTCTACATCACCCCTGACTTCGCTTCCGCCAAGGCGCTTGTCGATGCCGGCGCCGACATCATTGCGCTCGATTGCACGCCCCGCGCGCGGGACGGCGAGCCTCCCGAAACCCTGGTCCGCCGTATCCGCGACGAACTGGGTGCCGAAGTCTTCGCCGACATTTCGACTCTCGAAGAGGGCATCGCGGCAGAAAAGATGGGCGCGACCTACATCTCGACCACGCTCTCGGGCTACACCGAATACACGACCAAGACGCCCGGCCCCGATCTCTATCTGGTGCGCGCGCTGGCGGCTCGGGTCGAGGCCCCCATCGTAGCCGAGGGGCGCTACAACACGCCGGAACTGGCGCGCGCCGCCATCGACGCGGGCGCTTATGCCGTGGTCGTCGGCACGATGATCACCAACCCGCGCGAGATCACCAAGGTCTTTGCCCGGGAAGTCCTGGGGACGCGATGAGCCAGGGATTTCTCGGCATTGATATCGGCGGCACCGCTTCGCGCTGGGTGCTTTTGGCCGAAGATGGCGCTGTTGCCGCGCGTGGCGCCTCTGGCGGCGCCACCGGGCACACGTTCAATCCGGTCGAGCGTGAAAAGCTTGCCGCCGTGCTGGCCGAGATCGCGAGCGTCTCGGGCGCCCGCCCGGCGGTCGTCACGATCGGGGCGACTGGCTTGGGGCCGCGGGCCTATGACGACGTCAAGGTCATGGTCGCGGATCTCCTGGGCACGCCGCGCGAGTCCGTCCTCACCATGGACGATATGGAACTCGCTTATCGCGCCGTTTTCGCGCCGGGAACGGGGCACCTCATCGCGGCCGGTACGGGCTCGGTCGGCCTTCATCTCTTTGCCGACGGGAACACCATCCGGGTCGGCGGCCGCGGGCTGCTGATCGACGACGGTGGCTCAGGCACCTGGATCGCGTTGCGCGCCCTCGATCTCATCTATCGCCGCATCGATGAAACCGGCGGCCCGGCCGAAGCCTCGATCCTTGCCGTCACCCTCTTTGAGGCCATGGGCGGGTCGAGCTGGGACGATACCCGCGCCTTCGTTTACGGGGGCGACCGCGGCCAGATCGGCCAGTTGGCCCAGAAGGTCGCAGCGGCAGCCGAAGCGGGCGATCCGCTCGCCCTTCGCATTCTGGCCGACGCCGGCGTAGAACTCGCCCGGCTTGGCCTCGCCCTCGTCAAGCGCACGCAGAAGCTGCCGATCGGTTATGTCGGGGGTGTCATCAGGCTGCATCCAGCGATCAAGCAATCTCTGCTGGCGGCCCTCCCCGGCCAGGACGTATCGTTCCCCGAGACGGACGCCGCTCTCCATGCCGCGCAAATGGCGCGCACCCACCACGTTACGGAATAGACCATGTCGACCACAGAAACTGCCTCCTCCCGGTACGCCACGCTTGAGGACTGGAGCACGTCCGATCTCGTGGCCGGCATTCTCGAAGGCCAGTATTACGCGATCGGCGCCGTGCAGGCTGCCAGCCAGGCAATCCGCAAGGCCATCGACCTGAGCGCGGAGCGCCTGGCTGCCGGTGGACGTCTCGTCTACATCGGCGCCGGCACGTCAGGGCGCATTTCGACCCAGGACGCGGCGGAACTGACACCGACCTTCAACTGGCCCGCCAGCCGCGCCGTCAGCCTCATGGCGGGCGGCGAAGGCGCCTTCCTGCGCGCCAAGGAAGGCGCGGAGGATGACGAGGCCGCTGCGGTGGCCGACCTGGATGGCGTCGCGGTCGGCCCCAACGACGTCGTCATCGGCGTCGCAGCGAGCGGGCGCACGCCCTACGTCATCTCGGGCCTCAAGCATGCCCGACAGATCGGCGCCCTCACCATCGGCATCTACAACAATCGCGGCGGGCGCGTCGGCGAGGCCTGCGAATTGCCTATCCTCATCGAGACGGGCCCCGAAATTCTCGCCGGCTCCACCCGCATGAAGGCCGGCACCGCCCAGAAGGCTGCGCTCAACTGCATTTCAACCGGTGTCATGATCCGGCTCGGTTTCGTCTATCGCGGCAAGATGGTGGAGATGCAGGCCACCAACGCCAAGCTGCGCGAGCGTGGCGCGCTCATGGTCGCCGACCTGACCGACACGGATCTCGAAACGGCCACCAAGGCGTTCGAGGAAGCCGGCCGGGTGATCAAGACGGCTGTGGTGATGCTGACCCTGGGTCTTTCCAGGGATGATGCCTTGGCCGTCATCGCGTCGGCCAACGGGAACCTGCGCGCCGCGCTCACCCGCTGACAATCTGAATCACGAAGGCCGGCTATCCCTTTGATTTTGAATCGGGATGCCGGCCTTCTTCATAGATTGATTCAACTGCCCTTAGGCCCACCCCTATTGGAGAATGCGGGCCTTCTGCGCGGCGAATTCCTCATCGGTCAGGATTCCCGACTTATGGAGGTCGGCCAGCTTTTCCAACTGCGCCATGGCCTCCTGGCTGAGACCGGCGGGCGCCGCAGGTTCGGGCGTGGCGGGCGGTGCTCCTGCGGCCGGCGCGCTGCCGCCCGCCTGACGCGCCGCGACCTTGCCGGAGACGGCAGTGGCCGTGCCGGCAATTACGGCGGTGCGAGCCACGGTTTGTGCTGTTCGCCCGACAAGGCTCGGGCCGCGTCTTCTGGTAATCATCTCACACCTCGTTGTTAGCGATGCACGTAGAACGATCCGACATTGTTCTGCAGCATCCGGTTGAGTACGCGCACGTCGCTGCGGAAGGTCGAGCAGTTCCCGAAGTTCCGCTGCGTGCAGACATCGACGGCCGCCCGTCCATCTATGCGGATGGACATGATCCGGCGGCCCCAGGCCCCCAGGTTCCGATCGCTTTCGCCGGGCCTTGCACAGAAATTCGGGCCGCGGAAATCGGCGCCCTCGAAGAAGCAGACCAGGCGGTTCGAGCCTCCGCCACCGATCGGGCCGCCGATCGGCCCGCCGCCACCGCCCGGACGTCCGGTGTCGACCACCTCGCGCAGATAGTTCGCCGAGACCCAGCCGGATGGCCCGCGATGGTCGATCAGGCACCAGTTGTTCTGGCACCGCACGATGTGCACGCTCTCCCCGCGCTGTAGCACGTCCACGACGCGATGGTTGGTGCCCGGGCCCTGGCGCACGTTGACGTTGGCCGTGGCGACGGCGTTGCCACGCATGGCTCCGCCACCACCTCCACCGCCTCCCGGTGTGTCAGGCACGATCACGAACGGCTCGATGGCCAACGCCACGCCGATGCCACCCAGACCCGATCCCAGGGCGACCGCCAACAGCAGCGAGCGCAACACTTTCAGTGGCATCATCGGTACTCTCCTCACTAGATGCGGTTGGCCGTGAACACGCGCGGTCCCTTGAACCGAACGGTCGGGCGATAGGTGCAACGCAGGGACGAAAGCCGCATCAATTGGCCGACGACGCCCATCGAACGTCCCGTCGGGCGGCAATCCATAGTGGCGGCCTCCCAGGCGACGCCGCCGCCGCACGAAGCGCGCTGGATATCGACGAGCACGTCGCGACCGGCCGTGTGCCAGGTCAGGCGCCCGTCGCAACGCACGCCGCCGCCGCGCACCTGGTAGGTGCCGCGCCGTTCGAGGCAGAAGCTGAGAATGTAGGGCCCATAGAGGGGCTGGTTGGCCCTGTAGCAGCCATAAACGCCTACCCCGCCGGGATGATCCGGCACGATGACGAAGGCGTTGGCATCCTGGGCGATGGTCGGTCCGGTCAGAAGACCTGCCAGGAGCATGATGCTTCCGAGCAGGCGGGCAAGAGCTTTATGCACGTCCTTCTCCTCCCATTGGATTTGAAGGAAACGTTACTCCCTTTCACCACGGAGGAAATTGGCAGGAAATCCTCGGTTTTGGCGCCCTGTACCAAAGTCGGCCGGCTCACTCCCCGGCGATGAGGCGATAGCCGACGCCCGGTTCGGTCACAATAAAGCGCGGTTCGGCTGCGTCATCCCCAAGCTTGTCGCGGATATGGGCCACCGCGATGCGCAGGTAGTGGGCATCCTCAAGGTGCGCCGGCCCCCAGACCATCGAAAGCAGCTGGCGATGCGTCACCAGCCGACCGGCGAACTTGGAGAGGAGCGCCAGCACCTCGAATTCCTTACGGGTCAGCTTGATCTCCTCGCCCGCCAGGGTCACCTCGTGGCGGGCGAGATCGACCTGCAGGTCGCCGGCGACGATGGTCGACGGCTCGGTGTCCGGAGACTTGCGGTTGCGCAGGAGGGCGCGGAGGCGCGCCATGAGTTCGCCGGTGGCGAAGGGCTTGGTCACGTAGTCGTCCGCACCGGCGTCGAGGGCGGCGATCTTCTCGTTCTCCGCGTCCCTCACCGAGAGCACGAGGATGGGCACCTGCGACCATTCGCGGATGGCGGTGATCACCGCCTTGCCGTCCATGTCCGGCAAGCCGAGGTCGAGGATCACCACGTCCGGGGCCGTGGTCGCGGCCAGTTCAACCCCTGCCCGTCCCCGCTCGGCTTCCTCGGTCTCAAAGCCGGCGCTCGCCGCCACGATCGTGAGGAAGCGCCGGATGGGCGCCTCGTCTTCGATCAGGAGGATGCGGGGCTTGGATTGGCTGCTCATTCTGTCTCTTGGGGCAAGGCACGGGGGTTGGCGAGCGGCAGCGTGATGACGATCATCGCGCCGTGGCCGGCCGGATTGTCCTTGACGCCGACCGTTCCGCGCATGGCTTCAACGAAGCCGCGAACGATTGCAAGCCCCAGTCCCGTCCCGGAGGGGCGGCGGTCGCCTTCGGTGACGCGATAGAAGAGCTCGAACACCTTTTCCCGCTCCGCCTGCGCGATGCCCGGCCCCTCATCGGCTATCGAGAGCGCGACACCCTGGGCGGTCGCCTGCCCGGAGATCACGATTTCCGATCCGGCCGGCGAGTATTTGGCGGCGTTTTCGAGGACGTTGGCGATGGCCTGGGTCAGCAGAACCGGGTCCGCCTCGACGCGCGGCAGGGCCCGGTCGAGGTCGATGCGAACGCGATGACGGACAAGCACCCGCTCCAGGTCGTGGCGCGCCGCGCCCACCACCTCGCGCAACTCGATCGCGGCAGTCTTCGGCGTCAGCGCGCCGTATTCGAGCCGGGTCATGTTGAGCAGGTTCTGCACGTATCGATCCAGCCGCCTAGCCTCGTCGAGCGCCGTTTCGAGAAGCGCACGGCGATCCTCGCTTTGCAGGCCGGGTTCGCCGAGGCTCGAGATCGCGCCGATCACCGAAACCAGTGGCGTGCGCAGGTCGTGGCTGAGCGAGTTGAGCAGCGCCGAACGCAGCTTTTCGCCTTCGGCCTGAACGCGCAGATTTTCGAGATCCCCGGCCATGCGCGTCCGCTCGACGGCGACCGCCACCTGGTCCTCGACTGCCAGCAGCAGCCGCTTGGTTTCGGGATCGAGGCTCTTGCGGGGGTCGCGGAACTGCACGCCGATCACGCCAAGCGGCTTGCCCGTGGCGAGGGGAACGAACAGCCAGTCCGAGGTCGGAAGGGTCTGGGTGCCGGCTCCCGCGGGCTCATTGCGCTCGAACGCCCAGCGCGCTGCCCCCAATGCCCGGGCGTCCAGGTTCTCCTCGATGCTCGGATAGCCCTGCACCTGTTCGAGCTGCCCGGCGTCGTCCGGCATGAGGATCAGCGACCGGCAATCGAGCGTTGCCGCGATGTGATAGGCGCCGGCGTAGAGCACGTCGTCCGGTTCGGTCTTCTCTGCGATCCGCCTGGCGAAGTCGTAGAGCGTTTCCGTCCGTCGCTGGGAGGCGCGCATGAACTGGACCTGCGCCCGCAACCGACCGGCCAGGGTGCCGGTGAACAGTGCCCCGATGAGAAAGAGGAAGATGGCCACCACATCTTCGACCTGCCGGATGGTGAAGCTGTAGAGAGGCTCGGAAAAGAAGAAGTTGTAGGAGAGGAACGAGACCAGGCTGGTCGCGAGGGCCGGGCGCAGGCCGTAGCGTGCCCCCACGAAAAGGACGCCGACCAGGTAGATGACGGCCAGCGACGCCAGCGGGACCGGGTAGATCTCCAGCGCCGCCCAGGCCACGAACGTCGCCACGGCGGCGCCCACCGCCCCCACCAGCACGCCCCACCAGTTGATGGACAGGTCGACATGCAGCCCCGGGTGCGGTTCCTCGCGATTGCCGGTCCCTGCAACCACAGTCAGCTCGAAGTCGGTGGCGGCGTCGAGCAGCTTGTCTGCCACCGGCTCGCGCAGGAAGTGCCAGGGGCGGCGCGGCCTGGGGCGGCCGATGACGATGCGCGAGACGTTGCGGTGCCTGGCGAGGTCGAGGATTTCCTCGGCCGCATTGCTTTCGGCATGAAGGGTCACCGTCTCGGCGCCCAGGCTTTCGGCAAGCTGCATGGCCTCGGCGATGCCACGCTGTGCCGCGTCCCCCATGGCCTCGTGGCGCGGCGTCACCACGGTAGCGACCAGCCAGGGGATGTTGGCCCGCTCGGCCATGCGCTTGCCGGCCCGCACCAGCGTCTTGGCTATGCCGGCTTCGTTGATGCAGACGAGCAGGCGTTCCTGCGTCGGCCAGGGGCCACGGACGGCATTGGCCTGCATGTAGGCCAGCATTTCGGCATCCACCCGGCTGGCGGCGGTGCGCAGCGCCAGTTCGCGCAGGGCCGTCAGGTTCCCCTTGGTGAAGAAGTTCTCGAGCGCGCGGCCGATATTGCCCGGCACGTAGACCTTGCCTGCCTTGAGGCGGGTGATCAGCTCCTCGGGCGGCAGGTCGATGATTTCGATGTCGTCGGCGCGGCGTAGGATTTCGTCCGGGACGGTTTCCTGCACCCGCACGCCGGTAATCCGCGCAACGACGTCGTTGAGGCTTTCAATGTGCTGGACGTTGAGCGTGGTGGTGACGTCGATGCCGGCGTCGAGGATTTCCACCACGTCCTGCCAGCGCTTGAGATGGCGCGATCCGGGCACGTTGGTGTGCGCCAGCTCGTCGATAATCGCAAGTTGCGGCTTGCGGGCCAGCACCGCGTCGATGTCCAGCTCCTCGAGCATCTGGCCGCGATACTCCACCTTGCGGCGCGCGATCTGCTCGAGCGGCTTGAGGAGCTTGGCGGTTTCGGCGCGTCCGTGGGTTTCGACCAGCCCCACGACCACATCGATGCCCGCGCGCTTGCGGTTGTCCGCCTCCTCGAGCATGGCAAAAGTCTTCCCGACGCCGGGTGCGGCGCCGAGGAAGACCTTGAGCTTGCCCCTGCCCTCCTTGCTGATTTCGCCAAGGAGGGCTTCGGGGGTCGGTCGGCTGGGTTCGGCCAGAGCCATCTCGTCCTACGATTTGAGAGCGTCGAGCGCCATGTTGAGCTCGAGCACGTTGACTCGGGGCTGCCCGAGCATACCAAAGTCACGTCCCCTGGTATGCTGCGCAACGAGTTGCTCTATATCTTTGACCGGCAAGCCGCGCGCAGCAGCGACGCGGGCGACCTGCCAGGCCGCGCCTTCCGGCGAGATGTCGGGATCGAGCCCGGAGGCGGAGGCCGTCACCAGGTCTGCAGGAACGGGCCCTTCTCCGCCCAGCGCGGCGGCACGTTTGCGCACCTCTTCGTCCAGCGCCTTCGAGCTCGGTCCGAGGTTCGATCCCGACGACGACGCCGCGTTGTAGGGATCCGGCCCGGTCGCGGACGGACGCCCGTGGAAATAGCGATCCGACTGGAAGGATTGCCCTACGAAGGCGGAGCCGACGAGCTTGCCGTCCACGGTGACCATCGAACCGTTCGCCGAACCGGTGAAGACCGATTGTCCGATGCCGGTCATGGCCAGCGGATAGGCGACGCCGGTGAGAAGGGTCAGCAGGCCCAGCGTAGCGATTGCGGGTCGCAGATGTGTAAGCATGCTATCTCTCCTCAAACCAGGTGGAGCATGGCGACCGCCATGTCGATGAGCTTGATGCCTATGAACGGCACGACGAGTCCGCCCAGCCCGTAGATCAGCAGGTTGCGGGACAGGAGGGCGGAGGCGGTGGCGGGCTTGTAGCGCACGCCCCGTAGCGCGATCGGGATCAGCGCCACGATGACGAGCGCGTTGAAGATCAGCGCCGAGAGGATCGCCGATTCCGGGCTCGCCAGCCCCATGACGTTGAGCACCTGCAGCCCCGGATAGGACGAGACGAACAGCGCCGGCAGGATGGCGAAGTACTTGGCCACATCGTTGGCGATCGAAAAGGTGGTCAGCGCTCCGCGCGAAATCAGCAGTTGCTTGCCCACCAGCACGATCTCGATGAGCTTGGTAGGGTCGCTGTCGAGGTCGACGAGGTTGCCCGCTTCCTTGGCTGCCGGCGTGCCCGAGTTCATTGCCACCCCGACATCGGCCTGGGCCAGGGCGGGCGCGTCGTTCGAGCCGTCCCCGCACATGGCTACCAGCCGTCCGTTCGCCTGTTCGCTGCGAATGAGCTCGAGCTTGCGCTCGGGCGTGGCCTCGGCGAGGAAATCGTCAACCCCGGCTTCCGCGGCGATGGCGGCAGCCGTCAGCGGGTTGTCCCCCGTGATCATCACGGTGCGAATGCCCATGGTGCGCAATTCGGCGAAGCGCTCGCGGATCTGCGGCTTGACCACGTCCTTGAGGTGCACGACGCCCAGGATGCGGCGATCCCTGGTAACGACCAGCGGCGTACCACCCGAACTCGCGATCCGGCGGATGATCGCGTCGAGCTCGGTGCCCGAATGCTGGTGGGCATATTTGAGTACCGCGTCCGAGGCGCCCTTGCGCAATTCGACGCCATCGGGCAGGTCGGCGCCCGACATGCGGGTCTGGGCGGTAAAGGGCACGAAGGTCGCCTCGTCGCGCACCGGGTTATCCGAAAAGCCGAACTTGCGCTGCGCCAGCTCGACGATCGACTTGCCTTCGGGTGTGTCGTCGGCAAGCGAGGAGAGGAACGCCGCCTCGGCGAGTTCGCGTTCGCTGATTCCGGGCAGAGGGTCGAAGGCGTCTGCCATGCGGTTGCCGAAGGTGATGGTGCCCGTCTTGTCGAGCAGCAGCACGTCGATATCGCCGGCCGCCTCGACGGCGCGCCCGGACTTGGCCACGACATTGGCCTTGACCAGCCGGTCCATGCCGGCAATGCCGATGGCCGAGAGCAGGCCGCCGATCGTGGTCGGGATCAGGGTGATGAACAGCGCTGCCAGGTAGATGGTGGGGATATGGGAGCCCGACCAGAGCGCGAAGAACGGCAGCGTCACCACCACGAAGAGGAACACCAGGGTCAGCGCGGCAAGCAGGATGTCCAGCGCGATTTCGTTGGGGGTCTTCTGCCGCTTGGCGCCTTCGACCAGCGCGATCATCTTGTCGAGGAACGTTTCGCCGGCCTTGGCGGTGATCCGGACCACGAGCCAGTCCGAGACGACACGCGTTCCGCCCGTCACGGACGAACGGTCGCCGCCCGATTCCCGGATGACGGGCGCGGACTCGCCGGTGATCGCACTCTCGTCGACCGAGGCTATGCCCTCGATGACCTCGCCATCCGTCGGTATGACATCCCCGGACTCCACGACGATGATTTCGCCGATATCGACATCGGCAAGATCCTGCCATTCGAAGATTTCTCGGTTCTTGGGGTCGACCAGAACCTTGGCACGTGCCGAGGCCTTGGTGGCACGGAAGGCATCGGCGCGGGCCTTGCCGCGCCCTTCCGCAATAGCCTCGGCGAAGTTGGCAAAGAGCACCGTGAACCAGAGCCAGATGGCAATCTGGACCCCGATGCCGAACGAGGGCGCACCCGTCACGCCGTCGCGGATCGCCAGGATGGTGGTGAAGACCGAAACGAGGGCGGTGACGAAGATCACCGGGTTGCGCATCAGCCCCTTGGGGTTGAGCTTGGTGACGGCCTGCCCGGCTGCCCGCAGGAGGATGGCGGGATCGAAGAGGCCGATTTCCCTGGTAAGGGTTGGCTGTTTGGACATGAGACTATCCTTAGAAGCTCTGGCCGGCGGCAAGGGATACTTGCTCGGCAATCGGACCCAGGGCGAAGACGGGCAGGAAGGTGAGCGCTCCCACGATGAGGACGGCGACGACCAGCAGCGTGACGAAGAGCGGTCCGTGGGTCGGGAAGGTGCCCGCCGAGGGCGGCGCGCTCTTCTTGGCGGCGAGCGAGCCCGCGATCGCCAGGATCGGGATGATGTAGCCGTACCGGCCCAGGAGCATGGCGATGCCGAGGAAGGTGTTGTGCCAGACCACGTTCGCCGTGAAGCCGGCAAAGGCCGAGCCGTTGTTCCCCGTCGCTGAGATATAGGCGTAGAGCAGTTCGGAGAGCCCATGCGGCCCTGCGTCCTGCACGGAGGACTGTGCGGTGCCTGCCAGGATCGCCAGGCCCGAAAACACCAGCACGCCGATCGGCATCACCATCAGGGTCAGGGCCGCGAGCTTGACCTCGCGCGCCTCGATCTTCTTGCCCAGGTACTCGGGCGTGCGTCCCACCATCAGTCCGGCCAGGAAGAGGGTTACGATCACCATCAGCAGCATGCCCGTCAGGCCGACGCCGACGCCGCCGAAGACCACTTCGCCCAGCGCCATGTTGAGCATGGCGATGAGGCCACCCAGCGGCGTGAAACTGTCATGCATGGAGTTGACCGAACCGTTGGAGGCGGCAGTCGTTGCCTCGGCCCAGATCGCCGAATTGACGACGCCGAAGCGGACTTCCTTGCCCTCCATGTTGCCCATCTCGCTCTGGACGATGCCGGCCTGGAGCGGATTGCCCGCCTTTTCGGCCGCGTAGATGCCGGCAAAGCCGAGCACCAGCAGCACGCCCATGGCGGCAAACAGGGCCCTGCCCTGCCGCTTGTCGTTGACCATCCTCCCGAAGGTGAACGGGAAGGCGACCGAGACCACGAAGATCGCGATCATGGTCAGGAGGTTCGACAGCGCCGTCGGGTTCTCGAGGGGGTGGGACGAGTTGGTATTGAAGAAGCCCCCACCATTGGTCCCCAACTGCTTGATCGCGAGCTGGGAGGCCACCGGGCCGACCGAGATCGTCTGGTGCGCGCCTTCGAGCGTGGTGGCGGAGACGGAAGCATCCAGGGTCTGAGGCACGCCGGTCCACATCAGCACGACCGCCAGCACGATGGCGAGCGGCAGCAGGATGTAGAGTGTGGAGCGCACCATATCGACCCAGAAATTGCCGATCGCCTTGACCTGGCGCGCCGCCAGCCCGCGCGCCACGGCGGCGGCCACGGCCATGCCGGTGGCGGCAGAGAGGAAGTTCTGCGTCGTCAGGCCGGCCATCTGGCTGAAGTTGGAGAGCGTGGTTTCGCCCCCATAGGCTTGCCAGTTGGTGTTGGTGACGAACGAGACCGTGGTGTTGAACGCCAGGTCGGGCGCGAGCCCGGGAAGGCCGGCGGGGTTGAACGGCAGCAGGTCCTGGAACTTGAGGATCAGGAACAGCAGCACGAACCCGGCGGCATTGAAGGCGATTAGGGAAAGCGCATAGGCGCTCCAGTGCTGCCCCTGCCCGGCCTTGACGCCGGCAACGGCATAGATGCCACGCTCGATTGGGGCCAGGAACTTGAGTTCGCCTGAATAGACGCGCGCCATATAGAGCCCGATGGGCACGGCCAGCCCCACGAGCAGCGCGCCATAGATGGCGACTTGGACGAGGTCGGAAACCATTGGAATGCTCACCTAGAAGCGTTCGGGGCGCAGCAGCGCCGCAAGGAGATAGACGAACAGGGCAGCAGCCAGGATCGCGCCCAGCACGATATCGAGGGTCACTTGAGCTGCTCCACGGCAAGGACCAGCAGCGCGGCGACCGCAAAGGCCGCCAATCCGCCGGTCAGAAACACGAGATCGAGAAACATGATCGCTCCATCCGATTGGGATGAAGCCGCGATAGAGCGAGGGCGCGTAACGGCGCCAGACCGATTGCCCCAACCCCGCGTAAAGCCTGCGTAAAATCGCTGGCCCACCCGCCCTTAAACCCCGGCACGGGCGTTCCCCGCGCGCCATATGAATGGATTTGCAAATCCATTTGCAAATCGATTTTGAGCTGCTAACAATACCCTTCATGAGCACGATCTCGAAAGTGGCGGAGCGAGCGGGGGTGTCGCGTACGACTGTGTCGCACGTGCTCAACCATGCCGACCGGGTTTCCAAGCCACTGCGCGAACGCGTGCTGGCCGCCATCGAGGAGCTGGGCTACGTCCCCAACCCGCAGGCGCAGAGCCTGCGCACCGGGCGAACGAACTTGGTGGCCATCTTCATCCCGGATATCCTCAACCCCTATTTCACCGAACTGGTCAAAACGGTGCAGACCGAGATCGAGGCGTCCGGCATGGACACCCTGGTCTTTAACACCGACGTGCCGGGCGGCCACCCGGAGTTGCACGGGCGCGAATATCTCAAGCAGTTGAGCCGCAAGCGGGTTGATGGCGTGATCGTGGCCGATTTCGCGCTGCACGGCATGCTCGACCAGATCGAGCAGATCGACCTGCCCGTGGTCTTCATCGGCCCGCTCGACAGCCCGGGCATCGACAGCGTCAGCCTCGACGATTATGGCGGCGGCTATCTCATGGGCACGCATCTGGCCAGGGCCGGACACCGCCGTATCGCCCATGTCACCGGCCCCACCGCATTTCGGGAATCGGGCGCGCGCAGTGCCGGGTTCGAGCAGGCGCTGGCCGATCATGGCGTTCCGCTTGACCCGACACTGCGCTTTGAGGGTTCGTTCCTGCCGCCTTCGGGGCAGGCCGCCGTCGGCTGGCTCTGCGACACCCATGCGGAGGCCCTGCCCTCGGCGGTGTTCTTTGCCAACTCGCTCATGGCCATCGGTGCCCTGACCGAATTCTACGATCGCGGAATCCGCGTCCCCGGCGACATCGCCGTGGCCACCTTCGACCACATCGCTCAACTCGAATATGTCCGGCCGCGCCTGACCACGGTGGGCAACAGCCCCGAGGTGCTGGCACGCCGGGCCACGCAAATGCTGCTCGACAGGCTTGGAGGCGACGTCGGGCAAGCGTCACGCAGGGAAACAGTCCCCTGCGTGCTGATGGAGTACGAAACCGCCTGAACCGCCGGGGCCAAAACCCCGGTCAAAGACACTTCAAGGGAGGAGTGCTATGACTAGCGACAACAATACGCCACGGGGCTGGTCCCGTCGTTCGGTGCTCAAGGGCGCCACCGCGCTCGGTGCGGCCGGCGTTGCGGGCCTGCCGATGATTGGCAAGGCGTTCGCGCAGGACAACGCCCTGAGCTTCTGGCAGTTCTACGCCCCCCGTGGCGACGTCAAGACCCAGGTCGATTGGTTCACCACCATGGTCGATGCCTGGAACGCGGCCAACGACACCAAGGTCAACCTCGAATACGTCGTGGGCTCGGACTATATCTCCGGCTCCAAGCTCGCCACTTCGTTCGCTTCGGGCCAGGGCCCGGATATCTTCATCATCTCGCCGGGCGATTTCCTGCGCTATTACAACGGCGGCGTCCTCGCCGACCTTACGCCCCATATCGAAGCGGCCGCGCAGCAGGATTTTCCGCAAAGCGTGATCGCCAACCGCATGGTGGACGGCAAGATTTACGGCGTGCCGATGGAAGTTGAGCCGATGGCTTTCTACTACTCAGTCAAGGCCTTCGAGGATGCGGGCCTTAACGAAAACGACGTGCCAAAGACCTGGGACGAGCTGCTCGAACTCGGCAACAAGCTCACCACCGGGGAGCGCTACGGGCTCATGTTCGAGACCGGTCCCGGCTACTACCAGAACTTCACCTGGTATCCCTTTATGTGGCAGGGCGGCGGCGAATTCCAGACGGCGGAAGGCAAGTCAGGGTTCGATTCCCCGGCCGTCGTGCAGGCCCTCAAGCTCTGGCAGGATGCGATCAATTCCGGCGCTGCCCCGCGCCAGATTCTGGGCGGTGGCGGCGGCGATATCGTCGCCAATCTCGGGTCCGGCTACTGCGCCATGCAGAACGTGGGCATCTGGGGCATCTCGGCCATGGAGAACAACGCGCCGGACGTTCCCTACGGCATATTCAAGCTTCCCGTCCCCAATGGCGGCAAGTACGTGACCGTCGGCGGTGGCTGGGCTTTCGTCGCCAACGCCAAGGGCAAGAACCCGGAGGCCGCCTCCAGGTTCATCGCCTGGGCCCTGGCCTCGATGGCTCCGGATTCTATCCAGCGCGTGGTTGATTGGTGCACTGTCGCCAAGTCGGACATGCCCCCGCGCGACAGCGCGCTCAGGCAAGGCGGGGAAGCGTTCAACAAGGGCAAGATGGCGGTATTCTCCAAGGACATCCATCCCGGCACGCGCGCCGAACCCCGCGTGCCGCCGGAGGTCTACAAGATCATCTCCGATGCCATCCAGGCCACGCAGTTGGGCGGCGCCGATCCGCAGGCGACCGCGACCGCTGCCTCCCAGCAGCTCGACGCATTCCTTGCGTCCTATAGCGGCGCGCCGATCCTCTAACCATGACCATGGCGACAACATCGCAGAAAGTGGCGGGCACAAAGCCCGCCACCCTCCGCCTCTCCGCCAGACGGCGCGAGGCGATCGCGGGGTATCTCTTTGTCCTGCCGGACGCCTTGGGCCTGCTCGTCTTCATCGGCCTGCCGATGATCCTGGCGCTGGGGATCAGCGTCTTCGAGGTCGATGGCTTCGGTAACTTCAAATTCGTGGGTTTGGCCAACTACGCGCGAATGTGGAGCGACGCCCTCTTCTGGCAGTCGCTCAAGGTCACGCTGGTCTTTGCGGTCCTGCTTGTGCCGCTCCTCTACGTGGCGGGCCTCGGGTTGGCGCTGCTCGTGCAACGCAATGGCCGCTTCAACACCGTCATGCGCGCCATGTTCTTCGCGCCGCAGATGGTCAGCCTCGTCGTGGTGGCCCTCGTCTGGCAGCTCATGACCGTCGACAAGCTCGGGCTCCTGACTCGCCTGCTATATTCTCTGGGCCTGGGGTCGGTTTCGCTGCTGGGCAATCCCAACTTTGCGCTCTTTACGGTGACCGGCGCCTGCGTCTGGTTCCTGATGGGCTTTTACATGCTCATCTTTCTGGGAGGCCTGCAGGACATTCCCAAGGAATACTACGAGGCCGCCAGGATCGATGGCGCAGGGCGCGTCCAGAGTTTCTGGTACATCACGCTGCCGCTGCTGCGGCCGACCAGCTTCTTCGTACTTCTCGTCTCCGCGGTCGCCGCCGTCGCGGGCGCGCAGGCCTTCGACCTCGTCTATGTCATGACGCGGGGCGGCCCCGCAAACTCTACGGCCCTTCTCATCACCTACATCTACCAGCAGGCCTTCCAGTACTCGGCCTTCGGCTATGCCGCGGCGCTGGCGACGCTTCTGGTGATCGTGTTGATGGCAGTGACCGTCGTCTTCTTCTTCCTCACCCGCGGCGGGAGGTTCCAGTATGAGTAAGCGCCCGCCGATCCTCTACACGGCCCGCCAGGTCAGCACCGTCCGCATCGTCTGGATGCTGGTGACGCTGGTGCTCGCGGTGATGACCATCTTCCCGCTGCTCTACATGCTGGCCATTGCCTTCAAGGGACCGACCGAAGTCTTCAAGTCCAACCTCATCCCGGACAGGCCGACGCTCGACAACTTCATCTACGTGCTCACCGAA
Organism: Youhaiella tibetensis; assembly: GCF_008000755.1. Lineage (NCBI taxonomy): Bacteria > Pseudomonadati > Pseudomonadota > Alphaproteobacteria > Hyphomicrobiales > Devosiaceae > Paradevosia > Paradevosia tibetensis. The sequence continues at coordinate 1,599,309 of NZ_CP041690.1, read as the reverse complement.
GTGCCGTTCTGGCGATACCTGCTCAACACGTTCTTCGTGTCGGTCGTCGTCACCGTCATCGCGCTCTTCTTCCACACGATGGCTGGCTATGCTCTCGCGCGGCTGCGCTTTCCGGGGCGCGAAACGATCTTCCTGGCCATGTTCTCGACCTTCCTCGTATCCCTGCCTGTGATCATCGTGCCGCTGTTCATCCTGGTGCGCTCGATGGGGCTCCTCAATACCTATGCGGGGCTCATAATTCCTTCGATTTTCAATGCTTTCGGCATCTTCCTGCTGCGCCAGTACTACCTCTCGCTGCCGCGCGAACTCGAGGAAGCGGCGGTCATCGATGGGGCCGGCTATTGGCGGATCTACCTCAGTGTCATCCTGCCCTTGAGCCGGCCGATCATCGCGGCCCTGGCCATCCTCTTCTTCCTGGCCAATTGGAACGCTTTTCTCTGGCCGCTCACGGTCGCCGCCGACCCTAATCTCTGGGTCGTGCAGGTCGCCATCTCCAACTTCAAGAGCCAGTACGCGGCCTCGTGGAACTACACCATGGCGGCCTCCACCATCGTGGCGCTCCCCATGCTCACCCTCTTCCTGATCTTCCAGCGGCAGATCATGGAATCCATCAAGACCAGCGGCCTCAAATAGGCCAATGCAACGGACAACAAGAATGACAAGCAGTTTCAACGGCCTGGGCGTCAACCTCTCCAATCTCTACCGTCTCTCGAACGCTCAGACGCGTTCGATTTCGCCCGAGAACTTCACCGGGGAGAAGGGGAAAGGCGGCATGGCAACCGAGGGCACCGGCGCCATTCATGCGCGCGGCCTCGGACAGGGCTGGAAGATTTCGCCCTCCATCCGCATCGAGCCTGGTGAGACCCGCGTCCTCGGCGAGATCCATGGCCAGGGCGCCATCCAGCAGATCTGGCTCACGACGGCGAACCTGCGCTGGCGCGACCTGATCCTGCGCATCTACTGGGACGACAACGAGCATCCCTCGGTGGAGTGCCCGGTCGGAGACTTCTTCTGTTCCGGCTGGAACCAGTTCGCCCAGGTGTCCTCGCTGGCGGTCTGCGTCAATCCCGGCCGCGCCTTCAACTGCTACTGGGAGATGCCGTTCCGCAAGTCGGCCCGGATCACCATCGAGAACCGCGATCCGGACGATTTCGGCATCATCTACTACCAGATCAACTATGCCCTTACCGACGTTCCCGAAGACGCGGCCTATTTCCATGCCCAGTTCCGCCGCACCAATCCCCTGCCCTTCAAGGAGGATTACACCATCGTGGACGGCATCAAGGGGCGCGGCCACTACGTTGGGACCTACATGGCCTGGGGCGTCAACAATGCGGGCTGGTGGGGTGAAGGCGAGATCAAGTTCTTCATGGACGGGGACCGCGAATATCCCACCATCTGCGGCACCGGCACGGAGGACTATTTCTGCGGCGCCTACAATTTCGATGGCGGCGTGGTCGATGACACCATGGAGAGCCGGTATCGCGAATTCACCTCGCCCTATTCGGGCTTGCCGCAGGTGCTGCGCCCCGACGGAACCTACCGCAGCCAGCAGCGCTTCGGGATGTATCGCTGGCACCTCAATGACCCGATCCGCTTCGAGAGCGACCTGCGCGTGACCATTCAGGCGCTCGGCTGGCGCACCGAAAAGAAGGACCGGCGCTACCTGCCGCTCCAGGACGATATCGCCTCGGTGGCCTTCTGGTACCAGGCCGAACCGGCGGCGCCGTTCCCGCAATTGCCCGATCGCGACTATCTGGAAATCATCTGAGGCAGGCACCATGGCATCGGTCGCTATCCAAACAATCCGCAAGGCCTATGGGAACCTGGAGGTCATCCATGGCGTCTCCACCGACATTGACGATGGCGAGTTCGTCGTCCTCGTCGGACCGTCCGGTTGCGGCAAGTCCACGCTCCTGCGGATGATCGCCGGGCTGGAGGAAATCAGCGGCGGCACGATCTCGATCGGCGACCGGGTCGTCAACGACGTGCCGCCCAAGCAGCGCAACATCGCCATGGTGTTCCAGAACTACGCGCTCTATCCGCATATGACCGTCGCGCAGAACATGGGCTTTTCGCTCAAGTTGGGCGGGGTGGAGAAGACCGAGATCAAGCGCAAGGTCGAGGAGGCGGCCGCTATCCTGACGCTCGAAAATCTCCTCGATCGCTATCCAGCCCAGCTGTCCGGCGGGCAGAGGCAGCGCGTCGCCATGGGTCGGGCCATCGTGCGCAATCCGGAGGTGTTTCTGTTCGACGAACCGCTATCGAACCTGGACGCGAAGCTGCGCGTCCACATGCGGGCCGAAATCAAGGAACTGCACCAGCGCCTCAAAACCACGACCGTCTATGTGACCCATGACCAGGTCGAGGCCATGACCATGGCCGACCGGATCGTGGTCATGCGCGATGGCGTCATCGAGCAGGTCGGCACGCCGCTCGAACTCTATGACCGCCCCCGCAACAGTTTCGTCGCCGGTTTCATCGGCAGCCCCGCCATGAACTTCCTGCCGGGAACGGTCGCCAGCGGGCGTTTCACCGGACCGGGCGGCATAGCGGCAGATGCGGCCGGGATCAGGGATGGGGAGGTCCTCTGCGGCGTGCGCCCGACCCGCCTGCTTGTAGCGGAAGGCGGAACGACGGCCGAGGTCAAGGTGATCGAACCGACCGGCGAGGAAACCCAGGTCATCGCCCGGCTCGGGACAGACGACCTGACGCTTCTGAGCAATCAGCGGCTTGCCCTGCGTCCCGGCGACCGGATCGGGGTGGCGATTGCTCAGGACAGCGCCCATTATTTCGATCCGGCAAGCGGCCTTAGGCTTTAGCCTTCAGGCCGCGTGCGGAAACCGCACCGAGGCCCGCAGGCCCCTGCCTGCGGCGCCGTGGGCGAGTTGGAGTTCGGCGCCAAAGAGCGCTGCGATTTCCTCGACGATGGGGAGGCCGAGGCCCGTCCCCGTCGCCGTTCCCGATTGGCCGCGGAGAAACCGGCGGCGTACCGCGCCGCGCAGGTCGTCCGGCACGCCCGGGCCGTTGTCCTCGACTTCGAGGATCGACACCTCGCCCTCCCGGCGAACCCTTACGGTGGCTTCGGCGCCGGGGCCGGCATAGGCAATGGCGTTGTCGATGAGATTGCCGAGCATCTCGCGGATCAGCAGGCCGTCGCCGAGGATGTTCACGCCGTCGTCTCCCTCGAAGCCCAGGTCGACATTATTGGCGCGGGCGCGCGGGACGCGGTCGGCGGCGAGATCACGGGCGAGCGCGGAGATATCCACCGGCTGGCCCACCTGGCGGTCAGAGGCGGCGGAGTCGATCCGCGCCAGGACGAGGAGCTGGGAGAGGATGCGCTCGGCATCGGCCACCGCCAGGTCCGCCACGCCGGCGGCGCGGCGCGCGCCTTCCAGGCTCTCGGCCCTCGTGGCCAGCGCGAGTTGCGTGCGGATAATCGCCAGCGGCGTGCGGAGCTGATGGCTGGCATTGCCCGTGAAGTGCTTGAGCCCCTGCAGCGCGGCATCGAGGCGCATCATGAAGGAATTGACGGTATCCACGAGGCTCCCGACTTCCTTGGGCACGGGCTCCTCGATCGGGCGCAGGTCATCCGGCGAGCGGCGTGCGATCGCGGCGCGCATGCGATAGAGCGGCGCCAGCGACGCCGTCACCGCCACCCAGACGATGCCTGCGGCGGCCAGCACCAGGATGCCCAGCCGCACCGCCGAGCGCAGCAGCAGCGCATTGGTCAACTGGCTGCGCGCGATGGTGGTTTCGGCCACGGTCACCCGGAAGGGAATGGCTTCGAGCCCCGAGGAGGCCGAGCGCTCCAGCGCCGCTAGCCGGATGGGCTCGCCCCGGAAGCTGCCATCGAAGAAGGAAATGTCCTGGCCGGGCACCGTCTCGACCACCGGCAATTCCTGGTAACCGGTAATGAAAGCGCCCCTGGGGCCATCGATGCGGTAGAAGACCCGGTCCTGCGCCGATGAAGTCAGCATCTCGAGCGCCACATAGGGGATGTCCACCTCGAGGCTGCCGTCCTCGGCCACCACCACGCGCTCGGCGATGGCGAGGGTCGAGCCGGCCAGCACGCGGTCGGAAACGGCATTAGCCGTCCCCATGGCCTCCCGATGCGTATCCAGAAGCGCCAGCGCCGCCACGAGCAGCAGCGGGGCCAGCAGCAGGACGAGCAGTCGGCGCCGCAGCGAATAGGTCGTGCGCGCCGTCATCCGCCGGCGCCGACCTTGTCGAGATAGTAGCCCAGCCCGCGCGCGGTGCGCACGGTCAGCCCCAGCGGGGCCAGGCGCTTTCGCAGGCGCGAGGCGTATTGCTCGACCGCGTTCGTGCTCAGGTCGTCGTCGAACGCCGAGAGCGACTGGATGATCGCCTCCTTGGCCACCACCTTGCCGGCCTTGAGCATGAGCGTTTCGAGCACGCTCAATTCGCGGGCGGGGATATCGAGTGGTTTGCCCTCGAACGAAGCCGTGCGCGTGTTGAGGTCGAGCAGCACCGGGCCGAAGCTCACCTGCGAGCCGCGCAGCCCCGCCTGGCGCCGAAGCAACACGCGAATCCGCGCTTCCAACTCGCTGACGTCGAAGGGTTTTGTCAGATAGTCGTCCGCCCCGAGATCGAGCCCTTTCACCCGGTCGTCGAGCGCTCCCCGCGCTGTCAGGATGATCACCGCCGTGTTGGACTGGCGGGCGCGCAGCGTCCTCAGCAGCTCTAACCCATCCATCTCGGGCAGGTTGAGGTCGAGCACCGCCAGGTCGTAGGACTGCGTGCGCAGGGCCGCCTCGGCCGAAAGACCGTCGTGCACCGCATCGACTGCATAGCCGTTGCCCTTGAGCACGGCACAAAGACCCTCAGCCAATGTGAGGTTGTCTTCAACCACTAGAATACGCATGGGTCCTCCACCCTGTCCCCAGTCTAGCGTCTGCGTTGGCGGTTGTGAAAGGCCCGGCGCCTGCTAAAGATGGGGCCATGATACGCGTTCTGTTCGCCGCCATACTGCTCTTCGCCGCCGGTCCGGCCTGGGCGCAGCCGACGATCTACCCGGCCCTTTCCGGCAAGAAGGACGCGCAGACGCTGACGGTCTATTCCTCGCTCGACGCCCCTCTCAATGCGCCGCTCATCGCGGCATTCCAGGCGGAAAACCCAGATATCGCGGTGCGTTACGAGGATATGCTCACAGGTGGAATCTACGACAGGATCGTCGCTGAGACCGATGCTGGGCAGCCGACGGCCGATGTCGCGTTCTCCTCGGCCATGGATTTGCAGGTCAAGCTCGCCAATGACGGCTACGCCCAGCAGAGCGACCTGGCGCTGAGTGCGCGCTGGCCGCGCTGGGCGAACTGGCGCAACACGGCCTATGCCCTCACCTTCGAACCGGCGGTCTTCGTCTACAACAAGAGGGCCTTCGAGGGCTCGCGCCCGCCCCAGACCCGGGGCGAATTCATCGACTATCTCGAGCAGCACCGGGACGCCGCCTTCGGACGCGTCGGCACCTACGACATCGAGCGGGCCGGCGTCGGCTTTCTCTTCCTGGCGCGAGACCAGGACCAGTATTCCGACGTCTGGGCGCTGGTGGAGGCCATGGGCGCGGCGGGGGTGAAGCTCTACTCCACGACTTCGGCCATTCTCGAACGCGTCGGGGACGGCCGGTTTGTGCTCGGCTACAATATCCTGGGATCCTATGCGGCCGATTGGGCGACGCGAAACCCCGACCTCGGCATCGTCCTGCCCAAGGACTACACCACCGTCATGTCCCGCATCGGGCTGGTCCCCAAGGCGGCCGCGGCTCCCGAGCTGGGGCGCAAGTACCTGGAGTTCATGATGTCGGCGCGCGGGCAATCGGTGCTGGCGCACAACATGCACATTTCGGCCATCAACCCCGAGGTCGAGGGCCCGAACACCATCGCCTTCATGCGGGCACAGGACGACCTGCAATTGAGCCCGGTTCCGGTGGGTCCCGGTCTCATGGTATATCTGGACCAGGTCAAGCGCATGCGTCTCATCGATCGTTGGAACAAGGCCCTGCGCGGCCAGTGATGTCAGGTTCGTGACAGCTATTTGTGTTCATCTGCCCTGGGGAACCGCAAAGCGGCCCCGCAAGAGGTTTGGGAGGACCTCGCCGCGCTGACGAACGAAACGGCCGTGAGAGCCCGACGAACGCAAAGCGACCGGAGGAGTGATTTCCCAGACTGATTTGACAATCGTGCGCCGCCCAGCGGCGCAGAGGAGGAACGATGAAGCATTTCATTCTGGCCGGCCTGCTGGCCGGCGCTATCGCATTGCCGGTTCAGGCTGCCGACTACACCATCATGGCGCCCGCCGCGCCCGGCGGTGGCTGGGACCAGACGGCGCGCTCCATGCAGTCCACCCTGCAGGACGAGGGCATCTCCTCCAGCGTGCAGGTAACCAACGTCCCCGGTGCCGGTGGCACGATCGGGCTCGCCCAGTTCGCCAACCAGTCCAACGGCAACCCTAACGCACTCATTGTTGGCGGCTACGTGATGGTGGGCGCCATTCTCACCAACAATTCGCCTGTCACGCTGGACGCCGTAACGCCCATCGCGCGCCTCACCGGCGAATACGAAGCCATCGTCGTGCCGGCGTCCTCGCCGATCAAGACCATGGACGACCTGGTGGCACAGCTCAAGGCAGATCCGGGTTCGGTGTCCTGGGGCGGCGGCTCGGCGGGCGGCACCGATCACATCGCTGTCGGCCTCATCGCCAAGGCGGCCGGCGTCGATCCGACCAAGATCAACTACATCGCTTTCTCGGGCGGCGGTGAGGCCCTGGCGGCCATTCTCGGCGGCCAGGTGACGGCGGGCATTTCCGGCTATGGCGAGTTCGAATCCCAGATCGCTGCGGGTGAACTGCGCCTCCTGGCCATGTCGAGCGACGAGCGGCTGGAGGGCATCGACGCCCCCACCCTCAAGGAAGCGGGTCTGGACGTTTCGGTCCAGAACTGGCGCATGGTCGCGGCGGCCCCCGGGCTTTCCGATGACCAGGTCGCCGCCATAACGGCCGACATCGAAAAGATGGCCAAGTCGGCCACCTGGCAGGACATCCTCAAGACCAAGGGCTGGGAAGACACGTTCCTGGCCGGACCCGATTTCAAGGCGCAGCTCGCCAAGGACATCGAGTCCACCGCCGGCATCCTCAAGGAAATCGGCCTCGTCCAATGAGTGAGCAGCCGCTAACCGGCAACAAGGAGCGCCGCCCCGACTGGGCGGCGCTTATCATCGCGGTCGCGCTCGCGGCGCTGGCGGCGGTCATCGCCTGGGATGCTTCCCAACTCAAGGTAACGGCCAACTATTCGCGCATCGGGCCCCAGACCTTCCCCTTCGTGGTGGCGGGGCTGCTGATGGTTCTGGCAATCTGGACGGCCTTCGAAGCCTGGCGCGGCGTGTTTCCCGAGCGGGAGCGCGACGAGTTCGGGCCCATCGCCTGGATCGTTGGGGGCCTTGCCGCCCAGATGCTGCTGCTCAACGTGGCCGGCTTCTCCATCGCCACCGGCCTGCTGTTTGCCGCCACTGCCCGCGGCTTCGGCCAGCGCAAGCTCTATCTCTCGGTCCCGATCGGCATCGTCCTGGCCTATCTGGTCTGGGTGATCTTCGCCAAGCTGCTGCAGTTGTCACTGCCGGCGGGCCCGCTCGAAAACCTCTTGTTCAGGTAGGCCAGAGATCATGCAGACTTTCGACCTTCTGATGCAGGGCCTGCTGGTCGCGCTCCAGCCGATCAACCTGCTCTACGCCCTTGTGGGCGTGACCCTGGGCACGGCGGTTGGCGTGCTTCCGGGCATTGGCCCGGCCCTAACCGTGGCGTTGCTCCTGCCCGTCACCTACAAGCTCGATCCGGCCGGTTCCCTCATCATGTTTGCCGGCATCTACTACGGCGGCATGTATGGGGGCTCGACGACCTCGATCCTCCTCAATACGCCCGGCGAGAGCGCTTCGATCGTCACCGCGCTCGAAGGGAACAAGATGGCCCGCGCCGGCCGCGGGGGCCCGGCCCTGGCGACGGCGGCAATCGGCTCGTTCGTGGCCGGTCTCATCGCCACCATGGCGCTCGCCTTCATTGCGCCCTGGGTCGTCAAGTTCGCCCTCTCGTTCGGTCCGGCCGAATACTTCGCCCTCATGGTGCTTTCGTTCATGACGGTTTCGGCGGCCTTTGGCGATTCCGCCCTGCGCGGCCTCACCGCGCTCGGCATCGGCCTCGCCCTCGGCCTCGTCGGCATCGATCTCCAGAGTGGGCAGGCACGCCTCGCCTTCGGTATTCCAGATCTGCTCGACGGCATCGAGGTCACCACGCTGGCCGTCGCCATGTTCGCCATCGGGGAAACCCTCTCGATCGCGGGCCAGGGCAAGCGGGCGCCGGAGCAGATCGAACCGGTCAAGGGCTCGGTCTGGATGACCGCGCAGGATTGGGCGCGGTCCTGGAAGGCCTGGCTGCGCGGCACGGTGATCGGATTTCCGATCGGCGCCATGCCGGCGGGGGGCGCCGAGATCGGCACCTTCTTCTCCTACGCGGCCGAAAAACGTCTCTCTAAGCACCCCGAGGAGTTTGGAAACGGCGCAATCGAGGGCGTGGCCGGGCCGGAAGCGGCCAACAATGCCTCCGCCGCCGGAACGCTCGTGCCCCTGCTCACGCTCGGGCTGCCCACTTCGGCGACTGCCGCCATCATGCTGGCGGGCTTCCAGCAGTACGGCCTCCAGCCGGGCCCCCTGCTCTTCACCAACAACTCCAGCCTCGTCTGGGGCCTCATCGCGAGCCTGCTGATCGCCAACTTCATGCTGCTGGTGCTCAACCTGCCGCTGGTGGGGCTGTGGGTGAAGCTTCTGGCCATCCCCCGGCCTTGGCTCTATGCGGGCATCCTGATGTTCGCCACGCTCGGGACCATCGGCGCCAACCCCTCGGTGTTCGAACTGGGCATGCTGCTGGCTTTCGGCCTGATGGGTTACGTGATGCGCCGGTTCGGGTACCCGATTGCGCCTGTCGTCGTGGGTCTCATCCTCGGGCCGCTCGCCGAGCAGCAATTGCGCCGCGCGCTCGCCATCGGGCAAGGCGATCCGATGGTGCTGGTGCACTCGCCGATATCGGCGACCCTGCTGACGCTTGCGCTGCTGGCCCTGGTCGTTCCGCTGATCCTGAGGGCTCGCGGACGCGGGCAGGTCCTCTCCGAACTAGCTGCCAACGAGGACTAGCGCCTGGCGCATGCCTCCCCTGCCGGGCGCGACCTTGTCGTGCCCGGCGGACGCTCCATCTCAGGTGGGAAGGAGCAAACATATGGCAAAGCACGATTTTCTTGGCGCCACCCGCTCGTGGCTGGGCAGCATCGGTTCGGCGATCGCCGTCTCGGGCGCGATTGCGGGCCATCATCGCCCGAGCGACGCGCAGTTGCGCGGCGCCGGCATCGACCCGAAATCCTTCGACCGCATCGGCCGGCCCTAGTAGCCCAGCGCCTCGATGGTGCGCATCACCCCGCGCAGTTCGGCAAGGCCCTTGAGGCGACCGATCCCCGAATAGCCGGGATTGGTCTTCTTGCCGATGTCGTCGAGGATGGCGTGGCCGTGGTCTGGCCGCATCGGGATTTCCCAGTCGGCACGCCCCTCGCCGGAGCGGCGCTTTTCCTCGCCCAGCAGTGCATGCACGACCCGAACCATGTCGGTGTCGCCTTCCAAGTGCTCGGCCTCGTGGAAGGACCCGTCGCATTCCTTGGTGACGTTGCGAAGGTGGGCGAAATGGATGCGCGGCGCGAATTCCTTGGCCATGGCCACAAGGTCGTTGGCCGGGTTGGCCCCGTAGGAGCCGGTGCAAAGGGTCAGGCCGTTCGCGGGCCTGTCGACCGCAGCCAGCAGCGCCCGCGCGTCGGAAGCCGAGCAGACCACGCGCGGCAGCCCGAACAGCGGGAACGGCGGATCGTCCGGATGGATCGCCATCCGCACCCCGGCCTCTTCGGCCACCGGCGTAATCTCCCCCAGGAACTCGAACAGATTGGCCCGGAAACCGTCGGTCGCAAGCTCTCCATAGACGTCGAGCATGCGGTTGAGGCTTTGCCGGTCATAAACGAACTCGCGCGCCGGGACCCACTCGATGAGATTGCGCTCCAACCGGGCAAGATCGCTCTCGCTGGCGGTCTTGAGCCAGGCCTGCGCCCGCTCGATCCGGTCCGCCGGATGGTCGGCTTCCGCGCCCGGGCGCTTGAGGATGAAGACGTCGTAGGCGCAGAACTCCACCACGTCGAACCGCAGGGCGGTGCCGCCGTGCGGCATGACGTAGTCGAGATCGGTCCGGGTCCAGTCGGTGATGGCCATGAAGTTGTAGCAGACGGTCTGGACGCCCGCCTTTGCCACCGCGCGGATCGAGGCCTTGTAGTTGTCGATGAGTTCGCGGTACCGGCCGGTGCGGGTCTTGATGTCCTCGTGGACGATGATGCTTTCGACCACCGACCAGGTGAGCCCGGCCGCCTCGATCTCGCCCTTGCGCCTGGCAACCTCCTCATCGGGCCAGGCACGGCCGTCGTTGAGGTGATGGAGCGCCGTCACGATACCCGTGGCGCCTGCCTGACGGACATGGGCCAGGGTCACCGGATCGTCTGGACCGAACCAGCGCCAGGTCTGCTTCATGGTGCAATTTCCTTGTTGAGTGCGGCGAGGGCCGCGGCGGCGCCCTCGGAACGAAGGGCGGCAAGCCGGACGGCAACCGCCGCAATCAGCGCCTCTCGATGAGGGGAGCCGGCGCCAAAGCCGGCGATCTCGAAGATCGAGGCGACATCCCCCGCCCTCGCAGGCGCGGCGATAGCCTCATCGAGCGGATCGGCAAAGGTAGCGCCCTTGCGCGCATCGAGCGCTTCGATCCAGGCGGCAACGACGCACGCGAGGTGCGCAACGCCCTCGCCCCGCTCCAGACGCTCCAGTGCCGGCGCGACGATGCGCTGCGGCAGCTTCTGGGAGCCGTCATTGGCAATCTGGGCCGTCCGGTGTTTCAGGGCCGTATTGGCGAAGCGCTCGGCAAGCCGGGCGGTGTATTGCTTGGCATCGAGCCCGGGCGCGAGCGTGGAGGCAGACTGAAGCCAGAGGCCGTCGACGAAGCGGCGGATACCGGCATCGGCGAAGGCCTCGGCGACCGTCTCGAGCCCCAGCAATTGCCCGAGATAGGCGATGGCCGAGTGGGAGCCGTTGAGAAGCCGCAGCTTCATGTCCTCGTATGGGGTCACATCGTCAACCATGGTGACGCCGAACTGCTCCCAGTCCGGACGGCCCATCGGGAAATGGTCTTCGACCACCCATTGCCGGAACGGCTCCGTGACGATCGGCCAGGCATCTTCGAGCTTGAGGCTGGCCGAAATCCGCGCGCGGTCGGCATCGGTCGTCGCCGGCACGATGCGGTCCACCATGCTGGAGGGGCAGGCCAGTTCCTCGCGGACGAGCCGCCCAAGCTCGGAGTCGATAGCCCCGGCGAAATCGCCCAGCACGCGCCGCACGGTCTCGCCGTTGGCGGGAAGGTTGTCGCAGGAGAGCACCGTGAATGCCGCGAGGCCGGCAGCCCGGCGGCGGATCAGCGCCTCGATGATGAAGCCATGCATGGTTCGCGGTCGGGCGCGGTCGGCGAGGTCCGCGACGATATCGGGATGGCTCAGATCAAGCCCGCCCGACGCCGTGCGCAGATAGGCCTTTTCCGTCACCGTGAGCGTCACGATCCGCGTCTGCGGCGCGGCCAGGGCCTCGAGCAGCGCCTGCGGCTCTTCCGGCGCCACGATGATCCGGCCGAGCGCACCGATGACCTGGAGCCGCTCCTCGTCCCCGTCGCGCACGGCGAGCGCATAGAGCCCGTCCTGCGGGGCGAGAGCATCGCGCGTGTCGGGGCTGCGGAGGGACGCGCCGGTGATGCCCCATTGGAGCTGACCGGCGGCCAGGCACTGCTCGATGAACGCCGCCTGGTGGGCGCGATGGAACGCGCCGACGCCCAGATGCACGATGCCCGGCGTCACCGCCGCGCGATCATAGCGGGGCCGCTCCACCGAGGGCGGCAACTGGCCGAGGGTCTCGGCCGAAAGACGCAGGCTCATGTTCAGCCGATACGCTGGCCGCTTGCGGGATCGAAGAGGTGGGCGTTCTTGGCCGCCAGTTCGAGCCGCAGTTTCTGGCCGAGCTGGACTGCCACGCGTTCGCGCAGGAGCGCGGCGATCTTCTGGCCTCCAAGCGTGCCCTGTACGAAGGTCTCCGATCCGGTGGGCTCCACCGCCGTGACGTCGATCTCAAAGCCCCGGCCCTCGTCGGTGACGCTCAGGTGCTCGGGGCGAATGCCATAGGTCACGGCGCCCGAAGCGGTGATGCCCTCGGGCAGCGGCAGCGTCACGCCGCCCTCGATGCATACCCCGGCGCGATCGTCGGCCACGGTGCCGTTGATGAAATTCATCGAGGGCGAACCGATGAAGCTGGCCACGAAGAGATTGGCCGGATGATCGTAGAGTTCGAGCGGCGCCCCGACCTGCTCGACGATGCCGTCGCGCATCACCACGATCCTGTCGGCCATGGTCATGGCCTCGATCTGGTCGTGGGTCACGTAGACGGTGGTGGTCTTGAGCCGGGCGTGCAGCTCCTTCAGCTCGGTCCGCATCTGCACGCGCAGCTTGGCATCGAGGTTGGAAAGCGGCTCATCGAACAGGAACACCTGCGGATTGCGCACGATAGCGCGGCCCATGGCCACGCGCTGGCGCTGCCCACCCGAAAGCTGCTTGGGGAAGCGCTCGAGATAGTCCGACAATCCCAGGATGCGGGCCGCCTCGGCCACGCGCGTATCGATCTCGGACTTCGGGCGCTTGGCGAGGCGCAGCGAGAACGCCATGTTCTCGGCAATCGTCATGTGCGGATAGAGCGCGTAGTTCTGGAACACCATGGCTATGTCGCGGTTCTTGGGCTCGACATCGTTGATGACCTTGCCCCCGATGCGGATCGTGCCGCCGCTGATCTCCTCGAGCCCGGCGATCATGCGCAGCAGCGTGGACTTGCCGCAGCCCGAGGGACCGACGAGGACGACGAACGAGCCGTCGGGAACCTCGACCGAGACGCCCTTGATGGTCTGGACCGGGCCATAAGCCTTGCGGACATCCTGGATTTGAACAGACGCCATGAAGAGTTACCTTGAAGCTGAAGTTGCCTGAGGGTCCATCGCCTCGGCCACGTGGATGGCGGCAAGGAGGCTGAGGCCGGTGTGATAGCCCGGATCGAGATCGGGTGTCGCGGGCACGAAATCGAGCGGTCCGGAAGCGGTGAGGGTCTGGTAGGCGAGCGGTGGGGTGCCGCGCCAGTAGCGCCCAAAAAAGGCCGCGTCGGCCTTCTGCCAGGTTTCCAGCAGCGCCGGATTGCGCGAGCGCTGATAGGCCAGAGCAGCCGAGCGAATGGCCTCGGGCAGCGACCACCAGGGGCAGTTGGGGCTGAGGGCGCTGCCCGAGGCGAGCGAAATCGAAAGCGCGATCCCCGGCCCGACATAGCCTTTGTCGAAGGAGGCCAGAAGGATGCGCTCGAGGGTATCGACCAGCGCCCTGTCCGCGTCCTGTGGCAGGTAGTCGAGCGCAAAGCCCACGAACTCGATGCCGTGCCCGACATTGCAGGCATCCTCGCCCGGTACGTTGCGCAGCAGGCCGCTGGCGAGGTCGTAGTGGCGGGCGAGTACGTGCTCGATGAATCGCCCCGCGAACTCGGCGGCCGCGGGAACACCGGCGCGCACCAGCATCGCGGCGGCGCCGAGCAGGATCATTCTCGGCCCGAAATCGTCGGGCTGGGCGGCCAAGCCTTCGTCATCGAGCGGGCGTCGCTCGTCCATCTGGAAACGCCCGGCCTCGATGGCCGCGATAACCTTTGCGAGATAGCTCAGCCGTTCCGGCAGGTCGGCGGGCGCGTAGCGTGCAGCGGCGGCTACCAGTCCCTTGGCGACGAAGGCGTCCGAATAGGTGAAGATATCGGCCGGAGCGCTCTGCTCCCGAATGATCTCGCCCTGGGCGTAGACCGGGCGCATGTCGGCGTCGTAGCAGAAATAGGCGTGTCCGGGGGCCTGCAATTGCGCAAGCCTGCCATAGAGCGCGCGGCCGGCGGCATCGAGCCGTTCGGCAAAACCAGGGTCCGACGCCTCGAAATAGGCGGCATGGGTAGCCAGGGACTCGAGGCCCCTGCCCTGAATCCAGCCATAGGTATAGTCCGGTCCGCGCACGCCATCTGCGGCACCGTAATCGTTGAGCGTGATGCTGTTGACCTTGGTGTCGAGAAAGGCCCCGTGCAGGGTGCCCCTGTCGAGAACCCAGCCCATCGTGGCGCGATTTGCTGCCCGATAGCGTTCGCCGGCCTCGTCGATGAACGACACCTCGCTCACTCCTTGAGCCCCGTGGAGGCGATGCCTTGGACGAAGTTGCGGCGCAGCAGGATAAAGAGCGTCACCGAGGGCACCAGCACCGCGGCCGAGGCCGCGCTGAGGCGACCGAGGTCGACGGTGAAGCCGGTCTGGAAGAGCGCGAGCCCGACCTCGATCGTATAGCTTTCGCGCGTCGTGGTGACGATCATCGGCCAGGCGAAGGCGGTCCAGGCCTGGAAGAAGGCCAGGACGCCCAGGGCGCCGAGCGCGCCACGCAGCAGCGGCAGCACGATGCGCCAGAAGATCCAGAGTTCCCCGGCGCCGTCGATCCGCGCGGCCTCGAGCAACTCGTCGGGAATGGAGTGGATGACGTTCTGGCGGATGAGGAAGATGCCGAAGCTCATGACCAGGTAGCCCAGCAGCAGGCCCCAGGTGGTGTTGAGGATGCCTAGGCTCTGCGCCTGGAAATAGAGCGGGATCATGTAGACTTCGAACGGCACCACGGCGGTGGCGAGGAAGAGCGCGAAGATCACGTTGAGCGTACGATAGCGGAACTTGCCCAGGATGTAGCCGGCGATCGCCGAGGTCGCGAGGATGGCGAGTGTCGAGAGCCCGGCGAACAGCAGGCTGTTGGCGATCCAGCGCAGCAGCGGCGTCTCGCCCAGCACCGATTTGAAATTGTCGAGCGTGGGATCGGCGGGGATGATCGTCGGCGGCCAGGCCAGCATCTCCGCCGGCGTCTTGAAGGCGTTGGAGACGAGGAACACCAGCGGCAGGATCATCAGGATCGAAAACACCAGCAGAACCAGGTCGATCAGGCGATCCACCGCACGCTTCTTGAAGCGCAGGCGGGCCCCTTCGTTGGTCTCGGCTACAATCTCGCTGACCGCCTCGCTCATGACCGGCCCCCCTTCTCACGCAGCAGGGTGAATTGAATGAGTGTGAGCACCAGCACGATGGCCAGCAGCACCACGGCCTCGGAAGCGGCGTAGCCGACGCGGTAGTTGCGGAAGCTGTTCTCGAGCATGTCGAGCACCAGCACGCGCACCTGGCGGCCCGGTGCGCCCTGGGCGTCCGACGCCAGCACGAAGGCCTGGGCGTAAACGTTGAACCCGGAGACCAGCGTCACAACCGAAACGTAGAGCGTGATCGGCTTGAGCATCGGGATCGAGAGGAACCAGAACGATTGCGGGCCGGAGGCGCCGTCGAGCTTTGCAGCTTCGTAGAGGGAAACCGGCAGGCTCTTGAAACCGACGATATAGATCAGCACCGCGTAGCCGAGCGCCTGCCAGGAGCAGAGCACGATGACGCAGACCACCGAGAGCACGGGATCGAAGAGCCAGGCCTGCGGTTGGATGCCGAAGAGGCCGAGGAAGGCGTTGAGCGGCCCAAGGCGAGCGTCGAAAATCCACTTCCAGGCCATGGCGGCCGGCACCAGGGAAACCACATGGGGGATGAACACCGCCGTCTCGTAGAAACCAGCGAAGCGGGAGCGCGTGCGGTGGAAGATGAGCGCCGCGATGACCATGGCGCTGGGAATGGTGATGATCAGCACGCCGAACGCGATGATCGTGGTGTTGAGCAACGCTTCCTGGAAGAGCCTGTCACCCATCAGCTCCTGGAAATTGGCCAGGCCGATGAACGGCTTCTTCTTGGAGAGGATGTCCCACTTGTGGAGGCTAAGCCTGAGGGTGTCGGCGATCGGATACATGCGCACCCAGGCGAAGATCGCCAGGGTCGGCAGGATCGCGAGCATCGCGAAGATCCATCGTTTGCGCGTCAGCATGGGGCCCCCTTGAAAACCGTCTCCGGGGCGGCGAACCGCCCCGAAGCTTGAACTTGATCCGTTGGACCCTGAGCTTACTGCGCCAGCAGATCTTCGCGAGCGAGGATCTGGTTGGTCTCGTCGGCCGCCGTCTTGAGGAAGGCGTCGATGGCCGCATCGTCGTTGGCCAGCGAGGCGTTGCCGAAGGCGTTCGTCAGCTGCGCGGCGAGGCGGGTGAGCACTTCCTCGATCGGGCCGATGGCCGGGAGCGTGAAGAACTCATAGCCCTCGGGGTAGTTGACGAAGGCGCCGAAGGCCGGAACCTTGTCGGTCACCACCGAATAGTCGACGCCCGAGCGGTTCGGAAGCCAGCCGACGTTCTGGAGCAGCCAGACCAGGTTTTCCGGCGAGTTGGCAGCCTCGGTGAACTCCCAGGCAACCTTGGCGTCGTCGCCTTCCGCCGAGACGTAAAGGTTGGTCGGCAGCGCGATCGAGCCGCGCGGCAGCGGGGCGGTGGCGTAGTTGAGGTCCGGGGCCTTGGCGGCGATATCGCCGATCACCCAGGATTCACGGATGAACATGGCCGTCTGGCCGCGCTCGAAGGCCTCCGCGTCCGCCGGCATTTCCGGGGTCACGGTCTTGGCGACGTGGACGTTCTCAAGATACTGCTTGAGCGCCTTGCGGCCCGCCTCGTTGGCGTAGTCGGCCTTCCACTTGCCGTTGGCGTCCTGCACCAGCACGTTGCCGCCGTACTGGAAGAGGTTGATCCAGAATTTCTCGGCAATGCCCTGGCCGCCGCCCGAAAGGCGCATGGACCAGCCCGAGACGGTCGGGTTGCCGTTGGCGTCACGCTGGGTGAGCTTTTCGGCGTACTGGGTGTACTCTTCCATGGTCTTGGGGGGCTCGGTCAGGCCGGCCGCCTTGAACATGTCGGTGTTATAGAACAGCGAGCCCTGCCCGCGGAACAGCGGCACGCCGTAGACGGTGCCGTCCTTGCTGACCGCATCGATGAAGAACGGGCCGAAATTGGCCGGGTCCTTGACGAACGCCGCCACGTCATCGGGCGCGGCCGGCAGCAGCTCGTTCTCGATGTAGCGGCTGGCGGTGGAACCCGGCAGCTCGATGACGAGCGGACCGGCCGAACCCGAGGTCAGGCCCAGGGCGATGCGCTTTTCGTGCTCGCGCAGGGCAATGGCTTCGACCTTGACCGTGAGGTCAGGGTGGCTGGCCTTCATGCCCTCGGCGACGTGCTCGTAGAACGGCGCCATTTCCGGATAGCCGCTCCAGACGGTGATCGTCTGCGCGGAGGCTGCGGACAAACCGGCAAAGAACCCGGCGCCGAGCACGGAGCCCAGCAGAGCGGCCTTGGCCAATCCCCTCTTGAAAGTTTTAGCGTGCGTATCGACCGCAATAGTCATCCCGTTCCCCTTTATTGACGCGGTGCTTCATTGAGCCCGCAAAAGCTTGCATGCAACCGGTTGCGCGTCAAGCGTTCCGCGGGTTTCGTGTCCCCAGGTTTTCACTTGGTGAGGCCCTGGGTGGCCAATAGTGCAATGGCGGCGCCCGCCAGTGCTTCGGCGGAGCCGGCGGCGAAACCGGCCGGCTGTCCGTAATAGCGATGCGCTTCGTCCACCTCGTAGCCGCCGAACGAGTATTCGGAGGCGGGCGAGATGTAGCCGGGGTTATCCTCGGCGAAATCGGCAATGATCGCGGGGAGATCGGCGGGAAGCTGCGCCCTGATGTGGAGCGCGGTTTCCGCAAAGATCTCGCCCGGCAGGCCCACGATCGGCAGGCCGCCCCAGTTGAGAACCGTCACGCGTTCCACCATCGGCCTGAGCGGTTCGCGTGCCGTGGTTTGCGCCCACTCGATCCAGTGTCCCAGCAGCGCCGAGCGCGCGGGACCGGCACTCTCGCGTTCGTTGCGCCATTCTGCCGCAAGCTCCTCGGGGCTCCTCGCCTCGCGCCGCTCGAAGGTCAGCACGACCTCCTCGTTGGAGGCGTCGACTTCCTGCCCCAGCTCCCTTTCGGGCGCTGCCAGGGCAGCGGCGGCGATGCGGCCGCCGATTCGTTCAGAATTGGCAAAAGTCCGCTCAGAATTGGCCGCCAGGCTCACCGAAGCATGCGCGGAATGGCCCGTATTGGCGTCGCCCGTGCAGCCCGTCACGAACAGCGCAACCGCCCCCGGACAGGCCGCCTCGATGTCGCGGCGCACGAAATGCGGGTAGTCCGCCGTCCACAATCTGTTGTCCGCACCCAGCACCACCGGGTGGCAGGCATAGGACGCCACTACCGCGATCATGGCGCCATCGACATCGCGAATGCGGAGCACCGGCACCGCCGGATCGACGGTTCCGCCGGCATGGCGCCGGTTGCGCGCCACGTCGGGATCGTTGCCCAATCCGGCGAAAAGCCTAGCCGGACGCTGGTTTGCAACCGCCCGGTCGATGGCCTCGACGCAAGCCGCTTCCAGGCGCGCCAGGTAATCCGGATCGGCGGCGAGGCTGAGCCTTCCCCGCATCGAAACCGGCCCACCGTGATTGTGCAGGGCCGCGATGATGACGTTGTCGTCCGGAAGCGAGCAAGACCTGCGCACCCGCGCGGTCATCTCGCCGTGCAGGCCGATGACGTCCGCCACGACGATGGCCGTGTCATTGACCGCCACGGCCCGTACCGTCAGCGGATCGTGCGCGCCGATCGCCGGTTCGCTACGCGCCGCGAAGCCGGAAAGCAGCAGCCCTGCCGGCGGGGTGATGTCGACGATGGCTGCGCCCGCGCGGATCATGCCGACACGATCCTTTCGCCTGCAACCCAGACATCCCTAATACCAAGCCGCCGCGCTCCCGGCTGCCAGTCGAACGTGATCAGGTCGGCCGGCGCGCCGACCTCGAGCCGCCCGCGATTGGCGGCAAACCGCCCGGGATTGCTGGTAGCAAGGCGCAGGGCGTCAGCCAGCGACAGGTCGGCCATGTCGGCGGCGATCGCCACGTTGGCGCACAGCGGCAGGCCGGCGCCGGCGAGATAAGGCGTGCCCGCGATGCCGATCCGGCCCTCGTCCGAAACCTCGACCGTGCCACCGATGACCTGCTCATAGATGCCTGCCGGCATACCCGCCAGGGCCACGGTATCGGAAACCAGTACGGCGCGGTCGAGCGATTTGGCGCGCAGCATGGCCTTGAAAGTGTCGGCCGGCAGGTGATGGCCGTCGGCGATGAAGCTGGCCGTCAGCCGGTCGTCTGCGAGCTGGGCCCAGATGAAATTGGGGTGGCGGGGCAAGGTCGAAGCCGCGCCATTGCCCAGATGGGTCGAGAGCACCGCGCCGGCGTCTGCGGCAGCATGGACCTCGTCAGGCGAAGCCGCCGTGTGGCCGATGGCGACATGGACGCCCTGCCCTGCCAGCGCCGCGATATAGGCTGGTGCCTCGGCATATTCGGGCGAGAGCGTCACCATGGACACGAGATTGCCGCTGGCCGCCTGCCAGCGCTCGAACTCGGCCAGGGAAGGCGCGCGCACGTGCTCGAGGGGATGGGCGCCGCGGGGACCATCGACGGGAGAGATCGACGGCCCCTCGACGTGCACGCCGGGCACCATGTGCCTGACGATTGGGAGGGCTGCACGTGCCGCGGCAATGGCCCGGAGCGCAGAGACTATCGATGCCTCCGAGGCCGTTATGAGTGTGGGGAGAAACGTGGTGACCCCGATGCCGGCCATGCGCCGGCAGAGGTCGAGCATCAGCTCGTCAGTGATCTCGCCCAGATTGAGATCGAGCCCGCCATAACCGTTGATCTGCAGGTCGACCAGGCCCGGCGCCAGCCAGGCCTCGCCGACCTCCGCCGTGGCCTCGACCGCGACGAAGAGGCCGTCGGCGATCGTGACCCTGAGGCCGTTGCCGGTGGCCGGGTCGCGCCCGGTTATGGCGAGCGAGTTCGTCACAGCGCGCGAACCCGATCATGGAAGCGCGCGATGAACCGCCCGTTGGCTTCGTCGCCGCCCGGCGCATTGCCGCTGCGCCAGACGGGCGGCTCGATGCCGCGTTCGACGAGCTTGGCCACGGTGCGGATCACCAGGCAGTTGAGCGCGAAGGCGTTGGCGAAAGTCGAGATGGCGGCGATGTCCTGGCTCATGCCCGGCACGCGCACCACCGCATCGCCGATCGGCACCTTGGTGTCGATGGCGATATCCACGATTTCGTGGAGGTTGTGCTTGGTCGGATGGCGCGCCGGGTGGTCGGGCGAGGTGTTGGAGGCGTGCTCGCGCGAACTGACGCCGATGACGAAGACACCGCGACGCTTGGCCTCGAGCGCGGCGTCGATCAACGCCGCGTTGATGCCGTAGGCGTTGACGAGAATGAGGAGGTCGCCCTCGCCCAGCCGCTGGTCGGTAATGACGACCTTGCCGTAGCCGGGCGTGCGCTCGATGGCCATCGAGCGCAGGGCCCCGTTCGAGAGCAGCGTGCCCTCGTCCAGGATCGCGCTTACATGCATCAGCCCGCCGGCTCGGAAGAAGACTTCCTGGGAGGCCAGGTTCGAGTGCCCGCCGGGCCCGAAGATGTAGACCAGCCGGTCGGCGGCGATCTGGTCGGCAAGGCGCGCAGCGGCGCGGTCGAGCCCATCACGCTCCTCGCCCAGGATGCGCTGCATGATCGCTTGGGTTTCCCCGAAATAGGCGGCGCAGAGCGCATCTGCGTCGATGGTCTTGGTCTCAGGCATCAGGATCGGACTCCGCATCCAGGTAAAGCGTGCAATCGGGGTGCTGGCGCAAGATGCTTGCCGGGCAATCGGTTGTGACAGGACCGCGCAGGGTCGCTTCGACTGCGGCGCGCTTGGCGCTGCCGGGCACCACGCAGAAGAGCCTTCCGGCGCGCAGCAGGCGCGGGATGGTCAGCGTCACCGCGCGCTCGGGCACATCCTCGAAGCGCTCGAAGCAGTCGTCATCGACCTGCTGCTGGCGGCAGATATCGTCCAGAACCACGACCTTGACGTCGAGCGGATCGTTGAAGTCGGCCACCGGCGGGTCGTTGAAGGCGATGTGTCCGTTGACGCCGATCCCCAGGCAGATGAAGTCGATCGGGGCTTCGTTGAGAAGGGCCGCGTAGCGCGCCACTTCCGCCTCGGCATCGGGCTCCGGCACGATGCGATGCACCGCCTTGAACGGCAGGCGCGAGAAGACATGAGCATCCAGCCAGCTCGCAAAGCGCTCGGGAGCGCCGGCAGGCAGCCCGATATACTCGTCCATGTGGAAGGCGGTGACGCGGGTCCAGTCGATCCCGGGTACGGCGCAAAGCGCCGCGAGCATGTCGGCCTGGCTCGGGGCCGCCGCAAAGATCATGCGCACTTCGGGCTGCGCGGCCAGGCGCTCGATCAGGGCCGCCGCGACGTCGCGCGCGCCGGCGGCGCCCATCTCCCCTCGGGTCGGAAAGCTCAGGACTTTCAGCCGCTCCACGCGGCGAAGGGCCTGGTTCTGGGGGCGGGTGGCGACAGTCGAGCTCAAAACCAACTCCAGTATGCGAAAGACGCCTTGCGGGCCGCGCTGGCCCCTGGCGTCGGAAACGTGCATGGACTATTTAATGCAACCGGTTGCATGTCAAGCTGTTGCGGCGGTTCTCCCGCCATGCTTTGTTGCCGCCGGATTTCGTGGGCGAAATCTATCGAATCGTGGGGCGACGATGACCGAACGTCGGGACGGAGTGACGATCAGCCAGGTGGCCAAGGCCGCCGGAGTCGCCCGTTCGAGCGTTTCGCGTGCTTTCACCAAGCCCGACATGCTCAGCCCGCAGACGGTGCAGCGCATTCTCCAGGTCGCGGACGAACTGGGCTACGTGCCCAACCATACGGCGCGCGCCCTTTCGACCGGGCGGCACGGCAATGTGGCGCTGATCGTCCCGGACGTCGCCAACCCCTTCTTCCCTCCCCTCATCCGCGCCGCGCAGATGGAGGCCGATCGCTTCGATTTCTGCGTCTTCCTGGGCAATTCCGACGAGAAGGCCAAGCAGGAAGACAAGCTCGTCGGCCGCTTTTCCGGCCAGGTCGAGGGCCTGATCCTCGCCTCCTCGCGCCTTTCGGACGACCATATCCGCGCCCATGCCGCGCTGCGCCCGCTCGTGCTCATCAACCGCGATGTGGAAGGAATCCCCCGCATTCTCATCGACAGCGGCTCGGGCGTCAGCGAGGCCGTCGCGCACCTCGCCGAGCTTGGCCACAAGTCGCTGGTCTACGTCTCGGGCCCCTCCAGTTCCTGGTCCAATGCGCAGCGCCGCTCCGCCGTCCGCAAGTCGGCCACCGCGCTCGGGCTCCAGGTGCAGACGATCGCCGCCACCGTGCCTTCGTTCCAGGCCGGACGCGACGCGGTCCCCGCCATTATCAAGTCCGGCGCCACCGCCGTCGTCGCCTTCGATGACCTCATGGCGCAGGGCATTCTCGCCGGGCTGAGCGAAGCGGGTCTCAAGGTCCCCCAAGCCTTCAGCGTCGTCGGGTGCGACGACGTCCTGGGGGCGGCAACCTATCCGCCGCTGACCACGGTCTCGAACCGTTCGGTCGAGGCCGGCAAGGCTGCCTTCTCCCTCCTTATGGACATGCTCAACAACGGCGCCATCCGCGACGTGCGCTACATGCTGGAAACCCACGTAGTGGTGCGCGAGACCACGGGGCCCGCACCCCGCTAGCGCAGCGTCGCCTTCATCACATAGGCGTTGTAGGGCCCGAACTGGCTCATGACGAAATAGAAGCTGCGGCCGTCCGCCGAGATCCAGGACGGGGTCATGAACGCGCCGTAGATCTGGGCATAGTCCTCGCCGCTCACCAGCTCGATCGCTTCTCCCCACGGATCGCCTCGCCTGCGGTCTGATGCCACTTCGCGAAACAGTGTGACCATAACAAGCAAGAATGCATTTGCAAATCAATTCACAAATCAATTCAGCGACAACGTTAGCATCGTTTGCGCGCCGTTCCCGGGGGTGCTACGAGCTTGCTATGACGACAATCCTCAAAGTTGCCCAGCGAGCAGGCGTGTCGCGGACCACGGTGTCCCACGTGCTCAATCATGCGGACCGCGTTTCCAAGCCGCTGCGCGAGCGCGTCGAGGCGGCGATCGCCGAGCTTGGTTATGTGCCTAACCCCCAGGCCAAGAGCCTTCGCACAGGGCGCACCAATGTCGTCGCCACCCTTATTCCGGACATCCGCAACCCCTTCTACACGCACCTGGTCAAGACCGCGCAGCTGGCGCTCGAGGAAGCGGGGATCGACACCCTCATCCTCAACACCGATGTACCGGGCGGCCATTCCACCGAGCACGTGCGCGACTACCTGCGGCAGATCTCGCATAAGCGGGTCGATGGCGTGATCATCGGCGACTTCGCCCTGCACGGCATGCACGATGCGCTGGCTGATCTGGACATGCCGGCCGCCTTTATCGGCCACCTGCCCAGCAAGGCGGTCGACAGTGTCGAGATCGACGATTTCGGCGGTGGCTACCAGATGGGGGCCTACCTCGCCGCCAAGGGCCACAAGCGCGTCGCGCTCGTCACCGGACCTTCGGCCTTCAAGGAAGCAATGTCGCGCGCGGCCGGCTTCGAGCAGGGACTGCGCGACAACGGCGTGGAAACGCCGGTGGACCTGCGCTTCGAGGGCTCCTACCTACCGCCCTCCGGTCAGGCGGCGGTGGAGTGGGTTCTTGCAAAGCCGGCAGGCGAACGGCCGAGCGCGATCTTCTTTTCCAACTACCTGATGGCCTCGGGTGGGCTCGCAGAGCTCTATGATCGCGGCGTCGCGGTGCCGTCCGACATCGCGGTCGCCGTGTTCGGCGACGATCCGCAGTTCGAATATGTCCGGCCGCGCCTGACGCGGGTCGGCGCTCCGATCTCGACGCTGGCGGAGCGGGCCATTGCCATGCTGCTCGAACGCATCGAGCGCAAGTATGACGGGCCGCCGCGCTCGGAAACCGTGCCCTGCGTCCTCCACGCCCTCGATTCAGCCTGAGCGCGAGCGCAGATAGGCGGCCAGCGCCACGGCCTGGTTGTGGTCCCGGTCATGGGCCCCGTAGAGCAGCGTCACGTGGCCCTGCCGAACCAGGTTCTCGAGGTCGGCCAGCGCGGGATTGCCCGCAAGCTCCTCCGCGTAGCGCCGCTTGAATTCCTCCCATCGCGCCGGGTCGTGGCCGAACCATTTTCGCAACTCGTTCGAGGGCGCCACAACGCGCAGCCAGTGGTCGAGACGGGCATCTTCCTTGCGCAGGCCGCGCGGCCAGAGGCGGTCCACCAGAACGCGCAAGCCGTCGCCGGCTTCGGCCGGATCGTAGACTCGTCTGGTGGTGATGATGCCCGCCAACGCCCCTCCTCACGCGCCCTTCCTGGCCCGATTGGGAGACACATCGTCCATCACCGTCCGTCCGCCATAGAGCGGGGAGAGCCGGCGTTCCTCGGCGATGAAGGCGTCGAGCGAAGGCCCGGTTGCCGTGCCTTCGAGGCGCCGCGCCTGCGCGTCGAGCCGGCGGATCGCCGCCATTTCCTCCTCGTTGCCCAGCCGCGCCTTGCCGACGGCGGATTTGAGCACCTTGATGGTCTCGTCATAGACTTTGAGCGGCACCGGGAACGGATGACCGTCCTTGCCGCCGTGCGCCATCGAGAAGCGTGCGGGATCGGCGAAGCGATGCGGCGCGCCATGGATCACCTCGGCCACCATCGCCAGCGACTTGACCGTGCGCGCACCCACGCCGGGCACCAGCAGCAGCTCGGTGAAATCGCCGGGCGCCGTGTCGGCGGCAGCCGCAAGCGCGCCGTGCAGGCGGCGCAGCATCACGTCCTTGGGCCGCACGTCGTGGTGCTCGGGCATCACCAGGTGCGGCAGCATGGGCTGGGCCGGCGCCTCGGCTTCCACAGGCCGCCCTTCGATGCGCCCGACCTCGGCCACGATACCGTCCGGCCCGAGCGAGCCGAGCATTTCCACCTGCGCCCGCCGCGAAGCCTGCGCGCGGTGATCCGCCAGGTTGACGATGTTGCCCTGCCGCTTGCCGTCGATGGCCGCGTGCGGATCATCGAGAAAGCTCTCGAGCCCCTCGGACAGCCAATGGTAGCGCCGCGCCTGGCGGGCATCGCCCTTCATGCCCTGCTGCACCACCACCCACTTGCCGTCATCGGCAACGATGAACCCGTGGAGGTAAAGGTCGAACCCATCCTGCACGGCGGCGCTGTCGACCTTGGCGACGAGCCGGCTCGACCGGGCCAGTTGCTCGCCATCGAAGCCCTTGCGCTGGCCGATGCGAATGAGTTCGCCCGGCGTTTCGCGCGAGTGCTTGCCACGGCCGCCGCAGACATGCAGGCCCAGTTCGCCCTCGAGCGGGGCGAGGCCGCGCTTGAGCGCCCCGATGACGCTGGTGGTGATGCCCGAGGAATGCCAATCCATCCCCATCACCGCCCCGAAGGACTGGAACCAGAAGGGGTGGGACAGACGCCGCAGGAACTCGTCGCGCCCGTATTCATGGACGATCGCCTGGGTTACCACCGCCCCCAGCCGCGCCATGCGCTGGCTCAGCCAGCGCGGCACGTGCCCGTGGTGCAATGGAAGGTCCGCGCTGCCAGCCCGCTGGGCCATGCCGAAAAGTCCTCGATAGATATCGCCCGAGGTTAGCACAAAAAGAGAACAAAGCTAGTGCAGGAACGAAGCGGGCCCGGCGCCCGTTACGGACAAATGAGGGCGCGCCTTTTCAAGGAGGCAGGAATGACCCCGACCGAAGCCTGGTATCTCACCGGCGTTATCATCGTTTTCGTGCTGCTGTTGTCCTTCATCGGCTGGGGCATGCTCCAGACCCGCGGTCTCGAGCAGAAGCCGATCGACCACCACTTCTAGAAGTGGAGCTGTTCGACTTCCTCGACCACCGCCTCGCCGACCGCGATGCCGACGACGAACACTATCCACAGGCAGAAGGCCAGCAGCCAGGCTCCGATGAGGCCGATGACGATGCCCATGAGCATCGCCAGCCCGTCCTTGTTGAGGATGCCCACGCAGATGATGGCCAGTCCGAGCGACGGGAGCGTGTTCGTGAACGGAATCGGCACCAGCATGAACACGCCCATGAGGAACGCGAAGACGGCGATGAACGGCATCACGGGGCGTGAGGCCATCCAGGTGATGCGCGGTCTCGACAGGCGGGAGATGATGCGGGTGAACCTGGCGAGGAACTCGAGCAGCTTGAGCATGAGCCCGAGCGGCAGCCTGCGGTCGCCGACGAAGGCCCAGAGCCGGATCTGTGCGCCGGCCAGCATCATGACGGCGAAGGCCATGATGGCCAGCCCGATCACGACGCTATAGCCCGGCGGCCCCGGCAGGAGATTGAGCACCGAGAAGATCATGATCGCCAGCACGTGCGACTTGGGCCCGAGCAGTTCGATCAGGCTGTTGCAGGTGATCCGGGCATCGGGTTTTTCGGCCACCGCCTGCAGGCGCGCCAGCACGTCGTAGACGATGGTTTCGAGGGGGGACCCCGCCGGGCCGGGTGCGCCAGGCGCGGCGGCACCGGAGAACGCGGAATGCGTACTCATCGGTCGCGCCCCATTCGGCAACGCGCGGAACGGCTTATCGCGTCGATGGGGTACGGAGGTGGAACCGATGGTCTCCGTGCCCTTTGCTCACCGCCGCGATACTGCACCGAACCGTCCCACTCACGCCTGACCCGCCGACACTACCCCGCTTCCCCCGCGCCGCGATTGGCTCGGCGTCCGTGTTGTTGGCCCGGTGTCTCAATGTGGCGCGGCCTCGGGAAGCCCCAGCCAACCCATCAGTTCCGCCGCTGCCGCGCTGCCGGCGCGGTTGGCGCCGATGGTGGAGGCGGAGGGGCCGTAGCCGACCAGGTGCACGCGCGGATCCTTGAGGACCTGGGTCGCCAGTCGACCGGTCATGGTGATGCCGCCACTGGGTTCGCGCAGCATCAGCGGCGCCAAATGGTCGAGCGAGGAGCGGAAGCCGGTGCACCAGAGGATGACGTCCGCGCGCTGGAAGGCGCCATCGGCCCAGCGTACGCCGTCTTTAGTGATTTCCGCGAACATCGGCAGCCGCTTGAGCACGCCCCTCGCCCGCATGGCCTCGATGGCGGGGGTGTTGCGCAGGCCGGTCACCGAGACCACCGAGTTGGGGGGTAGTCCGTGCCTCACCCTCTCCTCGACCATGGCAACGGCGGCCCGTCCATCCTCTTCGGTGAAGCTGCCGTCCCGGAAGACGGGCTCGCGGCGCGTCACCCAGGTGGTCGAGGTCACCCCCGATATCTCGTTGAGAAGCTGGATAGCCGAAATGCCGGCGCCCACGATTACCACGTGCTGGCCGGCGAACTCGTCGGCGGTGCGGTAATCCCTGGTGTGAAGCTGGCGGCCCCTGAACCGGTCGCGGCCGGGGTAATCCGGGATGAACGGGGTCTCCCAGGTGCCGGTGGCGTTGATGATGCCGCGGGCCGAAAAGTTGCCGCGATCCGTCTCGACCCGCAGCCGGCCGGCGCGCTCGCAGACCGCCACGACCTTGACCGGGCGATACACCCGCAGATCGAAAGCCTGCTCATAGGCGGCGAAATACCTTGGCACCGCCACGGCCGCCTCGACCTGGGTTTCGGCGGTATCGATGGTGTCGGCGAACGAGAGTCCCGGCAGGTCGTGGATGCGGTTGACCGTGCTCAGCGTCAGCGAGGGCCAGCGGAACTGCCAGGCGCCGCCCGCCTGCGGGGACTGGTCGAGAACGATGAAGCCGCGCCCCGGCTCGAGCCCGCGCTTGCGCAGGTGGTAGGCCGAGGAAAGCCCCGCCTGCCCCGCGCCGATGACCACGATCTCGGTCTTGATGGCGATGCCGCTGGCGGGTGCGGGGAGAAGATCGGGGTTCGGGCGCATGGGCCCAAGGTAGTGATGCCCGGTTCCATCCGCCAGTGCGGTGGACGCATCGCAATTGTGCAACCGGAGGCCGTGGCGGGCGGCCTCCGGTTGTGCAGAGGTCGAACAGCTTGCAATCAGGCCAGGGCTTTAGCCTTGAGCTTTTCGAACTCGGCTTGGGTGATCGTGCCCTTGTCGAGCAGCGCCTTGGCGCTGGCGATCTGGTCGGCGGCGTTGGTGCCGGCCACGCGCTTGATGTAGGCGTCCGCCTCCTGGCGTGCTTCGTTGACCTGTTGGTTCTGCCGGTCGGCCATGCCGCCCCCGCGCACGATCAGGTAGACCAGCGCCGTGATGAGCGGGAAGACGATCAGGAAGATGACCCAGATCGCCTTGGCGAGGCCGCCAAGGGAGCGGTCACGGAAGAGATCGATAATGATCTGGAACAGCACCACCAGGTACGCGATGAAGAAGAAGGTGGAGACGATCAGCCACAAATATTCCCAGAAGGACGAGGAAAACGACATCGAGTTAACTCCGTTGCTCAGCCAGTACCCGCATGGTCACCGCAAGCCCTCTGGCGGCGGCCTGCCATTTACCGAGTAGCGTCAGGAGTATAGCGAAGGGGGCGATTGTCGCGATTGGCACGCCGTCTCAGGACTACGCAATGCGTCCAAGAATTTTGCGGGGCGCCTGGGCGCGCTATTCGAAGTCGCCGAACTGGTCCTGCAACTGGGTGAGCCGGTCGACGCGCTCGCTGGCGCTATGGCCGATTTCCACCACGACATTGCTGATCAGCAGGTCCATGACCGCCGTGAGCGCCGCCGCCCCGTCCCAGAGTGGCCCGTGGGCACCGGGCAAGACCAGCGGAATGTCGCTGACTTCGCTGGCCCAGGGGCAGAACTCGTCGGTCATGAAGATCACGGTCACGCCGGCCTTGCGGGCGGCTTCGGCGAGCGGCCGGGCCTTGTAGGCGAAGCGCCGCACGTCGAAAAGGAACAGGCACCGGCCCGGCACCGATCCGTCGAGGATTTCCGCATAGGTGCCGTTCAGCCCATCCGAAAAGGTCACGCGCGAGCGCGAATAGGAGAGCTGGGCCGCAAAGTATTGCGCGATGCCACGCACGTTCTGGTAGGCGGCGACGTAGACCTCGCTGGCGCTGACCAGCGTCTCGACCGCCCTTTGCCACTCGGGGGCGACGGTCAGCTCGTAAATCTGGCCGAGATTGTCCATCTGCTGCTGGATAAGGCCGGCCAGGAGCTTGCCCTCCTTGATGTCGGCCTGCAGCCGTTCCATCTGGCCCTTGACCTGCCAGGCGGGATTGGAACCCGTCCCACCGCGCCGCAGCTCGGCCTTGAGTTCGTCCAGTCCGTCAAAGCCCAGCCGGCGCAGGTAGCGTCCCACCGTCATCGGGCTCACGCCCACGCGCCCCGCGATCGAGCGCGCCGTCTCGAACGGCAGCTCGGCGATGTTGCGTTCCATGTAGTTGGCGATGAGCTTGTCCGAATTGGACTGGCGCAGCTTGTCGCTGCGCAGGCGCTCCAGAATGGCCTTCGACATCCCCTACCCCGCACTGGTCCGGCCCGAGCCTTAAGGCCCGGACCGGTCGGGTCAAGCCTATTCGGCGGTTTTGATCTTGGTCCACGTCCGATCGTAGAGGCGGACGGCCTGGCCGAGGTCCTCGAAGATCTGGAGCCGCTTCATCACGTCCTCGGGCGGATTGATCTCCTGGCTCTGGGCGATCTGGGGCGGCGTCATGGTGCGCGCCGGAACGTTCGCGGTGCCGTTGGTCTGCTGGGCGATATTGAGCGCGACAATCTCGGGCTTGGTGTAGAACTCGAGGAATTTCTTGGCGTTTTCCTTGTTCGGCGACGTCTTGAGGACGCAGATGTCCTCCTGGTACATCGTGGCGCCTTCCTCGGGGATCACGTAGCCCTCGAGCTCGGGATTGGCGAAGACGTCGATCATGGCGCCGACGAAGGCATGGGCCGCGGCCAGTTCGCCCGCCATCACCATGGGGCGGGTGTCGTAGCTGAAGGCTGCGACGTCCGGCTTCATGGCAATCACCGTATCGGCCGCCTGTGCCAGGTCGTTCGGGTCGGTCGTGTTGACGCTCTTGCCGTTGAGGATCAGCCCGACGCTGATGACCTCGCGCATGTCGTCGAGCAGCCCGATCTTGAGGCCCTTTTCCTTGACGGTGGCCAGCAGGTCCTTCCAGCCCGTGATGTCCTTGCCCAGTACCTTCTTGTTGTAGACGATGCCCACCGTGCCCCACGCGTAGGGCAGGCAGTATTCGCCCTTCGGGTCGCTCTTGGCGCGCAGGAAGTTCGGGTCGATGTTCTTGAAGCCCTCGTACTGATTGATGTCGGTCTTCTCGAGCAGGTCGAGCTTGGCCATGATGTCCTGCATCCAGACGGACGGGAACACGATGTCGTAGCCGGTCGCGCCGCCCTGGACCTTGGCCAGCATTTCCTCGTTGGACGAATAGGTGGACAGGTTCACCTTGATGCCGGTTTCGGCCTCGAAGGCCTTGAGGACCTCCGGATTGATGTATTCGCCCCAGTTGAAGACGTTGAGTTCGCCGTCGGCCAGGGCGGCCCCGGCAAAGCTGAGAGCGGCTGCCGTTCCGATCAGCAGGCCGCGCGCCAGGCGCTTGAGAGCGGACGTCCCGGTAGTCGTGCGCGTTGTCATCGCGATTTCCCCTTTTCCCTTGCGTGAAATCACCACCCTTTTTCCCTCAGGGCCGTTGACTTCCCCGCAAGAATGAAATCCAGATATCGCAATGGCACAAGAGTTATTTCGATAACATTTCCGCCGAGGGGGCGAAAAATCGAGATGTCGGACCAGATCGTCACGCTGGAGAACGCGACGCGCAGTTTCCCGGTGCCCGAGGGGCACCGCATCTATGCGCTGCGCGGAATCGATCTCGAGGTCAGCCGCAACGAGTTCCTGACGCTGCTGGGACCATCCGGTTGCGGCAAGACCACCCTGCTCCAGGCCATCTCCGGTTTCATCGACCTCGAAAAGGGGCGCATCCTCATCGATGGCAAGGACGTCACCGACGTGCCGCCGCATCGCAGGCCGGTCAACACGGTGTTCCAGAACTACGCGCTGTTCCCGCATATGAGCGTGGGCGACAATACCGGCTACGCCCTTGAAATCGCCGGGGTTCCGTCGGCAGAACGTCGCAAGCGGGTGGCCGAGGCGCTCGAGATGGTGGGGCTCAAGGGGTTGGAAAACCGGCGGCCACGCCAGTTGTCGGGCGGCCAGCAGCAGCGTGTGGCGCTCGCGCGCGCCATCATCGCCCGCCCCAAGCTGCTCCTGCTCGACGAGCCGCTTTCGGCCCTCGACAAGAACCTGCGCGAAGCCATGCGGATCGAGCTCAAGACGCTCCAGCACGAACTGGGCATCTCCTTCGTCTTCGTCACCCACGACCAGGAGGAGGCGCTGACCATGTCCGATCGCGTGGCCGTGCTCAATGCCGGCCAGATCCAGCAACTGGGGACGCCGCGCGCGGTCTATGACGAGCCGGCCACTACGTTCGTTGCCACGTTCGTGGGCGCCAGCAACCTCTTCGAGGGCAGCCGGGACGGCAACCGTGTGATCACGCAGGATGGCATCGCCATCCAGAGCAACCGCCCGGCAGCGACCAACGCGGCGGTGACCGCGCTCATCCGGCCCGAGCAGTTCTCGCTGGTGGCGGCCAACGACCAGCCCAGCCTCGACATCGATGTCGACCAGGTGGTGTTCGTCGGCTCCTCGTTCGAGCTGCTCGGCCACACTGCTGGCGGCCGCAAGCTCACCGCCTTGGTGCCCGCCAGCGGGCGCCAGCAGGTCGGCGCCATCGAAGCGAGCCGCAAGGCGCGGCTTTACTACGATCCCGCCAGCGTCCACCTCATCGCCACGCCCGAGGCGGCCGAATGAGCGCCCGCTCGCGCCAGAGGCTGGAACTGGGCGTGCTGCTGACGCCGGCGACCCTCTTCCTCATTGCCTTTTTCGTCGTGCCGCTCGTCATCATGATGGTGATGAGCTTTCTCATGCCCGGGCTCTATGGCGGGGCCGAGTGGGAGTTCTACCCGCACAATTTCGGCCGCATCCTCGGGTTCGCCGATCCGATGTTCGAGGAGTTCGATCCGGTCTATCTCGCCATCTTCTGGCGCTCGGTGCGCATCGCGGCGCTGACGGTGCTGTGCACTTTCCTCGTCTGCTATCCCGCCGCGTTCCAGGTGGCGCGCCTGCCCGAGCGGTGGAAGAACTTCTGCCTCTTTCTCATCGCGCTGCCGTTCTTCACCAGCCTGATCGTGCGCCTCTTCGTCTGGGTGCTGCTGCTGCGCCAGACGGGCCTCATCAACGAGGTGCTACTCGATCTCCACCTCATCGATCGCCCGCTCGACATGATCTACACGGACGGCGCCATCATCGTGGGGATGGTCTACATCTACGTGCCGTTCATGTTCCTGCCCATCTATGCAAGCGTGGAAAAGCTCGACTGGGCCCTGGTGCGCGCCTCCCAGGACCTGGGGGCGGGGCCGGTCCGCACGTTCCTGCGCGTCATCTTTCCGCTCACCCTGCCAGGAGTCATCGGCGGCGCGATCATCGTCTTCATCCCGGCGCTGGGCAATTTCGTGGTGCCCGAGGTGCTGGGTGGGGCCAAGGTGCTCATGCTGGGCAATCTCATCGAGCAGCAGTTCCTGGCTGCCCGCAACTGGCCGTTCGGCTCGGCGCTCGCCATGCTGGTGATGGCCGCGATGCTGGTGGCGCTCTTCATCTACGTGCTCACCGAAGGCCGGCGCGGCAGCGATCCGGCGCTTGGACTCTAGGGAGGCGGCCATGCGCATCGCAAGAACCCTCGGCCGCGGCAGCCTCGCCCTCTACACCATCATCTTCTTCGGCTTCATCTACCTGCCGCTGGCGCTGATCGTGGTCTATTCGTTCAACGCCAACCCCATCAACATGATGACCTGGTCGGGCTTCACCACCGACTGGTACCTGCAGGTCCTGGGGTTCAAGACCAAGATCAGCGAGAACGCGCTCTATCTCGAATCCACCGACCAGTTGCTGGCCGCGGTGCGCAACAGCCTGGTCATCGCCGCCTCCACCACGGCAATCGCCACCGTCCTTGGCACGGCCCTCGCCATCGCCATCCACCGCTACTACTTCTTCGGCAAGAGCTTCTACCGGGTGCTGCTGTTCGCGCCCATGCTCATGCCCGATATCGTCCTGGGCATCGCGCTCCTCATCTTCTTCGTGGCCATCGGGGCGCATCTGGGGCTGGTCACCATCATCATCGGCCAGTGCACGTTCCTGATTTCCTACGTCTTCATCGTGGTCTCGGCGCGCCTCGCGGGAATGGACCGCACGCTCGAGAACGCATCGGCGGATCTCGGCGCCAACGAGTGGACGACGTTCCGCAAGGTGGTGCTGCCCCAGTTGATGCCGGGCGTGCTGGG
Organism: Youhaiella tibetensis; assembly: GCF_008000755.1. Taxonomy (NCBI): domain Bacteria; kingdom Pseudomonadati; phylum Pseudomonadota; class Alphaproteobacteria; order Hyphomicrobiales; family Devosiaceae; genus Paradevosia; species Paradevosia tibetensis. The sequence continues at coordinate 1,565,927 of NZ_CP041690.1, read as the reverse complement.
CGGCGCGCTCCTTGCCTTCATCATCTCGATGGACGACCTGGTCATCACCTACTTCATCTCGGGCGTCGACATCACCACGCTGCCCCTCTTCATCTTCGCCATGCTGCGGCGAGGCATAAAGCCCGAGATCAACGCCATTGCCGTCATGATGCTGACCTTCTCGTTCGTGGTCGCCTCGCTCGGCCTCTACTTCCGCTCCCGGCAGAAATGAAAATGCTCAAGACCCAAAAGCCGCGCGCCCGCGATCTCGGCCTGCCCTTCGCCGGAACGCCCGGCCCGCTCAACGCCATCACCGATGTCGCCGGCATCGCCGTCGGCCTGCGCACGCTGCGCGAGGAGGCGCCGCGGCCGGGCCGCACGATGCCCGTTCGCACCGGGGTCACGGCGATCATCCCCCATGCCGCCGATGCGGAGCCGGTGCCCGTCTATGCCGGCCTCCACCGCTTCAATGGCAACGGGGAGATGACAGGCACCCATTGGATCGAGGATGGCGGCTATTTCCTTGGCCCCGTGCTGATCACCAATACCCACGCCGTCGGCATCGCCCATCACGGCGCGGTCAAATGGATGCTGCGGCGCTACGCGGACACCTATTCGCGCGGCGACCACCTCTGGATCATGCCGGTGGTAGCCGAGACCTATGACGGCGCCCTCAACGACATCAACGGCCTGCCGGTGACGGAGGAAGACGTGCTCGCGGCCCTCGATGCCGCCCACACCGGCCCGGTGGCCGAAGGCGTGGTGGGCGGGGGCACCGGCATGATCGCCTATGGCTTCAAGGCCGGCACAGGCACCGCCTCGCGCCGCATAACGCTGGATGGCCGTGACTTCACGGTCGGCGTCCTCGTACAGGCCAATCACGGCCAGCGCCCCTGGCTCACCGTCTGTGGCGTGCCGGTGGGCGAACACATGCGCGATGGCGTCGAGCCCATCCACGAAACCGAGCGCGGCTCGATCATCGTCACCATCGCCACCGACGTGCCGCTGGCCCCGCACCAGCTGCGCCGCCTGGCCCGGCGCGGCGCCATCGGCATCGGACGCAACGGCACGGTCGGGGGCAACAATTCGGGCGACATATTCCTGGCATTCTCGACGGCGAACAAAGGCCCGATGGTGCATCGGGCGCCGGCGATGCTCACCCTCGACATGCTCAATGACGAGCATATCGATGCCGTCTACGGCGCCGCCATCGAGGCGACCGACGAGGCGATCATCAATGCCATGGTGGCGGCCGAACCGGCAGGCGGCGGCCCCTACGACCGCTACCGCGTCGAAGCCATCGACACGGGAGATCTGGTGCGGATCATGGAGCAATATGGCCGGCTGCGGCGGAGCTGACTATTCGCCTTCGCTTCCCGCCTGCGTCCTCCGGCTGCTCGGCCAGCGCCACAACTTTCGCCCGAGGCTCGGCAGGGCCGTGACCAGGTAGACCGCGAGCACCAACACGCAGACAATGAAGGCGATGAGCAAAAGGACGCCGAGGGTGGAGATCGCCCGCTCGGGGTGCAGCCAGTCCAACTCAAGCATCAGGCTCCCGAGCGGGCACGTTCCGCCGTTCGGCAGAGTGGTCTGCACGCAGTTGGACCAGTTGAACAACGCCTGGGACGTCGCCAGCAGGCCGATGCCCGCCAGCAGCGTCCTGATCGTGCTCTCGTACTTCGCGGTCTTCTTGGCTTCGACGTCGCGAATGGTGGACTTTGCGGCCTCGAACACGTTCTCGGCCTTCTCGTGCTTGAGATCGAGCCCGCGGATCTTCTGGAGCGCTTCGAAAACCAGGCGTTCGGTGTCGTAGCGGAAGACGTTATGGGAATGATGCAGCAGGTAGCGCTCCTGCTCCCGAAGGCGGAAGTCCGAAATCTTGTCGAGGGCGGCCGTCCAGTCCTTGTTGGAGATATCGCGCCGCACCGCCCGCACGGTGCCATCCGAACGCCGCTCGAAACCGCGCGCCAGGAACTCGTTGTGCATGGTCAGCACGTGGATCAGGAAGGCATAGGGACAGGTGCCGATATACCTGCGCCCCGACTCCAGGCTGCGCATCGAGCCGACATAGGAGATCAGCGAGTTGGGGTTGGCGAAGCGGGCGAAGAAGCCCTCCTTCATGTCCTCCTCGCGCGACGGATAAACCGGATCGAGGCTGTCGAGGACTTCCGAGGCGTCCTGGTTGAGGAAGTCGATGACGTTCTGGTTGAACCCGGCGAGGAAGAGAAGGCATAGGGCGAGCGAGGAACTGCCCGGCTCGGTAAGGTCGATCCCGGCGAATTTCGGCCCCTCGGTGTCGATGGCACCGGTCCCGTGATTGTCGAGCCAGTCCCACACCCGGTGGTCGAGCATTATCGGCTTCTCGTTCTCCAGTCCGGCGAGGAAGCCCTTGAGATCCCTGTCGAAGAACTCCTCGCGCACCAGTTCGAGCCGGCTGAGCGGCGTCCCGTTGCGCTTGCGCGGCAACAGCAGGTCGCGCAGCCGCCGGTCGGCGAAGTAGAACATCGACCGGGCCGCCGGCATGACCAGCCCCGGCACCGCCACGTAGGGCTCATGCCGCAATACATCGGTCCAGGGGTCGGGGGAAGGTTCGCCCGCGCTGCCGAGCGGCGCGCCCACGAGGCCGTTATAGAGGTCGGCGAAATCCTTCTCGAAAAGGCGCGCCACCTGTTGCCAGAGCGGCCCCTGCTCGCCCGAGCTTCCATCGCTCAGACGCACGGCCCGGAAGGGCAGCAGGCTGGGGGACGCACCAACGATGCCGATTCGGTCGGACGCGAGCGAGCCCAGGGTGAACTCCTTGGGCGCCGCCAGCTTCTGAAGCATGGAGATGAGAAAGAAGTGCTCGGGGCGATGCTCGTAGCGATCGATGGCGAACGAGAGATGATAGGAGATGCTGCAGTCGCTGTGGACATACCAGAGGCGACGTAGGTTTGCGTCGAGACGCGTCCTGGCCTGGTCCGCGAACCGGGCGGCGTAAGTGCGTCCTTCCGTCTCCCAACCGATGTCGCCGTCGAGCAGCAGGGTTACCGGGCGGGCATCGGTCGCCTCGGTACTCTTTGGGGTGGCGGCGATGGCAAGCAGGTAATCCTCGACCACGCCGAGATGCTCACGGTCGGCCACGTCCTCGAACATCGGCTCGATGGCGTTGCGCAACTGCAGGCTCAGGGCATTGTCGACCTCGGTGCCGTAGCTGCGCGAGAGGCGAAGCTGGTTGTCGCGCTGGCGGCGGACGCAGGATTGGGCGTAGGAACTGCCGGCCTCTTCCACCAGGTCACCGCCCAGACGCGCGTGCAGGCGCGGCGTTTGCGAGAGCAAGCGATCGCTTTCGAGGTGGAGGGACAACGTCCAGTAGAGCGAGCCCCCCTGCCCGACGACATTGTGGGGGCTGGCGTCGGCTCGCTCGGCGACTTCCATGCAACCTCCGCGCGGCGGAGTCGCGCGAACGGATCAGCCCGCAGGCTGGTAGGCGCGAGCCGCCTCTATGAGAGAAAGAGGGCGTTCCCGCCAATGGGACCACCGGTCGCTCCGGCCGGCAAGTTCAACCAATAGGGGTTTGGGATCAATCAAATGGATGAACTCGTGCTCGGCGGCGCGCCGCCTGAGCTCCCGCTCCTGGCTGGCGATGATCTCTTCCCCGCGCCCGTCGCGGCCCTTGAGGACCGAGATGGCGAAGAACCGCTCGAGATGCCCGGCCAGGATCGCCGGGTCGAGCCTGGGACCGGGCGGGGAGAGGATGGCATAGACCAGCGTATCGTCCGGTCCCTGATCCTCCGAGAGCCCGGGCTGAATATAGGGAAAATCCACGAGCCAGGCCCCTGCCTTGGCCCAGACCAGCAGCCGGTCGAACTGGTCGATGCCGGCATGCTCGGTATCGGCTCGGTAGGCCTCCGGGTCCATCTTGAGGGGATCGTTCTGCTCGATGAAGATCAGCGGCGCCGCGCCGCGCGCCTGCGGAAACAGGCCACTCACCAGCTCGAAGATTCCGGCGATGATGCGCTTGAGGTAGCCTTTCCCCCGCGCCGCCGTTTCCACATAGACGTAGTTGAGGTTCGAGGTCACCACCGGTCTGCCGTCCAGCCCGGCAAAGAGAACCGCCAGAAGGTTGGCGCCGCCGATGAAGGCGCCGCTCTCGGCGTCGCGGATGGCAATGCACAGTTCGACGAACGGCCCGAACTGGGAAAGCAGCCGCTGGTGCTCGGGGCCGTGGTTGAGGGCCAGGCAATCCCTGAAACCCTCGGTGTCTTCTTTCTCTGAGGGAAGAATGAAGGCGCGATCATAGCCGGTGAAGAACTGCTCGAAGATGGGGCTCTCATAGGCGGTGGTCACCTCGAACCGCAATCCGGTTGCGACGGGGATCGTCCATTCGCGCGCAAACTCGCTCACGCCTGCTTCCTCCATGTGCGCCCGACCATAGCGGAACCCGATCGAGGCGATAAGTGGCTCCATGGGCCCGGCGAACGATCAGGTCCGCGAGCGCCTCCATGCCGCTGGCGCCTCCCCCTCCCGGGAGCGGAAGAACCGCGAAAAGTAGGCGGCGTCCTTGAAGCCGGTCTCGTAGGCGATGTCCTCGACCGTGCGGATGGTGAAGAGGAGCAGTCGCTTGGCTTCCAGCAGTCGGCGCTCGAGGACGACTTCCTTGGGCGACATCCGCAGGATCTGGCGCGAGGCCTTGTCGAGCAGGTGCGGGGTCGTGCCCAGGGTCTGGACATAGCGATCCAGTGGCCAGCTGTCGCGAAACTGCTCGTCGACGAGGCGACGAAATGCCTGGGCGAGAGCCAGGTTCGCGGATTGGGCGATAATAGGCCTGTCGGCGCCAAGACGGGCGATATGCGAGAGCGCGATAGCCACGAGATTCATTAAAATTTTATCGTTTCGGTGGCCCTGCCGGTATTCCTGCGCGATCATCTCAAGAACGCAGGAAAGCCGATCCCAGTCCGTCGATTCCACGGATTTCTCGACGAATTCCGGGGCGTCCAGCGGCAGATTGGTCAGTCCGGCGAGGTCCTTGAGCATGCCGTCGGCCACCGAGACGACGAGGGCGTCGGTGCCGGGTTCGATGGTGAAACCATGGACGACGTTGCTCGGCACGAAACTGACGGTTGGCGCCGAAAAGTCCCAGACCTGGTCTTCGATGCGATAGACGCCGCGACCGCTCGTCCAGAAGGTAATCTGGCCCATCTGAGCGTGCTTGTGCGGAAGCACCTTTCCTAAGTGTATGTTATTCCTTTCTCTTACGGTCTCGACATGTAGGAAGCCGACATCAAGCGCGCGGCTCGGCTCGCCGTAGACGAAGAAATCTGGAATATCGGACTGGCTCATTTCACCGGAAAAAGTACCAGCGATTTTGCCTCTTTGTCCATGCCGTCCCGGGCATCAGACGCCTAATATGAACGCAAAGAGGAGGAATATGAATGCGTTCTGAAGACTTCCGCGCGGACAAGACGCGCCCCTTCACCGGAGCCGAATACCTGGCCAGCCTGCGCGACGATCGCGAGGTCTATATCAACGGCGAGCGGGTCGCCGACGTCACCGCCCACCCGGCGATGCGCAACTCCGCCCGCTCGCTCGCCCGCCTCTACGACGCGCTCCACGACCAGAACAGGCGCGAGACGCTGACCTCGCCGACCGACACGGGGTCGAACGGCTACACGCACAAGTATTTCCGCGTCGCCAAATCCAGCGCCGAACTGGTCGCCCAGCAGGGCGCCATCGCCGAGTGGGCTCGCATGTCCTATGGCTGGATGGGCCGCACCGCCGACTACAAGGCGGCGCTGATGAATACGCTGGGCGCCAACGCCGACTGGTACGGCCCCTTCAAGGAGAATGCCCAGGCCTGGCACAAGCGCGCCCAGGAAGCGGTGCTCTTCATGAACCACGCCATCGTCAACCCGCCCATCGACCGGCACAAGCCCGCCGACCAGGTCAAGGACGTGTTCGTGCACATCACCAAGGAGACCGATGCGGGCATCTACGTGTCGGGCGCCAAGGTGGTGGCGACGTCATCGGCGCTGACGCATTACAATTTCCTGGCGCAGAGCTCGGCCACCGTGACCGAGGATCCCTCGCTTTCGGTAATGTTTATCGTCCCGATGAACGCGCCGGGAATCAAGATGTTCTGTCGCGTTTCCTACGAGGAAACCGCAAATCGCGTGGGGCAGCCCTTCGACTATCCGCTCTCCTCCCGGTTCGACGAGAACGACGCCATCCTCGTGCTCGACAATGCCTTCATCCCCTGGGAAGACGTGCTGGTGCTGCGCGACGCGCCGAAGATCCTGTCGTTCCATCCGGCGTCGGGCTTCATGCACGGCTATTGCTTCCAGGGCTGCACGCGCTTCGCGGTCAAGCTCGATTTCCTGGCCGGGCTGCTTGCCAAGGCGCTGCGCGCCACGGGCGGCGATGCCTTCCGCGGCAACCAGGCGGCGCTCGGCGAGGTCATTGCGCTCCGGCACATGTTCTGGAGCTTCTCGAACGCCATGGCCTACAATCCCCAGCCATGGGCCAACGGCGCGGTGCTGCCCAACCTCGAGGCGGCGCTCTCCTACCGCACCTTCATGTCCGAAGCCTATCCGCGCGTGATCGAGACGATCCGCCGGGTCATCGCCTCCGGGCTCATCTACCTGCCGTCATCGGCGCGAGACTTCGACAACCCGGAGATCAACCGGTACCTGGCCCAGTACGTCCGCGGCTCCAATGACATGGGCCATATCGAGCGCATCAAGATCATGAAGCTGCTCTGGGACGCGACGGGCACCGAATTCGGCGGGCGCCACGCGCTCTACGAGCTCAACTATGCCGGGGCGCCCGAGGAAGTTCGCCTGCAGGTGCTCAAGGGCGCCGAGCGCGGCGGACGGCTCAAGCAGATGGAAGAGCTCGTCGACACCTGCATGAGCGACTACGACGAGAACGGCTGGACCGGCGACACCTGGCTGCCGCCGCTCGCCAACTGACGCGTGGGGAGGGATAGAAAATGCCCGACCTCGTGACCAGAACCGAATTCCGCAATGCCATGGCGCGCGTCTGCGCGCCGGTCAACATCATCACCACGGACGGCGCAGCCGGCCGTGGTGGCTTCACCGCCACCGCCATGTGTTCAGTGTCCGACGAGCCCCCGACCCTGCTCGTCTGCATGAACGGTCGCTCGGCCCAGTGCGACCTTTTCCTCGCCAACCAGCGCTTCTGCGTCAACGTGCTCACGCACGAGCATATGCACCTGGCCGGCAAGTTCGCCGGCGGCACGCAGGACATGACCGAGCGCTATGCGGCGGCCCAATGGCTCTCGATGGCCTCGGGCACGCCGGCGCTCAGCGACGCGATCGTCAACTTCGACTGCGAGATCGAGAGCGTGCAGCGCGTGGGAACGCACAACATCATGATCGGCCGGGTGACCAGCGTGCGCCACCGGCCAGACGGCAACGCCCTGCTCTACATGGACCGCGCCTATGTGCACGTGCCGACCCAGCTCGGCAGCTTCGGCGGCTAGGGCAGCGCTACGAGCACTGCGCCGCCAGCGATGAGGGCGATGCCGACCCAGTTGAGCGCCGAATAGCGCTCGCCCAGGAACGCGAAAGCGAAGACCGCGACGAGGACGACGCTCAGCTTGTCGATGGGCGCAACCTGCCCGGCCGGGCCGATCTTGAGGGCGCGGAAATAGCAGATCCAGGATGCGGCGGTCGCCAGGCCCGAGAGCAGCAGGAACAGCCAGGTCTTCGGCGACACCGTGCTCGGCGACTGCCAGTGGCCGGTGGCGTAGACCATGCCGCCGGCAGCAAAGAGGATGACGATGGTGCGGATGAAGGTGGCGAAGTCGGAATTGACGTTCTCGATGCCCACCTTGGCGAAGATGGCCGTCAGCGCCGCAAACGTCGCCGAGAGCAGTGCCCAGACAAGCCAGGATTCCCCGGTACCCGCCATCTTCAGTCTCCAACCCGGTGCGTTGAAAAGACATTAGCCGAGGCGGACGAGTCGTCCAAAATGAATGACCCGGCCAGGAGGTGGAAACTCCGGCCGGGTCAAAACCTCGATCGGCGAAGATCGAGGCAAGCGGTAGATAGTGCAGCGCGGGCGGTTGCACAAGGCGTCTTGGAACAAAAAGCAAAGCGGCGGCCCGGGCCTGGGTCGCCGCCTCCGTTTGGACCCTTGGGAGGGGAAGTCAGTAGCGCGCGCTGCCCAGCGCCTCGAAGGCCGCATTGCTGCGGGACTTTAGGCCCACCGCCAGGATTGCGCCGACGATGGCGGCGATCAGCACGATGGACGGCAGGAACCAGCCGAGGAAGCCCGAGGCGCCCGAGAGGTTTCCAAAGTTGATGACGATCTGGAAGATCACCACCAGAAAAGCCAGGCCCGAGACGACTGGCAGGATCCAGGCTTTGAGGGCATTGGGCTCGAGCCCGGCATTGCGCGAGAAGAAGGCGACGACCGCGAAGGACGTTGCCGCCATGAGCACGATAATGCCCAGCGTCCCGACATTGGTCAGCCAGGAGAAGAGGTTGAGCACCGGATCCTGGCCGGTCACCGCGAATAGTGTGATGACGGCTACCGCGATGATGGTCTGGATGACCGAAGCGACATGCGGGCTCTGGAACTGGCGGTGCGTTACCCCGACGCCGGCAGGCAGCAGGCCTTCACGGCCGGCGACATACATGTAGCGGGCAACCCCGTTATGGAAGGCGGTGACACCGGCAAAGAGGCTGGTGACGAAGAGGATGCTCATCAACTGGGTGAGCCAGCCGCCGACATAGCGATCCGAGAGCGTGAAAAGGAACGTCGTCGGATCAGCCAGCCCGCCGATTTCGCCGACAAGCTTGTCCACGCCCGCCCCGTTGGCCATCAGCCAGGAGGTGAACATGTAGAAGACGCCGATCAGCAGCACGGAAATGTAGGTCGCGCGCGGCACGGTGCGCACCGGTTCCTTGGCTTCCTCCGAATAGATGGTGGTGGCTTCAAAGCCGATGAAGGCGGCGAAGCAGAAGAGAATGCCGATGGCAGGCGAGCCCTGGAAGAACTGTGCCGGCGTGAACGGCGCCAGGCTGAGCCCGCTATCCCCGCCCTGCCCGATGATGGCAAAATCGAGGATCAGCACCACGAGGTATTCGAGAACCACGAGGACAGTCAGAACCTTGGCCGAGATGTCTACGCGGCGGTAGCCCAGCACGGCAACGAGGGCGATGCCGACATAGCACCACACCCACCAGGGCAGGTTTATGCCCCACCCAGCGAGGAGGCCCGATGTCGCTGCCCCGAAGAGCCCGAAGACGCCGATCTGCATGCAATTGTAGCTGACGATGGCGATGATCGCCGCCGCGCCGCCCGCCACGCCCCCGAGCCCCCGGGTCGTATAGGCGTAGAAGGCCCCGGCATTGCGCACGTGGCGCGACATGGCGACATAGCCGACGGCAAACAGTAACAGCAGCACGGTGACGAGAATGAACGTGGCCGGAATGCCCGCTCCATTGCCCAGCAACATGCTGAGCGGCACGCCGCCGGCGACCGCGGTCAGCGGCGCGGCTGCCGAAACGACGAGAAATGTGACGGCCGCCACGCCGAGGCTGTTTTTCCTCAGCTGGTTGGCCTGGCCGTCCGTAGTGGAATTGGTGGTCAAAGCTCCCTCCTGCTCAACCGAAACGCACCTCCCCTTCGGTTCATAATACGAACCGATGGTGCATATCCGAAGACTGACAGGGTTCGTTAACCACTGTCAACTTATTTCACGTGTTAAGCATCAGGGAATGAAATGGCCCGCCGAAGCGGGCCATTCCGACGCGGTGCTGCGAACAGCCGCTAGACGTTGTTGGCGGTGATCTCGTGGATGCCGTTGGCATCCTCGAAGATGATGGTCACCGTGCTGGCGGCGGGGTGGCCGCCACTGCCAAGGGTCGCCACATCCACGAAACTCGCTCCGCCGGAGGTGCCGTTGGTATCGACGCTGAGCACGCCGGTGGTTTCATTGTAGTGCACGAAATCGGAGACGTTGCCCGAGCCGGCATTGAAGAGGCCCGTGAGGTCGATCTTGTCGCCCTCGCCACCAACACCACTGTAGTCGGTGATGAGGTCAGCCGCGTCGAGGTTGCCGAGCTTGAACGTATCGGCACCGGTGCCGCCGGTGAGGGTATCGAACCCTGCCCCGCCGAACAGGATGTCGTTGCCGTCACCGCCGATGAGGAAGTCGTCTCCGCCGCTGCCGATCAGGATGTCGTTGCCGCCATGACCATCGAGCGTGAAGCCCGTGTCGGTGGTGGCCGCGATGGTGGTGACCGAGGGGGCGCTATGCTCAACACCAGTCGATGAGTCAGTGCTGGTCCCTGCATTTGAGGACGTCGAGGTCCCCGTGATCGTAGCTGCGAAGGTCGTCGTGATCGTGAATGTGTTGCTATTTGCTGCGTAGCTCGCGGTGACTCCTGGCACCTGATTTAGCTGCGTCACCAGATTTGCGGCAGCGCTATCAAAGCGACCGCCATCATTGAAGCCGGAGCTGTAGCCCGCAGAGTATTCATGCTCGCCAATGTAGATTGTAATCCTCTCACTGCTACCTTGGAAGTCATTTGGATTGTTGGCAAAGTCTACGGTGTGCAGGAAGCTGTTTATGATCCCGCTGGTTACAGAGAACGTGTCACCTGGATAACCGATCATCTTCACGGCATTACCGGTAAGGTTCGCTGGAAGCGTCACTCCTTCGGCGGCAAGGGCCTGTGTAAGCGTCAGCGAGCCAGCAACGACGTTTTTGAGCGCATCGTAGACTTGCTCGCCCGTCTGGCCGCCATTGGACACCGTGTAGCTGAATGTCGCGCCGTTGACCGTCAGGGACACGACGTCACCTGCATCATAGCTGGACGCAAACGCGACCGTCGTCTGCTGCGGCGTGCCGATGTGGTTTTCGACGGCGGGGGCCGGTTGGTTCGTCGTTGCCGCAGGCGCACTGGTGATCGTCGGGCTCGAAGAAGCGCCAGACGTTGCCGAGACGGTCACGTCGGATGTGGTCGTGATCGTGAACTTGTTGTTGGCAGCGTCGTAGCTGACGCTCTCGACGCCCGAAGCCGACTGAAGCTTGCCCAGCAGAGCCGCCGCAGCACTGTCGAAGTACTGGTCCGGCGTCTTCCCGCTGCTCAGGCTTTCCTGAGCAGTGTAGGTCGTCGACCCAATGATGATGGAGATCGTCTCCCCATTGCTCATGCCGCTTGCGTTCTTGTCGAAGTCGATCGTGAAGACTCTCGGTGCCCCGTTGCTGATCGCGCTGGTCACCTCGAACGTCTGACCGGCATTGCCACTCAGTACGACGGCGCTGTCCGTCAGGTTGCTTGCCCAGCTCACGCCGGCCGACGCGAGGCTGTTGCCGAGACTCACGCCGTCGACGATGGTCCCCCTGAGCGCGTCATAAACCTGCTCACCAGACTTGCCGCCGGTAGGCACCTCGTAGCTGTACGTCTTGCCATTCACCGAGATCGAGACCACGTCGCCGGCATCGTAGGACGAGGCGAAGGTGATCTTGGTGACCTGGCTCACCGTCTGCGGGCCGGCGACGATGATGTCGTTGCCCGAAGTGCCGTCGATGATGCCGACCGTATCCTGGGACACGGTGGCCGAGCCGATGGCAGACGTGGTGCCGTTGCTAACGGTGTAGCTGAACGTGCCGCCGGCCGGGTTGGTGTCGACGATGGTGACATTGCCCGGGTTGGTGGCGAGGTTCGTGGTGACGCCGTTATTGTTGCTGGTCGCAGTGATGTCGAGCGTCTGGTTGCCGGCATTGGTGTCGTTGGCCAGCATCGCCCATTCGGGCACGAGGAAGGCGTTCCCCACTCCGGCATTGGTGATGATGTTGTCGATGCCCGGAGCCGGCGGCGTGTCGTTGACCGTGATCGTGGCGGTCGCAGGGGTAGCATCCACGCCACCGGAATTGTCCTGGGCGGCGAACTGGAAGGTCTGCGAGCCGAAGTAGTTCGCATTCGGCACGAACTGGATGGTCGCCTGGTTGCCCGTGGCCGGCACGAGGTCGCCCACGTGCAGCTCGGTGCCGTTGTACATCAGCGTGCCGTTGGTCGGCAGGCTGCTGATCACGAAGGCCGCGACCGTGCCATCCGGATCCGCGCCCGTCAGGAGCACGGCGATGGCGGTGTTCTCGGCACCCGAGGCGGCAGCGCTGGTGGTGGTAGGCAGCTCGTTGATCTTGGTCACGTTGACGGTCAGCGAGGCGCCGGCCGTGTCTCCATCCCCGTCACGCAGGACGTAGTTGAAGGTTTCGACGCCGCCGACATTGGTGGGGGCGAGATAGCTCCATTCGCCGGCCGCATGGGCGCCGGTGGTGGCGAAGTAGAAAGTCAGCTTGCCGCCCATCGCCGTCGGCACCTCGATCCAGGTGCCGTGATCGACATAGCCGGACGGCGTGGAACCGCTCTCGGCTACGTTGTTGGAGCCGTTGAAGGTGTAGACGACGCCGTTGACCGTGATCGACTGGATGTAACCGCCGTCGGCGCCGAAGCTGTCGTTGGACAGCACGTTGCCTTCCACAGAGGCCGCCGTACCGATGGCGTTCTGGAGGGTCGAGACGAAGCCGGAAACGTCATTCTGGTCCGGAACGAGGATCACATGGTCCTCGCGTCCATTCGCGTCCGCGTCGGTATTGGGGTAGGAGACCGGCGAGAGCGCCGAGACGCTTACATCCGGACCAATGCCCACCGCGAAGACGTCGCCGATCTTGTTGGCCGGGTCGGAGACGAAGGTCTCCCACTCGTTGATCGAGACGTTCGAACCGCTGCCGTCGTTGGTGATGCCGCCGCCCGAGGACGGTTCGCCGTCCGAGAGGAAATAGACCGCGGTTTCGGGGGACACGGCCGAAGGACGCGTACCGTCGAAGGCGTTCATGGTCGTCGACAGGGCGGCATCGTAGTTGGTGCCGTTGTTGCCGAGGTTCCAGTTGCTGTCATTGTTGATGAAGGCGATGGCATCGGCCTTGTTCATCCAGACGCCGGTACGGCCGGCGCCGTCGAAGCGGATGATCAGGATGTTCTCGAGCTGGGCGCTGTTGTTGATGAGCTGAAGCATCGAGTAGCGGGCAAGCCCGATACGGTCGTTGCTCAGGTCCGTGCCCGGAACGTTGATGTAGTCGTCGTTCATGCTGCCCGAGACGTCCACGATGAAGACCGCGTCGACCTTCTGGACCGCACCGGCGGTCGCTTCGGCGGTCTCGCCGTGTGCAACCGGGGTATCGTCGTTGAAGGTGAGGTTGAACGTGCCGTTGGTCGTGTCGTTGTTGCTGTCCTTGACGGTGTAGGTCAGGGACACCTGGGCATTGTTCTCGTCCTGGCCGGGCTCGTGGAGAACGGGCTTGAGAAGGGTCACGGTGTAGTTGCCGTTCCCGTTGTCCACGCCACCGTCGACCTTGACCGTGAAGATGCTGCCACGGGCACCCGAAGCCGCCGTAAGCGTATTGGTGGCGGCATCCCACGAATAGGTCACCTGCTCGGTGCCGACCATTCCGCTCGTGCCATTCATGGTCGAGAAGCTGATCGGGTCGGCCGCTGCCTTGCCGTCGACATTGTAGTCGTGCGGCAGGGTGCCGGTCGCGACGGATTCCGGGGAACCGCCGGTCAGATCGTTGGTACCGCCCGGATTGCCGTTGGCAAGCCCGTCGTCATCCAGGGTCGCCGAGGTCGTACCTGCTGTCGGCAGCGAGTTGGCGTTCTGGATGTTGACGACCTGGCTGGCGGTCGCCTCGTCGCCGTCACCATCGGTGATGCGATAGGTGAAGCTGCCCGTGGTGTCCGAGTTGCTGGCGTTGATGACCGGATCGAACGTCCAGGCGCCGTCGGCCTTGAAGGTGTAGGTGCCGTTGGCATTGGTGAACGTGGTCGTCCCGCTGGCACTGATCGCCTGGAAGCCGAGGCCCAGGCCGAAGTCCACCGCCGTCACCGTGGCGCCGTCCGCGCCCTGGTGATCGTTGGCGAGCAGGTTGGTGCCGTTGGTGGCGCCGGCGGTCTCGAGGACCGACATAGCCACGTCGGAGAACGCCTGCGGGGCATCGTCGACGATATTGATCACCAGGTTGCCGGCGGCAGAGGTGTCCCCGTCGGCGTCCTCGACTGCGACGGCGAAGCTGACGCTGGTGCCCTCACCCGAAGTGTTGTCCTTGAGGGTGTACACGTAGCTGATCTGCCCTTCCCCATTTGCGCCGTAGCTGTACATCGCGCTCAGCGTGCCCTGGATAGTGTCCGAGATCACCGTCAGGGAGGTGGTCAGGGCCACCCCGTTGAGGCTGACCTGCGTGAGACCATCGGGCGAGGAGAAAGCGATCGTGCCGCTGACGCTTTCGCGGGTATCGCCGTTGGCGCCGGGCTGGATCGCTTCGCCCGTACCTTCCGGCTCAAGACCACGTGCCGGAAGGCCGGCTTCGTAGACGGAGGTCGTCTCGCCGCCCGCCGCCGGAACGGTGAAGGTCGGCGTGGCATTGCCGATGTCGATGGTCAGCGTGGCCGTGGCCGTGTCGCTGTCGCCATCCTTGAGCGTGTAGGTGAAGACGTCCGAGACGCCGCCGGGGGTGCCGGCATTGCGGGCGTAGCTGTAGGCGCCGTCGAACGAAATGGTCAGGACACCATACTCGCCGACAACGACCGTGGAGGCTGAGTTGACCTCGGTGGTGCCCGAATGTGCGCTGTACACCTGGCTGACCATGGCGCCGTCGGCACCCGTGGCATCCTTGCCACCGTCACCCTCGGAGTCGGTGATGACGTTGCCCGTTGCCGCGGCGAACGAGCCGGCAGCGACGCTATCGGTGTCGTTCACGGCCGTCGGGCTGTCGTCATTGATGGTGACGGTAAAGCCGGCCGTGCCGGACGACCCGCCAATGTCGGTCACCGTGGCGAGGACGTTGAACGAGACATTGTCCTCATAGGCCGTCTCAGGACCGTCATTGGCGCCGTCGGCATCATGGCCGGGGTGGCTGACCGGCTGGAACAGGGTGATCGTATAGTCGGCACCGGTCGTCCCGATCGAGGAGAGCGCGATCTTGAAGACCACATCGCTCGGGTTGATGCCGTAGCCGATGAGCGTCTTGGTGGTGTCGTCCCAGGTAGTCTGGATGGCGGTGACGCCGTCCAGCTTGACGAGGCCGGTGGTTGCAACCGAGAGCACGACCGACTGCAGCGGATCGACGCCCAGGGTATAGGCGAGATGGCCGGTGGTGGTGGTCGCCGACACGTCTCCCGCGCCGCCGGCATTGCCGGTGGCGTTGATGTCATCCTCGTCGATGACGAGGTCCGCCGGGGCGGCGCCCATCGTGACGCCGGTATTGGCGACGTTGATGGTGGCATAACGGGTGACGCTGTCGCCGTCCTTGTCGGTCAGGGTGTAGGCGATCGTCTCGACGACCGTCCCGGTACCGGCAATGTTGGCGGGCGCCATGTAGATCAGGTGACCGTTCTGGTCGATCGAGAGCGTGCCGCCCTTGTCGCCGGCATGGAAGACCAGGCTGGCCTGGCCATCCGCACCCGCGCTGAATTCGAGCAGAGTCTGGGCGACGCCAAGGTCGTGAGCGCCGCTGCCTTCGTCGAAGGTCGGGTGGACGCCATAGTCGCTCATGTAGACGGCGTCGTCGTTGATCGTCACCGCAATGGTGGCGGTGCCGGTGCTGCCATCGGCATCGGTCACGGTCGCCAGCACGTCAAACGAGAGATTGTCCTCGAAGTTGACCGGGGCGTTCGGGTCCGAATTGGTATGGTCCGGATGGACCACGGGCTGCAGCAGCTCGATCGTGTAGTCAGCGCCGGTGTTGGTGACGTTGCTCAGCTTGATGGTGAAGACCACGTCGGAGGCGTCGGCGCCGTAACCGGTGAGGGTCTTGGTCGCGGCGTCCCAGGACGTCGACACATTGTGCCCGGCAATGGTCGTCAGGCCCGTCGAAGCGACGGAGAGGGCCACCGACTGCAGGGCGTCGCCGCCCAGCGTATAGGCGAGATGACCGGTCGTCGTCTGTGCGAGGTCGCCGGGGCCGCCCGAATTGCCGTTGGCGCCGGCGATGTCGTCCTCATCGACCACGAGGGCCGTGGGCGCAGCACCCATGGTGACGCCGCTGTCGCTGACGCCGAAGGTGATCTGCTTGACGACCTTGTCGCCGTCACCGTCCTCGACGGTGTAGCTGAAGGTCTCGGTGACCGTCGTGGTGCTCGAGACGCTCGCGGGCGGGGTATAGACCAGGTGGCCATTCCCATCGATGGAGAGCGAGCCGCCCTGGCTGCCGACGCCGAAGGTCACCGACTTGAGGCCATCAGCGCCTGCATCGATCGCAAGCAGGGAGTTAGCAGAGCCCAGGTCGTGGGCGCCGCTGTTCTCGGCGAAGGTTTCGCCGGCGTAGCTGCTGGCGGTCGGACCGTCATCGGCGAAGGCAATGTTGCCGCCCAGGTCGATGGACTTCGAGTGTGTCGCAGTATCGCCGTCGCCGTCGGTCACCGTGGCGGAGCCGGTCAGCGTGATGAGATTGCCGGCCAGCGTGACCAGGTCGCTGCCCACCGGGTGTTGGATCTGGGAGAGCTGGGTCAGCGTCACCTTGCCGGTGGCATCGACTTCGACCTTGAAGATGGTGTTGGCGTCATTGCGTGCACCGGCGCTGGTGGCGGTCGAGCCGTAGACAACGCCGTTGTCGGAGTAGAGGCGGATGGTCAGGCCATTGGCGACGAGATTGGACTGCAGGCCCTGGCTGGAGATACCCAGACCGAAATTCCACGCCACGTGACCGGCGCCGTCGGCGCCGTAATTGGTGTTGGCCTGGAAGACGTTGCCGAAGTTGGCGGTGGAAACCGCGGTGTCGCTGGCTGCGCCGATGGTATCGGCGTCCTGAGTGGTCAGGACCACGCTGTTGTTGTCGGTGGCCGAGACGGAAACGGCCGGGCCATCGTCGTAGAAGCGGACATTGCCGCCCAGGTCGATGGACTTGCTGGCGCTGGCCTTGTCGCCGTCGCTATCGGTGATGGTGACGGTGCCGACGAGCTGGACCAGGTTGTTGGCGAGGCTCGCGTACTGGCTGGCGTAGTTCGAGGAGCTGCCGCCGGAGTGGTCGATCTCGGCATACTGGATCAGCTTGACGACGCCCGAGCCGCTGACCTGGAGCGCGAAGATGGTATTGGCCGTGGAAACCGCGCCGAGCGAGCCGGCAGTCGAGCCGACGACCTGCCCGTCGATCAGGTAGAGCCTGATGGTGTCGCCATTGCTCTTCTGGCCGGAGTCGGTGCCGTCGCCACCCAGAAGGTTGAAGCCGTAGCTCCACGTGGTGGCGCCCTGCCCGTCCGCACCGTAGGACGGGGACTGGATCGAGAACAGGTTTCCGAAGTTGGCAGTGTCCGTGTCGCTTGCGGCGCCGATCGTGTCGGCGTCGTAGGTCTTGAGCACGACATTGCTGTCGCTGGATACCTTGAGGGAAACGGACGGGCCATCGTCGGCGAACCGGACATTGCCGCCCAGATCGATCGAAGCGCTCGAGGAGGCAGAGTCGCCATCGCCATCGGTGATGGTCACAGTGCCGGTCAGCTTGATCAGGCCATTGGCGAGATTGGCGAACTGATCGTCGTAGGGCGCAGATGTGTCGCTGTTGTTGGCGTGGTCGATCGCCTCATACTGGGTCAGCGTTACCGTGCCATTGCTCGAGACGACGATCTTGAACACGGCGTTGCTGATGACGCTGCTCGACTGTCCGGACGTCGAGGTCGAGCCGTAGATCACCCCCTGGATATTGTAGAGGTAGATATTGTTGCCATCGCTGTTGAGACCGGAGTCGACGCGGCCGTTGACCGGCGTACCGGTGATCGAAAGGCCGTAGGACCAGGACGTATTGCCCGGGCCATCGGGGCCGAACGAAGAGGACGACACCGAGAACAGGTTGCCGAAATTGAACGAGGCAACATCGCTCGAATAGCCGACAGTGTCGTGATCGTAGGTGGTCAGGATGGCGTTGCCATCGCCGGCAACCGCGGCGACTACGGACGGGCCATCGTCCGCAAAGCGGATGTTGCCGCCAAGGTCGATCGTGGCGCTGCTGGTATCGGTGTCGCCATCGCCGTCGGTAACCGTGACGGTCCCCACGAGCTTGACGAACCCGTTGGCGAGGCTGGCCAGTTGATCGTCATAGGGCGAAGCGGTGTCGTGATTGTAGGAGTGATCGATCTCGCGATACTGCGTGAGCGTCACGGTACCGGTGGCATCGACCTCGATCTTGAAGACGGCCTGGGATTGCGCATGATTGATGTTGCTGGTGGTCGAGCCGTAGATGACGCCGTTGACGAGGAACAGGCGGATGTCGCTGCCATTGCTCCCCAGCCCCGAGTCGACGCCGTTGTAGCTGGCGAGCTGGAGGGCATAGGTCCAGGTTGGTGAACCGCCGGCGCCGTCGGCGCCGTAGTTGATCTGGGCACTGAAGAGGCTGGCGAAGTTGGCGGTGACCGTTTCGCTGCCGGTGCCGGGCGTGGCGGCATCGTGCGTGGTCAGCGTAACCTGGGATTCCCCGTAGGCACGTGCCTCCACGCTCGGACCATCGTCGCGGAAGCCGATCTTGCTGCCGATGCCGATCGAGTCCGAGACTGTGTCGCCATCGCTATCGGTGACCGTCAGGACTGCGTTGATCTTGCCAGCGAGGTTGATGGTTTCGTTGCTCGAGTGCGTGTTGTCGTGCTCGAGCGAGAGATACTGGGCGATGCTGACATAGCCCGACTGGTCGATAGAGATGGCGAAGGCGGCCTTGCCCGCGTCCGCGCCGGTATCGACGCGGCCGACGATGAGGTTGCCTTCCTGCACGAGGGTGATCGAGCTGCCATCGGTGAGCTTGAGGCCGGAGACGGCGTCGACGATCGCCAGGGAGAACTGCTGGCTCAGGGCGGGGCTGTCGGCGCCGATGGCGGAGTCGTTGTAGACGACGGCGCCGTCACTGCGGGCATAGCCGAGCGCCTGGCCGGCATTGGCGACGCCGGCGAACAGGGCCTTGACGGCATTGGAGGTGGTGTCGTCGGCATCGTACTGGGAGCCATAGGACTCGTCGTGAACGACCGAGGCGCGGCCCAGGTCGATGTCCGCGACCGGAACGTCGTCCACGACCTTGATGACGAACTTGCCGTCGAGCGTGACGGTGTCCCCATCCCCATCGGTCGCCTGGATGATCTTGCCGAAGTCGATGCCGTCGATGGTGGCGCCGTTGTTGCCCGAGCGCAGCTCGGTGTTTTCGCCGTTGCCGGCCTTGTGGATCAGCTCATCGAAGAGCTCGAACTTGTAGGTTCCATCGGCATTGATGGTCAGGCGGAACACCGGGTTGGAGGTGTCCTGCCAACCGTCGGTATCCGGCTCCCAGGCGGTGATGACATTGCCCGAGCGGGTATAGACCAGCTCCTGCCCGTTTTCGGGCAGCGCCGTCTCCTTGGAGAACAGGTGGAGGCTGGTCAGGTAGGACTGCCAGTTGGTCGTGAAGCTGAAGGCGGTGTTGGCCGCGCCATCGGCGCCGAAGTTCACCAGGTTCGCCAGGGAGCCGGTGATGTAGGCGGCGCCGCTCCAGCTATCGGTGTACGAGCCGTTGCCGGGCCCGCCTTCGCCATTGCCGTCGCTCGGGCTCGTGCCGTGCGACCAGTGGGTATTGATGTCGTTCTCGTAGATCGAGCGCACTTCGACCGAACCGGCGACGAGGGTCGGGCCGTCGTCGTCGAAGGCGATGTGGTCGCCGATGGCGACAGTCTTGGTGACGGTGTCGCCGTCATAGTCGGTGGCCGAGACGACAGCCGAGACCTTGCCCGTCAGGTCGATGGAGTCATCAGCCGAGCCGATGTCGCCATGCCTGAGCGAGACGTACTGGGCGATGGTCACCTGGCCCTGGTTGTCGATCGAGAGCGCGAAGGCGACCTTGCCGCCGTCGAACGTGCCCACCACGACGCCCTGGGCGTTGAGCGAGAGCGTGATCGCCTTGCCGTCGGTGGTATAGAGCCCGGAGTTGGGATCGGTGACCGCGAGCGCCATGGTCACGGTGACCGGCTCGTCGGCGCCCGGTGCGGTGCTGAAGTCCACCACGTCGTTGCGCGCGAAGATCGGCGCGCCCAGCGACACGTCGGTGGCCCCCACCACGCCATGATCCACGAAGAACTGCTTGATTGCGGCAGCGGCGGCAACGTCGGTGACGTCGCTATTCTGCTTGCCGGACGTCTCGTCGATCCGCACGGTGTTGTCCAGGGTGACGGCCAGCGAAGGCACGTCGTCCTTGATCGAGATCAGCAACTGGCCGTCGAGCACGATGCTGTCGCCGTCGCTGTCGGTCGCCTTGATGATCGAGCCGAAATCGATGGCGTTGAGCACGCCTTCGCCATCGTGCTGGAGACCGGTGTTCTCGGCATTGACCGCGTCGGCGACGTGGTCGACCTGGTCGAACAGGCGGAACTCGTAATCGCCCGTCGCGGTGTTGAGCGCAAGCGCCATGACCGGACGGTCGAAGATGTCGGCATGGCCGTTGCCGTTATCGACATAGCCGTAAACGACGTTGCCGACCTGGGTGAAGACGATGGCTCCGCCCTTGGAGGTGAGACCGAGGGCGGTCAGGGTCGAGGCCGCATCGCCGGTGAGGGCAAAGGCATTGCTGGCCGCCGGGCCATCCGCGCCAAAGCTCACCGAAGCTGCTAGCGATCCAGTCACCTTGGCGGCAAAGCCCAGGCCCAGCAGGTTAAACGCGGAGACGGAGCCGTCTGCGTCATCGAACGGGCTCGAGCCGGTCGAGAGGACGTTGAAGATGTCGTTCTCGTCCACAGTCTGGATGGGGGAGAGGCTGACATTGTCGAGATAGGCGCCGAACTCGTCGGCAGCACCGGTGCCGGTGAAGGAAAGCACTGCGTTCGGACCATCGGCGGTGACCACGATGGTGATCTTCTGCCAACCCGAACCGGCGTTCTCGGACGTGATCTCGTGAACGAGGTTGCCGCCGAAGCGCACCTCCATGCCGCTGGAGCCTTCCGAGCCCGGGCGGGGCGAATACCAGAAGGTCAGGACATAGGTCTGGCCGGCTTCGGTGCCCGAAATAGTCTGCTGGACGGTCGCATTGGTGTTTTCAAGGCCACCGTCGCGGTCACCGTCGAGTTCGACCTTGTAGTTGCCGTCCTGCGGGTTCTGCCCGCCGATATTGCCCTGCTGGATTTCGAACAGAGCGCCGCCCTGGGCATTGGTCCAGCCGGGCACGGCGCCGGTGATCGCCCAGCCTTCGCCGTTGACCGGAGGTGCACCCAGCTCGAAGCTGCCGTTGACGATCAGGTTGTTGGCGACCAGAGAGGCCCCGGTGGCGACCGGGACGTCGTCCTGAACCGCGATGGTGAACGAGTTGGGGCTCAGGCCCACGAGCTTGTCGCCATCGAAATCGGTGACGGTGATGATCGAGGAGAAGTCGATGGCCGAGACCGAGCCCTCGCCGCTGCGCAGCGCGAAGTTCTCGCCGCTGCCGGCAACATGGTCGAGCTGGCCGTCGAGATCGAAGCTCCAGGAGCCGTCGCTATTGACGCTCAGGGTGAAGACCGTGCCGGTGACGCCGGTGGCGGTCAGCACATTGCCGAGCACCGAATAGGTGACGGGCTGGCCATGCGAATAGAGGTGGGGCAGACCGGAGAGGTCGAAGTTGACGCTGAAGGTGGCCGGGCCATCGGCACCGACCTTGATCAGGGACGTCAACGAGCCTGCAAGGCCGGAGGCCTCGTCGCTCGAGGTGGTTTCCCCGTTCTCGCGGTTGCCTTCGAGCTTGTCGCCCGCGTCACCCATGGAGGCGGAAATGCCGTCTTCGAGGACCGTGGCGCTGACATGGGGCGCTTCTTCGCCGGTCAGCTGCACGGGGCTATCGTCGTCGACCGCGACAGCAAACTTGCCGCCGACGGTGTCTCCGTCGAAATCGCGTGCGGTGAAGTCGAACGTCAGGGTGATGTCGTTCTCGTCGCCGCCTGCGGCGTGATCGAGCTGGCCAAGCAGGGTGAAGACGAACGAGCCGCTGCCATCGTCGGACAGCGAGACGGTGAAGACGACGCGCTCGGCGCCGGCCTCTTCGCCCTCGCCATGGCCGGCGACGTAGCCGACAAGACGGGTGCCGTTGTTTTCGAGACGGAACTCGATGTTCTCGCCGAGCGAAGTGAGCGCGGAGGCGCCGCTATAGGCGACCGAGGCATCGGTGAAGTAGACGGCGCGGCCGAACGAATCCTGCACGCCCTCGACATCGGGCAGGTCGCCATTGTCGGCGCCCCACTTGATACCGAGAATGCCGGTCGCCTGGGTCGCGGCGCCCTCGACGTCGCCGACGCCACCGGCATTGCCGCCAGCAAGGCCGTCTTCATCCACGATAGCGGCCGCGACGATCCCGACATTGGCGAGGTAGGTGCCGTGAAGACCGTGGGTTCCGGGAATGCCGTTGCCGACCGGATCCGAGCTCGAATTGCCGACTTCCTTGAAGGTGAGCTTGTCGAGCGCGGCATTGCCGGTGGCCGTGACGACGTAGTTGTAGGACGTCATGGCATTGGACGGATTGATTGTGCCGATCAGCTCCCCGCCCCAGTAGACTTCGAGAACCGCGCTGTCCGGAACCGGAGCGCCCGCCTCGAACTGGATGGCGTAGGTCTGGCCATTCACTAGGCCCGAGACTTCCTGGGACAGGGTGATGTTGCCCGGCGAAGCGGCCATGTCGATCATGGGCGCGCCGTTGGAGGTGTGCATGCCCAGGTAGCCGTCATTGACGCGCTCGACCTGCGGCCCCTCGACGATCCAGCCGGTGACGCCGTCATTGTCGGCGCCGCCCCAATCGTGCTGCTGGGTGAAGTCGCCCGGCGCGGTGAAGTCGCCATTGACGATCGTCGCCACCGGCGCGTCGGTGAGGATGGGGCTGTCGTCTTCGATAGTAAGGACGAGGGTGGAGGTATCCGAACCACCCTGCCCGTCGCTGACCGTGATCGGGATATTGAGGGTCACCTGGTCTTCGACATTGGCGATCGGGTGGTCGATCGGGCCCTTGAGTTCGACCAGGTAGTGGCCACCGCCATCGGCCGTGCGGCCTTCGGTGATGGTGATGCAAATGATCTCGACGCCACCGGCGCGGCCGATCAGGACATTCTCGCCCGAGGCATCCCAGACGATGTCGACGCCGCCCGACTTGAGGGCGATTGCGGGAATGCCCAGCACGAACTGGAGCGGATCGCCATCGGGATCGTTGACGGCAAGCTGGCCTTCCAGGGTCGCCGAGTTGGTGGTGTCGTCCGAGCCGGCTTCATCGAGGTTGCCGAAGGCCAGGCCTTCGTCCGAGACACCGCCCAGGACCAGTTGCAACCCGCCGAACATCGGACGGGAGTTGACGCCAAGAAGCTGCTCGAAGTCGGGGAGCCCGCGGAAGAGTTCGGTCGGGGGCAAGAGGTCGCCATAGCCCAGGCCATCGCCGATGCCACCCGGATCCTGCCAGCCGAAATTGCCGTGCGATCCTTCGGCCCCGCCTTCGGGACCGGCTGCCGCCTCGATGCCGTTGGCGGCAAAGAGCTGCGCCACGGTCTGCGGCGGGATTTCCACCGCGCCGATGAAGAGGGTAAGCCCCTGCACCGCCCCGTTCGGGATGACGATGACGGTGCCGTCGGGCTGGACGAATTCGAGGTTGGCGCCGTTCTGGCGGGGCTGGCTGATGTCAGCGCCCTCGGGCAGGCGTGCGATGTTGCCCTCGGCCATTTCGACCACGACCTGCTCTGGAGCGGCGTCCATGGCTGGAACACTTGCCTGGGCGACGAGAACCACTTCGGGGCTGGGAGCGACGTCTTGGGTGACGCCGGGCAGCACTTGCGCCCCTGCGCCGGCCGAAACAGAACTCACATCGTCGGAAGTTGCGCGGTCGGAAACGACTTCACGGTTGGCCGAACGATCGAACTCGTTATTGATAGCCATGAATTCCCCCTCGAAGGGCTGATTACCCGGATTAACACTCGATTAATCACAGCTATCAGCACCCCTTGAGAGGAAGCGAAAGCACCCGTTTTGTTGTTTTATATAGCCGGCTATTCTTGGCCTGTAGTTCTTTTATTAACCCTAACTCGAAGACATATGCGGCTATGCCAGTGCCGGGATTCGTTAAAATGCCAGCAAATCCGGGCCTCACAGCGCCGCACGGCTCCGCTACCCCCTCCGAACGAAGGGACCTACCTCCAAAGAGGTATGACTTGCGCTATTCTTGGGTTTTAATGAGGGACTCAAGCATATCGAGCAGCTTTTCGAGTTCCTCTGGACCGTACTTGCGCTCGATTTCCCGATAGATCGCGCGTCGCTCGGGGGCCAGCTCATCGATCATGGCCTGGCCGGCCGGCGCAATCGCCAACTGGACGCGACGTCCGTCGCCCTCGAACTTTCCGCGCGTGATGTACCCGCGATCCTCGAGCGTCTTGATGATGCGCGTCAGGCTGGGAGCGAGGATGGACGCACGCTCGGCGACCTCGGTCGCATCGAGCGGACTGTTCTCCCCCAGGACGCGGATGACGCGCCATTGCTGTTCGGTCACGTCGTGACGGGCGAGCATGGGTCGGAAATTGGACATGACCGCTTCGCGGGCGCGCAGCAGCGACATCGGGAGCGATCGACGCGTATTCCTGGGCAGCAAGGCGGCCTCCGGGCACTTCGGCTGGTATGGCAGGCCAAGCTCTGCCAGTAGCGCCTATATTCCGATTTGACCGCCGATGGCAAACACCCCGGTCAAACAGCTTGACATGGCCGTCAATTTATTTAACACGTTAACTACATTCAAGCCGGCCGCAGAGTCGGAGGGAGACCATGCCGCACTTTTCCATAGAATACTCGGCGAACCTCGATAGCCGCGTGGACATGAACGCGCTCTGCGCGCTGATTTCGGACACGATCCTGGAGACGGGGTTATTCGAGGTTGGCGCGGTTCGGGTCCGCGCCTTCCGGGCGGAAGCGTATTCCGTTGCCGATCGCCTGCCCGAAAACGGCTTCATCGATATGTCCTTCCGCATCGGCGCCGGTCGGTCGGCCGAGGAGAAACAGAGAACGGGCGAGGCGATCTTCTCCGCCGTCGGCGCGTATCTGGCTCCGCTCTTCACTACCCCCCACTTCGCCCTTTCGCTCGAAATCCGCGAGATCGACCCGGATTTGAGCTGGAAGAAGAATGCCATCCACCCGCGGCTGCGCGGCAAGTAACGGTACCAATTGCCATGTCCGATTTCGAAGAGAACCTCAAGAAGGCCGAGGGTTACCTTGCCCGCTTCCAGCGCGAAGGCGTGCTCAACCGCATAAATGGCGAGGACGTGCCGGCTCTGGACGGCTCGACTTTCGAGAGCATGTCGCCGGTCGACCTCAAGCCGCTGGCCAAGGTTGCGCAGGGTAAGGCAGCCGATATCGACCGCGCGGCAAAGGCCGCGAAGGCCGCCTTCCCCGCCTGGGCCGCGATGGATGGCGCCTCCCGCAAGAAGCTCCTGCACAAGATTGCCGACGCCATCGTGGCGCGCGCAGAGGAAATCGCGTTCGTCGAGTGCATGGACACGGGCCAGTCGCTCAAGTTTATGTCCAAGGCAGCGCTGCGCGGGGCGGAGAATTTCCGCTTCTTTGCCGACCGGGCGCCCGAGGCGCGCGACGGCAAGGCGCTGCGCGCGGCCGGCCAGCTCAACATGACGACCCGCGTGCCGATCGGCCCGGTTGGCGTGATCACGCCGTGGAATACCCCGTTCATGCTTTCGACCTGGAAGATCGCCCCGGCGCTCGCCGCCGGCTGCACGGTCGTCCACAAGCCGGCCGAGTTCTCGCCGCTGACGGCACGTCTCCTCATCGAGATTGCCGAAGAGGCGGGGCTCCCCAAGGGCGTGTGGAACCTCGTCAACGGCATGGGCGAGGATGCGGGTAAGGCGCTGACCGAGCATCCGGACATCAAGGCCATCGGCTTCGTGGGGGAGAGCCGGACGGGCTCGATGATCATGAAGCAGGGTGCCGACACGCTCAAGCGCGTGCATTTCGAACTCGGCGGCAAGAACCCGGTCATCGTCTTTGCCGATGCCGACCTCGAGCGTGCGGCCGATGCTGCAGTCTTCATGATCTACTCGCTCAACGGCGAGCGCTGCACCTCCTCTTCGCGCCTGCTGGTGGAGGAGTCCATTTACGACGCCTTCACCGCCAAGGTGGCCGAGCGTGCCAATCGCATCAAGGTGGGGCACCCCCTCGACCCGCAGACGGTGGTCGGCCCGCTGGTGCATCCGGTGCACGAGAAGAAGGTGCTCTCCTATGTCGATATCGGGGTGGGAGAAGGCGCCACGCTCGCGGCCGGCGGCCGCAAGGTCGATGGCCCGGGCGGCGGATGCTACGTGGCGCCCACGCTTTTCACCGGGGTGCGCAACGACATGCGCATCGCCCAGGAAGAAATCTTCGGGCCGGTGCTGAGCGCCATCCCGTTCAAGGACGAGGCGGAAGCCCTTTCGATCGCCAATGACGTGCAGTACGGCCTGACCGGATATCTCTGGACTGCGGACGTCACGCGCGCCTTCCGGTTCACTGACGCCCTGCAGGCCGGCATGATCTGGGTCAACTCGGAAAACGTCCGTCACCTGCCGACCCCGTTCGGTGGCGTCAAGAACTCTGGCATCGGCCGCGACGGCGGTGATTGGTCGTTCGATTTCTATATGGAAACCAAGAACATAGCCTTCGCAACGGCACCGGCGAACATTCAGAAGCTCGGCGGCTGATCACGTCGCTCGACCTTGATTTCGATCAAGGCGACGGCCCCTGGGATGGGCAACGTCGCCTCGGCGCGAGGAGCGCCGACAGGAGGAAAAATGACCTTACCGAAACCCGTTCTCTACCCGCCCTTCAACATCGTGCGCCTGAGCCACGTCGAGCTGGCGGTCACCGATCTCGCCAAGTCGCGGGCCTTTTATGTCGATACGCTCGGCCTGCAGGTGACCGACGAGGACAAGGATACGATCTATCTGCGCGCCCTCGAGGAACGCGGGCATCACTGCATCGTGCTGCGCAAGAGCGGTCAGGCCGAGGCCCGCGACCTGGGGTTCAAGGTCTATAGCGAGGAAGACCTCGACAAGGCCGAGCACTTCTTCAAGGGCAAGGGCCTGCCGGTGGAGTGGGTCGAGCGCCCCTACCAGAGCCGCACGTTCCGTACCCACGATCCCCATGGCATCCCGCTCGAGTTCTACTCGAAAATGGAACGCCTGCCGCCGATCCACCAGAAGTATGCGCTCTACAAGGGCGTCAAGCCGCTGCGCATCGACCACTTCAACTGCTTCTCCCCGAACGTGGATGAATCGGTCGCCTTCTACAACGAGATCGGCTTCCGGGTGACCGAGTACACCGAGGACAACGAGACCGGAAAGCTCTGGGCTGCCTGGACGCATCGCAAGGGCGGCGTGCACGACATCGCCTTCACGAACGGCAAGGGCCCGCGGCTGCACCATGTCGCGTTCTGGGTGCCCACCCCGCTCAACATCATCGACCTGCTCGACCTGATGGCCACGACCGGCTGGGTTGGCAATATCGAGCGCGGCCCCGGCCGGCACGGAATTTCCAACGCCTTCTTCCTCTACGTGCGCGATCCGGATAATCACCGCATCGAGATTTACTGCTCGGATTACCAGACGGTCGATCCGGACCTCGAACCCATCCGCTGGGACCTCAAGGACCCGCAGCGGCAGACGCTCTGGGGCGCCCCTGCCCCGCGCTCATGGTTCGAAGAAGGCAGTACGTTCGCCAACGCCAAGGTGCGCGAGCCGGAGCTGGCAGCCCAGCCGATCATCGCGCCCTGATAGCCAAACCGGAGGCCTTCATGAATAACGACGATTTCCGCGCCTGGTCCACCAGGGCCGCCCAGTGGGGTGTCGACTATCGCGAAGGCCTCCGCGAGCGCCACGTCCGCGCTCCCCTCGTTCCCGGCAAGACGCTCAATGCCCTGCCCTCGGTTCCGCCCGAAAAGGCCGAGCCGATGGAAAAGATCTTCGCCGATTTCGAGACCCTCATCGTGCCGGGAATGACGCATTGGCAGCATCCCCGGTTCTTCGCCTATTTCCCGGCCAGCGCCGCGCCGCCCTCGGTCATTGCCGAATACCTGGTCGCCGCCATGGGTGCGCAATGCATGCTGTGGCAGACCTCGCCGGCTGCGACGGAACTCGAAATCCGCATGATCGACTGGCTGCGACAGGCCATCGGCCTGCCGGAGGGTTTTGGTGGCGTCATCCAGGACTCCGCCTCCTCCTCGACGCTTGCCGCCGTGCTCACCATGCGCGAGCGCGCGCTCGAATGGCATGGCAATTCCCAGGGGCTGGCAGCCAACAAGCAGTTGCGCGTCTATAGCTCGAACCTGGTTCACACCTCGATCGATCGCGCCATCTGGATCTCGGGCATCGGCCAGGAGAACCTGGTCCGCATTCCCACGCACGGTCCCCTGCAATCGATGGACCCGGCCGCGCTCGAGGCCGCCATCGTCGCGGACAAGGCCGCCGGCTACCTGCCGGCGGGCATCGTCGCCTGCGTCGGCTCGACGAGCGTCGGCTCGACCGACAACATCCGCGCGGTGTGCGAGATCGCCCAGCGCCACGGGCTTTACGTGCACGTGGACGCGGCCTGGGCCGGTTCGGCCATGATCTGCCCGGAGTTCCGGCACTTCTGGGAAGGCGTGGAAATGGCCGATTCCATCGTCTTCAACCCGCACAAGTGGCTGTCGGTGCAGTTCGACTGCTCGGCCCATTTCGTGCGCAATCCCGACGATCTGGTGCGCACGCTGGCCATCAAGCCGGAATACCTCAAGACCCACGGCCATGACGGTGTCGTCAATTTCTCGGAGTGGTCCGTCCAGCTCGGTCGGCGGTTCAGGGCGCTCAAGCTCTGGTTCGTGTTGCGGGCGGAGGGGCTCGAAGGCCTGCGCAGGATGATCCGGAACCACGTGCAGTGGGCCGAAAAGCTGGCGCACCGGCTCAATGCCGAGCCGGATTTCGAGATCGTCACGCAGCCGATGCTGTCGCTGTTCTCGTTCCGCTACGCACCGAAGGGCGCCGGCGACCTTGATGCCCTCAACCTGCGACTCGTCAACGCCATCAACGATGACGGGCGCATCTACCTCACGCAGAGCCATTTCGACGGCAAGCTCGTCATCCGCTTCCAGGCCGGCCACTCGGACATGACCGAGGCCGATGCCGATGTCGCGTTCGACACCATTGTCGAAATCGCCCGCTCCCTTGAAAACGAGAAAAAGACCGCATGAAGCTCAAGGATCCCACGCTTCTCCGCCAGGCTGCCTATGTCGCCGGCAAGTGGATCGAAGCCACGGCCGGCCAGTCCATCGCCGTAACCAACCCCGCCACCGGTGAACGGGTTGGCAATGTCCCCAGGCTGGGGACGGCCGCGACCCGCGAGGCCATCGAGGCCGCGCGCGAAGCGCAGGTCGAATGGGCGGCGCGGACCGCCAAGGAGCGCTCCGTCATCCTGCGCCGCTGGTTCGAGCTGATGATGGCCAACCAGGACGACCTGGGCCTCATCCTGACGCTCGAGCAGGGCAAACCCCTGGCCGAGGCCAAGGGCGAGATCGCCTATGGCGCCAGCTTCATCGAATGGTTCGCAGAAGAGGCCCGCCGGGTCTATGGCGACATCATCCCCGGGCACCAGCGCGACAAACGCATCATGGTGCTCAAGCAGCCAATCGGGGTGGTCGGCGCGATCACGCCCTGGAACTTCCCCAACGCCATGATCACGCGCAAGGCCGGGCCCGCGCTGGCCGCCGGCTGCGCCATGGTGCTCAAGCCCGCCTCGCAGACGCCGTTTTCGGCCATCGCGCTGGCCGTTCTCGCCGAGCGCGCGGGCATTCCTGCGGGGGTGTTCAGCGTCCTTACCGGTTCGGCCTCCGAGATCGGCGCCGAGATGACTGCCAATCCGATCGTGCGCAAGATCACGTTCACCGGCTCGACCGAGATCGGCGCGCAGCTCTTTGCGCAGAGCGCGCCGACTATCAAGAAGCTCGGGCTGGAGCTGGGCGGCAATGCGCCCTTCATCGTCTTTGACGACGCGGACCTCGATGCCGCCGTCGAAGGCGCCCTGATCGCCAAGTTCCGCAACAACGGGCAGACCTGCGTGTGCGCCAACCGCATCTACGTGCAGGAAGGGGTCTACGACGCCTTCGCCCAGAAGCTCTCGGCAGCGGTCAGCAAGCTCAAGGTCGGCAATGGCCTCGATGAAGGCGTGGTGCTCGGGCCGCTGATCGACGACAAGGCGGTAGCCAAGGTCGAAGAACATATCGCCGATGCCGTGGACAAGGGCGCGCAGGTGGCGCTGGGCGGCAAGCCGCATGCGCTGGGCGGCACCTTCTTTGAAACCACGATTCTCACCGGCGTGACGCCGCAGATGGCGGTGGCGCGCGAGGAAACCTTCGGTCCCCTGGCTCCGCTCTTCGCCTTCAAGGACGAGGCCGACGTCATTGCACAGGCCAACGATACCGAGTTCGGCCTCGCCTCCTATTTCTATGCGCGCGACCTCGCGCGCGTCTGGCGGGTGGCCGAGGCGCTCGAATACGGCATGGTCGGGGTCAATACCGGCCTCATCTCCACCGCCGAAGCGCCGTTCGGCGGCGTCAAATCCTCGGGCCTGGGCCGGGAAGGCTCCAAGTACGGCATCGAGGAGTTCACCGAGATCAAATATGTCTGCCTCGGCGGTATCGGGGCCTAAGGAAAGCACAATGAGCAAGTATGGACGCCTCGCCACCGTCGAGGCCGCCGGCAAGGTCCGGTATGGCGCGATCACGGACAAGGGCTTCGTCGACCTCACTCGCCCCGAATGGCCGAGCCTGCGCGAAGTCGTCGAAGCAGGAGCGCTGCGGCGGCTTGTCGACGAGGCGGCGAACCGGCCGGCGGACTTTGCCGAAGGCGAGTTCACCTACGCCATTCCGGTGCCGTCGCCGGAAAAGATCATCTGCGTGGGCGTCAACTACCCGGACCGCAACGAGGAGTACAAGGACGGCCAGGCCGCGCCTTCGAATCCTTCGCTGTTTCCGCGCTTCCCACGCTCGTTCGTGGGACACGGCGTCCCCCTCACCCGTCCGATGGTCTCGCCCCAGCTCGACTACGAGGGCGAAGTCGTCCTGGTCATCGGCAAGGGCGGACGGCACATTTCGGAAGCCAACGCGCTCGACCACGTTGCTGCACTGACGCTGTGCGATGAAGGCACGGTGCGCGACTGGGTGCGCCACGCCAAGTTCAACGTGACGCAGGGCAAGAATTTCGACGGCACCGGCTCGATCGGCCCCTGGCTCGTGCCCTATGTTTTGGAAGACCAGATCGCCGATATCCGGCTTACGACGCGCGTCAACGGCGAAATCCGCCAGGACGATCGCACCAGCCGCATGATCTTCAGCTTCCGCAAGCTCATCAACTACATCTCGACTTTCACCACGCTCGTGCCGGGCGATGTCATCGTCACCGGCACCCCGACCGGGGCCGGGGCGCGGTTCGATCCGCCGATCTGGCTCAAGCCGGGCGATGTGATCGAAGTCGAAGCCGAAGGGATCGGCACGCTGCGCAACGGCGTGGCCGACGAAGGAGTATCGCAATGATGACCGCCCAAGAGGTCGAGGACGCCGCCGCGCGTCTGTTCGAGGCCGAACGTAACCGGACCCAGATCCGCATCCTGAGCCTCGACTTTCCGCAGGCGACGATGGACGACGCCTACGCGGTGCAGTCGGCGCTCATCCGCCGCAAGATCGCGGCCGGCCGCAAGGCCAAGGGCTGGAAGATCGGCCTGACGTCCAAGGCCATGCAGTATGCGCTCAACATCAACGTGCCGGATTCGGGCATCCTGCTCGATGACATGTTCTTCCCCGACAGCGCCACCATACCGGCGGACCGCTTCATCCAGCCGCGCGTCGAGGCCGAGATCGCCTTCGTCATGAAGGCGGACCTCAAGGGGCCGGACGTCACGATCTATGACGTGCTGAACGCCACCGACTTCATCACGCCGGCCATCGAGATCCTCGATACGCGTATCCAGCGCGCGGACCCGGAGACCAAGAAGGTTCGCACCTTCTTCGACACGATCGCCGACAATGCCGCCAATGCCGGCATCATCACCGGCGGCCGGCCGGTGCGTCCGCTCGATGCCGACATGCGCTGGATCGGCGCGATCCTGCTGCGCAATGGCGAGATCGAGGAGACCGGGCTTGGCGCCGGCGTGCTCAACCACCCGGCAGCGGGCATCGCCTGGCTGGCCAATCGCCTGGCGCAGTACGGGTCTTCCATTTCGGCGGGCGACGTGGTGCTCTCGGGCTCCTTCATCCGTCCCGTCGAGGCCCGGCATGGCGATACCATCGTCGCCGATTTCGGACCCTACGGCACCGTCAGCGCCTATTTCGCCTAAGGATTTTCCAATGCCCGCTCCGCACAACACCTTCAAGGCCGCCATCCAGAATGGAGAGAGCCAGATCGGGCTCTGGCTCGGCATGGCCAATGCCTATGCGGCCGAGATCTGCGCGGGCGCCGGGTTCGACTGGGTGGTGGTGGACGGCGAACACGCCCCCAACACCCTGCCCACCATGGCGGCGCAACTCCAGGCCATCGGCGGCAAGAGCCATCCGGTGGTGCGTGCGCCCATTGGGGAAACCTGGATCATCAAGCAATTGCTCGATATCGGCGCCCAGACGATCCTGGTGCCGATGGTGGAAACGGCGGACCAGGCGCAGCAACTGGTTCGCGCCATGAACTACCCGCCAAAGGGCGTGCGCGGCGTCGGCGCGGCCATGGCCCGTGCCTCTGCATTCAACCGCATCCCGGACTACCTCACCACCGCGAACGAAGAAGTATGCCTGCTCGTCCAGGTGGAGAGCCGCGCGGCCATGGATAACATCGAGGCCATTGCCGCTGTGGAGGGGGTCGACGGTGTCTTCATCGGGCCGTCGGACCTCGCCGCGGACATGGGCTATCTCGGGCGGCCGGGCGTACCGGTAGTGCAGGCGGCGGTCGAGGACGGCATCGCGCGGATCCTGAAGGCCGGCAAGCCGGCCGGGATCCTGACCGCCGACACGACGCTCGCGCAGCGCTATCTCGAATTGGGCGCGACCTTCGTCGCCGTCGGCACGGACGTGACGCTGTTCTCGCAGGCGACCAGCGCGCTGGCAGCCAAGTTCAAGGGCATGCCCGCGGCGGCGCCGGCCAAAAGCAGCGGCTACTGAGGGCCGGCACTCACGGCGGCCAGACCAGCATGAGCGCGGGGACGGCCGTCAGAACCACCAGGACCGATAGCGGCAACCCAAGGCGCCAATAGTCGCCGAAGCGGTAGCCGCCCGGTCCCATGACCAGCGTATTGCACTGGTGCCCGATCGGGGTGAGGAAATCGCAGCCTGCCCCGATGGCGACCGCCATCAGGAAGGGCTCGGGGCGCAGGCCCAGCCCCGCCGCGAAGGTTGCGGCGATGGGCGCCATGACGAGTACGGTCGCCGCGTTGTTGAGGAAGGGCGTCACAGCCATGGCGGCGACGAGGATCAGGGCCAGCGCGCCATAGGGTGGCAGGACCGCGGCAACGCCCGAAAGCCAGGTGCCGATCAGCTCGGTCGCTCCCGTCGTCTGCAAGGACTCGCTGACCGGAATAAGGGCTGCCAGCATCACCAGTATGGAAGCGTCGAGGCGTGCATAGACCTCTCGCAGGGGCAGCGCGCCGCTAACGACCATCAGGAGGGCGGCGGTAAAGAAGGCCACCGGCACCGTCACGATGCCCAGCGCGGTCGCGGCCATGGCGGTCAGCAGGATCACGATCGGGGTCAGCCCGTCCCGGAAACTGCCGAGACGCAGGCCGCGTTCGACCAAAGGCAGGCAGCCCCATTCCTGGAGTAGTTCGGGCAGCTTGCCCTTGGGGCCACGCAGCAGGATGACGTCGCCGTCCTCGAAGCGGATGGTTCCGAGACGCTGGGTGAACCGGGTCTGGCGGCGGCTGATGGCGAGGAGGTTCACCCCGCTCATGTCGAAAAGCAGCAGCTCGCGCGCCGTGTTGCCGATCAATGGCGAGTTGACCCCCACGACCGCTTCGACGGTCTCCGTCCGTGCTTCGTCCTGGATGCTTTCCTGACGGCTGTGGGAAAGCGTCAGGCCGCCGCGGGCCACCGCCTTGTCGAGCGCCTCGGGCTCGCCCTCGATGATCAGGATGTCACCGGCACGCAGCACGGCATCGGGAAATGGGGTGCGCTTGCGGCCGTTGACGTCGAGAAGGCTCGTCACCATCAGGCGCCCGCCGCCGAGCTTCTGAAGGTCCGCCAGCGTCTTGTCGATGGAGGGGGAATTGTCGGGAACGCGCGCTTCGGTAGTGTAGTTGTTGATCGCCACCGCTTCCTGGATCGAGGCGTTCTCGCGGCGGCGCTCGGGCAGAAGCTTGTAGCAGACGATGAGGAAGAGAACGCCCACGACGGCGAGCAGCGCTCCGACGGGCGTGAAGTCGAACATCGAAAAACTCTGGCCGGTCAGCTCGACCCGCAAGCGCGATACGATGATGTTGGGAGACGTGCCGATCTGCGTCATCAGCCCGCCGAGCAGCGCCCCGAACGACATGGGCATGAGGAACATCGAGGGGGAAACGCCGGAACGGCTCGCCATCTGGAAGGCGATCGGCATCATGATCGCCAGAGCGCCGATGTTCTTGATGAAGGCGGAGAGAATCGTCACCACGCCAACCAGCAGGATCAGCTGGGATCGCGGCCGGGAAAGGTTGGGCGCGAAGCGGCTGATCGCCACCTCCATGACGCCCGAGCGGGCCACGGCGGCGCTGACCACGAGGGCGCTCGCGACGATGATGACGATGTCGTCGGAAAAACCCGAAAAAGCCTTGTCGACGGGGACGATGCCCAGCGCAACGGACACGATGAGGGCACCGGCCGCCACGAGATCGTAGCGAATCCTGCCCCAAACGAACGCAATCATCATCACGGCGATGACTACGAACGACAACAGTTGAGCGGACGTCACGAAGCGTAGACTCCAAGTAAGTCAAGGACTTGCACTGGCCGCGAACAGCCGGGCGACGCGCGCAGCCGCGCTTCGTTTGAGCGACGGTATTCGCCCTGCGCTTCGGTAGCAATCCCTTAACCAACGACGCGCCGTTCGGTTCGCCTGCTCGGGGCGGATGTCCGCGAGCGCGCATTTCTAAACGAAACCTGAACGACCTCCCCGGCCGGGGTTCAGGTGCGCCCGCCTATCACACGCTCCGCACAGGGCACCTCCTTGTTCTGGTTCGCCCTCATCAACAGGAGACTGAATTGAAGACGACCATTCTCGCACTCACCGGCATGGCTCTCGGCTTTGCCATTCTCTCCGGCCCGGCTCTGGCCCAGGTCGCCAAACCTCCTCCGCCGGTCGCCGTGGCGGCCGTCATTCCGGGCGGCCCACCCCCCGGCACGCCAGGCGGCAAGGGTCCGGACGGCACGCCCGTCGGCGGCCCCAAGGTCAAGACGTACGAAAAGTGCGGCTGGCAGCTGGGCAAGCTGCGCGATGTCCGCGTTGCCCAGGTCAAATCGGTGAACGATCCGTCCAAGGTAAAGGTCATCCCGGTATGCCAGTACACCTCGCTCGTGGGTGACCAGCGCACCAACAATTTCCTCTCGGACGGCAACGTGGAAGGCCTCACCAGCACGATCGGCCGCAACGTCGCGCTCAAGGCCACGCTCGTGGACGAGCGGTACGACGAGAATGACGTGGTGGGCATCGTGATCGTGCCCGGCAACGGCGCCATTCTCTACGTCCATAAGCGCTCGTGAGCGCAAGGGGAGCGGCGGCACCGGCCCCGCTCCCTTGCCTTTCCGGCCGCCGCGTTCACGAGCAGTTACTTAACACGTGAACTATGTTGACAACCCTTCCCACCTGCCCCAATCTATATTTGGATTTATGGTTCAAATAATGAACCGTGCAGGAGGGGCGACTACCAATGACGACTGCCGATCTGATCCTCACCAACGGACGCATCTACACGGTGGATCGCGCCCTGCCCTGGGTGGAGGCTGTCGCCATCGCGAACGGGCGCATCACCGCGCTCGGCAGCGACGCGGACGTGCGCGCCGCGGCTCCCGGAGCCAGCGTCATCGATCTGGAAGGCCGCATGGCCATGCCGGGGATCGTGGACGTCCACAACCACGTGCTGATGGGCGGGACCTCCGATCTTTTCGAGCTTCGCTTCGCGGGGGACGCCTCGGTCGAGGAAATCTGTGCCCTGGTGCGGGCAGCCGCTCAGAAGGCACCGGCCGGCCAGTGGATCATGGGCGCGCAGTGGGGCGCCGATGCCATCGCGGCCCTCAACACCCTCCAAGCCCTGGCGCAGCTCGATGAGGCCGCGCTCGGCCACCCCGTCTGCCTGCGCGACGAGACCGCCCATAATCGCTGGGTGAACAGCGAGGCGATGCGGCTGGCCGGCATCACCGAAGCGACACCCGATCCCGAGATGGGTTCGTTCGGACGCGACCCGGCGACGGGCAAGCTCACCGGCATGATGATCGAATCCGCCGCCGGCATCGTCGAGCGCGTCGCCGCCGAGCAATTCACCGAAGGGATGGGCCGGGCCGCCGCCGCGCAGGCGATCCGGACGCTCAATTCCTTCGGCGTCACCGCCTTCCTCGAAGCGGCCGCCATGCAATCGACGCTTTCGGCGCTGCACGGACTGGACCAGCGCGGCGAGCTTTCCGCCTGGGCGGTGGCGGCAATGCCGGCCATGGAGCCCAACTTCATGTTCGGGATTTCGGGCGACGAACTTTTCGCGCTGCGCGAGGACTATCGCTCCGAGCACGTGCGTCCTGACTATGTGAAGATCTTCCTCGATGGCGTTCCGGGCGCCAAGACGGCGGCCTTTCACGAGGCCTATGTCGAGGACCCCATTCATGGCTGCTGCTTCCGTGGCGCCACGATGGTGACCTACCCCGAGCTGATCCGCTGGCTGGGTAAGTGCGAGGCGCAGAACCTCTCGGTCAAGATTCACTGCGCGGGCGACGCGGCCGTGACGCAGGCGCTCGACGCGGTCGATGTCGTGCGCAGCTTCAACGGTCCGACGGCGCTCATTCACCACATCGCTCACGCCAGCTATATCGCCCCGAGCGACATTCCGCGCTTCGCCGAACTGGGCGTGGCGGCTGACCTTTCGCCCATGATCTGGTTTCCCACTACGTTCCTCGAAGGGCACAAGGAAGCCATGGGCACCGAGCGCGCCGAACGCTTCTGGCCCAATGCCGACCTGCTCAAGGCAGGCGCGCTCATCGCCGGTGGTTCGGACTGGCCGGTCATCGCCAACCCCGACCCGTGGACGGGCATTGAAGGCCTGGTGACGCGCCAAAATCCTTCGGGGGCTTTCCCCGGCGTCTCGCTCTGGGCCGAGCAGGCGCTCGATCTCCCCACGGCGGTCGAGGTCTTCACCATCAACTCGGCCAAGGCCATCGGCCTCGACAAGGAAATCGGGTCCCTGGCCGTCGGGAAATCGGCGGACATCATCGTCCTCAGCCAGAACATCTTCGACACTCCGGCAGATGCCATCGCCGACACCAAGGTCCTCAAGACCTATTTCGAGGGCCGCGAGGTGTTTTCGCGATGATCCCGGTCACGGTCCTCACCGGTTTCCTGGGCAGCGGCAAGACAACGCTGCTCAATCGCCTGCTGGGCGAGCCGGATCTGGCCGGGACTGTAGCCATCATCAACGAATTCGGCGAGATCGGCCTCGATCACCTGCTGGTCGAAGTCACCCAGGAGCGGCTGGCGCTTCTCGATAACGGCTGCGTCTGCTGCACCGTGCGTGACGATCTGGTCGAAACCCTCAAGGAACTCGAGCAACGGCACAAGGCCGCCGGTTTGCCCCAGGTGACCCGGGTGATCATCGAGACCACGGGCCTCGCCGACCCGGCGCCGATCCTCCACGCCCTGATGGTCGAGCCGGACCTCATGGCGCGTTACAGGATCGACGGGGTCGTGACCACCGTCGATGCCGTCAACGGCGTCGAGACGCTGGCGAACCATCCCGAGGCCCGCAAGCAGGCCGCGGTGGCCGATCTCGTGCTCATCACCAAGTCCGACCTGGCGCCCGCCGCGCCGGTCGAAGCAGCGCTGGCTTCCCTCAGCCCGACGGCCCGCAGGCAGCTCGTGGTCGATGGCGCGGTGCGGCTTTCGGACGTCCTCGGCCTTGCCGCCGGCACCCAATGGGCCGAGCGCGCGGACGAAGCGGTTACCCATGATCATGCCTGCTCGGATCCGCATTGCGGGCACCACCACCACTCGCACCATTCGAGCGATATCGTCTCCTACGCCTTCGTGGTGGAGGAGCCGGTCCGCTGGGCGGATTTCCGCCAATGGCTCGAGTATTTCGCCGCCCTCAAGGGCGCCGACCTGCTCAGGGTCAAGGGGCTCGTCAACATCGCCGAAGAGCCGGAAAGGCCGTTAGTCATCCACGGCGTCCAGCACATTTTCCATCCGCCGCGCCGGCTCGACGCCTGGCCGTCGGACGACCGGCGCACACGGCTGGTCTTCATCGTCAAGAACATCGAGCGCGAGATGATCGCGCGAACGCTCTCCAAGTTCGCGCACCTGGCGCCGGAAGGGATCAGAAGCGCCGCCGCCTGAGAAGCGGCGCTCACTGAAAAAGGGAAAGGGAAAACCATGAAGCATCTTCTGACACTATCGGTCCTGGCCGGCTCGACCTGCCTCGGCCTTGCCGCCATGACCGGCTCGGCTGCCGCGGCAGGCCCCACCTGCGATGGCGGGCCGATCCAGATCGGCGCGGTGTCCACGGTCACCGGTGTCGTCGACTTCTCCGACGCCCCCAAGGCTGCAGCGGCGGTCTTCGACCAGCTCAATGCGGCGGGCGGCATCAATGGCTGCAAGGTCGAGTACACCATTGCCGACGACAAGGGCGACCCGCAGGTTGCGGCCCAGTCGGCGCGTGACCTTATCGACAACAAGGGCGTCGTCGTCATGGCTGGCGCCGCGAGCCTTCTCGATTGCGCCGTCAACGCCGCCACCTACGACCGCTCGGGCGTGCTGGCCGTGCAGGGCGTGGGCGTGGACGCCCTGTGCTTCAATGCGCCGAGCGTCTCGCCGGTCAATGTCGGCCCGTTCACGCTGACCACGGCGATGCTCGACTACGCCACCAAGGAGCTCAAGGACGAAAAGCTCTGTGCGTTCTTCCTCATCCTGGGCGGCACGCAGGAAGCCTACACCGGCGCCATCCGCGCCTGGGAGCAGCAGAACGGCCAGCAGATCCACCTGATGGACCTGACGCTGCCGGCACAGGGCGACCTCACTCCCTACGTCATCAAGGCGCGTGACGCCGGGTGCGACGCGGTCCTGACCAACCAGGTCGAGCCGGGCGTGGTGCAGTGGGTCAATACCGCCGATGCCCAGAAGGTCGAGGGCATCGACTGGCTGTTCCTGGCCCCGGGCTACACCGAAGGCGTCGCAAAGGCGCTCGCCGCCTCCAAGCAGCCGATCTATGTCGGCACTGAATGGGAGCCCTATACCGAGGCGTCGAGCCCGGCCAATGCCGACTGGATCGCCACCATGGACAAGGCGGGCCTGGCCAAGACCGCCTTCTCGCAGGGCGGCTATCTCGCGGCCAAGGTCGTCTCGGACGTCATCGCCGGCATCGATGGCCCAGTGACGCGTGAAGCCGTGACGGCCGCGCTCAAGGCGGGCAAGCCCATGAAGTACGACATCGCCGGCTCGGCTTACGTCTTCGGCGACGCGCCCAAGCACGCCTCGATGCAGGCGACCAAGGTCATGCAGCTTCAGGACGGCAACTGGACGGTCAAGACGCCCGACTGGTTCGTGCTCCCGGCCGCCAACTAAGGCCCAGACTACCGGGCGGCCACGAGGCCGCCCGGAACGCCCCGGATCAAGCCCATGAATTCGTTCTTCACCCCGGCCGTGGCCGGGCTCTCCGCCGGGGGCGCCTATGCGATCCTCGGGGTTTGCGCGATCTTCACCTACCGGTTGGTCGCAGTCGTCAATTTCACCGGCGCCGCCATCGGCGCCACCGGCACCTTCGTGATGGTCGCGCTCTACGAGCACGGCGTTCCGGTCCTGCCCGGCGCCATTGCCGGCATCCTGGCCGGTGCGCTTACGGCGCTGGTCATCGGCCTGGTGATGACCACCTGGTTCGCAGGTGCCAATGCCTCCACCAAGGCCGCCGTCACCGCCGCGCTGCTCGTCGGCATCGTGGCCGTGGGCCTGCGCCTGACCGGCGGCCAGCACCCCCACGCGTTTCCGGACCTCGTGCCGGGTTCGGCCTTCCGCCTTGCGGGCGTCGAAGTCACCAATGCGGCCGTGCTCACAGTGCTTCTTGCCGTGGTGTTCACCATTCTCGCCGAGCTCTTCCTCGCCAGGACGCGGACGGGCCTTCAGCTCCGCGCGCTCTCCGAACGCCCGATGGCCGCCGAACTCATCGGCATCCGCGTTCGCCTGCTGGCGCTGGGCGTGTGGGCGGTGATGGGAGGCGTCACCTCCTTTGCGCTGATGATCATCGCGCCCCTCCGTTCGCCCGATTTCATGTCGCTCAGCCTTCTCGTCGTGCCCGCGCTCGCGGCCGCCCTCATCGGCGCCTTCAAGAGCTTTCGCGCGGCGCTGCTGGGCGGCCTCATGATCGGCATCGTCGAAGGTCTCGTTTCCGGCCTCGACGCCTTCAGTCAATACCGCAGCACCGTGCCGTTCCTCGTGATCCTCGCCGTGCTCCTGTGGTCCCAACGTGGAGCCCGCTGGGATGAAGCACGCTAGTTTCCGCGCCGCCCTCAACACCGCCGTCTCGGTCGCCGTCATCGGTGCGCTCGTCTATGCGCTGCTGCCGAACTACTGGGTATTTCTCATCACCGCCGTCTTCATCGTGGGCATCGCGCTGCAGAGCCTGGGGCTCGTCGCGGGGCGTACCGGCATGATCTCGCTCTGCCAGATGTCCTTTGCCGGAGTCGGAGCGTGGGTGACGGGCTATCTCAACGTCTCGGGCTTTCCGGGCGGGCTGCCGGTGTGGATCGTCATCGGCGGGCTTGCCGCCGTGCCCGTCGGCATCGCGATCGGCCTGCCGGCGCTGCGACTGCGGGGCATCAACCTCGCCATCGTCACGCTCGGCTTCGCGGCTGCCTTCGATACGGTGCTCGCCACCATCACCTTCCCGGGCCAGACCACCTTCACCCAGGTGGCGCGTCCCATGTTCTTCGAGAGCGACCGGGGCTTCTTCATCTTCATCGTGCTGGTCTACGGGATCATCGCGGTGGGGCTCGAATTCCTCAACCGTTCGCGCCTGGGCGCCTCCTGGCTCGCCGTTCGCCATTCCGAGCGGGCCGCCGCCGCCAACGGCATCAGCGTGCCCATGGCCAAGCTCTCGGCCTTCGCCATCAGCGCCTTCATCGCCGGCATTTCCGGCGGCCTGCTCGCCGGGTACCTGGGGACGCTGGTATCGGAGAACTTCAACATGATGCAGTCGCTCTCGCTCTTTGCGGTGGCGACCATGGCCGGGGCGCACTTCACGCTCGGGGCAATCCTGGGCGGCGTGCTCATCACGCTCTTTCCCGAACTGCTGCGCCGCCTCAACCTGCCGCAGGACGTGGGCAATGTGTTCTTCGCGCTGGGCGCTGTACAGGCGCTCTCGACCGGCGAGACCATCAGCGAGACCTGGGCGCGCCTCGGCCGCAAGCTCTTGCCAGGGCGCAAGGCAAGCACCACGGCAACCGGAGGCGCCCTGCCCGCGGCAGAGCTGCACCCGGCCGGCACCACGCTCGAGGTCAAGGGGCTGACCGTCCGCTACGGCAACGTGGTGGCGCTCAACGACGTGAG
The DNA here is from genome assembly GCF_008000755.1 of Youhaiella tibetensis. Taxonomy (NCBI): domain Bacteria; kingdom Pseudomonadati; phylum Pseudomonadota; class Alphaproteobacteria; order Hyphomicrobiales; family Devosiaceae; genus Paradevosia; species Paradevosia tibetensis. The sequence goes on along the minus strand of NZ_CP041690.1, from coordinate 1,524,195 downwards.
CCTCGTGGTGCCCTCGCGCACGGTCGTGGGGCTCATCGGCCCGAACGGGGCCGGCAAGTCGACCATGGTGGACGCCATCGCCGGGTTCCTGCCGCGCTACTCGGGCGAAGTGACGCTCAACGGACGCTCGGTCGATGCGCTCTCCGCCACGCGCCGGGCGCAAGCGGGCATCCGCCGCACCTGGCAGACGACGCGTATCGCGCCCGAATTGCGGGTGGGCGAATATGTGCGCCTCGCGGCGGGCAATATCAGCGATGCCGAACTCGCGGCGGTTCTCGACTGGCTCGAGTGCCCGCCCCCGCAGACCCTTATCTCGACGGTCGATGCGGGCACCCGGCGCCTTCTCGATGTCGCCGGGGTTGTGGCAGCGCGGCCGCCAGTGATCCTGCTCGACGAGCCTGCCGCCGGGCAATCCTATGCCGAGGCACTCAAGCTCGGTGAGCGCATCGCCGAAATTCCCGAAAAATTCGGCTGCGCCGTGCTGCTGATCGAGCACGACATGGACCTGGTACGCCGGGCCTGCTCGAGCATCACCGTGCTCGACTTCGGCCAGGTCATCGCCACGGGCGCCCCGCAAACCGTGCTCGGCCTGCCGATCGTGCAGAAGGCCTATATGGGTATCGAAATCGAAGAGGCGGCGGCATGAGCGCGCTTGACGTCAAGGGACTGGTGGTCAATCGCGCCGGCATTCCGGTAGTGCGCGGCATCGATCTTGTTGCCCGGGCGGGCGAGATCAGCGTCCTCCTCGGGTCGAACGGAGCCGGCAAGACGACACTGCTCGAAGGCATATCGGGTGTCATTCCGACGTCGGGCGGCTCGGTTACCCTGGATGGAGCCAACGTCACCAGGGCCAATGCCGGGTTCAAGGCACGGGCGGGGCTCGCCCATGTCGAGCAGGGCCGCACGGTCTTCGCCGAGATGACCACTGAGGAAAACCTCCAGGTTGCCCTCCATCCCGAAGCACGGCTCGACGAGGCCTATGGACTCTTCCCCGAACTGCTGCAGCGCCGGACGATCAAGTCGGGGATGCTCTCGGGCGGCGAGCAGCAGATGCTTGTCATCGCCCGGGCCCTGGTCGGCCGGCCCAAGGTGATCATGATCGACGAGATGTCGGCGGGGCTGGCCCCCGTCGTCGTCAGCCGGCTCATGGCGGCGGTGCGCAAGCTCGCCGATACCGGGGTGGCGGTGGTACTCGTCGAACAGTTCGCCGCGCTGGCGCTCGCCATCGGTAATCGAGCGTATGTCCTGCGGCGCGGACAGATGGTCTATGAAGGGGAATGCGCAGAACTCGCCAAGGATTCGGCGCGCCTCCATCACCTCTATTTGGGGGACGCTGGCGACGCCGCGGCCTGATTGGCCCGGCGTCGTTAGTCGTCCATTTACCATATTGGCCTACCCAAGCTCTTTACACAGTAAGGAGCCGGGACATGCAGTTCGGTTTTGGCGTTATCGGATTAGCGCTACTTATCGTGGTTGCTATCATCTTGGCCTCGGCGCCGGTCGTGCGGCACCTGCGCAGCCGCCGCCGCCACCACTGGTAGCCGCCTCACGACACCGTGCTTTTTAACGATTCCAGACTGCGGCGATTTAAATTGACCTGCGTGGTCCACAAATGACATTCCACCCTCGGGGGCCAAACCTGAGGGATTGTCCATGAAGTTCTCGTTCGCCGGCGCTGCCGCTCTCGCCATCCTCACCCTCTCCGCTGCCGCTGTTCCGGCACGCGCGCAGGAAGGCATCACCGTCTACAACGCTCAGCATGAAGCGCTGACTCAGGCGTGGGCGGATGCGTTCACCAAGGATACCGGCATCCCCGTGACGATGCGCCAGGGCGGCGATCTCGAAATCGGCAACCAGATCGTTCAGGAAGGGGCCAACTCTCCGGCCGACGTCTTCCTCACCGAGAACTCGCCCGCCATGGTCCTGGTCGACAATGCAGGGCTCCTTGAACCGCTCCCGCAGGACATTCTCGATCAGGTGCCCGAACAATTCCGGCCGGCCAACGGACATTGGACCGGCATAGCGGCACGCTCGACGGTCTTCGCCTATGACCAGACGCGGCTCGACGAGACCGACCTGCCCAAGTCGATCATGGACCTGGCCGATCCCGCCTGGAAAGGCCGCTGGGCCGCCTCACCGGCAGGAGCGGACTTCCAGGCCATCGTCGCCGCCATGCTCGCCCTCGAGGGCGAGGAGGCGACCTCGGCCTGGCTCAAGGCCATGAAGGAAAACGCCCATGCCTATCGCGGCAACCGCGCGGCCATGGCGGGCGTCAACAATGGCGAGGTCGAGGGCGCGGTGATCTACCATTATTACTGGTTCGGCGATCAGGCCAACACCAAGGAAAGCAGCGGCAACGTGGCGCTCCACTATTTCAAGAACCAGGATCCCGGCGCCTTCGTCTCGACCTCGGGCGGCGCCGTGCTGGCTTCCTCCAAGCATAAGGACGAGGCCGAGCAGTTCATCAAGTGGGTCACGGGCCCGAAAGGCCAGGCGATCCTGCGCGACGGGACCTCGTTCGAATACGCGGTCGGGGTCGGCGCTCAGTCCAACCCGGCGCTGGTGCCCCTCGCCGAGCTCGACGCGCCCAAGATCGATGCCAGCACGCTCGACAATGCCAAGGTGACCGAGTTGATGACGGCCGCCGGGCTGCTTTGATCCGGTCTGGAGACCCCGCCGGAGGAAATCCGGCGGGACCACATGCAATGAGTTCGCTTTGACCACCGCCCTCTCGATCCCCCTGCCCCAACCGCGCAAACGGCTGGGATTTCGCGCCACGCCCGCCATGGTCGCGGCATCGGTCGTCGCCGCCCTGTCGCTGATCCCCATCGGCTTCATCGCCTATGTGGCGGTCTCCAGTGGCTGGGACACTGTCTGGTCCCTGGTCGTGCGTCCCAAGGTCGGGGAACTTCTGGTCAACACCATCGTCCTCCAGGTCATCGCAGTGCCCGTGGCCATCGTGACTTCAGTGGGAGCGGCGATCCTGACCGAACGCACAGACCTCCCCGGAGCCAGGATGTGGTCCTGGCTGATGGTCGCCCCGCTCGCGGTGCCGGCGTTCGTGCATTCGTATGCCTGGAACAGCCTCTTCCCGCACGTGCACGGGCTCTTCGGCGCCGTCCTCATTTCCGTGCTGGCATATTTCCCGTTCATCTACCTCCCCGTCGCCGCCCAGCTGCGCCGTCTTGATCCAGCGCTCGAGGATACCGCTGCCTCCCTGGGACTTTCGCCCGCCGCCGTGCTGTGGCGGGCCGTGGTGCCGCAATTGCGGCTGGCGGTCTGCGGCGGCGCGTTGCTCTTTTCCCTGCACATCCTGGCCGAGTACGGCCTTTTCGTGCTCATGCGCTACGACACGTTCGCCACCGCGATCGTCGACCAGTTCCAGTCTTCCTATAACGGTCCGGCGGCCAACCTCCTGGGCGGAGTGCTGGTCCTGCTTTGTCTCCTCATGCTCAGCCTGGAGTCGCTCGGTCGCGGGCACGCGCGCTACGCCCGGGTCGGATCGGGCGCGGCGAGACGCGCGGGGGTCTTCACGCTCGGCAGGTTGCGGTTTGCCGCCCTGCTGTTGCCGGCAGCGCTGGCCGTTCTCGCACTGGGCGTACCGGCGATAACGCTCGGGCGCTGGCTCGTGGGCGGTGGCGGCGCCATCTGGCGCCTCGAATTCATCGGACCGGCCCTTACCCAGACCGTGCTGCTGGCCCTTGCAGGCGCTGCGTTGACGACGCTGGCCGCCATACCCATGGCCTGGCTGTCGGTCCGCTCGCCGGGCCGTCTGCAGCGCTTCCTCGAATCGTGCCACTACTATGCGGGAGCGCTGCCGGGCGTCATCATTGCCCTGGCCCTCGTCACCCTGACCGTGCGCCTGCCGATCTACCAGACGGCAGCCACGCTGATCTTCGCCTATGTGCTGATGTTCCTGCCCCGCGCGGTGGTGGGTCTGCGGGCCAGCATCGCGCAGGCGCCGGTCGAGCTCGAACGCGCCGCGGTCAGCCTCGGACGCCGGCCACTCAAAGCCATCGCCGCCACCACCCTCAGGCTGGCGGCGCCCGGCGCCGCCGCCAGCGCCGCGCTGGTCGCGCTGGGCATCGCCAACGAACTTACCGGCACGCTGATGCTCTCGCCGAACGGCACGCGCACGCTGGCCACGCGGTTCTGGGCCTATACGGCCGAGCTCGACTTCGCCTCCGCCGCCCCCTATGCGGTGCTGATGATCGTTCTCTCCGCGCCGCTCGTCATCCTCCTGCGTCTTCGCGCCGAAAGGATCTCGGCACCATGAGCCTTCTGTCCCTGCGCAAGGTCACCAAGCGCTACGGCAATGTCGTTGCCGCCTCTCATGTCGACCTGGACGTAGCTGCCGGCAGCCGCACGGCGATCGTCGGCCCCTCAGGTTCGGGCAAGACGACACTACTGCGCCTCATCGCGGGGTTCGAGACCCTCGACGGCGGCAGCATCTCGCTGGACGGCGAGCTTCTGGCGGACGAAAGCAATTCCGTGCCGGCCTATCGCCGCGGCATAGGCTATGTCGCCCAGGAAGGGGCGCTCTTTCCCCATCTCACGGTCGCCGAGAACATCGCCTTCGGGCTCAGCGGTCACGCCGAGCGCCATGCGCGGGTCGATGCCCTGCTCGACCTGGTGGGACTGGCCCGGACCATGGCGGACCGTCGCCCGCACGAGCTGTCGGGCGGACAACAGCAACGCGTTGCGCTGGCACGGGCCCTGGCGCGCCGTCCCCGGCTCATGCTGCTGGACGAACCGTTCTCGGCGCTCGACACCGGCTTGCGCGAAGATCTTCGCGACCTGGTGGCCGAAGTCCTCTCCAGTGCGGGCGTCACCACGGTCTTCGTCACCCACGACCAGTCCGAAGCGCTGTCCTTTGCCGACCAGGTGGCCCTGATGCGCGATGGCGTGATCGTGCAGGCGGGATCGCCCGAGGACCTCTATTTCCGGCCCCGCGACGCCGAGGCGGCGCGCTTTTTCGGGGAAGCGATCGTGGTGGCTGGCGCCGAGGCCGGCGCCCTGGGATTGCATATCGCGCCGGATGCGCCGGCGATGTTGCGGCCCGAGCAGTTTGTGCTCTCCACCGGCGGCGCAGACTCGCCGGTCTCGGGCCGCGTGCTGACGCGCACCTTCCGCGGCCCCACGTGCCGGTTGCTCATCGAGACCACCGGCACGCCGCCCTTCCTGCAGTTCAAGCTCGACTACCCCAGCGCCACCGCGCCCGAGGTCGGCGCCGCCATAGGGTTGAAAGTCGTTGGCGAACCGCATCCGCTCACGGCGCCCTCCCCGGCCGCAACCTCCTGACGATCCGCGCGTTATCCGGATTGACGGCGACCACGCTGGGGCGGGGTCGCAGTGCTGTGCACCACATCAGGAGGACTATCCAAGATGAGCGACCGTACCAACGCAGCCGACAAGGCCCGCCGCGCCCGCCTGGCAACGCCGACGGACCTGAAGGCCGATGCCACGCGCGACATCTCCGCTGCATTGCGCGGCCTGCTCGCCGACGTCTTCGCGCTCTACATCAAGACCAAGAATTTCCACTGGCACATGAGCGGCCACCACTTCCGCGACTATCACCTGCTCATGGATGAGCAGGCCGACCAGATCTTCGCCATGACCGATCCGATCGCAGAACGAGCCCGCAAGATCGGCGGCAGCACCATCCATTCGATCGGCCAGATTTCGCGCGAGCAGCGGATCTCCGACAATGATGCCGAATATGTCGAGCCGCAGGACATGCTGGCCGAGCTGCGCGATGACAACCAGCGCCTGGTCACCATCATGCGCGAGGTCCACGACACCGCCGACAGCTATGGCGACGTCGGCACGACCAGCTTGCTCGAAGTGTGGATCGACGAGACCGAGCGCCGTGCGTGGTTCCTCTTCGAGTCGACGCGCGGCGGCCCGGGCGCCAACGACTGATACCCTCAGGGGATGGGTGGCGAGCCTGGCTCCCACCCCATCACTTGATCAGTGAGGCTTCGAGGCCAGCCCCGAACGCGCGGTCCGGACTAGCTTTACCAGGGCCTCGCGCATCTCTGCTCCCGAGCTCAGCTGGGCCGGAAAAGGGACGCGTTCGGCCCTGTCGCCGTTGACGATATCGATGCCGTCGGCATCTATCCCCACCAGTAGCCATTTCCCGGCGTCCGCCCGGGCGAAAAAGCGCGCATAGAGTTCGACCGCGTCGGCGTGATCTGCGTTCATGTGCTCGATGGCTCCTGCCTCGGCGGCCGACAGGCTTTCGTTCGCCGGCGAGAGCGAAAGGATTTCCTCCGCCTTCATGGCGTAGGCCCTGCCGAAACCGCCGTTGAGGCTTGCCTTGCGGGGCTCGAGGCGGAAGTAGCGGAAGTCGCCCAACCCCGCATAAAGCGATGCCTTGGGCTGGTGGCGCAGGTAGCGCCCCTCGATCCGCACGTGGTCGGCGCTGTCGCGTTGGATTTCGACGGCCGTGCAATCGATGCTGATGCGGGCGTGGGCGAGCGGATCGCCCTTGCCGGGTTCACCCAGAAGCAGGCTGCATCGCGCATCGGCGCGCAGCGCGGCGCTATGGGCGGCAAGACCCGAAATGAGGATGACGGGCGTCCCATCCATGTCGGTGGAAACGCCCACGCGGCTGACCAGGGGCGCCCCGGTGCCCGGTTCGAGCACGGCCAGCGCGCCATGGCGGGCCGTCCGGATCAGGGTCTTGGCCAGCGCAACGGCCTGGGCGTCCACAGGCTGCAGCACGGACTTGTTCTCGGACATGTCATTCCTTCCCGTTCACACGGGAGAGGCCTATCCTAACTTGATCACAATAATCAAGTTATACGCTACCCAATGCGACATCGAGGGCGCCGATGATGGTATCAACCTCCTCGGCCTTCAGGATCAGCGGCGGCGACAGGATGATATTGGGGCCGGAAATCCGGATCATGACACCCTGGTCGAAGGCAGTGTCGGCCACCTGCGCCATGGTCTTCTTGTCGGCGGGCTTTTTGGTGGCGCGGTCCGAAACCAGTTCGAGGGCAACCATGAGCCCCTTGCCGCGCGCATCCCCGATGATCTGGTGCTTGTCTTTGAGTCGGTTGAGCCCGGCCAGCAGTTCCTCCCCGCGCACGCGCGCATTCTCGGCGAGGTTGAGTCGCTGCGTCTCGGCGAGCGCCGCGACGCCGGCCGCGCAGCCGACCGGATGGCCCGAATAGGTGTAGCCCGTGCCGATATTGCCGAAGGTGGTCTTGTCGGCCTCGAACGCCTCGGCGACCTTCTTGCCGATGAGCGTGGCGCCGAGCGGGAAGTAGCCCGAGGTGATGGCCTTGGCGATGCACATCATGTCCGGCTGCACGCCCCAGAGGCGCGAGCCCGACCAGGCACCGGCCCGGCCAAATCCAGTCACGACTTCGTCTGCGATGAGCAGGATGTCGTATTTGTCGCAGATCTTGCGGACCAGCGGCATGAAGGTCTCGTGCGGCACGATCACGCCGCCCGCGCCCAGCACAGGTTCCATGATGAAGGCGGCGATGGTGTCGGCGCCCTGGAAGGCGATCTCGTCCTCGATCGCGGCGGCGACGAGCTGGGCCAGCTTGGCCGGATCGCTTTCGTTGAAGGGATTGCGATAGGTCCACGGGGCCGGCACGTGGAAGAAGCCGGGCATGAGCGGTTCGTAGTTGCGGCGGAAATTGGCGTTGCCGTTGGCCGAGGCGCCGCCGAAATGGGTGCCGTGATAGCCCTTCTTGAGGGCGAGGAACTTGGTGCGGTCGCCCTGCCCGCGCACCTTCCAGTACTGACGCGCCAGCCGGAGTGCGGTCTCGACCGAGTCCGACCCGCCTGAGGTGAAGAAGGCCCTCTCGATCCCCTCCGGCGCGAAGAACTGCGCCAGCTCATAGGCCAGCTCGATAGAGGTGGGCGTGGAGGTGCCGCGGAAGCCCGAATAATAGGGCAACACGTCGAGCTGGGCGGCGATTGCGTCCTTGATGGGCTGGCAGCTATAGCCGAGGTTGACGTTCCAGAGGCCGGCTACGGCGTCCAGCACCGTCCGCCCCTCGATATCGGTGACATGGGTCCCCTCGCCCCTGGCGATGATGCGCGGCGGGTTGGCGCGCATATCGGCGGGGTGCGCCATCGGGTGCCAGATGCTGCGAGCATTCTGCTCGACCAGGAAATTGTCATCGCGCATGGGGGATCGCTTTCGTTAGAGGCCGAAATAGGCGAGCGCCTCGTCATAGGACTTGGCGGGGTTGGTCACGTCGAAATGGACTGTCTTCATGCCGGCGCGCCTGGCGCCGGCGACGTTGCGGAGTTGGTCGTCGACGAATACGCAGGCTTCCAGCGGCAGGCCGAGTTCGTCGGCCACCTGCCGATAGGCCCGCGGGTCCGGCTTGAGGATGCCCGTGTAGGTCGCGTCCACGATTGTTGCGAACGGCTTGAGGAGCGGCAGCTTCTTGCGGAACTCGGCCCCGTAGAAGAGATCGAGCTCGTTGGAGAGCACGGCCAGCTTGTAGCCGGCCACATGCACCTGGCCGATGGCGCGGCGGGCCTCGGGCCGGATCACCGCATCGGGATCCGCGCCGCGGGCGCGCTTGACGAATGTCTGCATGTCGGCCCAGTCCTCGCCGACGAGCTTGCCGACCTCGCGGGTGCGGGTGTGCCAGTAGTCGCGCTCCGAAATCTCGTCGCGCTGCATCTTCTGCCAGAGCGGGTCGGTCGAGGGATCGAAGGGCCCGCGCCAGGCCAGCGAGCCGGGCGGCAGCCCGAGCGCCTGCTCGCTCAGCGCATGGGTTTCAAAGAGGGTCTTGGAGACGACACCCCCGAAATCGAGGACGAGCGCCTTGACGCCGAGCGCGCTCATGCCGCCTCCGTCGCGTCGGGGCGACCTGCCGGCACGATGCCTTCCGCCACCCAGCGATCGAGGATGGCCAGCGCCGTCTCGACAAAGAGCGGATCGTTGATATGGGCATCGATGGCATGGAGTTCGGCGGGCGCGGCGACGCTCTTGCCCATCTCATCGACAAAGGCCCTCAGGCCCGAGGGATCGTAGAAGGGCTCGCCCTCCTGGTCCCACTGCTCGATGCCGCGCGTCGGCAGGATGAACGCCACGGGCGCCTTGGCGGTGGAGAGCTTGGCGCCGATCTTGCGGGCCACGGCGCGGCGCGTCTCGTCGTCGGCCGTCACCATGCCGATCAGCCGGTTGTGGGCGTAGTACGTGCGCTCCTTGAGATGGCTGGGCGGAGCCTGCCAGGCCGGCATGTCGATCATGTCGATGGCGCCCGGGGCCACGATCTGCGGGATGCCGGCAATCCCGGCGTTTTCCAGCCGGTCGGGTCCGGAATTGACCACCGAGCCATTGTGGAAGTTCGCCAGTTCCTGGAGCGAAAAATCCATCACCGCGACGAACCCCTTCTGCGCCGCGATGGCCTCGAGCGCGCGTCCACCCATGCCGGTGGTGTGGAACACCACCAGTTCGTAGCCGCGCTTTTCGAGTTCGGGCTTGAGGCCGACCATGTAGCTCAGGCACGACTTGCCCAGCGAACTCATGCCGATGACCGGCTTTGCCCGCGGCGGGACGATCACGGCCCTGGCGGCCCCCACCACCGCGCCGGCCGCCTGCGAAAGCACGGCCTTGCAGATGCTGTTGAGGCCATAGAGCCCACCGGCCCAGAGGATCATCATCAGGTCCGTGGCGATGCGGTCGGGCGGCAGCAGATGCGAATAGGCGATGGTCGAGACGACGAATTTGGGAAAGCCCAGCGGCAGCGCGAGGGCCACGTCCAGCGCCAGGTCGGTACCCATCGTCCCACCCAGCGCGATGAAGGCGTCGATCCTGCCCTCGTCATGGAGCCGGCGCGTCAGCGCGGCGGCGCCTTCGGCCATGTAGGTCATCGCCGACATCTCGTCGCCCCCGGCGACGGCCTTGTCGAGATGGTGGCCGCCCGCAGCCAGCACGGCGTGCTTGTCGTAGTCGGGCGGGTAGGGCGGATCGCCCAGGATGCTCACGTCCATCGAAATGGGCTGGCCGCCCGCTTCGCGAATGCACCCTTCGATGAAACGCAATTCGTCGGCCTTGGTGTCGCCGGTGCCGATAACGAGAATTCTCGGAGTTTTCATGCGACCTTGTCTCTAGGCGAAGTTCTGGCAGTGGTGGGAACGGCGCGCCCGCTCAGGCGCGCCGAAATCTTCTGGGCCGCAAGCATGGCCGCTTCCCCATGGGCGTCGGCGGTGCCGTCGGCCACGCGCACCAAGGGGCTGGCCACGGCCAGGGCGCCGATGGCGTAGCCGTCCCGGTCCACGATCGGGGCGCCGACGCTGAAGACGCCCTCGGCGCGGCCCTGGTCGCTGATCGAGAAACCGCGCGCCCGGGTCTCTTCGAGCATATGCGAGAGCCGCTCCGGATCGGTGACGGTGAAGGGGCTGAACTTGTCGAGCTTGCGGGCGAGATAGGTGCGCGCATATTCGGGGCGCGAAAAGGCGAGGTAGGCGATGCCGGAGGCCGTGGCGTGGAGCGGAAAGCGGTCGCCGATCGAGACGCTGATGCGGTTGGGCTGGGTGGATTCCTCGACATAGATCGAGGTCAGCAGGTCCGAGTCGTATTCGGAAAGGTGGGCGGTCTCGCCCGTCTGCTCGGCCAGGGCCACGACGAATGGCCGGGCGCTCTCGAGGAACGGGAAATGCGCCTCGCGGATGCGCGCGAAACGCACCGTGGCTGGCCCGAGGCGGTAGAGGCGCGTGGCCTCGTCCTGCTCGATCAGCCCGCCCTGGGCCAGGGACAGCAGCAGCCGGCGGGTCGTCGCCTTGTCGAAGCCGACCAGCTTGGCCAGTTCCGTCAGGCCGAGTTCGGGCCGCTGGACGTCGAACGCCTCGAGCAGCGTGATTGCCTTGCCGACAGTGCTCATATTCTCTCCCCTGCAATCCCGCCCTTCCGAGGGCCGGGAGCACGTTAATCCAACGATGTTTCGGCTCGCACCATTACTTAACGTGTGAAATACATTGACACCACGCCAGGATGTTTGCAAGTCTGTTTATGAACTCAGGGTTCGGATAATGAACCTATAGACCAAGCCTCGCAAGCATGTTGCGAGGGAGGAGACAGCAATGCTCGAACAGGGCGCAATCGATAGGCTGGCAGGCGAGACCATCGCCCCGCAGGGTCATCTCATCGCAGGCAAACGAGTCGGTGGCGAGGCGAGCCTGCCGGTGATCTCGCCCATCGACGGGCAGGCGTTCACGACCATTGCAGATGGCTCGGCCAGTGACGTCGACCGCGCCGTCGCCGCGGCGCGCGCCGCCTTTCCCGCCTGGAGCCGTTCGGGCCCGGCTTTCCGCAAGAAGGTGCTGCACAAACTCGCCGATCTCATCGAAAGGCATGCGCTCGAACTGACCGTGCTGGGCGTGCGCGACAACGGCACCGAGATCAACATGGCCTACAAGGCCGAAGCGCTCTCGGCCGCCGGCACCTTCCGCTACTACGCGGAAGCCATCGACAAGGTCTATGACGAGATCGCCCCGACGGGCCCGGACGTACTTGCCCTGGTCCATCGGGAGCCGCTGGGCGTCGTCGGCGCCATCGTGCCATGGAATTTCCCGCTGATGATCGGCGCCTGGAAGGTGGCCCCTGCCCTCGCCGCCGGCAACACTGTGGTTCTCAAGCCCGCCGAGATCGCTTCGCTCTCGCTGTTGCGCATCGCCGAACTGGCGCTCGAAGCGGGCGTGCCGGAAGGCGTCTTCAACGTCGTGACGGGGCACGGCACCATCGCCGGCAAGGCCTTGGCCCTCCATATGGACGTGGATGCTCTGGCCTTCACCGGCTCTGGGCCGGTCGGCCGCAAGCTGCTCGAATATACGGCCCAGTCCAACCTCAAGCGCGTGTTTCTCGAACTGGGCGGCAAGTCGCCCAATATCGTCTTCGACGACGTCGCCGATATCGACAAGGCGGTTAAGGTCAGCGCCAACGGCATCTTCCGCAATTCCGGCCAGGTCTGCGTCGCCGGCTCGCGCCTCCTCGTGCAGGAAGGCATCTATGACGCTTTCCTCGAAAAGCTCGGCGCGACGACCGCAAAGTTTCGTGTCGGCAACCCGCTTTCGCTCGAAAGCGACATCGGCGCCATTTCGAGCGCCGATCAGCTCGCCAAGGACCTGGCCTATCTCGAAACGGCGCGGTCCGAGGGCGGATCGGTCCGGCAGGGTGGCGAACGGCTTCTCGCCGAAACCGGGGGCTACTATCTCTCACCCGCCATCGTGGAGGGCGTCACCCCGCAGATGACGCTGTCGCGAGAGGAAGTCTTCGGCCCGGTCCTGGCGGTCACGCGCTTCAAGGCCATGGACGAAGCCATCGCCATCGCCAACTCCACCGTCTACGGGCTCGCCTCGGCCGTCTGGACCTCCAGCCTGAGCACCGCCCACACCATGGTGCGCGCCATCAACGCCGGGGTCGTTCACGTCAATACCTATGGCGGGGCGGACATGACCGTGCCGCTCGGCGGGTTCAAGCAGTCGGGCTTCGGACGCGACAAGTCCCTGCATGCGCTCGACAAATACACCGACCTCAAGACTGCCTGGATCGACCTCAAGTGACCACTACCGCCCCCGCCACCATCGACGAACTGATCGACCGCGAGCAGCAGCGCTTCGCCCAGTCCCATCCTGTCTCGCGCGCCAACTGGGAGCGCGGCAAGCAACACTTCCTCTATGGCGGTCCCTCGCACTGGATGCGCCGCTGGGCCGGCGGCTTCCCGCTCTATGTGGATGAGGCCAAGGGCGCGCGGCTCTTTGACGTCGATGGCAAGTCCTATGTCGATTTCTGCCTGGGCGACACCGGCGGCATGTGTGGCCACGCGCCCGAGGCCGTGACGCAGGCGGCCATGCGCCAGCTCCAGCGCGGCACCACCACCATGCTGCCCACCGAGGACAGCCTTTGGGTCGGCGAGGAACTGGCCCGCCGCTTCGGCCTGCCCTACTGGACGCTCACCACCTCGGCCACGGACGCCAACCGCGGCGCCATCCGGTTCGCGCGCATGGTGACGGGGCGCGACAAGGTCCTGGTGTTTTCCGGCTGCTACCATGGGGGGGTCGAAGAGGCCCATGTCGAGTTGCGTGACAGCAAGGTGGCGCTGCGCAACATGATCCACCCCAATGGGGTCGATCACTCGCGCGTCTCCAAGGTGGTCGAGTTCAACGATTTCGACGCGGTTCGCGCCGCGCTCGCCGAGGGTGACGTGGCGGTGGTGCTGATGGAGCCGGTCATGACGAATTTCGGCATGATCCCCGTCGCCGAGGGCTTCCTCGATTTCGTGCGCGAGGAGACCCGCCGGACCGGCACGCTCCTGATCATCGACGAGACGCACACCATCTCTTCGGGCCCGGGCGGCTACACCCGCCTCCACGGCCTCGAACCCGATTTCTTCGTCGCCGGCAAGGCCATTGCCGGGGGAATTCCGGCGGGCATTTTCGGGGTCAGCCAGGAGACGGCCGAAAAGATCTGGGCGGCGGTGCCCTATGTGAACCCGCGCCAGCGCCAGTCGGCTCACCTTGGCATCGGAGGCACGCTCGCCGGCAACGCCCTGACCATCGCCACCATGAAGGCGGTGCTAGAGAGCATCCTCACGCCGGCCAATTACGACCGCATGATCGCCAATGCCCAGCGGCTGGCCGAGGGCGCGCGGCGGGTCATCGCGGCGAACGAGCTCCCCTGGCACGTCACCCAGATCGGCGCGCGCGCCGAGATCATGTTCACGCCCCGCCCGCCCCGCAACGGCGCCGAGGTCATCGCCACCCGGCGTGGCGACCTCGAGACGCTGCTGCACGCCTTCTACATGAACGAGGGCATCCTGGTGACGCCGTTCCACACGATGTTCCTCATGTGCCCGGCCACCACGCAAGCCGAGGTCGACCACCACACGCGGGTATTCGAGAAGTTCGTCGCCCTGCTCAAGGCGGAGGGTATCGCCTGATGGCCTTCGACCTGAGCGGCAAGGTCGCGCTGGTGACCGGGGGCGGCCGGGGGATCGGCGCCGCCATCGTCACGCGGCTGGCTGAGGCCGGGGCGAGGGTCGTCGCCGCCAACCGCACCATCGAACATGCGCAGAGCCTGGCGGAAAGCGTGCCCAACGTCACCGCTACCGGCTTTCCCGGCAGCGGCCGGGCCGCCCTCAAGAGGCTCGTCGATACCGTTGCCGACGAGAATGGCCGGCTCGACATACTCGTCCATAATGCCGGCGGCTGCCCCTGGGCGGACGTCGAGGACCTGACCGAGGAGCAGCTCGAGGCGGCCCTCGATATCAACCTCAAGGCCACGATCTGGCTCAGCCAGGCGGCGATCCCGCACATGAAGCGCAACGGCTGGGGGCGCATTCTCGTGACCTCGTCGGTCTCCGCCCGCCTCGCCATGGGCGGCGGAGCGCATTATTCGGCGGCCAAGGCCGGGGTGAACGCCTTCATCCGCGGCGCGGCGCTCGAACTGGCGCGCACAGGCATCACAGTCAACGGCGTCGAGCCCGGTTTCATCGCCAAGCCTGGACGCGGCAAGATGGGGACGCCGGAAATGATGGCGACGCTCGGCGGCGAAATCCCGATGGGCCGCATGGGCGAGCCCGACGACATAGCCTACGCCATGCTCTATCTCGCGTCCGAAGAGTCCAGGTACATGACAGGTCAGACCATCGTGGTGGACGGCGGCTCGTCCCTGCCCGAAACCGGCTACGCGGTTCATTCGCTCTGGGGCAAGCCATGACCGGCCGGCTCGCGGGCAAGACCGCGCTCATCACCGGGGCCGCCACCGGCATGGGGCGGGCCACCGCGGAGCGCTTTGCTGCCGAAGGCGCGCGACTGGTGCTTTTCGGGCTGGGCGGCGCCGAGCTCGATGACGCCGGTCGCGTCACCGGTGCGCAGGTGATCCATGGCGACATCACGCGCGCCGAAGACGTTGCCCGCGCCATCGCCGCTTGCGGGGCAAAGCTCGATATCCTGGTCAGCGCGGCCGGGATCATCCTTACCGATACGCCCGAAACGGTGACCGATGAAGGCTGGGACAAGACTTTCGCCGTCAACGTGACGGGGACGATGAATGTCTGCCGGGCCGCGCTGCCCCTGCTCAAGGGCGGTGGCGCGATCGTCAACATCGCGTCGGTGGCGGCCTTCAACAGCGGGCCGGGCATGACGAGCTACGCCTCGAGCAAGGCCGCGCTCGTCGCCTATACGCGCTCGATCGCCGTGGCCCATGGTCCCGACGGCATTCGCGCCAATGTCATCGCCCCGGGCTGGGTCCGCACGCCGATGAGCGACATGGAGATGGACGATGCGGCGCGCGCCAACGGGACGACGCGCGAAGAGGAGTTCGAGAACCTGCGCCAGCGCATAGGCTTGCGGCGCATCGCCGATCCCTCCGAGATCGCCTCGTGCTGCCTGTTCCTGGCGAGCGCGGAATCGTCATTCGTCACCGGAACTGTGCTCGTCGCCGACGGCGGCGGGCGCGCGCCGGTGGCCAACCGGGCCGTCTAGCCCTTGACCGCTAAAGGGATGGCGGTCACCTTGGAGGGCAAATAGGCCAGCACTGTAGGGAGGCAGGGTTGGAACTGTTGCAAAGCCAGAACCTGGTGCAGCGCACCTGGTCGGTCGTGCCCTACGAACAGTGGGCGGATGACCTGCATACCATATGCGGCAACTTCAACCCCGTGACCGTGGAGAAGGGCGATGCCGTGCTCGGCGCCGCCCGCGGGATCGACGTGGGCGGCATGAACTTCGCTCATGTCTCGAACAATCTCGACCGTGTCCACCGCTCGATGGACGACATCCGGCGCGATGCCAACGAGCACCTGTTCCTCATCGTCCAGATCGAGGGCATGTGCGGGGTCGAGCATTTCGGCCGGCAGAGCGTGCTCGACGTCGGGGACTGCATCCTGGTCGATTCGACCAAGCCGACGACCTTCCACTTCGGCGGCCGGTTCTCCAATCATCTGTCCATGCACCTGCCACGCCAGACCATGTATTCGGGCGCCAAGGTCGCTTTCGACATCGCGCGCAAGCTCGAATCCCACGATCCGATGGCCGTCATGCTGCGAGCCCTCATCGCCAAGATCATGAGCGCGGCCGACGATGGTTCGCCGCACCTGCGCGAGCTGATGTTCAACGCCACGCGCCAGGCATTCGTCGCCGGCGGCGAGGCGAGCCTGCAGCCCGCCAATGACAGCGCCAGCAAGCGGCTCGAGATCGTCGACATCCTCATCGACCGGCACCTGACCGACAGCGAGCTGGGCGCCAAGTGGCTCGCCACGCAGATCGGCGTTTCTATCCGCACGCTCCAGGAGGACTTCCAGGGGCTGGGCGTCACCTGCACCACGGTGATCCGTGACCGGCGCCTGCGCCTGGCGCGCGAGAAGATCGAGCAGATCCGCGACCAGGGCAGCAAGGAAACCATCGCCGAAGTCGCCTATTCCACCGGATTCAACGACATTTCCTACTTCAACCGGAGTTTTAAGGAGATGTTCTCCTGCGCGCCGCGGGACCTGCTCAAGCAGTAGGAATGGCCCGCGCCTTTCGCGCGTTTGAGTCCAAGTCTGCCCGCGTCCCTCTCCAAGACGGCATTCGTTAACGGATTCATACTTCTCCCAAGTTCTGGGAGGAGCCCAACGTGAATCCGTATGCCCTTTTGATCGACGGCAAGCGCGTCGAGACCGCCAGCCATGCCGAAGTCAAAAATCCATCGACCGGCGACACCGTCGGCCTGATGCCGCTTGCCACGCCCGAGCAGCTCGACCTCGCCGTCGAAGCCGCCGCCCGCGCCTTCAAGACCTGGAGCCGCACCGCCGATGCCGAGCGCAAGCGTGCCTGCCATGCGGTGGCCGATATCATCGCCGCCAATCAGGAAGAGCTGGCGCTGCTGCTGACCCGCGAACAGGGTAAGCCCCTCAACGGCCTCGGCTCGCGTTTCGAGATGGGCGGCACCCTCGCCTGGACCCGCTACACCGCCGACCTCACCCTTCCGGTCGAAATCCTGCAGGACAACAACGAGGGGCGTGTCGAGCTTCACCGCAAGCCGATCGGCGTCGTCGGTTCGATCACCCCGTGGAACTGGCCGGTGATGATCGCCTCCTGGCATATCATTCCCGCCATCCGCGCCGGCAACACCGTCGTGCTCAAGCCCTCGCCGCAGACGCCGCTTTCCACCATCCGCATGGTCGAACTCATCAATCAGGTTCTGCCGCCGGGCGTGGTCAACGTCATCACCGGGGAGAACAGCATCGGTGCGGCCCTTTCGGCGCATCCAGGCATCGCCAAGATGACCTTCACCGGCTCGATCGAGACCGGCAAGAAGGTCATGGCCTCGGCCGTGGCCACCCTCAAGCGCCTCACGCTCGAGCTGGGCGGAAACGACGCGGGCATCGTCCTGCCCGATGCCGATCCCAAGCAGATCGCACAGGGGCTCTTCTGGGGCGCCTTCATCAACAACGGCCAGACCTGTTCGGCCCTCAAGCGCCTCTATGTCCATGACAGCATCTACGATGCGGTGTGCGAGGAACTCGTCGCCTATGCCGGCACCATCGCCATCGGCGACGGGCAGGACGAAGCCTCGATCCTCGGCCCCATCCAGAACGAGATGCAGTTCAACAAGGTGAGCGAGCTGGTCGAAGACGCGCGCACCAGGGGCGGGCGGATCCTCACCGGCGGAGCCCGCATGGAGCGTCCCGGCTACTTCTACCCCATCACGCTGGTCGCAGATGTCGATCACGGTTTCCGGCTTGTGGACGAGGAGCAGTTCGGCCCTGCCCTTCCCATCATCCGCTACAGCGACATCGACGAAGTCATCGATCGCGCCAACAGCCTGCCGGTGGGCCTGGGCGGATCGATCTGGTCGAGCAATATCGAAAAGGCGCGCGAACTGGCGACGCGCCTCGAATGCGGCATTGCCTGGGTCAACAAGCACGGGGCCATCCAGCCCAATGCGCCGCATGGCGGCATCAAGCAATCGGGCATCGGCGTCCAGTTCGGCGTCGAAGGCCTCAAGGAGCTGACCGTCGCCCAGACGGTCCTGAGCTGACCCATGGAGCGCTACGATTACATCATCGTCGGCGGTGGCTCGGCCGGGTGCGTGCTGGCCAACCGGCTCTCCGAGGATCCCTCCGCGAGCGTGCTGCTGATCGAATCCGGCAAGCGCGACACCGATCCGTGGATCCATATCCCCGCCACGTTCTTCAAGGTCCTGGCCAAGGGCGAAGCCGTCCACCCCTACGCGTCCGAGCCCGAAAAGGGCCTCAACGGGCGGCCCTCTATCGTGCCGCAGGGCAACGTGCTGGGCGGGGGATCGTCGATCAACGCCATGATCTACATCCGCGGGCACCGCAACGACTACGACACCTGGGCCCAGTCCGGATGCCCCGGCTGGTCCTACGAGGAAGTGCTCCCCGCCTTCCGCTCGCTGGAGAACAACGACACCTTCAACGGCGCTTATCACGGGCAGGCCGGCACGCTCTTCGTTTCCAACCCGCGCCATCGCCATCCGCTGACGCGCGCCTTCGTCGAGGCTGCCCAGGAAGCCGGCCTCAAGCCTAATCCCGATTTCAACGGCGAAGACCAGGAGGGCGTGGGCTTCTACCAGAGCACGACCCATAACGGGCGCCGCTGGAGTTCGGCGCAAGCCTTCCTGCGCGAGGCAGAACGCCGCCGCAACCTCACGATCCTCACCGAGCGCAAGGTCGCCCGTGTGACCTTCGAGGGCAAGCGCGCCACCGGGGTCGAGCTGCTCGACGGGACGCGCTATCTCGCCAATCGCGAGGTCATCCTTACGGCGGGCGCCATCGCCACGCCCAAGATCCTGCAAGTGTCGGGGATCGGCGACGCCGATCACCTCTCGAGCCTTGGTATCCCGGTGGTCGCCGACCTTCCGGGCGTGGGAGAGAATTTCCAGGATCACCTCGAAGTGCCCGTTCAGGGCGAAACGCGCGATCCGATTTCGATCCTCGGGCAGGACCAGGGCGTCAAGGCCGCGCTGCACATGCTGCGCTATGTTGCGGCGCGCCAGGGGCTGCTGGCCTCCAACGTCGTGGAAGCGGGGGGCTTCGCCGATACCGCCGGGGTGGGACAGCCCGACATCCAGTTCCACGTCATTCCGACGCTCATCGGTTTCGTGGATCGCGAGCCCGAGCCCGGACACGGGCTTTCCATTGGCCCCTGCTTCCTGCGTCCGCGCTCGCGGGGCACGGTCAAGCTTCGCTCGGCCAACCCTGTCGACAGCGCGCTTTTCAACGCCAATGCCCTGTCCGATCCCGCCGATGTCGAGACGCTGGCGCGTGGCGTCCAGCTTGCCATCCGCATTCTCGAAGCCCCGGCGCTGGCTCGGCTCGTCAAACGCCGCGTTCTGCCCAGGCCGGGCGTCGAGAGCGATCCGGCGGCCCTGCGCGACTACATCCGGCAGACCGCCAAGACGGTGTTCCATCCCTCGGGCACGGCCAGGATGGGCCGCGCCGAGGACAGGACGGCCGTGGTGGGCCCCGATCTCAAGGTGCATGGCGTCGACGGACTTCGCGTCTGCGATGCCTCGGTCATGCCCACACTCGTCTCCGGCAACACCAATGCCCCCGTGATGATGATCGCCGCTCGCGCGGCCTCGTTCATCACCGGCAAGGTCATTGCCGGCTGATTGCGCTTTCCGGTGCGTGGAGGACGCGCCGGAGCCAAGCGCCAGGACCTTCCGGGCCGCAACTGCCTGATCGCGGCGACCCGGGCGAAAAAGAAGCGATCAGTGGAGGAGGAACTCATGAAACTGCGTTTGGCGGCCATTGCCGCAGGACTAGCTTTCATCGTCATGTCCGCAGGAGGCGCGAGCGCCGCCGCGGTCTGTGGTGAAGGAACGGGCCAGGCCGCGACCGGCGAGCCCATCGTCATCGGCGCCATCACCGGCAAGACCGGCCCGGACGATTTTTCCAATTCGACCCGGGCGGCCAAGGCGTATTTCGATTGCCTCAACGCCAATGGCGGCATCCACGGGCGGCCGGTGCAATACATGGTCGAAGACGACCAGTGGAACCCCGAAATCGCCGCCCAGCTCGCCGCCAAGCTGGTGGATGACCAGAAGGCCGTGCTGATGGTCGGCAATTCCTCGTTCGTGGAATGCGGCGCCAATGCCGACTTCTACAAGAAGTCCGGCATTACCGTCGTCGCCGGCGTCGGCGTGCCGCGTGAGTGCTTCTTCGCCTCGGCCATCGCGCCGACCAATGCCGGTCCGCGCGTCTCGATGCTCGGCGCCATGGGCTATGCGCTGGATCAGCTCGGCGCCAAGTCGGTGGTCTGCATTGGCCCCAACATCCCGAACGTGGGCTCGTGGTCCTGCGACGGCGTAATGCTGCTCGCCAAGGAAAAGGGCTTCCCCGCCTCCACCATCCTCATCGACCAGGGCAGCGCCGACTCCACCTCGGTAATGCTCCAGGCGGCATCGTCCAATCCGGACGTCATCGTGCTTGGCATGTCCAAGGGTTCGGCCGTGCCGCTGCTGGTGGCCGCCGAGGAACAGGGGCTCAACGAGAAGATCAAGTTCGTCTCGGCCGCCTCCGCCTACGACCTATCGGTGCCCGAGACCATCGGGCCGGGCTGGGACGGCAAGTTCTACGTGAACATGGAGTTCAACGACCTCGAGGCCACCACCCCGGACAACCAGAACTGGCTCGCCGTGATGGATGAATACGGCCAGAAGAGCGACCCGCGCGACACCTTCGCCCAGGCCGGCTACCTGGCCGCCCGCATCGCCGAAAAGGCGCTGATGAGCATCGACCCCGCCAACATCACCCGCGAAACCGCCGGCAAGGCCGTGGCCGACATCAAGGCTTTCGAGAGCGATATCTTCTGCGCGCCCTGGTATTTCGGCGCCGACCAGCCCCGCCACAATGCGAACAGCACCACGCGCATGGCGGTCAGCGAAGGCGGCAAGTGGAAGGTGGTTTCCGATTGCGCTCCCTCGCCCGATCCGGAACTGGCCGACATTCGCGCCTTCGAAAAGAGCGCCGGGATCACCCAGTAAGTCCTGACGCCAGCGCGTCCCCGGAGCAGCACCGGGGACGCGCCCTTCTCACGGGGACGGTCAATGAATTTCCTGCCTTTCATCATCTCGGGCCTGGGGATCGGCGCAGTCTATGCGCTGTCCGGAGTCGGCCTGCTGGTGCTCTTCCGCGCCACCGGCGTCCTGAATTTCGCCTTCGGCGCCATCGGGGCGGTCGGGGCGCACGTCGCCTGGCAGCTTATGGAATGGGACTATCCACTCGCACTGGCGATCCTCGCCGCGGTCCTGGTGTCCACGCTCGTCAGTTTCCTTTACGGCCGGTTCCTGGCTCCCCTGCTCTCCTATCGCGACACCGTGGTGCGCGCCGTCGGCACGCTTGCGCTGGCGCTGTTCCTCATCGCGCTCATGGGCGTGGTGTGGGGCGAGCTGCCGCGCCGCCTGCAGTTTCCGACCGACCAGATGTACCTCACGCTCTTCGGCGTGCGGCTGACCTTTACCCGCATCATCGCGCTGGTCCTGGCCATCGTGGTCGTCGGCGGCATCACCGTGCTGCTCGGCACCACGCGCCTCGGGCTCGACATGCGCGCCCTCGCCAATGACCGTGACCTCTCGGCGATCCTGGGGGTGCGCATCACCCGCACCGAGACCGCCGCCTGGATCATCACCGGCATCTTCGCCGGGCTCGGGGGCCTGCTGCTCGCCGATCTCGTGCGGCTGCAGGGGACATTCCTGACCTTCCTCGTCATCCCGGCGATTGCCGCCGCCATTCTCGGCCAGCTCCGCTCGCTCTGGGTCACGGCCTTTGCCGGCCTCGGCATCGGGGTCGCTGAAGCGCTGCTGACGCCCATCGACTGGATTTCGCCCTACCGTTCGGCCACCCCGTTCGTCATCGCCCTCATCGCCGTCATGATCCTGGGAAGCACCGCGCAGGCGGCGCTCAAAGACCGATGACCGCTCAGAACCAGACCCTAGCTCGCCCCATGGCTTCACCTTCCGCCATCCGCGTTCCCCGCGAAGTCCTCGTCATTCCAGTGGTCATGGCCGTATTCACCGCCGCCGTGGCGCTGCTGGCCAATTCGTTCTGGCTGACGGCCGCAACCTCAGCGGTTGCCCTGTCGCTCTCGGTCACCGGGCTGGCGATCCTCTATGGCCAGCTCGGCCTCGTCTCGCTCTGCCAGTTCGCGCTGGTGGGTGTCGGCGGCTGGGTGACGCTGCGCATCGGCCACGCCTGGCATCCGCCTTTCGAAGTCTCGATGCTTTCGGGCGGCATCGTCGCCGCGCTTGTCGGACTCATCTTCGGTATTCCCGCCCTGCGCCTGCGCGGGCTCTACCTCGCGCTCGTCACGCTGATGCTTGCCGGGGGCTTCCAGACCATCATCGGGGCCTGGGGTTTTCCCGATGGGGGGCCGGGCTTCCTCGGCCGGGCGGACGGCGCCGGACGCGCCATGCTCTCCCGTCCCGACCTCGCCCAGGATTCGGTGCCTTATTTCGTCTATGTGTCGATCGTCGCCACCATCGGCCTGGTCATTTCCCAGTGGCACAAGCTGGCCCGGCCGGGGCGCGCCTGGGCGCTGATCCGCAAGGGCGAGCACGTCGCCATCGCCTCGGGCGTGAACGTGCTCACCTACAAGGCCTGGGCCTTCGCCCTCTCCGGCTTCCTCGCCGGGATTGCCGGGGCCCTGCTCGCGGGCAATGTCGGCCAGCTCGACGGCCGCGCCTTCACGGCCTTCGAAAGCCTCAACCTCTTCGCGCTCGCCGTCGTGGGGGGCGTCTACAACTGGTACGGCGCCCTCATCGCCGGGCTCCTGCTGCGCGCGGTTCCTGCCCTGCTGACAGATCTGGGCATCGACGGCTACGTCACCATCGGCATTTTCGGGGTCGCGCTGTTCCAGGCGCTCGCCACCGCCCCGGCAGGCATCGCGGGGCAGATTTCGGGGCTCATCGCCCGCCTTACCCGCAAGGGGCATAAGCCATGATCGCCATCGAAAACCTCGTCGTGCAGTTCGGGGGCGTCCGCCCCATCGACAACCTGACCGCAACCATCTCGGCGCCGGTTTCGGGCCTCATCGGCCCCAACGGCGCCGGCAAGACGACGCTGCTCAACGTTCTCTCCGGCTTCGTTTCGCCGGTCCAGGGTGCCGTCAAGGTCGAGGGGCGCGACTTGCTGGCCCTGCGGCCGCTCGATCGCGTCAAGTCGGGCCTGCGCCGCTCGTTCCAGACCGAACAGGTGGTGGAAGACCTCACCGTGGCCGGCAACCTCTACGCCATCGCCGACCACGTCACCGGCCCGGGCGAGCGGATCGAGGCGGTGGAAGCCGCCCTTGCCTTCACCGGACTGCGCGGCGTCGCCGATACGCTGGGCAAGGCCCTCAACCTCTTCCAGCGGCGCCTCGTCGAGCTGAGCAAGTGCCTCATCGGCAAGCCGCGGCTGGTGCTGCTCGACGAGCCGGCGGCGGGGCTCACGGACGAGGAAAGCGCGACCCTGCGCGAGCTCATCATGCGCATCCCCGACGAATTCGGCGCCCAGGTGCTTCTCATCGATCACGATGTCGAGCTCATCCGTTCGATGTGCACGCAGACGCTGGTGCTCGACTACGGCAAGATGCTCGCCCTCGGTCCCACCGAGGAGGTGCTGGCCAGCCCCGATGTCCGCCGCGCCTATCTGGGGGAGTTCTGAGAGATGACCCGTTCGATCACCGTCCAGAACCTCACCGTCGCGCGCGGCGGCAAGCGCGTCATTCACGATATTTCGTTCGGGGTCGCGCCCGGCCAGATCTCGGCATTGCTGGGAGCGAACGGCGCCGGCAAGTCCTCGACGGTCATGGCCCTTGCCGGCGCCATTCCCACCGACAGCGGCAAGGTGAGGCTCGGGGACGAGACGCTGACCGGGCTTTCGCCCGACCGCATCCGCCGCCATGGCGTGGCGCTCGTGCCCGAAGGCCACCGCGTTCTGGGGCAGTTGAGCGTGGAGGACAATCTTCTGGTCGCCGCGCTCGATCCTTCCGCCACGGCGCGACGGGCGGGCCTCGACCGCGTCTACGAAATCTTCCCCGAACTCGCCGAACGGCGCCGCCAGCAGGCTTCGGACCTCTCAGGCGGGCAGAAGCAGATGGTGGCGATGGGCCAGGCCTTCATTGCCAGGCCCGATTTCATGATCGTGGACGAGCTTTCCCTGGGGCTCGCGCCGACTGTGGTCCGGCGCCTCGCCGAAGCGCTCAAGCTCGCCGCGAGCCAGGGGATAGGCGTGCTGCTCATCGAACAGTTCGCCAAGCTGGCGCTCGATCTGGCCCGGCACGCTATGGTTCTGGAACGGGGGCGGCTCGTCTATGACGGCCCTTCGGCGACCCTGCGCGAGAACCCCGAAATCCTCCACGGCGCCTACCTCGCCCAGTAAGGAGCTCCACCCGTGTATCACGACGCCCGAGGTTCCGACTTCGCCGCCGCCGCCCGTTCGCTCTTTGGCAACGTCACCCTCGATTTCCCCGGCGAGCGCGGCGACCGGCGGCTGATCGCGACGGACCTGGGGACCGTCCGTCTCTCGCACCTGCGGGCCGGCGCCCATGACGTGCTGGGAGAAAGGGTGGTGTTGCACTCCTACGATCCGGACGCGATCAAGCTCATCATCCAGACGTGCGGCCTTTCCGAGCTGCGCCAGAACGGACGGCGCGCGCAGGTCAGCGCCGATGCGGTGGTGGTCTACGACCCCACGCGCCCCTACCTGCTTTCCAATCCCGGGCCGGTGGATCTGGTCCTGTTGCAGATGCCGCGGACGGCCTTTTCGCGCCCGGTTCTCGAGCGGCTGGCCCGCCCGTTCCGCAGCCAGGAGCGTCATGCAGGCCTCCAGCAGGTGCTGTTCTCGCTGATGCGCACGACCCTGGGGGAGGCGGCGCGGCTCGATGATGCCGCCCGCGTCAGCGTCGGCCAGACGCTTCTCAACCTCGTCAACACCATGCTCGAGGGCAATATGAGCCAGGAGCCGAACAGAGCACCGACCAAAGCCTCCCGCCAGGTACTGTTGCAGCGGGTCAAGGCCCACATCGAAGCCAATCTCGGCGATCCGGACATGACCGTCGCCGAGATCGCGCGCCGCATGGGCTGCTCTCCCCGCTACATCTTCCGCGCTTTCGAGGAAGACGCCACCACGCCCGCCGACTACCTCTGGAACCTGCGCCTCGAAAAGGCGCGTGAGCAGCTCCGTTCGGGCGACCGCACGCAGTCGATCTCGGACATCGCCTTCTCGCTGGGCTTCTCCTCGAGCGCCCATTTCTCCCGTGCCTTCAGGGCAAGGTTCGATGCCTCGCCGAGGGAGGTTCGCGGGCGAGTGAACTGAGGGTCAGGATCACCCCAGGGGCAAAATCTCGCCCCCGACTCCCGTCCTCCACCCCTCCCCCATGCGGACGGAAAGGCAATGCCGGGATCGAGCAAATGCGTCGCCCCCCTTTTGTGGGGAGGGAACAAGGGTGAGGGTGAACCAAAGCAAGACTCCCTCCCCGGCCCCAGCTGCCGGAGAGGGATGTGGAGCCTTGAACTTCCCCCCGTCAGTGCATGGACTCAACGACCTTCCATGTGTCGGTGAACTGCTCGAACCGGCGGATCTTGTCCCCGGCGACTCCCCAGACGTGAACGACGCGGGCCGTGAAGTTCTTGCCCGTCTTCTTGTTTCGGGCCGTGTAGACGCCGGTGGCGACCACGTCCTCACCGGCATCGAGCAGGCGCTCGAGCTTGAAGGTATAGTCGTCGAACATGGCGCCGAGCGCCTGGAAAACGTTGGCGAAAACCTCGTCGCGGCCCACATAGGTGCCGGCGCAGGGGAAGCCTGCCATTTCCGTCCACCGGCAATCGGGCGCGATATCGGCCAGCATGCCATCCATGTCGTGCCGGTCATTGGCGTCGTAATGGGCCTTCACGACCTCATAGGCAGTACGCATCAATCAGTCTCCTCACACCGGTTCCTGGCCCGGCAGGTAATAGGTCATCGAAACTTTGCGGATATGGGCGCCGGCCGGGCTGTTCTGGATCGCGCCGTCCCCGGTGATGCCGAGGAACTTGCCGGTCGAGCGCATGTCCTTGAAATTGTAGAAGAAGGTCGACGCGACGGCGATCTTGAACTCGCGGAAGGTGAAGACATACTGGTCTTCGTCGAACTTGTAGGTGGTCGCCAGGTCCACGTCGCCGTGGCCGCGCTGCACACCCACCAGGTTCTGCCAGGCATAGCGCCGGGACGAGAGATAGGTGTGCTCGTAGACGTGGTTGGGGCTATAGGTGAAATGCGCCCGCAGCCCGATAAGATCGCGCGTTTCGTGCGGTACCATCCCCGTGGCCGGGCCACCATCGATGACGCCCGGCCGGAAGATCTGGGCCACCTGCGGCTCCCCGACGCTCTCCTCCTTGGCGCGCACGAGCGAATAGATCGAGAGGGCCCGCTTGGACTTGAGGTTGAGGATCAGCGTCTCGGCCTCCTTGGGCCGCCCCGCGAAGATGATCTCCACGAAATAGGTATCGGGCGCCACCTCGATCACCTCGCAGGCGTCACTGGCACCGTCCTTGCCGTCGTTCCAGACCACGGTTCCGTCGGCGAAACCCAGCTCGAGGGTCCGTCCATCCTCGAACGCCACGCTATGCTTGCTGCCCGCCAGGGCATTGGTCGCCGGCAGGCGGTTGGTGTCGATGCCGAAGGCGAACTCGTCGTAGGTCTTCCAATCCTTGGGGTTCTCGACCGCCATGGGGTCCTCCTCTTTTGTCGTTATTGCACAAAGGCCAGGGTCGGCAGGTCAACCGTGGAGGCGCCGCCGTCCACTGTCACGATGGCGCCGTTGACCATCGACGCCTCGGGCGAAGCCAGGAAGCAGACGACATTGGAAACTTCCTCGGCCGAGGCCGGTCGGCCCATCGGCACATCCTTGGTGACCAGCGCATAGGCCTCATCCACACTGGCGAAGCCGTGCTTTTCGACGAGATGCTGCATCTGGTCGTCGGCCATGGCGGTGGTCACCCAGCCCGGACAGACCGTGTTGGTGCGCACGCCCTTGCGCCCGTAGTCGCGCGCCAGAGACTTGGCCAGCCCGATGCAGGCGTGTTTCATGGTCACGTAGCCTGCCGCGTCGGGGCCTGCGAACAGCCCGGCAATCGAGGCCAGCACCACGATATTGCCCTTGGATTTGATAAGCTCGGGCAGGCTTTCCCGGGCGCTGACGAAGGCGGTGTTGAGGTTGAGCTGCACCGCCATGTTCCAGGTTTCGTCCGACATCGAGATCGTCGGCCCGACTCCGTGCCCGCCGGCATTGGCGATGAGGATATCCAGCCCACCGAACGTTTCGACGATGGCCTTGATCGCCGCCTTCATGCTGGCAGCGTCCGAGGCATCGGCCTGGAACACCGAGGCCCCGATTTCGCCGGCTACCGCTTCGAGCGGCTCCTTGCGTCGTCCCACGAGCGCGACATTGCCGCCCTCGCTGGCGATGCGCCGCGCCACCGCTGCGCCTATCCCCGTACCGCCACCCGTGATGAGGGCCGTCTTTCCCGAAAACCGCATATGCGCCTCCCAATTCTTGCGTTGGAAGGTGCCCGCTTTCGGGGCGCGCGTCCTGTCCCAGTGCGAAATCTCTCTTGACTGAGCGTGCACACCGCCTCAGGTCAGCGGTCCCGGCAGGGCCGCCTCTGCCGCCGCGATCAGGTCCTGTTCGTGCCGGGAGAAATAGATGGCACTGGCGAGGATGCTCGCGATGCCGAGGCCCAGCATCAGCAGCCCCAACGGCCCGCTGAACTGATCGATCGCCTTGCCGGCATAATAGGCGCCCAGGCCATAGACGCTGGCCCAGACAATCCCGCCCGTCGCATTGAAGAGAAAGAATTCCGGCCACGGCATCTTGTTCGCGCCGGCCGCCAGGGCCGTGAGCGTCCTGAGCAGAGATACGAAGCGGCCGAAGAACACCACCTTGCCGCCGTGCTTCGTGAAGAGATAGCGCGCCACCTTGAGCCGCGGCTCGGTCAACCCGACCCGGACGCCATAGCGCTTGAGGACGCGGAAGCCGATGGTGCGCCCGATCAGGTAGCCGATGGTGTCCCCGATGATGGCGCCGGCAGCGGCGGCGGCGATGACCCATCCGATCTGCAGGTCGTGGGTCGCCCCGGCCAGCACCCCGGCGCTGATCAGCACGGTCTCGCCGGGCACCGGTATGCCGATGCTCTCGAGGCCCACGAGCCCGGCGACGGCAAGATAGCCATAGCTGGCCACGAACTTGGAAAAGGAGAGGCCGAGCAGGGACATCGTCGTTGAGCGCCTCCCTGCCCCTGGGTTCCTCTAGTCGCCGTCGCGCGAAATGGTTTCGTTCAGCCGGGCGGCGCCCGGAACTTCCTTGCCTTCGGCCTGGTCCCTGAAGAGAGCGGCACGCGCCAGCAGCATCAGCGTCACGGGGGTGGTCACCGTGATGAAGATGAAGACGAGAATTTCATGAAAGAGCGGCCGGCCCTGGCTGATCGAAAAGAAGATGATCGAGGCCGCGACGATGAACAGGGTGCCGAAGCTGGTGCCGAGCGTGGGCGCATGGATGCGCTCGTAATAGGTCTTGAGCCGCAGGAGCCCGAAGGCGCCGATCAGCGTCAGCAGCGCCCCGGCCAGCACCAGGATCGCGATGATGACCGCCGCCCAGACCGGAAACTCGTCGAGCCCGCTCATTCGATCACCTCGCCGCGCATGAGGAACTTGGCGAGGGCCACCGTACTGACGAAGCCGAGCACCGCGATGATCAGCGCCGCCTCGAAATAGATGTCGGTGCCGGTGCGGATGCCGAAGCAGATCAGGCTGAGCATGGCGCACATGTAGACCGCATCGAGCGCCAGCACGCGATCCTGGGCGCGCGGGCCATAGGCGACGCGGAAGGCGGCGAGCGCCATGGCTAGGGCCAGGATGAGTTGGGCGGCCGTCACCGACCAGACAATGATTGCCGCGCTCATTGGAAGATCTCCAGCAATAGCGCCTCGTAGCGGGTCTTGACGGTGTTGATCCACTGGTCCTCGTCGGTGAGGTCGAGCACATGGATCAGCACCACGTTGCGGGCGGAGTCGTAGTTCAGCCAGGCGCTGCCGGGGGTGGCGGTGACGATGCAGGCGAGCACGGCCAGGCCGACGCGGTCGGTCAGCTCGAGCGGTATCTCGATGAAGCGGTTGGTCTGCCGGCTGCGCCCGGTCAGCAGCACGCGGGTCACCTGGATATTGGAGACGAAGACGTCGAGCACCACCCGGCCGAGCAGGCGGAGGATCGAGCCGTAGCGATAGACATGCGGCTTGGGCGGATCGAGCGATGCGGTGACCCAGGCGGTGGCGATGCCGATCAGGGCCCCCAGCAGGATGTGGCCGAGGCCGAGGCTCTGGTTGAGCAGCAGCCACATCACCAGCAGGCTTACGGAAAGCAGCGGATAAGGGAACAGGCGTCTCAATGTGCTGCCTCCCCGCCCGGCACTTCGACAAGCGGCGTCGAGAGGACGCTCGAAATATACTGGTGCGGCTGTTCGAGCGCCTGTGCCGTCAGGTCCATGTAGCGCATCACCGGGCCGCCCCAGACGGTTAGGGCGACACAGAGCGCCAGCAGCACAGCGACGGGGGCCAGCTCGATCACGCGAACGCGCGGCGCGGCCCCCTCAAGGGAGGTCCAGAACGTGGAGATACCGAGGCGGGTCATGCCGATGAGCGCGGCGAAGCCGGAAACGATCACCAGCGTCAGCAGCACCCAGACGGGGCCCGGCACGTCTTCGATGCGCCCGGCGAGCATGCCCTGGAGCATGGCGAACTTGGCCACGAACCCGGAGAGCGGGGGCAGGCCCGAAAGCAGCAGCGCCACCGCGCCGAAGCTGATGCCGAGGATGGCCATGACGCCGGGGATGGCCAGTCCCACTTCTTCCTCGTGGTCGGTTTCCTCGTCGTCCTCGCCATAGGCCTCGGTCGTCACCGCCAGGATGTCGGCGCCGGCGACGCGCGCCCGCTCGACCAGCTCGATCAGGAGGAAGAAGGCCGCGGCGGTGAGAGTGGAACTGACGAGGTAGAAGAGCGCGCCGCTCGTGACCTGGGTCAGGCCGAGCCCGACCGCGGCGAGCAGGGTGCCGGACGAGACCAGCACGCTATAGCCGGCGAGGCGGGCCATGCCCTGGGAGGCGAGCACGCCGATGGTTCCGAAGGCAATGGTCGCCATGCCCATGTAGAGCAGCAGGGCGCTGCCGAAGCCGGACGAGGCCCCTGCCCCGTCGCCCACCAGCAGCAGCGACAGACGCAGGATGACGTAGATGCCCACCTTGCTCATGATCGCAAAGAGCGCCGCCGCTGGCGCGCTGGCAGCGGCGTAGGTCGTCGGGAGCCAGAAACAGAGCGGCCATGCGCCCGCCTTGATGAGGAAGGCGATGCCCAGCACGCCCAGGCCCGCTTCGAGCAGGTTGCGGTTTTCGGCGGCGACGGAGGGGATGCGCGCGGCGAGGTCGGCCATGTTGAGGGTGCCGGTCATGCCATAGACGAGGCTCACCCCGATCAGGAACAGCATCGAAGCCGCCAGGTTGATGGCGATGTAATGCAGCCCGGCCCTCACGCGCGGTCCGCCCGACCCGTGCAGCGCCAGGCCGTAGGAGGCCGCGAGCAGCACCTCGAAGAAGACGAAGAGGTTGAAGAGATCGCCCGTGAGGAACGCGCCGGCCAGTCCCATCAGCAGGAACTGCACGAGCCCGAAAAACGCCGGGCCGGCGGCGCTCCAGCGGGCCAGCGCGTAGACCTGAGCACATAGCCCCAGGATTGCGCCGAGCAGCAGCATCAAGGCCGAGAGACGGTCTGCCGCCAGCACGATGGCGAAGGGCGCCGGCCAGTTGCCCAGGGCATAGGTCCGGGTCAGATCGGCGGGAGCATCCGCGCCCACGCTTGCCAGCAGCACAATCGCCAGGGCGATGAGGCCCAGGTTGGAGAGGAGGCTGATCACGGACTTGGCCGTCCGCAGGCGGTCGTCGAGCAGGAACAGCAAGGCGCCCGTCGCCAGCGGCAGCAGTATGGGCAGGATGACGATGTTCTTGAGCAGCAGGTCCATGTCAGTCCCTCCTGCCATCGACGTGGTCGGTGCCGGTCAGCCCGCGCGCCGCGAGCAGCACCACCAGGAACAGCGCCGTCGTGGCGAAACTGATGACGATGGCCGTCAGCACGAGCGCCTGCGGAATGGGGTCGGAGAAGCCGGTGATATCGGCACCGGCGCCCGGCAGGATGGAGGCGGCGTTCGAGCGCAGGCGGCCCATGGAGAAGATGAAGAGGTTGACCGCGTAGGAAAGCAAGGAGAGCCCGATGATGACCTGGTAGGTGCGCGGGCGCAGCAGCAGCCACACGCCCGAGCCCGTCAGTCCGCCGATGGCGAGTGCGATGATCAGTTCCATCAGCGGCCTCCCGCCGTGGTGACGGTGGGCCGGCTGGCCGGCTTGGCCTCCGGAACCCGCGCCGGCTTGGGCGCGCGGATGGATTGGTGCGCGAGTGCGATGAGGATGAGCACGGTCGCGCCCACCACCAGCAGGAACACCCCCAGGTCGAAGAAGAGCGCGCTCGCCATCGGCACCTTGCCGATCAGCGGCACGTCCACGTACTGGAACGCCGAGGTCAGGAACGGGAAGCCGAAGGCGAGCGAACCGAGGCCGGTGAGCATAGCCACCAGCAGGCCCGAGCCCATCCAGCGGATGGGCAGGATGCGCAGGCGCGCCTCGACCCAGCGCGTGCCCCCGGCCATGTATTGCAGGATGAAGGCGATGGACATGGTGATGCCCGCCGCAAACCCGCCGCCCGGCGCATCGTGACCGCGCAGGAAGAGGTAGACCGCCAGCACGGTGATGACCGGGAACATCCAGTTCATGATGACGGCCGGAATGGTCAGGTAATCGTGCACGGTGCTGTCAGTGTCGCGCTCTGGCCGCGCCTGGTCATAGGCGTTCTGCACCTGCTGCTGGGCCGGCTTGGGCACGCTTTCGGCGGCCGGCCGGAAGCGGCGCAGCAGCGCGAAGACCGTGATCGCCACGATGCCCAGCACGGTGATTTCGCCCATGGTGTCGAAGCCACGGAAGTCGACGAGGATGACGTTGACGACATTGCGCCCGCCGCCCTCCGCATAGGCGCGCTCGAGGAAGAAGGCCGAGATGCTGTCGAGCAGCGGACGCGTCATCACCGCATAGGAGACGAGCGCCATGCCCGCGCCGGCGATCACCGCGATCGCCAGGTCGCGATAGCGGCGCACGAAGGTCTTGATGCCGCCCCGGGGCTCGGTTTCGGGCTTGCGTTGCGGCAGCCAGCGCAGGCCGAGCAGGATGAGGACGGTAGTGACGATCTCGACCACCAGTTGGGTCAGCGCCAGGTCGGGCGCCGAGAACCAGACGAAGGTCATGCAGGTCACCAGCCCCGCCCCGGCCATGAGGATGAGCGCGGCCAGGCGGTGGAACTTGGCCTGGTAGGCGGCGCCGATGGCGCAGGCGAGGCCGATGGCCCAGAGCAGCGCCAGCACCGGATCGAGCCCATCCAGCGACAGGCCCAGCGCCCCGAAACCGCGCGAGAGCGGAATGAGCGCGGCCAGCACCGCGATGGCGACCACGAGGAACAGCTGCGGCTGGAGCCGGCGCGTGCCCAGGAACATTTCGAGCGTGCGCGCCCATTTCCAGGAGACGGTGACCAGCACGCGCTCGAAGATACGCTGCCCCTTGAGCCGCCGGATCAGCGGGGGGCCATCGATGCCGCGCGCGAAGTGGCTACGCAGGGCAATGTACATCAGGACGCCGCCCACCAGCGCCACCAGGCTCATCAGCAGCGGCGCATTGAAGCCGTGCCAGACCGAAAGGCTGTAGTACGGGGTCTCGGCGCCGAGCACCGAGTGCACCGCCGCGGCCAGGAACGGGCCGATGGTCATGCCGGGAATGATGCCCACCAGCAGGCAGATCAGCACCAGCAGTTCGATGGGGCGGCGCATGAGCGCAGGCGGCTCGTGCGGGGTGCGGTCGAGTTCGGTGGGCGGCGGCCCGAAGAACACGCCGATAATGAAGCGCAGCGAATAGACGACGCTGAACATGCCCGCCAGCATGGCCCCGATGGGCAGTGAATAGTCGATGAAGGGGTTGGGGTTGCGGACCGCCGTCTCGGTGAAGAACATCTCCTTGGAGATGAAGCCGTTGAGCAGGGGCACCCCCGCCATCGCCGCGCTCGCCACCATGGCGAGGGTGGCGGTGAACGGCATGAAGCGGATGAGCCCGCTCAGCTTGCGCATGTCGCGCGTGCCCGCCTCGTGGTCGATGATGCCCGCCGCCATGAAGAGCGAGGCCTTGAAGGTGGCGTGGTTGATGATGTGGAATACCGCCGCCACGAGCCCGAGCGGGGAGCCCATGCCGAGGAGCGTGGTGATGAGGCCGAGATGGCTGATGGTCGAATAGGCCAGGAGGCCCTTGAGGTCCTGCTGGAAGATCGCCGAATAGGCGCCCAGCAGCAGGGTGATCAGGCCCGTGTAGGTGACGATCCAGAACCAGGCGTCGGTGCCGGCCATGAACGGCCAGAAGCGCACCAGCAGGAAGACGCCCGCCTTCACCATCGTGGCCGAGTGCAGGTAGGCCGAGACCGGCGTGGGCGCGGCCATGGCCTGGGGCAGCCAGAACTGGAACGGGAACTGCGCGCTCTTGGTGAAGGCGCCCAGCAGGACGAGGATCAGGGCCGGGATATAGAGGGGGCTGTTGCGCACCGCATCGCCCGAGGCCAGCACGTCGTCGAGGTCGAAGCTGCCCACGATGTTGCCGATGATGAGCACGCCCACCAGCAGTGCGAGCCCGCCCAGGGCGGTGACGGTCAAGGCCATGCGGGCGCCGTCGCGCGCCGCCTGGTTGTGATACCAGTAGCCTATGAGCAGGAACGAGAAGATGCTCGTCATCTCCCAGAGGACGACCATCTGGATGAGGTTGCCCGAAACGATCAGCCCGAGCATCGAAGCCATGAAGGCCAAGAGGAACGCGAAGAACCGCGGCACCGGATCCTTGGGCGACATGTAGTAGCGCGCGTAGATCACCACCAGCACGCCGATGAACGTCACCACGACCGAGAAGATCCAGGCGAAGCCGTCCATGCGGAACACCAGGTTCAGCCCCAGCATGGGCAGCCACTCGATCTCGTAGCGGATCACCTCGCCGGCAGCGATGGTCGGATAGGCCAGCAGCGCCGCCACCAGCCCGAGAAACGCAATCGCCCCTGCGAACCAGGCTTCGGTGTTGCGAGCGTTCGTAGGCAGGAAACCGGCTATGAGGCTTCCGGCATACGGCAACGCGACGAGAAAGAGCAGCAACACTGGGCCTGTCATAGGTGGGCAGGGTTTCCTTTTCGGCTGGGAAGGAGATTGCGACGCACAAGGCGGAATCTGCCTGACCGCCTAACTATGAAGCGGCTCCGGCAGTTGTCAAAGCAGGCATTTGATGTTGCGACAAAAAAACTTGCAAGCACCCGCCCGCTCATCCCCCACTGGGGATAAGTGGCTAGTCCTGTGCGAGCCAGCGGCCGGCGACTTCGATGTCGGCGTCGCCCAGTTCGTGGCCGAGCGGGACTTCGGCCAGGGCGGTGTCGGCTCCGAGCCGTGTGAGGTCGGCGAAGACCTCGTCGCCCTGATGGTGGAAAAGGGCGTCGTCGCGTCCGAGTACGACGAGCACGCGGCTGCCGGAAAGGTCGGCATCGGTCTTTTCGGCAAGCACCGTGGCGGGCCGCAGGGCGATGGCGCTGCGCACGAGGCCGGGGTGGAACTGCATGGCGGCCAGCAGGAAGTTGGCGCCGTTGGAATAGCCCAGGAACGTGGTCCGCGCCGGATCGATGCCATAGGCCTCCAGCATGCCTTCCACGAAGGCCTCGAAGGCCCGGGCCTCCGAGCGGATATCATCCTGGTCGAACCCGAGCGGCCCATCGCGCCGGAACCAGCGCGCAATCCCCTCCTCGGTCGCCCGGCCGCGCACGCCCACAAGCGTGGCGCGCGGCGCGATCCTTGCCGCCATCGGCATCAGGTCCGCTTCGCTGCCGGCGCTGCCGTGCAGCAGCACGATGGTCGAGCCATCGGGGTCGGGCGGCGTGTGGAACCGATGCACGAAGGGCAGGTCGGCGTAACGGATGCGGTCCTCGTCCGGCATCGAGAACTGCGGCAACATCACCTTGATCGCTTCCGCATTAGCCTGCCGCTCAGGCGGGATCATGAGGCGCGAGCCGAGCGTCTCCAGCGTCTCGTCGACGGTCAGGCCAGGGCCGTCCGTGGCCAGTTCGAACAGGATGTTGCCCGGCGCGCGCACGTACATCGAATAATAGTACTTGCGGTCGTGGACGTTCACGATGCTCGAATTGCGGGCGCGCAGCGCGCGTTCGACCACTTCGAGCTGATCGCGGTCCGGCGTGCGGAAGGCCACATGGTCGGCCACGCCCGTGCCGGGTGCCCCGGGCCAGAAGCCGGTGGCGTCGCGCACGTCGATAACGTCGCCGCTCTGCGAGACGAGGCGCTCGATCGCACCGGCATTGGCGAGGTGCCGGTAGCCGAAATAGGTGGTGAGGAAGGCGCTCGTCTGGTCGGGCACATCGGTAAAGAGAGTAGCGCCGCGTATCCGGCGGACGGCATTAGCCTCGTCTATGCCATGCGCGCTCCAGGGCGGCGCCCCGCCTTCGATCGCGGCGCCCACGAGCTTGACCACGATGCCATCCGGATCGGTCAGGCGCAGCACGGGTTCGCCGAATTCGGCGGAGGGGCCCTGATGCCTGACGTTGTAGTGGAGCGCCCGCGTCAGCCAGAAGCCGATGCTCGAGGGCGGCACCGCCAGGGCGATCTCGCCGACCTGTTCCAGCCCAACCCGGCCGGGCGAGCCATCTTCCCAGGCGAAAAAGGTCAGGAGCGAGCCGGGAGAGCCTTCGCTGTCGCCGTAGAAGAGGTGCAATTGCTCGGCATCCTCGTAGCCGCCGGTGCGCTTGACCAGCCGCAGGCCGAGGAAGCCGGCGTAGAAGTCGACATTGGCCTGCACCTTACGGGTGAGCAGCGTGATGTGATGGATGCCTGAGGTCATCGGCAACGACTAGCAGCCGCCCCGGAAAAACGAAAGGCCGGCGCAATGGCCGGCCTTCGCAAGAAGCTCGTGTGAGGACCGATCAGTCCTTGGCGCGCTCGACATAGGAGCCGTCGGCGGTCATCACGACCACGCGGGTGCCGGTGCCGATATGGGGCGGGACCATGGTCTTGACGCCGTTCGAGAGGATCGCCGGCTTGAACGAGGAAGCGGCCGTCTGGCCCTTCACCACAGGCTCGGTCTCGACGATCTCGAGCGAGACGCGCTGAGGCAGCTCGATGGCGATGGCGACGCCCTCGAAGGTCTGCAGGAACACCTGCATGCCGTCCGAGAGATAAGCGGCCTGGTCGCCCACGACGTCCTTGGTGACGGTGAGCTGCTCGTAGGTTTCCGGCTCCATGAAGTGGTAGCCTTCCGCATCTTCATAGAGATACTGGTAGGCGCGCTCGTCGACATCGGCCTTCTCGACCATTTCGACCGTGCGCCAGCGCTGGGTGACCTTCACGCCGTCCGAGATGCGGCGCATGTCGACGTTGGTCACGGAATTGCCCTTGCCCGGATGGACGTTTTCGGCAAACAGGATGACGTAGAGCTTGCCATCCTCTTCGACGACGTTGCCTTTGCGGAGCGAGGACGCGATGACCTTGACCATAGTTTCTTCCTTGTTCAACGGGTGGCGGCGGCCTAATAGGAACGGCAACTAGGCCGGGCCGCGCATTGATCTCGAGGTGCGCCCTTACCGCAATTCCATCAAAACCGCCAGACCCCAGCACGAAAGACCTTGCACTTGCCCCCCGCCTCTTCGACACCGCAAGTCTCCCCGTGGTGGACGCCGAGCGTGCATGAGGACCGCCGGCCGATCCTCTTGGCGCGCAACCGGATCGAAGCGGCCATCCGTGCCTATTTCGCCGCCCACGAGTTCATCCTGGTCGATCCGCCGGGCCTGCAGCGCTCACCGGGCAACGAAACGCACCTTCATGCCTTCGCCACCAGTGCCATCGGCAATGACGGACTGGGCGAGACGCTCTACCTCCACACCTCGCCCGAATTCTCGATGAAGAAGCTGCTGGCTGCCGGCGAGCGGCGCATCGCCAGCATTGGCCATGTCTGGCGCAACCGCGAGCGCGGCGCGCTGCACCATCCCGAGTTCACCATGCTCGAATGGTATCGCGCCAACGAGCCCTATGATGCCGTCATCGCCGATTGCATCGAGATGCTGCGCATCGCCGCTCGCGAAACTGGCGCGGCCAGACTGCGCTATCGCGACCGCGAAGCCGATCCCTTCGCAGAGCCCGAGCGCCTGAGCGTCGTCGATGCCTTCTCCCGCCATGCCGGCATCGACCTTTTCGGCACCATGAATGGCGAAGGCGAAACCGACGCCGAGGCCCTTGCCGCGCAGATGCGCGCGCGCGGCCTTGCCGTGCCCGCCGAATTCACCTGGTCCTACCTCTTCAGCCGCATCCTGGTCGAGAAGGTCGAGCCCAATCTCGGCCTTGGCCGCATCACCGTGCTCGACCGCTACCCCGCCGCCGAGGCCGCCCTCGCCCGCCGGGCCGCCGACGACCGCCGGGTGTCCGAGCGCTTCGAGCTCTATGCGTGCGGCGTCGAACTCGCCAACGGCTTCGGCGAGCTCACCGACGCCAACGAGCAGCGCCGCCGCTTCATGCTGGAAATGGCCGAGAAGGAGCGCCTTTACGACGAGCGCTACCCGCTCGACGAGGACCTGCTCGCCGCCCTGCCCCTGATGCCCGACACCAGCGGCGTCGCTCTCGGCTTCGACCGGCTCGTGATGCTGGCCACCGGGGCTGCCCGCATCGATCAGGTGCTCTGGGTCCCCGTCGCGGAGCGCCTGCCGTGAACCGCCCCATCCGCACGCCGCAGGAACTGGCTCAGGCCGGCTACATCGGCGCCGGCGAAGTCGATGACGTCGCGCGCGTCGCCGAACGCTATGCCATCGCCATCTCTCCGGCCGTCGCGGCAATGATCGACCCGACCGATCCGGACGACCCCATCGCCCGCCAGTTCGTGCCCAGCGCTGCCGAGCTGGTGACGACCGCGCTCGAGCGCGACGACCCGATCGGCGATCTCACCCACAGCCCAGTCGAAGGCATCGTCCACCGCTACCCGGACCGCGTGCTGCTCAAGGCGGTGCATGTCTGCCCGGTCTATTGCCGCTTCTGCTTCCGGCGCGAAATGGTTGGCCCGCAGGGCCTCGGCACCCTCACGCCCGAGGCGCTGGACAAGGCCATCGCCTATATCGCCGCGCACGAGGAAATCTGGGAAGTCATCCTGACCGGCGGCGACCCGCTCGTCCTCTCCCCGCGCCGCCTGGGCGAGATGATGCAAAAGCTGGCGCAGATCGAGCACCTCAAGATCGTCCGCTTCCATACCCGCGTACCCGCCGTCGAGCCCGAGAGGATCGACGACGCCCTCATCAGCGCGCTCAACGCCTGCGGCAAGACCGTCTATGTGGCGCTCCACGCCAACCACCCGCGCGAACTCAACGCGGCCACCCGTGCCGCCTGCGCCCGGCTCATCGATGCCGGCATTGCCATGATCAGCCAGACGGTTCTGCTCAAGGGCATCAACAACGATCCCGACGTCCTGGCCGAACTGATGCGCGGTTTCGTCGAAATGCGCATCCGCCCCTACTACCTGCACCATCCAGACCTGGCGCCGGGCACCAGTCATTTCCGCGTTTCTATCGAGGAAGGCCAGAAGCTGGTCGCCGGCCTGCGTGGCCGCATCTCGGGCCTCTGCCAGCCGGTCTACATCCTCGATATCCCCGGCGGGCACGGCAAGGCCGAAATTCGCCCGTCCAGCATCGAGCCGCGCGGCGACGGCTGCTTTACCGTGCGCGACTTCCGGGGCGGGGAGCATCGCTATCCGCCCGAGGGATAGATCCCGGCCAAGGCTCCCCCTCCCAGCGCCGCAACCCCTCGTTTTGTAAGTGACTTTCTTCCAGAAGTGCTTTATCCCCTAATATGACGCCGAAGGCGCTCTTTCGACGCCATTTCATGTAAATTTCTTACGCAGTTCCCAGCGAGATTATCGTGCGTGTCTTCACCGCAGCCTTGGCGACCGAAACCAATACCTTCTCTCCCATCTCGATCGATCGCAAAGCCTTCGAAGCGTCGCTTTATGCCCCTCCGGGCCAGCATCCGGAAACGCCCACGCTCTGCTCGGCCCCCATCACCGTCGGCCGCCGCGTCACGCGCGAGCTGGGTTGGGAGCTGATCGAAGGCACCGCTGCCTGGGCCGACCCTGCCGGCCTCATCAACCGCCAGACCTATGAGGGCCTGCGCGACGAAATTCTCGATCAGCTCAAGGCCGCTATGCCGGTCGATGGTGTGGTGCTCGGTCTTCACGGCGCCATGGTCGCGCAGGGCTACGACGATCCGGAAGGCGATTTCCTCGGCCGCGTGCGCGATATCGTGGGACCCGACGTCCTCATCTGCGCCGAGCTCGATCCGCACAGCCACTTCACCGCCAGGCGCGCCGCCGCCGGTAATTTCTTCGTGGTCTTCAAGGAATTCCCGCACATCGATTTCGTCGATCGCGCCGAGGACCTCTGGCGCATCGCCGTTGACCAGCTGACCGGCAAGGCCAGTCCCGTCATGTCGGTCTTCGATTGCCGGATGATCGACGTGTTCCCGACCTCGCAGGACCCGATGCGCTCGTTCGTCGATCGCCTCTACGCCCTCGAGAAGAGCGACCCGGAAATCCTCTCCATTTCCATCATCCACGGCTTCATGGCCGGCGACGTTCCGGAGATGGGCACCAAGGTCATCGTCATCACCGACGGCAACAAGGCCAAGGGCGACGCGCTGGCCGAAAAGCTCGGCATGGAACTGTTCTCCATGCGCGGCACCTTCATGGTCAAGCAGCTGGATGAAAAGGAAGCCGTCGCCAAGGCACTGGCCGCCCCGAAGGGCCCGGTGGTTCTCGCCGACGTCTGGGACAATCCGGGTGGCGGCACCGCGGGCGATGCCACCGTCATTCTTGCCGAACTCATCAAGCACAACGCCCAGGGCGTTGCCGTCGGCACCATCTGGGATCCAATCGCCGTGCAGATCTGCTTCGCCGCCGGGGAAGGCGCCGAGATCGCACTGCGCTTCGGTGCCAAGTCCGCTCCCTTCACAGGCGAGCCGATCGACAAGCTGGTCAAGGTCGTGCGTCTCGTGCGCAACGCCGAGATGCGTTTCGGCGAAAGCTTCGCCCCCTTCGGGGACGCTGCCGTCATCGCCTTCGACGGTTTCCAGGTCATCCTCAACTCGACCCGCGCCCAGAGCTTCGACCCGAGCCTCTTTTCGGCCATGGGCATCGACCCGACGCAGCAGAAGATCCTGCTGATCAAGTCGACCAACCATTTCTACGACTCCTTCTCCAGGATCGCGTCCGAGATCATCTACTGCTCGGCCGGCAAGCCCTACCCCAATACCCCGGCCACCACGCCCTACCGCAAGGCGCGCAAGGACATCTGGCCCAAGGTGGAAAACCCGTTCGCGGGGTAAGCCAAGCAAGCGGGCATGCGCCCACCCTCAGTTCTTCCTCGCAAGGGGGCGGGAAGCGTCCCTCCCCCTTGTTAGGAGGGACAGGAGTTGGGTATCGGGCCAAAACTTGAACTGTGTTCATCTTTGGTTATATTGAAGACGACCAGCTTCTTGCAGGACGCCTTCATGCCACGCACTACAACCATGACCGTTCGGCTCAGCGGCGCCCTGAGCGAGTTCGTTTCCAGCAATGTGAGCGAAACCGGCTCGTACGAAAATGTCAGCGAGTACATCCGCGACCTGATCCGACGCGACAAGGAGCGGGTCGAGCAGGAGACATTCGAGCGGCTCAAGGCCGAACTGACGCTGGCATTTGCTGCGCCGGAAACTGCCTACACGCCACTGACCGCCGCCGAGATCATCGCGCGAAACAAGGCGTAGCGATGGCTCGCATCCTCGTTCAGGAGGCGGCTTCCCATCGGATCGATGAGATTTATCGCTATACCCGCGAGACGTGGGGTCCTGAGCAGGCTGATCGCTACATCGTTGGGCTCTTCGAAGCGTTTGAAGGGATCGAGACCTACCGAACGCGCTCCAATCCCATTCCAGCCGAGTTCGGCGTGGAGGGGTTCTTCTTCAGATACGAAAAGCACATCGTCTATTGGCGGCACCTGACCAGCGGCGACATCGGCATCGTCACCGTCCTCCACGAGCGCATGCACCAGATCGAGCGCTTCAGGACAGATTTCCGATACTAGACCGCAAGAGCCCTGCCCCGCGCCGTGGGGTAAGCGGCGAGCACACCCCCTCCTGAACAAGCAAAAAAGCCGCCATCTCGCGATGGCGGCTTCTTCCCCCAAACAGGCGGCGCTTACTCTGCCGCCCAGTTCCCGTACATGATCGGCATCAGGCCCACGATGTCCTTGAACCGGTTCCAGCTTTTGCGCTCGGGCGTCGTCCAGCCGGCTTCTGCGATAGCGGACAGGCGCGGGAAGACCAGGCGGTCGAAGATGGCGCGGTCGGTCATGGATTCGGACCAGATGCAGCTCTGGATGCCCTTGAGATGCTTGAGTTCGTCGGCGCTCCAACCCTCGCGGGCCTCGAACTCATAGGTCTCCTGCGGGCCCGACCAGCCGGCCCAGCCAGCGCCCGGCTCGGCCCACGAAATGCCATTGGCCATGTCGAGATAGTAGCGCTGGCCCGGCGAGACCACGATGTCGAAGCCGCGCGCGGCCAGCGCCCGGTTGATCTCAACGTTGCGCCAACCGATGACGTAGGACTTGTCCTTGGCCACCGCGTCCCCGTGCGCCGCCTCTTCCCAGCCGCCGGTGATGGCGCCCTTGCTGGCGATGTACTTGTGCACCCGCTTGATGAATTCCGATTGCAGCGCCGCAGTGGGCGAGCCCTCGATCTCGTCGGCGCCGTGATGGTTGCCGAGCTGGTTGAACTGCTTTTCGTGCTTGGCGCGCATGGCCGGGCCGGCCAGCTTTTCGAGCATGTCGAGCGCCAGGGGCGAGCCGGACCAGGCCGCCAGCGGCACTTCGTCGGCGCCCAAGTGGAAGATGTTGGCCGGGAAGAGCTCCAGAACCTCGTCCACGACCGTCCCGACGAACTTGTAGACCGGCTCGTGGGCAGGGTTGAGGCTGTTGTTGGGGAAGCCCTGCACCGACTGGTATTCGCCGGTCTCGCTGGGGTCGCGCAGTTCGGGCAGCGCCTGGAGCGCGGCGTAGAAATGGCCCGGCATGTCGATCTCGGGGATCACTGCGATGCCCAGACTGTCGGCCAGCGCCACGACCTGGCGCACCACGTCTTTGCTGTAGTAGCCGCCCGTCGGCTGCGGGCCGGAGCCCAGCAGCGGCGGCAGCGCCTTGCCGTGGCCGCGCCAGGCGGCGATTTCGGTGAGCTGGGGATAGGCATCGATCTCTAGGCGCCAGGCCTCGTCCTCAGTCAGGTGCCAGTGGAACTTGTTCATCTTGTTCCAGGCCATGAGCTTGATCAGCCGCATGACTTCGGCGCCGGTGTAGAACTGGCGCGCCACGTCCAGATGACTGCCGCGGAACTCGAAGGCCGGTTCGTCCGAGATGGTGCCGCCCGTCGGGAAGATGAAGGTCTGCGGATACTGCCGGGCGCCGCGCAGGATATGTCCGAGCGTGACGAGGCCGTAGAACATGCCCTGCCGCGTCGAGGCCGAGACCGTCGCACTATTGTCGGCGAAGGTGACCTCGTAGGCCTCGGGCCCCATGCCTGCCTTCTCGAGGATGCTTACGGGCATGCCGGCCTCCGAGGCCGGACGCACCAGTGCCTCGACGGGAAAGAGGTCGTCCACGAGGCCTGCAAAGGCGGCGGCGGCACGATTGGCGGCCTCGCCCTGGGGCTTGAGGTCAAAGCCCGGAGGCGCGATGCGCGCGCCGGTGGTGGCAACCGATTTCGGCCAGGGAATGATCGAGACCGGTACGGCGGCCTTGGCCGGCACCGGGAACTTGGCGGCGCCCTTGAGCAGCGGCGCGTTGTGGCCCTTGCCCTTGGTGGGCGCCGTGCCGGTGACCACCGTCGTGCCGTCCGCCAGGACCACATAGCCCGAGTTGGCGCCGTCGCTCCAATGGCGCAGGCCGTAGGAGAGGCCGCGCGCCGTCGCCGTCCAGGTCTGGCCGGGTTCGAGCACGTAGCCGTCGGGCGGGGCGATCAGGGTGTGGTTGGAGAGGCGCTTGAGCAGCTTGCCGTTTTCGAGCGTGGCGTGCGGATCGATGCGCGCGGGGCCGGAAAAGCCGAGCTGGAAGCCGCTGACCGGCTCACTACCGGTGTTGGTCAGCTCGATGCCGTAGCCGAGCGGCTCGCCGTCCGTGGCAGGTGTCCAGGTGGTGACCAGGGAAAAGCTGGGCATGGAAAGTCTCGTGTTGGCGTGTGTTTGAGGCGCCCCGCGCCGGGCGGGCGCGGAGGATGGGGCATGGCGGGAGCGTTTCAGTCCCCGAGGGCTTGGCTGTCGTCACCGTCGCGATTGACGATGAGCTGGTGCTTGATCCGCCGCATGCTGGCGACGGCCGAAGTCTGGATGCGCGTCGCCACGGTCTGGGAGACCGCGTCGATCATGGCGAGATAGGCGTAGCGGGCCGAGGACGGGCGCAGGATGTCGGCCTGCTCGGGCAGGTCCAGCGCCAGCAGCACGTCGGCTTCGGCGGCGACCGGCGAGTCCGGGCGGGTGAAAACGATGCGCGGCATGCCGTATTCGCCGGCAATGGCGAGCGTGCGCGCCAGCTGTTCGTTGTTGCCGCTCATCGAGGAAGCGATGATGGCCGTGCCCTTGGGCGCGCCGGCGGTGCGCATGAGCTGGGCCTGGTGGTCGAGGCACGAGTTGATCCGCAGTCCGAGCCGGAACAGGCGGTTCTCGAGTTCGGTCGCCACCATCGAGGAGGCGCCACCCGAGCCGAACGAAAGCAGGTAGCTCGCGTCCGCGATGCGCTCGGCGGCCTTTTCGATGGCCACCGGATCGACGCTCTCGAAGAAGGCGTAGAGCGCCGACTGGGCGTGATTGATGATGTTCTGGGCGATATCGCGGGCGGTCTTGGGGCCCTCTGCGGGCTGCAGGTACCGCTGGCCCACGAACCGGCTCTGGGCCAGGCGCACCTTGAACTCGGAGAAGCTTTCGCAGCCCACGCGCCGGCAGAAGCGGGTGACGGTGGGGGGCGAGACCTCGGCCGAGGCCGCAAGGTCCACGATCGAGGAGCTCAGCGCGGTTTCCACGTCCGAAAGGATGAGTTCGGCCAGGCGTTTCTCAGACCGGCTGAATGCCTCTTTCTCGGTCTGCAGGTAACCCACGAGGTCGAGCATCAAAATCTCCTTCGAGCCCTTCCACCGCGGAAGGCCCGGCTCATGCGGACGGCTTGACCGCCAGTCCGTTGTCGTCGAATAGGTGACACTGGTTCGGGTCGGCGCTCACGGTCACGGCCTGTCCTTCGGCGATCTCGGGGTCGCCCTCGAAGAGGCCGGTGAAGCTCTCGCCCGCCGGCAGGGTCGCATAGGCAACCGTATGGATGCCCAGACGCTCTACGATGTTGGGGGTAAACGTGAGCTTGAACTCGCCGTCGCCGAGCGACAGGTGTTCGGGGCGCACGCCGACCAGCACGTCCTTGCCCACCAGGCCCGCCTTGCCGCGGCGCGGCAACGTGACCGAGCCGAGCGTGCCCAGGTCGATCGTGGCGTTGCCGCCTTCGATCGAGGTGCACTTGCCGTTGATGAAGTTCATCTTGGGCGAGCCGATGAAGCCGGCGACGAAGAGGTTGTCCGGGTTGTGATAGAGTTCGAGCGGGGAGCCGACCTGCTCGATCTTGCCCGAATTCAGCACCACGATCTTGTCGGCCATGGTCATGGCCTCGACCTGGTCGTGGGTCACGTAGACCATGGTCGAGCCGAGGCGCTTGTGC
Organism: Youhaiella tibetensis; assembly: GCF_008000755.1. Classification (NCBI taxonomy): domain Bacteria; kingdom Pseudomonadati; phylum Pseudomonadota; class Alphaproteobacteria; order Hyphomicrobiales; family Devosiaceae; genus Paradevosia; species Paradevosia tibetensis. The sequence goes on along the minus strand of NZ_CP041690.1, from coordinate 1,479,275 downwards.
AGTTCCATCAGCTCGATGCGCATCTCGGAGCGGAGCGCGGCGTCGAGGTTGGAGAGCGGCTCGTCGAAGAGGAAGATCTTGGGCTCGCGCACGATGGCGCGGCCGATGGCGACGCGCTGGCGCTGCCCGCCCGAGAGCATGCCGGGGCGGTGCTCGAGGCGCGATTCAAGCTGCAGGACCTTGGCGGCGCGGCCGACGCGCTCCTTGACCTGGTCGTTGGGCAGCCGTTCCACGCGCAGCGGGAAAGCGATGTTTTCGAAAACCGTCATGTGCGGATAGAGCGCGTAGCTCTGGAACACCATGGCGATGCCGCGCTTGACGGGCGGCAGGTCCTTGACCGGGTTGCCGGCGATGATGATCTCGCCGTCGGTCACGTCCTCAAGGCCCGCGATCATGCGCAGGAGAGTCGATTTGCCGCAACCGGAGGGGCCGACGAAGACGACGAACTCGCCTTCGTTCACCTCAAGGTCGACGCCTTTGATGATTTCAGCTTCGGCAAAGGATTTGCGCAGGCGCGACAGGGTGAGTGCGGACATTGCTGTCAGGTCTCCGGGGTCAAACCGTCCGGCGTCTTGGCCGGGTGGAATTATCTTGGTTGCGGGCCGCCACCGCCGGGAGAACGGTGGCAGCGGCGACCCGCGGCAAGTGGCTTACTTGTACTGCTCGAGTTCGGCAGCGGCCTTCTTGAGGGCGTCAGCCGGTTCGGCCTGGCCGGTCACGACCGACTGGACCATCTCGATCATGGTGTTCTGCAGACCGATGTAGTCGGTGAACAGCGGCTCGGGACCACCGAACTCGATGCCATCCAGGAACGGCTTCCAGTACGGGGACTTGGCGACCAGTTCGTCCGTCTGCGGCTCGAGCGGACGGAGCGGGGTCAGGCCCTGGGCCATTTCGGCATCCCACTGGCGCTCGGGAGCGGTGATGAACTTGGCCAGGCTGATGGCCTGGTCTTCAACACCGGTGCCCTTGAAGACGGCCAGCGAGTCCGTGATCAGCAGCGTGCCGGGACCCTTGGCGTCCGGGCCGAGCGGGAGCGGAGCGACGCCCCAGTTGAGGCCAGCTTCCTGGGCGCGCAGAGCCGCGCCGACCGAGGCGTGGATCATGCCGAGCTTCTTGTCGAGCCAGATGGCGCGCACTTCGTTCTGCTCGTAGGCGGTCGGGCCTTCTTCGGCGTACTTGGTGATTTCCTTGAGGGCCGTCAGGGCAGCCAGGTTCTGCGGGCTGTCCAGCGTGATGTTGCCGTCGGCGTCGATCACCGAGCCGTTGTTGGTGTAAACCCAGTGCAGGAACTGGTGCATGGTGTTGTCGAAGGTCTTGGCGACAACGCCGAAGCCGGCTGCGTCAGTCTTCTCGGAGATGGCCTTGGCGAAGGCGATTTCCTCGTCCCAGGTCTTGGGCGGGGTATCGGGATCCAGGCCGGCTTCCTTGAAGAGGTCCTTGTTCCAGAACAGGGCCTTGGTCGAGAAGGCCACCGGCACGCCCCACTGGGTGCCGTCGAAGGTGACGGTATCGGGCACGTAGTTGTAGTAGGAGGCCTTTTCCTCGTCCGTCATCGGGATCGGAACGATCAGGTCGTTCTGGGCGAACTGCTTGAGCGTACGCGAGCCGACATAGGCGAGCGAGACCGGGGTGCCGGCTGCTGCGAGGGTGGTCACCTTGTCCTGGCACTGGCCCCAACCCACGACTTCGGGGACGACCTTGTAACCAGGATTGGCGGCTTCCCACTCCTTGAAGTAGTCGGCGTAGCCAGCCGTCAGCTCGTCACCGCAGTTGATGAAGGAGATTTCCTTCACGTCCTGGGCGTAGGCGGCCGGCGCGGCGCTGGCGAGCGCCAGCATCGACACGGCCAGAAGTCCGGTAATCTTGTTCATTAATAGTCTCCCTTGATAGACGGCCCATTGGGGCCGCTTCCCTCACTGCTTCACGGCACCGGCGGTGAGGCCGGCCACCAGGTAGCGCTGCAAGAACACGATCACGATCATGACTGGCAGGATTCCGACGAAACTTGCGGCCATCAGCTCGTTCCAGATCACCTCCTGCTTGCCGAAGAAGGCGAAGAGCCCGATCGGCAGCGGCATGAATTCGGATTTCGAGTTGAAGGTCAGCGCAAAGATGAACTGTTGGGCATAGGCGCCGATGAAGGTCATGATCGCCACGACCACGATGCCGGGCATCGCGAGCGGCAGGATCACGCGGCGCAGCGTGTAGAGGCGGCTGGCGCCATCGACCCAGGCGGCTTCGTCCAGCTCGCGGGGAATGCGCATGAGATAGGTGCGCAGCAGCCAGATCGAGGACGGAATGAGGAAGGCGGCGCCGGGCACGATCATGGCCCAGTAGGTGTTGAGCAGGCCGAGCGTGCGCATCAGGCGGAAGAGCGGGATGAGCAGCACGGCGCCCGAGAACATGTTGACGGCTAGGAACCCGCCGAGCATCAGCCCTGCCCCGGTGAACGGGAAGCGGGCGAAGGCATAGGCCGCCGGCACCACCACCGCGATCACCACGAGCGTGACGATGGTCGAGATGAAGAACGAGTTGAAGATGTAGAGCCCGAGCATGGGCACGCTCTGCCACATCGAGATATAGGCGTCGAACGAGCCGTTCTTCGGCCAGAAGCTGTAGGGCGTGGAGAAGAGCAGCGCGAGCGGCTTGAGCGAAACCAGGAAGCCTTCGATGAAGGGCGCCAGCACGAAGAACAGGAACAACGCGATGCCGGCATAGATGCCCACGACCTCGTACCAGCGGTAGCGGTCGATCATCGGCTTGGCGGAGCGCCGCGCCTTCTTGCGCGTGGTGGGCGCGCTCTGGGCGGTGTCCTGGGTATCCGCGGTCGCGACCGCGGCATTGCGGGCAAGATGGCTCATTTGGCTTCTCCGGCGGTAAGCTTGCGGACAGCACGGAAGTAGGCGAGGCAGAAGAGCGTCACGAAGATGCAGATCACCACGGCGCGGGCGGCGCCTTCGCCGTATTTGCGCGAGCCGATGGCGGTCTTGTAGGTGTCGATGATCATCGTGGTGGTCTGCCCGGACGGACCGCCCTGGGTCAGGATCCAGATGATGTCGAACGAGTTGAACGTGGCGATGAGCGAGAGCAGCGACATGGTGATGATGGCCGGAACCATCATCGGCAGCGTGATGCGGCGGAAGCGGTAGAAGCGCCCTGCCCCGTCGGTCCAGGCAGCCTCGTGCAGGTCCTTGGGGATCGACTGCATGGCGGCGAGGAAATAGATCGTCACCATCGGCACGCCGATCCACACGTCGGTGATGATGGTCGCCCAGAAGGCGGTGTCGCCATAGGCCAGCCAGGCAATGGGCTTATCGACGATGCCGAAGTTCTGCAGCAGGCCCGAGATCATCCCGAACTGGCCGTTATACATCCAGCCCCACATGAAGATGCCGATGGCCATGGGAACGACCCAGGGCGGCATGGTGAGGATGCGGAAGAGCGTCTGGCCGGGCAGCGCGGCGTTGAGCAGCACGGCGCCGCAGGTGCCGATGACCATCTTGAAGGCCACCGAGAAGAACGTCCAGATGAAGGTCCGGATGATGACTTCGGTGAAATTGCCGGCGGTGAAGATGCGCTGGTAGTTCGCCCAGCCGACCCAGTCCGATTGCGGCCTGAGCGAGGCGTTGGTGAACGAGAGGAGGAAGGTATCGACCAGTGGGTAGGCGACGATCGTGAGGATATAGAGCGTTGCCGGAGCCAGGAGGGCCAGGGCGAAGAGGGTTGCGCTACTTTGCCTGGTCATGATCGTCCTCCTCAGACCTTGCGCCCCAGTGCAGCGTCGAAACGCTGCCAGATCGGGGTCATGTCCACTACGCTTCGCGTGCGTCGGGCCTCGTCCATGGTGAGGGCCAGCAGGCCCGCTTCGAGCGCATCGACCACCGAAACCGGCAGTTGCTCGCCCTTCTTGACGTGGTTGCCGATATCGGTCGCCATCTGCTCGTCGGCACCGTAGTGCTGGGAGAGCTCGGAGAGCTGGTAGGTGGTGTCGATCAGCCGGTTGGAGGTGCGCGAGTCCGTCACCTGGAAGTAGTTCCGGATGAAGTCGCCTTCAGCCATGCCCTTCGAGCCGATGATGGCGAAGCGGCGGAAATCGTGCGGGACCGACAGGTTGGTGTGGAAGAGCAGCGCCGAGCCGTTCTCGTATTCCACGTTGGCCGTCTGGTAGTCGATGATGTCGCCGTCGCTGTCGAAGACCTTGTCCGAGCCCATCCAGCCGGAAGGCTTGCGGTAATAGACTTCCATGTCGTTGATGCCCTGGCTCTGGGGCGCGTTCTCCGGAACGAAGATCTTGCGGCCACCGAAGGAGGACACGTATTTGGGCCGGCAGCCCATGACCCCGTTATAGAGGTCGAGGTCGTGGCAGCACTTCTCGAGCATGAAGCTGCCCGAATAGCGCTCGTAGCGGCGCCAGTCGCGCATGAAGAAGGCGCCGTGATAGGGCGGAATGGTTTCGGAGGCTTCGATGGAGACGACGCCGCCCAGCAGCCCTTCGGCCTGCGCCTTGCGCAGGTCCTTGTAGAGCGGGGCGTAGCGCAGCACGAGGCCGACCATCACGTTGTCCGAACCGTACTGGCCGATGAGTTCGGCCAGCGCCATCGTCTCTTCGATGGTGGTGACGACGGGCTTTTCGGTGAAGACCTTCTTGCCGTGCTCGAGGCCGGTGCGGATGTGGCCAAGGTGCATGTGGTTGGGCGAGCCGACCATCAGGACGTCGAATTCGGCCTTCTCGAGCAGGTCCTCGAGGGTGGGGTAGGACGTGCCGATGGAGACGCCGTGCTCGGCCGCGTAGGTGGCGCCTGCCGGAGCATCGTCGACATAGCCGACGATCTCGAAACCCGGCACCATCTCGGTGAAGACATGCGCCAAATACCCGAGCCGGAAGCCCAGCCCGATAATCCCTACCTTCATGACGCCCCTGAACCCTTTAGTCTTTTGACGGACTTTTTGCCCGCCACGTTTGTAAACGATTTTCAAGACTAGGAGCGACTTTGGTCGGATGTCAAGCGCCTTCCGCACGGATTTGCATACCAATCTAAGCCGGGCGGGTGAAATCGGTTTCTGAGGTACGTTAAGCCCAGAAAATGGGCGTTTACCGCACGCTTTTCGTGCATTATGGTGAGAAATCGGGCGGGGCCGTGGGCGCGCCCACTTGTCCCTGTGCATGAAAAGGAGGATTTTCATGGACAGGTCGAGGGGACTGCATAAATGTAAATTTCAAACATATTGGCGCGGCGAATCCCCGATCGCGCCACACTGCCGGACGTTTCCCGAACGTCCCTGAACAAAACCTGACAACGAAAGCACGCCGATGTCCAGCTTTATGACCAATCCCTTCCCCAACGACCCTGATCGTCGCGAGATCTGGACGATGCTTGTCGAGCGCGACATCGACGCGTTCCTGGCCGCCGACTGGGGCATGGTGGATGGCGACTTCATCAAGGAAGGTTTCCTGGGGATCGACGCCGGCAAGTCCGACAATCCCGACAGCTGGCGCATCGGCTTCCCCACGCTCGAGGTCTATCGCGACGAGTGGCTGCGCCAGGCGGCCGAGGCCAAGAAGGTCGTCTATGCCGAGGACCAGCGCGCCGGCATCTTCCGCGCCACGAACCTGCAGCACATCGAGATCAACGGCGATATCGCAGTGGCGCACAAGAAGTTCGACGGCACCATCGCGCGCGCTGACGGCGGCGCCGACATCATGAACTGGCAGACGCTCTATTTCTGCCGCAAGGTCGGCGGACAGTGGAAACTGACCGGTTTCGTCGGCTACGCGCCATTCCCCATGGGATCGCCGCGCAAGGCCTGATTCATCCGGGCGCGATCGCAAGGTCGCGCCTTTTTCATTCAAATTTTATCGATTGCGACCGGCTGAATGTCACCTAATCGATTGATTATGCTTATATTTTTTCTCCAGCCCATCGCTTTCGGGAGCTGGCTTCCGCGCATCCCGGATGTGCAGCAGCACCTCGGCGTCGGCCCTGCCGGATTGGCCCTGGCGCTGCTCGGATTGCCGGTCGGCACGCTGCTCACCCTCCCCTTCGCGGGGCGCCTCGTCGCCCGCATCGGCGCGCGCGCCACGATCATCTATGGGTTCATCGTCTATTCGCTGGTGATGGCGCTGCCGGCGCTGGCCTGGAACAGCGAAAGCCTCTTCGTCGCGCTCATGTTCGCAGGCTCTGCCATTTCCACGCTTGAGCTCGGGCTCAACGTCAAGGCCGATGAAGTCGAGAAGCACGGCGGCCGGCCGATCATGAGCACCTGCCACGGCTTTTGGAGCCTCGGCATCATGGCGGGCAGCGTCATCGGCTCGGCCTTCGCCGCGCTTGGCGTCGCCGCCGCCGTCGCCATTCCGCTAGCGGCCGTGATCGTGCTGCCGGTCGCACTCGTCGTCGGCAACGTCCTGCCCGACCACGGCAAGGAAGAGCGCATCGCCGCCGCCGCTGCGCCCAGGGGCAAGTGGCAGCCGCCCGGCCCGATGCTGCTCGGCATCTGCCTCTTCGTCTTCGGCATCGGCATGACCGAGGGCGCCATCGCCGACTGGTCGGCGGTGTTCCTGCGCGACGTCTTCGGCTCGCCGACGGCCCAGGCCGGTATCGGCTACTCGGTCTTCGCCGGCCTCGTGGCCGCCGGCCGGTTCAGCGGCGACTGGCTGCGCACGCGCTATGGAGCAGTCGCGGTCGCCCGGTTCTGCGGGGTCTGCGCCCTCATCGGGCTGGTGATCGTCTACTTCGCTCCCGCCATGCAGGTCGCGATCGCCGGCTTCGCCGTCATCGGCTTCGGCGTCTCGGTGGGTTTCCCGCTGGCGGTGACCGCCGCGGCAAGTCTCAAGGACCGCCCGGCCTCGGCTAGCGTGGCGACACTCTCCTTCATCGCCCTGACCGGCTTCCTCATCGGGCCGCCGATGATCGGGTTCGTGGCCGAGCACACGAGCATGCGAGGCGGGCTGGCCATGCTGCTGCCGTTCCTCGGCCTCAGCCTCATCCTGACCGGCACCCTGCGCGCCGGCATGCCCGCCAAGGCGCGGACAGCCGCCGCCGGCTAGAACCGAAGGGCGGGCCCGCAGGCCCGCCCTTCGCCTTTGGCTACTTGCCTTCCAGCCATTTGAGCATGTCGACGATTTCCTGCTCCTGGGCGTCGATCACCTTCTGCGCCATGGCGCGGGCCCACTCGTCCTTGCCGTATTGCAGTTCGACCCGGGCCATGTCGATGGCGCCCTGGTGGTGCGGGATCATCCCACACACGAACGCGACGTCGATATCGGTCGCCGTCATGCCGGCGGCCATGTCGCTATGCATCGCGTCCATGGTCGCGGCCATAGCCCGATGACCTTCATCGCCCTCGGCGGGCGCGGCGGCCATTGCCGCCATGTCGTGCCCCTTGGCGTTCTCGAGGCAGATTGCGGGAAGCTGCGCGGGCGCGGCGACGGCGCCGTGCATCGAATGGTCCTGGGCGTGAGCCGGCGCGGATGCCGCGATCAGCAGTAGCGCAACGGCGGCGGTGGCGGGGAGGCGCATGACAATCGTTCCTTTTCGTCCTCGAAACGCGCCGTTTGTGCAGCTTGCCACCATTGGAAGGTCAAGCCCCCTTGAGCTTCCCATCATTGGAAGGCTTACCTATATCGATGGCAGTGACGACAAGGAGCCCCGCGATGAACATCGGACAAGCCTCCCGGGCCTCGGGCATCTCGACAAAGATGATCCGCTACTACGAATCCATCGGACTGATCTCGAGCGCCCATCGCACCGATTCCGGCTACCGCGTCTATGAAGACAACGACATTCACACCCTGCGTTTCATCGCCCGGGCCCGCGACCTCGGCTTCTCCGTGGAGCAGATGGGCGATCTCCTGGCGCTCTGGCGCGATCGCTCGCGGGCGAGCGGGGACGTCAAGGCCATCGCCCTCGGCCACATCGAAGAACTCGAGCGCAAGGCCAAAGCCCTCCAGGAGATGAGCAACACGTTGCGGCATCTGGCCAACCACTGCCACGGCGACGCGCGCCCCGACTGCCCGATCCTTGAGGAACTGGCGGAGGCCCCTGCCCCCAAGCTCACCCGCAAGCGCCCGCGCTTCGGCGGCGCGGCGCTCGAGGCCCAGGGCTCCTAGTTTTCCACAGCCTCGGGCAAGGATGAAGGCGCGGCGCCCGGCTCCCCGGCGCAATGCCTTGTCTTGCCGCGATGATTAGGCCATGGCTGGCCTCCCCTGCCCCAAGCCCCGCCCTGATGGTCAAGCCGCTTCTCCTGCTCTCGAACCAGTTCATCTTCATGATGGGCTTTTACATGGTGGTGCCGTTCCTGGCGGCTTTCATGAGGGACGACCTGGCGCTCGAAAGCGTCGCGATCGGTCTGGTTCTGGGCATCCGGACGTTTTCCCAGCAAGGCCTGTTCATCGTGGGAGGCGCCTTTGCCGACCGGCTCGGCCCGCGCCGCCTGATCCTGCTCGGCTGCGCCGTTCGCGTCATCGGCTTCGTCGTGCTGGGTGTGAGCCGCGACTTCGCCACTGTCTTGCTCGGTGCCTGCCTCACCGGCTTTGCCGGCGCGCTGTTTTCGCCCGCGATTTCCTCGCTGGCCGCGAGCGTTGGCGAAGCGCGAAGCCGCCAGGGCAAGGAAACGCGCGCCCACTTCTTCGCCCGCATGGCGGTGTGGGGCGAACTCGGCGCCATCGTCGGGCCGCTGGCCGGCGCCCTGCTGCTCGGCATCGGCTTCCAGGCCATGGCGCTAGGCGGCGCGGCGGTTTTCGCCGCGGCTTATGTGGTTCTCCACACCTATCTGCCGCGCACCTCGCCGAGCGAGGCGCCAAGTCGGGACAATCAATGGTGGCGAGTCTTCAGCGACCGCCTGTTCATCGCGTTCACGCTGGCCCATAGCGGGTTTCTGTTCAGCTACAACCAGCTCTATTTCGCGCTTCCGGTCGAGATCCGCCGGGCCGGCGGCTCTGACGCGGACCTGGCGCCGCTCTTCATGCTCGCCTCGCTGATGGTCGTGACCCTGCAGATGCCGGTGACGCGTCGCGTCAGCACGATCAGCTGGTCGCGCAGCCTTTTCTTCGGCTTCGCGCTGATGGCCCTGGCATTTTTGGCGGTTGCGGCCTGCGCCGCGTTTCCCGCGCCGGCCGGGCCTCTCAGGCTCGTTCCGGCCGCGATGCTGGTCGTGTTGCTGATCCTGGGACAGATGACCGTCAGGCCCGTTGCCATGGACATGGTGCCCCGTTTCGCCAACGGGCGCTCCACCGCCACTTATTATGGCGCGCTGGCTTCGGCGGGCGGCCTCGCGGTGCTCGTGGGAAATGTGCTGCTCGGCCCGAGCCTTGAACACGCCCTCGCACCCGGCCCCGGCGCTGCGCTCCCCTGGATTGCCCTGGCGTCGGTTCCCGCCGTCTGTTCGCTGGCGATAATCCCGATCGTCCGCCGCCTTGCCTTGCGGTCAGGCGCTTGACTTCCAGGGCCTTAGGCCCGAAAGAAAACTGACTTTGTTAGTCAAGATAACGGGACATAATGATCAACCGCCGACTTCTGCTCGCTCTTCCGCTGGCCGTGCTCGCATGGGCGCCTGCGGCCCTCGCCCGCGACCTCACCCACGCCATGGGCACGACAACCCTTGCCGATCACCCTGTGCGAATTGTCGCCCTGACCAATGAAGCGACCGAAGACCTGGTGGCCCTGGGCATCGTTCCGGTCGGCGCGGCGCGCTCCGCCAATGCCGATCCGTGGTTCGACCATATAGCGGCGCAGTTGGCCGACACCAAGGTGGTCGGCGAGGAGCTCGCGCCCGAACTCGAAACCATAGCCGCGCTGCAGCCTGACCTCATCCTGGGCAACAAGAAGCGGCACGAGAAAATCTACGACCAGCTATCGGCCATCGCTCCGACGGTGTTCGTGGAGAACATCACCGGACAGTGGAAAGACAACATCAAGGTCTATGCGGATGCCTCTGGACGCAGCGCAGAAGTCGATGCGGCGCTGGCCGACTACGCCCGGCGCGTGGCGGCGATCAAGGATGCCTTGGGCGAACGCAATAAGGAAGTGGTGGGCCTCGTCCGCTTCATTGCCGGGCAGAACTACGCCTACAACAATGACAGCTTCTCGGGCTCCATTCTGCGGGACATCGGGTTCGGCCGCCCCGCAGCGCAGGACAAGCCGGGCCTGGCCGAAAAGATCACAATGGAACGCATCCCGGAACTAGACGGCGACCGGCTGCTGCACTTCAGCTACGAAATCGGTGACGGCGGTGCGACCAAGGAAGCCGAAACGTGGATGGCTTCGCCCCTCTGGGCAGAGTTGAAGGCGGCCAAGGCCAATCAGGTATACGCCGTGTCCGACACGGTCTGGGCCACTGCGGGCGGCATCATGGCGGCCAACCTGGCGCTCGACGATATCGAGAAGATTTACGGCATCGCCTCGACGCGATGATCCGCAAGGACCGGCTGGATCACCGGCCGGCCCTTCGTTTTTCAGACGTGCCCTGCCACCGGCTTGGCGTGGTAGGGCGCTTCCATCTCGGCGACATCCTCGTCGGTCAACTTGACCTCGAGCGCGGCGATCGCATCGGCGAACTGCTCGAGCTTGGAAATGCCCACGATCGGGGCGGTGATGGCCGGGCGTGAGGCTACCCAGGCATAAGCGATCTGCGCCATCGGGCGGCCGTGACGCTCGGCGACGGCGCGGACGGCCGCGATGACGGCATCGTCCTGCGCCTTGCTGCGATCATAGAGCGCGTGGGCGGTCTTGTCGGTCTCGGCGCGCACGGAGGTCTGCCCCTCGTTGCGCTTACCGGCGAGCAGGCCGCGCGCCAGCGGGCTCCACGGAATGACGCCGACGCCTTCGGACAGGCAGAGCGGCAGCATCTCGCGCTCTTCCTCGCGATAGATGAGGTTGTAGTGCGGCTGCATGGAGACGAAGGGCGCCCAGCCGTACTGGCGCTGCAGGCCGATGGCCTTCATGAACTGCCAGGCATGCATCGAGGAAGCGCCGAGGTAACGGACCTTGCCCATGCGCACGACATCGTTGAGGGCATCGAGCGTCTCTTCGAGCGGGGTGCCGTAATCGAAGCGGTGAAGCTGGTAAAGATCAATGTAGTCGGTGCCGAGCCGCTTGAGGCTGCCGTCGACGGCCTCGAAGACGTGCTTGCGCGAGAGACCGCGATCGTTCGGGTCATCGCTCATGGGATTGTAGAGCTTGGTGGCGATGACGGCCTTGTGGCGCGGCAGATGCTCGAGAACCACCTTGCCCACGATCTTCTCGCTGGCGCCGAGCGAATACATATCGGCGGTGTCGAAGAAGTTGATGCCGTATTCGATGGCCTTCTCGATAATCGGGCGCGAGCCGCTTTCGTCGAGCACCCACCTGGACCAGCTGGGTGAACCGAAGGTCATGCAACCCAGTGCAAGCCGCGAGATTTTGAGGCCGGTTCGGCCAAGGTTGACATAGTCCATTAGTACACCTCGTACGCCAGTGATTGTGGTCGTTGCCCCACTGCGTAGCGCACTCAGTCCCGCTTGGAAACCGGTTTAGTGAGCGCCGGCGCTGCCACAATCGTTGATTTCCTTAACTTATCCGCCCAGTTTGTACGCACTTTCTCCACATGAACATTTTTTGCGCTAGCCACTTGCGCACTACGAAACACATGTTACGGTCTTGGTGTACTGGATGGTTAGAACACCCATGTTCCATATGTTCCCGCTGGACGCCACATCGATAGACAAGTCGCTGCCCGTTCCGGTGAGCACGCAGTTGCATGGCCTTTTGAGCTACATCCTTTCGCACGGCGACATGGCGTACGGGACAAAGCTGCCATCGGTGCGCCAGCTTGCGGCCGACCTCAACATCGCCCCGATGACGGTCAGCCAGGTCTATCAGGACCTTCGCGATGCCGGGCTCATCGAGATGAAGCGCGGGCTCGGCGCGTTTACAGCGCGCGATCCGCATGCGCGGCTGCACGAGGACCAACCCATCAACGCGCTGCGCGCCGACATCGATGAGTTGCTGGGCAAGGCCGAGCACCTGGGTGTCTCGCCGATGGCGTTACTGTCGATGGTGACGGCGCAGGTTCAGATGCGCAAGCCGCGCTCGGGGCTCAACATCGTGTTCGTAGGCCTGTTTCCGGGGCCGACGCGGGATTATGTCGAGGAGATCAAGCGCGTGCTGGCGGCCGACGACCAGGTGCGCATGATCATGCTCGAGCAACTCAAGGCGTCACCGGAAGCGCGCGAGCAATGTGCGCGGGCCGATGTCGTGCTCACTTTCGTGCATCGCGAGATGGAGGTGCAGGCGCTGGTGCCCGAGGCGCGGCTGCTGGCCCTGCGATTCATTCCATCCGAGAAGACGCGGCAGGCGCTGGCCAGTCTCGATCCACGCACCAAGATCGCGGCGGTGACGCACTTCAAGGACTTCATCGCGATCATGCGACCCTCGATCCGCGAATTCGCGCCGCACGTGGCGGAAATCAGGGTGACGTGGTCGTCCGCGCCCGACCTCAACCAAACCATCGCCGAATGCGACGTGGTGATCTTCGCCACGGGCGCCGACGAGGTCGCGGGGCTCGCCCGCCCGGGCATGCGGTGCTTCGAATATCGCCATTCGCCCGATCAGGGCGCACTCGAAAACGTGCTGGTCCCCTACCTGGCCCACCTACGCCGCTCCAAGACGGGCGAGGTGGAGAAGGAGCCGACCGGAGCGTTGGTAAGCTAACCAAAACAAACGCTTAAGCGTCACAACTGTTCAACAAGGGATGAACTATGAAGAGACTGCTACTGACTACGAGCGCTGCCATCCTGGCGCTGGCCATGGCCTCGGGGGCTGCCCCGGTGCTGGCGCAGAACGCCAAGGATACCCTGGTGATGGGCATGGACGTCGACGCAGGCACGCTCGATCCGCGCTTGTCGCGTGACACGACCGCCTCGCGCGCCATCGACCTGATCTATTCGGGCCTGGTCCACATCACCCCGAACCTGGCCGCCGTTCCGGACCTGGCCGAAAGCTGGGAAACGCCGGATCCGCAGACCTGGATCTTCCACCTGCGCCCGGACCTCAAGTTCTCGGACGGCTCGCCCCTGACGGCCGATGACGTGGTGTTCACCTTCACCTCGATCATCGACAAGGACTTCAACGCGCCGATGCGCGGACTCTACACCCCGATCGAGAAGATCGAGGCCGTGGACCCGCAGACGGTCAAGTTCTCGCTCTCGGCCCCCTACGCCCCGCTCCTCTCCTACCTCGACATCGGCATCGTCTCGAAGGCCGCCGTCGAAGGCGGCAAGGATATCGGTTCGGAACCGCTCGGCGCCGGGCCGATGAAGCTGGCCGCCTGGAACCGCGGCAGCGACATCCAACTCGAAGCCAACCCGAACTTCTGGGGCGAGCAGCCCAAGATGGCCAAGGTCACGATGAAGATCATCGGCGACAACAGCGCCCGCGCGCAGGCCTTCGAAGCCGGTGACCTCGATGCCATCCAGTCCCCGCTCTCGCCGCAGGACATCCAGCGCCTCGCTTCCGATGATCGCTTCGGCAACGTCATCGAGCCGGGCCTGGGCGTGACCTACATCAACTACAACGTCAAGGACCCGCTGCTGGCCGACGCCAAGATGCGCCAGGCGTTCTCGATGCTGATCGACCAGAACACCATCGTGAACGACATCTACAATGGCGTGGACGCGGTGGCTTCCTCGATCATCCTGCCGTCGTCCTGGGCCTATTCGGCCGACATCAAGCAGCCCACGTTCGACGTCGAAGGCGCCAAGAAGCTCTTCGCCGAGGAAGGCTGGACCGACAGCAACAACGACGGAATCCTCGACAAGGACGGCAACAAGCTGACGGTCACGCTCTCGACCCACAGCGAAGACCCGAACCGCGTGCAGTCGATCGAGTTCATCCAGGCCGTCATGCAGTCGGCCGGCGTTGACGCCCAGGCTCAGATCTCGGACTGGCCGTCGTTCTCGACCAACTACGTCCAGCAGGGCAAGCACCAGATCGCCCTGCTCGGCTGGCTCAACATCGTCGATCCGGATCGTCTGCTGTTCAACCAGCTGACCACCGGCGGCTCGACCAACTGGGGTGGCTATTCCAACCCGCAGGTGGACGAGCTTCTTCAGAAGGGCCGCACCGCGACCGAACAGTCCGAGCGTGCCACCGCCTATCAGGAAGCCGCCAAGATCCTGGCGTTCGACCTGCCGTACTACATCGTGTCTGATCAGGGCTATCAGCTGTTTTACAGCAAGGACATCCCTGTCGAAGTTCAGGCCACCCCACGCGGAAATCTCCGCGGCCTGATCGGCTACAAGGACTAATCTGCTGTGAAGGCCGGCGCGGGCCCAAACGCGCCGGCCACCTTTCTCTTCTTGCCCCGAGCCTTGCCATGACTTTCAAGCAGCGCCTGAGCGCCGAGTACTATTCCCGCGTCCACCGCGATATCCGCGCACGGATGGCCGAAGCCGGGATCGACGTGTTGCTGCTCGATAGCAATGACGACGTGATCTACACGACCGGCTTTTCGCACTACGCGACCGAACGCCCGGTGGTCTTTGCGCTCACGCAGGACAAAGCGCTCATTCTCATTCCCGAACTCGAAAGAACCCATTGCGCCGACCAGAAAGTGGCGGCGGAGCCGGTGGTCTATTTCGAGTTCCCCGGCATCGACAAGCCGTTCGACGTGCTGGCGCGCGCGCTCGGCAACGTGACCGGCACGATCGGGCACAGCGCCGGTATCTCGATGGCGCGCGCCCCGCAGATCGCCGCCGCCTTCCCCAATGCGACCGTCAAGCCCACCACGGTGGTCTCGACGATGCGCCTGACCAAGTATCCCGAGGAAATCGTGCTGCAGCAGGAAGCTGCGCGGATTTCGGACAGCATGGTCGCCGCCGGTGTCGCCATGATTTCGGACGCTTTCCATTCGGGCGGCCAGATGCCGACCGAGATCGAGGTCGAAAGCTACATCATGCGCCATGCGCTCGATGTGATGAACCGCGAGCATGAGGACATCATGCTGGTCCAGGGCATCGCGGGCGGCCTCGTCTATGGCGGGCTCAACTCCGCCTTCCCGCACGGCATGCCGTCGGCCCGCCGCTTCCAGAAGGGCGAAAGCTTCATGCTCTCGCTCGGCTGCCGCGTCGGCGGCCGCGCCGCCGAGAGCGAGCGGACCTTCATCCTGGGCGAGCCGAGCGCCGACCAGGCCAAATACTACACCGTTGCCTATGAAGCCCAGAAGATGGCGACCGAGGCCCTGATCGCTGGCAAGACCTGCGCCTCGGCGGACAACCTCGCGCTTGCCTATATCCGCGAGAGCGGCATGGGCGAGTATTGCTTGCATCGCGTCGGCCACGGCATGGGCGTGATGTTCCACGAGCCGCCGTGGGTCGAAGGCGGCGACGAAACCGTGCTCGTGCCCAACATGGTGTGCTCGACCGAACCGGCGCTTTACGTGCCGGACCTGGGTGGCTTCCGTCTTGCCGATACGGTGCACGTGACGGCGGCCGGCCCCAACAGCCTCACCAAGTACCCGCGCAAGCTCGAAGAGATCGTCATCGCATGATTGCCTATGTGACCCGACGCCTGCTGCTGCTGATCCCGATGGCCATCGGGATGGTTGTGGTGACCTTCGGCCTGCTGCTGCTCATTCCGGGCGATCCAGCCTCTGTGCTGCTTGGACAGGAAGCATCCGCCGACGCCATCGCGAACCTGCGTGCCTCGCTCGGCCTCGACAATCCCTGGTATATCAGGCTCTGGGACTATTTCGCCGCCCTCCTCCATGGGGACATGGGGCGCTCGATCTTCCAGAACCAACCCGTGGCCAGCATCATTGCCGGACGCCTGGGCGCGACCGTCGAACTGGCTGTCGTGGCGCTGCTGCTGGCAACCATCATCGGCATGGTGCTGGGCGTCGTGGCCGCCATGAAGCAGGGGACGTGGGTCGATACCGTCACGATGCTCTTCGCCCAGCTCGGCGTTTCCATGCCGGTCTATTGGCTGAGCCTGCTGCTGATGCTGTTCTTCGCAGTTCAACTCGGCTGGCTGCCCTCCATCGGGCGGGGCGAGCCCCTGCCCTCGGCCATCTGGATGGCGCTGACGGGCAAGCCGCAGGTGCTTTGGGATTCCCTGGCCCATATCATCCTGCCCGCATTGGCGCTGGCGGTGAACTCGGCCGCCATCATCAGCCGGCTCGTGCGCACCTCTATGCTCGAAGTGTTGCGCGAGGATTTCGTGCGCACGGCCTATGCCAAGGGCCTGCGCCGGCCGCGGGTGGTGGTGCGCCATGCGCTGCGCAACGCGCTGCTGCCCGTACTGTCGGTCATCGGCCTGCGCTTTGGTGCCCTGCTGGGCGGCGCGGTGCTGACCGAAAGCATCTTCGCCTGGCCGGGGCTCGGTCAGCTCACGATCTCGGCGATCTCGCAGCGCGACATTCCGCTGATCCAGGGCATCGTGCTGACCTTCGCGATCATCTTCGCGCTGGTCAATCTCATCGTCGATCTACTCTATGCCGCGGTCGATCCGCGCATCAGGCTCGGGTGAAAGCCATGCGCGTTCCTCGCATTCTTCGTAACACCTCGCTTGTCGTCGGGGCGGTCATCACCATCACCATCGTGCTGCTGGCGTTGCTGGCCCCCTACGTGGCGACGCATGGCGTCGAGCAGATGGACATGCGCAATCGCTTCGCCTGGCCAAGCGCCGCCCATTGGCTGGGTACCGACAATTTCGGACGCGATCTCTGGTCGCGCCTTGTCTTCGGCGCGCAGGTATCGCTCTCGATCGCGGTGGTCTCGGTTGGCGGCGCGGCCCTGATCGGCACGACGGTAGGCCTCATCGCCGGCTATTTCGGCGGCTGGATCGACCTGCTGCTGATGCGCATCACCGATATCTTCCTCGGGTTCCCCGCGATCGTGCTGTCGCTGGCCATCGTGGCCGTGATGGGACCGGGCGTCGTCAACGTGGCGCTGGCGCTGATCGTGGTGTTCTGGACCGAATATGCCCGGGTGGTGCGGGCCACCACCCTGGTGCTGCGCGAGCAGAACTACGTGCAGGCGGCCAAGGCGCTCGGGGCGAACCCGATGCGGATCCTCTTCAAGGAAATCCTGCCGAACGCACTGGGCCCGATCATCGTCCTGGCCTCGCTGGGCCTGGGCACCGCGATCATCGCGGAATCGGCCCTCTCGTTCCTGGGCTTCGGCCTTCCTCCCCCGACCCCGACCTGGGGCTGGACCCTCGCTTACGGCACGCGCTTCATGCGTGACGAGCCGTGGCTGGCAATCGTTTCGGGCGCGACGATCATGATCACCGTGCTCGGATTCAATCTCCTCGGCGACGGCCTGCGCGACATCCTCGATCCGCGCCAGCTCTCGCGCGGCGGCAACGCCAAACGATAAAATTTGACTGAAAAAGGACTATAGAATGGTCAAGGCGATCAACAAGTTACGGCACAAGTTCACCACCCATGCGGATGGCAGCGACGCCCTGCTTTTCGTGCATGAACTGGTGGGTGAGCAGGATGGCCCGACCATCGGCATTTCCGGTTCGATCCACGGCAACGAAAATGCCGGCTCGCAGACGATCCTCGAACTCTTCCGCGCCATCAAGGATATGCCGCTCAAGGGCCGCATCCTCCTGCTGCCGGTTGCCAATCCGCGGGCCTTCGCGGTCAACCACCGCTTCACGCCGCTCGACGAGCTCAACCTCAACCGCGAGTTCCCCGGCAGCCCGCGCGGCAACTACACCCAGCAGCTCGCCGATGCGCTGGCCAACAACTACTTCAACGAGCTCGACTACCATATCGACCTGCACTCGGGCACCGATCGTCCGACGGTGGACTATGTCTACATCTGGAACGACGAACCGCTGTCGCGCGCCTTCGGCTCCAAGTGCCTCTACCGCCCGGTCGAGGGCAAGGAAGGCACGGTCTATGCTGGCACCACCAAGTCGGTGACCATGGACCGCCATGGCACCAAGGTGGTTACGGTCGAACTGGGCGGCGGCATCGTCGACCAAGGACCGTATGTCGAGCGCACGCTCAATGGCCTTCTCAACATGCTGCGGCACCTGGGCGTGATCGAGGGTGAGGTCAAGCCGAACCCGAAGCAGATCGTGGTGACCGAGCTCGTCGGGATTCGTCCGAAGCACGGCGGCTGGCTCGAGCCCCTGTGCCCCGCCAATGGCGAAGTGATCAAGGGCGGCCAGCTTCTCGGCCGCGTCGTCAGCCCCTACGACTTCGAAGTGATCGAAGAGATCCCAACCCCGTTCGAGAACGGCGTGATGATCATGCAGCACCTGACGCGCAACGTCGTCGAGGCCGGTGACTACGGCTTCATGGTTGGCAACCTCGAAGGCGCCACCGACTAAGTGAGAGAACACGGAACCACGCAGATGACCGCTCAAATCCACAACCAGGATCGGGCCCCGGTGCTCGCCGTCGAAGGACTCAATGTCCGCATCGCCAGCGAGAACGGACCGTTTGCGGTGGTCTCCGACATGAGCTTGTCCGTCGCCGCCGGTGAAACCGTTTGCATCGTTGGCGAATCCGGTTGCGGTAAATCCATGACCGCCCTGGCGCTGCTTCGCCTCCTCCCTGAGGCAGCGTCAGTGGCGGCGGGCAAGATCGAGATCGACGGCCAGGACTTCCTGGCCATGGGCCAGCACCAGGTGGAAGATTATCGCGGCGAAAAGATCGCCATGATCTTCCAGGAGCCGCTGACGGCGCTCAACCCGGTGCTGACCATCGGCGAGCAGATCGCCGAAGGCGTGCGCCAGCACCGCAAGGTGGGCAAAAAGGAAGCCTGGGGGCGGGCCGTGGAAGTCTTGAAGCTCGTACAGATGCCCGACCCGGCGCGCCGGGCCACGCAATATCCGCATGAACTCTCGGGCGGCATGCGCCAGCGCGCCATGATCGCCCTGGCGCTGGCATGCGAGCCGCGCATCATCGTGGCGGACGAGCCGACGACGGCGCTCGACGTGACCATACAGGCGCAGATCCTCGGGCTCATCAAGGACCTGCAGACCCGGCTGGGCACGGCGCAGGTGCTGATTACCCACGACCTGGGTGTGGTGGCGGAAGTCGCCGACCGTGTGATCGTCATGTATGCGGGGCGCAAGGTCGAGGAGGCCTCGGTCTATGAGCTCTTCGACAACCCCATCCATCCCTATACGCGCGGCCTGATGGGCGCCATTCCGCGCGGGCAGAGCGCGGACCGCCTGACCGACATCGCGGGCACCGTACCGCCGCTCTGGAACCTGCCCAAGGGCTGCGCCTTCGCGCCGCGCTGCCCGGGCGCCTCGGCGCGCTGCCGCGAGGAGCGTCCGCCGTTCGAAGAGAAATCACCCGGCCACTTCGCCGCCTGCTGGGAGCACGACAATGTCTGAGGCCGCCGCTCCGCTCCTCAAGGTCGAAGGGCTGAAAGTTCACTTTCCGATCCGCAAGGGCGTGCTGCAAAGGCAGGTCGGCGCGGTCAAGGCCGTCGATGGCGTGGATTTCACGCTCGGGCGCGGCGAGACGCTCAGCCTGGTCGGCGAAAGCGGGTGCGGTAAGTCGACGACGGGCCTGGCGCTGATGGGGCTGGTCAAGGCCACCGAAGGCTCGGTGTCGTTCGATGGGCAGACGGTGGGGAGCTTCCACGGCGCGACGCTGCGCAATTATCGCAAGCGCATGCAGATCGTGTTCCAGGACCCGTTCTCCTCGCTCAATCCGCGTCAGCGCGTGCGCGACATCATCCGGGCGCCGCTCGACATCCACAATGTGGGGACGATGGCCGAGCGAAAGGAGCTCGTGTCCGAGCTCATGGCCCGCGTAGGCCTGCGGCCGGACCAGGCGGACAATTTCGCCCACCAGTTCTCTGGAGGCCAGCGCCAGCGCATCGGCATCGCCCGGGCGCTGGCGCTCAAGCCGGACATCATCGTGTGCGACGAGCCGGTGTCGGCGCTGGACGTTTCGGTGCAGGCGCAGATTCTCAACCTGCTGGCGGACCTGCAGCGCGACCTTGGGGTGTCGTATCTCTTCATCTCGCACGACCTGGGCGTGGTGGAGCACATCTCGCACCAGGTAGCGGTGATGTATCTGGGCAAGATCGTGGAGCTGGCGCCCAAGGCGGCGATTTTCGCTTCGCCGACCCATCCGTATTCCGAGCTGCTGATGAAATCGGCGCCCTCGCTCGACCCGCGTAACCGGCATACGTTCGAAGCGCGGAACGACGACATTCCGAGTGCGACGAACAAGCCGAGCGGATGCCCCTTTCACACGCGGTGCCCGCTGGCGACGGACGAGTGCAAGCGCATCGAGCCGGCTCTCACGGCGCGAGCCGATGGGCGGTTGGTGGCGTGCCATCATCGGTGAGTTTGGCGTTTCCCTCCCAGCCTCCCCCGCAAGGGAGGTGCTGACCGTGGTTGTCGAGCGCCCCATGCGCCAGCAACACGATCGAAACACCTCCCCGCTTGCGGGGAGGCTGGGAGGGGAAACGCCAATATCCCAGTGCCAGTCACTCCCACCCTTGTTCCCTCCCCACAAGGGGGAGGGAGATCTGCCTGCTCAATCATGCCCCATCGCGTCCTCCCCCTTGTGGGGAGGGATTGAGGGTGGGGGTAGACCCCAGACTCGAACTTTCAATCCCTGAATCCCCTCAATCCCTTAGGTGAATAATGTCATCCACTCTCTTTACCGGCGGCCGGGTGCTGGATGCCGAAGCTGGCGTTTTGCGTGAAGGACTTGATGTTTTGATTCAGGACGGCACCATCCGTGCCGTGGGCCAGAACCTCTCCGCCGATGCCCGCAAGATCGACCTCGACGGCAAGACGCTGATGCCCGGGCTTATCGACTGCCATGTGCATGTCGTGGCCGAGACGCTGAACCTCTGGTCCAACATCATCGCGCCGACCTCACTGGCGGCATTGCGCTCGGCGCGGGTGATGGAGGAGGCGCTGCAGCGCGGCTTCACCACGCTGCGCGATCTGGGCGGTGCCGACGTCGGGCTCGTGCAGGGCGTCGAGGACGGGCTGATCGACGGGCCTCGGTTGGTGATCTGCGGCAAGGGACTAACGGTGACCGGCGGCCATGCGGACCTGCGGCCGCGAACCGATGACCGCCCGACCATGATGCATGAGCGGTTGGGCTCGATGGGCTATGTCGTCGATGGCGTCGATGAGTGCCGCAAGGTCACCCGCGAGATGATCAAGGGCGGCGCCAAGTTCATCAAGATCATGGCCAATGGCGGCGTGTCTTCCCCGAACGATCCGATCGAATCCATTCAGTTCTCGCGCGACGAAATCCTGGCCATGGTCGAGGAAGCCGAGAATGCCGGAATCTACGTGGCGGCTCACGTCTATACCGATGCCGCCATACGCCGCTGCGCCGAGCTGGGCGTGCGCTCGCTCGAGCATTGCAACCTGATCTCGCCGGAGACAGCCAAGATTGCGGCGGACAAGGGTTGCATCGCGGTGCCGACGCTTGTCGCCTACGAAGCCCTGCACCTTGAAGGCAAGCGGTTCGGGTTCGGGGAGACCGAGTTCGCCAAGATCGACACTGTCCGCAGGGGTGGGCTCGCTTCGCTCGAGATCATGCGCGATGCCGGGCTGCCGATGGCGTTCGGCTCTGACCTGCTGGGCGAGCTGCGATCGTACCACTGCATGGAGTTCGAGCTGTTGGCGAAAGTGCTGACGCCGGCGGAAATCCTGCGGTCCGTGACGACGGTAGGGGCAGAGCTTTGCCAGATGACGGGCGAGATCGGCGTCGTGGCCGAGGGCGCCAAGGCGGATCTGATCGTGGTGGATGGCAATCCGCTCGAGGATGTCTCGGTGCTGATGGGCGATGGCGCCCGCATTCCGCTGATCATGCGGGACGGGAAGGTATTCAAGGACGCGCTGAACTGAGGGCTGGGTTTGGGGTGCCCTACCCCCAACCTCTTTCCCCCGGCGAAGGCGGGGGTCCAATCGCGCGCCTGGTGTGGTGGAGAGACTCTCCGGCCCCCGCCTTCGCTGGGGAAGAGAGATATAGGTAAATTCCCCTACCCTCGCTCCCGTGCCCTCAGCCGACGAGTTGGCGAAGGGCGGCGAGGTCGACGTGGGTCTTGGAAGCCAGGGTCCCGTCGTAGACGCGGATCGTCGAGCCGGGTTCGCCCAGCGAGTTGACAACGAGCGCCGCCGGGCCGAAGCGGTGGTGGCTGGTGTAGATCGACGGCGTGACCACCGTGCGCAGGCCCGCGCGGGTGGCCGATTCCAGACCAAGCGCCGAGTCCTCGAAGGCGAGGCAGTTTTCGGGCGGCAGGCCGAGCTGGGCCATGGCCTTGAGGTAGACCTCGGGATCGGGCTTGAGGTTGGCGACATCCTCGCCGGTGACCATCACCTCAAAGATGCGGTGGGCCGACCCCATGGTGGCGTGCAGCAGCGCCATGAGGTTTTCGCGGCTGGTGGTGGTGGCGATGGCGAGGCGCAGTCCCGCGTCGCGCGCTTCCATCAGGATGCGGGCAACGCCAGTGCGCAAGCGCACCTCACCGGCGGCCACGGCCTCCGCGTAGTGGCGGTTCTTGGCCTGGTGCAGGGCGGCGATGGCGCCGACGCTGGTGTCGCCGCCGACCGCGGCGAAATAGGCCGCCATCCGCTGCTTGCCGCCGGCTACGCCGAGAAGTTCACGGTATCGATCCTCTGACCATTCGTATGGGAGATCGGCTCCGGCGAAGGCAGCGTTGAATGCCAGTCTGTGCTGCTCTTCGGTTTCTGCCAGGGTCCCATCGACGTCAAAGATCAGAGCTTTGAGCTCAGACATGCGCAGATAGAGCCTCGATGGCGTTCGGGAGATCGGACAGGCGCTCGATTATCGCGCCGGGCTGAAGCGATTCCAGCGGCACGTTGGTGTAGCCGCCCCGGACGCCGACCGAAGCGATGCCGGCAGCCCGTGCGGATTCGATGTCGGCGGGGCTGTCGCCCACCATGATGGTGTCGGCGGTGGTCGCACCCAGCTGCGCCACCGCGTGGAGGAGCATGTCGGGCTCGGGCTTGCGCGGCAGGCCGCTGTCGCCGATGACGAGGTCGAAATCCGCGCTGAGGCCGAAGGCGCTGAGAACGGTTTCAGTGGCGAGCTGGGGCTTGTTGGTGACCACGGCAAGCTTGGTGCCGAGAGCGCGGTAGTGAGCCAGGATTTCGCGGGCGCCGTCGTGAACGGTGGTGAGCACCGTGAGGTTTTCCGCGTAGATCCCCGACATGATCGAGGTCTTGTAGTCGAGCGCCCCGTCATCGAGCTCCTGACCGCGAGCGGCGAAAACGCGCTTGGTCAGCATGCGGATGCCGTGGCCGATCATGGCGCGGACTTCGTCCACGGTGAGCGGATTGAGGCCCTCGCGAGCCAGCATCTGATTGGCGGATGCAGCGATATCGGGGACGGAATCGATCAGCGTTCCGTCCAGATCGAAGAGAATCACGCGCGGCCAGGCGGCAGCGGCTTTCTCGGCCTCGTCAGGCATGGATTGAGCTTTGTACATCGGTCCTTAGCGGGTCAGGCGGCATGTTGCGCCGCGACTGCCCTTCTAATGGCATCGATGTTGCGGCGATAGTCATCTTTACCGCCTTTGAAGATTGCTGACCCTGCGACCAATACGTCCGCCCCTGCCCCTGCGACCAAAGGCGCGGTTTCCGGCGTGACGCCGCCATCGATCTCGATTTGGATGGGCCGGCGTCCGATCATGGCTTTCACGCGCCGGACCTTTTCGACCACGGCGGGGATGAAGGCCTGGCCGCCGAAGCCCGGGTTTACGGTCATCAGCAGGACGAGATCGAGCCGGTCGAGCACGTATTCGATGACGGTTTCGGGCGTCGAGGGATTGAGCGAGACGCCGGCTTTGCGCCCGAGGTCGCGGATAGCCTGGAGCGAGCGGTCGAGGTGCTTCGTGGCCTCGGCGTGGACGGTTATGATGTCGCCGCCCGCAGCCGAGAAAGCTGCGAGGTAGGGATCGGCGGGCTCGATCATCAGGTGGCAGTCGAAGACCGCCTTGGTGCGTGGGCGCAGCGCCTTGATGACCGGGGGGCCGAAGGTGATGTTGGGGACGAAGTGGCCGTCCATCACGTCGAGATGGATCCAGTCGGCGCCGGCCTCCATCACGTCTTCGACTTCCTCGCCGAGGCGAGAGAAATCGGCCGAGAGGACCGATGGTGCGATGATGAGGCTCACCGTTTCATTCCTTCCGCCGCGAAGATGCGGCTCTTGCGGATGTCGGGCTCGGCAATGGTCGAGAGCGTTTCCGCGCTCATCGGGCCATCGGCGGATTCGAAGAGCCGGTTGGCCTGGCGCAGGCGGGCGCGGTCCAGCGCGTTGCGCAGCGAGCGGGCATTGGCGAAATGCGGCTGGGTGCGGCGGATGGCGATGTATTCGGTGAGGGCTCTGCGGGCGCCTTCATCGAGGTGGTAATGCTGCTGGGCGAGCAGCAGCTCGCTGATCTGGAGCAGTTCGTCGTCGGTATAGTCGGGAAAATCGATGTGGTGAGCGATACGGGAGCGAAAGCCCGGATTGGACTGGTAGAACTTTTCCATGCGGTCGCCATAGCCGGCGACGATGACGACGAGGTCGTCACGCTGGTTCTCCATGACCTGCAGCAGGATTTCGATGGCTTCCGAGCCGTAGTCGCGCTCGTTCTCGGGGCGGAAGAGGTAGTAGGCCTCATCGATGAAGAGGACACCGCCCATGGCTTTCTTGAGGATTTCCTTAGTCTTGGGGGCGGTGTGGCCGATGTACTGGCCGACGAGATCGTCGCGGGTGACCGAGACCAGGTGCCCCTTGCGGATGTAGCCGAGGCGGTGAAGCAGGTTGGCCATGCGCAGGGCCACGGTGGTCTTGCCGGTGCCGGGATTGCCCGTGAAGCTCATGTGGAGCGTCGGGGTTTCCTGGGTGAGGCCGAGGTCGCGGCGGGCCTTGTCTACGAGGAGCAGCGCTGCGGTTTCGCGGATGCGTGTTTTCACCGGGACGAGGCCGACGAGCTCGCGGTCGAGTTCGCGCAGCACTTCGGCGACGCCGGAGTCTTCGAATTCGCGGCGGAGGTCGATCTGGGGCGTGAGTGCGTCCATGGCTTGGTCCTCGGTATGTTCGTGCATTCTTGCGGCGGCCAGGGAAGTTCGGTGGTGGTGGCGAGGCGTCGGGTCGACGCCGCTCGTTTCCGGTCTGTCGGGCGCGCCCGGGGACTGAGGACCCGGGCGCGCCGACTCTTGCGGGGCCGTGAGAGTGATAAGGATTTGGCCCCGCAAAACTGGTCAGAGGTAGCGTTCGCCGGACGGCTTGTCGGTGGCGTAGCTGCGCAGGTGGTAGTGCTGCTGGCGGCCGGGGCCGTTGTCGCGTTCGAGGTGGAAGCCGGGCTCTTCCTTCGGGCGATTGACGATGAAGGAGATGCGGATCGACTCCCAGCCGTGCGAGGCGTCGAAGGCCGAGAGACGGATGTACTTGCCGTCGTGGACCTTCCGGCAGGACTCGAGCTCGAGCATGATTGCCGCGGCGTCGGCGACGTCGAACATCGGCAGGCCCCACATTTCCCAGTAGGTATTGCGGGGGTGCGGATCGTCGGTGAACTCGATGTTCACGGCCCAGCCGTTGTCGATGCAGTACTGGACCTGCGTGCGGATCTGGTCGTCGTTGAAGTCGGGCAGGAAAGAGAACGTGCCTTGGGTAACGCGCATTGAAGATGCTCCTTATTCGGCGGCCGTGGCGACGGGCACGAAATCGGGCGAGTCCGTCGATGTGTAGTCGAAGGTGACGTCGCCCCAGGTATCGAGGGCCTGCTTCAAGGGTAGGCAGTGGCGGGCGGCTTCCTGGAGGATCTGCGGGCCTTCGGCCAGGTAGTCTCGGCCGGAATTGCGGGCGTAGATCATGGCTTCGAGCGCGACGCGGTTGGCGGTGGCGCCGGCCTGGATGCCCATCGGGTGGCCGATGGTGCCGCCGCCGAACTGCAGGATCGTGTCTTCGCCGAGGAGATGGATGAGCTGGTGCATCTGGCCGGCATGGATACCGCCCGAGGCCACGGGCATGAGCTTGTTGAGGCTCGCCCAGTCCTGGTCGAAGAAGACGCCGTGTTCGAGGCGCATCGGGTTAAAGCCCTCGCGGCAGATGTCGTAATAGCCCTTGGTGGTGTTCGGATCGCCTTCGAGCTTGCCGACAACGGTGCCGGCATGGATGTGGTCGACACCGGCCAGGCGCATCCACTTGGCGATGACTCGGAAGGAGACGCCGTGGCTCTTCTGGCGCGTATAGGTGCCGTGGCCGGCGCGGTGGAGGTGCAGGATCATGTCGTTCTTGCGCGCCCACTTGGCCATCGACTGGATGGCGGTGTAGCCGATCACGAGATCGATCATCACGATGCAGGAGCCCAGTTCCTTGGCGAACTCGGCGCGCTCGTACATGGCCTCCATGTCACCGGCCGTGACGTTGAGGTAGGTGCCCTTGATCTCGCCGGTGGCGGCCTCGGCCTTGTTGACGGCTTCCATGCAGTAGAGGAAGCGGTCGCGCCAGTGCATGAACGGCTGGCTATTGATGTTCTCGTCGTCCTTGGTGAAATCGAGACCGCCCTTGAGCGCCTCGTAGACGACGCGGCCGTAGTTGCGTCCGGAGAGGCCGAGCTTGGGCTTGACGGTGGCGCCGAGCAGCGGGCGGCCGAACTTGTCGAGGCGTTCGCGCTCGACGACGATGCCGGTGGCCGGGCCCTGGAAAGTCTTCACATAGGCGACGGGGAAACGCATGTCCTCGAGGCGCAGGGCCTTGAGCGGCTTGAAGCCGAAGACGTTGCCGATGATCGAGGCCGAGAGGTTGGCGATCGAGCCGGGTTCGAAGAGATCGAGATCGTAGGCGATGTAGGCGAAGTACTGGCCGGGGGCGTTGGGAACTTCGTCCACGCGATATGCCTTGGCGCGATACTTCTCGGTCGCGGTCAGGCGGTCGGTCCAGACGACGGTCCAGGTAGCGGTGGAGGATTCACCGGCGACGGCGGCAGCGGCTTCGATGGGGTCGACGCCGTCCTGCGGGGTGATGCGGAAGAGCGCGATGACATCCGTGTCCTTCGGCTCGTAATCGGGCTCCCAATAGCCCATCTTCCGGTATTCCATGACGCCGGACTTGTAGCGGTCCTTGCCCCTGACGGTCTTTGCGGCGGTATCCATGACGGTTCCTTTCAAAAATCTCGTGGTGTTCAGGCGGCGTGCTGGGCCGAGGTCTTGGGGTCGAGCGCACCCGAGGCGTAGCGCTTGGCCATCTGGCTGAGGGGAATGACCTTGATGCGCGAGGCATTGCCGGCGGTGCCGAAGGCCTCGAAGCGCTGGCGGCAGACGCTGCGCATGGCGTCCATGGCTGGCTTGTAGAATTTGCGCGGATCGAACTCGGCTGGATCGGTGACGGCGACCTTGCGCATGGCGGCGGTGGCGGCGAGGCGCAGGTCGGTGTCGATGTTGATCTTGCGGACGCCGTGCTTGATGCCCCGCACGATCTCGTCGACCGGCACGCCCCAGGTCTCGCGCATGTCGCCGCCATGGGCATTGAAGACTTCCTGCCACTCCTTGGGAACGGAGGACGAGCCGTGCATGACCAGGTGCGTGTTGGGCAGCACCTGGTGGAGCTTTTCGATGATCTCCATGGCCAGCACTTCGCCGGTAGGCTCGCGGGTGAACTTGTAGGCGCCGTGGCTGGTGCCGATGGCTACGGCCAGCGCATCAACCTTGGTTTCGGAGACGAAGCGGCGAGCTTCCTCGGGATCGGTCACCAGCATGTGGCGCTCGAGCTTGCCCTCGAAGCCGTGGCCGTCCTCGGCGTCCCCTTCCCCGGTTTCGAGGCTGCCGAGGACACCGATCTCGCCTTCGACCGAAGCGCCGACCATGTGGGCGAGGCGCGCGACTTCAGCGGTGATGCCGACATTGTAATCGTAGTCGGACGGGGTCCTGGCGTCTTCCTTGAGCGAGCCGTCCATCATCACGGAGGTATAGCCGTGCTGGATGGCCGACAGGCACGTGGCGACGTTGTTGCCGTGGTCCTGGTGCATGCAGAGCGGAATGTCGGGGTACATCTCTTCGAGCGCATCGATGATGCGGCCAAGCATGATGTCGCCGGCATAGGAACGAGCGCCGCGCGAGGCCTGGAGGATGACGGGAGAATCCACGTCCTTGGCCGCTTCCATCACGGCCAGCCCCTGCTCCATGTTGTTGATGTTAAAGGCGGGGACGCCGTAGCCGTGCTCGGCGGCGTGATCGAGAAGCTGGCGCAGGGTGATGCGAGCCATCAGGTGTTCTCCAAAGCGGATGCGGGTGCGGCGAGCGCGGCAATGCCGGGCAGTTCCTTGCCCTCGAGCCATTCGAGGAAGGCGCCGCCGGCGGTCGAGAGGTAGGTGAAGCGATCGGCCACCCCGGCAGCGCCGAGAGCCGCGGCCGTATCGCCGCCACCGGCGACGGAAAGCAGGCGACCGGCCGCTGTGAGGTCGGCAGCCGCCTGGGCCAGCGCGAAAGTCGCCTGGCCAAAGGGTTCCATCTCGAAGGCGCCCAGGGGACCATTCCAGAGCAGGGTGCGGCTGCGCTCGAGCACGCCAAGGGCGCGGTCGAGCGAGGCCGGGCCGAGGTCGAGGGCCATGGCGTCCGAGGGGATGGCGGAAACAGATGCGACTTCGCTGGCCGCATGCGGAGCGAAGTCGCGAGCAACCACGACATCCTGGGGAAGGATGACTTCGCAGTTGTTTCGTTGCGCCTCGACCAGCACGCGACGCGCGGTGGCGATGGCATTGGGTTCGTGGAGCGAGCGGCCGACATCATGGCCGAAGGCGGCGAGGAACGTGTTGGCCATGCCACCGCCGATGATGAGGAAATCCACCTTGGTGACGATGTTGCGCAGGATATCGATCTTGGTCGAAACCTTGGCGCCACCGACGACGGCGGCCACGGGGCGATCGGGATCTTCGAGCGCCAGGGTCAGCGCCTCGACCTCGGCCAGCAGCGAGGGACCGGCATAAGAGGGCATGAGGCGCGTGATGGCGTGGGTAGAGGCATGTGCGCGGTGAGAGCACGAAAAGGCATCGTTGACGAAGATGTCGCCGTTGACCGAGAGCATGAGCGCGAAGCTGCGGTCGTTGGCCTCCTCGCCTTCGTGGAAGCGCAGGTTCTCGAGCATGGCGACCGAGCCCGGCGCGAGCGAGCGGCTGACGGATTCAGCGGCCCCGCCGATGCAATCGGGGACGAAGCGGACGGGGGTGTCGAGCTCCCGGGCGAGGGCATTGGCCACAGGCGCCAGGGAGTGAACCGGATTGACCTGGCCGTTGGGCCGGCCGAGGTGCGACATCACCACCACCCTGGCGCCGCGCTGCTGGAGGGCGGCGACGGTTGGCGCGAAGCGGATGATGCGGGTGGCATCGGTTACCGCGCCATGATGCATGGGGACGTTGAGGTCGGCGCGGACGAGCACCGTGCGGCCGGCAACGTCGGCATCTCGGATATCGGGGAGCATGGTGGCGTTCATGGCCGCCCCCTCACGCCGCCCGCCGCTTGCGCTCGATGAGCTGCAAGATGAGCGGGGTCAGGATGAGCTGCATGGCCAGGTCGAGCTTGTTGCCGGGCACGACGATGGAATTGGGCCGCGACATGAAGCTGTCGTGGATCATCGAGAGCAGATACGGAAAATCGATGCCACGCGGGTTGGCGAAGCGGATGACCAGCATCGATTCATCGGGCGTGGGGATCCAGCGCGCGATGAAGGGGTTGGACGTGTCCACGATCGGGACGCGCTGGAAGTTGATGTTGGTCTGGGTGAACTGGGGCGTGATGTAGCGGACGTAGTCCGGCATGCGCCGCAGGATGGTATCCATTACCGCTTCGGCGGAGTAACCACGCGTCGCCCGGTCGCGATGGATCTTCTGGATCCATTCGAGATTGATCACGGGGACGACGCCAATCTTGAGGTCGGCATAGCGCGGCAAGTTGACCGTATCGGTCACCGCGCATCCGTGCAGGCCCTCGTAGAACAGCAGGTCGCTCTCATCGAACTCGCGCCAGGGCGAGAAATTGCCGGCGGGAACTCCGAAATCCTTGGCCTCGTCATCGTCGTGGATGTAGGTGCGGGTGCGGCCGGTGCCGGACTGGGCGTATTCGGCGAAGATGGATTCGAGCGTTTCTAGCTCGTTGGCATCGGGGTGGAAGTGGGTGAAGTTGGGGTTGCCGCGCTTCTCCTCCTCGGCAATCCTGGTCTTCATATCCACCCGGTTGTAGCGGTGGAACGCGTCGCCTTCGATGAAGGCAGCGCCGATGTTCTCCCTCCGGAAAATCAGCTCGAAGATGCGCTTGACCGACGTAGTGCCGGCGCCCGACGAGCCCGTGATCGATATGATCGGATGCAGTTGCGACAAGTTCCCCTCCCCCGCGACCTATGACCGGAACAAACCGCGATGCCCGAAGAGCGGCGAGCGCCCTCCGATCTGGTCTGCCTCGGCGTGGTAGTGCTCGATGCGCGTGACCTCGGAGGCCGACCCGAAGACCAGCGGCACGCGCTGGTGGAGCGCGGTGGGCTGGATTTCTAGGGTGCGGGTCACGCAATCGGTCGCCAGGCCCCCCGCCTGTTCAACCAGCATCGCAATCGGATTGGCTTCGTAGAGCAGCCGCAGGCGTCCCCTGCCGTAGCCCTTGCGGCTATCGCCGGGATAAAGGAACACGCCGCCGCGGATGAGGATGCGGTAGGTGTCGGCCACGAGCGAGGCGATCCAGCGCATGTTGTAGTCGCGGGCATGGGCGCCGGCTGAACCGCTCAGGCACTCATCGATGTAAAGCCGGACCGGTGCATCCCAGTGACGATAGTTTGAGGCGTTGATGGCGAATTCGGAGGCCTTGTGCGCAACCTGAACGTCGCGATAGGCCTCAACGAAGGTGTTCTGGCGCGGCGAATAGACGAAGATGTGGGTGCCGGCGCGCAGGGTCAGGACCAGCGCGAGCTGCGGACCGTAGACGAAAAAGCCCGCAGCCAGTTGGGAGCTACCCGGCTGCAGGAACGTCTCCATGCCGCTTCCCTCCAGCGGCCGCACCACCGGCAGCAGGGAGAAGATCGAGCCGACCGAGACGTTAGTTTCGATATTTGACGACCCGTCGAGCGGGTCGATGGCAATGGCGATTGGGGCCTCGCGGTCGAGGACGACCGGGTTTTCCAGTTCCTCTGACGCAAAGAGCGCGACCGGCGCGCCGGCCATGGCGTTGAGGAAGATTTCGTCGGCGAGGACATCGAGGTCCTTCTGCACGTCGCCGCCCGCATTGGTGGCGGCGATGCCGGCGAAGGCATTGCCCAGGGCGCCCAGGTTGATGGCCTCGCGCACCTCGACGGCGGCACCGGCCAGCTTGCGGACGACATCGGCAACGGCCAGGCAGTCGGCAGACGAGGTGCTGACAAAGGCGTTGAGATGGTCGTCCAGCGTCGGCGCGGGCATTGGCTGTTCCTCCAAGCCGCCTGGCCAGTCTTGGGGCCGGTCTCAAGCGGTGAGTTCAGACGAACAGCCAATCGGGTTGGCGTAAAATTTATAATCTATGCAAAGGCTATTTGGGATTTTTATAGTGATGCCATGAAGAACATCACCCTACGCCAGCTTCGCGCCGTGGCCGCCGTGCAGAAGGCTGGCAAAATAATATTTGCTGCCAACGAGTTAGGTCTGTCGCAGCCGGCGGTAACGCTGCAATTGCGGGACCTGGAGGCGATGCTGGGGACGCAGCTCTTCGACCGCACCAGCGAGGGGATGCGTCCGACTGCCGCAGGTCTGGCGGTGGCCGAGGCCGCCAAGGCCATCGAGGAACGGCTGCTGGTGCTCCATGACGAGATCGACGCCATCAAGGGCGTGCGCAAGGGGGCGCTGCGGCTGGGGGTGGTGTCGACGGCCAAGTATTTCGCTCCGGGAATCATGGCCGCGTTCATGAAGCAGTATCCGGACGTGGACGTGTCGCTGTTCGTGGGCAATCGCGCCGAGACCATAGCGAGCCTCAACAACCACTCGGTGGACGTGGCGCTGATGGGGCGGCCCCCGCGCGAGCTGCCGGTACGGGCGGCTTCGTTCGGCGAGCATCCGCTGGTTTTCGTGGCGCCACCCGACCATCCGCTGGCCAGGCACCAGCAGATCAGCAAGGAGCGCATCGGGCAGGAGAAGTTCCTGGTGCGCGAGCGCGGCTCGGGGACGCGCATCTCGCTCGAGATCTTCCTGGGCGAACTCCCCGGGCGGATCGACGACCTGGGAACCGAACTCGACTCCAACGAAACCATCAAGCAGGCAGTGATGGCGGGGCTGGGACTGGCCTTCATTTCCGGCCATACCATCGCCCAGGAAGTGGAACTGGGGCGGCTCGTGGTGCTCGACGTGCTGGGTACGCCGATCCGGCGGCAATGGTTCTCGGTCACGCGGGCCGACCGGGCGCTTTCGCCTAGCATGGTGGCCTTCGAGGCGTTCCTGGGCAAGGAAGGCGAACGTTTCCTGCCCAGGATCACCGCAAGGTGACTATCGTTCGTTTTGTAATTTTGATCATTGGAAAGTTAGCAGTCGGGCAAACCTAAAGCTGATTTAGGAGACCAGAGCGCCACAAGGTCGGACCCATGGACGAAAACGAAACGGACAACAGCGATAAACTCCTGGGCGAAATCAACGCCCTGCTGCGCTCGCCGCGCCCGGCGACGGGCAAGGTCAAGGCGAAACGGCCCGAGATTACGCTGCACCAACTGCGCATCTTCTGGGCGGTGGCGCATTCGGAGACGCTGACCAAGGCGGCCAAGCAGCTCGGGCTGGCGCAGCCCTCGCTCTCCCAGCAGCTTTCCAAGCTCGAGAGCATCGTGGGCACGCGCCTTTTCGACCGGCGCTCCAACCAGATGACGCTGACCGACGCCGGACACTACCTGATGAGCCGCGCCGAGACGGTGCTGCGCAACATGCGCGAACTCGAGGATGGCCTTACCCAGTTCAGCGGCGGGCAGCGGGTGACGGTGCGGCTGAGCGGCATCAACTCGGTACTGCGCGTGATCCTGCCGGCGGCGATCACGGCGATGCATGCCAAGTTTCCGGACGTGGATTTCGATATCCAGGAGAATGCGCCGGGCGACGTGCTCGAGTTGCTCTATGGGCGGCGGGTCAATATCGGTCTGGTGGCTTCGAGCTCGGTGGCGCAGGCCAGCGTGGGTTTCCTGCAGGTGCCAATCGTGGACGACCCGATGGTGCTGGTGGTGCCCGAAAGCCTCGACCTGAGCAATGTGCGGGTCCCGGCGCGCGACCTGCGCAAGGGGCAGCGGGCGGTGCTCAACCAATCGATCCAGTTCATCTTCGGAACCCAGCACGCCAAGCGCGTGGAGGACTGGTACGACCAGATGCTGCCCGAGCATCGCGTGGCCGCGCAATGCCGCAGCTTCGAGGTGGCGATCGGGCTGGTGCGGGCGGGGCTGGGCGTGTGCCTGGCGCCAGCGATCTCGACGGTGGCGGGCGCCGGGGCGCTCGATGGCGTGAGGCTCTACAAGGTGCAGTCGCCGCCGCGCCACATCGTGGCGATGGTGCCCTCCCAGTACCGGCGGCTGGAGCCCTACTCCACCCTGCTGGAAACGCTCCAGGACGTGGGCGCAAGCTTCGTGGCGCCGACGCTGGAGGCCACGCCGCCGTTCCTCGACCGGCCGGCCCTGAACGACCTCTAGCCGATAGGCATCGCCTATCGCTGCCATAGAGTGCGCGTAAACCGGTCACGCACTTAGCCTTTTCCTCGGGCAGGCAATCGTGCCGCCTAAAAACTACCTGAGGAGAAAACTCATGGCCTGGAACAAGCCCAAGATCGTCGAAGTGCCGGTGAGCATGGAAATCAACATGTACGCCTGCGCTACGCGCAAGTAACAGCGATCCCGCCGCGAGCGCTGAAGCTCATGCTACGCATAATCGTTCTCGGTGCCGCGGCGGGTGGCGGCGTGCCGCAGTGGAACTGCGGATGCGCCGTCTGCTCGGCTGCGCGAAACGGCCAGCCCGAACTGCGCTCGACGCAGGCCTCGGTGGCGGTGAGCGCGGATGGGGAGCACTGGTTCCTCATCAATGCCTCGCCCGATATCCGCCAGCAGATCACCGACAATCCGGCCCTCCACCCCAAGGGCGCCAAGCTGCGTCACAGCCCGATCGCGGGCGTCATCCTCACCAATGGCGAAGTCGATGCGGTGGCCGGTCTCCTGTCGCTGCGCGAAGGATGGCCCTTCGGCGTCTATGCCCATGAGCGGGTGCACGCGATCCTCAAGTCGAACAGCATTTTCAATGTGTTGAATCCCGATCTTGTGAAACGGATTCCGATTGAAACGGACGCGGCGTTCGAACCACTGCTGCCGGACGGCACCCCCTCGGGACTGGTGGTGGAGGCCTTCGAGGCTCCCGGCAAGGGGGCGTGGTATCTCGAAGGAATTTCCGATGACCAGCCGGGCGATACGTTGGGCCTCGTCATCGGCGAGAAGGCCGGCGGACAGAAGCTGGTGTTCCTGGCGGCCTGTGCACGGGTGACGCCTGAGGTCGAGGCCAAGCTGGCGGGTGCCCAACTGGTGTTCTTCGACGGCACGCTCTGGAGCGATGACGAGATGATCGCCCAGGGACTTTCCAGGAAGACCGGGCAGCGCATGGGACACATCGCCATGGAGGCGGCAATTCCCGCGCTTTCTGATTCAGGAATCGACCGCAAGGTCTTCCTGCACATCAATAATTCTAATCCCGTACTGCTGCCCGGCTCGCCCGAGCGGCGAGAGGCGGAAGCGGCGGGGTGGCTCATTCCGTCGGACGGTATGGAGATCAAGCTATGACGGCCATGACGGCTTTTTCGGTGGCCACCGATGCCCCACTCAACTCGGCGGAAGAGCTGGAAACGCAGCTCCGGCACATCGGGGCGACCCGCTACCACAGCCTGCATCCGTTCCATAAGCTGCTGCATGGCGGCAAGCTCGACAAGGGCCAGGTGCAGGCCTGGGCGCTCAACCGCTACTATTACCAGAGCTCGATCCCCATCAAGGACGCGGTGGTGCTGTCGCGGTTCCGGGATCGCAACATCCGGCTCGAATGGCGGCATCGCATCGAGGACCATGACGGCAATTTCGATACGGAAGGCGGCATCGAGCGCTGGATCAAGCTGACCGAGGGGCTGGGGCTGGACACCGACTATGTCGAGTCCGCAGAGGGCATCCTCCCCGCCACGCGCTTTGCGGTGGACGCCTATGTGCACTTCGTGCGCGACCGCTCGCCGCTCGAGGCCATCGCCTCTTCGCTCACCGAACTCTTCGCGCCGAACCTGCACGAAGAGCGCATTTCGGGAATGCTCAAGCACTATGACTTCATCAACCCGAACGTGATGACCTATTTCCAGCGCCGGCTGGAACAGGCTCCGCGCGATGCCAATTTCGCGCTGGCCTATGTCAAGGATCACGCCAGGACACCCGAACAGCGCGCGCTGGTCTGCAATGCGCTGATCTTCAAGACCAACGTGCTCTGGGTACAGCTCGACGCGCTCTACCACGCCTATGTGGAAGGCAACGTGCCGCCGGGCGCCTTCGTGCCGGAGGCGAAATGAACACGGCCGCCGCACCCGCCGCGCGGCGGCGGATGAGGGTGAGCGAGGCCAGCGTGCCGACGCTGGCGCGCGGCGCGAAGCTGCGGTTCGACGAGACGCGGCAGCGCTGGGTGCTGCTGGTGCCCGAACGGGTGATGGCCCCCGACGAGATTGCGGTCGAGATCTTGCAGTTGTGCGACGGCAAGCGGACGGTGGCGGACGTCATCGACCTGCTCGTCGAGAAGTACACGGCGCCGCGCGAGGAAATCGGCGCGGACGTCATTGCCATGTTGCAGGACCTGGCCGAGTCCGGGTTCCTGGTGGAGGCGAAGTCATGAGCCCTTCGATCACCCATTCGAGCCCTGCCCTTGCCGACCCGCGCGACGGGGTGGCGATCCTGGAAGGCAACCGTTCGGTTGCCGAACAGTACGGGATTCCGCTGGCGGTGCTGCTGGAGCTGACCCATCGCTGCCCGCTCCAATGCGGCTATTGCTCCAACCCCATCGAGATGGAGCGCGCGGGCAACGAACTGACCACAGAGGAGTGGAAAAAGGTCCTCACCGAGCTGGCCGAGATCGGCGTGCTGCAGGTGCATTTTTCGGGCGGCGAGCCGACGGTGCGCAAGGACCTGGTGGAACTGGTGCAGCACGCGAGCGATGTGGGGCTCTATTCGAACCTCATCACCTCGGCCGTGCTGCTGACCAAGGAAAAGCTCGAGGCGCTGGCCGATGCGGGGCTGGCCCATATCCAGATCAGCTTCCAGGCGTCCGATCCGGTGCTGGCCAACCGCATCGGCGGGTTCCGCAACGGGCATGCCAAGAAGCTGGAAGCGGCCGGCTGGGCGCGCGAGGTCGGACTGCCGCTGACGGTCAACGCAGTGATGCACCGGCAGAACATGGCGCAATTGCCGCAGATCATCGACATGGCCGTTGCCATGGATGCCGACCGGATCGAGGTGGCGAACGTCCAGTATTACGGCTGGGCGCTCAAGAATCGCGCCTCGCTGATGCCCACGATCGAGCAGATCGACGAGATGACCAAGGTGGTCGAGGAGGCCGAGCAGCGGCTCAAGGGCATCCTGGCGATCGACTTCGTGATCCCGGACTATTACGCCACGCGGCCCAAGAAGTGCATGGGCGGCTGGGGGCGGCAGTTTTTCAACATCACGCCCGCCGGCAAGGTCCTGCCCTGCCATGCGGCCGAGACGATCACGGACCTCGACTTCGAATCCGTGCGCTCGAACCACTCGATCGCCTGGATCTGGCAGAACTCGGACGCGTTCAACAAATATCGCGGCACCGGCTGGATGCCCGAGCCGTGCCAGAGCTGCGCCTTCAAGGAGCAGGATTACGGCGGGTGCCGGTGCCAGGCTTTCGCACTGACGGGAAGCGCGGGCAATACCGACCCGGCTTGCTCGCTCTCCCCGCTCCATGACAAGATCTTCAAGATCGCCGAGACGGAAGCGGCAGAGGGCACCAACCGCTACATCTACCGCAATTTCTCGGGCGGCACGCTGGAGCCGGAAGAAAACGCGCATGGCGCCTGACGGAAGCTATTCCGATCCCTTCACCCCGCTGACGACGATGATGCTGCCGGTGGGGGACGGGCACGCGCTTTATGTAGAGACCATCGGGCGAGCCGACGGCATTCCGGCGGTGTACCTGCATGGAGGCCCCGGCAGCGGGTGCCAGCCGAGCCACAGGCGGCTCTTCGACCCGGGCCAGTTCCGTGCAGTGCTGTTCGACCAGCGTGGCGCCGGGCGCAGCACGCCGCGACGCGGCCGCACGGCCAACACCACGGCCCATCTCATCGCGGACATGGAACTGATCCGGCAGACGCTGGGCATCGACAAGTGGCTCGTGGTCGGCGGCTCGTGGGGCGCGACGCTGGCCTTGGCCTATGCGGAGGCGCATCCGGAGCGCGTCAGCGGGCTGGTGCTGCGTGCCACGTTTCTCGGGACGCGGGCAGAACTCGAATGGGCTTTCGGCACCGGACTGGCGACGACCTATCCCGGGCTTTACCAGGACTTCCTCTCCGTGCTGCCGGAGGGCGAGCGGGCGCAGCCGCTCGATGCCTACTGGCGGCGTATCCTCGACCCCGATCCGGTCATCCACGGGCCGGCGGCGCGCGCCTGGAACGACACCGAACGCATTTTGTCCGAGGTTGCGCCTGCGGCAAGTCGCCTCAACTTCGAAAGCATCGGCAATCCCGCCACGCCCCTCGCCTCCTCCCCGTTCATGGAGGCGTATTACTTCAGCCATGACTGCTTCATGGAACCCGGCCAACTGCTGAAAAGCGCCGGAAACCTTGCGGAAATACCCGGAAAGATCGTCCAGGGCCGCTTCGATCTGCTCTGTCCGCCGGCCACTTCCTTCGCCCTGGCGCAAAAATGGCCGGGCTGTGAAATCCGGGTGGTCGAGCGCGCAGGCCATTCGCTAGGTGACCCCGGAGTAACCGAGGCGGTGGTTGCGGCAATAGGCGCCTTTGTAGGGCCACTTTCCAGCGCCTAGGTTCGTTACCCCACGACGGTACGGGAGCCCGCCGATGACGAGCGAACTTGCAGTTCTGGACTTGCCCGACGGAATGGGCGATCCCAAGCAGCTCAGCCAATCCATCTATGCGCTGTTGCGGCGCCACATCGAAAAGCGCGTGTTTCCAGACGGTCTCGTGCTGGGAGAAGCCAGCATCGCCAAGTCGCTGGACGTCAGCCGGACGCCGGCCCGCATCGCGCTCGAACAATTGGCGGCCGAATGGCTGGTGCTGCGGTTCCGCGGGCGCGGGCTGATCGTCTCCTATACCGGTCGCCCGGTGGCGCCGGTCCGCAAGGACCTGTTCGAGGCCGGCCTCGAGCTTTCGGAAGCCGATCGCGATGCCTTCGGGTTTTCGGGCGCTGCCGAGCGCATCTATCCCATCGTCGAGGCGACCGTCTCCTCATGCGTAGCGTTCGGCAGCTTCGGGCTGGACCGGGCGGCGCTGGCCGAGTTCCACAATATCAGCCCCACGCTCGCCCATGTGATCCTGACGCGGCTCGAGCATGCCGGACTGATCCGGCAGGACAAGCAGGCGCGCTGGTTTGCCGACAAGCTGACGCCCGAGCATGTTTCCGAACACTACCAGATCCGGCAGTTGCTGGAGCCGGAGGCCCTGCGGAGCGCCTACCCGCTGCTCAACCACGCACGGCTGGTAGCGGCGCGGGACCGGCTCAAGGCGCTGATCGACAGGGGCATCGCCAGCCCGTCCGAGCTCAACGATTTCGAGCGGGACATCCATGTCGACGTCGTGCAGGCGGCGCCCAACGGGCAGTTGGTGCGTATCATCAGGGAAAGCCAGCGCTCGCTGATCGCGACGGGGCACACGCTCGAGCGCTATGGCCCGACCCCCGACATGCACCTGGCGTTCGAGGAGCACCTGGCGGTGCTCGACGCGCTGGTGGCAGGGGATGTCGATGGCGCGGCAGAAGCCTTGCGGCACCACCTCAAGCGCGCTTCGACCACGACCGTTCCGCGCATCGCCAACCTGCCCCCGCTCGACCGGGACCGCTATCCGCCTTATCTCGTGCCGGTGGGAGACTAGGCAAAAAGAAGGGCCTTGCCGGGAGTTGCAAGGCCCAGGGTCAGTGCAGGAGAACGAGGGATCAGCCCTTGATGCCCGCCGAGAGCATGATGGCCTGCGTCACGCGGCGCTGGAAGATCAGGTAGACCACGGCCACCGGCAGGCCGGCCAGAACGGCGGCAGCCAGTTCGCGGGCATACTGCACGCCGAAGGAGTCACGGACCTGGGTAATACCGACCGTGACGTTCATCATCTCTTCCTTGGTGGTGATGAGGAACGGCCAGAGGAAGGAATTCCAGGCACCGATGAAGGTGATGATAGCGAGAGCGGTGGTGACGCCCCAGTTCATGGGCAGGAAGATCTTGAACAGCATGCGGAACTCGCTGGCCGAATCCATCACGGCGGCCTCGCGGAACTCCTTGGGCACGCTGTCGAAGAACTGCTTGTAGACGATCACCACCACCGGAACGATGAGCTGGGGCAGGATGACGCCCAGCCAGTTGTTGATGAGCTTGAACTGGCTCATGAGCACGAAGTGGTTCACGATCAGCGCCTGGATGGGCACCATGAAGCTGGCCAGGATCATGAACCAGAGGACCTTGCGGCCCGGGAAGCTGAGCTGGCTGATGGCGTAACCCGCCCCTGCCCCCATGATGACCACGAGCACGGTGACGGCGAGCGAGGTCACAAGGGAATTGAGATACCAGAGCCCGATATTGGTGTGGGTCAGGATGTGGATATAGGCATCGAGCGTGAAGGTGCGCGGCCAGGGAGGGATCAGCCCTTGATGCCCGCCGAGAGCATGATGGCCTGCGTCACACGGCGCTGGAAGATCAGGTAGACCACGGCCACCGGCAGGCCGGCCAGAACGGCGGCAGCCAGTTCGCGGGCATACTGCACGCCGAAGGAGTCACGGACCTGGGTAATACCGACCGTGACGTTCATCATCTCTTCCTTGGTGGTGATGAGGAACGGCCAGAGGAAGGAATTCCAGGCACCGATGAAGGTGATGATGGCGAGAGCGGTGGTGACGCCCCAGTTCATGGGCAGGAAGATCTTGAACAGCATGCGGAACTCGCTAGCCGAATCCATCACGGCGGCCTCGCGGAACTCCTTGGGCACGCTGTCGAAGAACTGCTTGTAGACGATCACCACCACCGGAACGATGAGCTGGGGCAGGATGACGCCCAGCCAGTTGTTGATGAGCTTGAACTGGCTCATGAGCACGAAGTGGTTCACGATCAGCGCCTGGATGGGCACCATGAAGCTGGCCAGGATCATGAACCAGAGGATCTTGCGGCCCGGGAAGCTGAGCTGGCTGATGGCGTAACCCGCCCCTGCCCCCATGATGACCACGAGCACGGTGACGGCGAGCGAGGTCACAAGGGAATTGAGATACCAGAGCCCGATATTGGTGTGGGTCAGGATGTGGATATAGGCATCGAGCGTGAAGGTGCGCGGCCAGGGATTGAAGCCCGGCTCGACCACCTGGAACTCGGGCTTGAAGGTGGTCATCACGCCCCAGTAGAGCGGGAAGGCCCAGATGATCGCCGAGACCAGGGTGACGATGGCGAGAATGGCGCCGCCGATGTCGAAGGCCTTGATGGTCCGCAACTGGCGCTGGCTGATGGCGGTGGCGTTGTCTTCGGTCACGGCGCTCATTTCTCACCTCGGGCGCGCAGAACGGTGAACTGAAGCACCGACATGGCAATGATGATGACGAACAGGGCAACGGCGATGGTGGCGCCATACCCGCCCTGGCTCTTCTGGAAGGCGGTGGTGTAGATGTACTGCACCATGACCATGGATGGATCGGCGCGGCCGCCCTGCACGAACAGGTAGACCTGGTCGAAGATCTTGAGCTGCAGGATGAGCTGGATGGTGAGCACCAGCGCCGTGACGGGCCAGATCAGCGGCCAGGTTATGCGGGTGAACTGTTTCCAGCGCCCGGCATTGTCGAGGGAGGCAGCCTCGTACATCTCGGGCGAGATCGATCGCAGGCCCGCCAGGAACAGCAGGATATTGAAGCCGCACGTCCACCAGATGGTGACGAAGGCGACGGCCGGCAGGAAGAGCGCGGGCGTCCGGAAGACCGGGACGCGCTGGCCGAAGAGAAATTCGATCGGAAACTGCATGACGCCGAACTGCATGTCGAACATCCAGTTCCAGATGCGGAAGACCACCGATACCGGAAGGATATAGGGCAGGAAGAACAGCGCCAGGATTATGGATTGCTGCCAGCCCTTGAGGCGGTTCACCATCATGGCGATGCCCAGGCCGATCAGCGTATTGGGAACGACGGTCAGCAGCACGAAATAGAAGGTGTTGATGACCGAGGTCTGGAATCTCCGGTCCGCGAACATCTTGGTGTAGTTCTTGAGCCCGATCCACTCGCCTTCGCCGATCAGGGGCGCGTTGGTAAAGCTCATCGCCACCATCTGGATGGTGGGATAGATGAAGAGCACCGCATAGATCAGCACGAAGGGCGCTACCAGGATCAGCGCTGCCGTGACTTCGGCCGTCCGGTTCTTGATCATCGAAATATCCCCTACCCAAGACAGAAGAGCCGGCCGCTGGGCAGCCGGCTCCTCTTTATTGTTACTCGACCTGAGCCTGCAGGTCGTCGCGCAGGTCTTCGATTGCCTGCTGCGGGTCCATCTCGCCGTTGATCGCCGGCACCATGTAGTTACCAGCGGCGTCATAGACCGGCGAGGCAACGCCGGCGAGGGTCGAGACCGGGTCGAACGCGGCGGTGTCAGCGAGCACCGAGTAGGTGGCGTTCGGCTGCAGGGCCTTGAACTCGGCGCTGTCGCGGACCGGACCGTAGGCGGGGATGTGACCGGCGCCAGCCCAGGCGAGCGAGTGCTTGTTCATCCAGGCGATGACTTCCATCACGGCCTTGCGCTTTTCCGGGGTCATGTCCTTGCCGACATTGTTCGGAATGACGAAGGAGTGCGAGTCAGCCCAGGTAGCCGGGTGATCGAAGAAGGTCGGCAGGGCAACCGCGCCCCATTCGAAACCGAGCTGGCCCTTGGCAGCGAGGTCGGTGAAGGTCGGGACTTCCCAGACGCCGTTGATGTGCATGGCGGCTTCACCCGAGGTGAAGAGCGCGATGGACGCGGGATACTCGGTGTTGGAGGGGGCAAGGCCTTCCTTCACCCAGTCAGCAACGACCTGCGTGGCCTTGACGGCCTTGTCGAGGTTGTCGCCATCCAGGAACTTGCCGTCGGCGAAGAACTTGCCGTCCTGCTGATTCAGGAGCGAGTAGAAGATACGCCACTGGCTGTCGCCGGCGGCCGAGTGGATGGAGACGCCATACTGGGAACCGCCGTCCTTGAGCTTCTGGAGCGCGGCCTTGAAGTTGTCCACGCCATCCAGGCCCTTGGGCAGGCCGTCATCGCCGAGGAGCCCAGCGGCCTTCAGCTTGTCCTTGTTGTAGTAGAGGATGATCGAGTGGATATCGAAGGGGATGGCGTATTGCTTGCCATCGACCTGGGCGGCCTGCCAGTTGGCGGGCGCATAGTCCTCGGCCTTCAGGCCAACGCTGGCGAGGTCGTCAGCGGTGATTTCCGAAAGCGTGTTGGTCGAAACGCCAAGCGGCAGGCGCGAGATGTGATAGGTCATCACGTCCGGGCCTTCGCCAACGGCGGCAGAGGTCTGCGCCTTGGTGTAGAAGGGGGTGCCCCATTCCAGGGTGGTGGCCTGGATTTCGATATTGTCGCCGTTTTCCTTGTTGAACTCGTCGATCAGGGCCTTCATGCGGACGCCGTCGCCGCCGCCCAGGAAGTCCCACCAAACCACGGTTTCCTTGGCCTGGACGACAGAGCTGATCGTCATCAGCGCCGTGGTCACCATGGCCAGCTTCATCAAAGTCTTCACGTTATTCCTCCCTTTGGGTAAAACGCTCCAGGCCTTTTCGGCAAGCTTTCAGGATCTCCCGATCCTCCCCCGACCCCCGGCTGGAGCTGCCGGAGCGCCGGGAGTGTTCCTCAGTTGGCCGCGTGGTAGGCCTTGTCCTGCGCATCGAAGAGATGCGCGGAGGCCCCATCCAGACGCAGGCCGACACTCTCCCCGACGGCCAGCCTGCTATTGCCCACGTCCTCGGCGATGATGGTCGAGTTATCGGTCAGGCGGATGTATGCGAGGGTACGCTCGCCCAGGCGCTCGATGACGTCCGACTTGCCCTTGGTGGCGCCATCGGCGTGGACGCGCACCGCTTCGGCGCGGATGCCCAGGGTCAGCCCGTCGCCGCCGGGCAGAGTGCTGGTCGGGATCTGGGTCTGGACCTCGGACTGATCGGGCAAGGTGACCAGCGCCTTGCCTTCCCGGTCGGTGACGCGGGTGACCGGCAGGAAGTTCATGGCCGGGGAACCCACGAAATTGGCCACGAAGCGCGAGGCGGGCCGGGAGTAGATCTCCATGGGCGTGCCGATCTGCTCGA
The DNA here is from genome assembly GCF_008000755.1 of Youhaiella tibetensis. Taxonomy (NCBI): domain Bacteria; kingdom Pseudomonadati; phylum Pseudomonadota; class Alphaproteobacteria; order Hyphomicrobiales; family Devosiaceae; genus Paradevosia; species Paradevosia tibetensis. The sequence continues at coordinate 1,435,811 of NZ_CP041690.1, read as the reverse complement.
CCTTGCGGTTGTTGAGCACGACGATGCGGGTCGCCAGGGTCATGGCCTCGGTCTGGTCGTGGGTGACGAAGATCATCGTCGCCTGCATGCGCTGGTGGAGCTGGGCCAGCTCGACACGGGTGCGCACGCGCAGCCCGGCATCGAGGTTGGACAGCGGCTCGTCGAGCAGAAAGGCCTTGGGATCGCGCACGATGGCGCGGCCGATGGCAACGCGCTGGCGCTGGCCGCCGGACAATTGCGCCGGGCGGCGTTCGAGCAGGTGGTCGATCTCGAGCGTCTTGGCGGCATTGGCGATGCGCTGCTCGATTTCGGGCTTGGGCATGCGGATGTTCTGAAGGCCGAAGGACATGTTGTCCTTGACCGTCATGTGCGGGTAGAGCGCGTAGTTCTGGAACACCATGGCGATTTCGCGCTGGGCGGGAGGCAGCTGGTCGACGCGGCGATCCCCGATCCAGATTTCACCGCCATCGACCGACTCCAGCCCGGCGATCATGCGCAGCAAGGTGGACTTGCCGCAGCCCGAGGGTCCGAGAAAGACGATGAACTCGCCAGATTCGATGTTGAGCGAAACATTCTCGATGACGCGCACGGCACCGAAGTGCTTGCTGACGCTCTTGAGCCTGATATCGGCCACGCTTTCCTCCCTCGGCCTCCCTTCCCAGGTCGGCCACCTTCCTCACGACCGGTTTTTCCCGGTCTTCGCCGGTTTGGCACCGGCCCTCGTTCCCTGCGGTCAAACTATCGCAGGGACCATCTTTGTCAACGCGAAAATCGATACGAACCCGATAGTTTGATATTTATACTATCTAGCTGAAATCGCGTCATTTTCTTGCATCAGCGCTTTTGTTTCGCGCCTATTCCCACAGCCGTTTTGATGACTGCATCAAAAAGCGCGGTAGCGACGGGATCGGCGCCGGGGGCGTCTTCGGTCAAACGGAAGGTCGTGGCCACCAGGCCGCCGCGATCGAGCGAGCGCTGGGCGATGAGCGCGGCGGGCTTGTTGAGATAGCCGACAGCAAGGGCTGCGTGGACCAGCCCCTCGTATTCCCACGAGCGGAAGCCGGTGAGGACGTGGTAGGGCACGACGCGATCGTAGGAGGCATCGAGCAGCGGGCCACCCGGCAGGTCGGCAAAGGCCCCCTGGCGCTTGATCCAACTGAAATTGGCGATCCAGTCGCCGCGCCAGATGGTGCCCTGGCGTTCCACCAGGTTGATATTGGGAAGCTGAGCTTCGCTGCCCATGGGCATGCCCGGCGTCTCATCGACGATGGGCATGAAGGGCGGCTCGCGCGTGCCCACATCCGAGCGCAGGTTGCGATGGGTGGGCGCCTTGCCATCGGCGAGGACGACGTAGCGGGCGCCCTGCTGCATGGCCAGGATATCGGCGGCGGCAAGCGAGCGGGCGAGCACGACATCGGCGCTCGCAGCATCCACGACCTGGTAGCCGAGAACGGTCGCCCGCGCGGCAAGACCGGCATCGCTCGTGGCGACCCTGGGAAGACCGGCAGTCGAGCGCTGGGCGTAGACGGAGATGGCGATTTCGTTGCCGGCGAGTTCCTTCCCGCCTGCATGGAGGGAGAAAGTGACCCGGGCCATGCGATTTTCGCTGCCCGCCGGCAGTTGCACCTTGAGCACGCCGAGATCGGCGACGGCGAGGCCACCGGTGGGCGGAACCGCGATTTCCCCAGATGCCCCGCCATCGAGCGACCAGGAAAGACTGGCGCCGGCGGGCACGGAGCTGCCGCCCGTCGCGATCTTGAGGCTTATGGCGACTTCGCTGCCGGCATAGGCGGCGTGGTGCGCCAGTTGCGGGACGATGACGAGGTCGGCGTTGATCTCGGCAAAGCGTTCGTGGAACACGCGCGGATTGCGGTTCATATCGAGAAGGCCGTTGGCCTCCCAATGCACGTCGGTCAGTTCGGTGATGACGTAGCCCACGATCGGCGCATGGGCGCGCATGGACTCGATCTCGTACTTGAGATTGTCGAACTGGTACCACTGCACCGCTTCGATGAAGCCATCGAGCGAGCCGAAGACCTTGCCCAGGTGATAGGTGGCGAAGCGGTTTTCGATGCCGTGGGGATAGGCGCCGCCATCGCCCCAGTTGCCGCCGGTCTCGGTCCACCAGGGCTCGTTGCCGGAAGCGTCACGGATTTCGGTCGGGTTGGGGAGCCCCCAGACGCCGAACTCGGAAACGACGAGCGGCTCGTCGCCGCGACGCTCGGCATCGCCGTGCGGGCTGTAGGTCCAGTCGGCGCCGGCTGCGAATTCCTCGGTCAGCTTCTCCCACTCGGCGCGGCGCTCGGGGATCGAGCGGTAATAGTGGTAGTCGTTGATGTCGGTCTTGACGTGGAAGTTGGGGATGCAGGCCGAGTTGTCGACCACGAGGCGGGAAGGATCCTCGGCCTTGAGCCAGTCATAGGTGTCCTTGAGCCATTGCCGGTGCTCGGCGCTCTCGACGAGGCGCGTACCCCAGTCCTCGTTGATGATGGTCCAGGCGATGATCGAAGGATGATTGCCGTCGCGGCGCAGGATACCGGACATGGTCTCGCGCAGGCGTTCGCCGCCGCGCTCGGAGAAGTGCTGCAGGTTCGGAATCTCGGTCCAGACCAGGAGGCCCAGGCGGTCGGCCACCTCATGATAGCGCGGATCGGGAACCTTGATGTGGCAGCGCAGCAGGTTGAGGCCGAGTTCCTTGGCCTTGCGCGCCTGATCCTCGAGGAAATCGAGCGAAGGCGGCGTGCAGATGCCTTCGGGGTAGTAGTCCTGGTCGAGCGCGCCACGAAGGTAGAGCGGCTGGCCGTTGAGGAAGAACTTGCCGTCGCGGGTTTCGATGGTGCGGAAGCCGAAGGTGTGGCGCGTGCGGTCGAGCAGCGCGCCGTCGGCGGCCTTGAGATCGACCTGGGCTGAATAGAGATTGGGAGCTTCGGGCGACCAGGGCGCCACGTTGGGGACGACGAAGGAGATATCGGCACCAGCCTCGCCCGAGGCCGAGACGACTTCGGCGCCGTCGGGGTCGGTCACGGTGACTTCGACCAACGCACCCTTTGCGGCGGCTGAAAATTCGAGTGTCGCGCGGACCGCGCCGGTAGCGAGTTCGGCGTCGAGGGCGGCGTGGACGAGGTGGCGAGGATCGCGCGCTTCCAGGGTCACCGACTGCCAGATGCCGCCGAGCGGGCCGTACCAGCTCTGCTTGCCGTGCGGAATTTCGCCGAACGGATAGTCCGGATATTCGGCAGTGTCGCCGCTGGGCAGGGCGACGCGCACTTCAAGCGCGTTGTCGGCTTCGAGCGCGTCGGCGGGAAGGACGAATTCGAACGGCAGGTAGCCGCCCTCGTGCGAACCGAGAAGCTTGCCGTTGAGATAAACCTCGCAGACGTAGTTGACCGCGCCGAAGCGGATGGCGACTTCCCTGCCCTGCCAATCTGCCGGGATGGTGAAGCCGCGGGCATAGACCGCCCGGCCGAACGAATGGCGCAGGTCCGCAAACTCGGCCTGCCAGGGGTTCGGGACGTTGGTGGAGCGCCAGTTCTCCTCGCCCTCCATGCGGAAGCGCCAGGCGCCATCCAGCGAAAGAGCGGCGCGCGCGCCGGCCTCGGTTACGGTTGCCCGTACGGTCATGACTCCCCCTTGGGTAATCTTATTAGTTATATTATTAGCAACGCTAGTCGAGGAAACACGCCTTGGCAAGCAGGCCCGACGGGCGGAGTGGAAATAAGTTTGGCAAACCAGGCCACGACGTGGCAGGAAGCGACCAGCGGTGGCGGATCAAGCAGTTGAAGATATGAGCAAACGCGCGACGATGATCGACGTGGCGGCCCGGGCAGGCGTCTCGCAGGCCACGGTGTCGCTCGTGCTCAACGGCGTGACCAATGCCCGCGTCGCAGAGGCGACCCGGCAGAGAATCTTCGAAGCGGCCGAGGCACTCGGCTATCGCAAGGGACCGCGCCATGCGGTGCCCGAGAACGCGTCTCCGGTCATCGGATTGCTGCTCGACGAGGTGAGCACGACCCCCTTCGCGATGCCTTTCATCGAAGGCGCGCGCGACGAGGCGGCGCTCCAGGACGTGCTGCTGGCGACTTTCTGCACGCGCGGCGACCCCAAGCTCGAGAACGCCGCGCTCGACATGCTGGTGCAGCAGAAGGCGATCGGGGTGATCTATGCGACGCTGGTGACGACGCAGCTTGCCCAACCGCCTGAACGGCTGGGCGAACTCTCAACGGTGCTGCTCAACTGCTACGAGAAGCGCACACGTTTTCCCTCCGTTGTGCCGGGGGATGTCGCCGGTGGGCATGCGGCCACCGAGGCCCTGCTCAAGGCCGGGCATCGGCGCATCGCGCACCTGACCGGGGAGCAGTGGATCGAGGCCGCCAGGAGCCGTGCGCAGGGTTATCGGCAGGCACTCACCACCTGGGACGTGGCGGTGGACCCGGACCTGATCGTGACCGGCGGCTGGACGGTCAATGGCGGGCGCGAGCTGACGGCGCGATTGCTCGAGCTGCCCAATCCGCCCACGGCCATCTTCTGCTTTAACGACCGCATGGCCATCGGCGCCTATGACGCGATCAAGGCGAAGGGCCTGCGCGTTCCCGACGACATTTCGGTGGTGGGGTTCGACGACGAAGATCTGGCGACCTACGCGCAGCCGCCGCTGTCGACGGTCCTGCTACCGCATGACGAAATGGCGCGCTGGGCGGTGAGCGCCCTGCTCGACCGCCAGGCGGGCGACACGAGCGTGAAGAAGATCAAGATGGAATGCCCGCTGGTGGCCCGGGGCTCCATCGCCCCGCCGCCCCGGGGCTGATGCGGCAAGCCGGCCTCCTTGCCATCCTTGCAAGCCCGCGCGAGCCCGCGTAAACCGTCGCCAAGCGCCGGGAGGGCGAAGATGCATATTGTGACCACACCGGTGGCAGAGCTGCCCAGGCCGCTCGTCGAAAAGGCGGTAATGGCCGCGCTCGAAGAGGATCTGGGGCTTGCCGGCGACCTGACCAGCCAGGCGACGCTGCCGCCCCAGGCGACGGCTTCGGCGGTGCTGGCATCGCGCGAAGCGGGCGTGATCGCCGGACTTGCGTTCCCCGCCGCGGCGTTCCGGCTGATCGGGGACGGGCTGACATTCGAGCCTGCCGTCGCCGATGGCGATGCGGTCGAACGAGGCACGGTCGTCGGCCGCGTCTGGGGCAATGCCCGGCTGGTGATGATGGCCGAGCGCGTGGCGCTCAATTTCCTCAACCACCTGAGTGGTATCGCCACCCTGACGCGCCAGTACGCGCGCGAGGTTGACGGCACGAAGACGCGCATCTGCGACACGCGCAAGACCACGCCCGGGCTGCGGGCTTTCGAAAAGTATGCGGTGCGCTGCGGCGGCGGCGCCAATCATCGCTACGCGCTCGATGATGCCATCCTCATCAAGGATAACCACATCGCGGTGGCAGGCGGGGTGACGCAAGCCTTCAAAGCGGCGCGCGCCTTCGCCGGGCATCTGGTCGCGATCGAGATCGAGGTCGAGACCCTGGCCCAGCTCGAAGAAGCGCTCGAAGCCGGGGCGCGGATCGTGCTGCTCGACAACATGGACGACGCGACCTTGCGCAAGGCGGTGGAACTGACCGCCGGACGCGCGGTGCTGGAGGCTTCGGGCGGCGTCAAGCTCGACCGGCTCAAGGCCATCGCGGCAACGGGCGTCGACTTCATCTCCACCAGCCAGATCACCATGTCGGCAAAGCCGCTCGACCTGGGCCTCGATATCGAAATCGGCAACTAGTCCATGACCACCAAGATGCTCGACCTGATGCTGGATGCTTCGATGGCGGCCGCCAAGGTCATCATGGACGTCTATGGACGCCCGTTCGAGGCCGAGGCGAAGTCGGACGGCTCGCCGGTCACCGAGGCGGACGCGGCAGCTGAAGCCGTGATCCTCCAGATGCTGGCGCCGACCGGCATTCCGGTGCTGGCCGAGGAAAGCGTCGCTGCCGGGCGGATACCGGCGCTGGGCGAGCGCTTCTTCGTGGTCGATCCGCTCGACGGGACCAAGGAATTCATCAAGCGCAACGGCGAGTTCACGGTGAACATCGCGCTGGTCGAACATGGCCGGCCGATAATGGGCGTGGTGCTGGCACCGGCCACCGGCGAGTGCTTCTGCGGCGGGCCCGAGGGGGCCTTTTCCTGCCATGGCGTGGGCGGGCAGACCGAGCGCCGCAGCATCCGGGTGGATTGCGCCGCGCCGATGCGCGTCGTCGCCAGCCGATCGCACGGGCACAAGGCGCTGGCGAGCCTGGTCGAAACACTCAAGGTCGAGAGCGATGTCTCGGTCGGCTCCTCGCTCAAGTTCTGCCTCCTGGCCAGGGGCGACGCCCAGCTCTATCCGCGCTTTACCCCGACCTGCGAGTGGGATACGGCGGCGGGGCAAGCGGTGCTCGAGGCGGCGGGCGGGGTGGTGATCACCCTCGATGGCGAGCCGCTTCGCTACGGGAAAGCGGCGAACGACTTCCTCAATCCGTTCTTCGTGGCGGCCAGCAGCCTAGACCTTGCACGCAGGGCAGCCATGCAAATGCGGGAAGTAGAGACTTTGCCGCACCAGGTCTAAGCTTTAGGTAAGGCGTTGTGTGTAAACGCCTTTGATCCGCGGCCAGTCGCCTTTCGTTCTAATGCCGCGTTAACCGGTCGCGTCCCCAAACGATCTCGCTGCTTGCCATATGCCGGCCCGGCATATATACGGCCGCCATATATTTGGCGAGCATAGGGTTCGCCGGAGACCAACTAACATGAATGTCAGGACGGTCTGCCTCTCGATCCTCTATGAGGGCGAAGCGACGGGATACGAGATTCGCCGGATGACGGTGGAAGGCGAATGCGCCTATTTCGTGGAAGCGAGCTTCGGCTCGATCTACCCGGCGCTTGCCAAAATGGAAGCCGAAGGGCTCGTCACCAGCCGCGTGGAGCCGCAGGACGGCAAGCCGGCGAAAAAGATCTACGCCATCACGGAAGCCGGCCGGCGGGCGTTCGTCGCCTCGCTGTTCGAGCCGCTGGGCGAAGACGTCTACCGTTCTCCGTTCCTCTTGTTTGCGCGCTACGCGCACCTGCTGCCGGCAAGCCTCGTGGAAGCGCGGCTGCACGAGCAGATGGACAAGATGGCCGAGGGCAAGAAAAAGCTGGAGGACGTCCTCCAGGGTCATCAACCGCTCAGCGCCGCAGACGCCTGGGTGGTTCGTTACGGATTGTCGGTGATGGAGGTTGCGCAGCAGCATATGGCTTCCCATATGCGCGAGCTAATCGCGATGGCGCGCCCCGACACCGAGGCCGCAGAAGCGGCAGAATAGCGGGGGTTTTTTAGATTATGCGTGCATTCTTTTCTTATGGCGTTGCCTTCCTGATCGTCGTTGCCGCGGGTGCGTGGCTGGCGACCGGGACGCTCATTCAGGGCGGCCAGGGTCCGGGCAATGGCGAGCGTCACATCGTCGAACTGGTCGACGGTAACAAGGAAGGGCCGGTCAAGACCGCCCTCGAGAATTCCGGGGTCCTGTCGGAATCGGAAACTCACACCGACGTCGATCCTCACCTGACGATCGCTCAGCGCCAGGCCGAAACCCAGGGCGAGTCCGCCCCGGCACGTTCGGTGCGCATTGAAACCTTCACCGCCAAGGAAATGCCGATCGAAGTTCCGCTTCGCGGCCAGACGAAGGCCAAGGAAACCGTGACCGCTTCGGCCGAAACCACCGGCATCGTGGCAAGCGTCGCGGTCAAGAAAGGCCAGTCGGTCAAGACCGGCGACCTGCTCTGCACGCTCGACCAGGGTACCCGCCAGGCGGCGGTGGCCCAGGCGGAAGCCTCCCTCGCCCAGGCCCAGACGGCCTACAACAGCACCCAGGCGCTGGTGAACAAGGGCGCTGCGGCCTCCAATAGCGTCGTGACGGTCGAAGCTTCCCTCAAGGCAGCACAGGCGGCTGTCGACCAGGCCAAGGCCGAACTCGACCGCACCGAGATCCGCGCCAAGAGCGATGGCATCGTCCAGGACCCGATGACCGCCGTCGGCTCGATGCTGGCTGCCGGTTCGCCCTGCGCCACGATCGTGCAGATGGACCCGATCCTGTTTACCGGCAACGTGCCGGAAGCCCGGATCGGCTACGCCCGCCTCGGCCTGCCCGCCACGATCACCACGGTGACCGGCAGGACGGCTGAGGGCAAGGTGACCTACATCGCCTCGGTCGCTGACTCGGCCACCCGTTCGTTCCCGATCGAAATCGAGATTCCCAACGCCGATGGTTCGCTCCAGGCCGGGCTCACCGCGAGCGCGACCGTGAACCTCGGCACCGCCACGGCTCAACTGCTCCCGCAGTCTGTGCTGACCCTCGACGACGAAGGCACCCTCGGGGTCCGCGCCGTCGAGAATAGCAAGGTGACCTTCTACCCGGTCACCATCATTAGCGATACGCGCGAAGGCGTTCTGGTCACGGGCCTGCCCGCGACGCTGGACGTCATCACTGTCGGCCAGGAGTTCGTCCAGGCCGGGCAGACCGTGAACGCCAGCAAGGCTGATGGGGCTTAATCATGCTTGATTTCATTGAACGCATCCTTCGGATGCCGCGCGTCGTCCTGACGATCATGGCTCTGCTCATGATCGCAGGCTTCGGCGCCTATACGTCGCTGCCCAAGGAAAGCTTCCCGGCAATCGACATTCCTTACTTCTATGTTTCCGTCAGCCAGACTGGCGTTTCCCCCTACGACGCCGAGCGCCTGCTCGCCAAGCCGATCGAAGACCGCATCAAGGACCTGGACGGGCTGAAGAACTACACGTCCACCTCCACGACCGGCCACGCCTCGGTGTTCCTGGAATTCGACGTCAACGCCGACAAGGACAAGGCGCTCTCCGATATCCGCGCCAAGCTCGACGGCGTGACCGGCGACCTGCCGGCCGATGCGACCACCCCGACGGTGACCGAGATTTCGTTCTCGGGCATGCCCTCGATCTCGGTGGCCGTCTACGGCAACGTGCCGGAGCGCGCCCTGGTCGAGAAGGCCAAGGACCTCAAGAAGAAGCTCGAGGAAATTCCGGACGTCCAGAGCGTCTCGATCTCGGGCGCCCGCGACGAAATGCTGGCCGTGACCATCGACACCAACCGCCTGGAGGCCTATGGCCTGACCGCGGCGCAGCTGATGGACGCGCTGGCCAAGAACAACATGGTGGTGCCGGGCGGCACGCTCGACACGGGCAAGGGTTCGTTCAACGTGGACGTGCCGGGTCTGATCACCAACGCCGCCGACGTCTATTCGCTGCCGCTCAAGACCGACGGCAACACTGTCGTGACGTTCGGCGACGTGGCCACCATCCAGCGCACCTTCAAGGACGCGACCGAATACGCCCATGTGGACGGCCAGCCAGCCATTACCCTGGGCGTGGTCAAGAAGCTTGGCACCAACGTCATCTCGATCTCGGACGAGACCCGCCGGGTCACCACCGAGTTCACCAAGGACTGGCCCGATGGCATCGAGCACTCGTTCCTGGTGGACCAGGCCGACTCGACCAAGAGCCTCTACCGTTCGCTTGAAGCCGCCGTGCTGACCGCCGTTGCGCTGGTGATGATCACCTGCGTGGCGACCCTTGGCATCCGTCCGGCCATCATGATCGGTACGTCGATCCCGATCTCGTTCATGATCGCCTTCCTCGTCGTCCAGATCATGGGCATGACCGTCAACATGATGATCATGTTCGGCCTGGTGCTGGCGGTGGGCGTGCTCGTGGACGACCCGATCGTGGTCGTGGAATACGCCGAACGAAAGCTGGCCGAAGGCTACGACAAGAAGGAAGCCTTCATCATGGCGGCGCGCAAGATGTTCGTGCCGGTGGTTTCGGCCACCTTCACGACGCTGGGCGCGTTCATCCCCCTGCTCTTCTGGCCGGGTATCATCGGCAAGTTCATGAGCTACCTGCCGATCATCGTGATCGTGGTCATGGTGGCCTCGCTGGTGTCGGCTCTCATCTTCATGCCCGTGATCGGCGGCATCATCGCCCGCGCGCATATCGATGAGGATGAGAAGGAAGCCGCCGACATCGTGATGTACCCGGACAAGTTCGACCTCAAGAAGGTCAAGGGCTTCTCGGGCCATTACGTGCGGGCGCTTTCGGTGCTGCTGCATTACCCGCTGATCACCCTGCCCGTGGGGCTGGGCATCATTGCGCTGATCTTCGGGCTCTACATGACCCACCCGACGGGCGTGGAGGCCTTCCCGGCGTCCGAGCCCGAATACGGCACGGTGAACGTCATTGCCCGCGGCAACTACTCGCCGGTCGAGATCCGCGACCTGCTGGTGGAAGTGGAAGACCAGATCCTGCAGGTGCCGGGCATCCAGGACTCGATCATGACGTTCGCCGGTTCGGGCGCCAACATGATGGGTTCGAGCGCTCCGCCGGATACGATCGGCCAGTTCAACCTGCAGCTCCTGCCCTGGAACGACCGCGTCAAGGCCGAGGAAATCTTCGCCAATATCCGCGAGCGCACCAAGGACATCCCGGGTCTGCAAGTCCAGATCGCGGCCCAGGAAAACGGTCCGCCGGCCGGCAAGGCGATCAACCTGCGCGTTGAGAGCACCAACTATGCCGACCTGGCTCCGGCCGTCGCCAAGCTGCGCGACTATATCGAGAACGACCTCGGACAGACGATCGACGTGGAAGACGGCCGCCCGTCACCCGGCATCGACTGGGAAGTCACCATCGACCGTGCGGAAGCGGCCAAGTACGGCATCGGCGTGCGCGAGCTCTCGCCCTACGTGCAGCTCGTGACCTCGGGCGTGAAGCTGGGCACCTATCGCCCGGACGATGCGACCGACGAACTCGACATCCGTGTTCGCCTGCCGCAGGACGAGCGGACGTTCGATACGCTCGACGGCCTGCGCATCATGACCAGTTCGGGCCTGGTGCCGGTGTCCAACTTCATCGAGCGCAAGGCCGTGCCGAAGGTGGCCAACATCCAGCGCCGGAACGGCGTCTACGTGATGAACGTGGCGGCCAACCTGGAGCCGGGCGTGGCGACCGACGCCAAGGTCAAGGAACTGCAGGCCTGGCAGGCCACGCAGACCTGGCCCTCGACCGTGACCATCGCCTATGGCGGTTCGGCCGAACAGGTGGACGACACCAATGCCTTCATCGTGCAGGCGTTCGGCATGGCCATGTTCCTGATCTTCTTCGTGCTGCTGCTCGAGTACAACAGCTTCTACCAGGTGCTGGTGACCCTCTCGACGGTCATCATGTCCCTGGCGGGCGTGCTGCTCGGCATGCTGGTCACGGGGATGAGCTTCTCGGCCATCATGACGGGCCTGGGCATCGTCGCCCTGGCGGGTATCGTGGTGAAGAACGGCATCGTGCTGATCGACACCTATAACCACTACCGCCGTGACGACGACGTCGAGCCGATCAAGGCCATGCTGCTCACCGCCGCACAGCGCGTGCGTCCGGTGCTGCTGACGGCGACGGTGACGGCGCTGGGCGTGATCCCGATGGCGCTCAATATCGAGTTCGACTTCATCCGCCGCGAGATCGTGGTGGGCGGCCTTGCCGGCTCGTGGTTCGTGCACCTGTCGGCGGCGCTGGTTTCGGGCCTGTTCTTCTCGACGGCCCTGACCCTGATCATGGTTCCGACCATGATCACGGCCCCGTACGTGATCAAGCACCAGTTCGGATGGCTGTTCTCGGCGATCACCAAGCCCTTCCGCCGCAGCCAGACCGCTGCGACCCCCGAGGGTCTTTCGGTCGAGATCCCGGCGGACGCGGACAGCGCCAAGAAGTACATCCGTACCGATGGCAACGGCCTGGTCGAAACGGAAAAGAACGGCGTGACGGTGGTTTCCCGCCAGGACGCCGCCGAGTAAGGCAGAGCCGTACCGACGAAGACAAGCAAGGGGTCCGCAGAAATGCGGGCCCCTTCGCGTTTCCTGCGGCCGCGCGGCGAAAATAGCGGTTGCCCTGCCCCGCCGCGACCATCAAGGTGCGGGCCGCATCGACTAACTCCCGAGTCCCTCCCATGGAAACCAAAGCCGCCCGTCGCCCGCTCGACGCCACTGCGTTCGGCATCATGCTCGTTCTATGCATCTGCTGGGGCTTCCAGCAGGTCGCGATCAAGCTGGCGGCGCCGGACGTGACGACGGTGATGCAGATCGCCATCCGCTCGGGGTTCACCGCCGTGGTGCTGGGCGTTTACCTGGTCTGGAAGAACGGGCTGGCGCAGTTCCGCGACGGCTCGCTCGTGCCGGGGATCGGCATCGGCATCCTCTTTGCGATGGAGTTCCTGTTCATCGCCTGGGCGCTCAACTTCACCTATGCCTCGCACGTCTCGGTGTTCGTCTATACGTCCCCAATCTGGGCGGCGCTGGGCCTGCACCTGCGGCTGCCGGACGAGCGCATGTCGCGCATGCAGTGGCTGGGCGTGCTGGTGGCGTTCGTCGGCGTGGGCATTGCCTTTGCAGGCAATGGCGCGGCCGGCGGCGCGGCGAGCAACGTGCTGCTGGGCGATTTCCTTGCGCTCCTCGGGGGCGCGTCGTGGGGGCTGACTACGGTGGTCATCCGCACCAGCAGCATCTCGGAGGCCCCGGCCGCCAAGACGCTGTTCTATCAGGTCGCGGTGGCGGCGATCCTGATGCTCATCGTCGCGCTGGTCACCGGTGCCACCCATGTGGAGTTCACGCAGACGGCACTGTTGAGCCTGGGCTTCCAGTCGATCGTAGTGACGCTGGCCACCTTCCTCATCTGGTTCTGGCTGCTCAAGCGTTACCTGGCGACGCGGCTTGGCATCCTCTCGTTCATGACCCCGCTCTTCGGGGTGGCGAGCGCGGTGATCGTGCTGCACGATCCTGTCGATGCAAGCTTCGCCATCGGCGCCCTGCTCGTGCTGGCCGGGATCGTGATCGTCAATGGCGGTGAGTTTTTCGCGCGCAAGGCGGTAGTAGAGGGTTAGCCGCGGCTGAGGCAGTTCAGAGCACGTGGCTTTCTGGACCCCTGCCGTTGCCGGGGAAGAGGGATCAGGTACGCCATAGCACCTTGATTCCTACATCCTCTTCCCGGCGAAGGCCAGGGTCCAGGCACGGACGCATCCATCCCCGCTATCCGCGAGGGCCGAGCCCGCTTATTCTGCGGGCTCGTTCTCGGTGCTGGCGGGGCGCCCGAGGAAGCCTTCCTTGTCGGCCTGAACGGCGCGCAGGTGTTCTTCGGCTTCGGTGGCCTCGCGCTGGCGGTTCCACATCTGGGCGTAGAGGCCATCGCGCATCAGCAGGTCCGGATGGCGCCCGCGTTCGGCGATCTGGCCGTCGCGCAGCACGATGATCTCGTCGGCATTGATGACCGTGGAGAGCCGGTGGGCGATGACGACGGTGGTACGGTTCTTGGAGACCGCGTCGAGGGCCGACTGGATGTCGCGCTCGGTCTTGGTGTCGAGGGCCGAAGTCGCCTCGTCCAGCACAAGGATCGGGGGTGCCTTGAGGATGGTGCGGGCGATGGCGACGCGCTGCTTCTCGCCGCCGGAGAGCTTGAGTCCGCGTTCGCCGACCGGCGTGTCGTAGCCGCGCGGCAGGGATTCGATGAACTCGCCGATCTGGGCCATGCGGGCGGCCTGGCGCACTTCCTCGTCGGTAGCGTCGGGCCGGCCGTAGCGGATGTTGTAGGCGATGGTGTCGTTAAAGAGCACCGTGTCCTGCGGCACCATGCCGATGGCCGAGCGCAGCGAATTCTGCGTGATGTCGCGCACGTCCTGCCCATCGATGGTCACGGCCCCGCTCGAGACGTCGTAGAAGCGGTAGAGCAGGCGCGAAATGGTCGACTTGCCGGCGCCCGAAGGGCCGACGACGGCGATGGTCTTGCCGGCGGGAACCTCGAAGCTCACGCCCTTCAGGATCGGGCGGTCGTGGTCGTACTGGAAGTGCACATCATCGAACCGGATCACCGGACCGGTGATCGCGAGCGGACGGGCATCAGGCTTGTCGACGATTTCCGGATCCTGGTCGAGCAGCTTGAACATCTCTTCGATGTCGGTCAGCCCCTGCCGGATTTCGCGATAGACGAAGCCGATCATGTTGAGCGGCCGGTAGATCTGCATCAGGAAGGTGTTGAGCAGCACGAAATCGCCCATGGTGAGGCGCCCGTTGAGCACGCCGACAATGGACATGGCGGCCATGATGGTGAGGCCGACATAGAAGATCACCGCCTGGCCGAAGTTGAGGACGCCCAGCGAGTTCCAGATGCGGATGGCCGAGCGCTCGTAGGTCGCCATCGAAGCATCGAAGCGGCGCGCCTCGAGGTCTTCGTTGTTGAAATATTTGACCGTCTCGAAGTTGAGCAGGCTGTCGATCGCCTTGGAGTTGGCGTCGGTATCGGAGTTGTTCATGTCGCGGCGGATGGCAATGCGCCAGTTGCTCGCCTTGATGGTGAACCACAGATAGAGCCAGATGGTGACGATCAGCACGCCCAGGTAGCTGATGCCGAAGATCGATATGAAGACCACGCCCACGATCACGAACTCGACCAGTGTCGGGGCCGTGTTGAGCATGGTGAAGCGGACGATGGTTTCGATGCCCTTGGTGCCGCGCTCGATGACACGGGAGAGCCCACCCGTGCGCCGCTGCAGGTGGAAGCGGAGCGAGAGGCGGTGGAGGTGGTTGAAGGTCTGGAAGGCCAGCGTACGCACCGCGTTCTGGCCGACGCTGGCAAAGAGCACGTCGCGCAATTGCTGGAAGCCGGCGTCGACGATGTTGGCGATGCCGTAGGCGATGACCAGCACGATGGGAACCGCCAGGCCCATGATGAGCGCTTGGTTGCCGCCCGTCTGCCCGAGGGCATCGATGATGCCCTTGTAGGCAAAGGGCGCGAGCGTGGTGGCGACCTTGGACACCAGCAGCGCGCCAATGGCGAGCACCACGCGCATCTTGAGGTCGGGGCGGCCGGCGGGCCACATGTATCCCCACAGATTGCGGACAGTGGAGAGCAGCGAGCCCTCCTCGGCGCTGACCCGGGGCTTCTTGCGAGACATTTCTGGAGAAGACATCAAACCGCTTCCGGTAACCGTTGCGGGGCCTGCGTCAGTGTGGCCAGAAGGCCGCCGCAGGCGGTGTTGACTGCGTCAAGCCGGTCGGTGCGGAGCGAATAGCAGTTCCGCGTACCCTTGGCCTGGCGTTCGATCAGGCCGGCATCGAGCAGCACCTTGATGTGCTGGGACACCGTCGACTGCGCCAGCGGCAGGCACTGGGTTACGTCGGTGCAGCAGCAATCGTTCTGCGCACTGAGAATGCGCAAGATCGATAGCCGCACCGGGTGTCCCAGCGCGCGCAACATGGCGGCCAGATCGTCGTCCTGCATGATCGGATTTTTCATCGTTAAATTACGATAGAAGAAGGCTTCGGGGTTCGCAAGTTAGAACTATACCAAACTGGACGATTTCCAAAGCGAAAGGCCCCGCACATGCGGGGCCTTGAACAGGATCGAAACGTCGGAACTAGGGCTGTTTGTCGTCGGGCAGGTCAAAGACCTGGCCCGGGTAGATCAGGTCCGGATCGCGGATCTGGGTGACGTTGGCCTCATAGATCGTGGTGTACTTGATGCCTTTGCCGTAGACGCGGCGGGCAATGGTCCACAGGTTATCGCCCGAGCGGATGATCGCCCTGCCCGAGGCAAAGCGCTGACCCTCCGGATCGTTGCCGACGGCCACGCCGATCATGGTGGGGATATCGGACTGCGCCGGGGTCTCGGCGACCTGGGCAGGAGCCGTTTCGGCCGGCGCGGTTTCGGTGCCGGGAGCGGCAGCCGCGGTTTCGGTCGGCGCTGCCGCCTCGGTGGCCGGTTCAGCATCGCTGGACGACGAAGCGGCAGCCGCAGATTGATCGGCGGGCGCTGCAACGCTCGTGGAGTCCTGGGCGTCCGCCGCGGGCGCGGCCGGAGTTGCAGTCGCGGGCGGCTGGGCCTCGGCTACGGCGACCGGCGCTTCGGGAGCATTGGGCAGTTGCACTTCGAAATTGACCTCGGCGCGCGATACAACCTCGGACGTGCCCGGGCGCAGGACGTCGACGCGCACGATCTGGGCCGACTTGCTCAGCACGTTTTCGGTGGTCTCGACCAGCCAGCGGCCGCCGCGCACGAGGCTATCGGCAATGAAGCGGTCATCGACATAGAGGCGTACCGTGGCGCCATCCGGCCCGGCACCGGCGAAGAAGTTGCGGTTCCCATCGATCTCGATGGCATCGATGCTCGGGGCCACGGCGGCGACGGCACCGGGTTCGGGCGTCGCGGCGGCAGCGGGCTCCTCGGCCTTGGCAACCTGAGTTTCTGCGGCGGCAGGAACGGTCGCCTCGGGAGTGGGCTGATCGGTCGCAGGCGCCTGCGGCGTTGCCGCTGCGACCGTCGCGGGCGCATCAGGCTGGCTGGCCTCAACAGGCGTGGCGGCCGGCGTCGCGGCGCTATCGGTGGACGGCGCCGGTTCGGCGGCAACGGCAGGCTGATCGGCTGCCGGCTGGCCCGCAGCGGGCTGCTCGGTCGTCGGCTGCTGGGCCGGGGCCGCTTCCGGCCTGTTGAAAGCGGAGGGCGCGGTGGAGTTGCCGGCGGTTTCGCTGGCGACCGGATGGGCCGGCGCCGGCGTTTCGGCATTGGCCACCTGCATGGACGGCTCGCTGCCGGCCTTGGCGAGGCCCTGGAGCACTTCGCTGGCCTTGCCCGGGGCGCTGGCCACGACCAGAGGTTCGTTCTTGTGCTCCGGATCGATGACCACCACGAAGGACTGGCTCGAGCGATCCTTGCCACCGGCTTCGCCGACGGTCAGTTCAACGCCGCCATCGGGCAGCGGCTTTTCGGGCACGAGAACCCAGTCCCCGCTCGGCTCGACCTTGGCCTTGCCGATCGGAGCGTCATTGGAGAACACTTCCACTTCCGTGCCCGGCTTACCGCTACCGGCGATGACGACCGAGCCATCGGGCTCGGCACGCAGCAGGCCGAAGGTCGGGGTGATGATGTCGGGAATGTTGGCTGGCAGGCCCGTGTCGGGTGTCTCGGTCGTCGGAGGGACGGCCGTCTGCGCGGTGTCCGCCGCAGGCGGGGTCGTCTCTGCCACAGCGACCGGAGCCGGCTTGGGCAGGATGCCGATATCGGAGAGCTTACCGGAGAAGCAGGCGCCAAAACCTTCGGGACTGCCGGAACAGGTCAGGATCGTGGGGCCTGTCAGTACCCCCGCAATAATGACCAACGTGGCGACTGCCGCACCGACGGTGACGGCAAGGGGACGTTTCGGGGCGGTCTCGGCCAGTTTAGCCTCCAAGGGGTTCGCAGACGCAAATGCGCCTACAAACCGGGTTGTCGCGAAAGTCCGATTACGCCGGAATCTGGGCCGGTGCCTCGGTTTTCAACAGTTTATAGGTGATTGACTCATATAACGCCTCAAATGAGGCATCAATGATGTTGGGGGACACCCCGACAGTATACCAGCGCTCCCCGGTGCCATCCCTGCTTTCGACCAGTACACGGGTGACCGCGCCCGTGCCGCCGTCCAGAATACGGACCTTGAAGTCGACCAGTTCGAGGTCCCCGATCTGGTCGGAATACTTGCCCAGATCCTTGCGCAGCGCGAGGTCGAGCGCATTGATGGGGCCGTTGCCTTCCGCGACGGACATCAGCAGGTCATCGCCCACCCGGATCTTGACCACCGCCTCGGTGACCGCGATCTGCTCGCCACGGGCGTTGTGGCGACGCTCGACGCTGGTGCGGTAATTCTCGACATCGAAGAATTCGGGCAGCATTCCCAAGGTCTTGCGCGCCAGGAGCACGAAGGAGGCGTCGGCGCCGTCGTAGGAATAGCCGCGTGCCTCGCGCTCCTTGACGTGCCGCAGGAGCGTATCGAGCCGCGGGTCGTCCTTGGCCAGTTCGATGCCGTGGCGCTTGAGCGTGATGAGAAGGTTGGACTTGCCGGCCTGCTGGGACACCATCACCGAACGCTCGTTGCCGACGCTTTCGGGCGGCACGTGCTCGTAGGTCGAGGGGTCCTTGGCCAGGGCGGAGGCGTGGATGCCGGCCTTGGTGGCGAAGGCGGACGAGCCGACATAGGGCGCCTGGCGGCTGGGGGCGCGGTTCAACAATTCGTCAAACGTGCGGGAGATGCGGGTGATGTCGTGCAGGCGCGCCGCGTCGATGCCGATCTCGAACCGGTCGGCAAAGCCGGGCTTGAGCGCCAGGGTGGGGATGATGGTCATCAGGTTGGCGTTGCCGCAGCGCTCGCCGATGCCGTTGAGCGTGCCCTGGATGTGGCGAACGCCGGCGCGCACGGCCGCCAGCGTGTTGGCGACGGCCTGGCCGGTGTCATCGTGTGCGTGGATGCCGAGACGCGCGTGGTCGACGGGGAGCGCGCGCACGATGTCCTCGATCTCGAACGGCATGGTGCCGCCATTGGTGTCGCACAGGACGACCCAGCGGGCGCCGGCCTGCAGCGCCGTCTCGACGAAACTGGCGGCGTAGCCGGGATTGGACTTGTAGCCGTCGAAGAAATGTTCGGCATCGACGAGAACTTCCTTGCCCGCCTCTACGCCGGCCTTGATGGTCTCGGCCAGCGCCGCGAGGTTTTCCTCGGGCGTGATGCCGAGCGCGAGCACGACCTGCTGGTCCCAGGCCTTGGCGACGAAGCAGGTGGCATCGGCACGGCTGTCGAGCAGAGCCTGCACGCCCGGATCGTTACCCACCGAGCGCCCCGCCCGCTTGGTCATGCCGAAGGCGGTGAAGGTGGCCCGGCGCGTACGCTTCTGGGAGAAGAACTCTGTGTCCACAACGTTGGCGCCCGGATAGCCGCCCTCGATGTAGTCGACACCAAGATCCTCAAGGAGTGCGGTGACCGAAATCTTGTCCTCGAGCGAGAATTCGATGCCGGCCGTCTGGGCGCCATCGCGCAGGGTGGTGTCGAAGAGGTAGAGGCGTTCTTTGGTCATCAAGCTTCAGCCCTGGGGCTGCCAGTTGTCGGTGTCGCGGTCGGGATGCTGGAAGGACTTGAGGATCGCCAGCATGTTGCGCTCCTCGTCGGTCGAGCCGAGGTCCTCGGGCGTCAGGGTATCGAGGTTGTCCATCACAGGGTGGCGGTTTTCGCGCGCGAATTCGATGGTCGGGACGATCTCGTTGACCCGGTCGAAGGCGCCGATGGCAAGCGCGGGATTGCCGTCCCCGACCTGATAGGTCAGCGGGGTGCCGCACTTGTTGCAGAAGCCGCGCTGCACGGCCTGCGAGCTACGGAAGAGCGTGGGCTTGCCACGTGTCCACTCGACCGGGGACTTGAAGCTCGCAAAGGGCGCCATCAGGTTGCCGAAGGCCTTCTGGCACATGCGGCAGTTGCAGATCGAGGCGTGGTGGACGGGCCCCTCGACGCGGAAGCGCACGGCGCCGCACTGGCAGCCGCCCGAAAAGCTTTCGCTCATGGCTTGTCCCCTTCGCGGTGGGTATCGTGATCCGGATGCTGAAAGCTGACGATGTCGGTGTAGAAGGCCTCAGCCTCGGGGGCGCGGCGATGGACCGGCAACGCGGCCAGCCCGTCGAAGAACGGCAGCTTGTCGGCGTGGTTCACCTGGATGAGGGGGGCGGCAACCTCGGGATGATCGAAGGCGCCGATCGCCAGTTCGACGGTCGGCTCGCCATCGACCTCATAGGTCAGCGGGGTGCCGCAGTCGGCGCAGAAGCCGCGCTGCACCTTGTTGGAGCTGCGGAAGCGCTTGGGTTCGCCCCGGGTCCAGACGACGTCATAGGCTGTCGCCAACGGCCCGAAGAAACTGCCGAAGGCCTTCTGGCACATGCGGCAGTGGCAAATGGACGGACGACCGAGCCGGCCGGCGCGAAAGCGCACCGCGCCGCATTGGCAGCCGCCGGTCAGGCTTTCACTCGGGGTCATGGCAGACAGCCTCGATGTTGTGCCCGTCCGGATCCAGCACGAAGGCGCCGTAGTAATTGGCGTGGTAGTGCGGGCGCGGCCCGGGAGCGCCGTTGTCGGTGCCGCCCATCGACAGGGCTACCGAATAGAAGGCATTGACCTCGGCATGGCTGCGCGCCCGGAAGGCAAGATGGGCGTCGCCGCGAACCTGCTTGCCCGAGTGCAGCCAGAAGGTGGCGCGATCCACGCCGTACCCGGCGATGCGTCTGTCCCCGAAAGTCCAGTCGGCAAGCAGCTTGATCCCGAGCGTCCCAAGGGCCTCGGTATAGAAGGCCTTGGACTTATCGAAGTCGGTTGCCGACAGGCCGACATGGTCGATGATGGCGCTCATGGCAGGAGATCCCGAGGAGGAACGAAGGTGGGGTGGCGCAGGGTCATCGCTTGACTTCCCAGCGCGTGCGGCGTTCGCCGGTTTCGGCGTCCTTGTAGTCCATCAGTTGAACGCCCTGCCCGGCCAGTTCGGCGCGGATGCGGTCGGCCTCGGCGAAGTCCTTGCCGTTGAGCGCGGCGAGGCGCGCGGCAACGAGGGCTTCCGTGCCGGCGTCGACCACGGTTTCGCGCAGAACCTTGATGCCGAGCAGGTCGGCAATGGCGAGACCGGCGGCGGGCTGGCCATCATCGACGATGAGCCGGTGCAGGCGCCGGATCGCTCCGGGGGTATCGAGATCGTCGGCCAGCGCCGCGAGGGCTTCGGGGTCGATATCGGCAGCCGGCGTGTGTCCCTTGGCGAAGCGCTCCCATTTCTCGAGGAGCTGGGTGGCTTCCTCGAGCCGCGCCAGGGAGAAATCGATGGGCTCGCGATAATGGGTCATGAGCATGGCTAGGCGCAGCACCTCACCGGGCCATTTTCGACCGCCGAACATTTCGGTGTCGAGCAGGTCGTGGATGGTGACGAAGTTGCCCAGGCTCTTGGACATCTTCTGGCCTTCCACCTGCACGAAGCCGTTGTGCATCCAGACATTGGCCATCGCGTGGCTGCCGTGGGCGCAACGGGACTGAGCGATCTCGTTCTCGTGGTGCGGGAAGATGAGGTCGAGCCCGCCCCCGTGAATGTCGAAGGTGCGCCCGAGGTAGCGCTCGCTCATGGCCGAGCACTCGATGTGCCAGCCCGGGCGGCCGCGCCCCCAGGGGCTCTGCCAGCCGGGTTCCTCGCTCGAGGACTGCTTCCAGAGCACGAAGTCGGCCGGATTGCGCTTGTGGCTTTCCACCGCCACGCGGGCGCCGGCGAGCTGGTCCTCGAGATTGCGACCTGAGAGCTGGCCGTAGTCAGGCATGGAATCGACGGCGAACAGCACTTCGCCCTTGGCCTCGTAGGCGTGGCTGCGTTCGATCAGCGCCTTGATAAGAGCCTGCATCTCATCGATGTTTTCTGTGGCGCGCGGCTGCACTGTCGGCTCGAGCGCGCCCAGGGCGGCGGTATCGGCCTGGTACTGGGCGGCGGTCTTTTCGGTGACCTTGCGGATGGCCTCGTTGAGCGGCAGGCCCGGGAAGTCACGCGCGGCACGGGCATTGATCTTGTCGTCCACGTCCGTGATGTTACGCACGTAGGTCACGTGTTCGGCGCCATAGACATGGCGCAACAGGCGGAACAGCACGTCGAAGACGATGACAGGGCGGGCATTGCCGATATGGGCAAAGTCGTAGACCGTCGGGCCGCACACGTACATGCGCACATTGTCCGGATCGAGCGGGACGAAGTCCTGCTTGGAGCGGGTGAGCGTATTGTAGAGGCGCAGTCGAGTGTCTTGAGCCGAAGCCATGAGTATTCCTGCCACAGAACGGATTTCACGCGGGCGCGGACTCTTCGGTAGTCAGGATTTTAGGTGAAGAAAACCGCGCCGCGCCCGATGGGTTAGCGGATAATAATGCAGTCGATAATGCAGATTGCGTTGACGGTTTTCATGGCGCGCATGTTTGACCCCGAACGGAGCGGAAATCAAGCTGTTTCAACGTTGGTAGAGAGCCACGCGCTGGTCGATGCTGCCGACCACCGGGGTTCCGGCGGAATCGACAATCGCGATGGTCACGCGATCGCCCTCCTTGAGGAACGGGGTGCGCGCCTTGCCGTATTTGAGCTTTTCGACCGCGCGCGCCTCGGCGATGCAGGAAAAGCCGATGCCGTCGCGCTTGATCGGGGGCACTTCATCGTGACGGTTGGTGACCGTGCCGGAGCCGACGATGGTGCCGGCGATCAGGCGGCGCGTTTCGCTGGCCGCGGCGATGAGGTCGGCAAAGTCGAAATGCATGTCGACACCGGCGTCGGGCTGGCCGAAGAAAGCGTCGTTGACCGTGACGCGCAGCTTGAGGTGGAGCTTGTTGTCGTGCCAGGCTGTGCCGAACTCATCGGGGGTGGCGACAACCGGCCCGAAGGCGGTGGAAGGCTTGGAGTGGAAGAAGCCGAAACCGTTCTGCAGGTCGTCGGCCACGAGCCGGCGCAGCGAGACGTCGTTGCACACCGTGATGAGGCGAATCTCGGCGGCGGCTTCCGCGCGGGTGGCGCGCATGAGGACCGGTCCGGTGATAACCGCAATCTCGGCCTCGAAATCCACCGCCAGGCTATCGTCGCTGACGAGGATAGGTTCGGTGGCACCCAGCAGCGAATCGGAACCGCCCTGATAGAGCAGCGGGCGGGCCGATTGCAGCTCGGCATCCTTGCTGCCCGCGAGCGTGCGCACGCGTTCGAGGTGGCTGAGGTAGCCCGACCCGTCGATCCAGGAATAGGCGCGCGGCAGCGGCGCAAGCGCCAGGCCGGGGTCGAAGGCTTGCGCGGCGATCGCGCCTGAATTGAGGGCGCGGCTCAGCTCGGCAAGCGCGGGAGCGCTGGTCTCCCAGGTGTCCAGCGCCGCCTGCAGGTGAGGCGCTATCTTGCCCGCAGAGACGCAGCGGGTGAGGTCACCCGAGACGACGACGAGCTGCCCATCGGGTCGGCCGTTGCGGAGTGTTGCGAGCTTCATGCGGGGACTTCTCGGCGCTTTGAGGTGACAGCGGCAGCGCTATTGGCTAACCACGGGTGGGCATAGTGCTGTGCTTGTCTGTCGGTTTCCTTAAGCAGCCGCGGTTTTGGCACAATCCAACATTAGCCGTCCACGGAGTTAGGCACCCGGGCATGCAGGTTTCAATGAAAAACGCGATCCGCTTATTCGCCTTGTTCGCGGCGATGGCTGTGGGCGCGGTACTGGACGTCACCGAGGCCTATGCCCAGGCCAATGCCTGTTCGCAGCTGCAGCGACAGTTGAGCCAGCTCGAACGCAACAACGATTTCCGGCTCGGCCAGAGCAATTCGGAGCAGGCGCGGATCGTGGCCGGCCAGGTGCAGGATGCCGAAAGCGCCTATGTGCGCACGGGCTGCAACGCAGCCGCCAAGGCGGGCCAGCAACTCACCCGGGAATGCCAGGCGCTGGCGCGGACCATCATCAAGGGCCGCCAGCAGCGCGACGAGTTGACCAACTCGGTCAACACCGCCGCGGCGGTCAGCCAGCAGCGCGAAACCGTGCTGCAGGAAATGATGCGCTTCGGCTGCAATTCCGGCTCGCAGGCCACGGTCACCCAGCAGGACAACACCAATCGTGGCGGCCTCTTCGATCGCCTCTTTGGCGGCTACACCAACCAGCAGGGCCAGTTCACCGAAGGCGACATCGTAGGCGACCAGTATACCGGCATGGGCTACGGCACCATCCGCACGGTGTGCGTGCGCAAGAGCGACGGTTACTTCTGGCCGATCAGCTATTCCACCCTGCCCGATTACCTGGGCCAGGACGCCTACCAGTGCCAGGAGACCTGCCCCGGCACGCCGGTAGACCTCTACTATTACAAGAACCCCGGCCAGGAGCCAGAGCAGATGGTGAACCTGGATGGCTCGGCCTATGCCTCGATGCCGTTCGCCTTTGCCTATCGCAAGCAGGTGGACCTGACGGCCTCATGCAACGCAGCGCCTGCGCAGGGCTCGGTCTCGGTGATGGGAGCGGGAGGCGACGGGCAAGACGCGCAATCGGTGGTCAACTTCGCCGACCTTGGGTTTCCGATGCCCAAGCGCGATCCACGGCGCGGCCAGCAGGTTACCACGCTCGCCCCCGTTCAGATGGCCAGCATCGCTTCGGTGAACGTTCCCCTGCCCCGCCGCCGTCCCGGCACGGTCGCGCCGACGGTAACCGCCCAGCCGGCAGAGGCCGGCGAGCGAATTATTCATTTCGGGGACAAGACCGTCAGGATAGTCGGTCCTGACACACCCTACGCCCAAGTAACGGCAGCAGCGCCTTGAGCTCGGGGCCGTCGTGACGGCCCGTCAGAGCCATGCGCAGCGGCAGGAACAGTGACTTGCCCTTGCGGCCAGTCCTTTCCTTGAGCGCGTTGGTCCAGAGGATCCAGGTGGCCTCGTCCCAGGGCTCGGCAGGCAGCATGTCGCGGGCCAGGTCGATGAACTCGCGATCTTCAGGCTCGATGATCGGCACGACCGGGCCAGAGATCAGTTTGGACCACTCCTGGATGTCCGAAAATCTATTCAAATTTTGCCGATTGGCGAGCCAAAGCGGCTCGCTGGCCAGCCCCAGTTCCTCGAGGCGTGGCCGCGCCAGCTCATAGGGCATGGCGTGGAGGATGCGGGCGTTAAGCGAATCCAGTTCGGCCGGATCGAAGCGCGCCGAGCCGTGCGAGATCATGGAGAGTTCGAGCCGGGAGGCGATGGCGTCGAGGCTCTCGTAGGGCTCGATGGGGAGCGAGGTGCCGGTCAGGGCCGCCATTTCGGCAACCGCCAGCGACTCGTAGCCCTGCTCGCGCAGATCGGAGAGCGACAGCGAACCCAGGCGCTTTGAAAAGCCCTGGCCCTCGGCATCGGTGAGCAGGTTGTGGTGGGCGAAAAACGGCACCTTGCCGCCCAGCGCCTCGAAGATCTCGATCTGGGTACCGGTGTTGGACACATGGTCCTCGCCCCGGATCACATGAGTGATGCCCAGGTCGATGTCGTCGACCACCGAGGGGAGCGTGTAAAGAAACGAGCCGTCCTCGCGCACCAGCACCGGATCGGACATCGAGGCGGTATTGACGGTCTGCTCGCCCTTGATGAGGTCGGTGAAATGGACCGGCTTGCCATCGAGCTTGAAACGCCAGTGCGGCTTGCGCCCTTCCCCTTCGAGCCTGGCGCGATCCTCCGCGGTCAGGCGAAGCGCGGCACGATCGTAGATCGGGGGCTTGCCCATGGCGCGGGCGCGCTTGCGACGGCGGTCCAGTTCGTCTTCAGTTTCGTAGGCGGGGTAGAGGCGCCCACTCTCGATGAGCTTGAGCTTGGCGGTTTCGTAAAGGGCAGTCCGTTCGGACTGGCGGACCAGAGCGTCGGGCACGATGCCGAGCCAGGCGAGGTCGCGCTCGATGCCGTCGGCAAACTCGCGGGTCGAGCGGGCGGTATCGGTGTCGTCCATCCGCAGGATGTAGGTGCCCGAATGCGAGCGAGCGAAGAACCAGTTGAGCAAGGCGGGGCGCGCGTTGCCCAGGTGGAGCCGACCCGTGGGGGACGGCGCGTAGCGGACGGTGGTCAATTGATGTTCCCGCTATCGTCGCGATAGCCGTTGGTGATCGGGTATTTACGGCCGAGGCCCAGCGCCTTGGCGGTCAGCTTGACGCCAGGGGCGGACTGTCGGCGCTTGTATTCGGCGATGTAGAGCAGCTTTTCGATGCGCTTGACGGTCTCGAGCTCGAAGCCACGCGCCACCAGTTCCTTGATCGAAAGCTCCTCCTCGACAAATCCCTCAAGGATGGCGTCGAGCACCGGATAGGGCGGCAGGCTGTCCTGGTCGGTCTGGTTGGGACGCAGCTCGGCGCTGGGGGCCTTGTCGATGATCGCTTGCGGAATGACTTCGCCGCGCTGCCCCAGCACATTGCCGGGCAGGTTTTCGTTGCGCCAGCGGGCCAGCCGGTAGACCTGCATCTTGAGCATGTCCTTGAGCGGATTGAAGCCGCCGTTCATGTCACCGTAGATCGTGGCGTAGCCGACCGACATCTCGGACTTGTTGCCGGTGGTGAGCAGCATCGAGCCGAACTTGTTGGAAACCGCCATGAGCACCAGGCCGCGCATGCGCGACTGGATGTTCTCCTCGGTGAGGTCCTGCGGCTTGTTGCCGAAGACGGGCGCTAGCTCCTCGAGCGCATCGTCGACGGGGGCGCCGATGGAGACGATGTCGTAGCGCACCCCGAGCCGTTCGGCGCAATCCTTTGCGTCGCGCAGGCTCTCCTCGGAGGTGTAGCGGTAAGGGAGCATCAGGCAGTGGACGTTTTCCGGACCGAGCGCGTCGACGGCCATGGTGGCGACCACGGCACTGTCGATGCCACCGGAGAGGCCGAGCACCACCTGCTTGAAGCCGTTCTTGTAGACATAGTCGCGCAAGCCGAGGATGCAGGCGCGCCAGGGCGCCTCGTCGCTCGACACCAGCGGCACGACCTGCCCGTTCCCGCAACGCCAGCCGTTGTCGGTGTGCACCCAATCGCTGACGATGAAATCTTCCTCGAAGGATTTTCCCTGCAGGGCGAGGCGCCCGCCGGGCTCGATGGCGAAGGAGGCGCCGTCGAAGACAAGCTCATCCTGCCCGCCCACCTGGTTGAGGTAGATCAAGGGGACATTGTCTTCATTGACACGCGCCAGCACCAGTTCCTTGCGCATGTCCTGCTTGTTGCGCCAATAGGGCGAGCCATTGGGGCAGAGCAGCAGGCGCGCGCCGTTATCGACCAGGTGCTCGCAAACGTCTGCGTGCCAGATGTCCTCGCAGATTGGGATACCGATCGAGACGCCCTTGATCGTGACCGGCTCGGCGAGGTCGCCCGGCACGAAGTAGCGCCGTTCGTAAAAAACGTCGTCGTTGGGCAGTTCGCGCTTGAAGCGGCGGGCGGTGACGCGCCCGTTCTCTGCCAGGATCACGGCGTTGCGCAGCCCTTCCTCGTCGCGCCATACGGTCGGCAGCACGAGGCTGACATTGGTACCGGCGGTCGCGGCGGTGAGCTCGCGCGCAGCGGCGATGGCGTCATCCACGAACTGGCGCTTGAAGAACAGGTCCTCGGGGAAATACCCGGTGAGGAACAGTTCGGAAAACATCAGGATATCGGCCTTCGCCTCGACGGCATCGGCCAATGCCTTGCGCCCCAGGGCAAGGTTGCCCTTGAGGTCGCCAACCTTGGGATTGAGCTGCGCAAGGGCGATACGGAGGCGATCTGTCACGGAAAACGGCCCGGGTTCAAAGACGGCAAAGACTTATCCGCTCACCCCGGCAAGGGCAAGCGGATGCGGAAACGCGAGGGATGCAGGAACAATCCCGGCCCTAGAACTTGTAGGTAAGTTCGGCGAGCAGGCCGTAGCGGAAAGCGGAAACCCAGGATTTGCCGATGAAGCCCTGGCGACCTGCAGTGTCAGAAATGGCCTCGTAGGTGTAGTCGAGGTTACCCCCGACATACCAGGCACGTGCGCCGGCGCGGATGGCCATGTTCTCGATGGGCTTGACGCCGACCATTACCTCGCCCATGGCGCCATAGCCCCAGCCGCTCACATTGGTGGCGGAGGCCTGGTAGTAGGTGTTGCCGCCATAGTTGAACGGCGAAATCGAGCCGGTGCCGAGCGTGCCCGACATCCAAGCGTATGGAATGGCCGCGACTTCCGCGGTGACGTCGAACATGCCGAAATCGGCGCGTCCGGCCAGACCCAGCCGCAGCGCGCTGATGTCGAGATTGTTGACGGCGCTGTCGAAGGCATTGGGGTTGCCGCTGCCATCGAGGCTCACGACGAACGGGCCACGCCCCATCTCAGGCGAGTCATTCCAGTACTGGTAGCCCAGGAAGCCGTAGACGCCATTGCCGCCGGGAGCCCAGCCGAAGGGTGACCAGCCGAAATCGGCACCGGCATAGGCAACGCGCCCTGCCTCGATCGAGCCGGGAGCGTTGGCGCCGATCTGATAGTTGCCGTTGATGACGGTGGAGTAGCCAGCCAGGCCTTTCACGTAGCTCTGGGTCGAGTAGTCGTCGATCCGCAAATGACCTTCGACGATGCTGGTCCGATCATCGGAGTTGAGCTGCCCACTGCCGAGATCGGCCTTCTGCTGGCCCCAGGAATACCAGTAGCGCAGGCCCGCTTCGAAGCCGAGGGGCTCGTAGGTATCGAAATTGTCGGGGTAGCTGGGGCGGAACCCGTCCGGATAGTCCGCCGCTAGGGCCGGCGCCGCGGCGCAAAGCGCGAAAGCTGACAAGGCAAGGGCTGGGACCAAACGATACATGGCGTCCTCCGGCTCGCCGCCCCCATGGCGGTCTCCCGTACACTCCATTCATCGCCCATTAGGGTTAATGTTGTACTAAGTCGCTGAAAGCGCTGGCCCGCCGTCCCATTCGAGCA
Source organism: Youhaiella tibetensis (assembly GCF_008000755.1). NCBI lineage: Bacteria > Pseudomonadati > Pseudomonadota > Alphaproteobacteria > Hyphomicrobiales > Devosiaceae > Paradevosia > Paradevosia tibetensis. The sequence continues at coordinate 1,407,539 of NZ_CP041690.1, read as the reverse complement.
CGTGTGAGGCGACCTCGAAGCATCCGTTCACAGATTTTCAGTAACTATTGTTTTCAATCTTAGTGAATTGAGCGTTCATCGTTGCAACCATATCGCTGAGTCGCGGGTTGGGCGGCTGAAAGTGAATGAAGATGCAAAAACAACCTGAGCATACTGCTGAACGCGTGATGGTGGTGGAGGACGAAATTCTCGTCGCCATCGAGATCGAAAGCGTTCTGGACGAAATGGGCCTGACGCCCGTCGGCATCGCCGCCGACAAGGCTGGTGCCTTGCGCATTGCCGAAAAGGCCGACATCGCGCTGGTGGACATCAACCTGCGCGATGGCGCGACCGGTCCCCATATCGGGCGTGAACTGGCCGAGCGCGGCATCACCGTGCTGTTCATGACAGCCAATCCCGAGCAATTGGGCAAAGGCGTTCCAGGCACCCTTGGCGTGCTGACCAAACCCGTCGCGGATACCGAGCTGCGCCAGGCTATTCGTTACGCCGTGGCCCGGCGCGTCGCCGAGCACGACATTCCGCCGCGCAGCCTGCAACTCTTCGAGTCGGCGGCCTAGGCGCCGCGCCACCCGGGCGCGGCAACCCTACCCTCCTCAGAGACCAGCGATCTTGGCCGGGCGAGCCGGCTGGGCGTGGATTTCCTCGGCGACGAGGAAGGCCAGTTCCAGGGCCTGGCTGGCGTTGAGGCGCGGGTCGCAATAGGTGTGGTAGCGATCCTTGAGGTTCGCCTCGGTCACGGCCGAAACGCCGCCGGTGCATTCGGTCACGTCGTCACCGGTCATCTCGATATGCACGCCGCCGGCATAGGTGCCCATCTCGCGATGGACATCGAAGAACGACTTCACCTCGTCGAGCACCTTGTCGAACTGGCGGGTCTTGTAGCCGTTGGAGGCCTTGACGGTATTGCCGTGCATGGGATCGGAGCACCAGACGACCGTCCGGCCGGCCTTCTTGACCGTCTCGATGAGGCGCGGAAGGTTGTCGCGCACCTTGTCGGCGCCGAAACGTCCGATGAGGGTGATGCGGCCAGCCTCGTCGCTGGGGTTGAGCTTGTCGAGGAGGCGCAGTAGGTCATCGCTGGAAAGCGAGGGGCCGCACTTGATGCCGATCGGGTTCTTGATGCCCGAGAAGTACTCGACATGGGCCTGGTCGGGCTGGCGCGTGCGGTCGCCGATCCAGAGCATGTGGCCGGAGGTGGCGTACCAGTCATTGGTGATCGAGTCACGACGGGTCAGGGCCTGCTCGTAGCCGAGCAGCAGCGCCTCGTGGCTGGTATAGAACTTGGTCTCGCGCAGGGCCGGCGTGTTGTCGGGGTTGAGGCCGAGCGCCGCCATGAAGTGGATGGCGTCATCGATCTTCTGGGCCACTTCCTCGTAGCGCGGGAACCAGTTGGAGCCTTTCATGAAGCCGACGGTCCATTCGTGGACGCGGGTCAGGTCGGCATAGCCGCCCGAGGCGAAGGCGCGCAGGAGGTTGAGCGTGGCGGCCGACTGACGATAGGCCATCAGCAGGCGCTGCGGATCGGGCCGGCGCGCCTCTTCGTTAAAAGCGATGTCGTGGATGATGTCGCCGCGATAGCTGGGCAGCGAAACGCCATCGACTGTTTCCGTATCGGCCGAGCGCGGCTTGGCGAACTGGCCGGCGATGCGGCCAACCTTGACCACGGGCTTGCTGCCGCCGTGAGTCAGGACCACCGCCATCTGCAGGAACACGCGGAAGAAGTCGCGGATGTGATCGGCACCGTGCTCGGCAAAGCTTTCGGCGCAGTCACCGCCCTGGAGCAGGAAGGCATTGCCGCGCGCGACTTCGGCCAGCGAGGCCTTCAACTCGCGCGCTTCGCCAGCGAACACCAGCGGCGGGAACGAAGCGAGCTGGCGCTCTGCGTCTTCAAGTGCCGCCGGGTCCGGATAGGCCGGGACCTGCGAGATGGTTTTGTTGCGCCAGCTTGCGGGGGTCCAGGTGCTCATTTGCTGCTAACTCGCCTTGCTTGGCCCCTCACGAGGGCCGGGATGGCGGTTTACAGCGACAAGGCGGCGGTGCCAAGCAGCAATTGGTAGTGTGAAGGCGCTAGACCTTCACACAATCCTTGTAGCGGTAGGTCGGTGCCTTGAAGGTCACCAGTTCCTCGGCCGCGGTGGGATGCACGGCGATCGCGCGGTCGAAATCGGCCTTGGTGGCCCCCATCGCCATGGGAATGGCAACAAGCTGGATCATCTCCGCGGCGCTCGGCCCCACGATATGGACGCCCAGCACCTTGCCGCCATTGGCGGCGGTGATGAGCTTCATCATGACGCGCTCGCTGCGGGTGGAGAGGGTGTTCATCATCGGCCGGAAACGGGTGACATAGACCTCAAGATCCGGGTGGCCGGTCAGGGCCTCTTCTTCGGTCAGCCCGATAACTCCGACCTCCGGCTCGGCAAAGACGGCGGTGGGCAGGAGCGAAAGATCGACCGAAGTGGGGTTGCCGCCGAAGATCGTTTCGGCAAAGGCCTGGCCCTCGCGGATGGCGACAGGGGTCAGGGCAGCGCGGCCCGTGACGTCGCCCACCGCGTAGATGCTGTCTACTGAAGTCTTGGAGAAGGAATCCACCGAAATGAAGTTGTCGGGCGTCATGGCCACGCCGGCCTTGTCCAGACCGAGCCCATGAATGTTCGCCCGGCGACCGGTCGCGAACATCACGGCGCCATAGGGCGCGGTGGTGCCATCGCTGAACTCGACCACGACGTCGTTATCGTGCCGCTTGAGGGAGCGGATGGTGGTCTCGTAGATGAGCTTGATGCCCCGCGCTTCCAGGCCCGCCTCCAGGCTCGTGCGCACATCGGCATCAAAGCCGCGCAGGATCTGGTTGCCGCGATAGTTGATCGTTGTCTGGACGCCCAGGCCAGCGAAGATGGTGGCAAACTCGACCGCGATATAGCCACCGCCTTCGATGAGGATGGAGTGCGGCAGGCGCTTGAGATGGAAGGCCTCGTTGGAGGTGATGCCATGCTCCTTGCCCGGAATATCGGGGACGTAGGGGTGCCCGCCGGTGGCGATCAGGATGTATTTGGCCGAAAGGTCCCTGCCTTCGTTGACCAGACGCACGGTGTTGGCATCTACCAGTACGCCGCGATCCCGGATGATCTCGACACCGGGCTTTTCGAGCCCGGCAACATAGGCCGCCTCGAGGCGTGCGATTTCCTTGTCCTTGTTGGCGACCAGGGTCGGCCAATCGAACTTGGCGTCGACCTGCCAGCCGAAGCTCTCGGCCACCGAGAACATGTCGGTGAAGCGGCTGGCATAGACGAACAGCTTCTTGGGAACGCAGCCGCGGATCACGCAGGTGCCGCCGACCCGATATTCCTCGATGATGGCAACCTTGGCGCCCAGGTTGGCCGCGATGCGCGCCGCGCGTACTCCGCCGGAGCCTGCACCAATCACGACGAGATCATAGGTCTGGCTCAAGGGTCGACTCCTGCTTGCGACAATGGTGCCCTTACATAAGAAAAGGCCCCGCACAAAGCGAGGCCTTCATCAGTCGCATATGGCAGCAATGCAGCCAGATCAGAGATTGACGCCCTGAGCCTTCAGTTCGGCGCGGACCTTGGCCATGAATTCGATCTGCAGGTTGTTCTGGAAGACCTGCATGACCTTCTGGAGGTCCTGGTTGGCTTCGGCATTGACCTGGGCGAGCTTGGAGCCCGCCGGAGACTCGTAGAAAGCTACGATCTGCTGGAGTTCTTCCATCGACAGGCGCAGCGCATAGATGCGCGCGAACTGGTCGAGCAGTTCGCCCTTCTTGGCCTTGTATTCGTCCAGGGTCTTGGTGATGGCGGCGTCGAGCTGCTTGGAAACTTCCGGGTTCTGCACGATGAGCTGACGCATCACCTGCACGCCGGTCTCGAGCAGGGCGACCTCGTAGACCGAGGACTTGTCCGTGAGGTCGACATACTTGCGGGCGAGAGCGAGATGCTCGGGCGCCAGTTCCTGCGCGGCGGCCGGCAGGGCGGTAAAGGCGATAGAGGCCAGCGACAGCGCGGCCACCAAAACGAGCGCGGCGCGCTTACGGAAACTGGTCATTGCGTTGTTACCCATGTTGAGTTGTTCCACCCATTGGTTGCGCCGTCAGGCGTCGTAAGTCTTGATCCCGTCGGCTCCGGCGACGTAGGCGCGCTTGCACAGGCCCAGGAAAAGGCCATGCTGCACCACACCGGGCACCTCCAGCAAGGCATCGGAGAGCGCTTTTGGCTGCGAAATACGGCCAAAAGAAGCATCGAAAATGTAGTGCCCGCCGTCGGTAACGAAGGTTTTTCCCGCCTTGTCGTGTCGCAAGGACAGCCCGCCCTCGGCATCGAATTCCTTGAGGATGCGGGTCAGCTCGATCTGCGTGGCGCCAAGGCCGAAGGGATTGACCTCGATCGGCAAGGGAAAACGGCCGAGCGTGTCGACGAGTTTGGTCGCGTCGGCGATGACCACCATGCGATCGGAGGCCGCGGCAACGATCTTTTCGCGCAGCAACGCTCCGCCGCCGCCCTTGATGAGCGCCAGGCCGGGCCCGATTTCGTCGGCGCCATCAACGGTCATGTCGAGATGGGGCAGGCTTTCAAGGTCGGTGAGCGGGATATTGAGGCTGCGGGCTTGGGCCGCGGTGGCTTCGGAGGTCGGCACGCAGAGGCACTCGAAGCCCTGGGCGACCTTGGCGCCGAGCAAATCCACGAAATGCCTGGCGGTCGAACCAGTGCCCAACCCCAGCTTCATCCCGGGCCGCACCTCGAGCAGCGCCATGGCGGCCGCTTCGCGCTTCAGATCTTCGTTCACGGGACCCCCGCTTTCGCTGCTTTCAAGCATGGCTGCTAGAAGGCCCGCAAGCCCCTGTCAACCGCGGCGTTCACGCCGTGGTGAACGTCATCTGTAACTTCCTAGCAACACACGTCTTTGTAACCTTACCGGGATGTGGCCGAATCGTGGCATGCACTTTGCGACTTCACCCGAAACCGGGTAAGCAACCGGAATCACTGGCCCTCGCGTGTAGACGCGGCGGCTTTACTGTCAGAGGCACAGTCAGACAAATGAATTCCTTGAAGACCGTCATAGCAGTTGCGCTGTCGGCTTTGCTGAGTATTTCCCTGGTCGCCCCGGTTTCCGCGGCTCGTATCTACAACCCCGATACCAATACCTGGGAAGATGCATCGGTCGTTGCGACCAGAAGCAAACGCGGCTCGCCGATCAAGCGCGAGGTCGTTTCTTACAGCGGCAAGTACGCGCCCGGGACCATTGTTGTTGAGACGTCCGAGCGCCGCCTTTACTTCGTCTTGGACGGCGGCAAGGCCGTGAAGTATGGCATCGGCGTGGGCCGTGACGGCTTCCGCTGGTCCGGTACGCACCGGATCACCCGCAAGGCCGAGTGGCCCGGCTGGACCCCGCCCCCGGCCATGCGCAAGCGCGTTCCCGACCTGCCGGCCTACATGCCCGGCGGCCCGAACAACCCGCTCGGCGCCCGTGCTCTCTACATCGGCTCGACGCTCTACCGCCTCCATGGCACTTCGGAGCCCTGGACCATCGGGCAGGCCGTGTCGTCCGGCTGCATTCGCCTCACCAATGATGACGTGACCGATCTCTACGAGCGCGCCAAGGTCGGCGCCACGGTGGTCGTGCACCAGTAAGCTTAGTCAAACACCGGAATTTGCAGGGCTGGCCTTTGGGCCGGCCCTTTCTGTTTGTTGCGACGCACGATAGAAATGCAGCCATGACGGTTCTTTTCAAATCGGCAGATATCGAAAGCGTCCCGAAGCGCGCCCTCGTGGATCGCTATGGCCGCACGATCAGCTACCTGCGCGTATCGGTGACCGATCGCTGCGACTTCCGCTGCGTCTACTGCATGTCCGAGCACATGACGTTCCTGCCCAAGAAGGACGTCCTGAGTTTTGAAGAGATCGACACGATTGTCGCCGCGTTCGTCGCGCGTGGCGTGCGCAAGGTCCGCCTAACCGGCGGCGAGCCGCTGGTCAGGCGCGATATCATGGCGCTGGTCGACAAGCTCGGCGGCTATATTGGCGCCGACGGGTTGCAGGAGCTGACGCTGACCACCAATGGCAGCCAGCTTTCCCGTTACGCCGAGGGGCTGCATCGAGCCGGTGTTCGGCGGATCAACGTCTCGCTCGACACGCTCGACCCCGAGCGGTTCGCGGCCATCACGCGGCGCGGGCGAATGGAGGATGTGCTCGAAGGCCTCCAGGCTGCCGGCGCGGCTGGCATCGCCATCAAGATCAACATGGTGGCCATGCGCGGGGTCAACGATGACGAGATCGAGCCCATGCTGCATTGGGCGCATTCGCGCGGCTATGGATTGACCCTGATCGAAGGGATGCCACTGGGCGAAGTCGGCGTGGACCGCGTCGACCAATACCTGCCGCTAAAGGAACTGCGCGACCGGCTGGCCGCTCGCTACACCCTTACCAAGCTCGACCAGACGACCGGAGGCCCGGCCCGTTACGTCAGAGTGGAGGAAACGGGTGGCGTGCTGGGCTTCATCACGCCGATGAGCCACAATTTTTGTGAGAGCTGCAATCGGGTGCGCCTGACGGCCACTGGCCAGCTCTTCATGTGCCTGGGGCAGGAAGATATGGTCGACCTGCGGCTGGCGCTGCGCGAAGGCGGCCCCGAAGCGCTCGATACGGCGCTCGACCGGGCGATGCTACTCAAGCCCAAGGGCCACGACTTCGTGCTCGACCGCGCCCATGGCGAGCCGGCCCTCAAGCGCCACATGAGCGTTACGGGCGGCTGACCCTACTCGTCGCTGACGATGGCGAATTCGAGCGGCAGGGCGGTGGTGTACTTGATCTGCTCCATGGCGAAAGAAGAGCTGACATCGGTCAGCGCGATCTTGCCGATAAGCTTCTTGTAGAAGGTGTCGTACGCTCCAATGTCGGGCACCACGACCCGCAGCAGGTAATCGACGTCCCCGCTCATGCGGTAGAACTCGACGACCTCGGAGAAATCCTCCACCACGGCGGCGAACTTGCGCAGCCAGGTTTCGTTGTGCTCGTTGGTCTTGACGGCAACGAAGACGGTGACGCCGGCATTGACCTTGGCCGGGTCGAGGACCGCGACGCGACGCTTGATGACCCCGTCTTCTTCCATCTTCTGGATGCGACGCCAGCAGGGGGTAGTGGACAGGCCGACCTTGCGGCCGATTTCCGCCACCGGCATGGTCGCATCCTTTTGAAGAAGCGTCAGAATCTTGCGATCGATCTTATCCAGCGCCATTACAGCCCCCGAAATCAGTTTGCGAATTTTGGAAAGAAATTCGTGATTATTGGCATGACACGTACTGCACGGGCGGTATCAAAGCAATAATCTTTCGCCTGTCAATTCCCCAGCCAGGACAGGAGCCAGCCACGGAGATCGAACGCGGGCTCCTCGGCGCCCTTGTCCTTGCGCCATTTCTGAGGCGTTTCGAAGGATCCGGCCCAGATACCGCGCCGGTCGATACGGGCCAGCGTTTCGCGTACCTTGTAGTCATCGTAGGAAACAGCGAACCCCGCTTCGATCATGGCGGCGCCGAGATCCGCACCGCCAGCCTCGCAGCGCCCTAGCACCCGCCCATACTTGTCGCGCCCTTCGGATGCGCAGGTGACCGGAGCCTTGCCGATGAGCGCGACGAGGTGTTCGCGCGCTTCCCTGCCGCAGCGCCACGCGCTGCCAGCCTTGTCGGTGCACGTCTGGTCGAGTTCGGGCGCATCGATGCCCACGATGCGAACGCGTTGGCCATTGATTGAGATGGTGTCGCCATCGCTGACATGAGCCTGACCGGCCAGCCCGCCGCCCGAGCGATCGAGCAGCGCTACGAGGACAGCCCCGCCCGCCAGGATCGCGACCACCATGAGGAACTGAAGAAGCCCACCTCGGCGTGATCTCAAATTGCGACTTGGGGCCAATCTTTCACCGACCATTAACTACGACGTGGCAAGGCTTTACCCCACAGTAGCGAAAGCGTTTCTTATTCGCATAGTCAGTAATCGAGTAGAGTTCATGCCGTTCGATCCGGCGACGAGTGAGACCGATGTCCGGTCCATGATGGGCCGGGAGCCGCGCCGTACGGCCCAGAAGGCCGTATTCGAGGCGCGCGAGCGGCTTACCTCGAGCTCTGGCACGCTTGCCTCCTACGATTACGAACTGCTCGCCGACTATGCCGGCTCGCGCATTTCCGGCGCGCTGACCATGCCGGTTCTCCTCATCATCCTGGCCCTGTTCTCCAGCCTCTGGGTACCACCGTTCGTGGCCGCTGCCTGGGCCGGCAGCGTGATCGCGGCACACCTCGGAGTGGTGCTGGTGTGCCGGCGCTTCGTGGGGGCGGATCGGGAAAAATTCGACGCCCGCAGGGCGACCGCCGGGTTCGTCGCGGCCGAGACGGTTTACGGCATAGCCTGGGCGCTGGTCGCGCTCTTCACGCTGACGGGTGGCGGGCAGAATCTTGCCGTGGCGCTTTTTGCGATGGTGCTGGTGGGCGCGGCAACCAATGCGGTGGCAACGCGCACCCTGCCCGCGGCGACGGTGGTCAGCACCCTCCCCGCGGTCCTGACGGTGAGCATCAACCTCGTGGTGCTGGGCGGTACGCTCAACTACGCGCTCGCGGCCGTGGCCATCGGCGGCGAAGTGTTTTTCATCTACCTCGCGCGCCAGTTGCATGCATCCGAGCTCGAGACCGTGGCCCACCAGGCCGAGAAGGATGCGTTGATCACCGAGCTCAAGGTCGCCCGGCAGATGTCGGACGAGGCGCGTCGACACGCTGAGCAGGCCAATGTCGCCAAGTCGCAATTCCTCGCCACCATGAGCCACGAACTGCGTACGCCGCTCAACGCCATCATCGGGTTCTCCGAGGTGCTCAAGTCCGAGCTTCTCGGCGTTCACCACGTGCCGCAATACAAGGAATACGCGGGCGACATCCACGCCAGCGGCCAGCACCTGCTCAACCTCATCAACGAACTGCTCGACCTCAGCCGTATCGAGGCGGGCAAGTACGACCTCAATGAAGAAGCCGTGCAGCTGGTGGACATCGCCGAAGACTGCCGTCGCATGGTCGAGATCAGGGCCAAGGCCAAGGGCATAGAACTCAATTTCAGCTATGCCGACAACCTGCCCAAGATCTGGGGCGACGAGCGCGCCATCCGGCAGGTAATCCTCAACCTGCTCTCGAACGCGGTTAAGTTTACGCCCCAGGCCGGCAAGGTGTTCCTGACGGTAGCCCGTTCAGGCGATGGCGGGCAGCTGATCTCGGTACGCGACAACGGTCCCGGCATTCCCGAGGAAGAAATCGAAACGGTGCTCTCGTCCTTCGGCCAGGGTTCGCTGGCTCACAAGACCGCTGAGCAGGGTGCGGGACTGGGCCTGCCGATCGTCCAGAAGATCATGGAACTGCACCAGGGACGGTTCGACCTGTTCTCCAAGCTCAGGTTCGGGACCGAGGTCATCGCTACGTTCCCGCGGGCGCGCGTCATGGATGCGCTGGCGCCGGTCGTCCAGCGGCGCAACCGGCTCGAGATCTACTCGGAAGCCGGCTGAGCGCGCCGCAGGGCGTCAGTTGGCGCGATTGCTGACCGCCGCTTCATCGAAGGTCGCCATGTTGTTGTGCAGGTGAAGCGCGGTCTTTGCCAGCACCGCCGCCAGAGCAGCCCCACTGCCCTCACCCAGGCGCATGCCCAGATCGAGCAACGGCTTGCGGCCCAGATGTTCAAGAGCCTTGCCGTGGGCGCTTTCTGCCGAGACATGGGCGAAGAGGCAGTGGTCGATGGCTTCAGGATTGACCGCGTGAGCGATGGCTGCTGCTGCAGTGGCCACGAAACCGTCCACGATCACCGGCACCTTCTGATGGCGCGCGGCGATGAGAGCGCCAAGCATCGCGGCAATCTCGCGCCCACCGACGCGAGCAAGGATTTCCAGCGGATCTTCGAGGTGGCCGGCGTGGAAGAACAGCGCGTTGTCGACCGCAGCCGCCTTGCGCGCCAGCCCCTGATCATCGACGCCGGTGCCGCGACCGACCCAGTCGGCGCCGGTGCCGCCATAGAGGGCGGCGTAGACGGCGGCGGCGACGGTTGTATTGCCGATCCCCATCTCGCCCAGGCAGAGCAGATCGGGCTTGCCCGCGATCGCCTCCATTCCGTAGGCGATGGTGGCGGCGCACATCTTGTCGTCCATGGCATTGGCCCGCGTGATGTCACCGGTGGGCAGTTCGAGAGCCAGTTCGAACACGCGCAGGTTGATTTCGTGAAGCGCGCATATCTGGGAGATGGCGGCGCCGCCATTGGTGAAATTGGCGACCATCTGCGCGGTGACCTCGCGCGGGAAGGCAGAGACACCCTGGTCGGTCACACCGTGATTGGCGGCGAAAACGGCTACCATCGGATTTTCAAGGGTCGGGTGTCCGTTACCCTGCCAGCGGGCGAGGAAGGACACCATGTCCTCGAGTTGGCCTAGCGAACCCTGCGGCTTGGTCAGCGTGGCCTGTCGGGCCCGAACGGTCTCGACCGCGCTCTCATCTCCATCGGGGACGATGGCAAGCAGTTCGACGATATCGGCATAAGCGGGTGCGGGCATGGCTGCTCCAGACTGTACGTGCAGAGTTTAAGACTCGGGGCCTGCAACCTTTGCCATTAATTTGCCGGGAAGTCGAAGCGATGCGATGTTAGCCCACACCGAATCCGGAGACCGAGGACAATTGGACGTCGCACCGCCCACCGAAAGCGATCGCCCCATTCCGCGCAAGAGCAACGACAACCACCCGCGTCCTCCCAAGCCGGTGCGGATGGTCGACGACCTTGTCATGGCCCTGCGGTTCTTCTCGCGTCTGCCGACTGGCGATGGGGAGCATGAAAAACCTGATCTCAATCGGATCGCGCGAATCCTGCCCTTCGCCAGCCTTGTCATCGGCCTCGCGCCGGTGGCCGTTCTTGCGCTTTGCGGCTGGTTGGCGCTGCCGGGCCTTTTCGCGGCCGCGTTTGCGGTGGCGCTTTGGGTGCTGGTGACGGGAGCCATGGCCGAGGACGGGCTGGCAGACGCAGCCGACGGGCTCTTTGGCGGTACGACCCGGGAGCGGCGGCTCGAAATTCTCAAGGACAGCCGGCACGGCACCTATGGAGTGGCGGCGCTGTGCCTGTTGCTGGTGATGCGGGTGGCCGCGCTCGGTACGCTGGTTACCATCCACCCGCTCAAGGCGGCCGCGATCTGGTTGGCGGCGATGATCCTGGCACGTTCGGGCGCGCTTTGGCTTACGGTTTCGCTTCCCAATGCCAGGGCGGATGGCGCCTCGGCGGCCGCGGGGCGGGTCGGCAAGACAGCCTTCGGGATCGGAATGGCGTTCGCGCTTGCCCTGGGGTTCGTGTTCCTGGCACCCGCCGCCGGGCTGCTGGCCTTCCTCGTGGCGGTAATCCTCGCTATCGGCGTTGCCCTGGGCTGGAGTGCGCTCTGCCGGCGATTGCTGGGCGGCCAGACCGGCGACCTGATCGGCGCTCTCCAGGCGCTGATCGAAGTCGCGGTCTTCCTGGCGGTCCTGGTTTTCGTCTGATCAGGCGGCCTTGCGGAGGACCGCGGCCTCGTTTTTCCTGAGGCGCGCAAGGTAGAGATCGACGAAATTGGCCGGGACGGCATCGCGAACGCTCGCGCGCTCGCGCAACGCCTTGCGCCAGACGCTCAGCGTCGGGAAGGCATCGAGCAGACCGGTGGGGGACACCGACTCGATTGCGTCGATCTGACGGAAGGCCGGGGCGAAGACGGTGTCGACGTAGCTGAACTCCTGCCCGGCGAAATAGGGGCCAGCCACGGTGTCCTCCAGACGAACGAACTTTCCATCCAGCGCGCGCTCGGCCGCCGCGAGTTCTTCGTCTGTCTTGGCAGCGCTCAGCTTCCAGATGTCGCCCAGGACCTGCGAGCCGAACTCCATCCAGGCGCGATGCTGCGCGCGCTCGAGGGGATCGGCCGGGTGCAGTCTCGCGCCCGGTGCAGTTTCCTCGAGATATTCGAGAATGACAGCGCTCTCAAAGATGATGCCCTGGCGCCCATCGTCCTGCTCCACCTTGAGCACAGGCACCTTGCCGAGCGGGGAGATGGCCAGGAACCAGTCCGGCTTGTTGGCAAGGTCGATATAGACGACATCGAAATCGACCTGCTTTTCCTTGAGCGCGATAATGGCCCGTTGGACGTATGGACAGGTGGGGAAGCTGATGAGCGTAAGCTTTGCCATATTTGCGGCATCCTTGTTGCGACGAGTCGCCTAGTTAAGACATCTATAGTTACCATCAGGAACCAACTCCTTTCCAGTAACTCCGTAACCACACACAGCGACCGATCGCGAAATATCTTCCGTGTGACCCGGATTTTGGAGAAACCGGGTCTCAAACGCTCAACGGAGAGCCAGATGAGCCAGATTACCCCGGCGGCACTCGAAGAGGCCGCACATCGATGGTTCGGCAAGCGGCCGGACGAGCTGCTGGATAGCGAACTGCGCGTGCTGCGCAAGGCGATGGGTCGGCGGCCAATTTCGAGGCCGCTCCTCGAAGAGGAAAGCGAGCTCACATTCGGGGAGAGGCTGGCCGACAAGGTCGCCCTGTTCGGCGGATCGTGGAGCTTCATCATCCTTTTCGGACTGGTTCTGCTGGCGTGGACGAGTTCCAATCTCCTCCTCGCCAGTCGAGCCTTCGATCCCTACCCCTTCATTTTCCTCAACCTGCTGCTCTCCATGCTCGCCGCCCTCCAAGCTCCCGTGATCATGATGAGCCAGAACCGGCAGGCCGCCAAGGATCGCGAGGCGGCGGCCCATGATTATGAAGTGAACCTCAAGGCCGAAATCGAGATCATTGCCCTCCATGAGAAGCTCGACCAGATTCGCACCAAACAGCTCGAGGAACTCGTGCGCTACCAGGAGCAGCAGATCGAGCTGCTCAACCGTCTTCTTCTCGAAAAGCCCCCGGCCGGTACTTGAATTCGCCGCAAAGCCAACCTTTATGGAAGGTGTGAACACGACGAGGCATCGCCGCGCATGATCTTTATCGGAGTCGCCCTGCTGGTTGCCGCCGGGCTCGCGCTCATGATCAGCGCGGACGCAGGAACCCTCATCGGGCTGAACCAGCAGCAGACAGGGCAGCTGGTGCCGCTACTCATCATCCTGATCGTGGTCGCCGGCGGCATGTTCTCGCGCAGACGCCGGTTCGCGGAGCTCTTTGGCGGGCTGGTTCTCTGGGTCGGCATTTTTGGCGTCGCCATCGTCGGCTACACCCTTCGCGATGACATCCAGGGCCTGGCGGGCCGGGTGTTCGGCGAGTTGTCCCCGGGTATAGCGGTAGTGGATTCCGATGCGGGCACCGCAACGTTCCGGCGCGGCATGGGCGGGCATTTCCAGGTGCGCGCCAATATCAACGGCGCCGATATCCCCCTTATCTTCGACACGGGCGCCAGCGCGGTGGTGCTGACGTCGGAAGATGCCCGCAAGGCGGGGATCGATACGGACGCGCTGCGCTACACGGTTTCGGTTTCCACCGCCAACGGCATGGGCAAGGCCGCCAGCGTGCGGCTGGATAACATGAACGTGGGCGGCATCGAGCGGCAAGGCGTGCGCGCCTTCGTCGCCGAAGAGCATGCGCTGGACACCAGCCTTCTGGGCATGACGTTCCTGGAAACGCTCAAGCGCTACGCTGTCAGCAGCAATTCGTTGGAACTGGTGGACTGATCAGGCCGTCAGCAGTTCGGGCTCGCGTCTCTGCGCGGCAGCCTCGACGGCATCGAGGGCCTTGAAGAGAACTTCGGGACCGGCACCGGGCTTGCAGGCGTCCACCGATAGGATCTGCCGAAATACGCGCGCCCCGGGCATGCCATTGGCCAGGCCGAGCATGTGCCGCGTGATCTGGTTGATGCGCGCGCCGCGCGAGAGTTCGCCCTCGGCATAAGCGGCCATGGCGAGCATGATTTCGCGCAACGACATTGCGCCCGCCGTCTCGCCGAAGATGCGCGCGTCGACTTCAGCGAGCAGCATGGGATTGTGGTAGGCGGCCCGGCCCAGCATCACCCCCGACATGTGTTCAAGATGGGCGACGGCGTCGTCCAGGGTCTCGATACCTCCATTGATCATGGTCGGCAGGGGTGCCAGCCGCTTGGCGAGGCGATGCACGCGCGGGTAATCCAGCGGCGGGATGGTGCGGTTTTCTTTGGGGCTGAGGCCCTTGAGCCAGGCCTTTCGGGCGTGGACGTAGAGCGCCTCGACACCGGCATCGACCATCTTGTCAGCAAAACGATCGAGGCTCTCTTCAGTGTCCTGGTCATCTATGCCGATGCGGCATTTGACCGTGACCGGCGTATCGGTGGCATCGCGCATGGCCCGCACGCACTCGGCCACGAGGTCGGGCTCCGCCATCAGGCAGGCGCCGAATTTGCCCGACTGCACCCGATCTGATGGACAGCCGACATTGAGGTTGATTTCGGCATAGCCATACTGGTCGCAAAGCGCCACGGCCCGTGCCAGTTCGGCTGGATCGGAGCCCCCAAGCTGCACTGCGACCGGCTGTTCGAGCGACGAAAACCGCAGGTGCCGCTCGGGATCGCCATGGACGAGCGCGGCGCTGGTGACCATCTCGGTGAACAGCAGGGCGCGACGGGTCAGTAGCCGGTGCAGCATCCTGCAATGCCGGTCCGTCCAATCCATCATCGGGGCGACGCTGAAGCGGCGCGCTGTGGCGAGATCGAAGCTCATGGCGCTGGCCATACACAATTTGCGGCGCGAGCGCAAAACACGCAGGTGTCAGGCAGCTATGCGTCAGGCGGCCGGATCGAGGGATTTGCCCGCTTCGGAAGCCGCCTTGATCAGCGCGAAAACCCGCATGGCCGCCTCGATGTCTGCCGGGTCGGCCTTGGCGAGGAGATCCTCGCGAAAGCGATCCATGTCCGTCTCGATGTTGCGGGCCGCGGTCTTGCCCCGCTCGGTCAGGCGCAAAAGATTGGCGCGGCGGTCGTCCGGATCCGGCGTGCGGGTCACGAAACCGGCCTTCTGAAGATCATCGAGCAGGCGGACCAGCGACGCCCCCTCAATACCGCAACGGTCGGCCAGGACGTTCTGATGGACGTTCTCGCCCATGCGACTGATCCAGACCAGCGGAATCGCCTGGGCTTCGGTGACGCCATGCGTGACCACGACGTGACGCGACATCTTCTTCCACAGCCGGTGGCTGACCGCGATGTCCGCGGTGAAATCGCGTAGCAGGTTTGCAAAATCAGTCATAGCAATTAATTAGCATACTAATTATAAGCATGCAAATGCGTGACGAGGGCACGTTCCGATTCCCTCCGACTACCGCGGGACACGACCATCCGGGCCGCCTCCCCTGCCCGGCAGCCGAAACCGACATTTCGTTTCCTGCAATGACATCAGCACAACCAGGCACCCATAAGTGGATGGTGCTATCGAACACGACGCTGGGCGTTCTCGCCTCGGCGGTGAATTCCTCGATCATCCTGATCAGCCTGCCCGCGATTTTCCGCGGCATCGGCCTGCATCCGCTCGACCCCGGCAACACCAACACGCTGCTCTGGACCATCATGGGCTACATGGTGGTGACCTCGGTGCTGGTGGTGACCTTCGGGCGTCTCGGCGACATGTTCGGCCGAGCCAGGATCTACAATATCGGCTTCGTCATCTTCACCATCGCCGCCCTCTTCCTGAGCTTCATGCCAACCGGCTCCAATGCGGCAGCCTACCTGGTGTGGATGCGCATTCTGCAGGGCGTCGGCGGGGCGATGATCACGGCCACGTCCACCGCCATCCTGGTGGATGCGTTTCCGCCCCATGAGCGCGGCTTCGCCCTGGGCATCAACACGATGGCGGCGATTGCCGGACAGTTCATCGGCCTCATCCTGGGCGGCGTTCTGGCGGACATCAACTGGCGCTGGATCTTCTGGATCAACGTGCCGATCGGCGTCGTTGGAGCGACCTGGGGCCTAATGATGCTGCGCGATCGCGTGGCACCCAAGGGGCGCAGCAAGCACGACTGGTGGGGCAATATCACCTTTGCCATCGGCCTGGTGCTCGTGCTCGTCGGCGTCAATGACGGCATCCAGCCTCACGGAGCATCGCTGATGGCCTGGGGCAGTCCCAAGGTGTTAGCCGAGCTCGGTTTCGGACTGATTTTCCTGGTGGCGTTCGTCGCCATCGAAAAGCGCGTGGCGCTGCCGATGTTCGATCTCAAGCTTTTCCGCATCCGGCCGTTCACGGCGGGTGTCTCGGCGAGCATGCTGTCCTCGATCGGTCGCGGCGGACTGCAGTTCATGCTGATCGTCTGGCTGCAGGGCATCTGGTTGCCCTTGCACGGCTACTCCTTCGAAAGCACTCCGCTCTGGGCCGGCATCTTCATGTTGCCGCTCACCCTGGGCATCCTGCTGGCGGGACCGGTTGCCGGGCTTCTTGCAGACCGCTTCGGCTCGCGACTTTTCGCCACGCTGGGCATGCTTTTGGGGGCGGTAACGTTCCTGGGAATGATGCTGCTCGATGCGGATTTCCCCTACCCGATCTTTGCGGCGCTGCTCTTCCTCAACGGGGTCGGGACCGGGCTTTTCAGCGCGCCCAACAGCACGCAGATCATGAACGCGGTGCCCGCCAGCGAGCGCGGCCAGGCCTCGGGCGTGCGGGCGACGACCCTCAATGCCGGGCAGGTGCTATCCATCGGCATCTTCTTTACGCTGATGATCATCGGGCTTGCCATGAGCCTGCCCGGAACGATGGAAGTGCGGCTCGTCGCGGAGGGCCTGCCTCAGGATGTCGCAGCGCAAGTCGCTAGCGCTCCGCCGGTTGCTAGCCTATTTGCAGCCTTCCTCGGTTACAATCCAATGGGTGAGCTGATCCCCGCAGCGGCTCTTTCGGCACTTTCGCCGGATCATGCAGCCGTCATCACGGGCCAGAAGTTCTTCCCGGACCTGCTTTCCGGACCGTTCATGGTCGGCATCAAGATCGCGTTTTCGATCTCGATGCTGCTCTACCTGCTTTCGGCGCTTGCGTCGTGGCTGGGCGGATCGACCCGCAAGCAGGAAGCGATCGAGGAGGCAGCCCTTGAAGCTGCCGAATGAACGCATGGCAGTCTTGAAGGGGACGGGATTGCCTTAACGAGGGTCGCGCATACCTATGGGTTGAGCGACGTCAGAGGGCTCAATAAAATGACTGGCAATTCCACACACAGGGTCGTCATCGTCGGCGGCGGTTTCGGCGGCCTCATGGCCGCCCAGAAGCTCGCCGGCAGCGGTCTGGACATCACGCTGATCGACCGGCGCAACCACCACCTGTTCCAGCCCCTGCTCTACCAAGTGGCAACGGCAGCGCTGACGACTTCGGACATCGCCTGGCCGATCCGCAGCCTGGTCCGTGGCAAGAACGACATCAAGACCCTGCTCGGGAGCGTGGCTGGCGTCGACAAGGAGGCCAGGCAGGTCATCCTCGAAGATGGCGCCCGGGTGCCTTACGACAGCCTGATCCTGGCAACGGGTGCCCGGCACGCTTATTTCGGCCACGACGAGTGGGAACCGAATGCGCCGGGCCTCAAGACCCTCGAAGACGCCACGGCGATCCGTCGCCGCCTGCTGCTTGCCTTCGAACAGGCCGAGCGCGAGCCCGACGAGGCCCGCCGCAAGGCGTTGCTGACCTTCGTCATCATCGGCGCCGGCCCGACCGGCGTCGAACTGGCCGGTACGATCGTGGAACTGGCTGAAGCCAGCCTGCGTGGCGAATTCCGCAATATCCGCCCGGAAGAGGCACGTGTCGTGCTGATCGAAGCAGCGGATCGCGTACTCCTCAACTTCGTTCCGGAGCTTTCCGCCTACGCGCTCGAAGCGCTGCGCAAGCTTGGGGTGGAAGTCGAACTCGGCCATGCGGTGACCGAGATCGATCCGAGCGGGGTTGTTTATGGCGGCAAGCGGCTCGAGACCAAGACCGTGATCTGGGCGGCGGGCGTTCAGGCATCGCCGGCCGCAAAGTGGCTGGGCGTCGAATCCGACCGTGCCGGGCGCGTAAAGGTCAACCCGGACCTGACGGTGCCCGGCTATCCCGACATCTTCGTGATCGGCGATACAGCCCTGGCGCTGCGGGCCGATGGGCGGCCGGTGCCGGGCGTGGGCGATGCTGCCAAGCAGGGCGGCAAGCATGCCGCGGCGACCATCAAGGCGCGCGTGGCAGGCGAGACCCCGCCCACCTTCGTCTACAAGCATGCAGGCGATCTGGCGACGATCGGCAAGCGTGCCGCGGTGATTGACTTTGGTTGGCTCAAGCTCAAGGGCTTTCTGGCCTGGTGGGTGTGGGGCGTGGCCCACATCTACTTCCTCATCGGCGTCAAGAACCGGCTCTTCGTGTCGATCACCTGGCTGCTGCAGTTGCTCTCCGGGCGCCGCAGCGCCCGGCTCATCACCCAGGGCGATGCGAGCGGGCGCTGGGAACACCGGCCCTAAGGACATGCAAGAGCGGGCCGCCTGGCCCGCTCACTGCTTTTCGGCGGTCCATTCTTCCCAGTAGCTGGCACACCGGGCCCGGAAAGCCTCCGGCGATTCAGCGGTCAATTCGGCGCCAAGCCGGAAGCTCTCCGCTTCCAGTTCGGCCTTTCGCCGGATCAGGACGGGGGCCAAAACCGTTTCCTCGCCGAGATATCCGGCCAGCATGTCGAGGTCGTGATGGCGGCCGAGCACGTCGGCCAGATCGTTGGCGGCACTGCGCGAGGCCAGGAGAATATGCGGCGCGCTCGCGCTGATCAGGCCCAGGTGGTGACCGTGATATTTGGTGAGCTTGCGCCAATCGTGAAGATTGACCGCAGTCGGGTGTCTGTGCGCGCGCTTCAGGGCTTTGCGCGTGCGGTGGTAGGTTTGCCCGATCCCTCCCTCCAGCGCCCTGAAGCCACTGCGCCGGACCGTCCAGCGCTGGGCGCGTTCGGAGAGCGCATCGATAGCAGCAGCGAAATCGATGAGCGCCGCAATTGGATCTTCGGTGCTGGTCGTAGCGAGTTGAGCCAGGAGGTTCTCGCGTTCTTTCGGATCGGGTGACGCCGCCTCCTCGCGCACCAGCATGTCATAGGTCTGGAGGGCGACAGGTCGGTCGCGGAGTTGGCCCAGCTTGCGGGCAGCGTCACGCACCGCGATGTTTTCCTTGCGATAGTCATCGAAGCTGGCCCGGACCAGCCGCAGCGCCGCCCGGATCTTCTTACAGCGCCGGCGGATGGAGTGAATGGCTGCCTGCGGGTTCTCCGCGCCTCCACGCGCGGCCTGCGAGGCCTTTTGTGCCTGCTCGATCACTATGCGCCGCAAGCAGGCTTCGACCGTCTCGTCGGCGGTGAATTTGAAGGGCATTCGACGCTTCCTCGTTCCTCAGGACACCAGAAGGCACTCGACCGTCACAATCAAACGATTTGGAACCCAGCGCTGCTGGAGGGGTTTTGCTCTCATCACAATGGGAGGACGACGCGATGACGCGGACCGAAAAGAAATGGTCAGCGGACGTGACCGAACACAGCGATGCGCTTGATCTCGAGCCAAACATTTTTGCCTCGGACGATCCGAAAGAAATCGCGGACTCCCTCAAACGGTCGGCCGAGGAAAGCCATCGGCGCAAGGTAAGCCCTTACCAGTCCGCGATGTCGATGCTGACGTTCTACATCAACCGCGCAGGCAAGAATCTCGACGCCGACAAGCGCAAGACGCTCGAGGCCGCCAAGGACGAACTGCGCAAGGACTTCGACCGACCCACCAAACATTAGGAGAGCAAAATGGGAAGCCTCATCATCCCCTCCCTGATCTACGAAGATGCACCGCGCATGATCGACTGGCTCTGCGATACGTTCGGGTTTACCAGGCGTGCGGTTTTCGAGGACGGAAAGGGCGGGATCGCGCATGCAGAACTCACCCTAGGCGACGGCATGATCATGCTGGGTTCGCCCAAGGACAACGACTTCAACCAGTTGCAGTCAACGCCCAAAACCCTCCGCGGGGTGACGCAGAGCCCTTATCTCGTGGTCGATGACGCCCAGGCAGTCTTCGACAAGGTCGCGCTTGCCGGTGGCATGATCGTTGGCGAATTGCGCCGCGACACGGAAAGTGGGGACTCGTTCTTCTGCTACGACCCTGAAGGATATCTGTGGTGCATCGGCACCTATAATCCGTGGCAGGAAGGCGTACAGCAGCCAACGGCAGCGTGACGCCGTTACCGACTTGGGCGCCAGGGGACCTCACGCTCTCCCGGCGCCCGGTCGTCAATCAGGGGATCACTTCGGCGTCGGGCCGGTCGTCGCCCTCCGACTCCTCGCTGTGCCAGACGCCGCGATCATCTTCGTAGAGAATATCGCGGGTTTCGTCGGGAAGCTCCTGACGGGAAGCGGCTTCGCGGGCAGCGGCAAGGGCGGCATCGTGCGTGCGAAACGGCTCTGAAAAGACGCCGTTGAGCTTATAGGCCCAGCCGCCGTCGTGCTGGACGATCTCGTATTTGATTTCCTGGGACATGGTCGTTCCCTCCATTGCGGTGCAGGAACGCGCCCACCCCGCTTTGAGTTGCCTCAACCGGCGCCCCTGGTCTTCAGGCTTGCTTCGATCAAGCGGTCGGCGGCCTCGACGAGGTGGCGAGCGGGCCCGCCGGGCTGAAACATCTGGTTGGTCACGTAGGCACCCTCGAGCAGCAGGTGGAGGCCATCTCCTAGGACTTCGGGTTCCTCGGCCCCCATCTCCCGCGCCATCTCGACCAGCCGGCGACGCAGTTCGACCTTGTTGGATACGGCCACCTGACGGGCGGGATTGTCGTGTTCGGGGTATTCGACAATAGCGTTGGTGAGCCCGCAGCCGCGCGAGCCCGTCTTACGCGCCCTTTCGGCGATGGGCTCCAGAAAAGCACGCAACTGAGCTCGTGGATCGCCCGGATGGGCGGCGGCGGCATTATTGAAACGGGCCCAGAAGTCGGCGTCGTACTGGCGCAGATACGTCGCAGCGAGTTCATCCTTTGACGGGAAGCTGCGATAGAGGCTCGGCTTGGTGACGCCCGCTCGCTTGACGATTTCGTCGACGCCCACGGCCCTGATGCCGATGCGATAGAACAGGTCCCAGGCCGTATCGAGGATCTTGTCGGCCGCGCGAGGCGGGCGCACTTCGGTTGAGGAAGCCATCACTTATTCTCTTGACAATGTTACTGACCGGTACGTACCGTCGCCAACCTCAGATACGTACCGGTTAGTAACATGACAATAGCCCGCAAGCGGCCCTTTGGCCAGAACTATGCCTTCGTGGTCGCTGGAGTGACGTTCTTCGTGCTCCTGGTCTCCGCCGCGGTTCGCTCTTCGCCGGGCGTGCTGATGCTGCCGCTCGAAGAGGCGTTCGGATGGGGGCGCGACACCATTTCGCTCGCCGCTGCTATCGGAATTTTCCTCTTTGGTCTTTCCGGCCCGTTCGCGGCAGCGCTCATGGATCGCATAGGGCTGCGGCGAACGCTGGTGAGCGCGCTGCTGATCATGTCGGCTTCAACGGCAGCCAGCCTCATGATGAGCGAGCCATGGCATCTTGTCCTCACCTGGGGCGTCATTTCCGGATTGGCGACGGGGTCTGCGGCGACGGTGTTGGGTGCCACGATCGTCAACCGCTGGTTCAAGACCAATCGCGGACTGATGATGGGGTTGATGTCGGCGAGCACCGCCACCGGAACGCTGGTGTTCCTGCCTGTCCTGGCAGCCCTCGCACAGTATGGCGGCTGGCAACCGGTCGTGATCACCGTGAGCATCGCGGCGGCCGTGATGGCGCCGATCGTCTATCTCCTCGTGCCCGAGCGGCCCATTTCCATCGGACAGCGCAGATTCGGGGCCACCGAGGATGAGCCGCTCCCGCAGGCGCCGAAGGGCAATTTCGTCGTGGCGACCCTGCGCACGCTGCTCGACGCGGCGAGGACGCGGACGTTCTGGCTGCTGTTCGGCACGTTCTTCATCTGCGGCTTCACCACCAATGGCCTGGTTGGAACGCACCTTATCGCCTATTGCGGCGACATGGGCATCCCGGAGGTGCAGGCAGCCGGACTGCTGGCCTTGATGGGTATTTTCGATCTCCTCGGCACCACATTCTCGGGCTGGCTGACGGACCGGTTCGATCCGCGCAAGCTGCTGGTGGTCTATTACGGAATACGGGGCCTATCCCTGTTCTTCCTGCCTTACTCGGGGTTCAGCGGGTGGACGCTGACGATTTTTGCGATCTTTTACGGGCTTGACTGGATCGCGACCGTGCCCCCTACCCTGCGGCTCACCAATGAGGCGTTCGGAGACCGCAATGGTCCGATGGTTTTCGGTTGGATCGTGGCCGGGCACCAGGTGGGCGCGGCGTTTGCGGCGTTATTCGGCGGGGTGATGCGTCAATGGCAGGGCGATTACGCCCTGGCCTTCCTCATCGCGGGCATTACGGGCCTTATCGCAGCCGGCATGGCCATCTCGATCAACAGCGCCAAGGACGAAACGCTCAAGGCATGCCCGGTGGCAGCGTAGCATCGGCCACCTGCTCGGGCATCAATGCCCGAACAGGGCGCCTTCGGTGTATTCGAGGATCGAGGGGATGACCAGGTCCTCCTCGTCGTCGAGGTGGCGCAGGAGCCAGTTGAGCAGCTTGTCGGAATTGTCGGCATATGCGTCCGCCGCGAAGCGGCGGGCGTCGCCCTCGGTATGGAGGGCCGCCAGCATCGCCTGCCCCGTCTGGGCGGATGACAACAGCAGGTCGTGGATGACTTCGTGATCTTCCTCGAGGAGATCAAAGCCGACGATCATGCGCTTGTCGTAGCTGCGGAACAGGGGAAAGTAGTTGTAGTCCTCGACCTGGTGATGCCCCTCCAGGTGCTGGAGAAAGTAGCGCAGGCGCGGGGCGAAGAAGCGGTGGAACTCGTCAGGGTCGAGCGCACCTTCGCGGAACTCATGCGTAGCTGTCTTCAGCATGCCACCGAGTTCGCGGAACATGTTGTGCATCTGCAGCCAGAACGCGGCCGTCTGGCCGAAATTGCGGTGCTCGTCCCAGGTTTCGCGCGGATATTTTTCGCGCAGGTAGGCGATGTCGGCAGGCAGTTTGGCGGTGCGATTGGGCAGCCACAGTTCGGGAGCGGTTTTCATGGCGGCAAGGTAAGCCCTGCCCACGGCAGCCTCAAGACGGCACCAAAAGGTGCCGAAGTATCATTCGACCTCGCCGATCGCCGTGACGGTCTTGCGCCCCATGGAACGCTCCCGCCACCAGATGTAGAGGCCCGAACCGATGACGATCGGAGCACCCAGGTAGATGCCCAAATCGGGCGGCTGGTTGAAGATCAGCCAGCTCGAAAGCGTCATGTAGACAATCTGGAGGTATGCAAAGGGAGCCAGGGTGGTCGCCGGTGCGTAGCGCGCGGCGATTGAGAAGAGCTGGTGGCCGGTCAGGCCGGCAACGCCGATCAGGGCGAAGGCGAACCAATCGGCGGAGGTAGAGGGCCAGATCCAGTTCTGGAAGGCAAACGGCGCCAGGCAGAGCGTGGCGATGAGGCCGGAATAGAACTGCTGGGTGGCGGCCGAATCCACGCCGGCCAGTTTTCGCGTCAGGATGAAGTAGAGCGCCGAGCCGCAGGCGCCCATCAGCGAAAGCAGGGCTGCCGGGTGAAAGGCATCGGTTCCCGGGCGGACGATGACGATAACACCAAGGAAACCAACGAAAATCGCAGTCCACCGCCGCCATCCGACATGCTCGCCAAGGAGCGGTACGGAAAGCGCGCACAGCATCAGCGGCATGGTGAAATTGATCGAACCGGTCGTGGTGAGGGGCAGGAACTGGACGGCGAGGAAGTTGCAGACCGTGACGCCCAGGAGCAGCAGGCCGCGCAGGATTTCCAGTTTCAGGTTGCCCGTGCGGACCAGCGCAACGCCCTGCCTGGGTGCAATCAGCGCGGTTATGAGCAGAAAATGAACGGCGTAACGCGCGAATATGAACTGCGGCGTCGGCATACCGCTTTGCGCCAGCCATTTCGCCGAAGAGTCGATCATCGTGAAGACGAAATAGGCGATCAGCACGAGGCCGATGCCATAGAGGCGGCGCTCCTGCACGGGCGCGACGGCGATGGTCATGTCAGGTTCCGAACGCGCTAGGAGAAGGCGCGGAACTAGCGTTGGGGGAGATTGGAGGCGTTGTCAATCGCAAGGAGCGTTGGCCTGTAGCCAACGCGCGAGGGGGCAGCGCCCCCTCGGGCTGGACGGGCTCAGTATGTCTCTCGCAGATGCCGGATGCGCAAGCTGGAGGCGAGGGCTTTCTGGGTGACCTTGGCGCCGTGGCGCGGCGTGAAGGTGAGGCGGGTTTCGCGGCCCGGCACGAGGGTCAGTGCGTTGTCCGAGAAGTAGCCGGGAACATCCACCGATGCGGTGACGAAGAAGGCCGGGCGATCGGCAGTGAGGGTCAGAACCGGTGCTCCGTCCTGGGTGGACCAGGCCGCCTTCACCTTGGCATCGGGAACGTCATAGTATTTGTAGGCGCGCGGAAAGAAGTCGTTCTCGCCCAGCAGATTTCCGTCCTCGCCAGTCCAGGAAAAGGCGAGGAAGTCCCCGTCGCCGAGGTTGTTCAGTGGCACGCGCGCGAGTTCGGCCGCGGCGTCGGGGCCGATCTTGCCGCGCTTGTCGTGCACGGTCGTGGACGAGCCGTCGACATTGACGATCCGGACCTCGAGGCTGATCTCGGCCCGAGACGCGGTGTCGTTGATCCCCTTGAGGACGATATCGCCCTTTTCCTTGTCAGGCACGGCGACGACGTTAACCGGCAGGAAGAAGCGCCGGGCCATGTAGTGGAGAAGCTTCCACTGCCCGCCATAGTCGAGGCTCGCCCAACTCGCCACCGGATAGGTGTCGTTGATCTGCCAGAAGAGCGTGCCCATGCAGCGCGGCTTGGTGGAGCGCCAGTATTCGATGGCGGTCTTGATCGCCAGTCCCTGCTGGATCTGGGACAGGAACACCATCTGCTCGAAAGTGGCCGGGAAACGGAAGTACCGGCACATGGTTTCGAGGATGCGGGCATTGCCGCCGTCGTTGCGCTGATGGTTCTCCATCACCGGCGAGGAGGGGTTGCGGTCCTCGGGGGTGGTGAACGTCTCGATGACGTTCATCGAGGTGAAGGATTGGAAGCCGAACTCGGAAGCGAAGCGCGGATTGACGGTGCGATAGGCCTCGAACGGCTTGGCCGAGTGCCAGACGTCCCAATAGTGCAGGTCGCCCCGCGTGTCCGAGTGCCAGCCGTCCGAGAAATCGAGGTAGCCGAGCGAGGGAGAGGATGGCCAGAAGCGGCGGGCGGGATCCTCGTCTTCCACGATCGACTGGAGCATCGAGCTCATGCGGTCGTAATTGGCGAGGTAGCGCTCGGGATTTGCCTTGGTCTCGTCGTACCAGGTGAGCGACCCGATCACTTCGTTGTCGCCGCACCAGAGGGCGATACAGGCATGGTGGGACAGGCGCCGGACCTGCTGGGTGATCTCGACCCGGACATTGTCGAGGAATTCGCGGTTTGAAGGGTAGCTCATGCAGGCGAACATGAAGTCCTGCCAGACGAGGAGACCGAGTTCGTCGCACAGGTCGTAGAAATAGTCGGGTTCGTACTGTCCGCCGCCCCAGATGCGGATCATGTTCATGTTGGCGGCGACGGCGCTTTCGAGCAGGTCACGGACGACCGGCTCGGTGATGCGCGAGGGGATGGCGTCGGCGGGGATCCAGTTCGCCCCCATCGCCGTGATGTCGCGGCCGTTGATGCGCACCTTGAAGGAATGGTCGATGGCATCCTTCTCGATGACCCATTCGAGCTTACGCAGACCGATCCGCCGGCTGGTGACTTCACCATCGAGCGTGGTGACGAGATCATAGAGCGGCTGCTCACCCTGCCCGCTCGGCCACCAGAGGCGCGGGTTCTTGATGGTGACGTTGTGGACGAAGACGTTTTCGCCCGGGCGCACCACCACCTTGTCCGCGATCACCTGGCCGTCAATGGTGTGACCGAGTTCGACCGAACCTTCAGCGAAGGCGTAGACGCGGGTGGCGATCGAGAGTTCGACCGACTTCTTGCCGTGTGCCTGGTCTACCTGCACGCTCTCCTGGCGGGCGAGGCGGCTCTTGCGGATGGCCATGCGGCCATAGACGCCGGTCGGCATCAGGCAGATACCCCAGTCCCAGCCGGCATGGCAGGCGACCTTGCGCACGAAGTTCATGTGCACGCCTTCAAGGCCGTTGGTCTGGTAGTTCTTGGTAAAGGGGATCGGGAAGGGATGCGCCTGGGCGCGGGCCTTGGCGACATCGCGAGTGACGGCAAAATCGATCTGAATGTGGTTCTCGCCCGGGCGGACCTTGCCCGTCACGTCGAAATCGTAGCGGCGGAAGGCATTGTCGGTTTCCGCAATCAACTCGCCATTGAGCGAGATGCGCGCGATGCAGTCGACTTCCGAAAGCGTCAGCGTGAGGTAACCATCGAGGTCCTCGGGCGCGGCATCGAAGTTGCGTTCGACGCTCCAGGGCGTGTGGTTGACCCACATCACGTCCTGCTCGTTGGCGCCGAAATAGGGATCGGGAATCTCGCCCGCCTCGATCAGCGCCGTATGCACGTCGCCCGGCAGGTCGATGCCGAAGGCGCCATCGTATTTGGGTGAGGTCAGGGCGTAGACACCCGACAGCGCGATTTCAGAATAGCTCGCATTCGCCGTCGAAACGGCCTTGGCCTTCGCCATGAATTCCTCCCGAAAACCCGCGCCGCAATCGATTTCAGAGGCGCGGGAGGTTTCTTAGACGGAGTCCTCGACGCTGCCAATGGCGAGCATAGGTTGATCGAGGAGCAATAAATATGATTATTATAATCATATTATATGACTGAGGAACTCCACATGCATTTCAACAAGCTCACCTTGGCCAGCCTCTCTCTCGCAGCTATACTGGCCTCGCCCGCGTTCGCCGCCGATTTCGAGGTGAAGATGCTCAACAAGGGCGCGGAAGGTGCGATGGTCTTCGAGCCCGCCCTGACCAGGATCCAGCCGGGCGACACGGTGACCTTCGTCGCGGCGAGCAAGGGCCACAATGCCGAGACGGTCCCGGGCATGTTTCCCGAAGGGTTCGAGCCGTTCAAGAGCGCCATCGGGAAGGATTTCACCTTCACTTTCGAGGAGGCCGGGGCCTATGGCATCCGCTGCACGCCGCACTACGGAATGGGCATGGTTGCACTGATCGTCGTGGGCGAGCCGGAAAACCTGGAGGCGGCCAAGGCCGTCAAGCAGCCGGGCAAGGCCAACGAGCGCTTCGCCAAGATCTTTGCCGATCTCGAGGCCGGCAACTGACACCGCATTCGCCCCGTGTGGAGAGCGAAAGGCGCTCTCCACCGACAGGCGCTACCCTTCGGGCAGCACGAGAAAGGTGAGCGTCATCAGCTCAGCGTGCGACTTGCCGCTATCCTTGCGGTAGCGCTCCATCGCCTCGGAGGCGAAGTCGAGTTCGTGCGGGTGCCGGTAGGGATCGATTTCGATTTCATAGACGGCAAGCTGCTCACCGTCCGGACCGAGGACCCGGATCGTCCGTTTCAACATTCTGTCAATTCGCCCCCAAAACCGGTCGCGAATGTGGCACGCCGGCCAAAAGGGCGATTTAAGGAAAATGTTAAGAAGTTCTGCTCGGCGTTAACCAGCTATTGGGCCGCCTCGGCGCTATCGAGGAAGCCGCCGGACTGGCGCTCCCAGAGCTGGGCGTAGTGACCGTGGAGCGCCAGCAATTCAGCGTGGGTGCCCTGCTCCACTATCCTTCCCTTGTCGAGAACCACCAGCCGATCCATGGCCGCGATAGTGGAGAGACGGTGCGCGATGGCGATGACGGTCTTGTTCTCCATCAGGGATTCGAGCTGCTGCTGGATGGCGGCCTCGACTTCGCTGTCGAGAGCCGAGGTAGCCTCGTCGAGCACGAGGATGGGGGCATTCTTGATCAGCACGCGCGCGATGGCGATGCGCTGGCGCTGGCCGCCCGAGAGCTTGACGCCGCGCTCTCCGACATAGGCGTCGTAGGAGGTGCGCCCTTTCTGGTCGATCAGCGCCTCGATGAAATCGTCTGCTTCGGCAAGCGCGGCGGCTGCCATCATTTCGTCGTCCGACGCCTCGGGCCGGCCATAGACGAGGTTGGCGCGGACCGAGCGGTGGAGGAGCGAGGTGTCCTGGGTGACGACACCGATATTGGCGCGCAGGGATTCCTGGGTGACGCGGGAGATATCCTGGCCGTCGATGAAGATCTTGCCGCCCTGCAGGTCATAGAAGCGCAGCAGCAGGTTGACGAGCGTGGACTTGCCCGCCCCCGAGCGGCCTATAAGGCCAATGCGCTCGCCTGGCCTTATCGACAGGTCGAGATGGTCGATGACGCCGGTCTCCCGGCCGTAGTGAAAGCTCACATCCTTGAAGTCGATGGCGGCCTGGGTGACCACCAGCGGCGTCGCGTCGGGCACATCCTGGAGTTCGAGCGGACGGGCAATGAGTTCGGCAGAATTCTGGGCAGTGCCGTAGTTGCGCATCAGACCGTTGAGCTGGGTCATCATGCGGCCGAGCAGGTTGTAGAGGCGCAGGATGAGGCCCATGGTGAAAGCAACGCCGCCCACGGTGACGATCCCTTGCGTCCACAGGTGCACCGAGAGCGCGGCGATACCGGCGATCATGATGCCCGAGAGCATGGCCATGGCGCTGCGCACGCCGACCAGCATGCGGGCAAGACGGCGCACGGCGGTGATGTAATTGTCGAACCCGGCGCGGACGAACTCGTCATCGCCCTTGGACGTGCCGAAGAGCTTCAGTGTCTGGATATTGCCAAAGCTGTCCACGATGCGACCGGTGAGGGCCGAAGCCGCCTCGGCGCTGGCGGCAGAGCGCTTGCGCATGCGCGGGACGTAGTAGCGGGCCATAAACGAGAAGATCACGATCCAGAGCACCACGGCGGCGGCAAGGCGCCAATCGAGCTGGCCGACGAGGATGATGGTGGTGAGCGCGTAAATGGCGATGAACCAGACCACCTGCAGCAGGCTGACCATGAAATCGCCCACGGCGCCGCCCGATTGCCAGACCTTTGAGGCGATGGAGCCGGAAAAATCGCTCTGGAAGAAGTTAAGGCTCTGCCGGATGACATGGGCATAGGCCTGCCAGCGGACGAGATTATAGAAGCCCAGATTGATCGTCTGTTCTTCGACCACCGCCGAGAGCCAGGTGATCACGAAGCGGGCGACCACCACCACGAAGAGCATGAAGAGCAGCTCAGGGCCGAAGCCGGCCAGCAGGCCGGGCCAGCCGGAGGCCTGGGTGGAGGAATCGAGAATATCGACCAGACGCCCCACGTAATAGAAGAGCGCGGCTTCCACGAGTGCGACCAGCCCACCGAGGACCAGCAGCGCGAAGAAGGGCAGCTTGGCCTGGCGGATATAGTACCAGAAGAACTGGAGGACCGGCGCCGGTGGCTGGAGATCGCCCTTGCGGGCGAAGGGATCGACCCAGTTCTCGAAGGTCCGGTTGAGCTGGTCGATAATCTTCATGCGGGCCGCCGGGGAGAAAAACGACTGGAGAGTCGTGAGCTTAGATCATGACCTAATGGCGGCAAGGGGGATAGGGTTCCGGTGGTGGGGAAGCCAGTGTTCGTGGCTCCCCCTGCCCGTTACTGCGCCGCTTCCGTTTCGACCGCGTCGAGGTCGAGGAAGCCGCCGGACTGGCGTTCCCAGAGATGGGCGTAGTGGCCGCCCGACGCCAGGAGTTCGGCGTGGGTGCCCTCCTCCACGATCCGGCCCTTTTCGAGCACCACGAGACGGTCCATCGCGGCGATGGTCGAGAGGCGGTGCGCGATGGCGATCACCGTCTTGCCGGCCATCAGGCTCTGGAGCTGGTCCTGGATGGCGGCCTCCACCTCGGAATCGAGCGCCGAGGTCGCTTCGTCGAGCACCAGGATCGGGGCGTTCTTGAGCAGGACGCGGGCGATGGCGATGCGCTGCCGTTGCCCACCCGAGAGCTTGACGCCCCTTTCGCCCACATGGGCGTCGTAGCCGGTACGGCCCTTGGGATCGACCAGACCCATGATCACGTCGTGCACCTGCGCCTGCTCGGCCGCCGCGATCATCTGCTCGTCGGTCGCATCCTGGCGGCCGTACTTGAGGTTTTCGCGGACGGAACGATGGAGAAGCGAGGTGTCCTGGCTGACGAGGCCAATGGCGGCACGCAGGCTCTCCTGGGTGACGTCGCGGACATCCTTGCCGTCGATGCGGATCGAGCCGTCCTGCACGTCGAACATGCGCAGGGCGAGGTTGACCAGGGTCGACTTGCCCGAGCCCGAACGCCCGACCAGGCCGATCTTTTCACCCGGCGCGACGCGCAGGTTGAAATCGTCGATGACCGAGCCGGCCTTGCCTCGCCAGTAGTTGAACGAGACGTTGTCGTAGACGATCTCGCCGGCATTGACCGCCAGCGGGGGCGCCTCGGGCTTGTCGAGCATGGTGATCGGCTGGGCGATGGTATCCATGCCGTCTCGGACGTTGCCGATCTGGCGGAAGACGTTCGAGCCGATCTCGAGGATCCAGCCGGACATGTTCATGATCTGGAGAGCGAAGGGCACGGCCGTGGCCACTGCGGCGGCGTTGAGCGTGCCGTCGTTCCAGCCGCGCAGCGATAGCCAGGTGATCGAGATCACGAGGAACGCGTTGAGGAAGAACAGGATCGACCACATGTAGGTGAAGACCCGCATGAGGCGGCGGAACTCGACCGTGTGTTCCACAATCGAGTCGGCAACGTAGGCGTCCTCGTGCCCGCCGGTCGAGAAGGTCTTGAGCGTCTGGATGTTGGTGTAGCTATCCACGATCCGGCCGGTCATCACCGACTTGGCTTCCGAGAGCAGCTCGGAATGGTGGGCGATGAGGGGCATGGAAATGTGGAACAGCACCCCATAGGCGATGCCCCAGATGGCGATGGGGATCAGCAGCACCGGATCGAGCCGGGCCAGCACAGTGATGGCCACGACCACGAAGACCAGCGCGTACCAGGCGGCATCGATGGTCAGGTTGATGCCGGTTTCGATGGCTTCGCCCGTCTGCATGATCTTGTTGGCGATGCGGCCGGCGAAGTCGTTCTGGAAAAAGGTCCAGCTCTGCCGGATGACGTGCCAATGGCTTTGCCAGCGGACGATGTTGACGATGTTGGGCACGATCGAATGATTGCGCACCAGCGTGTCGATGAGGAAGAGGCCCGGACGCACGAGCATGACGACGGTCGCCATCAGCAGCAGCGTCTGGCCGTTGGTCGTAAACATGTCGCCGGGATTGGTGGTAGCGAGCATGCCAACGATGAGGCCGACGAAGATCGGCATCATGGCATCGGCGACGGAGCCGCCGGCTACGAGGAACATGCGCAGCGCAAAGGCGCCGCGGAACTGGCCGATGAAGTACCAGCAGAACTTCCACAGCCCCATGGGCGGCTGCGGATCCTTCGCCAGAGCCGTGGGGCTGTAGCGGGTATTGAAATAGGCAATGACGCGATCGAACATTTCGTTCTCATTTCGGTTGCGCCACCCCGGATTGATATCAGGGTTGGGCTTTACAATATTGTTTTCGTTTTACTTTTTTGACCGAATTCGAGGTCGCGCTATTGTCAATTCCTGCCATTTCTCTCTCCTGTGCGAGGTTGATAGAAGGGTTGGTTATTCGGCCGCTTCGGCGTCTTCGTCGAGTTCGAGGAAGCCGCCGGACTGGCGCTGCCAGAGGCGGGCGTAGTGCCCACCCAGTTCGAGGAGTTCGGCGTGCGTGCCCTGCTCCACCACCTTGCCAGCATCGATGACGATAAGGCGATCCATCGCGGCGATGGTCGAGAGGCGGTGGGCGATGGCAATCACGGTCTTGCCCTGCATGAGGTGCTGAAGCTGGCTCTGGATCGCGGCCTCGACCTCGGAATCGAGGGCGGATGTCGCTTCGTCCAGCACCAGGATCGGCGCGTTCTTGAGCAGCACGCGCGCAATGGCGATACGCTGGCGCTGTCCGCCCGAGAGCTTGACGCCGCGCTCGCCCACATGGGCGTCGTAGCCGCGGTTGCCCTTCATGTCGACCAGTTCGCCGATGAAGTCCTCCGCCTCCGCCAGGCGCGCGGCCTCGACCATCTCCTCGTCGGTCGCGTCGGGACGGCCGTAGATGATGTTCTCGCGTACCGAGCGGTGGAGGAGCGACGTGTCCTGGGTCACCACGCCGATGTTTTCGCGCAGGGATTCCTGGGTGACCGTGGCGATGTCGGTGCCGTCGACGGTGATAAGGCCGTTCTCGCGGTCGTAGAAGCGCAGCAGCAGGTTGACGATGGTCGACTTGCCCGCACCCGAGCGCCCCACGAGCCCGATCTTCTCGCCGGGCTTGATGTCGATGGTGAGCCCCTCGATGACGCCCTTCTTGCCGCCATAGGCGAAGGTGACGTCATCGAAGCGGATATGGCCGTTGACGCGTCCGATGGCCTTGGCGCCCGGCTGGTCAGATACGAGGCGCGGCAGCGAGATGGAGTTGATGCCATCGCGCACCGTGCCGATGTTCTCGAACAGCGCCGACATTTCCCACATGACCCACTGGCTCATGCCCTGGAAGCGCATGACGAGGCCGAGCGAGACGGCAAGCGCGCCGGGGGTGAGACCACCGCCCAGCCACGACCAGATGCCGATGGCGCCGACCGAGGCGAAGAGCGCGGCATTGAGGTAGTTCACCGAAAGCTGGAGCACGGTGAACATGCGCATCTGCCGGTAGACAGTGTCGAGGAACCCGTCCATGGCTTCGCGGGCATAGGTCTCTTCACGGTTGGAGTGCGAGAAGAGCTTGACCGTGGCGATGTTGGTGTAGCTGTCCACGATGCGGCCCGTCATGGTCGAGCGCGCATCGGCCTGCGACTCGGCGATCTTGCCCAGTCGCGGGATGAAGTAGCGCATCAGCAGCACGTAGGCGACGAGCCAGAAGAGGAACGGGATGGCCAGGCGCCAGTCGCTCGAGGCGGCCAGAAACACGGCGCCCGTGAAGTAGACGACCACGTAGACCAGCATGTCGAGCAGCTTCATGACCACTTCGCGCACGGCGAGCGAGGTCTGCATGAGCTTGGTGGCGATACGGCCGGCAAACTCGTCCTGGAAATAGGTCATCGACTGCCGGATGAGGTAGCGATGGGTCATCCAGCGGATGCGCTGCGGGAAGTTGCCGAGCAGCGTCTGGTGCATGGTCATGGTGCTGATGAACGCAAAGGCGGGCAGCACGATGAGAATGACGGCGCCCATGAGCGCCAGCTTCCAGCCGTCGGTCTGGATGAAGGTGGCGCGATCGGCCTCCGCCAGCCAGTTCACGACATCGCCGATGAAGCCGAACAGCAGGATTTCACCCGCCGCAATGGCGGCGGCGGCGACGGCCATCAGGAACAGCCATTTCTTGGCGCCGTGGCTGTAGTGCAGGCAGAAAGCAACGAGGCCCTTGGGCGGCTCGGCCGGCGGGTCCAGTGGATAAGGATTTAAGCGGCGTTCAAACCACTTGAGCATAGCCGTCACCATTGTTGTCGCCCGGAAAGAGAAGTGCAGCGCGTGCGCTACGCCCTCAAGTAGGTTTGAGGTTCAGCTCAACCAAGGCGGTTGGCGGAAACATTTGTCCGCCAGATGTTTTTTGGATGACGCACCTATTGACGCGGAACATGGCCTGAGGCGAGGTGCGTGCCGGCGGGCCGTTCAGCCCTTTCCCAATACTGCCGGATTCGGCGGGAAAGATAGCAGGAACGGTTGCCAGCCGCACAGAATACACAAAGCCGGCGAGTCTGCTGTAGCCAACGGGCAACAGCAATTTCAATAGTTTAGAATAAGAGCTGCGGAGCCCTTCATGCGCACTGAGACCGAGCACACGATCTTCCTCAAGGACTATGCGCCGACCCCGTATTTCATCGATCGGGTTGAAATGGAGGTGGAAATCGCGCCGGAGAAGTCGGTCATCCACTCGTTGCTGCATGTGGTGCCGCGCGAGGGAACCGAGCCCGGCACGCCGCTCGTCCTTGACGGGGACGAGTTGCTGCTCAATTCCGTGGCCATCGATGGTGCCCCGCTCGGACTGCTCGCCTACGAGGCGACGCCCTCGAGCCTGATCATCCATGAACCGCCCCTGCGCCGCTTCGTGCTCGAAACGACGGTGACGATCGAACCGGAGAAGAACACCAGGCTCATGGGGTTCTACCGGTCGAACGGCACCTGGTGCACGCAGTGCGAGCCGGAAGGGTTCCGCCGCATCACCTATTACCTCGATCGCCCGGATAACCTGGCGACGTTCAACGTCACCATGATCGCCGACAAGAAACTGGCTCCGGTGCTGCTCGCTAACGGCAATCCCGTCGGCCAGGGGGATTTCGAGGACGGAAAGCATTTCGCGGTCTGGGAAGATCCCCACCCCAAGCCCTCCTACCTCTTCGCCATGGTCGCGGGCGACCTGGGCTCGATCCACGACAGCTTCACCACCAGCTCCGGCAAGCAGGTGGCGCTTGCCATCTATTGCGAGCACGGAAAGGAAGACCGGTGCCTTTATGCCATGGACGCGCTCAAGCGCTCGATGGCGTGGGACGAACGGCGCTTTGGGCTCGAATACGACCTGGATGTCTTCAACATCGTCGCCGTTTCCGACTTCAACTTCGGGGCGATGGAGAACAAGGGTCTCAACATCTTCAACGACCGGCTGGTTTTTGCCATTCCCGAGACGGCGACCGATGCCGACTACGACAATGTCGAGCGCGTCATCGCGCACGAATATTTCCACAACTGGACCGGCGACCGGGTCACCTGCCGCGACTGGTTCCAGCTGTGCCTCAAGGAAGGGCTGACCGTCTATCGCGACCAGGAGTTCTCTTCGGACGAGCGCTCTCGTCCGGTCAAGCGCATCGAGGATGTGCGCCTGCTGCGCTCGGCGCAGTTCGTCGAGGATGCGGGGCCCCTCGCCCACCCGCCGCGGCCGGACCATTACCGCGAGATCAACAACTTCTATACGACCACGGTCTACGAGAAGGGCGCCGAGGTGGTGCGGATGCTCGCCACGATGCTGGGCGAAGCCGGCTTCCGCAAAGGCATGGATCTCTATTTCGAGCGGCATGACGGCCAGGCCGCAACCATCGAGGATTTCATCGCAGCGTTTGCGGACGCCAACCAGGTCAATCTCGACCAGTTCATCCATTGGTATCTGCAGGCGGGCACGCCGCAGGTGACGGTGAGCGACAGCTACGACGCCGCCAGCCAGACCTATCGACTCACACTTGAGCAGAAGACCGACCCGACCCCGGGGCAGCCCGAAAAGCAGGCCATGCTGATCCCGGTCAAGTTCGGTCTGATCGGCCCCAATGGCAGCCCGATGAGTTGGAGCAAGGTCTCTGGAGCCGAGGTCAAGGGCGACCTCATCATGTTCGATACCGGCAAGGCCGAGCTGACCTTCGAGGGCATCGCCAATCGCCCTGTTCCCTCGCTCTTCCGGGAGTTCTCGGCCCCTATCAAGCTCACGACCTCGCTGAGTGCCGAGGATCAGCTATTCCTCGCCCGGCACGACAGCGATCCGTTCAACCGCTGGCAGGCGCTGCAAACTGTTGCCACCGGCATTCTCCTCGACGCGGTGAAGGCCGGGGGACGACTGACCGACGAGGGGCGCGTCGACGCCCTCGCCACGGCATTGGGCGAGACGCTGGAAGGCAATAGCGGGGACGCGGCGTTCAAGGCGCTGACGCTGGCGATGCCGACCGAGGACAACATCGCCCAGGCCATCGGCACTGATGTCGACCCGCAGGCGATCCACGATGCCCGCAGCGCCCTGCGCAAGGCCATCAGCAACAGGCTCCACGACAAGCTGCTGGCGGTCTACAACGCACTGGCAGACCAGGGCCCGTTCTCGACCGCGCAGGCAGCGACGCAGGGGCGTTCGCTGCGCAATGCCTGCCTGACCCAACTGGTGGCCGGTGGAACCGAGGGTGCCTATAGCCTTGCCGAGGCCCACTATCGCACCGCGACCAACATGACCGACCGCATGGCGGCCCTCGCGGCGCTCGTGCATGCCAACGCGCCGGTGGCGCAGGCGCTGCTCGGCGATTTCCGCACCCTCTACACCGCCGACCCGCTGGTGCTGGACAAGTGGCTGAGCCTTTCGGCCCAGGTGCCCGACGAGGCCACGCTGGACCGGGTCAAGGCCATCCTGGCCGACCCCAGCTTCCCCAGGAACAACCCCAATCGGCTGCGTTCGCTGGTGGGCAGTTTCGCCAACGCAAACCCGGTTCAGTTCGCGCGCCCGGACGGGTCCGGCTTCCGCTTCGTCACCGAGTTCGTGGCCGATGTCGACAAGCGCAATCCGCAGGTCGCAGCGCGCGTTCTCACCGCCTTCCGCATCTGGCGGAACTACGAGCCCGTCCGACGCGCAGAGGCCGAATCGGCGTTGAAATCATTGGCGGAATCCGGCTCGCTCTCGCGCAATACGGCCGACATCCTCGGAAGGACGCTTGCTGGTTAACGCATCCTTACCTGTGGAAGAATTTTTCTCGCCCGCTAAGTGATTCAGGTGACTCATGAATTTCGGGGTCGCGCGGTGCGGCCCCGAACCAGCCTCTTGTCAGACGCTCACGGCTGATTCACAGTCCTGATATCGGGTTGCGGGACAGGCTTTTCGCCTCACAATATTTCGGAGAATTGGATGCGGTCGACGGAGACATCCGGCGTCGAGGCAAGGGGATTCGTGTCGGCTGAATTCGGCCGCAGAAACCTCTCCACTACCAGCCAGGCGAACTGGCTTGCCGCGGTGCGTTCGGGCGTCTCCGAGATTTCTCCGGTGACGAGGGCTGTGGCCCTAACGGCGCTGCTGGCGGTGGCGCTTTTCGTGCTTTTCGACATCGTCCGCACGCTGCACGACGCGCGTTCGCTGGGCTCCACTGCCGCCGAGATCGAGTTCGAGCGGCTGGTGGGCGGCCTGGCGCTTCGGGCGGCCGGGGCCCTGGTGGCGGCGGTGGTCTTCATCGCCCTGACCTACCGACGGGAACGCGGGCCGTCGCAGAGCCAGCAGCAGATGGAACACCTGCTGGCCACCATCAACGCCATTCGCGAAGAACAGCGCCAACTTGCCCGCCGCTATCACGAGGAAAAGCTGCGCGCCGAAGCGGCTAGCCGCTCCAAGACCAACTTTCTCGCCCACCTCTCCCACGACATCCGCACGCCGCTCAACCACATCATCGGCTTCGCCGAACTGGTGCGGCAGCAGACCTATGGGCCGCTCGGCGACAGCCGTTACCTGGGCTATGTCGAGACCATCAAGCAATCGGGCGAGCATCTTCTGGACTCGTTCGCCACCATCCTCGAGCTCGCCGAACTCGAAGGCGGCCAGAAGGCCATGCGTGAGGAAGCAGTCGAGATCGACCGCCTGCTGGCCGGCGCCGCCCAGCGCTTCGGCGCTCGCGCCAAGCGCGCTGGTCTGCGTTTCGACGTGGGGCTGGGTTGCGAGGCGACGGTGACCGCCGACAGCATGGCCATCGAGCGCATGCTCTCCAATATCCTCGACAACGCCATCCGCTTCACTCCGCATGGCGGGTGCGTCAAGCTCGCCGCCTTCGCGGCGAAGGATGGCGTGGTCATCGAGGTTTCCGATACCGGCCTGGGCATGAGCGAGGAGCGGCTGGCCAGCCTGTCGCAGCCGTTCGTGCTGGGCGACGCGACCTTCACCCGCAAGACCGGCGCGGGATTGGGCATCGCCATTGCCCGCGCCATCGCCGAGCAAAGCGGTGGCCGGTTGGCCATCGATTCCAGCCCGGCACTCGGCACGACGGTGGCGATCTCGCTGCCGCTGCGCGGCTATAACGAATTGCTGCCCGCGCGGGCAGCCTGAACCCGGGACCCTTCACTTGTCGAAGAGTGGCCCCGGATGACTGTCGCACCTCGTCCTTCGACAAGCTCTGGAGGCGACGGACGAGGGCGACAACCAAACCGGTCATCCGCCTCAGCACGCAGGCCAAAGCCTCATATGACGCCGAATCAGGAACGCGCCGAGACGCCGCTACTTGGAGAACGGAACCGAGGCCACCAGGACGTCGCCGGAATCGTTGAACTCGACCTCATAGTTCACCGTGATCGAATCTCCGTAGAGAATGATCTTGGAGCCGATGCGGACATCGTTGCCGCCGCGGTCGGCCTGGCGCTGCTTGAGGTCGAAGCTGATCCGGTCGCCCTGCTTGACGCCGACGGCAACGCCGCTGAAGCCCGCATTGGAGCTCATGGCAGCTTCGAACCGCTGGTTCTGGTCGCTGAAGGCGATCGTGCCGCTGACCGAAAGGTTCATGTTAATCAACGTGCAGCGGCCGGCGTAGTTGATCTTGTTCTGGTTTCCCTTGGCGATGTTGAGACGGCAGCGGAAGGGCTCGGGCTTCTCCCCGCCCGTCAGCACGCTCTCGCCACGCCAGTTGCCTATGTAGGAATTGAGGAACGCCAGCTCTGCGTCTGCCGCGAAAGCCGGACCCGAAAAGGCTGCCGACAAAAGGACCGGCAACACAATGCGCGAAATTCTAGTACCCATCTACCTTCCCATGGACGGTCACTTGCTCAATTCCCCCCGAACACCGGTGACTTGGGCCATGACTCTTACCTCATTTTGGCTTAGCCATGGGCAGGAAGCCAGATAATTCGCTTGGGGCCCGGGGGAATCGTGTGAACGAAGCCGTAGACGAAAACTCAACGCTGACGCCGAACCAGCAACGTTCGGACGCCAAAGCAGAGCATGATCCCGACCCTGTGTCACGACCCCAGGGGCAGTCAACCGGACCGATAATTGACGTTGCCGGGGTAAACTACACCCTGGACGTGGCGTCGCGCCCCCTGCACATCCTCAGGGACGTCTCCATGCGGGTGGAGCCGGCCGAGGTGGTTGCCATCGTGGGTCCGTCAGGCAGCGGCAAGACCTCTTTTCTCATGCTATTGGCGGGACTTGAGCGGGCCACGTCCGGCAAGATCGTCGTCAACGGTCATGAGCTGGGCAAGCTGACCGAGGACGGGCTTTCCCTCTTCCGGCGGCATTCGCTGGGCATTGTTTTCCAGAGTTTCCACCTCATCCCGTCGCTCTCGGCTCTCGATAATGTGAGTCTGGCGCTCGGCATCGCCGAACCCAAGCTGTCGCTCAAGGAAACGCGCGAAGCGGCCGAATCGGCGCTGGCGGCGGTTGGCCTCGGCAACCGCATCCATCACCGTCCGGGCGCTCTCTCGGGTGGCGAACAGCAGCGCGTGGGCCTCGCCCGCGCCATGATCGCCAATCCGCGCCTGCTCCTGGCGGACGAGCCGACCGGCAATCTCGACCAGAAGACGGGCAGCATGGTCATCGACATCATGTTCGATCTGGCGCGCAAGAAGCACACGGCCGTCGTGCTCATCACGCACGACCCGAACCTGGCCGCCCAGGCCGACCGCGTCTTCACCATGACACAGGGCGAGCTGGTAGAGACTACCCGCAAGGATAAGTAAGACGATGCGTGGGACTTGGGCCGCCATCTATCTCAGTCTCCTCGACATGCGGGGCGACCTGCGCCGGTTCAGTCTGGTGCTGGTCTGCCTGGCGGTGGGAACTGCGCTCATAGCGGGGGTGAACTCGGTCGGGCTGAGCATCAGCCAGGCCGTCAACAAGGACGCTGCGCTGCTGATGGGCGGCGACGTCGAGGCCTCGCGTGCCGATCGCCCCGGCAGCAGCGAGGAGCTGGCGTTCATCGACACGCTGGGCAGGACCGCGCGCGTCGTCGACAGCAATATCGGCGCTCAGGCTAACGGCGCGGACGCCTTCGTCGACCTGATTTCGGTCGGGCCGGGCTACCCCCTGCTTGGCCGCGTGTCGAGCCCC
This sequence comes from Youhaiella tibetensis, assembly GCF_008000755.1. Lineage (NCBI taxonomy): Bacteria > Pseudomonadati > Pseudomonadota > Alphaproteobacteria > Hyphomicrobiales > Devosiaceae > Paradevosia > Paradevosia tibetensis. Next base: position 1,367,693 of record NZ_CP041690.1, on the reverse strand, counting down.
GAGCTGCCGGCGGACTCCAGCGTCTTCGATTTCCTTGCGGAAAAGGACGATGCGTTCGGCGCGCTGGTGAGCGCGATGATGCTCTCGCAACTGGGCATCGGCGTCGGCGACATGATCGAGCTGGGCGGCACGCCGTTCGAGGTGCGCGGCACGCTCGGGGACATCCCCGACATGAATGCGCGCGGCCTGCGGCTCGGGCTGCCGGTGATGATTTCCACGGACGGCCTGGCCAAGGTCTCGGACCTCACTTCGCCCCTGCCCGGCCTCGGCACGTTCTTCCGCTACAAGGTGCTGCTCAACGGCAAGAGCGCCGAAGACGCGCGCCACGAGCTCGAGGCGGGCCTCAAGGACGGTGGCTGGTCGGTGCGGACCGCGGCCGATGGCCTGGGGCCGATGGTGCGCTACTACGACCTCTTCATGCGCTTCCTCATCGTCACCGGCCTGGCTTCGCTGCTCATCGGCGGGGTGAGCGTCGGTACGGGCATTTCGAGCTATGTGGCCGAGCGCACCGGGATCATCGCGGTGTTCCGCAGCATCGGGGCCGATCGCGGCCGTATCCTGCTGCACTTCTTCACGCAGGTCGCCACCGTCGCCATCGTGGGCATCGCGATCGGCGTTATCGTCGGCTCGCTGATCACGCTGCTGATCCTGCCGACCGTGGGCTCGGCGATCGGGGTCAGCCTGCCGCCCGTGGTCCATGTCCAGCCACTGCTGGTGGCCGCCGGCATCGGGCTCCTTGTCGTCTTCGCCTTCTCCTACCTCCCGCTCCAGCGGGTCCAGACGATCAGCCCTGCCCTGCTGTTCCGCTCCAACGGCCTCGAATCCACGCCGTTCGATTGGCGCACGCTTCTCAAGCCGTCGCAGACGTTGCCTCTGCTGGTCTCTGCAATCGCCCTCCTGTGGCTCGCCAACATCATGGTCGAGGATCCCACGCTCATCGCCATCTTCGCCATTGCCTGCGTCATTGCGGCGGCGCTGTTCGTGGGCGCGGTGGCGCTGGCGCAATGGGTGCTCGCGCGGATCAGGGAGCCGGAGAACCGCGTGCTTCGGCAGGCGCTCTGGGCCATCTCGGGGGCGCGAACGATCACCTCCTCGGTCATCGTGGCCGTGGGGATGACCCTGGCGATGCTGGTGGTCGTGCTGGTGCTGCAGGTTAACCTGCGCCACGAATTCCTGGGTGCCTCGGTCTTCGACGCGCCGACCTTCGTGGCTACCGACCTTTTCCAGGACGAACTCGATACGCTGGTCGCCATGAAGAAAGACCATCCGACGATGTCGCTGGTCACCGCGACGCCCATGCTGCGCGGATCGCTGACGGCCATCAATGGCAAGCCGGTGACAAGCGTTGCCACCCGCGGTCCGGAAGCCTCGTTCCTGCTGTCCGGCGACGTGCCCCTGACGTATCGCACCGAGATGCCTTCGACCTCCAAGCTGGTCGACGGACAATGGTGGCAGCCGGATTATTCAGGCCCGCCGCTGGTCTCGCTGCACCAGAGCCTCAAGTCTGGCCTGGGCGTATCGGTGGGCGACGAGGTGACCTTTACCATCTTCGGCGAGGAGATAACCGCCAAGGTCGCCAATTTCCGCGACTATGCCTGGCAGGGCGGCATCGAGTTCCTGGCGACGTTCTCGCCCGGGGCGATTTCGGATTTCCCGGCGACGCTCTTTGCCACGATAACGGCAACGCCGGGCGACGAGGACGCGGTGGGGCAACTGATTTCGGAGAGCCTGCCGGACGTGCGGTTCATCGCCATCGGCAAGACGCTCGGGCAGATCACCACCGCGCTCGGCCAACTCTCGCTGGCCGCTATGCTGGTGGGTGGACTGGCCGCAGGCAACGGCCTGCTCGTGGTCATCGGCAGCCTCGCGGCCGGCCGCAGGCAGCGCGAGATCGAGGCGGTGATCAAGACCGTCATCGGCGAGCGCCGTGCCGAAGTCACCGCCACCACGCTGGTGCAATACATGCTCCTGGCGCTGATCGCGGCGGTGCTCGCTACCCCAGTGGGCATCGCCCTCGCCTGGGTGCTGGCGCAGTTGCTGGTCGATGTCGGGTTCTCGTTCGATGCCCTGACGCTGCTCTATGTCAACGTCGGCGCCATCGTGCTGCTGGCCCTTTTCGGTGCGGCGGCGACCTATAGGGTCGTCTCCGGCCGGCCGGCGCGCTTCCTGCGCGAAGTGGCCTGACGCAAGGCCTGGCCCCGAGGGGGCCAGGCTAGAGGTGGCGCGCCCGGGCGTACCACGCCTCGGCAGCCGCACTCACTTCGGCGCGCATCTGCTCGATGTCGAGCGCCAGCAGCTCAAAGCTGGGATAGTGGGTGAGGCCGGCCAGAAGCTCCCTGAAGGCATTCGTCCAGGCTTCCTGCTTGAACGGGTCCATGAGCGCAGCACTCATCACCTGAAGGACCGCAGAATAGAGATCGTGGATCTCGACCAGCCGCGCGCCCTCCGGCACGAGGCCGGTCTCGTCCAGCCGCGTCAGCACTTCACGCGTCGGCGCCTGCGACCGGGCGATCGTGGCCCCTGCGACGAGCTGAGCCGATTGGGCAATGAATTCGAGGTCCACCAGGCCACCCGAGGCGAGCTTGAGATCGAAGGCGTGGCGTGGCTTGCGCTCGCGAGCCATGAGGGCGCGCATCGAGACGACATCGTCGATCACCTTGCCCTTGTCGCGCGGCGCGGCGAGGATGTCCCCGATGGTTTCGCGCACCGAGGCTTCCATGTCGCCGTCACCCACGATCACCCGGGCGCGGCTGAGGGCCAGGTGCTCCCAAGTCCAGGCTTCCTCCATCTGGTAGCGGCGGAAGCCCCCGAGGCCCGTGGCCAGGGGACCCGCGTTGCCGGAGGGGCGCAGGCGCATGTCGGCTTCGTAGAGCACGCCTTCCGAAGTGGGCGCCGTGACGGCGGCGACCAGGCGCTGTGTCAGGCGCGTGAAATAGTGGTTGGTGCTGAGTGGGCGCTCGCCATCGCTCTCCTCGGCGCCGCCGCTGACGTCGTAGAGCATGATGAAGTCGAGGTCGGACGTGACCGTCATTTCGCGGCTGGCCATCTTGCCGAAGCCGAGCAGGGCCGTGCGCGCGCCGGGCACGACGCCATGGCGCTTTTCGAACTCCACCCGCACCGCCTTGAATAGCCGCTGAACCAGCGTTTCGGCGAGGGTGGTGAACTGCTCCCCTGCCCTGGCGGCGGTGACGGTGCCCGAGAGCAGCCCGGCAGAGATCAGGAATTTCTGCTCCTGGCCGATGATGCGGGCGCGGTCGATCACCTCCTCATAAGCGCGGCCTTCCCCCAGGAAGGCATCGACCTTGGAAACCAGGGCCCTGCGGCGCGACACCTCGTTGGCGAAGGCGGGATCGATGAGCCCGTCCATGACGTGCGCCCGGTGGATCACGGCCTCGGCCATGCGCGGCGCCGAGGCCATGAAGGCCACCAGCAGCCGGCGCAACTGCTCGTAGTTGCGCAGCAGCGAGAAGAGCTGCACGCCCGAGGGCAGGCGCGACAGGAAGTTATCGAACCGCGCCAGGGCCTCATCGGCATTGCCGGCGCCGGCAATGGTGCGCAGCAGTGCCGGCAGGAGTTCGGTGAGATGGGCGCGGGCGGCAGAAGCGCGCGTGGCGCCGTAGCCGCCATAATGCCACTTGCGCACTGTCTGGGAGGCCTTGGCGGGGTCTTTGAAGCCGAGCGACGCAAGGGTCTCGAGCGTCGCCGGATCGTCGTCGCTGCCGGTGAAGACGAGGTTGCCCTCGCCCGTTCCAAGCGTCTCGCCCTCGGTGAAGAGTTCGCCATAATAGCCGACGACGAGGTTGAGCGCTTCCCGGTAGCGCCGCTCGAAGGCGGCGGGGTCCCGCTCGCCCATGACCAGTGCGATCGCCGCCACGCCCTCGGGCGTTTCGGGCATCATCTGGGTCTGCTCGTCCCGCAACATCTGCAGCCGGTTCTCGACGGCGCGCAGGAACCAGTAGGTGTCCGTGAGGTCGCTGGCGGTCTTTTCGGAAATCCAGCCGGCGGCCGCGAGCGCGGCGAGCGCCTGGGCGGTGGGGCGCACGCGCAGCGTCTTGTCGCGTCCCCCTGCAATCAATTGCTGGGTCTGGGTGAAGAACTCGATCTCGCGGATGCCGCCGCGGCCGAGCTTGACGTTGTGGCCTTCCACGCGCACGTCGCCAACATTCTTGGAAATGTTGATCTGGCGTTTCATGGCCTGGATGTCGGCGATGGTGGCGAAGTCCAGATGCTTGCGCCAGACATAGGGCGCCATTTCCTTGAGGAAGCTCTCTCCGGCCGCGATGTCGCCGGCACAGGGGCGCGACTTGATCCAGGCGGCGCGCTCCCAGTTCTGCCCGCGCACCTCGTAATAGGCGATGGCGGCATCAAAGGAGATGGCCACGGGGGTCGAGCCGGGGTCGGGGCGCAGGCGCAGGTCCGTGCGGAAGACGTAGCCGTGGGCGGTGCGATCCTGCATCAGCGCCACGAGCCCGCGCACGATGCGGGTATAGAACTTGGTGGCTTCCATCGGGTCGACCAGCACGCCCTTGTCGGGGTCGAAGAAGGCGACGATGTCGATGTCGGACGAGTAGTTGAGTTCGCGCCCACCGTGCTTGCCCAGCGCAAAGAGAGCGAGCCCGGAGGCCGCGGCGGTCGGCTCGACGCCGGGCACGAGGTCGCCCTTGTCGGCGGCCTTGCGCATGAGGAAATCAAGGGAGGCATCGAGAGCCGCGTCAGCCAGGGCCGACAGGGCCGCGGTCGATTGTTCGGTGGACCACGCGCCGCCGACCTCGGCCACGGCGGCCAGTAGCGCCACGCGCCCCTTGGCCTGCCGCAGGGTGGCCGAAAGCTCCTCCTCTTCGGACGCCGCGCGCCCGGCATCGCGGATATTGCCGAGGACGCCCGCAAGTGCGGCATCGGCATCGCCGACGAGAACGCGCGCCAGCCAGCCGGCATGCAACCGGCCGAGATCGAACAGATAGGGTGCCTCGGTGAAAAGGCTCGCCAGCGTCGGCGCGGCAGCCTCGATGGACCCGCGCACGCCGGGCTCGAGGCTCTTGAGCCAATCGGAGAAGGCGGGGTGCGGGACCGGCGGCAAGGGGGCGAGAGCGATCGTCATGGCAATGGGATAGCCGGTGTGGTGGCGGGCGGCAAGCTCGCCCGGAGCCGTCTCAGGCCGGCAGGTCGATCACGGCACGCACGCCGGGATTGTTGTCCTCCAGGCGGAACTCGCCCTTGTGCAGGCGGGCGACGGCGGCGACGAGCGACAGGCCGAGACCCGACCCGGGTTCGGTTCGGCTCTGCTCGAGGCGCACGAAGCGTTCGACCACGCGCGAGCGGTCGGCGGCGGGAATGCCCGGTCCGTTGTCGGCGACCTCCATGAGAACGCGCCCGCCGACCTCGCGTGCGGTGACGGTGATCTTGCCGGAGCTGTCCTCGCCGTTGGCGCGGTAGTACTTCATGGCGTTGTCGACGAGGTTGACCAGCGCCTGGCCGATGAGCTCGCGATTGGCGCGCATGCGGATGCCGGGGGCGACCTCGCTCACGAGCTCCATCCCCTCTTCCTCGGCGACGGGCGCATAGAGCTCGGCCACATCGGCGGCGATGGCGCTGACGTCGATGTCGGCAAAGGCCCCGGAAGGTGCCCCTGCTTCGGCCCGTGCGATCATAAGGAGCGCGTTGAAGGTGCGGATGAGCTTGTCGCTCTCCGAGATGGTCGTCTCGAGTGCCTTGCGCCGGTCCTCCTCGTGGGCGCTATCGCGAAGGGCGGACTCGGCCTGGTTGCGCAGGCGGGTCAGCGGCGTCTTGAGGTCGTGGGCGACGTTGTCGGTCACTTCCTTGAGCCCCTGCATCAGCTGCTCGATGCGGTCGAGCATGGCGTTGAGGCTCGTGGCAAGGCCATCGAACTCGTCGTTGCGCTGCGTGATCGGGATGCGCTCGGAGAGATTGCCGGACATGATCTTGTTGGCGGTGACGTTGATGGAGTCGATCCGCGCCAGCACGCGCCGGGAGTTGATGAGGCCGGCGATGATGGAGAGCAGCACGATGCCGCCGACGCCGTAAAGGAAGCTCTGGAGGATGATCGCGGTAAAGCCGCGCCGCTCCACCACGTCGCGTCCGACCACCAGATGCAGCCCGCTCGAGAGCACGACCGAACGCACCATGGCGTTGCCCTGGGGTGGCGGCGGCTCGGGGGCGTCGGTGCTGTCCGGATCGCCGGGGCGCTGGCGATCGTAGTTGAAAGTATAGGAGCCCGGCTCGAGCAGGACTTCGGGCGGAAGCGTGGTGACGTTGCCCACGATGAGCTGGCCGGTCGGATCGCCGATGAAATAGATGCCTGGGCCCGGCTGGCGCGACAGGCGCTCGACGGCGATGATGGAGGCCCTGAAGCCCTGCCGTTCGTCGATCTTGGTAATCTGGCGGATTTCGCGATCGATGTCGGCGGCCTGTTGCCGCTGGATCTGGATGCTGGACTGGTAGGAGATCACCGCCAGCAGCAGGACCGAGAACACCACGAAGATCAGGACGAAAATCGCGGTGAGCCGAACGGTGGTGGTGCGCCAGAGTTGGGCGAAACGGTTAGTCACGGATCATGTAACCGGCGCCCCTGATCGTCTGCAGCAGGGAGGTGGCATGACCCTTGTCTATCTTGGAGCGCAGGCGCGACATATGCACGTCGATGACGTTGGTCTGGGGGTCGAAATGGTAGTCCCAGACGTTTTCCAGCAGCATCGTGCGGGTCACGACCTTGCCGGCATTCTTCATGAGGTATTCGAGCAGGCGGAATTCGCGCGGCTGGAGCAGGATAACTTCGCCGCCGCGTTCGACCTTGCGCGAGAGCCGGTCGAGCGTGAGATCGCCCACCTGGAAACTGGTCGCCGCCTCGGAGGGGCTGGAACGCCGGGCCAGCACTTCGATGCGGGCCAGCAGTTCGGTGAAGGCGTAGGGCTTGGTGAGATAGTCGTCACCGCCGGCGCGCAGGCCGGTCACGCGGTCGTCGACCTCACCGAGGGCCGAGAGGATGAGCACGGGTGTCTTGTCGTCTTCGGCGCGAAGCGACTCGATGATGGAAAGGCCATCGCGGCGCGGCAGCATGCGGTCGACAACAAGAACGTCGTAGTCCATGCCCGAGGCCATCGCGTAGCCGGTTTCGCCATCGGTGGCATGATGGGTCACGTGCCCGGCTTCGTCCAGTGCCTGGATGAGATAGCTGGCCGCTTCCCGGTCGTCTTCAATCAGCAGAATTTTCATGGGCATAGCCCCATCAGGATTGGGATGCGACCGATATAGGGAGGGTCGGCCCCGGAGAGAAGAACTCCGGGACCGGCATAATCTGCAATTGGTTACTTACCTGCATCCAGCGGCAGGCCGATGAAGCGCGTATTGCCGTCACGGCTGGCCTTGATGAGGGCAGTGCCGCGGCCCGAATCCTTGACGCCCTGGATGGCCTTCTCGAATTCGTCGACCGTGGAGACCTTCTTGTTGTCCACTTCGAGGATCACGTCACCGACGGTGAAGCCCTTGTCGGCCGCCACGCTGCTCGGATCGATGTCCTGGATCAGCATGCCGTCACCGCCCGAATTCGGGACCAGGGTGATGCCGACGCTGGAAGGCTTGGGAGCTTCCGGCTGGGCGGGCTGCTCCTGCTGGGTGGGGGCTGCCTGGTCCTTGAGGGTATCAAGGGTCACGCTGACCTTGTCTTCCTTGCCGTTGCGCCACACGCTCAGCTCGACCTTGGTACCCGGGGTCTTGTTGGCGATGGTGCGCGAGAGCGCCAGGGCGTTGTCGATCGGGGTGCCGTCGACGGCGGTGATGATATCGCCCGAGTTGATGCCGGCCTTCTGGGCCGGGCCACCGTCGCTCGGCTCGGTCACGAGAGCGCCCTTGGCGTTCTTGAGGCCGACGCTGTTGGCGATGTCGTGGGTCACGTCCTGGATCTGGACACCGAGGAAGCCACGGGTCACCGAACCCTTGTCGATGAGCTGCTGGACGATCGGCTTGATGGTGGAAGCGGGAATCGCGAAGGCGATGCCGACATTGCCGCCATTGGGCGAGTAGATGGCAGTGTTCATGCCGACGACCTTGCCCGAAGTATCGAAGGCGGGGCCACCGGAGTTGCCGGTGTTGACCGCAGCGTCGATCTGCAGGAAGTCGCCATAGGACGAGCCACCGATGTCACGGCCGCGGGCCGAGACGATACCGGAGGTGACGGTGCCACCCAGGCCGAACGGGTTACCCACGGCGATGACCCAATCGCCCACGCGGATAGTGTCGGCGGCGAATTCGACGAACGGCAGGTCCTTGCCATCCACCTTGACGACGGCAACGTCGGTCTTCTCATCGGTCCCGATGACCTTGGCCGACATCTCGTCGCCGTTGTCGAAGATCACCGTGACCTTGTCGGCGTTCTTGACCACGTGGTTGTTGGTGACGATGTAGCCGTCGGCGGAAATGACGAAGCCAGAGCCGGCCGCCATGTATTTGCGCGGCGTCGCCGGGCCCTGCTGGCCGAACTGGTTGCCGAACTGGTCGAAGAAGCGCTTCAGCGGATGATCGTCCGGCAGGTCCGGAATCTGGAACTGGAAGTTGCGGCCACCTTGAATGTTCTGGGATGTCGTCTCCTCGCCTTCGACCTGGATCGAGACGACGGCCGGCTTCACGGCGGCTACGAGATCGGCAAAGCTCGGAGCGGCAATCGTGGGCGCAGAGATCTGGGCATTGGCAGTCTGGCTGGTGGCCACGAACGTGGACACGCCACCCAGCCCGACGATGATGGCCAAGGCGGAAGCCCCGACCCAGCGGCGTGCACGGGATATGGTTGTCGAGCGCATTTATATGTTCTCCTAACGGCTCCCCAACAGAATGCGTACGTTATGGAGGACCCGATATTTCCGGCATGTTTCGCTAGGATTACAAGTTGGTAAGGCTCGCGGCAGGAATTGGAAAGGTTCGCGGCGGGAATTTGGGTGGGCCGGATTCCCATCCGTTTTGCCCCACCGCGACTGCCGGCCGACTTGCATCGAACCTTCTATAACGCCCTGACGGCGCTCAATGTTCCTGGCGTTCTTCGAGCCGGTCGAGGGCAGCCTGCTCCTCGGCGGTCAGGGCAGCCGGCATCGGGGCGCGCCGCCGGCGAATCCCTACGACCACGGCAATGATCCCGGCAATGAGCAGTAAGGGTGCGGCAATCCATAAGACGAGCGTGTGCAGCCCCAGGACCGGCTGCAACAGCACGAACTCGCCGTAGCGCGCGACGACGTAGTCGCGTACCTGCTCGTCGGTATCGCCGGCCACCAGCCGTTCGCGCACGATCACGCGCAGGTCGTGCGCGAGGTCGGCGTCGCTGTCCTCGATGGATTGATTCTGGCAGACGAGGCAGCGCAGGCCCGCCGAAATGTCGCGCGCCCGCGCCTCGAGCACCGGATCGCTGAGGATTTCGCTCGGGTTGAGCGCCATGGCGGCGCTTCCCATCGCGAAGACGATCGCCAGGGCGACGAAGAAGCGCCTCATTGGGCCGCCTCGAGCGCGGGGGTGCGGCGCGGCTTGGGCACCCCGACCCGCAGGCGCCGGTCGCTCAGCGACAGGAACCCGGCACCTGACATCAGCAGTGCGCCCAGCCAGATCAGCGTCACATAGGGCTTGAACCAGACACGCAGCACGTGACGGCCGGCCGCCTCGTCTTCACCCAGTTGCAGGTAGAGCTGGGAGAACCCGTAGGTCTGGATCGACGCCTCGGTGGTCGGCTGCCCGCTGGCGATGTAGGTGCGGCGCTCGGCAACCGCGTCGCGCTTGCCGCCATTGGGCGCGGTGATGACGAACTCGCCATGGTCGGCCGTGTAGTTCGGGCCCGGCACATCCTCGTCGAGCTTGACGAGCTGGACCTGGTAGCCGTTGAGCGTCACCGTCTCGCCGGTACCGACGGTGGTGATGAGTTCGCTCTGCCAGGCGGTCGTCACCACGATGCCGATGACCGTCACGCCGAGGCCGAAATGGCCGAGGGCGGTCGAAAAGGCGGTGCGCGGCAGGCCCTTGAGGCGGCGCCAGCTCTCTGCGAGCGGAATGCGGCCGAGCTTGGAGCGGTCGACGAGTTCGGCGATGGCGCCGAACATCACCCAGAAGCCCAGCAGCAGCCCGAGCGGGGCCAGCGACACATGGGCGCCGGTGGCCGTGAAGAGCGCGATGGCGGCGACCAGCGCCAGCACGGCGGCACCGGCCAGGCGCTGCGTCACCGCGACGAGATCGCCGCGCTTCCAGGCCAGGAAAGGCCCGAACGGCACGAGGATGAGCAGCGGTACCATCAGGGTGCCGAAGGTGAGATCGAAGAACGGGGCGCCCACCGAGATAGTACGGCCCGTAAGCGCATCGAGCACCAGCGGATAAAGCGTTCCCACCAGCACCGCCCCCAGACCCGTCGCCAGGAAGAGGTTGTTGAGCACCAGCGCCCCTTCCTTGGAGATCGGAGCGAAGAGGCCGCCCTGCCGCAGGGACGAGGCGCGCATCGCAAAGAGTGTGAAGGCGCCGCCGATGAAAGCGGCGAGGATGGCGAGGATCACGAGGCCCCGCGTCGGATCGGAAGCAAAGGAGTGCACCGAGGTGAGCACGCCCGAACGCACGAGGAAAGTGCCGAGCAGCGAGAAGGAGAAGGTGATGATGGACAGGAAGATCGTCCAGACCTTGAGCGCATTGCGCTTCTCCATCACCAGCGCCGAGTGCAGGAGCGCGGTGCCGGCAAGCCAGGGCATGAAGCTGGCATTTTCGACCGGATCCCAGAACCACCAGCCGCCCCAGCCCAGTTCGTAATAGGCCCAATAGGAGCCCATGGCGATGCCGAGGGTGAGGAACGTCCATGAAAGCATCGTCCACGGGCGCACCCAGCGGGCCCAGGCAGCGTCGATGCGGCCCGAGATCAGTGCCGCGATGGCGAAGGAGAAGCAGATCGAGAAGCCCACATAGCCCGTGTAGAGGAGCGGCGGATGCACCGCGAGGCCGAAGTCCTGGAGGATCGGGTTGAGATCCTTGCCCTCGAACGGCGCCGGGTCCAGCCGGGCAAAGGCATTGGAGGTGAAGAGCGCAAAGCCGGTGAAGGCGGCAACCAGGAGGCTTTGGGTGGCCAGCACCAGGTTGAGCAGGTCCTTTGGGAGCTTGCGACCGAACATGGCGACCGCCGCCCCGAAGGCGACGAGGATCAGGATCCAGAGGACGATCGAGCCCTCATGGTTCCCCCAGACGCTGGTGACCTTGTAGAGCAGCGGCTGGAGCGAGTGCGAATTGTTGTAGGCCAGCAGCAGCGAGAAATCCGAGGTGACGAAGGCCTGGATCAGCGCGGCAAAGCTCGCCGCGATCAGCAGGAACTGCAGGATCGCAGCCTGGCGCAGGAACGTCGTCACCCGCCCCTCGTTGCGCCAGTAGGCATAGCCCATGACGGTCGAGACGCAGGCGATGGCGAAAGCGAGGATCTGGGCGAAATGGCCGAGTTCGATAGACAAGATCAGCCTCCGCTCAGTGCCTTGAGCGATCCGGCCGGATCGTCAGGCTTCCATTCGCCGCGAGCCTTGAGTTCATCGACGATGCCCTTGGGAATGTAGTTTTCGTCGTGCTTGGCCATGATGTTGGAGGCGGTGAAGGCGCCGTTGGTGCCGATGCTGCCTTCGGCAACCACGCCCTGCCCTTCCCGGAAGAGGTCGGGGAGGATGCCGACATAGCTTACCGTCATCTCGCTCTTGCCGTCCGTCACCACGAAGTCGTTGTCCTGTCCGTTCTTGTGCCAGGTACCGACCTTGACCAAACCGCCCAGGCGTACGGGCGTTCCGGCCGCCACTGCCTTTTCGTGCATTTCGGTCGGCGTATAGAAAAAGACGATCTGGTCGCGCAGCGCCACGAGCACGAGCGTCGTTGCCAGGCCCAGCACCACGGCAAGGCCGCCAATGATCGAGATGCGCTTCTGTTTGCGGGTCATGGCCATGTTTTTACTTTAGTCCTCCTTGCGCAGCGGTCGCGTCAAGCTCGGACCGCTGGCCGGCATCCGGGTAGGCCGCCTTGGCGGCGTCATAGGCGGCCTGCGCTCCGGCGGTATCGCCGAGCACCAGCCGCGAGCGCACCAGGCGTGTCCATTCTTCCAGGGTACCGCCATCCCGCATCAGCCGGGTCGAGAGCCCCTCGACCATCGACTTGATGGTCTCGTCGGACACCGAATCCTGTTGCGCCGGCCCCTCGATCGGCTTGCCCTCGAGCCCGCGCTGGGCGGCAGCCAGCCCTTCCTTGGCGGTGGCGATCCAGGGCTCGGTCCCGGCGGCCGAGTTGATCAGTGCGTTCCACTGTTCCACGGCGCCGGCATAGTCGCCGGTCTGGGTCGCATAGCCCGCCAGGTAGAAGTGGGAGCGCACGTGCTTGGGGTCGAGCCTGGCGGCGTTTTCGAGCAGGGCCAGCGGCTCGCCCGTCATGTCGCCCTTGCTGATCATGAGCAGCGCTTCGGCGAGGTCGGTCTGGCTGTCGGCCGTGGGCGGGGCCAGTTCGTTGACCTTGCGCAGCGCTTTGACGGCGTCTTCGAAACGGCCCATCTGCATGTAGACCGGGGCCAGGACGGTCCAGCCGCGCACATCGTCGGGAGTCTCGGCCAGTTGCGCCTCGATGCGCTTGACGGCGTCATCGACGTTGATGGTCTCTTCGAGCGGCTTTTCGCGCGATGCCAGCGGCTGGCTGGGCAGGCTCGGATTGCCGATCATGGCGTAGCTGCCGAAGGCGATGACGGCCACGCCCAGCACTGCCAGCGGCAGCAGCACGGGGCCGGATGCGCCCGCTTTCTTGCCACCATCCTCGCCCTGCAGGCGAATCAGTTCGCGCGCGAGTTCGGCCTTGGCGGCGGTGCCTTCGGCGTCTCCCAGACGGCCCGAAGCGATATCGGCATTGATTTCAGCCAGTTGCAGCCGGTAATGCTCATCGGTAGCATCGCCTTGTGCAGCCACGGTCGCGTTGACCGTTCGGCCGGCAGCCGCATAGTAAAGTGCGGCGCACGCAATGGCGGTGATCGTGATGGCGAGTATCCAGAATAGCATCAGCGCAGGTTCGTCTCGGTCGGCGACGGTGGCATCTATAGGGCGATTTCGACAAAAAATGCACGCGAACACGTATCCGTGTTGTGGACTGTTTGCCGCAGCGTCGAGAAGCTAGGCACTTATGGGGGCAGACGCTTTCGATTTTGCGATAGTCGGGTCGAGCCCGCTGGCCCTGCTGCTGGCCGGGTTGCTGGCGGCGCGGCACCAGCGCAAGGTGTGCCTCGTGGCCCAGTCGCACGCCGCCTTCCGGCTGCCGACCGGGCTCGATCTTTCGGCTGCCCCCCTCACCCGCCCCGAAACCTGGGCCTTGCTCGCTGCGACAGTGCCCGAAACGGTGCGCCTCCTGGCGCGCGTCGCCGGTAAGCTGGCCTATGACCGCATCGATCCCCTGGTCGTCGCCGAAACCGCTGCCGGACGCGACGCGCTGGGACACGTCCGCCATGTCGCGCTCGGCTTCGGGCACGCCGTTGAGCCGGAGCCCGCATCGTCCGCGCTGCCCGGCGGCGCCGTCGCCAACCGCTTCCGCGATGCCGTGCTGATCAACCGCCCGTTCCTCGAAGCCGCGCTTATCCCGTGGCTGGAATCGGTGGGGGTGCGCCGCCTCGACGTGGCAGATGCTACGGCAGAGTTCACGGTGCTCGCTGACGACGAGGCCGCCCTCGCCCGGGGCTCGCGCCTGCTGCAACCGCAGCCGTCGCTGACGCTCATGACCGAACCCCTGCCGGCATTGCCGGCCCCCGTGATGTCCTTCATCGACCGTGGCCTTGCCATGCGCCAGCTCACGGGCGGCGGCGTCTCGGCTCTTGTCCGGGGCGGAGGTACCAACGCCAACGGCATGGCGGGAGCCGCGCTGGGCGAAAGGGCCCGGCTGGCCGGCCAAGCGCGGTTCCTGGCGGCAGCCACTTCTGATGGCGCGCCGATGCTCGGGCTCTCGGAAGCCAATGTCTTCACCATTGCCGGGCTCGGGATGACCGGGGCGTTTCTCGCCCCCGCGTTAGCCCGGTTCCTGGCTGGAGCCGCGACCACGCAGGAGGCGGCGTGGATCGACGCGCGTTCGCCCCTGGCGGATCGCTCGCTGGTTGCGGAGGCGGCCTCATGAAGGGTCAGCCGAACCGCGTGCAATCCGATGCCGCCCCGCTTGCCGGGACCCAGATCGACAGGGGCGCGCCGCTGCGCTTCACCCTGGATGGACGCGTGGTCAATGGATTTGCGGGCGACACCGTACTAAGCGCCTTGCTGGCTTCGGGCATCGATACTGCCGGCACCCACCAGGGCCATGCCATTGCCCTGAGTGAACGGTTCGCGCCGGCCATTGCTCCGGCTGCCCTGGCCGCCGATCCGTCACGGGCCCTTCCGATGCAAAGAACTCCGGCCCGTGACGGGCTCGAGTTCCGCACGGTCAGCGGGCATCCGAGGCGCGGGTTCCTCGGCCTTCTGCCCCGCAACGACCCCAGCCTCGGCATCAGGTTCGACGATCCGGCGACGCGCACCGTCCCCTGGCGGGATGCTTCGCCGGTCTCGGAGATGGAGGCCGATCTCGTTATCGTCGGGGGCGGCGTGGCGGGCATGTCGGCGGCGGTGGCCGCCGGGCAATCCGGCAGCAGCGTGATCCTCATCGAGCGACGCCAGAACCTGGGCGGGTCGGCCCGACTCTTCGGCTCGGTCGAGGATGAGGAAGCGCCCGATGTCGTCATCGGGCGTCTCGCCAAGGCGCTGGCGCACCTTGCCAATGTCACTGTCCTTACCATGACCGAGGCGCTGGCCGTCTCGCGTCCGGTCGTCCACGCCCACCAGGTCCAGAGCAGCGAGGGCGGACTGACGCCGCGCCGGCTCGCCATTTCGAGCTCCCGCATCATCCTGGCGACCGGAGCGCTCGACCGCCTGCCGGTGTTTTCGGGCAACCGTCTCCCCGGCGTCGTCGGGCTCCTCGAGGCCTTCGACAGGGCCGACCGATTCGGCATCCGGCCAGGTCGGCGCCTCGCGCTCAATACCGCGACCAATCCCGCCTATCGCCTCGCCATGTTGGCGCTCGACAGCGAGGTAGCGGTTGCCAAGATGAGCGACACGCGCCTGCGGCCCCAGTCGCGCTTCATCGAGTTCAGCAAGGCCTATGGCATTCCGCTGTCGTCGGGGCTGGTGCCGCAGAGTGTCGGGGCGCACAGGCATGGCGGGCTGGAAATCCACCTCTCGCTCGAGATGGAAAACTATGCCCGGCCCGAACCGGCCGTGATCGCCGACCAGTTCGTGGTGTCGGGCGGGTGGCAGCCGGCTCTCAATCTCTGGCTTTCGGCGGGCGGCAAGGCGCGTTGGCGTGGCGATACCGCCATGCTCGGCGCAGATGGCCAGATCGACGGCATGGCCATTGCAGGATCCGTCGCCGGCTACCGGAGCCTCTCGGGTTGCGCGCAGAGCGGCATCGCCGCCGTCGCGACGCTTTTCGGGCGCTCCGCGGTCCCGGTCTTCGACATCGAGATCGACCCGATCTACGAATCGCCCGATGCGCCCGCGAGCGTTGTTCCGGCCCGCGCCGAGGACGAAGTCGCCGCCTATCTCGATGACGGCGCGAGCCTTGCCGAGCGGCCGCGGATCGAGCGCCCCTTGCGTCTGAGCCTTCTCAGCCGCAACCGGCGGGCGCCGACGCTTTCCGAATCCGCCCATGCCCTCAGCCTTGGCGATCTGGCGGCCGACATTGCGCTGGGGCTCATTCCCGTCTCGGAGGCAAGCGCGGTCGCCGCCGAGCGCTGCATCGACCCTGCGCCGCTGCCGCAGGCGGATGCGCCGCCGACACGCGAACGCGAGACGCCTTATCCGCACTATCTCAATGAGCGCTTCGGACCCGAGCAGGCCGTGTGGCGCGTCGCCAGCGACGAGCCCCGGCATTTCGAAGCGGGCAACCTTCTTTACCGCAATACCGATGCGGCCGATCCGCTGAGCGCGTGCGGCGTGATCCTGGGTCCGTCGGCCGAGGGCCAGTCGGGCGCCATCGCATTGGTCGCCGATGGCGAGGCCGACAGGCGCCTGGTGCTGCGCGACACGAGTCGGCAGGTCTCGGTGAGGCTGGTCGAAAAGCTCTAGGCGCCGCTGGTCGGGGTCCGGCGCACCGCTGCCTCGCGGGCGCGACGCAGCACGTCGGCATATTCCCGGTTGAAGCGCAGTTCGGCCATCTTGATGCCCGCCTCGAGCCGCTCGCCGGCGACGGCGTCGGCCGGATTGGCCTTGATGGCATCGAGGTTGCGGTTGATGTGGACCTCGAGCGCCTGGCCGACCTGGTTCCAGGTCTGCTCGAACGCTGCGTTGAGGGCCAGCGAGTCGCGGCATTCGCGCACCGTGGCCAGCAGGTAGATGCCGCTGATGGCCGAGAGCATGCGGTCCGAATCGACCCGATCCCCGCTTTCGCGGCGGCGCATGGCCAGGTTGAGGTCGGGCATGATTTCGCGCAGCTTGGGCTCGATGCGGCCGGACACGGCCTTGGTCAGCCCCGCGAGCACCTGGGCCCAGCGGCCCGAGCGGTTGATCTCGACATAGCCGTTGATGGCGCGCACGAGCTTGTGGAAGCGATCGAGGGCGCGGCAGGTCAGGTCGATGTCGGCGAAGGCGCCCATCGGCGAAAGATAGAAGAGCTGGTTCTGCGCGTGCGCGAGCAGCGCGTCGATCAGCGGACCGAAACCGGCACGCGTCACGGCGGCCTCGGAGGGCGCCCCGGCGATGCGGACGACGGCGGCCATAAGCTTGTTGGGATTGGCCATCTGCCCCACGGCCGCCTGCATCAGCAGCGCTGTGGCGCCGTGGTCCTGGAGCGGCATGGCCTGGAGAGCGGCCATGAGTGCGGCCTCATCGGCTGTGGCATTGGTGGCGCGGCCGAAGGCCTTGGCCTTTTCGAGCAGGGCGCGCTGGCGCAGGGCGCTGAGCGCAACCGGCAGGCGCTCGTAGCTTTCCTCGCCGCCGATCTGCATGCGCAGGCGGCGCCCGTCCTCGTTGCCGTCCTTGGCCATGTCCAGCACATCGCGCAGGCGGGCCATGAAGGCGGGCATTATGGGCTCGAATGCGGTCGCGTCGATCAGCACGCCATCGGGCATCAGCATGTCGGGCGCCACGTCGCGCACCATCCACGTCCAGATATGGTCGGCATGCTCGCGCGGCAGCGCCCCATCGAAGAGGAACTCGGCCGGATCTTCGACGATGATGGGGTCGAGAAGGCCGAAGAAAGGCGCGGGTTTGCCCTGCGCTCTCACGGCGGACTTGGCATCGTGTGCCGGCGCATCATGGGTAGATTGCGTGCTGGCTTGTGGCATTGGTCGTGGGGTGGTTGAGGAACTTGCCCCTAACCTACCCCGCGATCGTAAAGAAAATCTCCAATGCCCGGTCGCGTCAGCCGGCGGTGGAAGCGACCGACCAGGTGCCGTTGACTTCGCGACAGGCGGTGCCCTTGCGGACGTAGGGCTTGCCGGCGACGGTGACCGTGTTGGTGAAGTCGCGGCAATCGAGGTTGTTGACCCGCACATAGGGGCCCACGGTGATCGAACCGCTCGAACCCGAACCGCTCCAGGTGCGCGGGGCGCCGGGGCGGCCGAACTGCAGGGCGTAGAACTGGGCGCTCGAGGCGTCGGCCTTTTCCTTCGGGCTCATCAGGGGCAGGACCGCCGGGTCGACATAGGCGTCCACCATGGTGGCGGTCTGGGCGGCGGCGACCTGCTGGGCCGGGCTCGGGCCGGAAAGGATCGGCGCCGTCGCCACCGGGGCGGCGGCCGTAGCCACGGGCTGGCTCACGGGGCCAGTGCTGGAGCAGCCGGCCAGAGCAAGCAGACCGAGGAGCGGAAGAGCGCGAGTGAGCTTTTGCATATTAGTCCCGTTGTACCGCAGGTTTCAGTGCCGCAATGCGGCGGAAGTCCGATCAGTTCCGTCCGGGGCGCGCGGCGGGGAGCCGCAGCTCCGCCTTGAGCCCGCCGAGGTCGGATCGCCCCAATTGCAGCGAACCACCGTAGACGTCAACCAATTCCTTAACGATATCTAAACCCAAACCGCTTCCCGGCGTCTTTTCGTCCAGACGGACACCGCGGCGCAACACTTTGCTCGCCTCTTCCTCGGTCAGGCCCTTGCCGTCGTCCTCGATGCGTACCACCAGCATGGGGGTAGCCTCGCGCCGGTCGGTCACCAGGCTCACGCGCACCTGATCGCTGGCCCATTTGCAGGCGTTGTCGAGCAGGTTGCCCGCCATCTCCTCGAGGTCCCCCTCGTCGCCCCTGAACCAGGGGAGCGAAGCGTCGGGGCGGCGGAAATCGATGGTCCGGTCGGGGTGAAGCTTCTGCATCACGCGCGCCAGTCGGGAGACGAGAATGGCCGCGTCGGCCTTCTTGCCCACAATGGCCGTGCGGGCCGCCAGCCGGGCCCGGTCGAGATAGGCCGAAACGAGCTGGGTCATCTTGTCGGATTCGGAAAGCACGATGCGCGAGAGCCCGTCCTTGGGCGCGGCCGCGGCTTCGTTGCGCAGCACGGCCAGCGGGGTCTTGAGGCCGTGGGCCAGATTGCCCACCTGGTTGCGGGCGCGCTCGATGATCTGGGCGTTGGAATTGAGGAGCTGGTTGACCTCGTCGGCCAGCGGCGCGATCTCGCGGGGGAACTGGCCGGTGACGCTTTCGCTCTCGCCTTCGCGCACGCGCTCGACGGCGGTGCGGAGCTGGTTGATCGGGCGCAGCGCGAAACGGGCGACGATGAAGCTCATGATGGCGAGCATGGCGCCCACCGCGCCCAGCACGATGAGCGCCTGGCTGCGGAAATCGTCCACGAGCTGGAAGATCTCGTCGAGATTGCCCGTCACCAGCACGCGCAGCGGCTGGCCGTTGACGGTGACTTCGCGCTCGTTGACGCGGATCTCGGTGCCGAAATCGTCCTTGGTCGCCTCCGTGCGCTTACTCGTCGCATCGAACGGGGAGGAAATGACCGGGACCTGCATGCTCACCAGTGACGGAGAGAGGTTGAGCACGTTGCCCTGGGGATCGCGGATGGCCCAGTACCAGCCGGAGGCCGGTCGGTCGAAGCGCGGATCGCCCAGGTCGATGGCGTCGCTGCGCGGATCGCCAGCCTCGAGCGTCCTGCCCACCAGGGTCTCGAGGTGGAAATCGAGGGTTTCCGAGAGGCTGGTGTCTAGCGCCTGCGAATAGAGGCCGGACAGCAGGAAGGCCGTTCCGGCCAACGCCACGATCAGCCAGACGGCCGAAAACAGGAAGAGCGACGTCGCGATCGAGCGCTGCGGCATCGGCTATTCGACGATCTGGTAACCCAGCCCGCGCACCGTCTGGATCACCTCCTCGGGCAGCTTCTTGCGCAGCCGGCCCACGAAGACCTCGATGGTGTTGGAATCGCGGTCGAAGTCCTGGTCGTAGAGGTGCTCGGTGAGTTCGGTACGCGAGATCACCTTGCCCTTGTGGTGCATCAGGTAGCTGAGCAGGCGCAGCTCGTGGCTGGTCAGCTTGATGGCCTGGCCATCGACCGTCACCTTGCCCGAACGCACGTCGAGCCGCACCGGGCCGGCGGTGATCTCGTTTGAGGCGTGCCCGGCGGCGCGCCGCACCAGGGCGCGCAGGCGCGCCAGCAGTTCTTCCATGTGGAAAGGCTTGGCGACATAATCGTCGGCGCCGGCATCGATGCCCTGCACCTTGTCGCTCCAGCGGTCGCGGGCGGTCAGCAGCAGCACCGGCATGGTCTTGCCGTCGCGGCGCCACTGCTCGAGCACGGAAAGTCCGTCCATCTGCGGCAGGCCGATGTCCAGGATCACGGCATCGTAGGGCTCGGTGTCGCCCAGGTAATGCCCTTCCTCGCCATCGAAGGCCACGTCGACGGCATATCCGCCATCGATCAGTGCGTCCTTGATCTGCCGATTGAGATTCGTGTCGTCTTCAACCACCAGAATGCGCATGTATCGCCCCGCAGTTCAGCAAAATGTACTTTATTGCGAGCCGGTTGCCGCATTCAAGACAATGGTTTTCGCCTCGCCGCCTTCATAGACCTGAAGCACGTAGGCGAGGCCCCCGCCCCGGTCGCAGACCTGGAACGAGACGACGCTGGAGGCATCGATCCCCCCCGCGGCCAATATCTGAGCCAGGGGCAGAATCTGTCCGTCCGCGACTGCCTGTTGAATCTCGCGTTTCCCAAGGCAAGCCTGTGCCAGGGAAGGCGTCGCCGAGGTCGGAAGCATCGTTCCGACCGCCAGCATTCCGGCCATCAATGTCAAAAGTACCTTGTTCATGCCGACACCCTAAGGGTCGGGTGCTGAACAGGACATGAACGGAAAAGGCGGGAGGGTGATCGCATCGGAATCTTCCCTTCCGCCAGATGACCAATCAAGAAAGGCCCAAATAAGGCGGGTCTTCAGACACCGCCGACGTCGTTCTTGATGCCTTTGCGCAGGAAGATGATGGCAATGGCCTCGAGCACCAGCTGCCCGGCCGAATGGCCTTCCAGCGTGGGAATTTCGACGCCCAGCACCTGCGCCAGCCCGGCAATCACCATTGCCGCGGCCACGATATAGGTCTTGTAGCCTGCCAGGATATTCATCACTTCGCTCCATATGCTCGGTTGAGTGGAAGGGGTACGGGGCGGCCCGCCGGCATCGGCGAAGGCGGCCTTGCGAATGTCCTCGACGCGCCGCCGCCATCCGCGCCCGAAGACGGCGAAGGTTGCCAGTTGCGTGAGGAACGAGAGTCTCTGGTTGCAGAGGGCATCGATCAGTCCGGCCACCCCGGCGGCGGCCACGCGCGTACGGATGGCGGCGAGCGTCAGCGGCCCCACCTGCCCGTCGGCGACCACGCCCAGCAGTTTCTGGAGCGACTTGATGGCCCGATCGGGCCCGGAATTGACTGCATAGTCGAAGAGCGCCAGGTCGAGTCCCGCCGGCAGCGACTGCGCGTTGCTGCGCTCCCAGTAGGAGGCCTTGTAGATCGAGGCGGCTTCCTCGCTCTTCAGTTGCTGGACGGCGCTTTTGGGCAGGTCCCACCAGGGCGAGACCGAGCGCCAGCGCGCCAGCGTCTTGCGGGTGATGCCCATATTGGTGGCGCCACCCGGATCGGCGGGATGATCGGCATAGCCGCCCTCTTGGGCCAGCACGATCTTGAGGCACGCCGAGAAGCGGTCTGTCGGTTCAGGCATGGAAATCTCCCTGGGCTGGGTGTCCTGGGCCGTAGCCGGCGCTCACCTGGGCGACCTCGAAGGCGAAGTCCGCCGGCAAGGCCCCGAAATCGCTGGTCTGGTCAGCGGACGAATAGACAAATGAGGTGGTCGAGACGGTCACCACCCGCGCGGGCACGCCCGCGTCGAACACCGTCACCCGGTAGGTTTCGGGCACGTATTCGAGCGGCGGCACGCCGGCGCCGGTGCCGTTGGGGTCTCCCCTGCTCCTGCGCGTCCAGGTGATCGTCACGACGCCCGATGGCAGAGCGCGGCTGGCGATCGGCTCGACCGGCGCGAGGGGTAGAACCGGTGCTAATGTCAGAGGTATCGCGAGTGCCTGCCCCGTCAGGTCGGAGCGCCCGGCGAAGGCCCGAAGGTCAAGGGTCGTGTTGAGCCAGGCCGCGTCTACGGGCACCACCGCCGCCCGCGCATCGGGCACGAAGAGGGCGTTGCCGGACGCTGCTGCCCCGCTCGCCGAGCCGTCCATGCCGCGCAGAAGGTGGCTGAGTTCGTAGAGCCCCGGCGCCAGCAGCTCCGCCGCGGCAAAGCCGAGGATTTCCCATTCCCCGTCGTTGCCCTGCACCGCCAGCCTGTTGCTCCCGGCCAGCACGGCCGCTTCGCTCACCGAGGAAAAGTGCCCCGAATAGACGCGCAGCCGTACCGTGGTGAGGTCGTCCCAGCCGCCGAACGTCCCTGCCGGCAGGTCAGCTGTAAGTTCCCCAAGCACCGTGGCGCCCGAAAGGCGCGCCAGGGTCGAGCCGGTCACCTCGTCGTTGATCGTCACGTCGCCCGGCCACGGCCTGGCGGAGGCGGCAAACGCCAGGCGGGATCGCAATGGCGCGTCGGGCAGCGGCGGCAGGTGCGCCGCGAGCACGATGGGCATGGACTTCACCCCGGTCAGCGCCATGGGGGCCTGCGGGCGATCGGAGGTGATGGCAGCAGTCATCGCCGGGGGCATCGCGCGGGCCGAGATCTTGCGCGCCAGCCCGTCCCGGATTTCCGTCACCTCGAACGGGCCTTCCGCGACGCCCTCGAGCGTGAGGACATCGCCCACCTCCACCGCCGCCATCGAGGGCGGCAGGGAGAATTCCACCGTCTCCGCCGCGGCGCTGCGATCGAGCAGGATGCGTTCGGCGGCATGCCGCGCCCCGGCGAGGTCGAGCACGAGGTTGGAGGCTTCGGCTCCCGCCGCGCCGCCGGCAAGACGCAGCGCCGTCACCGTTCCAGTGAGGTAGGCCCGCTCGCGGTCGAAATAGGTGAGCGCCACCCGGCCCAGGGCCTCCCCGGGGTCAGGCCGACGCCGCGAAAGGATCGGCCCGTCGTCCGCCACCAGTTCGCCCGCCGCAATGGCGTTTCGTGCATTGCCGCGGCGGAATTGCAGGCCTTGGGCGCTGTCACGTGCCGAAAGCCCGCTCACCGCCAGCACCTCGCCCAGCGCCTCGCGGGCGGAGGCGAGGCCTTCTATGCGCAGTCCGTGGATCAAGGGTTGCACCGGCTGGACCAGGTCCAATTCAGCTCCGTAGTCGGCGGCGACGGCTGCGATCAGCTCGTCGCTCGCCATGGCTCCGGTGCGACCCGTCAGCCAGTGGCCGGTGGCGTGGTTGGCGCCATCGCTCCAGCTTGCGGTATCGGCGGGAAAGGCGGGATAGGGCCGCGCGTCCCACGTCCAGAGGTAGATGCGCGCGACCATCGGGCCGCCATAAACGCTTGAGGCGGGGTTTGCCGCCCCGCCCCAATAGTCCAGTTGCGCCCGCAGGAACTGCCTTTGCCCGAGCGGATCGGGCAGGCCGCTCGAAAAATACGGTCGCCCGCTCTCCGAGCTTTTCGGATCGCCGAATACGTTGGGCTGGTTGGCGCCCTTGTCCACCGCCGCGCAACCCAGTTCGGTGAACCAGATCGGCTTGGATTGCGGCACCCAGCTCGTGGTCGACGCCGAGCGCACGCCGCCCGGGCGATCGTGGTGTGCGTTGCTCCACCAGGCCTCGATATCCTTGAATCGCCAGACCCAGGGTTCCCCATAAGCTCCATCCCCGATCGGGGAGCGGACCTGCGCCACCCGTGCGCCGTCCGAGCCATAGTACCAGTCATAGCCCTCCCCGCCCGCGATCCGGCTCTGGAGGTAATCCTGCTCGTAGAGGCTATCCGCTTCGGCCGCGTCGAGATGGTCGTCGCCATCGCGCCAGTCGGTCAGGGGCATGTAGTTGTCGATCCCCACCGCGTCGATATCGGCGCTCGCCCAGAGCGGATCGAGATGGAAGAACTTCTCCCCGTCCGGCTGGTAGCCTGAGAACTCGGACCAGTCTGCGGCATAGGTGAGCTTGGTCGCCCCGCCGACGATGGACCGCACCTCCGCAGCCAGCGCCACCAGCGCCGTTACGAACGGGAAGCTGTCCGAAGCGTCCCGCAGGGTGGTCATCGCACGCATTTCCGAGCCGATGATGACGGCGTCGACGCCCCCCGCGCTCGCCGCCAGGCTCGCGTAGTGCGTCACCATCCGGCGGTAGCGCCAATCGCTGCCCGTTCCGACGAAGTCCGCGACCTGGTCGAGGACCGCGCCACTGCGATCGGGCGATCCTGCGCTCCCGGGCGCCGGGTCGCACGTCACGCGCCCGCGCCAGGGATAGGCGGGCTGGTAGCCGCCCCAGTAGGGGTCGGTGAGGGTGTTGCCCTGCGGAATATCCATCATCACCAGCGGATAGAGCGTCACCTTGAGGCCGCGCGCCTTGAGATCGGCAATCGCCGCCATTACCGCCGCGTCCGAGGGCGTGCCGCCATAAGCCGGGCCGCCCTCGTGGGTCGAAACCACGCCTGCCGTGGCGCGGGTCAGCCCGGCCACGCTCCACGAGGTCCCCTCGATGACGCGCCCGGCGCCCTCGACCCTCGGTTCGATGAGGCATTGGGCGCAGCGCAGGTCAGTGCCGAACCAGGTCACCACCAGCGAGACGTGTTCGAGGTTGGGGCACAGCGCCACCAGTTCATCGATCGAGAGCGTCCAGTCCGAGATGCCGGCTGCCATGTGGGTGTTCTCGGCCGCGGTCTCTCCCGGGCCGACCACGCGCACGCGCGCCACGGGGTCGTAGCCGAACTCGGTTGCTCCGGGGATGACCGTCACGGCCTTGATCGAGGGTTCGAGTTGCCCCACCACCCGGCACAGCTCCACCGAGATCTGCGGAATCCTGTTGCCGAACTGGGAGACCGGCAGGCGTTCGAATACGAGGTAGCAGAGCCCGCGATAGGCCGGGGCGTTGCCCGCGCCCTGCTTGGCCTCGATGAGGCTGTCGACGCCCTGCCCGGAGGTGCCGCGGTAAAAGCGCACGTTGAGCCCGCTCAGGTCGAGCAGCTTGCCGTCGGCCCAGACGCGCCCCAGGCGGTGCACCTCGCCCTCGCACAGGCCCACCGCGAAATTGGCGAAGATCTCGCTTTCGCTGGTCTGCTGCCCGAAACCCTTGGCGCCCGAACCCTCGCTGGTCATCTCCTCGAGCTCGGTGGCCCAGATGATGTTGCCGCTTACCCGGCCCCACCCGTAGAGACGCGGCACCGCGCCACCCTCGAGCGAGCCCTGGAGCTGGAAGTCGCTGCCGGCGCGCCGCTGCGGCTTCTCGCCGAAAAGCGCGTTGTCCACCGCCGCGCCGGCAAGCGCCCCCAGCGCCCGCCCGATCGTCGCCCCGATCGGACCGCCCACGAACCCGCCGACGAACTGCCCGGCAACCGAGAGTGCTAACGTAGCCATTGCGGCTCCTGAGATGAATAATCGACGAATGCGGGACGGGGCGTTGCCACCCACGACAAACTGGATCGAAACGCCTCCCCCCTTGCGGGCTCACCCCACCCTCAATCCCTCCCTGCAAGGGAGCGAGAAGATGGGGCACGACCAAGCCAGCAGGTCTCCCTCCCCCTTGTGGGGAGGGAACAAGGGCGGGGGTGAACCCCAACTCCAAAACTCTCACGGAAACTCAAATACCCCCGCCACCCGCGTGCCCCAGCCTTCGAGATTGGCCTCCACCACGCCCAGACCCTCCTGGGCATGGACGAAGCGGCCCCCTCCGACGAGGATGCCGCAATGCTTGGCCGCTACAGCGCCGTTGAGGCGGAACAGCACCACCCGCCCGGCGGCGAGCCCTTCGGCGCGCACCAGCAGCCGGTCCGCGGCCGCCTGCAGCGCGCCGGCAAAGGCCACATCGCGCAGGTCGGCGCGATAGGCAGGGATTGCCATCGGCTCGCTGCCATAGATTTCGCGCCAGACCCCGCGCACCAGCCCCAGGCAGTCGCATCCCGCCCCCAGCGTCGATGACTGATGCCGGTACGGCGTGCCCACCCAGCGGCGGGCCTCGAGGACGATCCGATCCGCTGCCACGCTCATTTGACCAGCGCCTGCCCTTCGAGCACATCGCCGGACTTGGGGTAGCGCATCACGAAGTCGTTGCCCGGAATGTGCGGAAATCCGCGAAAACTGGCGGCGTTGGCGAACTTGCCCCGGCAACTCGAAAACCGCCTGTCGCACCCCGCGAACGCCGTCAGCGCGTCGCCGACCGCCACCCAATCCCCCACGGGCGCATCGAAGGCGAGCACATCCGCGCCGCCGATCCGCGCGTGGCTGACGATACGGTCGCCCTTGCCGATGCGGGATCCGCTCGTCCAGCCCACCCGTCCGAACGAGAACCAGCCCTCGTCGAACCCGTCGAGCCCCGTCACCTCGAGGCGGAAACGATCGTGCACCGCCGCCACGCCGGCGGCGGCCCGGAACGCGTCGACCTCCAGGTTCACCCCGCAACGTCCGTCGCCCAGTTCGGCGTCGCAAAGCGCCTGGTAAATGCGCCCCCTGGGCACATTGAGCGCCTGCTGCCCGGAACGCAGTTCCGCGCGGAAAGCACCGTCCTCGCGCACGATCTCCCCGATGGTGTCGCGGCGCATCAGCGCGCGCATCGCGGTGTCGCGCCAGTTCACCCTGAAGGTCTCGACCAGCGCACCGTCGAACCGCCCGAGCAGGATGTCGGTTTCGGCGATCGCATCGGAATGAAGAATACCCACCACTTCGGACGTATCGACCTGCGCCCCAAGCTTCGCCGTGCCCTCGCCCGCGTCTAGCCCATGGGCGGGCACGAAGTTTGTGCCCTCGAAACTGAGTGTGACATCGTGGTCGGTGAAGCCGAGCACGACGCCATCGGTCCGCGTGATGCGCCAGCAGGAAGCGAGCGTTGTCTGCCCGGTGGCAATGTGGCTGGCGAAGGCTGCTTCGAACGTCCTCATTCGAGCACCTCGATCAGGGGAATGCTCGGCGCCTCAGCCGCATCGAAACTGGTGAGTTCGATATCGAGCCGATCGGTATCGAAGCGCACCGGGACATCGAAGAGGAACCCTGCCGTCACCTGCACGCCCGCCTCGGGCGCGGTCTCCAGGGTCACGACGCCGGTGATTTCGTCCACCTCGAAGTCACCGGTTTCGACACCGTCCACCGCCAGCAGCACCGAACCGGGCACCGGCTTGGTGATCGGCCGCAGATAGGGGTCGAAATCGGCGCCGTAGCGCTTCACCAGCTGAAAGGACGTCTTGACCCCGTCGCCAGTGCCGATCGCCTGGTCGGCCGCGCCGGGGACCATGCCGCCCGAGCAATAATCGAGCCCATCGCGCCAGAGGAATGCATGGAATCGCCCGCGCCGTTCCTCGAAGAAGGCGAGCACCGCCTGCATGTCAGTCCGCGACTTGACGCCATACCCCGCGTTGTATTTGCGCCGCGACCGCGCCCAGCGCGAATTGCGCTCCTCGCGCCCCGAGGCCAGCGTAACGATATCGGTAGCCCGCTCCGGCCCCCCACGCGCCCCCAGCGCGATGTCGAGAGGGAAGCGGATTGGATGAAAGGACATCTTTTCGATCCTTCTTTGTTGAGTGCCGAAGACGAGGCGCCGCACCGCCCCAGCCAGCAGGTCTCCCTCCCCCTTGTGGGGAGGGAACAAGGGTGGGGGTGACCTCCCCCTCCAAAAAGAGTCGGACGAACGGAAACCCCAAACCCCAGCTCCGCCTAGCTCGCCCTGCTCCCGCGCCTGACTGCCCGCAACAGCATCGCGCCTACTTCCGCCTCGGCGCCGACAAAGCTGCGCGCGTCGCTGGCCGTCACGTTGAACGTCACGTTCACAGCGCCGCCGCCACCGGCCACGCCCAATCGCCCGTCCGCGCCGCGCATCAGGGGCATCACCGCCTCGGCCCCGGCCTCGCCCGCCACGCCCAGCCCCCGCCCGAGCGGAAAGTAACTGGGAGCGGCGATTACTCCGCCTTTGGCGAAGGGCGTCACGCCCTGCACCACGGGGTTGGTCGCCGCGAAGACATTTTCGATCAGCCCCGAGACCAGGTTTCCAAGCGGCTTGAAGGCCGCCTTGAGCGCGATGTCCGCGAAGCTGCGCGCGATGTCTCCGAGCAGGCCGTTGAGCGATTTTCCATCCGAGATCGCCCCCCGGAAGGCGTTGGTGAACGACCGCGCCACCCCGTCGGCGAGCGACCCGATCCGCTCGAGTTCACCGGAAACCCCGTCAAGTTCGCCCCGGAATCCATCCGGAAATGCCGTGTCGGCCATCAACTTCTCCCTCGATCCGGAAAGGCAAGCATCATCTCGTCGAGCCGCTCGCGCGGCGGCGCCGTCGCCGGCCCGCTCAGCGCGCCGAAGGCGGCAGCCAGTTCACGCGGCGTCAGCCCCCAGAATTCGCGCGAGG
Organism: Youhaiella tibetensis; assembly: GCF_008000755.1. Lineage (NCBI taxonomy): Bacteria > Pseudomonadati > Pseudomonadota > Alphaproteobacteria > Hyphomicrobiales > Devosiaceae > Paradevosia > Paradevosia tibetensis. Next base: position 1,339,798 of record NZ_CP041690.1, on the reverse strand, counting down.
AGAGGCGCATGACGCCAAAGCCCATCTGCATGGCATCGTCCCAGGGAAACGGCTTCACTCCACCGCCTCCCCGAACGTCGCCCGCAGCAGGCGGGCCGCCACCTCGGCGGCGCCCTTGAGGCCGCCCTCGATCGCCATGCGCGCCAGGTCGTCATCAGCGATGGCATTGCCCGCCCCGCGCAGCCCCGCCCCGATGATCGCCGTCAGATCCCGTGCCGAGATGCGTCCACCGGCGAAGCGCTCGGAGAGCCCGACCAGGTCGCCGGCCTGCAGCCGCGCCTCCAGCTCCGCCAGCGCCCCCAGCGTCAGGCACAGCACCCGCCGCTCGCCTCCGATCACCGCCTCGATCTCGCCCCGTTGCGGATTGGCCATGTTATGGTCTCCGTGAAGTGTTTGTGTTAGGTTGTGTACAAGTGCACACAAGGAGTGCGTCCCATGGCCGCCACCACCACGATCACCGTCAGAATTCCCGAAGAGACAAAGGCGAAGCTCGAGAAGATCGCCGAGGCCGGAAAGCGCAGCCTCTCTTACGTCGCGGCGGAGGCGATCGAAGCATTTGTCGCGATCGAACTGCCGATCATCGAAGGCATCCTGGAGGGAATTGAGGACATCGAAGCCGGCAGAGTGGTCTCTCACGAAGAGGCGATGGCCGAAATCTATGCTGCGATCGACCAGGCTAGCCGGAGAAAGTCGGCTTGAAGCGCAAGGTTCAGTGGTCTGAAAGTGCACTCAACGACATCAAGAACCAGCTCATCCATATCGCGCGGGACAACCGCACCGCGGCGATCCGCGTTGCCGACATATTACGCGAGACCGGCGACGGCCTCGCGCTCTTCGTCAGCGGGCGCCGCAGCAGAGGCGATCTCTTGGAAAAGGTCGTTCCCGGCCTTCCCTACGTGATCGTCTATCACCTGGACCAAAGCGAAAGCATGCAGGTCATTACCATCACTCGCGTCTATCACGCCGCGCAGAACCGCTCCGGCGGAAAAGGCTAAACCGCCGTAAACGCCAACGCCCCGGCGCTTTCCAGCGCCAGGTCGAACGTCACCTCGCCGGCATGGTCGCCCTTGAACTCGAGCGCGGTGATCTGGAACGGTCCCTCAACTACCCCGAAATCGGGCAGGATCAACTGCCAGCTGCGGATGGTGCCGCCGAAGAAGAGCTCGCGGATCGCCGCGTCCGAGGCCTGGTCCTTGAAGATCCCCGAGCCCGAAGCCGAGGCCTTCTTCACCCCCGCCCCCGCCAGCAGCTCGCGCCAGCGCCCGGCGCTTTCGGCGTCCGTGATGTCGATGGACGCCGCGTTGAAGGCGAGCGTCCGGGTGCGCAGTCCCGCGACAGTGAGAAAACTGCCCGAACCGTCGGCATCGAGCTTCAAAAGCATGTCCTTGCCGCTCTGGGCTGCCATGCGATCCTCCTAGGATGTGGGTTCTGAGAAAAAGCGCAGCGCCAGCGCCGCCCGGGCCCTGCCGGTATCCTTGTCGATCGTCGTCTCGGTGCCCTCGTGGCGCCGGTGCGTCACGACGAGATCGGCATCGTCGAGATCGGCATCGAACACCAGCGCCGCCACGCGCTCGGCAATCTCCAGCGCCGCCTTCCGCGAAGGGTCGGCGTGCCAGATGTGCAGCAGCATCCGATGCTCGTTACCCGGCATCAGGTCGCCGTCGCGCGGCCGCATGTCGTGCCTGGCCACCACGATATAGCTACCGGTGTTGCCCACCGGCGGTGCATCGAAGATTGCATCGACCCCGATGAGCGCCGTGAGCCCGGCGTCGGCGCGAAGGGCTGTGACGAGCGCCGACTGGAGGGAGGTGATCGGATGGGTCATGGTGCAGCCCCACCCTCGATTTCTGCCCAAAAGGGGGAGTGAGGCGACGGGGCACCATAAAGCCGGCAGGTCTCCCTCCCCCCTGTGGGGAGGGAACAAGGGTGGGGGTGAGCCACGAACGCAACGCCGCTCATCCCGTCACCGCCCTCTCCGCGCACGAGCAGCTCAGGTACGCCCGCCGCCCGTTCACATCGCCCGCCGTCACCACCTCGAGCTTGCGGCCGCGATAGACCACCCGATCCCCAGGCTTCACGTCGGACCGAAACCGCATTACCACCGCGTGGCTCATCACCACGCCCCGCCCGTCGGCATCTACACCCTGCCGCCCCGACAGCGGGCGCACGCGCGACCATACGGTGGCGACGGGAATGTAGATCTTCACGTGCCCGCCGCCCGGCTCGCTCATCATCTCGCGCCGCAGCAGCTGGATGCGGTCGGTCAGGGTTCCGATCGAAGGGATGCGCTCGCTCATAGCCGCACGCTCCGATAAGGCGCCACCAGCCGATCGAACCCGGTCGGCACCACCGCCCCCGAGCCTGCCACGATCACCGCGTCGCGGTGTTCGAACCAGTATCCAACCAGCGCCAGCAGCGCCTGGCGGATATCGGCCGGCACGTCCTCGGGGTCTGTGCCGAAGCCGGCGACGTAGTCGACCTCGATGCCCTGCCGCTCGCGCAGCACCGGCATGCCGGCCACGTTCAGCGGCAGCAGCAGGCTGCCGTTCTCCGGCCAGAACTGGGCCAGCGCAATCTCGTGCCCAACGCCATCCGCGTCATAGGCGGTCACCGCCGCCACGCTCATGAGCGGGGTCACGGGGAGCCTCACGCTCCGGTCCCTTGGCCAGGCATCGAGCACTACGCGCCAGCTCTGCGCCAGCAGCGCCCGGCCGGTGATCCCCTCCACATGCAGCCGCGCCGCCGTGATGAGGGTCGAGACCAGCCCGTCCTCGGCCTCGTCATCGAGCCGCAGGAACGCCTTCGCCTCGGCGAGCGTCACCGGCTCCTGGGCGGGTCCCGCCAGAAGGTAAGAGGTCATGATGTCGATCCTTGTTGGGAGGAACTTCCCTCCCCCTTGTGGGGAGGGATTGAGGGTGGAGGTGAGCCCGGGGGGAGTTGACCCACCCCCACCCTTGTTCCCTCCCCGCAAGGGGGAGGGTGTCTCAGAGCGCGTTGCCGGCTCAGCTCACCGCGAACTTGAGCAGCTTGATCGCGTCGAAATCGGCGATGCCGCCGCCCACGCGCTTGGTCGTGTAGAACAGCACATAAGGCTTGGCCGAGAACGGATCGCGCAGCACGTTGACGCCCTGGCGGTCCACGATCAGGTAGCCGCGGCGGAAGTCGCCGAAGGCGATCGGCGTCGTTCCCGCGCCGATATCGGGCATGTCCTCGGCTTCCACCAGGTTGAACCCGAGCAGCGTGGCGTTGCCGCCCGCCACCGCCGCCGGCTGCCAGAGGTAGTTGCCCTCAGTATCCTTGAGCTTGCGAATGGCGCCCTGGGTGCGCCGGTTCATCACCCAGCTCGCGTTCTGGCGGTAGCCGGCCTTGAGCGTATAGACCAGGTCGATCAGCACGTCGGACTGGTCATCGCTCGGGAAATCGCCCGAAACGCCCGTCGCCACGTAGCCGAGCTTGCCCCACGCCCAGGCGCTTTCGGCCGCGAGCGTGGCGCTGAGGAACCCGGTCGGCTTGCTGACCCCGTCGCCGTTGACGAAGGCCGCCGTTTCCTGCTCGGCGAAGGCCGCGTTGACCTCCTCGGCGATCCACTGGCCCACATCCACCGCTGCGTCATCGAGAAAGGCCGAGGTCGCCGCCGGCATGGCGTAGAGTTCCATCGTCGGGTAGCTGATCGCATCGATCGTCTGGCTCGCCGTCTGCGGACGCGCGTCGGTTTCACCCACCCAGCCCGTCGCCGGACCGGTGATCGAGATCGGGCGCTTGTAGACCGAGGAGGAGACCTGGCGGACACCTGCGATGGCCCGGATCGGCGAGATCTCGGTCAGGCGCCGGGTGATCTCGGCCTCGGTCTCTCCCGGCACGACATAGCCGCCATCGGCATTGACGCCGACCGAGAGCGATTTTTCCTCGCCGCGCTTCACATAGGCCGAAAAGGCCTCCTTGTATTCGTCGCCCGCATCGCTGCGCCCACCCTCGAGCGAGGGGCGCGCGCGGTCGAGCGCGGCCCGGTCCATGGCGGCCTTGTAGCCATCGAGCGCGGCGTTGATGCGCTCGAGCTTTTCCTCGGTCAGCGGATCGCTGGCGCCGCGCTTCTCGAGCCGGTCGAGCCGCGCGTCGTTCTCCATCTTGAAGCTCTCGAACGCATTCATGAGCTGGAAGAGCGCAGCATCGTCACTGCCCGCTCCGGCCTTGATTTCGAGGCCGTCGGTCATCTTTTCGGTCATGCCGTAAAGTCCTTCAGGGTTTTTTGAGGAGAGAAACCGTCGCCTGCAGCGCCCGCTGCAGGTGCGCGTCCGGAGAGGCCGCCGCGATGCGCGCGCCCTCCATCATCGGGAAAGTCACGATGGAGATTTCCCAAAGGTCGATCTGCCAGAGCTTGCGGTAACCCGTCGCCGCCTCGCGCGTGGCCCTGACGGTGCGAAAGCCGATGGACAGCCCGTCGATGGCCCCGCGCTCGATGAGTTTTCGCAGCGCGTCGGCGCGCGGAACGCCCGGCACCAGCCGCCCTTCCACCCAGAGCCCGAACCCGTCCTCCACGATCCGCTCCCAGGTACCGACGGGCTCCTTGGGGTCGTGCTGGAAGAGGAGCCGGATCCGCTCCGTCCCGCGCCGCTTGAGGCTCCTGGCAAACGCCTCGGGCATGACGATATCGCCGCCCTCGTCGACCCTGGAAAAGACGCTGGCATAGCCGGCGAACCGCCCCGTCTCGTCGATCGGAATGCCGCTCACCGCTTGCTCCCGCCCTTGCCGGCCTGCGGGCGCTGCCCGGCCTTCACGCTCGCCAGCGTGCCCGCCAGGTTCCAGGCAAACTGCCGGAACACCTGGTTGGCCTCGGAATTGGTCTTTTCCGCCATCACTCGTCCTTCCGTCTGAAAAGCTGATTGATCGTGGCGATCTCGTGCACGAAATCGTTGAACCGCTTACTGGCCGCCGCCAGCTCGCGCAGCGCCCAGACCAGCAGCGTCGAGCTCATCGTCGCCCACAAAAACAGCGCCAGATGCGCCAGGTCACCGCGCGCGACCACGCTGCGGGTTAGCTCGTCCATGGATGTCTCCATATTGCGTTTGTGGCTCGACCCCTCCTCACAAGGGAGAGGGAGGCCTGCTGGCTCGACCGTGCCTCAAGGCTTCCCTCCCCTTGTGGGGAGGGATTGAGGGTGGGGGTGAGCCAAAATCGAGATCTCACCCTTGCGACCCCTCACCGCCCTGCCGGGCACCCTCTCCCCGACGGGGCGAGGGTTTTCGTTGGGGCAAGCGCAACACGCTCCCAACCCTCGCCCCCTCGGGGAAAGGGTGGCGCGCAGCGCCGGGTGAGGGGCTGCCCCAAGCACTTGTCCCACCTAAACCCCCAGCATCCCCCGCTTCTCCTCATCACTGAGGAACCCAGCGCCCCCCACCCGCTCCCAGAGTGCCGCGCGATCCTCCGCCAGCGCCTCGACGCCATCGAAGTCCGCGACCACGCTCACCCCGCCAAACGCCGGCGCCAGCCAGTAGCTCAGATCGTCCGCCACCCGCCGCACCAGCGGCATCACCGTCTGCCGCCACAGCGCCCGGTTGGCCTCGACCATGTTCGAATAGGTGTTGTCCCCCGGCAGCCCGAGCAGCATCGGCGGCACGCCGAACGCCAGCGCGATATCGCGCGCCGCGCCGTGCCGCGCCTCGATGAAATCCATGTCCCGGGGCGAAAGCGCGATGGTCTTCCAGTCGAGCCCGCCTTCCAGCACCATCGGCCGCCCGGCATTTGCAGCGCCGGCAAACTGTTCCTCCAACTCGTCCTTGAGCCTGTCGAACTGGTCGGGCGTCAGATTCCCCGCCCCCATCGAATAGACCAGCGCCCCAGAAGGCCGGGCCGCGTTGTCGAGCAGCGCCTTGTTCCAGAGGGCGGAGGCGTTGTGGATGTCGAGGCTCTGCTGCGCTGCCTCGAGCGGAGCCATGCCGTAGTGGTCGTCGAGCGGGTGGAACAGCGCCATATGCAGCACTTTCGGGATCGGCGCCGGCTCCTGGCTCAGCTGCCGCGTCTTCGAGCCCACCGTATAGGCATAGGCCGAGGCCCAGCCGTCGCGGCCCGCCACCACCTTCATGCGGTCCGGCCGCAGCGCGAAGAGCCCCTTGACCTCGCCCTCGACGATCGCCGCTTCGAGATAGGCGTTTCCCGCCGTCTGCAGGTACGAATACACCGCCTCCAGCAGTTCGCTCCCCGACTGGCGCGGATTGGGGCGGCGGAGCAATTGCAGCACCGGGTGATCGCTTACCCGCCTGCCGTTTTCCTCGACCACCAGCGGCACCGAATTGGCCGCCTCGGCCACCATGCGCACACAGCGGTAGACTACCGGGTTCTTGGCGAAGCCCTCGTTGACGAGGCTCGAGAAGCCTCGCCGCGTCCAGTTCGCCTCGCCCAACTGCGTGAGCGAAAACACCGTCCCGCCGCCGCTCGACTTGCGTTCCACCGGCGCGTCCCGTCGCCCGCCGGCGAGGCGGGTCAGCCAATTGGGCATGGTCAAATCCTTGATTGAGTTTATGAACGGGGGAAACCTGCCAGAGGAGTCCCCATGACATTGCTCGCGATCGATCACGTCCAGCTCGCCATGCCTGCCGGCCGCGAACCGGAGGCGCGTGCCTTTTATTCCGGCATCCTGGGCATTCCCGAAGTCGCCAAACCCGAAAACCTGGCCAAGCGCGGCGGCGCCTGGTTCGAAACCGGCACCCTCAAAGTCCATCTGGGCGTCGAACAGAATTTTGTCCCCGCCCGCAAGGCCCACCCCGCCTTCCGCGTCGCCGACCTGCCGGACCTCATTGAGCACCTGCAGGCGTCCGGGGTCACCGTCACCACCGACGAACCCCTCCCCGGCTACACCCGCTGCTACATCGCCGACCCCTTCGGCAACCGCATCGAGTTGCTGGAACCGCAGCCCTGAACCGACCCCTCACAAGGTCTCTCCCTGTGAGGAAGAAAGCACCGAGGCGCGATCCAGCCAGCAGGTCCCCCCCCCCTAGTGGGGAGGGAACAAGGGTGGGGGTAAACCACCCCGATCTCGCCCTAATCTCCCCTCACCGCCCTGCCGGGCACCCTCTCCCCAACGGGGCGAGGGCTCTCGCCGCCTAACCGGCTGCGCCCCAAAAAACCGCACCAGCAACCCGCCCCCTCCCTTCGCCCCCTCGGGGAGAAGGTGGCGCGCAGCGCCGGATGAGGGGCGGCCCAGACACAGCAGGGGCAAATCTCGCCCCTGGCTCCCCCACCCTCAATCCCTCCCCGCAAGGGGGAGGGAAGCGCCGAGGGCACCACCGAGCCAGCAGGTCTCCCTCCCCCTTGTGGGGAGGGAACAAGGGTTGGGGTAAACCATCCCGATCTCGCCTAATCTCCCCTCACCGCCCTGCCGGGCTCCCTCACCCAACAGGGCGACGGCTTTCGCCGCCTCACGGCCTGCGCCCCAAGAAACCGCACCAGCAACCCGCCCCTTCCTTCGCCCCCTCGGGGAGAAGGTGGCGCGCAGCGTCGGATGAGGGGCGGCCCAGACACAGCAGGAGCAAATCTCGCCCCTGGCACCCGCACCCTCAATCCCTCCCCACAAGGGGGAGGGAAGCGCCGAGGGCACCACCGAGCCAGCAGGTCCCCCTCCCCCCTGTGGGGAGGGAACAAGGGTGGGGGTCAGCCACAACCCCGATTCAGCCCCTCACACCCGCCGCACCCGTGGCACCACCTGCACCTCTCCCAGCAGCAGTTCCGTCACCGCCCAGACCAGCGCATCCACCCTGTCCGGCGAATGGCCGTCGGCTCGGCCGTCCGCGCCGAATGCGCACATCTCGTCCTCGAGCGCGGACAATCCCTCGGCATGCGCCACGAGCCCGCGCGCATAAAGCGCCGCCACCGGCTCGGCCCGCAGCCATTTGCCCCGGTTGGCCCGGACGGCCCGGACCGGCACCGAGGCATCCACCTGTGCGATCACCGATTTCACCAGGTCCCCGCCCTGATTGACCTCGGCCACGATGCAGTCGGCCTCGAAATCGCGGAACGCCCGCACGGCGCGGCGCGCCCAGTTCACCGGATGCAATCCCGAGGCCGTGTAGTCCGCCAGCACCGCCGCGCCTTCGCCCGCCTGCCCCGTCACCACGATCCCGCAGGCATCGGCCTTGGGCCCGCCGGTGACGGGCGGGTCGACCGCCACCACCACCCGGCCCAGTTCGCCGCCGCGGAAGCGGCGGAACATGTCCCGGTTCCAGAGTGCGTCGGGCAGATCCTCGATCAGTTCGCCATCAAGTTCCTGGCGTCCGAGCACCGAGCCGCGATAGCGCCCCACCACCGCTTCGAGAAATCCTTCCGCCAGGTACTGGCGGTTATCCTCGGTCTTCATGCGCGTGAGGACCGTATGCTCATCGGCGAGCAGGCGCCGCAGCAGCTTGGTGGGCTTGGGCGTCGTCGTCGCCAGCTGCCGGGGCTTGTCGCCCAGCCGCAGCCCGAACTGGAGCATGTCCCAGGCCTCTTCGGCCTGCGGCCACTTGGCCACCTCGTCGCACCACGCCGCCGCGAATTGCGGGCCGCGAAACCGGTCGGGATCGGAAGCGGAGAGCACCGTCGCCTCGACCCCATTAGGCCAGACCAGCGAGGTGCCCTTGAGCACCGGCCGCTGCTCGTCGGGATGCACCGACAGGATGCCGCTTACGCCCTTCACCATCACCGCGATGGCCTCGGTCATCGTCTCGCCCACCAGGGCGATGGGAGAGACTGGGCTTTCCCCGGTGGCCAGGTCGCGCACCCATTGCGCGCCCGCCAGCGTCTTTCCGGACCCGCGCCCTCCCATGATGAGCCAGGTCGTCCAATCGCCGTCGGGCGGCAATTGCTGGGGGCGCGCCCAAGCGGGCCAGTAGAAGTGCAGTGTTTCATGCCACCGATCGGGGATCAGCCTGGCGATCTCTTCGCGCGAGTGGTTGTCCGCAAGCGATTGCAGGCATTCCCTGATCGCCCTCAGCTCATCCGCGCTTAAGCTTTTCAATCCGGCGCACCAGCTGGTTGGTCAGTTCCGTCATTTCCTTGCCCTGCTTGCCGGTGCGCTTTTGAATCGGCCGCGCATTGTCGATCTCGATCAGCCTTTCGAGCGTCTTGCACATGTTGGCCAGCAGGGTGATTTCCTTGGTGCTTTCCGTCTTCATCGTGACTTCCGTTGCCTCCAGCCGAATGAGGTGGGTTTCCAGCACGCGGAACATCCGCTTGATGCTGTTTTCAAGGTTGAGATGCTTGAGGTAGCGGCGCGCCCAGCCCAGCTGACGGGCAGCGTAGGCGAGCTTCCCCACCGTGAGCCCGTGCCGCATGGCGACTGCTTCCAGGGTGAGTTCGCGTCCCTCGTAGTCCACCTGGACCGCGGCCCAGAACGCCTTCATGTCATCGTCCATCCCCGCTCCTTTCCGCAACCGGGCGCTCCGCGCGTCGTTCACCCTCGTGAACCACGCGCGGAGGCCGGCATGCCCTCAACCGCCATCAGGAATTTCAAGTACGATCCGCAGAGCCGCACGCTCTCGGTGTGGTTCGTGCCGACCGGCAAGCGCTACGATTATCTCGCCGTGCCGCCGCAGACGGCCGAGGCCTTCCGCGCCGCCTTCTCCAAGGGGCGCTTCTTCAATGCCCGCATCCGCGACCGGTTCAGCTATCGGCTGATGCCGGAGAGGGAGCGCTAGGCCCATTTCTGCGACCGTAGCAAAACTATAGCGGATCGCCGTCACGCACGGATAAGTCCGGCAATGCGGCGCCGCCAAAACAAAAAGGGCCGCAAAAGCAGCCCTTTAGCTCGGTCGCCGGATGGGGGATAAGTTCCGGCGCCCAAAAAAACGCGAAAAATCAGAGGCGCTGGAACGACATGGACTGGCAGAAGATGCCCTTGCAGCCCTGCAGGCTCATCACATCGCCGGCCAGCGTCACCGAGCCCGAAAGGGTTTCCCCGTTATAGCTCACCGTGCCGCGCCACTTGTTGACCTGCACGGGCATGGCGCCCTGCACCACGTATTTGTTAAGATAGCGCAGGTTCTCGGCGCTGCGGACGTCCTGGCGCAGCCAGGTCAGCTTGGCGCATAGCTGCTTGCCGTCGCCGCACAGGGAAACCCTGAAGCGCGCGTCGCCCTGTTCGGTCTGCCAGACGCCCACGGGCGATTTGGCGATGTCCGCCGCCAGCGTTGGAGTCGCCAGCAGCGCAAGTGCCGCAGCGGCCGCGGCGATCCGTCTTGCATAGAATGGCACGGGAATTGTCTCCGGAAAATTTACTCTGTTTGGCCGCCTTATGGCCGAACAAGCTTGAACACGGTGCTAACCGCCCGTTCATCTGCCGTTCATTAGGAAGGAGCGCTCGGGACCGGGCACTATCTGTGCAAACCGGCAAAACTACGTTCCCTCGACGCGAGGGCAGGAGCCATAGTCCCGGCCTTGACTAGGATTCGTATGGAGTGAGCGCGATGTCTTTCCAGCTAAAGGACTGGAGTCTTTCCGAGATTCGCCCCCATCCCACGCTTCCCGGCCGGATTCTCGCGGTTGCCAGGGTTACCTTGCGCGAAGTCTCGGGGGGCCGGGTCAGCGAGCACCCGATCACCCTCAAGGTATGGACCGACGCCGAACCGGGCACCTCCCAGTCCGACATCGAATACGCGCTTTACGTCAAGGCGGCCGAGCTGGCGCGCCGCACCATGGCGGCGGCCGATATCACCAAGTTCGGGCTGGCAGCCGAGTAGCGGCGCTACTTGCGATATTCGCCTTCGTAGTCCCTGGGCGTCATGTAGACGCGCGAGGGCAGCGACTTGCTCGGGTGGCCGCCATTGAAGGCTCCGGCGCCACGGCAGAAATCGGCGCGTTCCGCCGCATCCACGTAGGCCAGCAGCTTGCTCAGGCTCGCGTCCACCGCCCGGGCCTCTTCATGGGGCGTTTCCACCAGCAGGTGGTCGAGCGCGTAGGAATACGAATCATAGCGATAGCGCACCGCCCGGGTAAACCAGTCGATATACTGCGCGTTCTCGGCCTGCCGGGCCGCCGCCTCGGTGGACATCGGGCTGCCCATGGCCAGCGAGCGCAGGGCCTCGGCGCGCTGGCGGTCGACCTCGATCACCTCGCAGATGGCCGCGAAGGCCGCCGGCATCAGCGCGACGTCGGTTTCGACATCGCTGCCCACGCGCTTGTAGCGCACGCGCGATGACTGGTAGGCGTCCGAGCGCAGCGTGCCGTAGTAGCGGTCGATGGTGAACTTGGCGTCGCGCGCCGGATAAATGCGCGTGCGCTGCAGCTCGACGGAGGTGTCGAACGCCCAGTCGCGGCCGTGCGGCGCGATGAGGAAGCGCCAGACCACGTCGTGCATCAGCCGTTCCTGGTCGGTCTGGTTGAAGTTCGAGACCGGCTCGCCCGCCTGGCTGGCGCGCCATTTGCCGACCGTGGGCATCACCACGTCATGGGTGAAGCTGGGCTGGGCCCGGCCGAAATCGCCCACGGGCCGCGCGCATGCAGCGGCCGTGCCGACCAGCGCCAGCGCCAGCAGGCCTTTAAGAACCCTGGCCGCGCCGCCGCTTCGGCTTGCCTGATGTCGTCCGGCTGTCCGGTTCTGGCCTGTTGTGACGCTCATACCGGACCCCGGTAAAAATCAATATCTGACCCGGCCCCGAAAGGGGCGGGCGTTTAGGGACCGATTCCGTCGGTCGATCAAACGGGACGAGCTTTCCCAAGCCAGCCTCCTGTTGCTGCCTCCGCCTTCCTGGCGAAGTGTCGAACGCCGCATGTCCGACGGTTTTCATTAAGAGATCGTCAAGGTTAACAGTCCGCTAACGAATCTCTGGAAAGAGTGATGGAGACGCGATTTGCGTCCCATTTTGCGACTTTTCAGACTTTTGGCTCAGGCGATCGATGCTCGGCTTCCAACCCTATGAAACTTTCCAGCTGCTGATCGAATCTGGTGGCGTTGACCGCACCAACACGCTGCTGGTGGCGGCCTGCGACGCCTATGCGCGGCGCGAAAAGCCCACCTCTGCCGAGCGTGAACAGTTCGAGGCCCTGGTGCAGCGCCTGTTCTCGACCGCTGCGCCCACCGCGCGCGCCAAGGCGGCGGCGACGCTCGGGCGCTCGGAACACCTTTCCCAGATGCTCGAGGAACTGGTTCTGGAGAATGCCGGGGACGACCTGCCCGATTACCTGCTCAACGCCCCGGCCATGTCCGAGGCGACCATGCTCAAGGTCATCGCCAAGGGCGAAGCCGTGGCCTGCGCCTCGCTGGCGCGCCGCTCCGATCTTTCCAACGTCGCCCTGGCCAAGCTCTTCCAGATGAATAGCCGGCGCGTCTATCGCGCCCTGGCCACCAACATGGCCATCGTGCCGCGCGGCCCCTATCTCTCGGCCCTCGCCCGCTCCGCGCAGATGGATTACCAGGTCGCCTGGTCGCTGGCGGCGCGCGACGATTTCGATTGCGCCCTGCTCGCCCCCGCCTTCTTCGATCTCAACGAGTCTGACCGCATCAAGGTCATCAAGGCGTTCGGCGAGCGCCGCACGCCCGAGGCGCCGATCAAGAAGACCATCGAGCAGATCACGGTCGCCACGGATGAACTCACCCGCGCGCTCATGAAGCTCTTCGCCGAGAATCGCCGGCCCGAAGTCACGCGCCTCCTCCACCAGATCACGGGCCTGGACGAAGTCCGCTGCGGCCAGATCGCCCATGACGTTTCAGGGGCGGCGCTCTTCGTGATCCTGCGCGCGTTCGGAGCCACGGCCTATGAGGGCCTTAAGGTCCTCATCCACGCCACCTCGCACGATGACGACAAATCGCCGGTGCTGACCGAGTTCGCGCGCATGTTCGATACGGTCACGCCCGATTCGATGGCGTTCCTGATGAGCTCGTGGCGCGGCGACGTGAACCTGCTCGAGCTCACCAAGCCAGAGTACAGGCCCTTTGCCGATGGCCGCCGCCCGGCCGAGCGCACCGAACGCAATCCGGTGCTCAACGAGGCCCTCGCCGCGCTCTCGCGCATCGGCACCCGTCGCGCCGGTTGACGACGACTTAGGTCGTGGTGACAGTTCCAGCCGGTTCGACTAGAACCGGTCCGGAGGTGCCGCCATGGCCAAGCAATATCCCGATATCGACGGCGTCCAGTCCGAGTTCATTTCGCGCCAGAAGATATTCTTTACCGCGACGGCGACCGCCGGCTCGCGCGTCAACATCTCCCCGCGCCCCACGGACTGCCTTCGCGTTCTCTCGCCCAATCGCGTCGTCTATCTCGATCTCACCGGAAGCGGCAACGAGACGGCGGCGCACACGCGCGTGGATGGCCGCATGACGATCATGTTCTGCTCGTTCGAGGGCCCGCCCAAGATTCTTCGCCTTTACGGGAAGGGTCGCATCATCGCGCAAGGCAGCGCCGAATATGGGGAGCTCCTGGCCGCGCACTACAACGAGGAACCGCTGGGCGCCCGCCAGATCGCTTCGCTCGATATCGACCTGGTGCAGACCTCGTGCGGCTTCGGCGTCCCCCTTTTCGACTACGCCGGGGAGCGCCCTACCCTGGCGCGCTGGGCCGAGGCCAAGGAAAAGGACGTCGGCCTGGATGCCTACCGGCGCGAGAAGAACCAGTTCAGCATCGATGGTCTGCCCACCGGGCTGTTCGAGGAGCCGGCCGAGTAGCCCGCTACTGCACCCGTCCCCAGCCGCCCACGAAGCGCGGATAGAAGACGCAGGTATCGGCCTGGGCTGCTTCGGCCAGCAGCCGCTCGCGCAGCGTGTCGATGCCGATGTCCTGCGGGCTGGCGATGCCGAGCTTTTCGATCATCGGCAGCATGCTGCGCACGGATTCGGCCAGGAACGCGAAGCCCGGCATGTCCTGGCTGTCCCCGATCCGGGTCATCCCGAACATCTGCGGGTGCAGCCCTGCCGCCTTGAAGGTGGCAAAGAGCCCGGCGCCGGGATTGGGGTCGAGCCCGGCCCGGCGATAGACCTCTGCAACCCAGGCCACGCACTGGTCGAGCAAGGGCGTTTCCCCGCTGGCGGAAACTGTATCCAGGTCCATCTCGGCGAAGGCGAAGATGGCGTTGGGCCGCGCCTCGCGCACGAGGCGCCCCAGCGTCTCCCCTGACTTGGGCAGGTGCACCATGATGAAGCGGCCGACGATGGCGTCGAACCCGTCGATGCCCTGGTAATCGTCGATCCTGCTATGGACGAATTCGGCGATGGCCCGGCCCGAGGCCTGGGCGCGCCGCGTGGCGACGGCCAGGGCATCCGGCGAAATGTCGATGCCCACCACCTCGCCGTCCGCGCCGACGAGGTCGGCCGCGATCATCGACACGTCGCCGACGCCGCATCCAAGGTCGAGCACGCGCATGCCCGGCTCGATCCCCGCCCGAACCAGCACCTCGCGGGTCATGTCTCCAAAGAATGTGGCCTGCCGTTCGAGCCGTTCGAGCTCGCGATCGGAGTGCCCCAGCACATAACCACCGGCGCCTTCGGTCTCTTGGACAGTCATTGGCTTCAGCTCCCCAGCGTAACCAAATACTCCGGGTCAGATATGCATTTGTTCACCACAAGTCTCAACGCCAAATACATATCCAAATGAAACGATAGCATGGTTATATCCTGGAGACGGGGCCGCCATGCCCGCAATAGACAAGACCATCGCCACTCCTTACGCCACCATTCGGGTCCGCGAGACCGCTGGATATGGCCTGCCGCTGCTCATGATCCACGGAGCCGGCGCCTCCAAGGAAGTGTTCGATAAACAGATCAACACCGCCCTGGGCGAGATGTACCGCGTCATCGCCATCGACCTGCCCGGGCATGGGGAATCCAGCAACGCCGTCGATCCGGCGGGCACCTATTCCTTCGGCGGCTTCGCCAAGGTGGTGAGCGAGGTGCTCGACGAACTCTCCGTCAACAAGGTCGCCGTCTATGGCTGGTCGCTGGGTGGCCATATCGGCATCGAGCTGCTGGCGACCGATCCGCGTGTGGTTGGGCTCATGCTCACCGGCGCGCCGCCGGTCAATCGCGGGCCGATCGGGCTGCTGCGCGGCTTCCAGATGCACCGCGACATGCTGCTGGCCTCCAAGGAGCACTTCAGCGACGAGGATATCGCGCGCTTCACCCGCCTTTGCTTCCGCGACAGCGAACCGCCCGCCGGGTTCATCGAGAATGTGCGCCGGACCGATGGCCATGCGCGCACCGGCGTCTTCAAGGCCACCATGAAGGGTCTCGATTCGGACCAGAAGCGCGTCGTGGAGAGATCGCCCGTTCCCATCGCCATGGTCGATGGCGAGTTCGAGCCCGTGGCCCGCCTGTCCTATGTCGGCAACCTCGCCTACCAGAACCTGTGGAGCGGCAAGGTCAACGTCATCGGCGGCGCCGGCCATGCCCCGTTCTGGGAGAAGCCGGACCACTTCAACGTGCTCCTGCACCGCTTCATGGGCGACATGGCCGTCTGCGCCCGTCCGCGCTCGGGCTGCGGAAGCGACAACCGCCGCGCCAGTTAGGCCAGCCTCACGCGCCTGGGGCGATATCGAGCCCCAGGTCGCTCTCGCGCGTTTCCACGCTCAGCACCCAGAAATCGGGGTCGAAGTCCTCCTCGCGCGCCAGCCGCTCGCGCACCTTCGCCGGTTCGACATGGTCGAAGCGCAGGCTGAACAGCCGGTCGGCGCTCCCTTCGTCCTCTGTGCGGGCGACAGCCGAGGCCGGGGCGAACAGTGAGACGGTGCCGTTGAGGTGATCGACCTCGATGAACACCTGTCCCGCGACGGGATCACCCCGGCGCGACACGACGCAGAACTGGCCGATATTGTTGTGGCGCCGGATGAAGGCGGCGCACCATAGGTCCGTGCGGAGCTGGCTCATGGCAGAGCCCTATATCACGGCTCCGGCTGCCACCAGCATGTCCACGAGCTGCGGGGTGACTTTCCCCGTCACGTCGTAGTTGTAGTAGACCTCGAAATTGCGAATCGCCTTGGCGGTCGCCTCGCCTGGCACGCCATCGACCGAGCCGGCGAGGAAGCCCAGGCTCGCGAGGCCGCGCTGCACCTTGGAGACCAGTTGCGGGTCCGTGGAGGACGTGGCGCTGGCCGGCGCCTGGAGCGAAGCGGTCTGCACCGACGGGGCGGTCACGCGTTGCTGGGCCGGGGGTTGTTCCGTCGCCTGCCGCGTGGTGACGAGCTGTGCGGGCGGCTGGGGCGTCTGCGTATTGCGCGCCGCCGGGATCTGACGCACGGCGCCGGGCTGGTTGACCCATTCGCCGACCGTATTGGCCACCGTATCGAAGGCGTTGGCCGCGCCGTTGGCGACTTCGTCGAAGACATCCTCGGCCGTCGGCTTGACCTGCTGGGCGATCAGCACCGGCTGCTCGCTGCGCACCGCGACCTGCTGCTGGGCGGGCTGGCTGAAGACCAGCGGCGGCACGGCCTGTTGCTGGGCCACGGGCTGCTGGGGCGCCACGTAGACATTGCCATTGGCGGCCATCTGCTGGACCAGCCGCTGCTGCGGCAGCGCGGCGGGCTCCTGGGACTGTCCCTGCACCAGCATCGTCATCTGGTCGTTGACGGGCGCCCGCAGGATCATGTTGACCACGTCCTCGGTCAGCGCGCCCTGCGGCTTGAGCCCGGCGGCGGCTTCGAACTTGCGGATGGCCGAGGCCGTCATCGGCCCGTAATAGCCGTCCACCTTGCCGTCGAAGAGGCGAAGCTGGGCGAGCTTCTTCTGCACTTCGAAGACGCGCGAGTTGCCGATCGGCTCGCCATCGGGAACGTCGGCGATGGTGGCGCGCTGGGAAACGCTGGCGGTCGTCTGCGGGCTGACGGGATCGCTGATGTAGTCGGGCTGCACTTGCCGGGTCGCGGTCTGGCGCACGGCCGGCTGCACTTCGGCGACATCCTCCGTCACCGGGGCCATGGCCTGGGCGGTGGCGGTGCCCGAGAACAGGGGCGCCGGGTGGCGATGCTGCTGGTTGAAGAGCGCATTGTTGGCCGCCATCACCGAAAGGGTGGTGAGCACGAACACGCTGCTATAGGCGAGCGGTGCCCTGGCGAAATGCGATATTGCCCACAGGCCGATGCGCCCTGCGGAGGACGCAACGGCTCCGCCCGCCATCACGGGCAGGCGGGTCAGCACGGTTGCCGTCATAAAGCTCTTCTTTTTCTTGCGTCTTGCCATGCGGGAGTTTGCTGCACGCTCGGTTCGCGGCGGATAGGTGTGACAGATGCCGTTTCGGGTAGCTTAATCGCCGGACCGTTTACCGGGAGTAAAACCGTCATCGTTGTCCCCACGCCGATCTCGGAAACCGCGTGCATGGAGCCTTCGTGCAGGTCCACCAGGCCCTTGACGATCGACAGCCCCAACCCGGTGCCCTCGTATTGGCGGGCTAGCCCGTCATGCACCTGGAAGAAGGGTTCGCCCAGGCGACGGATCGATTCGGGCCCCATGCCGATGCCGTTGTCGCGTACCGAGATGTTGAGGTTCTGGCCCTGCCGTTTCATGGACAGGGTCACCACGCCATAGTCGTGGCTGAACTTGATGGCGTTCGAGAGCAGGTTGATCACCACCTGCCGGCAGGCGCGCTCGTCGGCGGTCAGCATGGGCAGCACCGAGGGGATATCGGTGCGGATGGTGATGTTGCGGGTGCTGGCCATCGGCCCCACGATCTGCAGGCTCGGCTCGACCAGCGCCGAAGGCGCGAAGGCTTCGGTCTGGAGCTCGAACTTGCCCGCTTCGATCTTGGACATGTCGAGCAGCATCTTGACCACGTCGAGCAGGTGATGGCCGCTCTGGTGGATAAGGCCGGCATATTCCTTGTGGGTCGGCGACAGTTCGCCGCCGATGCCGGTCGACATCATCTCGGAGAACCCGACGATGGCATTGAGCGGGGTGCGCAGTTCGTGGCCGATCGTGGCGAGGAACCGCGACTTGGCGTTCGAGGCATCCTCGGCGGCCTGCCGGGCCGCCTTCATCGCGTCCTCGCCATCCTTGCGGCTGGTGATGTCGCGATAGAGCGCCACCACCTCATGGCGCGAGCCGGCCATGTCGTTCTCGACGACGGGCGAGAAGGCGACTTCCACCCAGATGAACTGGGGCGCGCGTGCGGTGCCTTCCGGGTCGTCCCGGCGCATGCGCACTTCGATAGTGCGCGCCTTGCCGTCCTGGTTGGCGTCGGCGAAGGCGGTGAGGTAGGTCGGGCGGTCGAGCACATGGATGCGTTCGCCCAGGCCGCCGCGCGAGAGTTCGTAGCGACGGCAGCCGAAGAGGCGCTCGGCCGAATGGGACGAGAAGAGAACTTCGCCGTCATCGCCGAATCGCATCACGGCGTCCTGCACGTGCTCGATGAGATGGCGGTAGGTCTTGATCTTGCTGGCGTCGTGGACTTCGAAGCCCGCGCCAAGGCGCGCCGCAGCGAAGCCGACGAGCAGCACCGAAACCACGAAGGCGCCGATGCCGCCGAATCCCGGCGCAAGCGCCGCCGGCAGCACGACGAACTTGAGGGCGGTGACGCCCGAGGCGATGAGCGCCACGGCGACGAAAACCCAGCTGCGCTTGCGCAACGCGCCGCGCGACATAAGCGCTGCATAGATCGGGGCCATGAGGGCGGTCGCCAGGCCGAAATCGACGAAGAGCGGATGGGCCAGCGCCATTACGGCGCC
Organism: Youhaiella tibetensis; assembly: GCF_008000755.1. NCBI lineage: Bacteria > Pseudomonadati > Pseudomonadota > Alphaproteobacteria > Hyphomicrobiales > Devosiaceae > Paradevosia > Paradevosia tibetensis. Next base: position 1,321,189 of record NZ_CP041690.1, on the reverse strand, counting down.
GATAGAGCCCATGCCATAGACCTGCGCGGCGGCGGACCGCTCGTACTGGCCGCGCTGGTGCAGCGCCATGCTCATCATGCCGGCGACGAGGGCAATCACGGCCGCCACGAACGGCACCAGCACCCCGCCGATCAGGGTATAAAGCGCAAAAGGAAGCGCGAGAACGCCCGCAACGATGAAGACGCGCGAGCCCACGTCCAAGGTCCGGCGACGCAGAATCTCTGGCCGCCCGCTGCCCGAAGCAACAGGATTGGACGTCTCTTTGCCGAGGCCCAAAGAGAAAAGGCTACGCATCACAAAACTCACCGGGGTTTGCCCCTTTATTCGTGGAATCACCCTTTCATCGAAGACCTAAGACAGAATTAAGTGCACCCCGGCCGGCTCCTGTTTCCCGTGGCGAAGTGCTTGTTCTGCGGTCGGTTTCCGGCGGTAGCGTAAACAAGTCCTTGCGCACGATCGGCGGCAATTGATTCAAATTTTATCGATTGGTCCCATCCGCCATTAAAGCGCCGGTCATAATGTTGCAGGTGCAAGAGGCGGCCGAGTACCGCTCTGGTGGAGCAGCGATCTTGAGGTTCATTCTGAAATCGGCGTTCTGGCTGACAGTGGCCTTCATGGTGATCCGGCCCGGGGTAGACCTCCCCGCCGCGGCGGGCGCCGTGACGAGCCAGGCCCTGGCGGCGGGCCAGTCGGCAATCGTCCAGCAGATCGACAAGACCGAATGCAACACCCTGCAATGCGTCGGCGGCAAAGCCCTCCTCTCTGCCGCTGTCACGAGTGCTGCCCTGCCCGCTCCCGCTCCGGTCACACCCATGCAGATTTCCACGACCGAAGCGACGGCCCCGGTCCCGCGGCCGCGGCCGGCCTGGCTGGGTTAGTGCCGGACGTTGCCGCCAAGCCCCCGCAGGGCGGCCATGGGTCCGGTTTGAGCTGCAAGCACGCTGCCCCGTGTTTGCAGCTCTTTTTGTTTTGGGACGGCGCTTCAAAACACCGGCCCGGTGTTGGATTGACCCGGCGCTTGCACTAAGTAGTGGGCATGACCCAGCCGCAAGCCTTCCTCGATATCGCCGAAAACCTCTCGTTCCTTGACGATTGGGAAGACCGGTATCGCTACATCATTGAACTGGGGCAGGCCCTTCCGCCACTGGCTCCCGAGGAGCGCAGCGAGGCCAACAGGGTTCATGGCTGCGTTTCCCAGGTCTGGCTGGTTTCCTCCGAGGACGGTGAGAACCTCACCTATCGCGGCGAGTCCGACGCGATGATCGTCCGTGGCCTGGTCGCCATCTTGGTCGCCATCTATTCGGGCCGCCCGGCTCGCGAGATCGCCCAGACCGATGCCATCGCGCTTTTCGATGAACTGGGCCTGCGCGAGCACCTCACCACGCAGCGGTCCAATGGCCTGGTGGCCATGGTCAATCGCATCCGCTCGGAAGCAACCTCCCGCGTCTAGCCGAAGACACTCGGCCGGGCGTCCTCGCCCATCCAGCCGCGCTGGCGCACGCGCTGTGGCCCCTGGGCGGCGGCGCTCAATCCCAGGTGGCGGGCCACCTGGTCGAGTCCGATGCGCAGCACCAGCTTGGCGCTGCGTCGCGGCCAGCCGCGCTCGGCCTCGACAAGCTGCAGGCCCTTGGAAAAGCCGCAGACATCCAGGACGACGCTGGCACAGTCCGGCGGCAGCGACCGCACGATGTCCTGAAGCTGGCGACGGGCATCGGCCGCCAGGTCGCTGATCTCTCCCGCACCCGCCCCCGACTTGGCGTTGACGGTGTGGGTGGCCGAATAGCTCATGGTGAGACGCGGTTGCAGCCGAGCCCGTTCGGCAAGGCGCCGGACCCGCTCGCCTGCCTCAAGCTGGGCCCTGTCGAGAAAGGCCTGGCTTTCACCCCTGGCGGGCCGCGCGAGACGAGCCAGCGGGCTCTCGGCGAGATTGCGATTGAGCCCCTCCTCCGTCTTCACCAGTTCGCGATGCTGGCCGGCGAAGTGTTCGGCCTCGAGGCTGTTGCGGCGCAGCCAGGTCCTGGCTCCCGAACCGGCGCGGCAGGTATGCCCGTCCGCTTCGAGCACGCCGTCCGCCGCGAGCCGCGCTACGACCCGCTCGGGAGCACGCAATCTGGCCTCGCCTGCCTGGAGACCATAAGCCTCTCCGACGCGCCTGCCCGTGGCGCCGCCGATGAGCGCGCGCACGAAACGCATGGTGTTGCGGTCAGGCTGCATGGGCCACTCCGGCGCGCGCGAGCCATTTGGGGAGGCTGCCGGTGATCTCGTCTATCGCTGCCTCGAGCCGGATGACTTCGCTGTCGAACGCCGCGTCGTCGCGCTTGTCCTCCACGCAATGGCAGGCATGGGACACCGTGGTGCGGTCGCGGCCGAAGAAGGCCCCGATCTCGGTCATGGGCCGCTGCAGGACGACATGCATGAGGTACATGGCCAATTGCCGGGCCTCGGCGACGTCGGCAGCGCAGCGCGACTTATGCAGCAGCAACCCGACCGGCACGCGGCGTTCGCGCGCCACCAAGGAAAGTATTCCTGCGACGGCGAGGTCACCGACAAAGCTCGCCTGCATGGATTCGCCGAACCCTTGCCTGGAAACGCTGGCGTTCTGGCTCCAATCCGCCCCTCGCATATGCATCCAAGTCCTCCGAAGCAACATAGGATATTATTCCTATATGATTGCGGCAAGACTCGAGGGCGGGGATAAGTTCCTCAGAGGCGTTTGGGGGAAGCGGCGAGCGCCCGGCGAAAGCTGGCGTTCCCGCTTTGGCCGCCGGGCGGATAGGCGGGCGGCGAAAAGCAAAACGGCCGCCCCCGAAAGGACGGCCGTTTCAAGATCTGAACTGCGCCTGTGGCTTACTTGTCGTCGGCCTTGCGGCCGAGGCCATTGTCCTTGGCGAGGCGCGAGCGGGTCGCCGAGTAGTTCGGGGCGACCATCGGGTAGTCGGCCGGCAGGCCCCACTTCTCGCGGTACTCTTCGGGCGAGAGATTGTAGTGGGTGCGCAGGTGGCGCTTGAGCGACTTGAATTTCTTGCCGTCTTCCAGGCAGATGATGTAGTCGGGCGCCACGGACTTGCGGACCGGCACGGCCGGCTTCAATTCTTCAACCGGCTCAGGAGCTTCGGTCGACTGCAGGCCCTTGAGCGTTCCATGCACATCGACAATCAACTTGGCCAGGTCGGTCGGGCTGAGCGCGTTGTGGCTAACATAGGCCGAGACGATCCCAGCACTCAGTTCGATGAGATCGTTGTCAGCCAAAGTCGCAGCACCATCGATTTCGCTCATATCTGAACCTTCTGTGTATTCCCATGGGCTTCGCGGAGGAGATTTCGAAGCCCGGTCAAAATCCGAAACATGTTTCTGCATGATTCAATGCGCGTTGCAAGTTAATTTATGAACAGAATTGCGCGCAGTTGATTATGGCTGAGTATGGGTATTGTCTTCCATCTCATTGAGAACAGTCAGATCACACGGCTGATAGCCTACCAAGTAGGCAGCCCGCGCAAGAAGGTGGGCTGAAACCGGTGTGGTCAAGACAAGGAACAATATCCCGATCAGCGAGCGCAAAATCACGGCGCCGTCCAATGAGACAACTGCAATACCGACAAAAATAAGGCCGGCGCCAACTATCCCCGCCTTTGATGCCGCATGCATACGTGAGTAAAGGTCAGGCAGGCGCAGGACTCCGAGCGAGGCAAGCAAACCAAAAGCCGCGCCCGCGACTAGAAGTAAACCGGAAACATACTGGGTGATTTCTACAATCATTGCCCGGACCCCTCTGTCTTTTCGGAACCCTCGCGCGCTTTCGCTCCGCGCACCAGGATATACCGGGCGAAAGCCACGGTTGCCAGAAACGCAACGAGACTGAGGGCAATTGCGATGTCGACGTACAGCATGAAGCCGGTACGTACCGCAATTACACCAATATAGCCGGTGGCTATAGTCGTGAGCAGGTCCAGTCCGAGCACCCTGTCAGGCAAAGTCGGGCCGCGGGCGATGCGGATGACAGTCGTGAACAGGGCCAGCGTCAGCAGGCCCAGGGCCACGAGCGTGGCGTTGTTGAGGAACTCGGCGCCGCTCATTTGAACACCTCGATAACCTGCTTCTCGAAGCCCGAGGCGATCGAGCGCACCAGTGCGTCGCGGTTCTTGAGCTGGAGGGCATGGATGTAGAGGGTCTTGCGGTCCTCCGAGACATCCACGCTCAGCGTGCCGGGCGTAAGGGTGATGAGATTGGCCAGCAGGGTGATCTCCTGGTCCGATTTCGCGGTCAGCGGAAAGGCCACGAAGCCGGGGCGCAGGTGCGCCTTGATGTTGGGCGTCATCACCAGCACCGCCACGTTGAAGGCGCTGATGAACAGTTCCACCACGAAGAGCCCGGCGAGGCCGAGGATTTTCATCACCCGCTCGGTGAGTAGCGCCCCGCCGATGCGGTCGCGCAGCAGCAGCATGGCCAGCAGGCCCACCAGCAGGCCCATCACGAGGTTGGGCAGTGTGAACGAGCCGGTTATGGCCATCCAGATGAGCGAGAGGACAAGTCCGATGAGGATTTCGGTCATGGCGTCGGCTCCAGTCCTACGGCGGCGATGTAGCTTTGCGGATCGAGGAGGCCTCGGGCCGCTTCGGTGCCCGAATGGACCAGCAGGTCCGGCCAGAGGCCCATGGCGACGATAGCGGCCACCAGCAGCCCGGCGGGCACGAGCCCGAGCCAGGTTTCGATCCTACCGGGGGCGCGCAGGTTCGCATTGGGTTCTTCGGAGCGCTCGCCCTCATGGCCCTGCCGCCAGAAGACGTGCGCCCAGATACGGGTGCCGGCGATGAGGGTGAGGAAGGCGTTGAGGAGGAGCGCGGCGAGGATGGCGACGGCCCACCAGTCGATCTGCCCGCCAGTAGTCATGCCCGATTGCTCGGTACCCGCGCCCAGCAGCAGCAGCTTGGGCCAGAACCCCAGGAACGGCGGCGTGCCGGCGGCAGCGAAGACCAGTACGAGGAAGAGGATCGAGAGCGGCGCGTTGGCGGCGTAGAGCCCGCCCATGCGGCGCGTATCGGTTTCTCCCGTGGTCCGCTCGATCAGCCCCGCCACAAGGTAGAGCGCGCTCATGGTGAGGATGGCGTGGAAGATATAGACGGTCGAGCCGGCGATGCCCTGCAGCGTCGGCAGCGCGATGCCCGAGACCACCACGCCGATGCCGCCGATGACGATGAAGCCGAGCGCGCGGCGCAGGTTGGTTTCGGCGATGGCTCCCAGGGGCGCGATGAGCAGGGTCAGGATCGCGACCGCCGCGATCACCGGATCGAGGATCTCGCGGCTGGCCGGCAGCAGCGCCACCATCGTGCGCAGCAGCGCATAGGTGCCGACCTTGGTCAGCAGGCCCGCGAACAGCGCCGAGATGGCGGCCGGCGGGGCGTGGTAGGAGGCAGGGAGCCAGGCGTTGACCGGAAACGCCGCCGCCTTTGTGCCAAAGGCGAGCAGGAAGAGCGCGGCGACGCTTGCCATGCCGGCCGGGTTGGCCTTGGGCGCCGAGATGATGATGTCGGCCATGTTGAGCGTTCCCACCAGGCCATAGAGGAGCCCCAGGGCGGCCAGGAAGAAGCTCGTGGCGAGGAAGTTGAGGAAGCCGTACTTGATAGTCGCATCGAGCTGGATCTCGCGTCCGGCGATGACCATCAGCCCGAAGGACGCGATCAGCATCACCTCGAACCAGACATAGAGGTTGAAGAGGTCCCCGGTGAGGAAGGCGCCACTGACGCCGCCCAGGAGCAGCAGGATCAGCGAATAGAGGCCGGTCGAACCATCGCGCCCCTCGGGGTCCATCTGCACGTAGAACAGCACCACCAGCGTCACCACCGCCGCCGCCAGGGCGAAGCCGGCGCTCATCAGGTCGGCCGTGAAGCTGATGCCGAAGGGCGGCAGCCACTTGCCCATGGTCATGCTGACCGGACCCTCGGCGAGCACGCGCGCGAACAGTTGGGCGTCGCAGACGAGAACGGCGATGACCACGAGGATGGCGAAGCTCGCCAGGTAGCCGCCGCTGTTGCGCAGCATCAGCAACAGCGCGCCGCCCACCAGGCAAAGCACCACCGGCAGGATCACAACCCAATCGGCTGCTGGCGTAAGGGTCTGGATCATCTCAGTAACTCAGCGGCGGGTTCGGCCCGCCCTTGGGCTCGGTGAGCCGCATGGTGTCGGTGTTGTCGGCGTTCAGCGTCTGGTAGGCGCGGTAGGCCAGCACCAGCAGGAACGTGAACATGGCAAAGCCGATGACGATGGCGGTGAGGATCAGCGCCTGCGGCAAGGGGTTGGCGATCTGCTCGGTCGGCACCTTGAGCCCGTCGGGCACGATCGGCGGCACTTCGCGCGTCAGCCGGCCCGCCGTGAAGATGAGGAGGTTCACCGCATTGCCGAAGAGCGTCAGGCCAAGCAGCATGCGGATGACCGAGCGCGAGAGCAGCAGGTAGATCGAAGCGGCGAAGAATACCCCGACAAGGGCGGCAAAGGCGGTCTCGATCATGCGTCGCCTCCATCGGCGAGCGCCAGCGCCACCGCCGAGATCGTGCCGAACACCACGAGGTAGACCCCGATATCGAAGATCATCGGCGTCGAGACGGCAACCTCGGATTCCCCGATCTGGAAATAGGTCCACAGCCCCGTCAGGAACGGCACGTTGTAGAAGAGCGAGGCGAAACCGGCGCCGCCTGCCAGTAGCACGCCGAGTCCGGCGAAGGACATCGGGTCGTATTTGATGGCCCAGCGCACATGCTTGGCGCCCGAGGCCATGCCGAAGATGGTGATGGCCGAGGCGGCGATCAGCCCGCCGATGAAGCCGCCTCCAGGCTCGTTATGCCCGCGAAGCAGCACGAAGATCGAAAAGACCAGCATGACCAGGACGATGGCCGGAGCGATGGTGCGGAAGATCACGCTGTTCATGCCTGCACCCTTTCCTTGGTTTTTGCAGTCGCCTGGCGTGCCCCCTCGCCGCGCTTGCGGCGACGCAGCAGGGCGAGCACGGCGATGCCGGCGGTCATCACCACCGAGATCTCGCCGAGCGTATCCAGGCCGCGGTAGTCCACCAGGATCACGTTGACGATGTTGTGCCCGTGGGCGATCGCCACGCTGGTCTGGGTAAAGAAGTCCGACAGCCGCGTGTCGAGCGGTCCGGAGACGACGACCAGCAGCAGCACCATCACCGCGGCACCGGCCGCGACCGAGATGGTGCCGTCGCGCACGAAGTCCTCGAACTCGCGCCGGTCACGCAGGTCGAGCTTGAGCCGGGTCATCACCAGGGCCAGGATCACGACCGAAAGGATTTCGACCATGAACTGGGTGAAGGCGAGGTCGGGCGCGCCGAACAAGAGGAAGAGCATGGCGACCGCCAGGCCCTGGACGCCCAGCGACACGATGGCCACCAGCCGCGAAGGCGCCAGGAGCAGCGTGATGAGCCCGGTGATCGCCACGATGAAGATGCCCCACTCGTAGAAGGTCAGCGCCGGGAAGGCGGGCATGGCCGGGAGGCCGCCGAGCAGCACCAGCGGCAGGGCCACTGCCAGCACCATCATCACGAACAGCACCACGATATAGAGCTCGAGCCGTCCGTGGTGGAAGAACCGCGTGGTGGTTGCCGCGAAGCGGATGAGCCCGAACATGGCGCTGTCGAAGCCCTTGTCGAAGGTCCAGCCCACCGCATTGTACCCGCGGCGCAGCAGCGAGCGGATGGCGTCGAGATAGAGGAAGGTCGCAACACCCACCGCCCAGGTCGCCACCGAAAGCCACAGCAACAGGCTCGTCGGGTCCACGACCAGCTTGAGGTGGCTCTCGACATAGTGTCCGAGCACGGCCGTCGCGGCCGGGGCCATCAGGAACATGCCGACCGTGGCGGCCTTGATGCCGGCGGCGATGCCGAGCACCGAGAGAACGACCGGGCCGGCCAGCAGGCTCGGGCCACCCTCGTGAGGAGCGGTCGGAGTCGGGACATGCGTGCCGAAGAAGGGTTTAATGGCGACCGCCAGGCCGACGCCGGCCAGCAGGCCGTTGCCGGCGATGAGGACGATCAGCACAACGATCTGGGTGAAATCGCCACCGGCGAGGGCGGCGTACATTTCCTCCTTGGCGAGGTAGCCCACCGTCAGGGGCAGGCCGACCATGGAGAGGCCCGCCAGCACCGCCGCCGCGAAGGTGAGCGGCATCTTGCCCCGTAGGCCGCGCAGCAGCGTGATGTCGCGCGTACCCGTCTCGTGATCGATGACGCCGACCACGAGGAACAGGGCGGCCTTGTAGAGCGCGTGGGCCACGAAATAGACGATGGCGGCATTGATCGCCAGTTCGGACCCCAGCCCGATGAGAAGGACGAGAAGGCCGAGCGAGGCGATGGTGGTCTGGGCCAGCATCTGCTTGAGGTCGGTCTGGCGCAGCGCCCCGAGCGAACCCCAGATGAGGGTGGCGGCGCCGAAGACGACGAGCACCCCTTCCCAGATCGCGGTGCCTCCGAGGATCGGCGACGTGCGCAACAGCAGGTAGACGCCGGCCTGCACCATCGTTGCCGAATGCAGGAAAGCGGAGACCGGGGTCGGCGCTTCCATGGCGTTGGGCAGCCAGAAATGGAACGGCACCTGGGCCGACTTGGTGAAGGCGGCCAGCACCAGCAGCAGGAAGATCGGCAGGTAGGCCGAGCTGGCGCGCACCACCTCGCCCTGCCCCAGGATGGCGCTGAGTTCCCAATTCCCGGCGACCTGATGGAGGATCACCGCTCCGAGCAGCAGCGCAAGGCCACCTGCCCCGGTGACGACCAGCGCCTGTATGGCGGCGCGGCGCGCCGCCTGGCGCATATGGTCGAAGCCGATCAGCAGGAACGAGGTGACGCTGGTCAGCTCCCAGAACAGGACCAGCGAGACCAGGTTGTCGGCCGTCACCAGCCCCAGCATCGCCCCCATGAAGGCGAGCATATAGGCAAGAAAGCGCCCCTGGTGCGGGTGGCCTTTGAGGTAGCCGCCCGAATAGATGAGGATGAGCGTGCCAACCCCGGCAATGGTCAGCGCGAAGGTGAGGCTGAGCCCATCGAGCAGGAAGGAAAACCGCAGGTCGTAGGAGGGAATCCAGTCCAGTCCTGCTCTCACCGCGCCATTGGCCGCGACCGGCTCGATGAAGTTGAGCACATAGAGAAAGATCGCCGCGGGCACGATCGCCAGGATCCAGCCCGAATAGGAACCGGCGAAGCGAAAGATGAATGGGGCGAGGATGGCCGCGAGAAAAGGCGCGATGGCGATGAGCGTTATGGTCTGATCAAGCGAAGGGGCCACGTCTCACTCTTGTATATTTCGGGTGGCGCCGCTTTGAACGACGGCAGGTCTTGGGCGCGTACCTTACCCAGTGGGCCCGGCAGGACAAGCCGAAACGGATTGCATGATGTCGCATGCTCACGAAAACCACAGAGTTTTGAAGTGGCGGGGCGAAATCGAAATGCCTACATGTGCCGCGACAAGGAGGTTCCCATGACCGACGAGCCCAAAGTCCTCAAAAGCGAAGAGGAATGGCGCAACGAGTTGACGCCGGAGCAGTTTCGCGTGACCCGAGAGCACGGCACCGAGCGCGCGTTCTCTCACCCGCTCAACATGGAGAAGCGCGATGGCATCTACCATTGCGTGGCCTGCGGAGCACCGCTTTTCGAGAGCGTCACCAAGTATGAATCGGGCTCAGGCTGGCCCAGCTTCTGGCAACCGATCAGCGACACGGCGGTGGGCGAGACCATCGATCGTTCGCACGGCATGGTGCGCGTGGAAGCGCATTGCGCCAATTGCGGCGCCCATCTCGGGCACGTCTTCCCCGATGGTCCGCAGCCGACCGGCCTGCGCTATTGCATGAACGGCACCGCGCTCGACTTCGAGCCCAAGTCCTGAACGCTGGGGCTTCCACAAGCGGGCGTGGGTCCTTATCTAAGGGCCCACGCCTTTCCATTTCGGACGTCCCACATGAGCAAGATTACCCCGCCGGTCGCCGAGCGCCGCCAGCATGCCGCAACCCATCACGGCATCACCCGCCAGGACCCCTATCACTGGCTGCGCGCTGAGAACTGGCAGGAGGTCATGCACGCTCCCGAAACGCTCCCGGCCGACATTCGCGCCTATATCGAGGCCGAGAACGCCTATTACGAGGAAGAGCTCGGCAAGCCTACCGCAGCGCTGCAGGACAAGATTTTCTGGGAGATCCGCGGCCGCATCAAGGAAGACGATTCCGGCATCCCGACCCCGGACGGCCCCTGGGCGTATAACTCACGCATGCTCGAGGGCAAGCAGTACCCGCTGATCGTGCGCACGCCGCGCGAGGGGGGCGAGGAGCAGGTTCTGCTCGACTGCAACGTGGAAGCGGGTGACGGCTATTTCGGCTTCGCGGGCGCCAGCCACGACCCGAGCCATAAGCTCATGACCTGGGCCGCCGACCGGCAGGGCTCGGAATACTACACCATCCACATCCGCGACCTCGCGACCGGCCAGGAGATCGCCGACCGCATCGAGCGGACCGCCGGCGATGGCGTGTGGTCGGCCGACAGCAAGAGCCTCTACTACACCGAAATCGACGACAACCACCGCCCGTTCCGCGTGCGCCGGCATGACCTGGGCACGCCCCAGGCCGACGACGCCATCATCTACGAGGAAGCCGATCCGGGTTTCTTCGTCAGCGTCGACAAGACGCTTTCGGACAAGTTCATCGTCATCGATGCTCATGACCACCAGACCTCCGAAGTCTGGCTGATCGATGCGCTCAAGGGCGGCGAGCCGTTCGTCGTTTCAAAGCGCCAGCTCGAGCGCGAATACGATGTCGACGAGCGCGAGGGTGAGCTGTTCATCCTCACCAATGCCGATGGCGCCGAGGACTTCAAGATCGTCACCGCGCCCGTTGCCACGCCCGGCTCCGAGTACTGGACGGACCTCGTGCCGCACCGCGAAGGCGTGCTCATCCTCGATATCATCGTGCTCAGGAACCACCTGCTGCGCCTCGAGCGCTTCGAGGGGCTGCCGCGCATCGTGGTGCGCGACCTGCGGACCGGCAAGGAAGAGACGATCCGCTTCGAGGAAGAGGCCTATTCGCTCGGCATGTCGGTGGGCTACGAGTTCGACACCTCGACGTTCCGGCTGACCTACGCGTCGCCGACCACGCCCTCGCGCACCTATGACTACGATCTCGAAACCGGCGAGCGCACCCTGCTCAAGGAGCAGGAAGTTCCCTCCGGCCACAACCCGGACGACTACGTGACCCGGCGCGTCTTCGCCGAGGCCAGCGATGGCGAGCGCGTTCCGATCACCCTGCTCTACCGCAAGGAAACCCCGATCGACGGCACCGCCCCGACCATGCTCTATGGCTATGGCGCCTATGGCATGTCGATGCCGGCCTCGTTCTCGGTCTCGGCGCTTTCGCTGGTCGATCGCGGCTTCGTCTATGCCACGGCCCATATCCGGGGCGGCATGGACAAGGGCTATCGCTGGTACCGGCTCGGCCGGCGCGAGCACAAGGTCAACACCTTCACCGATTTCATCGCATCGGCCGAAAAGCTGGTGGCCGATGGCTATTCGGCGCCGAACCGGATTGTCGCCATGGGCGGCTCAGCCGGCGGCATGCTGATGGGTGCCGTCGCCAACATGCGTCCCGACCTCTGGGCGGGCGTGCTGGCCCAGGTGCCGTTCGTGGACGTGCTCAACACCATGCTCGACGATACGCTGCCGCTCACTCCGCCCGAGTGGCCCGAATGGGGCAACCCCATCGAGTCCGACGCGGATTTCAAGCGTATCCAGTCCTATGCGCCCTATGAGCAGGTCGAGGCGAAGCCCTATCCGCCGATCTTTGCGCTGGCCGGCCTCACCGACCCTCGCGTCACCTATTGGGAACCGGCCAAATGGGTGGCAAAGCTGCGGGCAACGAAAACCGACACCAATCCGTTGTACCTCAAGACCAATATGGGGGCGGGGCATGCAGGCGCGTCGGGGCGTTTCGATCGACTCAAGGAAACGGCTTTGAGCTATGCCTTTGCTCTCAAATGCGTAAATTTGGACGAGACGTCCTCATGAGGGCGATTGCCCGAATAAAACAATACGTATATTGTCAAATGCATCTGCCGTCTCACGGCGCGTCATTTTCCAAAATCAAGGAGGCCGAAAATGGCTTTTGAACTGCCCGCCCTGCCCTATGCATACGATGCGCTTGGCCCGTACATGAGCAAGGAAACGCTCGAGTACCACCACGACAAGCACCACCAGGCTTACGTGACCAACGGCAACAAGCTGCTCGAAGGTTCGGGCCTAGAGGGCAAGAGCCTCGAAGACGTCGTCAAGGAGAGCTACGGCAAGAACGCCGGCCTCTTCAACAATGCCGGCCAGCACTACAACCACATCCACTTCTGGAAGTGGATGAAGCCGAATGGCGGCGGCAAGAACCTGCCGGGCGCGCTGCAGAAGGCCATCGATTCCGACCTGGGCGGCTACGACAAGTTCCGCACCGATTTCGTGGCGGCCGGTGTCGGCCAGTTCGGTTCGGGCTGGGCCTGGCTGTCGCTCAAGGACGGCAAGCTCGAGATCACCAAGACCCCGAACGGCGAGAACCCGCTGGTCCATGGCGGCACCCCGCTGCTGGGCGTGGACGTGTGGGAGCACTCCTACTACATCGACTACCGCAACCTGCGTCCGAAGTACCTCGAAGCGTTCGTCGACAACCTGGTCAACTGGGATTACGTGGCCGAGCTCTACGAAGCCGCCAGCAAGTAATTCCTTCGGCATTTGCCGTTTCGCATGGCCCGTCCGCCGCAAGGTGGGCGGGCTTTGCTTTTGCCTGTCCGGAACGCGCCATCTCCACCAACGGCCGGGCCGACACACGCCCTAAAGATCCAAACCAAGACCGCAGCCCTTCGTTCAGCCGGGGCGCCCCGGTGATGGCGCCGTTAACACCTCGTGCGACCACCCCGACGGATCCGCCGTAAGCATAGTTGCGCATAATCGCCCTCCTCCCATCGGAGATGCTTCTCGGCCGGACCGCAATCGTGGTAACACTTTGTTAACGAAAAGGCTTGTCTTGGGCGAATCCATCAAAGTCGTAGCGGTACTGGCAGCCAATCCGGCACTGTCGTCGATCCTGACGATGGTCCTGGCCGGCTGCCCGACGCTGCGCGTTCGCCTGTTCGAGAGCCAGGCGGCGCTCACGACCTACATGCGTCTGGCGCCGGTGGACGTGCTCGTGACCGATTTCGATTGCGCCGATGCGCCGGCCAACGAAGTCGCGGATGCCCTGCGCCACGATACGCGGCTTTTCCGGCGCGACTTTTCGATCATCGCGCTCACGCGCACGGTCACCGAAACCACCAAGCGCGCCGCGGTCTCGACCGGGATCGACGAGGTCATCGTCAAGCCTATGTCACCACGTTACCTGCTCGAGCGCGTGCTCTCGCGCCTGCGGCGGGCCGAGCGGCTCGTCGGCGGCCGCACCTATCGTGGGCCCGAACGCCGCGAGCGCATCGCCATGCCGCGCGTGGCCGCCTATGGGCGCAGTACCGACAACGTCGTGGCGCTTTTCGGCCGAGACGAACGCCCCGGCATTCACTGACATGATCGAGATGCGGCGCGCCCGCGCCGAAGACGCACAAAGCGTGCGGCAGCTGGTTCGCGAGGCCTACGCCAGGTGGGTCCCCGTCATCGGACGCGAGCCCATGCCGATGCTGGCCGACTACGACGCCGCCATCCGCGACCACGAAATCGACCTGATGGTGGGCGACGGCGAAATCATAGCCCTCATCGAAACCATCGCGCACCCCGACTACCTCTTCATCGAAAACATCGCCGTCAGCCCACTCCACCAGGGCAAGGGATTGGGGCGCCGCCTGCTCGTCCACGCCGAGCGGCAGGCCGAGGCCGCGGGACTTTTCGAGCTGCGGCTCCTCACCAACGGCGCCTTCGAGGCCAATGTGCGGCTCTACCAGTCCGCCGGCTTCCAGATCGAGAAGACCGAACCCTTCATGGGAGGCACCACCGTCTACATGCGCAAGCAGCTCGGCGGCTGACGCTACTCTTCGGGCTCGGTGGTGAAGAGCAGCGGGTATCCCTTGCTTCGGGCCGCCTCGGTCGCCCTTGTGGCCTTGGTTTCGGCGATCTCCTGGACATAGACGGCAACCACGCACACGCCGCGCGTATGCGCCGTGATCATCACCCGGTGCGCTTCGTCCTCGCTCATGCGGAATTCGCCCTTGAGAACGAGCACCACGAATTCGCGCGGCGTGTAGTCGTCGTTGACGAGAATGACCTTGTGGAGGCGAGGACGTTGCGTCTTCACCTCCGGCTTGAGGCGGGGTGTGGTCCCGGCATCGCTCATCGGACTGCTCCCGACGGCAGGCAATGAACCATTATGCGCCTGTCGGGACCGCCATAGAAAGTTAATTCGCTAGTGGAGGTTGAGCATCCGGGCGATGCGGTTCCAGCTATCCTCGATGGAATCGGCGAACTGGACGACCTGTTCGTGCCCGCGCCGGCTGTGGGAGACCACGTCTGCGACGTAGCCGCGCAACACCTCGAAGGCGTGATTGCGGTTGTAGAGCACCACCGGCTTGCCGCCCTGACCTCCGCCGCCCTTGACCCAGGCCGAATAGAGGCTGGACGCGGAGGCGAGCGAGCCGGGCAGCCCGATGAAGCCATCGGCCAGGGTCGAAACCCGGGTGAGCCGCTCGCCGACCTCGGCGATCCGCTCCACCGCCACGCCCTGGAGCGCCGGCAGGAGCGGTGCGCGCTCGTCGGCGATGATGACCACCTCGCCGCCCGCGGCGCGGGCGCTGGTGATCAGGGGCACGGGAATGGTCAGTGCATCGATCAGGCAGACGATCCGCGCACCCTTGCGGGCGAAATACGTTCCCGCCTGGGACATGATGGAAGAGCGCTCGGCATCTCCCGGCCCCTGCTGGGACGCGAACACGGCCAGGGTCGGCTTGGCCGAATGGGTGGTACCGGGCAACTGCATGGTCACCGGCCGCGCTTGAGCGAGCCGAGGATGCCGCGCACCAGCGCCGCGCCGAGCGCGGTGGCTGCCGCCCGCGCAAACGAGTTCATGGCGGCCTCCTGCGGGGTCTGGCGGGTGCTGGTCCGCGCCTTGGGCTTTTGCGCCTCGGCCGTGCGGGCCTGCTTGAGCTGCTCGTCCAGTTCGCGCTGGCGCGCCTCGTCTTCCTGCTTCTGCTTGGTCTTGGCGGCCAGCACCTCGAAGGCGGACTGTCGGTCGACTGCCGTGTCGTAGAGCCCTGCAACGGGGCTGTTCGCCATGATGGTGCGGCGTTCCTCGGGGAGCACCGGCCCTAGCCGGCCGCTGGGCGGACGGATGAGCGTGCGACCGACCATCGAGGGGGCGCCCTTTTCCTCGATCACCGAGACCAGCGCCTCGCCGGTCCCGAGCTGGGTGATGACCTCGGCGGTCGAGAACGCGGGGTTGGGGCGGAAGGTGTCGGCGGCGACCTTCACCGCCTTCTGGTCGCGAGGCGTATAGGCGCGCAGCGCGTGCTGGACGCGATTGCCGAGCTGGGAGAGAACCGTATCGGGCACGTCCACCGGGTTCTGTGTTACGAAATAGACGCCGACGCCCTTGGAGCGGACCAGGCGTACCACCTGCTCGATCTTGTCGAGCAGCGCCTTGGGCGCATCGTCGAACAGCAGGTGCGCTTCATCGAAGAAGAAGACGAGCTTGGGCTTGTCCGGATCGCCGACCTCGGGCAGCTCCTCGAAGAGCTCGGAGAGCATCCAGAGCAGGAAGGTCGCATAGAGCTTGGGCGAGCGCATCAGTTCGTCCGCCGCCAGCACCGACACATAGCCGCGGCCATCGGGGGTCGTGCGCATCAGGTCCTGGATGGCCAGCGAGCGCTCGCCGAAGAAGTTGTCGCCGCCCTGCTGCTCGAGCACCAGCAGCGCCCGCTGCACCGCGCCCACGCTGGCGGTGGCGACGTTGCCGTACTTGGTGGCGATCTCGGTCGACCGCTGCTGCACTTCGACCAGGAGCGCGCGCAGGTCCTTGAGGTCGAGCAGGAGCAGGCCTTCGTCGTCGGCGAGCTTGAAGACGATGTTGAGCACGCCTTCCTGGGTGTCGTTGAGGCCGAGGATGCGCGCCAGCAGCAGCGGCCCCATCTCCGAGATGGTGGCGCGGATCGGGTGGCCCTGCCGCCCGAACAGGTCCCAGAAGATCGTGGGCGAGGCCTCGAATTTGTAGTCGTCGAACCCGATTTCCTTGGCGCGCTTGAGCAGGAAGTCCTGCTCGGTACCGGCCATGGCGATGCCCGAGAGGTCGCCCTTGACGTCCGCGGCGAAGACCGGGACGCCGAGGCGCGAAAAGCCCTCGGCCATGATCTGGAGCGTCACCGTCTTGCCCGTGCCCGTCGCACCCGTCACCAGTCCGTGCCGGTTGCCGTACTTGAGGGCAAGGTACTCCGGCCGGGTACTGGTTCCGAGATAGACTTTATCGTCAACGAGCATGGCGGCCTCGGCAAATAGATGATTTGGCGAGTCTTATAGCTGCCCGCCATCCGCGCCCACAAGCCGAACCTCCCCGATGGCCGACATTATGCGGTGCGGCCGGGGTAAGTAGTCACCCGGATATTCAGTGCCGGTGCGCGTGTTCCATGACCGTGCTTTCAGTCCTGGAACCCGACATGCCGCTTGCCTCGCACCTTGCCGCCAACCGCGCCAACTGGGATGAACGCGCCGACCTGCATTTCGCCGACGAAACCGGCTTTTACCGCATCGCCGAGCTGCTGGCCGGCGCGAACCTGCTGCTTCCCATAGAGCGCGAAGAACTGGGCGATCTCGACGGTCGTTCGGTCGCGCACCTCCAGTGCCACATCGGCACCGACACGCTGTCCCTGCGGCGGCAAGGCGCGGGCGTGATCGCGGGGCTCGACTTTTCCGGTCGCGCCATTGCCCACGCTCGTGAACTCGCGCGCCGGACCGGCATCGACGCTCGCTTCGAGCAGGGCGCTGTCTACGACGCGCCGCAGATCCTGGGCACGCGGTACGATCGCGTCTTCACAAGTTGGGGAACGCTGGTCTGGATGGATGACCTCGAGCGCTGGGCGCGCGCCGTCGCCGGCCTGCTCAAGCCCGGCGGCGTCTTCCACTATGTCGATTGCCACCCCACCGCCTGGATGCTCGCGCCGGACGCGGACGGCAACCTCAAACTGGCATTCGACTACGAGACCGCGGCGGACCGGCCGTTGCCTGTCGAAGTCGTTGCCAACTACAACCTCTCAAAGCGCCCGCTCGCGAACCGGCAGACCTACGAATGGAGCCACTCGCTCTCTTCGATCCTCAACGCCCTGATCGGGGCCGGGCTCACGATCGAACACATCGGCGAGCATGAGGCCCTGCAGTGGGGAATCGGCGATGGGATGACGCAGGGAAGCGACCACCTGTGGCGCTTGCCGCCGGGGCACGTTCGCGTACCGCTGGCTCTCACCATCCGGGCGCGCAAGTGAGGCACCCGTTCACCAATCCGGCAGCTTTCGCTGTGCCGCCTCTCGTGGCTAAGCCATGGTGAGGCATGGAAAAGATCACGCTTACCCGCCGCCGGCTGCTCGCAGGCAGCACGTGCCTCGGGCTCGCCACCCTTGCGCGCCCGGCATGGGCGCAAACCATGCTGGATGGCGCTACGCTCGGCGTCGTGCCTGATCTGAGCGAAGACCAGAGCCAGGCATTGCAGACAGCGCTCGAAGCGGCCTCCGCGCAGAACCTGCCGCTCTTCCTGCCCCCCGGCGTCTATCGTGCGGCCAACCTCAACGTGCCGGACGGCATGCAGGTCATCGGCATGCCCGGCGAGACCGTGCTGACGCTTTCCGAGGGCCAGACGATCCTTTCGGTCACCGGCCGCACCAACGTCACGCTCGATGGGCTGGCATTCGACGGCGGCAACGGCGACGGTGGCGAGGCGCGGACCGGTCTTCTCGATATCCAGAACAGCCGCGGCGTAACCCTGAGCAATGCTCGGTTCGTCAACGCGGCGGGCAATGGCCTGGCGATCTTCGCGAGCGAGGGCCTGGTCGAAAACTGCACCTTCGAAAGCGTCTCGACTGCCCTCTTCGCGCTGGACAATGTCGGGCTCGTCATCTCCTCGAACCGCATCCGCGATTGCCGCAATAACGGCATTCTGGTCTGGCGCAGCGCCAGCGGGCGCGATGGAACGATCGTCACCAACAACCGCATCTCGAACGTCGCGTTCGATGCGGGCGGCAACGGGCAGAACGGCAACGGCATCAATGTCTTCCGCGCCGACGAAGTGATCGTCGCCAACAATCACATCGCCGACTGCGCCTTCTCGGCGGTGCGCCTCAACTCGACCAACAACACCCAGGTCACCGGCAATACCTGTATCAACAGCAGCGAGACGGCGATCTTCTCCGAGTTCGCCTTTTCTGGCTCGGTCATCGCCAACAACATCATCGATGCGGCAGCCGTTGGCATCTCGATCGCCAATCTCGACAGCGAGGGGCACCTGGCGACCTGCACGGGCAATATCGTGCGCAACATCACTCCGAACTCGGCGACCAATCCCGATACGACGCCTGCCGGCATTTTCGCGGAGGCCGACGTGGCCATCACCGGCAACGTCATCGACAATGTTCCCGGTCCGGGGATTCTCGCCGGCTGGGGGCCGTTCCTGCGCAACGTCCTCGTCAACGGCAACATCGTGCGTAACGCCGAGGTGGGCATCGCCGCGAGCGTCGTGGAAGACGCAGGCAGCGCTCAGATCACCAATAATACGATCTCCGGCTCGAGGCGCGCCGCTATTGCGGGCATGGCCTGGCAGGAGTTCAGGAGCGAGAAGCTGGCCGAGGAGGCCAGCCGCTTCCCCAATGTCACCGTGAGCGGGAACGTCACCGGCTGATCAGCCCCAGACGCCTTCCAGCGCTTCGATGACCCCGACATGGAGGCCACGAACGTTGAGGACCGGATGCGCGCGGAAGCGGTGCAGCACTTCGGCCTGCGCCGCGTCGGGGTCGGCGATCGCCAGCAGCAGCGCCGCGACCATGGCGCGCGAAGCGTCCATGTTGCCGTCGTCGCACTTGATGGCATAGCCCCAGCCCTTGTCGCGGATGGCGCCGCACTGGACACCCTCGGCGCCGCCCTTCTGCATCACGCGACCGCCGAACGCTTCCATGACGACGGTATCGAGCTGGTCCTTACCTGCAACCAGGTGCGGGTGGCGCGTGGCGGCGTCGAAGATGCGCTGGGCGCCGGCCGCCAGGTCAGGGGATAGGCCTTTGCCGGTCGCCATTCGCGCGAAGCCGCGCGCATAGGCTTCAAGGGGCGCCGCCCATGTCGGGATGGAGCACCCGTCGGTGCCGCACCGCCCTTCGGTCAGCGGCTCGCCGATGACCGCCTCTATGGCGGATCGGACGCGCACCTGTACGGGATGATCGCGGTCGATATAACCGCGTGTCGGCGCGCCCATGGCGAGTGCCACCGATAGCATGCCCGAATGCTTGCCCGAGCAGTTGTTGTGGAGCGCTGATGGCGCTTCGTGGCGCAGGCGCAGGCCCTTGCGGGCCTCCGGATCGCCGGGCGCATGGGCGCCGCATTCGAGGTCGTCCTTGCTCAGCCCCAGTTCTTCGAGGAAGTGGACGACTCCTTCGACATGCACGTCCTCGCCGCGGTGGGAGGCGCAGGCGAGCGCCAGGTCCTCGTCCGAGAGGGCGAAGCGATCGATCGAGCCGGCCGTGACCATCGCCAGGGCCTGCATGGATTTGACGGCGGAACGCGGGAAGATCGGGCGCGCGATGTCGCCGGCCGAGAAGATGACCTTGCCATCCGCGTCGACCACCGCGAAAGCGCCGCGATAGCGATTCTCAACCCAGTTACCGCGAACCATCTGGGCAAGAATGGGATTGGCTTCGGTCATGAAAGAACTCCGGCATGTGCTATTCGCGAAGAAATAGCACAGGCCGGAGGAGTTGGCGGGAGGTCGCAGTGAAAAATCAGATGTCGAGGTCGTCGGCGAGCGTGAGGTAGGAGGAGTTGACCCAGCCCTTCTGGAAACCGCGCTCGACGAGGCACCAGTCCGAACCGTGGGTGGCTTCGATGCAGCGCTCGACCCAGACGATGGTGTGCAGCTGGAACGAACCGACCTTCTGGGAATAGGCGGCCGGCCACTTGCGCACGTTCAGCCGGTCCCATTTGGCGACGCCGGTCACCTGGGCCTGCTGGTCCACGTTGTAGCCGGCGGCCATGGCGGGCTGGACGGCGAAGGCGGCGGCACTCAGGATGACGAGGCCGGCCAGGGTTGCCACCAGAAGCTGTTCATGACGCTTGTTCATTTCGGTCCTCGAGGGCTCGCGTTGCGTTTCGATGGACACGAAGCTATCGGGAGGGCCTTGAACCACCCCTGAGAGGGCCGTTCAGATTCCGTTCAGTTTCGCGCCACTAGCTCCCGTCGGGATGGCTTGCTAGGTTGCCCCGAGCGGTCGCCGTCCTTCGGCCGCGAGTGCCTTGGGAGGATACTGGACATGCCGAAAGTCATCGTAACGGGTGGGAGTGGAAAGCTTGGGCGCGCGGTGGTCCGCGACCTGCTGGCCCATGGATACGAGGTCGTCAACCTCGATACCGTGGCGCCGCGCAATGGCCCCTGCCCGACCGTCAAGGTCGACCTTTCCGACTACGGTCAGGTTGCAGAAGCGATCCTTGGCGGCATCGATGAACGGCACGGCCCATTCGACGCGGTCGTGCACCTGGCCGCCATTCCCGCGCCCGGCCTCAGCCCCAATGCGGCGACGTTCAAGAACAATGTCCCGGCGACCTACAACGTCTTCCTGGCCGCCCGCCAGGCCGGGATCAAGAACGTGGTGTTCGCCTCCAGCGAAACCGTGCTCGGCCTCCCCTTCGACAATCCGCCGCCCTATGTGCCGGTCGACGAGGAGTATTTCCCGCGGCCCGAAAGCGCCTATTCGCTCGGCAAGCTGCTGGACGAAACCATGGCCGCCCAGTTCGCCCGTTGGGATCCGGAGCTGCGCATCGTCGGCCTGCGGTTTTCCAACGTCATGGACCCGGAGGACTACCAGGCCTTCCCGAGTTTCAATGCGAACCCCATGGGCCGGAAGTGGAATCTCTGGGGCTATATCGATGCTCGCGACGGCGCGCAGGCAGTGCGCCGCGCGCTCGAGGCCGAATTCAAGGGGTTCGAAGCGTTCATCATCGCCAACGCCGATACCGTGATGAGCCGGGACAATGCGTCCCTGCTCGCCGAGGTCTTTCCGGGCGTGCCGCACAAGCCGGGCATCTCGACCAACGGCACGCTGCTCTCGATCGACAAGGCCAAGCGCATGCTGGGCTACTGGCCGCAATACAGCTGGCGCAACGAGGTGAAGGGCTAGGCGTCCCCTAGCCCCGCGCCGCCAGCAGCGACCTGGCGATGTCGGCAAACCCGATGCCCGCCGGCTGGCTGGAGACCCATTGCGGGGCCTGCGGCAGTTCCGCCAGGTACGGAGCGATGTTGCCGACGCCGAACGAATTGCGGATGAAGGAGAACATCGGCGCATCGTTCCGGGAGTCCCCCACGAACGCCGTGAGCCCAGCGACGTCGGCGGGCGCGACGCCGAAATCCTTGAGCAGGACCCGCTCGCTCATGGCCCGCTTGTCGTAGTCGCCGATCCAGGTGTTGATGTGGATCGAGCTGGCAACGGCGCGGGCACCGGTGGCGCGAATGGCGTTGGCGAGATCGTTGATCTCGTCGGCGCTGTGGCCGGCCAGGTCGATGGCGACATCGGCGATGCGGAACTGCTGGTCATGCGCCAGCTCGAAGCCGGTCCCCGAAAGCATGACCTTGAGGCGCTGCAAGAGCTCGCGCTGGCGCAGGCGCCGGGTGGCCTCGTCGTCCCAATATTCGAAGACCACCTTGCCGCGATCCGAGGTCAGGACGAAGGCGCCGCTTTCTCCGATCACCGCCGCCACCGGCCAGGTGCGCACGATATGCTCGGCCCAGCCGGCCGAACCGCCCGTGACCGGAATCACGGAGATGCCGGCATCGGACAGGTCCCAGAGTGCCTGGTAGGTCTGGGGTAGGAGCCGACCATGCGTGGTCAGCGTGTCGTCGATGTCGGTGAACAGATACCGCACCGAGCGCAGATCGCTGGTCGCCGGAGCGGGGCCGAGGAAAGTCATGAGGTCTCCGAACCACAGATAACGACATCTACGCCGCTTTGGCGCAGCTTGTCGGCAATAGAGGGATCGTCCGGAAGGCGATCGGTGAAAAAGCGCGTCATGCGCGAGAACGGCGCCACCTTGGCCGCCGCGGGCCGGAACCATTTGGAGACGTCGGCAGCAAGGAAGCGCTGCTCGGCATTCTCGATGATGGCGGCAGTCACCTGCGCCTCCTCGTGGGTGAACTCGAGCATGCCGATGTCCGGGTGCAGGCCGCCCGTGCCCACCACGCAGCAGGCCGCGTGGAACTTCTGGAAATAGCGCACGGTGTCCGGGCCGACGCTGTCGCGGTCGTCCGGCCGATAGATGCCGCCGGTCAGGTGGACCTCGAGGTGTTTCGCATCGCCCAAGGTCAGCGCCACGTCGATGTTGTTGGTCACGATGGTGAGGTCGCGATGGTCGCGCAGGGCCTCGGCCACATATTGCACCGTGGTGCCGATGCCCATGAGCACCGTGGCGCCTTCCGGAATTTCGGCGGCGATACGGCGCGCGATCACCTGTTTGGCGGCGGCATTGATCTCGAAGCGCGCATTGGCGGAGATGTTGCGGCCCTCGACCGGAACGTCGACGCCGCCATGGAAGCGGCGGGCGTAGCCCCGGTCGCACAGGTAGTTGATGTCACGGCGGATGGTCTGCGTGGTCAGGCCGTATCGACGCGCCAGGTCCTCAATGTATTGAGCCCCTTCGCTTTCGATTAGCGACAGTATTTCGGCCTGCCTCTCGGAGAGCATCTTACCGTTCCGTTTGAACTATCGGCTAAGGAAGTACCGCGGCTCGTCGGTGATGACCGCACCCAGCCCCATCGACCAGAACTGGGCCAATTCGGCCGGATCGTTGCAAGTCCACGCGCGGACCAACAGGCCCTTTTCCACCACCTCATCGAGAAATGGCAGGGTCAGGGCCTTGTAGTTGAGATGAATGACCTTGGTCGGGATGTCCGCCAGGACGTCACGCCAGTTCTCGGGCAGCTTGTCCCAAAGCATCGCCAGTTCCAGGGATGGGTCCTTGGCGCCGATAGACTTGAGGACATCCACATCGAAGCTCGAAATCGAGATCCTGACGGAAGGGTCGCGGTCCTTGAGGACGGCGTGGATGTTGCCGGTCAGTTCCTCGACCGAGGCCTGGTGCTTGTGGCGCTTGATCTCGAGATTTCCGGAAAGACCGAATTCGGCAAAGCACTCGAGCGCCTCGGCCAGGGTCGGAATGCGCTCGCCCTGGTAGAACGGATCGAACCAGGAGCCGGCATCGATCGCGTCCAGGTCCTTGAGCGAGAGATCCTTGAGGTGACCCGTCGAGGACGAGCAGCGGTCAACCGTCGCGTCGTGGATGACCACCGGCGTGCCGTCCCCGAGGAGGGAGACGTCGAACTCGACCCAACGCGCGCCCTGCCCATAGGCCGACCGGAAGGCCGACAGGGTGTTTTCCGGGGCGACCGCCGATGCACCCTTGTGGGCGTGGACCTGGTCGATCCGGAGGCCCGCCCCTCTGGTGGGGCGCTCCGTGCTAGTTGCCGCTATTGCGCTCATGGCAGGTTCAGTCGGTCCTTTTGCCGCTCTCTTGATTGAAGGGGTGGAAGTCTGCGTGCCGGGCGTGAAGCATGAGCGTCGAGCCCTCCGCGATCTGCGGCCGGCCCTGGACGAGCACGACGATCACCTGGTCGGAGCCGGCCAAGCGCGCATGGATATGGCTTTCTCCGCCAGCGGGCTCGACGAGTTCGACGGTGGCTTCGAGCTTGGCGTGCTCTTCGGCCGGGGCCGCCAGCAACAGGTGCTCGGGGCGAATGCCCACGATATCGGTGCCTGCGGGGAGCGAGCCGGTCGCCCCCTTGAAATGGGCCACGGGCACCAGGTTCATCGGCGGAGAGCCGATGAAGCTTGCGACGAACAGGCTCGCCGGGCGCTCGTAGACTTCCACGGGCGTTCCGACCTGTTCGACCAGGCCATTGTTCATCACCACCAGCCGGTCGGCGAGGGTAAGCGCCTCGAGCTGGTCGTGGGTGACGTAGAGGCTGGTGGTCTTGAGGCGGCGCTGGAGGCGACGTATTTCCACGCGCATCTGGACGCGCAGCTTGGCGTCGAGATTGGAGAGGGGCTCATCGAAGAGGAAGGCCGCCGGCTCGCGCACGATGGCACGCCCCATGGCAACGCGCTGGCGCTGGCCGCCGGAAAGCTGGCGCGGCTTGCGGTCGAGGAACTGGCCGATCTCGAGAATATCGGCGGCTTCCTTGACGCGCTTGTCGATCTCCGGCCGCGGCACGCCGCGGTTCTTGAGGCCGTATTCGAGGTTCTGCCGCACGGTCATGTGCGGGTAGAGCGCATAGTTCTGGAACACCATGGCGATGTCGCGCTCGGCCGGCTCGGCCTTGTTCACGTTCTTGCCGCCGATGCTGACGGTGCCGCCGGATACCGTTTCCAGGCCGGCGACCATGCGCAGGAGCGTGGACTTGCCGCAGCCGGAGGGGCCGACGAGGACGATGAACTCACCATCGGCGACGTTGAGGTCGATGCCCTTCACCGCCAGGCCGTTGCCGTAGTCTTTCTTGATGTCAACGAGATCGATCGTTGCCATGTTACTTCTCCGTTTCGGTGAGGCCTTTGACGAACAGGCGCTGCATTCCGATGATGACGAGGACGGGAGGAAGGCCGGCGAGGATCACCGCCGCCATGACCGTGTGCCATTGCGGGTAGCTGTCGGCGACGTCGGCCATGCGCTTGATGCCCATCACGACGGTGTACTGGTCCGGGTTCGTGGTCACGATCAGCGGCCACAGGTACTGGTTCCAGCCCAGGATGAAGAGGATCACGAAGAGGGCTGCGATATTGGTGACCGAGAGCGGCAACAGGATATCGCGGAAGAACTTCATCGGCCCTGCCCCGTCGACGCGCGCCGCCTCCATCAGCTCTTCGGGAACGGTCAGGAAGAACTGGCGGAAGAGGAAGGTGGCCGTCGCCGAGGCGATCAGCGGCACGATGAGCCCGCCGTAGTTGTTGAGCAGCCCCAGGTCCGCCACAACCTTGAAGGTCGGCACGATACGCACTTCGACCGGCAGCATCAGCGTGATGAAGATCAGCCAGAAGGCAAGCGTGCGGAAGGGAAAGCGGAAGTAGACGATGGCGAAGGCCGACAGGATCGAGATGGCGATCTTTCCGATCGCGACGCCCAGCGCCATGATCAGCGAGTTGAGCATCATCGGCCCGAGCGGCGGCGCGCCCGAGGTCGACATGCCGCTGGTCAGCATGGTCCAGTAGTTCTCGATCATGTGCGGCCCCGGCAGGAGCGGCACGACGCCCGAGTAGAAGTCGTTGGGGCCGCGCGTCGAGGCGATGAAAGCCAGGTAGACGGGGAACACCACGACCACCACGCCGATGATCATCACCAGGTGCGAGAGGAAGTTGAGGATGGGACGGTTTTCTACCATTTGCGCCTCCTCAGTACTGCACGCGCCGCTCGACGAAGCGGAACTGGATGGCGGTTAGGGCGATGACGATACCCATCAGAATGACCGACTGGGCAGCGGAGGAGCCGAGATTGAGGCCGATGAAACCATCGAAATAGACCTTGTAGACGAGGATCTCGGTGGCGCGGGACGGTCCGCCTTCTGTGGTCGCGTGGATGACGCCGAACGTATCGAACATGGCGTAGACCACGTTGATGACCAGCAGGTAGAAGGTCGTCGGCGACAGCAGCGGGAAGACGATGGTCCAGAAGCGCTTGACCGGGCCGGCGCCATCGATGGCCGCCGCTTCCTCGAGCGATTTCGGGATGGATTGCAGGCCAGCCAGGAAGAACAGGAAGTTGTACGAGATCTGCTTCCAGGTGGCGGCGAGCACGATGAGGATCATCGCGTCGTTGGGGTTGATCATGTGGTTCCAGTTCACCCCGAACGCCCGCAGCGCGTAGCTGAGGATGCCGATGGTCGGGTTGAACATGAACCACCAGAGGATGCCGGCGATGGCCGGCGCAATGGCGTAGGGCCATACCAGAAGGGTGGAATAGACCTTCGAGGAGCGCAGCATGCGGCTGGCCGTGACGGCCAGGATCAGCGCGACCACCATCGAGAGGACGGTGACGCTGATCGCAAAGATCGCCGTCACGCGCATCGAATTGAGGTAGTTCGGATCCTCGAACAGCTTGGAATAGTTGGCAAACCACACGAACGTGGTCTTGAAGCCGAAGGCGTCTTCGCGAAGGAAGGATTGCCAGAAGGCCTGGGCCGCCGGCCACAGGAAGAAAACGAAAGTCACGGCCAGCTGCGGCAGAAGAAGCAGGTACGGCAGGACCTTGTTTGGAAAGACGGTGCGCTTGGTCTGCATCGGCCTATCTCGGGTTCGGGGCAAAAGGAAGCCCGCGGGTTGGCGCGGGCTTCCGGTGTGCAGGCCAGGCCTTACTGGTTGGCCGCCTCGAACTCGCGCAGGAGCTGGTTGCCCTTGGCAACGGCTTCGTCGAGAGCTTCCTTGGCAGTCTTCTGGCCGCCCAGCATCGCAACGGCTTCATCGGAGATGATGTTGCGGATCTGGACGTAGTTGCCGAAGCGGATGCCCTTGGAGTTCTCGGTCGGGGTGACGCGGGTCAGCTGCTTGATGGCGATGTCGGAGCCAGGGTTCTTCTCGTAGAAGCCCTGCGAAATACCCAGGTCGTAGGCAGCCTGCGTGATCGGCAGGTAGCCGGTGTACTGGTGCCAGGCGGCCTGGACTTCGGGCTGCTGGAGGTAGGTGAAGAACTTGGCCACGCCCTTGTACTCTTCGGCCGGACGGCCCTGGAGGGTCCAGAGGGTGGCGCCGCCGATGATCGAGTTCTTCGGATCGGTGGTCACGTCATCGTAGTAGGGCAGCGGAGCGAAGCCGACCTCGAAGTCCTTGGCGTTGTTGATGACGCCGGCGCGGGAAGCGGACGAGTTCATGTAGATCGCGCATTCCTGCGAGTAGAACAGCGGGGGAGCATTGTCGCCGCCGCCCGGGCCGCCGAATTCAAACACGTGGGAATCCTGCCACTTCTTCAGGTTTTCCCAGTGGCGTACGGAGAGGTCGTTGTTGAACGTGAACTCGGCATCCAGGCCGCCGAAGCCGTTGGCCTTGGTGGAATAGGGCTGATCGTGGATGGCGTTCAGGTTCTCGAGCTGCACCCAGGCGATCCAGCCGGTGGTGAAGCCGCACTTGGCAGCGCCGGAGTCGATGATCTTCTGGGAGAATTCCTCGACCTCTTTCCAGGTCTTGGGGGCGACTTCCGGGTCAAGGCCGGCTTTTTTGAACACGTCCTTGTTGTAGTACATGATCGGGGTGGACGAGTTGAACGGCAGCGAGAGCACGTTGCCTTCGGTGTCCGAGTAGTAGCCAACGACGGCCGGAAGGAACTTGGACTGGTCGAAGGGCTCGCCCATGTCCTTCATGAGCTGGTAGACCGGATAGACGGCGCCCTTGGCGCCCATCATGGTGCCGGTGCCGACTTCGTAGACCTGAATGATGGCAGGCTGTTCGTTGGCGCGGAAGGCGGCAATGGCGCCGGTCAGGGCCTCGTCATAGGAGCCCTTGTAGACCGGAACGATCTCGTAGTCGCTCTGGGTCTTGTTGAAGTTGGCAGCGATTTCCTCGAGCTTGGCGCCCAGTTCGCCACCCATGGCGTGCCACCACTGGATCTTGGTCGCAGCTTCGGCGGTGGAAGCGAAAGTGAGCGCCGCAATAGCGGTCGTGGCAAGCAATGCAAGCTTGTTCATAGGTCTCTTCCCTTTTAGGTCCCCTCCAGAAGGTCGATTGCCTTCCTTGGTCGAAACGCTAGCAATCGAATTTTCATATGGCAACATGAAAAGTTCATATGAAAATGGAGGTGGACAAGTGTGGGTTGGTTCGGATGTGAAGGCCATCGCGGCCGTCGCGAGGAATAGGCGGACCTGATTGCACTTTTATGACATGAACGCGTGATATCAGCATCTTTGCGCGAACATTCGAACGAGGAGGCGTTAGCTCTCCTTGCTTCCTGAACGTTCATATGAAAATCTGAGGTCCGAAAAATGCCGGACGTTTGCGCGGAAGGAGGATGCTGCGCAACCGGATGGCGACAAGGGGGTTTCGACCTTGCGGCTGTGCGCGCATTGTTAGCGTGAACAATCACCCCCGACTCAACGGAGGAAAGGCATGTATCTCACTGTCGTACACCTGGTAGCGGCCATCGTGCTGCTGATCTGGGCCGTGCGTATGGTGCGAACAGCGGTGGAGCGCTCCTATTCCACCCAGCTCAGGCGCGTGCTCGCCTTTGCCAGTTCCAGCAAGCTGGCGGCCGCCAGCTCGGGGGCCACGATGGCCATCGCCCTGCAGAGTTCGACTGCGGCGGCGCTCCTGGCCATCGGATTTGCGGGCAGCGGCCTGATGACGGCCAGCACGGGCATTGCTGTGCAACTGGGCGCGGCGCTCGGATCGGCCCTCGTGGCCAGCATACTCTCGCTCGATCTTTCCTGGCTCACCCCCCTGCTCATCATCGCCGGCGGCGGCCTCTTCCTCAAGGGCAGCGCCCGACAGACCAAGCAACTCGGCCGGCTCATCCTCGGCCTCGCCTTCACCCTGATTTCGCTCCAGATGATGTCGGAGGCCACGGCGGCCTGGCGCGACAGCCCGATCCTTGCCATGGGCGTGGGTTACCTGCGCAACGACCTGATCACGGCGTTCCTGCTCGCTGCCCTGCTCGGCTGGGCCATTCACTCCTCGGTGGCCGCGATCCTGCTGATCGCCTCGTTCTCGGCGCATGGTCTCATACCGGTCGAGATGTCGGCCGCGCTGGTGCTGGGCGTCAACACCGGCGGCGCCGTCATCACGGTCATCCTCACGCGGGCGATGGACGTGCGCGCGCGGCGCATAGCGCTGGGAAACCTGGTCTTCCAGGTCCTGGTGGCCGTCGCGCTGCTGCTGGTCCTGCAGTTCGTCCGGCCGCCGCTGGAGTTCATGGAAGCAATGCCCGGTTCGGACGTCATCGTCTTCCACGTCGCCTTCAATCTTTTCCGCGTCGCGGTGTGCCTGCCGTTCGTTTCCCAGATGGCCAGGTTCACCGAACGCCTGCTCAAGCCGGCGCCGAGCGACACCATGGACGTGGCGCGGCTGCGCCAGCCGGCGCTTATCCGCGAAGCCAAGGCCAATCCCGACACCGCCCTCGCCAGCGCGACGCGCGAGCTGCTGCGCATGAGCGAGCTGGTGGAAGTGATGCTGCAGCCCGTGATGGATATCTACCAAACCGGGGACAAGGTCGCGATCAAGCAGATCAAGGAGCTGGAGGCGGAGGTCAACAAGTCCAACAGCGACATCAAGCTCTACCTTGCCAGCCTCGATTGGGATTCGATGGATCGCGACCAGAAGCGGCGCGGGCAGGAACTCACCAGCTTCGCCATCAATGTCGAGCAGGCCGGCGACATCGTCGCCAAGCAGCTGCTCAAGCTCGCCGAGCAAAAATGCGAGCGCAATATCAAGTTCTCGGACCAGGGCTGGCAGGAGTTGACGGACCTGCACGCACGCGTGCTCGGCAACATGCAGCTGTCGCTCAACGTGCTCGTTTCCGAGGATCGCGATTCGGCGCGCCAGCTGATCGAGGAAAAGGACGAGATCGGGGCGTTCGAGCGCGAGAGCATCGCCCGGCATCTGACGCGGCTGCGCGCCGGAACGGCGGCGAGTCGGGAAAGCAGCGACCTGCATCTGGAAACCGTGCATGCCCTCAAGCGGATCAACTCGGCACTCTCGGGCATCGCCTATTCGATCCTCTCCGACAGCGGCGACCTTTTGGACAGCCGCCTCAGCAAGGCCGCAGGGGCGCCATAATCGCGCCCGATCCGTTCGGGATAAGCCGAACCTGGGGGCGGTAAACAGCCGCGCGAGGATTTCTATGACGACAAAGGTGTCGCTGGCGACACTGGCGCAGGTCTCGCTGACCGCGACGGTTCCGCATTACAATCTGGCGCGCCTCAAGACGGGCATCATGCATTTCGGGGTGGGCAACTTCCACCGCGCCCATCAGGCCACCTATCTCGACGATCTCTTCAATCTGGGCGAAGGCCACGACTGGGCCATTGCCGGCGCGGGCGTCCGGGCGGCGGACGGACACATGCGCCTGCTGCTCGAACGCCAGGACTGGCTTTCGACGATCGTGGAGGAAGACGGTCATCGTACGACCACCCGCGTGCTGGCGCCGATGGCCGAGTTCCTCGAGCCGGGCGAGACGGACGCGATACTCGATCGGCTGGAAGATCCCGCCATTCGCATCGTCAGCCTGACCATCACGCCGGGCGGATATTACGTCGATCCCACTACCGGGCATTTCGACGCCGATCATCCGGACGTCGTTGCCGATGCCGAAGACATCAACGCACCCCGGACGGTCATCGGATTGATCGTTGCGGCGCTAAGGCGTCGCTGGAACAGCGGGGCCGGCGCCTTCACGGTCCTCAGTTGCGACGACATGCCCGAAAACGGGCGCGTCGCGGCCAGTGCGGTCCTCGACCTGGCGGCGATGGTCGAGCCGGAACTGGCCGGCTGGGTCAGGGCAAATGCGACGTTTCCGAACTCCATTGCCCGGCGCACGGTTCGCGCGGCCTCGGACGAGGATCGCCACCTGCTCGAGCGCAGCTTCGGCATCGAGGCTGTCAGCCCTGTATTCGCCGGTCCGGACCGCGAATGGATCATCGAGGACAATTTCGCCGCGGGCAGACCGGCACTCGAAAAGGTCGGCGTTCGCTTCGTGGATGACATCAACGCGCTGGAAGGCTCCAGCGACGTCGGGGATGTCGAAAGCGAAACCCCGGAGCACGCTCACTAACGGTTTGGCGCCCTTAGATGCGGTAGGCCTTCTTCGCCAGCCCGTAAGCCAGGTCGCTGGCAACCTCATGGGCCTCATCGAGGTCCATCAGGTGCGTTGCCACCTGCCCTGCGAGGTACGAGCAATCCACCCGCCGGGCCACGTCGTGGCGCGCCGGAATCGACAGGTAAGCCCGCGTATCGTCGTTGAAGCCTACGGTGTTGTAGAAGCCGGCGGTCTCGGTCACCAGCTGGCGATAGCGCAGCATCCCCTCGGGGCTGTCGTAGAACCACCAGGCCGGCCCCAGCCGGAGCGCGGGATAGTGGCCGGCCAGCGGCGCCAGTTCGCGCCCGTATGTCGTTTCATCGAGCGTGAAGAGGATGATGGTGAGGTCCGACCTGTTCCCCACCTCGTCCAGGAGCGGCTTGAGAGCGCGCACATAGTCGGTCCGCGCAGGAATGTCGGCGCCCTTGTCCGGGCCGTAGGCGGCAAAGACATCACGGTTGTGGTTGCGGAACGAGCCGGGATGAATCTGCATCACGAGGCCGTCTTCCAGGCTCATGCGCGCCATCTCGGTGAGCATCTGCGCGCGGAAGAGCTCGGCGTCCTCGGGAGAGGGATTACCCTTCACGACACGGTCGAACAGAGCCTCGGCCTCGCCCCTCGAAAGATTGGCCGTGCGTGCGCTCGGGTGCCCATGATCGGACGACGTGGCGCCGCGAGCCTTGAAATAGGCCCGGCGAACCCGGTGGGCGTCGAGGTAGCCCGCCCAGCTCATGGGCGTGCCGGCCAGGGCCACGAACTCGGCGACCCGCTGCGGAAAGCCTTCGCGCTCGGGGTCGATGACAAAATCGGGTCGGTAGGCGGGCAGGACGCGGCCATGCCAGCCCGATGCCAGCACGGCGTCGTGGTAGCGCAGATCGTCGGTCGCCGCGTCGGTCGTCGAGATCGCCTCGATGCGGAAGCGGTCATAGAGCGCGCGCGGCCGCAACTCGGGCGTCTGCAAGGCCTCGGCAATCTGATCGTAGATGCGGTCGGCGTTGAGCGGCGTCAGCCGCTCGGTGATGCCGAAGACGGTTTCCAGCGAGTGCTCGAACCAGAGGCGGGACGGGGTCGAGCGGAAGAGAAACCAGTTCTCGGCGAAAAGCCGCCAGATGGCGCGGTCATCGGTCTTCTTCGGATTGCCGTCGCGATCGGGAATACCCAGGGCCTCGAGGGAAACTCCCTGCGAATAAAGCATCCGGAAGATGTAATGGTCGGGTTTGATGAAGAGCGCCACCGGATCGGGGAACGCCGCGTCCTCCGCATACCAGCGCGGCTCCGTGTGGCCGTGCGGCGACACGATCGGCAGGTCTTTGACGCTCTGATAGAGCTCGCGCGCGAGCCCGCGAACCGTCGGATCGGCGGGGAACAACCGGTCTGGATGAAGTGGCAATGCTGTAACCTCGATTTATCGTCGATTACAACTACCATACCAGATGGTCAATGTTCCAGCTTCGTAATCCCCAACAGGCGCTTGCGCGCGTCGATCAGCATTCGACCACGTTGACGGCCAACCCGCCCAGGCTGGTTTCCTTGTAGCGCTCGTTCATGTCGCGGCCGGTCTGGCGCATGGTTTCGACGCATGCGTCAAGGGCCACGCTGTGCACGCCGTCTCCCTTCATGGCGAGGGAGGCAGCGGTAACAGCCTTGACCGCGCCGAAGGCGTTGCGCTCGATGCAGGGGATCTGCACCAGCCCGCCGACCGGGTCGCAGGTCATGCCAAGATGATGCTCCAGGGCAATCTCGGCGGCGTTCTCCACCTGCTCGGGCGTGCCACCCATCACGGCGCAGAGGCCGGCAGCCGCCATTGCCGAGGCCGAGCCGACCTCGCCCTGGCAGCCGACCTCGGCGCCCGAGATCGAGGCGTTGTGCTTGATGATGCCCCCGACGGCGGCGGCCGTGAGAAGGAAGGTTCGGGTCCCCTCCTCCGTCCAGTCGGTCGCGAAGTCGCGGTAATAGCGCAGCACGGAAGGGATGACGCCTGCGGCTCCATTCGTCGGCGCCGTCACCACCTTGCCTCCGCCCGCGTTCTCCTCGTTGACGGCCATCGCGTAGAGCGCCAGCCAATCGTTTGCGGTCAGCGGATTGACGGCATTGCGCGAGCGCTCGGCTTCGAGCTGCAGGCGGATGGCCTTCGCGCGCCGCCGCACCTTGAGGCCGCCGGGCAGTTGCCCTTCCTGGCTCATCCCACGGTCGATGCAATTGGACATTGCCTGCCAGATGCGGTCGAGCCCGGCGTCGAGTTCGGCCTCGCTCTGGCGCGCCAATTCGTTGCTGCGTTTCATCTCGGCGATGGAGAGGCCCGAGCTTTTGGCCATGCCAAGCATCTGGGCCGCCGTCTCGAACGGATAGGGCACCGGCACCGTGTCGCGTGGCGTCTTGTGCTTGAGTGCGGCCAGTTCGCTCTCCTCCAGCACGAAACCGCCGCCGATGGAGTAGTAGCTGCGCCGCAGCAGCAGGCCGCCGTCGGCGTCATAGGCCGCGATCTGGAGGCCGTTGGGGTGCCCGGGCATCACGTGCTGCTTGTCGTAGACCAGGTCGACGGCCGGCCTGAACCGGTAGGACGGGTGCCCTGGAGGCTCGACCCGGCCCAACCGCTCCACGCGGGCGATCACCGCCTCGATATCGTCGGGGTCGATCGAAGCCGGCGTATAGCCGCTAAGACCAAGAATGACGGCCCGGCCGGTGCCGTGTCCGATGCCGGTAAAGGCCAGCGAGCCGTGAAGGCTCACTGCCAGGGCAGCCACCTGCGCAGTGGCCGGCCGCGGCCATTGGCCCGTGGCGAGTTCGTCGAGGAACCGGTTGGCCGCAACCATCGGCCCCATCGTGTGCGAACTGGACGGGCCGATCCCGATCTTGAAAACGTCGAATACCGAAAGGAACATCACCACTCCCATCGCGGGCCTATTCCAGCCTGACAGCGATCCAATTCCACTATATCGGAATTTGTCGCCTTTCCAAGTCCCGTCGCCCGATTGGCAAATCTGCCATACCTGATAGGAGTGGGAGAAAGACGGGAGGAAGGAATGCGTGAAGGTTGGCGTTGGTTCGGGCCGGATGCGGGCGTGAGCCTGGACGATGTCCGGCAGGCGGGTGCTTCCGATATCGTCTCGGCCCTGCATCATGTTCCGATCGGAGAGGTCTGGACCGAGGCAGAAGTCGCCGCGCGCAAGAACCTTATCGAGGAGACGCCGCCGGGCCGCTCGCCGCTGCGCTGGTCCGTGGTCGAATCCATCCCCATTGCGGATCGCGTCAAGCGCGAGGGGAAAGTCGCCGCGGCGGAGATCGAGGCCTGGATCGCATCCATGGAATCGGTGGCGCGCTGTGGCATCTCGACCATCTGCTACAACTTCATGCCGGTGGTGGACTGGACGCGCACGCAGATCGACTACGTCACGGCAACCGGCTCGACCGCGATGCGATTCGATCACCGCGCCTTCGCGGCCTTCGAGCTTTTCGTGCTGCAGCGGGACGGGGTCGAGGCCGAATATAGCGAAGAGGACAAGCGCGAGGCTGCGGCGGCGCGCGAGCAGTTGGGCGAGGATGGGCTGGCGGAGGTGGCGCGTATCATCACGAGCGCCCTGCCCGGCTCGACTTCCGATGCCCTGACGCTGCCCGCCTTCAAGGAGCGCCTGCGCCAGTATTCGGGCATCGATGCCGCCCGGTTGCGCCAGCATCTGATCGAATTCCTCGAGGCGGTGACGCCGGCGGCGGAAAGCCTGGGGGTCAAGCTGACACTCCACCCCGACGACCCTCCGCGTCCCCTGCTCGGCCTGCCGCGCGTCGCTTCAACAGAGGCCGACTATGCCGCTCTATTCGATGCCGTGCCCTCGGGTTCCAACGGCATGTGCTTCTGCACGGGCAGCCTGGGCGTGCGGGCGGACAACGACCTGGTCTCGATCTTCAGGCGTTTCGCGTCGCGCGTGCACTTCGTCCACCTGCGCTCCACCAGGCGGGAGAGCGACAGCCGCAGCTTCCACGAGGCGGCGCATCTGGATGGCGACGTGGACATGATCGAAGTGATCAAGGCGCTGGTGGCGGAGGACCGCATGCGCTCGCCGGCGCAGAGCCTCATCTACCGGCCTGATCACGGCCAGCGCATGCTCACCGATCTCACGCGCCAGAGCGCGCCGGGTTATCCTGCCGTCGGGCGCCTGCGTGGGCTGGCCGAGCTGCGCGGCGTCATCCGGGCCGTCGAGCGGCTGACCTGATTACTCGAAATAGTCGGGAAAATCCGCCTTGGCCTGGTGGAGCAGCGCCTCCGCCTTGCCGAGGTGCGCGCGCAGCGCCGCTTCGGCGGCCGCGCCATTGCCGGCGAGGACCGCGTCGGTGATCGCGCGGTGTTCGCCGATGGTCCGCGGCGGATCGGAGCGCGGCAGGGTCAGGTAGCGGACCCGATCCAACTGGATCTTGTGGTCGTCGATGAGCTGCCAGGCGTATTCGACGCCCGCCGTCTGTGCCAGCGCCCGGTGGAAAGTCTCGTCGAGCGTGTGAAAGAGGCCTATGTCGCCCGCTGCCGCGGCCGCGTTCTGCTGCGCCAGAATTGCTTCGAGCATCGGGCCGGTCGCTTCGGTCAGTGCGGCAGCAGCCCGGCGGATGATTTCGACTTCGATGGCCTCCCGGATGAACCGGGACTGCCCGACGCCGTCTTCGGAGATGCGCTTGACCATGGTCGCGCGCTTGGGCCTGATCAGCAGCAGGCCCTGCTGGCCAAGCCGGATAAACGCCTCGCGAACAGGTTGGCGCGAGACGCCGAAGCGCTCGGCGACCTCGGCCTCCGAAATCGTGTCTCCCGGCTTGAGGTCCAGGCGCACGATCGCGTCACGCAGATTGGTCATCATTCGCGTGGCGATCGTGTCCATGCCATCTCCGGCAGCGATTTCAGTCTGTTCGTTCATTCCGGCTCCGATCACCCTCTGGGCAGACTGATATCATACTCGGCGAGCAATGCATCGACATCGACAACTTCGCCGGTGGCCATGGACCGGTTCGCGGAGATGCCCGTAAGAATGGACCACGCGCCCTGCACCTGGTTGGAGGCGCGACCATAGCGATCGGGCTCCATGTTCTCCTTGTCGAAGATATAGCCCAGCATCACCGGGTCGGCGCCGCCGTGGTCGCCGGTTCCTTCCCAGACGGGAATCGACTGCGGCAACCCGCCCGCCAGGTGAAGCTCGGTGGTGATCCCGTCCTTGTGGGCATGGTCACGCTTGCCGCCGAATACGCCATGCACTTCCACGTGGCGATGCGTCAGTTCGCCCTTGGTGCCGTGGAACTTAACCTCCAGGCCTTCCCACGGACTATAGGCCACCAGCGTGTAGTTGAGGCTGGCACCGCTCGCATATTCGGCCTGCACCTGCATGGTGTCCTCGATGGTGATGTCGTCGGCGAACACGCACTTGTCGCGCAGGTACCCGTCGTCCTCCTCGGCGTCGAGATAGAGCGCCTTGAGCGCCTCGTCGGTATCCAGGTCGAGGCGGAAGTCGCACCGCTCGGCCACCGGGCAGCCGTGACAACGCACGCCGTGCCCTTCCAGCCCGAGTTTCTTGGCCATTTCCGGCGTATAGAAAGCCAGCTTGCCATTGGCATTGATACGGGTCGGGGTCGAACCCAGCCACCAGTTGACGAGGTCGAAATGGTGGGTGGACTTATGGACCAATAGTCCGCCGGAACGATCCTTGTAGCGGTGCCAGCGACGGAAATAGTCGGCGCCATGCACCCGGTCGAGATACCAGCGGAAATCGACAGCTGTGATCTCCCCGATCGCGCCCGACATCAGGATATCCTTGAGCTGGGTCCGGGCCGGCGTATAGCGGTAGTTGAACGTCACCGTCACCGACTTGCCGCTCTCGCGCTGGGCGTCGAGAATTGCCTTGAGCCGCTTGAGATCGGTGGTCATCGGCTTTTCGGTGATGACGTCCCGCCCCGCCTTGAGGGCCGCCACGATGTATTCGTTGTGCGTGAAGTCGGGCGTGGTGACGATCACCGTATCGGGCTGCTGCTCGGCGATCATGCGGTCGAAATCGGTGGCGAGGTAGGTCGGCACCTCGCGGCTGGCATTGTCCTTCACCCAGCCGGCGGACAGCGCCAGGCGGTGCGGGTTCAGGTCGGCAAGCGCCGCGATTTCATGGCGATTTCCGAAGTTGCGGGCAATAGCGTTGCGGAACATCTGGTGCCGCGCACCAGTGCCGACGATGGCGTATCTCATCAGGTAGGCTTCTCTTGCTGCAAGAAGGCGGGCAAGCGAAACTACCATACCAGATTAGGATAGCAAGGGCGAGATATCCGGCAGCCTCGAAACGCGAGACTCCATCGCCTCCCTCCCCCTTGTGGGGAGGGATAGAGGGTGGGGGTGAGCCCAAGGCACCTTGCCCCCTGCATCCCCCACCCTTGTTCCCTCCCCACAGGGGGGAGGGAGACCTTCTGACCAACTGTTAGTCCAGCATGCGACCACGCTGAAGGACTAAACCCACTCCAGCACGATCTTGCCCGAACCGCCCGCCGCCGCCTTGGCGAACGCGGTCTGGTAATCCTCGGCCTTGAACCGATCGGTGATCACCCCGCTCACATCCAGCCCGCTTTCGAGCATGGCCAGCATCTTGTGCCAGGTCTCGAACATCTCGCGGCCATAGATGCCTTTGAGCGTGATCATGCGCAGCACGACCTTGGAGAGGTCGAAGAGGAACGGCTTGGCCGGCAGGCCGAGCAGCGCCACCTTGCCGCCCATCACCAGGTGATCGAGCATCTGGTCGAGCGCCTGCGGGGAGCCGCTCATCTCGAGCCCCACGTCAAAACCCTCGCGCATGCCGAGGCGCACCATAACGTCCTCGAGCTTCTCCTCGGCAACGTTGACCGGTACCACGTCGGCCGTCTGGCCGGCGAGTTCGAGCCGCTTGGCGTCAACGTCGGTGATGACCACGTGCCGCGCGCCTACATGGCGGGCAATGGCCGCGCCCATGATGCCTATAGGGCCTGCCCCGGTCACCAGCACGTCCTCGCCCACGAGATCGAATGTCAGCGCCGTATGAACCGCGTTGCCCAGCGGATCGAGGATCGCGCCCAGTTCATCGGAGATCGTCTCCGGCAGCGGCACGATGTTGAACGCCGGGATGCGCACATATTCGGCGAAGGCGCCCGGCAGGTTGACGCCGATGCCCCGGGTTTCGGGATCGAGGTGGAAGCGGCCGCCGCGCGAGGCGCGGCTCTTCATGCCGATGACGTGCCCTTCGCCCGAGACGCGCTGGCCGATCGAAAGGTTGCGCACGTTGGCGCCCAGTTCGACGATCTCGCCGCAATATTCGTGACCCACCGTCATGGGCACCGGAATCGTCCGCTGCGCCCACTCGTCCCACTTGTAGATGTGGATGTCGGTGCCGCAGATGCCGGTCTTGTGGACCTTCACCAGCACGTCGTCCGGCCCGATCTGCGGCACGGGCACGTCTTCGAGCCAGATCCCCGGCTCGGCCTTGGCTTTCACGAGAGCCTTCATGATGGAAACCTCTAGATAATCGAGAGAGCCTTGCCCGCGTCTATGAAGGCGCCGATGGCAAAGCCGATGTCTTCGTCGGTGAGAGCCGCCGACATCTGTGTGCGAATACGTGCCTTGCCCTTGGGGACCACCGGGAAGGAGAAGGCCGTCACCATGACGCCGCGCCTGCCCAGTTCCTGCGCCATGGCCGTCGCGCGGTTGGCGTCGTTGAGCATGACCGGAATGATTGGCGTCTCGCCGGGCAGCAGGTCGAAACCTGCTTCGCCCAGCGCCGTCCGGAACCGCTGCGCGTGGCGCTTGAGGCGCTCGCGGCGATCATCGGCAGCTTCGGCGATTTCGAGCGCCTTGATCGAGCCGGCGACGATGGAGGGGGCCAGGGCGTTCGAGAAGAGATAGGGCCGCGCGCGCTGGCGCAGGATATCGATGATCGGCTGGCTCGCCGCGATGAAGCCGCCCATGGCGCCGCCCAAGGTCTTGCCGAGCGTGCCCGAGATGATATCGACGCGGTTGCCGACGCCGGTCAGCGCCGGGGTGCCCCTGCCCTTGTCGCCAAGATGGCCGGTGGCGTGGCAATCATCGATCATCACCAGCGCGCCGTACTGCTCGGCGAGCGTGCAGATCTCGGGGAGCTTGGCGACGTAGCCGTCCATCGAGAAGACGCCGTCGGTTACGATCAGCTTGAAACGCGCTCCGGCGGCGTCGGCCGCCTTGAGCTGCGTTTCCAGGTCATCCATGTCGCTATTGGCGTAACGGAAGCGCTG
Organism: Youhaiella tibetensis; assembly: GCF_008000755.1. Lineage (NCBI taxonomy): Bacteria > Pseudomonadati > Pseudomonadota > Alphaproteobacteria > Hyphomicrobiales > Devosiaceae > Paradevosia > Paradevosia tibetensis. Next base: position 1,281,956 of record NZ_CP041690.1, on the reverse strand, counting down.
CGCCTTGGAGAGGCGGATGCCGTCGATGATCGAGGCGTGGTTGAGGGCATCGGAAATCACCGCATCCTCGGCGGTCAGCAACGTCTCGAAGATGCCGCCATTGGCATCGAAGCACGAGCCGAAGAGGATGGCGTCGTCCTTGCCCAAATAGCTGGCGATGCGCTCCTCGAGCGCGCGGTGCAGCTCATTGGTGCCGCAGATGAAGCGAACCGACGCCATTCCGAAGCCGTAGCGCTCGAGCGCCGCCCCCGCCGCCTCCACGATGGCTGGCTCGTCGGCCAGACCGAGGTAGTTGTTGGCGCAAAGATTGATGACGCGCTCGCTCGAACCTTCCAGTCGAACGGTTCCGCCTTGAGGGCTTACCAGTTCGCGTTCGCGCTTGGTGAAGCCATCCGCCTCGATCTCGGCGAGGACTGCCTTGAGGTGATCGGTAAATCCGGAATCCATATCCCGCTCCCTTCCGCTAAACAGAACAATTCCACTATATTGGAATTCTGTCAACGAGGGAGCGGAATTCTATTCGTAGAGCACGACCATCAGGGCGTGGGCTGCTTCCGCTCCGCCGTTGAGAATCTTGTGCACCACATCGGCGCGATAGCGGGCGGTCTCGCCTTCGCCGAGTTCCTGGCGGCCCTGTTCGGTCTCGACCACGAGCCCCTCACTGCGGGCGGTCAGGTGCTCGAACGTACCCGGCGCGTGCGGGGCGCTTTCGAGCCTGCCCTTGGGCGCGATCTCGACGTCGTACCACTCCATGCGCCCGGCCAGTGCCGGAGGGCTGAGGATACGCAGCTTCCAGGCGCCATCCGGGCTCTTGATCTCGGGCGTATGCGCCACCGGCACCAGTTCGATCGGGTTGGCCTGCCGATGCGCCACGCCACCGGCGATCAGGTCGGTGAAGTCGATCTTGAGGGCTTGGGTCAGGCTCCAGAGAACCGCAAATGTCGGGTTGGCCTCGCTTCGCTCGATCTGGGACAGCATCGATTTGGAAACGCCCGAGCGGGCTGCCAGTTGCTCAAGGGTCAGATGCCGCGCCTTGCGTTCGCGCTGGATCACCGGACCGATCTCTGGGGTGTCGTTCATGCTCATCCGTGCACAAAACAGCGCGAGAGCCTTCCGGTCAATTGTCCAGTATGTCGGAAATGCACATTTGGCCCTGCGACGATCTGTTGTCCTGCCAAAGGAGCCGCCTATGCTAGGCATATCGGCCCCGGAGGACCACCATGAGCGCCAGCAACCAGCACCAATCGCAGCACGAGGCCGAATCCGGCGGCACGAGCGCGCTCCTGACGGCGGGCGGCGGCTTCATCCGGGCCGTCATGGTCATTCCGGTCGTGGCTACCTTCATGGCGGCGCTGGCGCTTCTGGTCTACGGCGCCATCGAGACCTGGCACTTCATCGACGCCCTCTACATCTCGGACCACCATCCGAGCCGCGACGAGGCGCTACTGCTGGCCATCGAAATCGTGGACCTCTTCCTGCTCGCAACGGTGGTGCAGGTGGTCTCCCTCGGGCTCTACCAGCTCTATTTCAACCAGGACCTGCGCCTGCCGGCCTGGCTCAAGATCGACAACCTCGACGATCTCAAGTCCAAGCTGGTCGGCGTGACCATCACCGTGCTCGCCGTCTATTTCCTCGGCCAGGCGGTCGTCTGGACCGGGAACGGCAGCCCGGACATCCTCTATCTGGGCGGAGCGGTGGCCATGGTTATCGTGGCGCTCACCTATTTCCTGAGCAAGATCGACCATTGAGGCGCACTGACAGGTCGCCTCAAACGTGATTGTATGCCGCTCGAGGGAGCGGCAGGCGAGTTATGCTCGTTTTCGCATTGGACATGGCCCGCAACGCTTGAGAAGGCATCGATCGCCGTTGGCGTCGGTGCCTGACGTGCGCCTACCCGGGCGTCCCAGGTCCGGACCGCGCGAATAACCCTCATCATTACCAAGTCGAGTTCGTTTGACGATCTATCTTCAACAGGAGGGTACGATGGGAGAGACGGCTTTTGACACAATCCAGCAACTCGCGGCCGGCCATTATCTGGTGGCAGCTCTTGAGGCCGTGACCGACCTGCAGGTGGCTGACGCTCTGGAAGAGGACACGCCGGTCGCGGCGCTGGCGGAACGCGTCGGCGCCAATCCGGACGCGCTCGACCGGACAATGCGGTTGCTCGCTTCCCACGGCATCTTTGCCAGGAACGCAGGCACCATAGCGCATACGGACGCATCACGCCTGCTGCGGCAGGACCATCCCGCCTCGATGCGCCCGTTCGTCATGATGTTCGCGCAGGAAGTCCACTGGCGCAGCGCCGCCGAACTGGCCCACAGCCTGCGCACGGGCGAGGCCGTGGCGACACGGCTCTACGATGGCGGGCTTTGGGGCTATTTCGAAGCGCACCCGGATCACGAGCGCCAGTTCGGCGAGGCCATGCAGGCCAAGGCCAGGGCGCAGATCGAAGGCATCCTCGCCAGCCACGACTTTTCGCCCTACCGGCGGATCGTGGATGTCGGCGGCGGCCAGGGGCATCTTCTCAGAGCCGTCCTCGAAAAGCACGACCAGGCTGAGGGGGTGCTTTTCGATGTTCCCGCCGTGGTCGAGGCCGCACGCAAACATGCGGCCCCCGAGCGCCTGGAATACGTGCCGGGTAGTTTCTTCGAGAAGGTGCCGGAGGGCGATGCCATCGTCCTGATGGAAATCCTGCACGACTGGCCCGATGAGGAGGCCTCGCGGATACTGCAGACCGTACGGGCCGCGGTTCCCGCCGACGCCCGCCTTCTCGTCATAGAGACCGAAGTGCCGGAGGACGAGGACGTGCACTGGTCCAAGCTGCTCGACATCATCATGCTGGCCCAGTTCGCCAGCCGGCAGCGGACGCGCGAGCAATATCGGTCCCTGCTCGAGGCGAACGGCTTCCTGGTCTCGGGGGTCACCGACACGGGGCGCGACATCTCGGTGATCGAGGCGCGCCCGGTATGATCAGTCGACCTTGACCTCGAGCAGATCGACCGGCCCACCCGGGCGATCGTCATCGAAAACGCCGACCACCAGCCGCCCGGTGCGGACGGCAAGCGTGTCCAGGTTCGTTCGGCCCTTGTAGAGCTCGGGCCCTTCCGGGTTGGGCGTATGCCCGTGCACGGTGTGGAGCCCGCCGGGATACTGCACGTCCTTGCCGGCCGGGTAGCGCAGCCAGAGCAGGATGGAATCGTCGTGACCTGACAGCGGCACTTGCGGATCGACGCCGGCATGCACGTAAATCCGGTGCTTGTCTCGATGGATCGAGGGCAGGTCGCGAGCCCAGGTCAGGTGGCTGTGCGGAATGTCGCCATTGTAGGAATCGAGGGTCTCGGTGCCGCCGTTGGCGAGCCAGCGCTCGTCGTCGCGGACCGAACGGTCGCCTGCCGGGCGGAGGCGCGAGCGCACCATCATGTCTTCGTGGTTGCCCTTCAGGATCACCCATCGCCAGCCAGGCTTCGGCCCGGCCCTGAGGCGCTCGATGACTTCGCGGCTTTGCGGGCCACGATCGATGTAGTCGCCGGTAAAAACGACCTTGCCGCCCTCGGGGCTGCGCTCCTCGATTCGCGCCAGCGCCGCTTCGAGCACATCGAGGCGGCCATGCAGATCGGCGACTACAAAGGTCTGCTTCATCTGGAGAAACCGTCGGCTGGAAAAGGAAGCGGGGGCCGAAGCCCCCGCAATGTTGGTCGGAGTAGCGTGATTCGAACACGCGACCCCCTGCTCCCGAAGCAGGTGCGCTACCAGGCTGCGCTATACTCCGCCAGGCCGTCTATTCACCGGGTTCGGGCGTCCCGGTGCGCGCTATATAACCGTGCTCCCCGACCAGTTCAAGCCATGATTGCAAAGCTTATTCACCTCGTGTAGGAACGCCCGCGTTGGGGCGTCGCCAAGTGGTAAGGCAGCGGTTTTTGGTACCGCCATTCCTAGGTTCGAATCCTAGCGCCCCAGCCAGTTTCCCGACCAGTTGACCCCTAGCGCCTTGATCTAGAAGGGCCGGATGCCTGCGCGTCCATGTGATGGCGCAGTGTGGACGCCCGGGTTGCCAACGGCTTCCAATGTGTCCTGCATACGCGAAGCTTTCCATCATCCCCCCTCGACGCCTGTCGAAATGGTGACCGCGGATCCATCCGCGAGCTGATCGTTGGGATAAAGCACAACCGCCTCGCCCGTCTTGAGCCCCGACAGCACCTCGCCGTAGTCGGCATTCTGGTGCCCGATCTGGACTATCCGGCGTTGCGCCTTCCCGCCCGAAACCACGAACACCGCCCAGTCATTGCCATGCCGGAACAGCGCCCCTGCCGGCACAGCCAGCACGCCATCGCCACGCCAGGTGGTGATGTGGGCGATGACGCGAAAATCATGCCCGAGCCGATAACCCTGCGGCACCGGTTCGGCGAGCGCCAGGATCACGTCGACCCGCTGCTCCTCGATGCCCAGTGCCGAGACCACGGTTCGCGCCGCCGGATCGATGCGGGTGACCCTGGCCTCCAGCGGCGGGCCTCCCCATCCGTCGATGGTGGCGTCGGCACCTACGGCGATGCCCACGGCGTCACTCGAGAGCGTGGGCACCACGATTTCGATGTCGGAGGGATCGCCCAGGGTCAGCAGCGGCGCACCCGGCTGCACCACCTGCTCGCTTTCGGTGAGCACGCGCAGCACCAGACCCGAGGCCGGCGTGTAGACAGACATGCAGCATTGCGGCGTCGACGCCTCGTCATTCCCTTCGATGAGTTCGGCCTTGGTAGCCTGCAATTCATCCTGGCGCATCTTGAGCGAGGCCTCGGCGCTCGCAAGGGCCGAGCGCGCGGTCGAGAGATCGAAACGCGCCTGATCGGTGGCCGTCTCGGGCACCGTGCCCCGTTCGGAGAGGAACAACTGCCGGTCGAGGGCACTCTGCGCGAAGCTCAGTTGCGCGCTCGCCCGGTCCCGCTCGGCTTCCGCCAGATCGACGGCCGACTGCGCGGCCTGCGTGCGCGCTTGCGAAACCTGACGGGACCGGGAATCGAGAAGCCCGGGATCAAGCGGCCTGATCTCGGCAACGACCGTCTCTCCCTTGGTCACGCTGTCGCCGGCATGCAGGTCCAGCCGCGCCATCCGGCCCGCAATCGGGGCGGATACCGTGAACACCTCGCGGACCTGGCTCCGCCCCTCGTTGTCGATCTGCAGCACCAGGTCCCTATTCTCCACGCTGCCGGTCTCCACGAGGATCGGCCGCGGCCAGAGGGCCCAGGCGATGCCCGCGAGCAGGACGACCGCGACCACGACCCATGCAATGCGTCTCACCATCGCTATTCCCTCGTCTTGAGAACGGCAATCAGGTCGAGCCGGCGAATACGCCGCCCGATCAACACGAACGACAGCAGCCCCGACCCCACCACGCAGATGCTCGCCCACGCATAGACATCGGGCCCGATGATGAGCGGAATGCGATAAAGCTCGGTGCTGAACCCTCGGGCGACAGCAGAGCCGAGGCCATAGCCCAGCAGCCAGCCGATCGGCTGGGACACCAGGAGGATGATCGCCAGCTCCCGGTACAGCACCGCCGCCACCTCCCTCGAGGAGAAGCCGAGAACGCGCAGGCTGGCCAGTTCCCTGCCCTGCTCGGAAAGCGAAATTCGGGCGAAGTTGTAGATGACCCCGAAGGCGATGATGCCCGCGAAGCCCACGTAGATGGCAACCATCACCAGGACGTTCTGTGCCAGCGTCTCGCGGAACTTGGTCAGCGCCAGCCGCAGCAGCGAGACCGAGGCAACGGTCGGCACGTGCTTGACGGAGGCAAAGAACGCGTCCTCCCGGCTGGGATCGAGGCGAATGTCGGCCCCGCCGATGGTCACGGCCCCGCCCAGCAGCCTTTCGAGCGCCTCAAGGCGCATGGTCGCGCCGAGCCCGATATAGGATTCGACCACGGAGACGACCGGCACGAGCTTGGACTCGCGCACCCCGATCAGTGGCTCCAGTTCTACCGTGTCTCCGGGAGCGACCGCGAGCGCTGCGGCCAGCGCCGATGACAGCATGAGCCCGCTCCCTGGCGCTTCGACCGGGCGCAGTTCGGTGTCGAGAGATCGCGACAGGTCGGCTCCCGCCACCCGTCCCTCTACGGCCACCCTGCGTTCGTGAATGCCGTTGCGAAGAACTGCCGGGACGACCCGTATCGGCTCGACCCGCGAGACGCCGGGCAGGCGCGCGAGATCAAGCGCGGCCGAGGGTGGCAGCGGTTTTCCGAAGGTGACGGTTGCGCTCTGTCGCTGCGCCTTGAAGAAGGTGAAGTCGATCAGGAAGTCCGTGGAGCCGAAGCTCCAGAGCGAGGCGACGAGAACGGCCGTGGCAAGGACCACCCCCATGACCGCGCCGGCGGTTCTGAGCGGGCTGTGGACGAGGTGCCGGATCACCATCACGAGGGCCATGCCACCTGAGGCCAAGGCCGGGGTATTGGTGCCGAAGGTGCGGCTATAGCGGCTGGGCGGCTGTGGAAGCATGGCGACCGATGGCGGCAGCGAGGCAACGGCGAGCGCACTCCGGCCCGCGCCGATCACCACCGCCCCGATACTGGCAAAGGCTGCCAGTACATAGATGCGCGCATCGCCGCTGAACGAGAGGAACGGGAACGAGTAATACTGCGCGTAGAGCCGGGTGAGCCTCTGGCCGAGCACGACGCCCGCGCCGAGCCCGATCACGAGGCCGACGATCCCCACGATGATGGCGAATTCCACGTAGTGCCGGGCCACCGCCCATTTGCCATACCCCAGTGCCTTGAGCAGCCCCACCTGCTCGCGCTCCAGCGTCACCAGGCGCGACAGGGTCATGCCGACGAGGAATGCCGCGACCGCCAGGAAGATGGGCGGCAACACCCAGCTCATCGCCTGCAATTGCCGAAGCTCGGCATAGAGAAAGCGGTAGGATATCTGCTGGTCGCGCCCATAGGCGCCCTGCGTTCCGAACGGCTTCAGGAGCGTATCGATGCGCTCGATCACCCGCCGCGTATCGACGCCCGGCGTCACGTCCACCAGGACGCTCGAAAAGGCATCCTGCATGTCGTAAGCCGCAGCCATCATGCTCTCGGACATCCAGAGCACGCCGAAACGGCGATCATCGGGAAAGATGTCGCCGGGGCCGATGGCATAGATGAACTCGGGCGACAGCACGATCCCTGTCACGCGGATCTCACGCCAGCGCCCGTTGGCCACGACCGACAGCTTGTCCCCGATCTGCATGTCATGGGCCATGGCGAAACGCTCGCTGACGGCGGCTTCGTCATGGGAATCTTTTGCAGGCAGCCGGCCGCGCCTCACATGCACCTTGTTGAGGCTCTGCGCGCCGAGGTCGGGCAGCGATATCAGCTCGACGCTGGCCGGCTGGCTCATCCCCGGCACGTCGGCCAGGGCAGCCTCCACGATCCGCGTCTCGCTGCCGCGAACGCCCGGTATGCTCCGGATCTGCTCGTTGAGGGCGTTCGGGGCGCGCGTCACATTGGCAAAGATGTCGGCGAAACTGCTCGACCGGTAGTAGGCGTCCCGGGTCTGTGCCAGCGAAGCATAGGCGCCGGTGCCCACGATCAGCGTTGCCACGCCCGCCGCCAGCACCAGCGATATGGCAAGGACCTGGGCCCAGAGCCTGGCTGCATCCCGGAGCAATTTCCGGTGCAACGCCGACATCGCTACCACCGGATCTGCGAGGCTGGCTTTTGCGTCTCGTTTCTGCGCGACGAGGCGACCTTGCCGTTGGCGAACATCACGACGCGACCGGCCATGTCGGCGATCGCGACGTTATGCGTGATGACGAGCGTCGTTGCCGAAAGCTCGCGGTTGACCTTCTGGAGGGCCTCGAGCACCAGCACGCCGGTCGCGCAATCCAGCGCGCCGGTGGGCTCGTCGCAGAGCAGCAGACCTGGGCGCTTGGCGATGGCCCGCGCGATCGCCACCCGTTGCTGCTCACCCCCGGAAAGCTCCGCGGGAAAATGGTCGAGACGCCCTTCCAGGCCGACCAGCGCCAGCGCCTCCTCGGCGGGCATCGGGTGGTCGACGATCTCGGTGACCAGCCTGACGTTCTCCCGGGCGGTGAGGCTGGGTATCAGGTTGTAGAACTGGAAGACGAAACCCACATGGTCGCGCCGATAGCGTGTGAGTTCCGCTTCCCCGGCACGCGTGAGGTCGTGATCCTGGTAGAAGGCCGAGCCGGACGTGGCGATATCCAGTCCTCCCACGAGATTGAGGAACGTGGACTTTCCGGACCCAGACGGCCCCAGGATCACCACGAAGTCGCCCATGGCCGCCTCGAAGGAAACGCCGCTCAGCGCCAGGACCTCGATGGCGCCGGTGTGATAGACCTTGGTCAGGTCGACCGTTTTCAGCACTGTCTCCGGCATCGAAAGACTTCCTGAAGCTCGCGGGCGATCTGCCGCTGAGCGCACAGCCTCGCATGCTCCCACCTGCCTGCATTGACGCGCATCAACTGGAAGGCGAGCCCGGGGGTCTGCGCAGGTGTTCTCGTCAAGTCCGGCGCCAGAGGGCGGCAGGATCAGATGCGGGTCGCGAGATCCGCAATGCCGATGGCGCCCGCAAACGTCCCCAAAGCCGCAGGACGCACGGTCGGGCGCAGCAGCGGTGCGCGCGATGCCAGTGCCCGATCGAGGCGCGTGCGGAACGGCTCGAGCAGTCCAACCCCGCCGCCGAGAACGAAGGCTTCAACGTCCAGCAATTTCTGACTGTTGACCAGCGCATTGGCGAGTTCTTCCGCCACGGACGACACCAGGGTTTCCGCCCACGCTTCCCCCGCGGCCAGCGCTTCGAAGACAAGCCGCGTATCGGCGGCGCGGCCCTGCTCGGCGGCACGGCGCGCAATGCCGAAGCCGGAAGCGCTCTTTTCGAGCCTGCCGCCGGCCAGATCGGTGACCTGGCCGAGGCTTCCGGCGAGACCGCGCGCCCCGGTGAGCAGCTTGCCGTTCAATACCACGCCGCCGCCGATACCCGACGAAACCGTCACGAACATCATGTCCAGCCTGCGGCCGGCGCCGAACCTGTATTCCCCCCAGGCAGCCGCCTGCGCGTCGTTGGCGGCCATCACGCGGTCGAGTGCAAAAGCTTCCTGCAAGCGCTCGATGATCGGCGTCTCGGGCGGAATGTCGAGCGTAGCGGGGTTGAGGGCCTTCCATCGGCCTTTATCGACCACGCCGGTGACCGCCGCGCCGATGCTCGCGTAGCGGCCGCCCCAGTCCTGACACTCGCTCGCCATCTGGGCGAACCATTCGGGAGTGGCGATGGCGCCCTGCGTGGCGACGATGCGATGCTCGATGACCTTGGCGTTCTGCACCAGCGCGAGCATCGATTTCGTGCCGCCGATATCGAGCGCGAGCACCGGTTCGGTCACAGATGATGCCGCCTGGTTGACGGCATCGAGGAACCAGCCGGTCACGTGCTCCTGCCGGGTGATGGCCGAGCCTACGCAGACGGCGCTCGCGCCCGCACGGATCGCCTCGCCCGCAAGCTGCGGGCTGTTGAACCGCCCCTCGGCAACAACGGTGCCGCCCAGGGCGCGACAGGCGGTGACGAAGTCGAAATCCGGCTCCGCCGGAACCGGCCCGCCGGTATAGCCGGACATCGTGGTGCCGAGGACATCGAAACCCATGGCCTTGGCGGCCTTGGCCTCCTCGATGTTGGAGAGGTCGGCCATCGCCAGGCAGCCGCGTGCGTGGATGGCTTCAAGCAAGGTCGCCACCGGCACAGGCCGCTCCCGGTCGGTGCCGTCGACGGCTATGATCGCCGCCCCTGCATCGGCTAGCGCCGCGACATCCTCCAGCAATGGGGTAATGCGCACCGGGCTGTCGTCGAAGTCGCGCTTGACGATGGCGACGACCGGAAGATCGCAGGCCTTGACCACCGCTGCGACCTTCGCCGCGCCTTCCACGCGCAGCGCCCGCGCCCCGCCATCGCGCGCGGCCAGCGCCATCGCCACCACGATCTCGACGCTATCCATCGGGCCGTCGTCGACCGGCTGGCAGGAGACGATGAGGCCGCCCTCGAGGGAGGCAAGCAGGGACGCTTTGGAAGTCATGATTAGGAGGCCCTAGAGAATATCGTCACGAATGCACGCGCGTAGATGGCCGGGAGCCGTCTCGCGCAGTTCGGGCACGGCGGCAGCGCAGGCTTCGACCGCGTAAGGACAGCGCGTCCGGAACACGCAGCCCGATGGCGGGTTGGCTGGACTGGGAATATCGCCCTTCAATACCTGTCGCTGCTGCCGCTTTTCGGGGTCGGGCGAGGGAATGGCCGAGAGCAGAGCGCGCGTATAGGGGTGAGTGGGGTTGGCATAGAGCTCGGCAGCGGGCGCCACTTCCATGATGCGCCCCAGATAGAGCACTATCACCGTGTCGCAGATATATTCGACGACGGCCAGGTCATGCGAGATGAAGAGCATGGTCAGCCCCAGCCGAACCTGGAGTTCGCGCATGAGGTTGATGACCTGGGCCTGGATGGAAACGTCAAGCGCCGAAACCGGCTCATCGGCAACGATGAATTCGGGTTCGAGGACCAGGGCGCGAGCTATGCCGATACGCTGGCGCTGGCCGCCGGAGAACTCATAGGCATACCGATCGAAGGCATCGGCCGGCAGGTCCACTGCGACGAGCGCCTTCTCGGCGCGCGCCCGGCGCTCGCTCTTGGTGCCGATGCCCTGGATCTGCAGGCCCTCGGTGAGAATCTGCCCCACGGTCATGCGCGGCGACAGGGACGCGAACGGGTCCTGGAAGACGTATTGCATCTTGCGCCGCTGCTTGCGCATCTGGGCGTTCGAGAGTTTGGTGATGTCGGTTCCGTCGACGAAAACCTCGCCGCCGGTCGGCTCGATCAGGCGCAGCACAGAGCGACCGATGGTGGTCTTGCCTGAACCGGATTCGCCGACGAGCCCAACCACCTGCCCGCGCGGAATGTCGAACGAGATGTCCTGCAGAGCCTTGACCTCGGGGCCATTCGAGAACGCGGCGGCCTTGAAGTGCTTGGAAAGGTTGCGGACGGAAAGATAGGGAGCGCTCACGGTCAAACCTCCTGCCAGCGGATGCAGCGTGCGGCGCGATTGGGACCGACGTCGAAAAGTGGAGGTATTTCGGTCCTGCAGGCGTCGATGGCGTATTGGCACCGGTTGGCGAAGGCGCAGCCCTTGGGCCGATTGGAGAGCGACGGCACGGAGCCGGCGATGGTCGGTAGTGGCGTGCCCGCTTCCTTGAGCCTGACCGCCTCGCCCAGCCGCGGCACCGAACGCAGCAGGCCCTTGGTATAGGGGTGACGCGGATGGGCGAATACTTCCGCCACCGGCCCGGTCTCGACCACCCTCCCCGCATACATGACCGCCACGCGGTCGGCGATTTCCGCCACCACGCCCAGGTTGTGGGTGACGAAAAGGATCGCCATGCCGCGCTCGCGCTGGAGCTGCTGGAGAAGCTCCAGGATTTGCGCCTGGATCGTCACGTCGAGGGCCGTCGTCGGCTCGTCGGCGATGAGCAGTTGCGGGTTGCAGGCCAGCGCCATTGCGATCGTGGCGCGCTGGCGCATGCCGCCCGACAACTCATGGGGATACTGGGTGGCTCGGCGGGCCGGATCGGGAATGCCGACGCCCGCGAGCAGCTTGACGGCCTCCGCCGCCGCTTCCTTGTGGGACTTGCCCAGATGGATGCGGATGGGCTCGGCGATCTGTTCGCCAACCGTATAGACCGGATTGAGGCTGGTCATGGGTTCCTGAAACACCATGCCGATGTCGTTGCCGCGGATCTGGCGCAGGTGCTCGTGGTCGAGCGCATTGAGCGTGGCCACCTCCCCCGACTTGCGGCGCAAGGAGATGGTACCGGCCCCAATGCGCCCGACATTCTTGGGCAGAAGCCCCATGATGGCGAGGCTGGTGACCGACTTGCCCGATCCTGACTCTCCGACAAGCGCGACGGTTTCGCCGGCCGCGATCGTCAGGTCGAGGTCCTCAACCGCCGGCACGTCTTTGCCGGCGATTCTGAAAACCGCTTGCAGGCCGGAGATGTTCAGGATCGGGTCGCTCATCAGTCGAGCAACCCGGTGGACTTCAGGATCGCCTCGATCCTGGCCGCCTCTTCGTCGTTGAGCGCACGCTGCGGGCGCGCCATGGTGTTGCTGGCGATGATGCCGAGGCGGCGCATGGCGGTCTTGAAAGCGCCAACGCCGGCCGAACCGGAACTCGTACGGCCAGTCGAAATCCAGACGATCTCGAACAGCCTGCAAAGGCGCTCCTGCTCGGCGCGGGCACCGGCATGATCGCCGGCCTGCATGAGGTTCCAGAGCTTGACGTAGCCTGCCGGGTCGACATTGGCGAGGCCGGGCACGACGCCCTGCGCACCCATGGCGAGGCAGCTGTCCACCACGATCTCCGAGCCGGTCATGCCGAAGAAGCTGTCGTGGTCCTTCATGTCCGCCAGCACGTAGCGCAGGTTGCCGTCGTCGCCGCTCGAGTCCTTGAGGCCGGCAATGGTGCCTTCCCTGGCCAGCGTCACAGTCGTCTTGCGCTCGATCTTGATGTTGACGCAGACCGGGATGTCATAGGCGATGATCGGCAGGCTCGTCGCATCCTTGATATAGCGGAAGTGGTCGATCGTCTCGGCCTGGTTGGTGCGGGTGTAGAACGGCGCGGTCACCACCACCGCGTCGGCGCCGGCAGCCTCGGCGATCTTGACGTGCTTGATGACGCGGTCAGTGGTCGGGTCGATCGTGCCGACCAGAACCGGCACCCGTCCATTGGCGACCTTGATCGCATGCTCGGTGATGGCCTTGCGGGTGTCCGCGTCGTGGAAAACAACCTCGCTGGTCGAGCCGAGAACAAACAGGCCATGCACGCCGCCCGCGATCAGGTGCTCGAGCACGCGCGTGAACGAGTCGTAATCGACCGTGAAATCCGGGTTGAGCGGGGTAACCACAGGAGGAACGACGCCGGTATAGAGAGGCATTTGTGCAAGACTTTCTCTTAGTTGAGGTCGGATCGGGGGTCGAACGCGTCGCGCAGACCGTCACCGATGAAATTGATGGCGAGAACCGTGAGGACCAGCGCCCCACCCGCGAACATCCACTGCCAGGGGTATTGCTCGAGGACGATGGTGGAGCGGGCCAGGTTGAGCATGTTGCCCCAGCTCGCTTCCGGCGGCGCGATGCCGAGCCCGAGGAAAGACAGGCCCGCTTCGAGCAGGATGGCGTTGGCGATCTGCAGGGTCGCATAGACGACGATGATGTCGATGCAGTTGGGCAGGCCATGGCGGAAGAGCAGGTGCGGCACGCCGGCGCCCATGCCCCGCGCGGCAACGACGAAATCGCGTTCGCGCAGTTCGAGCAGACGGGCGCGAACCATGCGGGCGAGAACCGGCCAGGAGAGCAGCGAAATCACGAAGATCGTCGGCGCGATGCCCGTGCCGGCGATCGAGGCCAGCACCAGCAGAAAGATGATCGGCGGCAGCGTCATGGCGAGGTCGACAAGGCGCATCGAGGTGCCATCGGCAAACCGTCCGCCGAACGCGGCGAAGGCGCCGACGAGGAAGCCGATGACGGTCGAGATCACCACCGAGGTTGTCGCGACCAGCAATGACGTGCGACCGCCCTGCAGCAGGCGCGCAAAGACATCGCGTCCAACCCCGTCACTTCCAAGCCAATGCTTGCTCGAAGGACCCTTGTTGAGCGCTGTGAGATCGATGGCGTTGGGCCCGAACGGCCACCACCATTGATAGGTCAGCACCGCAACGAGGATCGGCACGAAGATGAGCAGGCCGATCATCGCGGCGCGGTTGGTGAAGAAACGTCCCAACGCACGACGGAGCGGGCCGGTGGCGCGCGGTGCGCTGGTGGTTTGCGTGATCGCGCTCATTCAACTCACCTGAATGCGCGGATCGACCGCGGCGTAAGTAATGTCGGTCAGGAGATTCACCAGGATCACGCAGGCGCCGATGACCAGGGTGGCGCACATGATGACCGGGTAGTCGCGGGCATTGACGGCGTTGACCAGCAGCAGGCCCATGCCAGGCCAGTTGAAGACGCTTTCGAGGAAGATCGCGCCGCCGATGGCCACGCCTATCGTCGAGCCGATGAGGGTGATCACCGGCAGAAGTGCGTTGCGCGTGGCGTGCTTGACGATGACCCAGAACTCCTTGACGCCCTTGGCGCGCGCCGTGCGCACGTAATCCTGGTTGAGGACCTCGAGGAGCGAGGAGCGCATGTAGCGCATGATGAGGGCAGCGTGGCCGATGGCGAGAAGGCTGGCCGGGAGGATTAGGTGCGCCAGCAGGTCCCCGATGGAGAAAGGCGCGCCGGGCGTGAGCATCCCGCCGGATGGGGCAATTCGGAGTTGGACGGCGAAGAAATAGAGCCCAAGCAGAGCGGTCAGGAATGCCGGGCTGGAAATGCCGAGCGAGGCGACGACCGACAGGCCGACATCGGTCGCCGAGTTGCGGCGCACGGCGCTGATGATGCCGGTAGCGACCCCGACGATGATCGCGATGGTCAAGCCCGCGGCCATCAACAGCAGGGTCGGCCCGATGCGGTCGAAGACCAGAGGCAGCACGGCAGCGCCGCCGCGCTGGATCGAGTAGCCGAAGTCCCCGGTCACGGCAGCGCTCAGCCAGGCGAAATACTGCAAGGGCAGCGGCTGGTCGAGGCCGAGACGTACCCGCAGGGCCTCTATGGCTTCGGGCGACATCGGCACGGACGGATTGATGTAGGCGGTGACCGGATCACCCGGCGCCAGGCGCAGCAGGATGAAAACCAGTACCGTGAGGGCAACAAGCATCAGCAGGCCAATGCCGACGCGGCGAAGCAGGTATGTCAACATGGCCGTTTCCGAAACATGGCAGCTAGCCCTGGCCAACGGCCGGGCGGCGCCGGGTGACCGGCGACACGGAAGCCTCCCGCGTCGCCGGTTTCAGGACAAATGCCGGGGTTACTTGATGTCCCAGCGCTCGGGATGGTCGGCGTAGGGGCCACCGGCAGGCGCCGGGGTCCAGACGAAATCGACCAGGTTGTTGGAGGCCACGCCGTAGCGGTTGGCGACCCACATGGTTGCCCATGGCAGGTCCTTGTTCATCACGCGACAGACATCCTGCCACTTGGCGTCGACCTGCGTCGCGTCCGTCTCACCGAGCGCGGCGTCGAAGGCGGCGCTGAGGTCGTCGAACTCGATGCGCATGATGTTGGCGCCGTTCGGGGGCAGTTGCGATTTGTTGAGGCCGGCATTGATGCCTGCCGGGTTCGGGCCGTTCTGGAGACCCGCATAGATCAGCGGGAACTCGTTCCAGTCCGGGTTGGTGTCCTGGTAGACGATGCCGTTATAGGTCGGCACGTCCACCACGCGCGGCACGACATTGATGCCGACCTGTGCCAGCATGGCCTGGATCGCGGCCATGACGTTGGCGGCGAGCGGGGTTCCGTAATAGGTCAGCCAGGTGATCGGCTTGTCGCCGTTGATCTTGTCCCAGCCGGCTTCAGCGAGCAGCGCCTTGGCCTTTTCGGGGTCGTAGGCGTAATCGTTGAGGCCCTGCGGCACCAGGTGCGGCGCGACGTAGCCGCACTGGGCTGCCTTGGCGGCACCACCGTAAAGGCTCTCGATGATCGCGTTGCGGTCAATGGCGTACATGACGGCCTGGCGGACGCGTTCGTCCTTCCACAGATCGACCTTCTGGTTGAACCCGATGTAGTTGACGACGAAGGAGTCCCCCTCGATCACGCGGAAGTCGGCGTTGCCGTCGAAGGTCTTGGCATCGTCGGGCTCGACATAGGTGAACTGAATCTCCCCTGCCCGCAGCGCGGCCACGGCTGCCGCCGCGTTCTCGAAGTAGCGGTTGATGAGATGGTCGACTTTCGGGCGCCCCAGGCGATAGTCGTCATCGGCTGCCAGTTCGACATACTGGTCGGTCACGTATTTGGTGAACTTGAAGGGGCCGGTCCCGATCGGGGTGGTGGACCACCAGGTGCTCGTCGCCAGGCTTTCCGGAGCCATCGAACCGAGGGCATGCTCGGGCAGGATCATGAGCTGGGCGAGGATCGAGAGCAGTCCGCCGTCGGCCTTGCTAAGTTTGAGCACCACGGTGCGGTCATCGGGGGCCTCCACGCTCGAGATCGCCTTGAGGCGGCCTGCGAAGACGCTGCCTGAAGCCGGGTTGCTCGCCAGCTCGATGGTGAACTTGACGTCCTTGGAGGTAAAGGGCTGGCCGTCGTGCCAGGTCTCTTCGGCCAGCTTGAACGTATAGGTCAACTGGTCGTCGCTTACCGTGTATTCGGTAGCGAGGTCGCCTTCGAGGGCAGAGAGGTCGGCATTGTAGATCACCAGCGGCTCGAAGTAAGTCTTGAGCCAGGTGAAACCGCCCGTCGCAGCCAGCGGATTGAAGTTCTTGGGGAAGCCACCCGGGCCGACGTCAAAGCCGCCGGTAATGGTCTTTTCCTGCGCGAAGGCAGGAATCGTTAAGGCCGTGGCCCCCAGCAGAAGACCTGCAATGGCCAGGACATGGGCAGTCGCTTTCAGTCGCATGGTATGTACCTCCCTTGGTAGCTTTAGTCCGCAGCCACCCGGTTGCGCGCGATCACCTGCTGAATGCCGCTATAATGGTCGTCGAGCCGGCTACGGGCCTGCTCCACGTCCTTTTTGGCGATGGCTTCAACGATTTCATGGTGATCGCGCCACGTATCGAGTGGCGTCGGGTTTTCTAGATTGTTGAAGTTGGAGGCCTTGTTGAAGGCCACCCAGAAGATGTCGATCAGCGAGCTGAGCATCAGGTTGTTCTGGCAGCGGAACAGCAACTGGTGGAACAGCTGATCCTCGGCAGCAAAACTCTCGTTGCGTTCTGCCCGCTCCCGCATGCGCTCCGTGACGGCACGGAGTTCGGAAATGTCATCCTCGCCGATCATCGCGATGGTCTTGTCGATGAGCCCGGTTTCGAGCACGCGCCTGATCTCGCGCAGTTCCTCGACCTCGCGCAGCGAGTCCCGCAACCCATAGGCCAGGTTGTCGAGCAGCGGCTGGAACGAAAACTCTTTGACGAAAACACCGATGCCACGCCGGGTTTCCAGGATGCCCAGAGATTCCAGCGATTTGATCGCCTCTCGGACAGAGTTGCGCCCCACCCCCAGTTGCTGGGCGAGCGTGGCCTCGGGCGGCAACGGATCGCCTGCCTTGAGCTTGTTGGCTTCGATATAGCCCTTGAGCGTCTCCTGCACTGTGACGTGCAGCAGAGGCGGACGGGCCAACGGCCTGATTGAAGTCGCTCGTGCCATTCTTGCTCCTGTTTGATGCGTCGGCGGGGTAATGGGCCGCGCAATCTCACCGGGGTCAATGCTTGTCGTATAACAACATATGGGATATCCTGCAAGTCAATATCGGACAACGAGGTGATCATGAGGATTTTGCTGGCTGGAACCAGCCACTGGCACGCGCAGATGCACCTGGATGCAGCCCGGCACGCGGGCGCTGACGACATTCGAGCATGGGACCTCGATGCCGCGCATGGCCGAGAGTTCGCGGAACGCTTCGGCCTCGTCGCAGAAGGGGATTTCGACGCGGCGATTGCGGACGCCGACCTCGTCGTGCTGATGGGCCATCCCGACACCGTGCCAGGTTTGGCGCGGCGCGTGATCGAGGCCGGCACTCCCATGATCCTCGAGAAGCCTGCCGCCCCTTCCACGAAGATGCTGGCGCCGCTTGCGAAACTGGCCCGCTCCAGGGGCGCCTTCGTCGGCGTCCCACTGCCCAACCGGTTTGGCCCGGCGGTGGCCGAATTCGCACGCCTCAGGCAGGCCGGACGCAGCGGCAAGCTCGCGCATGCCTCCTTCCGCCTCGTCAACGGCCCGCCGCAGCGCTATCGCGACGATGCGGTCGGCTGGCTGCTGGATCCGTCAATTGGCGGTGGCGGCGCGTTGCGCAATCTGGGAATCCACGGCATCGACGCCGCCCTGTCCCTCGCCGATGGGCCGCTGACGATCGTTTCGAGCAGCATCGGCAAGCTCATTCACGCAGCGGAGCGCGTCGAAGATCACGCGCTCGTCGTTCTTACCGACGCGGCGGGCACTCTCTTCACGGTCGAGGCCGGCTACACCTACGCCTCGATGGCGCCGGGCGGCGATTTCGAGTGGCGGCTGGTCAGCGCCAATTCCACGCTCGTGGATCGCGGCGATTCTGCGTTCTGTGCCACCCTGGATGATGGCGAGCGCCGCGTTCTGACTCCTGAGCATACCTCCACCCGCTACCGGCTCTTCACCGCAGATACCCTGCGGCGGCTGTCCGAGGGACGCGACCCGGCAATTTCTCTCGATGACTATCTGGCTGCCATGCAGCTCATCGATTCCGCATACGAAAAGGCAGGACTATGACTGGCATTGGAATTATCGGCGCGGGCCATTTCGGCGCGGTGCATGCAAGGGCGATCGCACAGGTCGAGGGCCTGGAGATCGTTGCCGTCTGCCGCGAGGACGCCGAGGCGGCGGCCGCGTTCGCCGCCGAGCATGGTGGCAGGGTCTATGTGAACTGGCGCGATTTGCTGGCTGATCCGAGGGTCGATGCCGTCGTCATCGCCACGCCGCACCACCTGCACCGCGACGTTGCCATCGGCGCAGCCGAAGCGGGCAAGCACATCCTGCTCGAAAAACCCATGGCGCCATCGCTGGCCGAGTGCGACGACATCAACGCGGCGGTTGCCAGGGCCGGTGTGCACCTGATGGTCGGCCACGTCATGCATTTCGCCCTGCCGTGCCTCAAGGCCAAGGAAATCATCGCCTCGGGCGCCATCGGCAAACCGCTGGTCGGTTCGAGCGCCATGGTCAAGTTCTGGATGGAAAGCAATCGCCGCCCCTGGCACCTGAGCAAGGCCGATGGCGGCGGCATGCTCATGACCGCCGGCATTCATTCGCTCGACCGTCTAGTCTGGCTGATGGGAAGCGACGTCGTCGGCGTCAACGCCCTCGCCGGAACCTTCTTCCATGACCAGGAAGCCGACGACACCGCCCTGATCGGCCTGCGCTTCGCCGACGGCGGCATCGGACAGGTTCGCAGCGTCGGCTATCGCGAAGGCGTATTCGACTATTCCATGGAACTCCAATGCGAGAACGGCGCCCTGCGGCTCGACTTCGACAGCGGCATCGCGCTGAGCAAAGGCGGAAAGTGGGTGGCCGTCCCCGATTCCATCGAGCCCGACTGGACCCATCGCGCCATCATCCGTGAGTGGCAGGCCCTGCTCGCCGCCATCCGCGGCGAAGCCCCCGTTCCCGTCAATGGCCAATACGCCCGCCATGTCGTGAGCATCATCGACGCCGTCTATCGCGCCAGCGACGAACGCAGGGAAGTCCACCCGCGCTAAGTTCCATACTCGTGAGGCACCGAGCGCACGCGCGGCGCAGAAGCTGGCGGCCGTGGCGGGAAAACCTGAACTGGCGCTGGCCGTCGGACGCCTCGCGACCGACCACCAGGAAGCGCGTCAGTCTGGCGAAACGCCAACAGTTGCCTCCAGCACGCTCCGGGCAATGACCTCGTGGCCGAGATCGTTGGGGTGGGTGATGTCGGGTGAGGCCAGTGTGCCGTCGCGATGGGTTGCCATCCGTTCGTAGACCGGAGCGTAGAAGCATCGGAACTCGTGCGCCAATACCTCGACCGCGTGTACATACTCTTCGAAACCGGCCCGGCTTTGGCCCGTGAAGCCGGTGCTGCCGTGGTAGAGGCCCATGGTCGGGATGAAGGGCGGGCTGCCAATGCAGATGTCGCCGGGGACGTAGCCCGCCTCCAGCAGCGCTGCGACCATCTCGTGGTATTGGCGACTGAAGGCCTCGACGTTGAAGGCATCGGGCGCCGCCGTGTATCGCGCGTCGTTGTAGCCGTAGAGGATCACGATGGCGTCGGCGCGCGCTTCGATCAGCGCGGCGCCATAGCGCGAGAAGCCGTTGCCCGGTCGGGGCAGCCCGTCGGCCATGGGAGAGCTTTGGAGCGTGGAACCGGAGATACCGGCGTTCCTCAACTCCCTGACGGCCAACTCGGCAGCGACAAGCCCTGCCCAGCTCCTTTGCGGCACGGTGGCACCCACGCCCACGGTGATGGAATCCCCGAACACCACCAGCGAACGCTTCCCCGCTGCTCGAAACCAATCCCCGAATTGCATGCCGACCCGCTGTTGACTCATGTCCCGCAATGTTGCTAATACGCATTAGCTGCTAATACGCATTAGCAGTCAAGGAGGAGATTTCCGGTGGTCAAGGCAGGGCGATTGACGCAGCGCGACATCGCGCGGCTGGCGGGCGTGAGCCAGGCCACCGTGTCGCTCGTCCTCAATGACGCCAAGGCCGCAGAGGGCCGCATCCCCGAGGAAACCCGCGAGCGGGTGCAAAAGGCCATCAAGGAGACCGGATACGTCGCCGACCCCATCGCGCGGCGCATGGCCAAGGGCCTCAACCGCATCCTGGGCGTCTTCACCTATGAGCCGGCCTTCCCCAGTGCTCAGGCCGACTTCTTCCTGCCGTTCCTCCTCGGCATCGAGGAGACCGCGCAGCAGTCGCGGTACGACCTGCTGTTGCTGACGGGCGCCGGGGCCAGCAAGAAGCGCAAGATCTTCGACGAAAACAACCGGCTGCGCCTGGCGGACGGCTGCGTGATCCTCGGTCGCGATTTCGACCGAGCCGAGCTCAAGCAGCTCGTGAAGGGCGACTATCCTTTCGTGGCCGTCGGCCGACGCGAGGATGCCGGCGGGCCGGTGCCCTATGTCGGGGCGGACTACGCCTCGGCCACCGCGCGGCTCGTCGAGCTGGCGCGCACGAAGGGACACGGCCGCATCGCCTATGTCGGCCCGTCCAAGGGCCCGGAATCCTCCATCGATCGCTGGCGCGGGTTCAACGATGCCCTGCCCGGCGCCGATCTGGTGCTGCATATTCCGACCGTGGGCGGACCTGCCGCCGAGGTGCTGGCCCGCATCCGCGAGAGCGGCGCCACCGTGGCCTTCTTCACAGAACTTGCCGATGCCGTGGTGGTGGACGCCGCCGCCCGCTCGCAGAACCTGTCCGTTCCGGACGACCTCTCGATCGTCGTGCTCGGCAGCCATATCCGGCCGGCGCAGACCGGCACGCAGTTCACCACCTTTTCGGTCCCCCGCGAGGAGATGGCGCGCCGCGCCACCGCGATGCTTGTCGAGCGGATCGAGAACAACGGCGCGGGCGGGCAAGTGCTCCTGCCCTGCGAAACGGTCGAGGGCCAAACCCTCGGCGCCCCCTCTAACCGGAAGCGTTAAGTGAAAGAATATTCTGCAGACATCCTGATCGTGGGCGGTGGACTGGGCGGCATTGCGGCGGCCCTGGCAGCTCTGCGCAACGGCCGCACCGTCATCATGACGGAGGAGTTCGACTGGATCGGCGGCCAGCTCACCAGCCAGGCCGTGCCGCCCGACGAGCACTCCTGGGTCGAGCAGTTCGGCGTGACGCGGGGCTATCGCGCGCTGCGCAACGGCATCCGCCAGTACTACCGCGACCATTACCCGCTGACCGAGCGCTCGCGCGCCTGGGGCGATCTCAACCCCGGTGCCGGCCATGTCTCGCGCCTCTGCCACGAGCCGCGCGTGGGCCTTGCGGTGCTCGAAGCCATGCTCCTGCCTTATCGCGCCGGCGGCCGCCTCACGGTGCTCCAGCCCTATAAGCCGGTCAGCGCCGAAGTCGATGGCGACACCGTCCGCTCCGTTACGCTCAGGCATCGCGACAGCGGCGACAAGGTCGTGGCCACCGCGCCCTACATCATCGATGCCACCGAACTCGGCGACCTGCTGCCGATGACCGGCACCGAATATGTGAAGGGCTTCGAATCCCAGGCCGAAACGGGCGAGCCCAGCGCGCCGAGCGAAGCGCAGCCGGAGAACCAGCAGGCGGTTTCGATCTGCTTTGCGGTGGATCATGTCGATGGCAACCACGTCATCGACAAGCCGGACAATTACGACTTCTGGCGCGAATACCAGCCCGCCTTCTGGGGCGGCCCACTGCTCGGCTGGAATTCGCCCCATCCGCGCACGCTCGAAATCGTCACGCGCTCGTTCACGCCCAATCCAGACGACGATCCGCTCTCCGTCGACGCCGACCAGCGCCGCAACCCCGGCGACGGGAACCTGTGGACCTTCCGCCGCATCGCCGCGCGCCGCAATTTCCTGCCCGGCGCCTATGAGTCCGACATCTGCCTCGTCAACTGGCCGATGATCGACTATTTCGAGGCGCCGATCATCGATGTGTCAGAAGACGAATACGCCAGGCGCATCAAGGCTGCGGCCGATCTTTCCTACTCGGTGTTCTACTGGATGCAGACCGAGGCGCCGCGCACCGATGGCGGCATCGGCTTCCCCGGCCTGCGCCTGCGCGGCGATGTCACCGGCACCAACCACGGCCTGGCCATGGCGCCCTATATCCGCGAGAGCCGCCGCATCCGCGCCGTCACCACGGTCGTCGAGCAGGACCTCTCGCTCGCCGTCCGCGGCGATCGCGGCGCGGTCAACTACCGCGACTCGATCGGGGTGGGCATGTACCGCATCGACCTGCATCCCTCGACGGGTGGCGACAACTATGTCGACGTAGGCTCGTGCCCGTTCGAAATCCCGCTGGGCGCCCTGCTCCCGCGGCGCATGAAGAACCTGCTGCCCGCCGGCAAGAACATCGGCACCACGCACATCACCAATGGCAGCTACCGGCTGCATCCGGTCGAATGGAACGTGGGCGAGGTCGCCGGCCTCCTGGCCGCGCATTGCCTCGAGAACCGTCTCACTCCGCACTCAGTCCAGGCCGACGATGGCCTGCTCGGCGACTTCCAGGCGCGCCTCTACCACGAGGGTGTCGAGATTCGCTGGCCGGATGTGCGGGGCTACTAAAAACCAAAAGGAGGAACGTCAAAAAATGAGTCAAATTCTATCGATTCGGAGGGCCGCCGCGCTTGCCGGCATCGCGCTCCCGCTGCTGGCGACCAGCGTGTTCGCCCAGGATGCGGTCAACCTGCGCATGACGCTGTGGACCGCCAACGAGGCCCATCTCAAGCTCTTCAACGAGATTGCGGACGCCTACAAGGCCAACCACCCCAACGTCACGGTGACCTTCGACTCCCTGCCCTTCGACGGCTACACCACCACGCTCACCACCCAGATCGCTGGCGGCAACGCGCCCGACCTCGCCTGGATCCTCGAGACCACGGCCGGTGACTTCGTGAACTCGGGCGCGCTCTCGCCGCTCAAGGCCACGTTCGAGGCCACCGAGGGCTACGACCTCGCCGACGTGACGCAGAGTTCGCTCAAGCTGTGGAGCACGGATGGCGAGATCTACGCCTATCCGTTCTCGACCTCGCCGTTCGGCATGTTCGTCAACAACGACGTCATCAAGGCCGCCGGCCAGAAGACGCCGGCCGAGATGATCGCTGCCGGGGAGTGGAACTGGCAGAACGCCATGGCCGTCAACGCGGCAGTCGCCGCCTCGGGCAAGCAGGGCCTCATCGTCCGCGACTTCGACTACAAGGTCTGGGACAACCTGGCTTCCATCTGGAACGGCTGGGGCGCCTCGCCCTGGAGCGCGGACGGCAAGACCTGCACCATGACCGAGCAGCCGATGGTCGACGCGATGACCTTCATCCACGACGCCATCTTCAAGCAGAAGGCCATTCCCGGTCCGGGCGTCAGCGCCGACTTCTTCGCCGGCGACGCCGCCATGACCATCACCCAGATCAGCCGCGCTTCGCTGCTGCCCAAGGAGAACCCGTTCTCCTGGGATCTGGTCCCGCTCCCCGCCGGCCCTGCCGGTGAGTATGCGGTGATCGGCCAGGCCGGTATCGGCGTCTTTGCGAACAGCAAGAACCCGAAGGAAGCCGCCGATTTCCTCGCCTTCTTCACCAATCCCGAGAACAGCGCCAAGCTCGCCCAGTTCTTCCCGCCGGCACGCGCTTCGCTGCTGAACGCGGAAGTGCTCGGCAAGGCCAATCCGCTGCTCACGCCCGAGCAGATCGAGGCCGTCGTGGTCAAGGGCATCTCCACCGGCGTCGTGAAGCCGGGCCATGCCGGGTTCGCCGAAATCCAGCAGACCGCCCGCGCCGCGCTCGACGCTCTGTGGGTGGCCGACGCCGACGTACCGGCTGTGCTGCAGTCGGTCTGCGACCGCATCCAGCCTCTGCTGGCCCAGTAAGGACCGAACCAATGGCCGTCGCCACGCAACAGACACCGGATCGGGCGCGCAAGCGCCCCTTCTGGACCATCGAGCGCCGCGACGGCCTCGCCGGTTATCTCTTCATCGCGCCCCAGCTCATCGGCATCATCGTCTTCGTCCTGATCCCGCTGGGCCTCGTCTTCTGGTATTCGCTCCACGAATGGAACGTGCTCGCGGGCACCTTCAAGTTCCAGGGCGACGCCAATTACCGCAAGCTGCTCGCCGACCCGGCGATCCCCGAAGTGCTCGGCGCGACCGCGATCTTCTCGGTGGGCCTGGTCATCCTCAACATGAGCCTGGCGCTGCTGCTGGCCGTGCTGGTCAACCAGAAGCTCAAGGGCATCGTGGTCTTCCGCACGCTCTATTTCTCGCCCGTCGTCGTCTCGCTCGTCGCCTGGACCATCGTCTGGAGCTTCCTGCTGCAGGCCAATGGCGGCATCAACGGGTTGCTCGGCATGATCGGGATCGAGGGTCCCAACTGGCTGCGCCACCCGACCACCGCGATGATCTCGGTCATCGTCGTGCAGGTGTTCAAGAATGTCGGCCTCAACATGGTGCTGTTCCTCGCCGCCCTCCAGGGCGTGCCCAAGGAGCTCTATGAGGCCGCGCGCGTCGATGGCGCCTCGCGCTTCAAGCAGTTCCGCCGCATCACCTTGCCGCTCATCAGCCCGACCATCATGCTGACCTCGATCATCACCATCGTCGGCTCGCTCCAGGTCTTCGCCCAGATCGCCGTGCTGACCCAGGGTGGCCCGGGCATGTCGACGACGGTGCTCGTCTATTACCTCTACCAGCAGGCCTTTCAGTTCCACCGCTTCGGCTACGGCGCCACCATCTCGATCCTGCTGTTCGTGATCGTCGCCATCCTCACCTTCGCCCAGTGGCAGATGCGCCGGAGGATCGTGTTCTATGAAAACTGAGTTCTCCCCCCGCGCCAAGGTCGCGATCTACGGGCTGCTCTGCGTGCTCGCCATTCCCTTCGTCTTTCCGACCTGGTGGATGGTGACCTCGTCGGTGAAACCCATCGACCAGATCTTCGCCTTCCCGCCGGACCTCATCCCGCGCTCCTACGATTTTTCGACCTATGCTCAGGTCTTCAAGCTGCAGCCCTTCGCGCAGCAATACTGGAACTCGGCCTATATCGCGGCGATCGTCACCATCGGCACGATGATCGTGTCCTCGATGGCCGGCTACGCCTTTGCGCGCATCAAGTTCCCCGGCGCCAACCTAATCTTCATGGTGGTGCTGCTGGGGCTGCTCATCCCCTCGGAAGTCACGATCGTTCCGCTGTTCCAGATGTTCCTCAAGTGGGGGATGATCA
Source organism: Youhaiella tibetensis (assembly GCF_008000755.1). Lineage (NCBI taxonomy): Bacteria > Pseudomonadati > Pseudomonadota > Alphaproteobacteria > Hyphomicrobiales > Devosiaceae > Paradevosia > Paradevosia tibetensis. Next base: position 1,256,462 of record NZ_CP041690.1, on the reverse strand, counting down.
ACACGCACTGGCCGCTGATCCTCGTGCCGATCTTCGGCGCGCCGAGCGTCTTCGCTACCTTCGTCATGCGCCAGTTCTTCATCTCGCTGCCCGGCGAGTTGGAGGAGGCCGCGCGCGTCGATGGCCTGGGGCGGTTCAAGATCTTCTGGACCATCGCCCTGCCCCTCGCCCGCCCGGCCCTGGCGGCGGTGGCAATCTTCACCTTCCTCCACTCCTGGAACCTCTATCTCGAGCCCATCGTGTTCCTGACGAGCCCCGAGCGTTTCACGCTCCCGCAGGCGCTGACCCAATATGTCGACGTCTACCAGGGCCCGATGTGGAACATCCAGCTCGCCGCGGCGACCCTCACCGCCATCCCGGTTCTCATCGTGTTCATCTTCGCGCAGCGTCAGTTCATCGAAGGCCTCGCGCACACTGGTCTTAAAGGTTAGCCCATGGCCCCCGTTACCCTTCGCAACATCAAGAAGAGCTACGGCAACGCCCATGTCATCCATGGTGTCGACCTCGACATCGCCGAGGGCGAGTTCGTGGTGCTGGTCGGTCCCTCCGGCTGCGGCAAGTCCACGCTTCTGCGCATGATCGCGGGGCTCGAACCCATCACCTCCGGCGAACTGGAAATCGGCGACCGCGTGGTCAACGACCTCGAGCCCAAGGACCGGGACATCGCCATGGTGTTCCAGAACTACGCGCTCTACCCGCACATGACGGTCGAAAAGAACATGGGCTTCTCGCTCGAGCATCGCGGTGCGAGCAAGGCCGAGATAGCGGAACGCGTGAACTGGGCTGCCGACATCCTTGGCCTCAAACCCTTGCTGCAGCGCCGTCCCGGCCAGCTTTCCGGCGGCCAGCGCCAGCGCGTGGCCATGGGCCGCGCCATCGTGCGCAACCCGCAGGTCTTCCTCTTCGACGAACCGCTCTCCAACCTCGACGCCAAGCTGCGCGTGGTCATGCGCGGCGAGATCAAGGGGCTCCACCAGCGCCTCAAGACCACCACCGTCTACGTCACGCACGACCAGGTCGAGGCCATGACCATGGCAGACAAGATCGTGGTGATGAACGCCGGCAAGGTCGAACAGATCGGCGCGCCGCTAGAACTCTTCGATCGTCCGGCCAACCTGTTCGTGGCCGGGTTCATCGGTTCGCCCGCCATGAACCTGATCCCCGGCAAGGTCAGTGCGGGCGCGTTCGTGGATCAGGCCGGCAACAGCGTCCCCCTTGCGGACGGGCCGAAGGCCGATGACGGAAAGCCGGTCATCCTGGGCATCCGGCCGGAGCATTTCGAGATCGCGGAAAGTGGCGGCTTTGCCGCAGACGTGACGCTTGTCGAGCCAATGGGTTCGGACACCCAGGTCACCTTCTCGGTTGGTGGCAATGAGCTGATCGCCCTCTTCCACCATCGCATCGCCGCCAGGCCGGGTGATCGTCTGGTCCTCCGCCCGGTGGCCGGCCAGGTCCATCTCTTCGACCCCCAAACCACACTGCGGATCGACTAGCGCGCAAGTACGAGCGCACATGGCGCCCGCATCGCGGCAGTCAGGGGCGGTCGCGCGTCACCCTATCGCGGCAGCCTGTCCGGTGCGGCGGAAGTCGGCGCCGGCGACAAGGTCGCTGCCGTCGCGCCAGCACATCTGGAACGAGCCCTGGTTCCAGTCCCAGCCGGGCATGGGCGCCAGCGAGATCCCAAGAGCCGTCAGGTCGAGCACGGTCCCTGCCGCAAGGCGGCTCTCGATCGAGAGTGTGTAGTCGTCGCCGATCGGAAGCATGCGCGGGGCGTCGGAAGCGGCCTGCGGCGTCATGCCGAAATCGAGGATATTGACCAGCATCTGGGCGACGGTGGCGTAGACGTTTCCCGGCGTGCCGAGGGCCAGCCAGGGGGCGCCATCCTTCATGACGAAGGTATTCCCCAGGATGTTGCGCATGCGCGCGCCCGGCACCCGCCAATTGGCGAAATGGGCGCTCATCGAACTCTGCTCGTGCGAGCCCATCATGAAGACGCCATCCACCGCCATGCCGGGAATGCCGCCGGACTGGATGGTGTTCATCATCTGCACCCAGTTGCCGTTCGCATCGACAATGGAGATTTCGCAGGAGCCGACCGGCGCCTTGCTGCGCGCGCTGTTCCAGCCCGATGCGTGGAAGGCGGCGTTGCCATGGGTCAGGCGGACGTGCTCGGTCAGGTCGACCCGCGAGCGCCCCGCCTCGATGAGGCGCGCGAGCGAACGATGATAATCGGGATCCATCATCACGTCGGCCGCGGCGCCGAAGTAGAGCGGATCGTGGAGGAAGCCGGCGGCCTGGTCTCCGAGACGGAGGGCGTGCGCCATGGAGAAGACGTGGTCGGCGCCGAACGGCTGCATTCCGGCGACGCCGAGCGCATCCATGACGCCCAGGACCAGGGCGCAATAGGCCCCCTGCCGCTCCGGCGGGGAAAGCGCGACGATCTCGTGCCCGCGATGGTTGAACCGCAGCGGCTCCTGCCAGCGCGGGGGATTGGCGGTCATATGGTCCTGGCGCACCGGCCAGCCCAGGGCGTTGCCGGCGGCGATGAAGGCCTTCGCCCAGCCACCGGTGGTGAAATAGGCGGGCCCCTCCTCCGCCAGCAGGCGAAGGGTGCGCGCGAGTTCGGGATTGCGCACGACCTGGCCAACGGGCGTCAGGTAGCCTTCCGGCATGAAGACGCTTCTGCCGGATTCGAAATAGCTGATGAACGGAGCGGCGAAGACGTTGACGCCGTATTCGAACGACGAGACGGGATGGCCCTGTTCGGCCCAATGGACGGCGGGCGCGCATAGTTCGGCCCAGGGCCTGCTGCCGAAGCGCTCGTGCAGGGCGCCGAGGCCCGGCATGAAGCCGGGAATGGCGGCCTGCGGACCCGGCGCGCCCTCGCGCGCCCATCCGCCGACGCCGTTGATGGGACGAAACGGCGGCAGGTCGGGCGCCAGCGTGCCGAGGGCGTTCAGCTGGTGGGATGTCCCGGTGCCGGCATCGAAATAGAGGCAGGACACCATCCCGGCATGGCTGGTGAGGTGCGGCTCTACCGCCGCCTGCACCAGCGCTCCGGCGATTGCGGCATCGGCGGCGTTGCCGCCCGACGCGAGGACACTCATCACGGTCTCGGTGACGACGGGATTTCCCGTGCTGGCAACCGCCCTGCCCCGCGCGAGCGGCTTGGGGCCCTGGTCGACGATATAGCGCGAGAGGTCGCTCACGGGGTCAGTCCTTGGGCTCGAGGGCGTCGCGCAGGCCGTCGCCGAGGAAATTGACCGAGAGCACGGTAAGCAGGATGCACAGGCCCGGCGGAATGGCGAGCCAGGGCGCGACCGACAGCCAGGAACTGGCGCTGTTGAGCAGGTTGCCCCAGGTCGGCACCGGCGGCTGGATGCCGAAGCCGAGGAAGGAAAGCGCCGATTCCAGCATGATGGCGCTGCCCACCGCCAGGGTGGCGGCGACGGTGATCGGGCCGATGGCGTTGGGCAGGATGTGCCGGAACATGAGGCGCGCGCCGCCCGCTCCCAGCGCCCGCGCCGCCTCGACGAATTCGCGTTCGCGCAGGGTGAGGAATTGCGAGCGCACGAGACGCGCGGTGCCCATCCAGATGAGAATGCCCACGATTGCCACGAGAAGCGGCGGGCTCGGGCGGAAGAGCCCGGACAGGAGCAGCACGAGCGGCAGCGTGGGAATGCAGAGGATGACGTCGGTGAACCGCATCAGGAGCGTGTCGGTCCAGCCCCGGTAAAAACCGGCCAGCGCGCCCACCAGGGTGCCGAGGACCGTCGAGACGATGGCGCCGGCAAGACCCACGGCCAGCGAAATCCGTCCACCATGGATCAACCGGGTCAAGGCGTCGCGCCCGAGTTCGTCGGTACCGAGCCAATGGGCCGAGGTCATCGGGCCGGGAGAGCCGATGAGGGTGAAATCCTGCGCATCGAATGCATAGGGCGAAACGAACGGCCCGATGAGCACGATCAGTCCCATGACGAGCAGGAACACGAGCCCCGCGACCGCCGGCTTGTGCTTGAGGAAGCGGCGCAATGCCCGCCGCCCGTAACTCTGGGGCGGCGCGACGGTTGCGGGGGTAAGCGAGAGATCAGCCATAGCGAATCCGCGGGTCCAGCGCCGCGTAAGCAATGTCGGCGATAATATTGGCAAGGATGATGCCAACGGAGCCCATCATCATCAGGCCCATCAGCATCGGATAGTCGCGTCCGTCCATGCTCTCCATGAAGAGGCGCCCGATCCCGGGCCAGGCAAAGACGGTTTCCGTGATGACGGCGCCGGAAATGACGGTGCCGAAATCCACCGCGATGACGGTCACGGCCGGTATCATGGCGTTGCGCAGCGCATGAAACAGCAGGACGCCGCGTTCGCCGCGCCCCTTGGCGTAGGCGGTGCGGATGTAGTCCTGGTTGAGGACGTCGACCATGCCGGAGCGGATGAACCGGCTCCATGAGGCGATGGTGGCGAGCGAGAGCACCGCGGCAGGCATGAGGATGTGCGCGACGCGATCGGGGAATGACCCGTCGCCGATGGATTGGTAGCCGGCCGAAGGCAGCCAGCCGAGCTGGACTGAAAACAGCAGCTGCAGCAACAGCGCCAACCAGAACACGGGCACCGATATGCCGGCGAAGGAGGCGAGCGTGAGAGTGTTGTCGAGCGGGGTGCCGCGACGCGACGCGCTCAGAACGCCGAGGGGGATGGCAATGCAAAGGGAAAGCAGGAGCGCCAGGCCGCCGAGCTGCAGGGTCGGTCCGAGGCGCAGCGCGATCTCGGTCAGGACCGGCCTGCCGGTGCGGATCGAATAACCCCAGTCTCCAACGACCATGGCCTTGAGCCAGAGGAAATACTGCACGGGCACGGGCTGATCCAGACCATAGGCCTGCGCGATCTGGTCGAGCGCCTCCTGGCTTACGGCCGGATTGTCCGTGTACATGTCGAGGGGGCCACCTGGAGCCAGGTGGATGATCGCGAACAGGATGAGCGAGATACCCAGGAGCAGAGGGATCGCTCCACCGAGCCGGCGCAGGATAAAACCGAAACTCATGATGCCTCGCGGTCCAGTACTGCTTCCGGCGCAGGGCGCCGGAAGCAGAAGAGCATGGAAATCAGCACTATTCGAGATACCAGGGGCTGGAGTTGACGAAGTTCGTCATGTTGGTCGGGTTCGGGACGAAGTTCTTCAGCTTCTCGGTCTTGGCGATCAGGGCCACGTTGGTGGTCAGGGAGATGGTGGGCAGGTCCTCGGCCAGGATCTTCTGGAACTCGGCCGCAGCCTCCTTGCGCACGGCCGGATCGAGAGTGTTCTCGAACTTGCCGAATGCCGCGTCAAGCGCCGGGTTGGAGTAGGACTGGCCGTTGTTGGCGCCACCGGTGCCCCAGAACACCGAGTAGACCGGGTCGGCCGAGGTGATCCAGCGACCGTAGATCAGGTCGTAACCGCCCTTGTAGCGGGCCTCGCGATAAGCGACGCCGGTCTTGTTGTCGGCGGTAGCCTCGATGCCGATGGCCTTGAGCTGGGCGATGATGACCTGCTGGGCAAGTTCGTCATCGGCACGGCCGGCCTGCACCATGAAGGTATAGGAGAGCCGCTCGCCGTCCTTCTCGCGGATGCCGTCGCCACCGGGCTTGTAGCCGGCGTCGTCGAGCAGCTTCTTGGCGGCTTCGACGTCATAGGCGGTTTCGGGCGTGTTCGGGTCGTAGAAGTCGAACACCGGCACGACCGGGGACTTGATGGCCTCAGGGAAGCCGCCTTGCGCCTTGATCAGGATGGAGCGATCGATCGCGGACGCGATGGCCTTGCGGACATTGATGTCGGCGAGCGAAGGACGCTTGAAGTTGAAGTCCAGGTGCTGCCAGGACAGCAGCGGCCCCTTGACCAGCTCGATGCCGTCGATCCCCTCGACCTGGGCGGCCTGGTTGTAGGGGGTCTGAACGACGAGCTGCACTTCACCGGACTTGAGCTGGGTGATGAGCGTGTTGGTGTCCGGGATCATCTTGAAGATGATGCCGTCCAGGTAGGGCAGCTGATCGCCGTTGTCGGCCTTGCGCCAATAGTCCTCGAAGCGCTCGGTCACCACATACTGGCCACGAACGAATTCGGTGACCTTGAAGGGACCGGTGCCGACCGGAGTCTCGTTGTAGGACGAGGTGTTCAGATCGGTACCTTCGAGCAGGTGCTTGGGCATGATGCCGAAGGTAAAGAGCGTGGAGGCGAAGGTCGGCAGGATGGTGTTGTAGTTCACCACGACCGTCAGGTCGTCCGGAGTGTCGATGCTCTCGACCTCGGACGAGCCATCCTTGGACTCGGCGATGAAGGCCGGATCCTTGACCGCTTCCCAGGTGTACTTGACGTCGGCGGAGGTGAAGGGCGCGCCGTCGTGCCACTTGACGCCCGGGCGCAGCTTGTAGGTGATCTTCATGGTCTTGCCGTCCTCGGAGACGACGATGCCGCCGTTCTCGAGGGTGGGCACTTCGGTGGCGAGGACCGGCACGTACTTGGCGTGCTCGTCGGGCGCCAGCAGCCCTTCGACCACCGCGGCCTGGGCGTCACCCAGGAAGCCGGTGGAATAGACGTTCATGGTGTCGATTTCATAGGTGAGACCGACAGTCAGCTTGCCGCCCTTCTGCTGGGCGAAGGCCGGGAAGGCCCCCATCACCGCAAAAGCAGCCGAACCGGCGAGCATTCCCTGCAGCACGCTGCGACGAGTTGGTTTGAAAGTCATGTGTTCCTACCTTTTGCCCTTTGTTGTTTCCCTCAGCCGGGTTGTCCCCGGTCTGTAGTTCAGTAGCCGGCGGTCCGATCAACGAGATGAGGGATCGCCTCACCGCGCTCGAACCGACGGATGTTCTCGGCCATTTCCTTGACCGCCACATGGGCGTGCGTCGGGGCCGCCACGTGCGGAGACACGCGGATTTTCAGATGCCGCCAGAACGGGTCATCTGCGGGCAGCGGCTCGACGCGGAAGACGTCGAGCGCGGCGCCGCTCAGCTGCCCTGAATCCAGCGCGGCAAGCAGGTCGGCGTCCACAACGTGCGCCCCACGCGCGCCATTGATGAAGAACGCGCCCTGGTTGAGCGCCGCGAACACGGAGGCATCAATGATGCCGGCGGTCTCGGCGGTCAGCGGCAGCAGGTTGACCAGGATGTCGCTGCCCGCGACGGCCTCGAGCAGCTGCTCCCTGCCGGCAAAAGTCGCAGCGCCGGGGATATCGTGGCGGGTGCGCGACCAGACCCGGGTGTCAAAGCCGAAGCGGACGAAATGCTCGGCAACAGGACGCCCGAGCGCGCCCGCGCCCAGCACCGCCACGCGGCGCTCGTTCGCCAGCTTTTCGGCCCGTGGCGTCCACTCGGCGCGCTTCTGGACCTCGGCGTAGTCGAAGAGGTTGCGATGCCAGGCCAGGGCCTGGGCCAGCACCCACTCGGCCATGCCCAGCGCCAGTCCCTCGTCGACCAGCCGCACGATCGGGAGCCCATCGGGGACCTCGCCACTGGCCAGCAGGTGCTCGACCCCGGCATTGAGGCTAAGGACGAGCTCGATGCCGGGAACGGCGGCGATCACTCCGGGCGCGGGCCTTCCGACCACGATGTACTGCACCGCCGGATCGTCCGGACCGGGCTGGGTGGTGAGGACGTCGTAGCCGGGCAGTTCCCGGCGGAAAAGCTCCGCCAGATGCTCAGGGTTGCCGCGCGAGGAGATGAATATTCGTTTCATGGCTATCAGGATGAATGGGTCGGATCGGATCATGCAACGCCCGAAAATCTTCGTTTTCCATGCATCGCAACTCATGGAAACCGGGGCGCATGGATGACATGGGGGTCATGCGGCTCCGCGCGCCGGGCTCAGGTCGAGCTCGTTGGCGCGGATGCAGGCGACCTGGTGCTGGTCGCCAACGCCCTCGAGCGGCGGCACGACCTCGGCACAGGCCGGGATGGCGAAGGGGCAGCGTGTGCGGAACACGCAACCGCTGGGCGGGGAGATCGGGCTGGGCAGGTCGCCCTTGAGCGTGATGCGCTCGCGCCTGACGGTCGGATCGGGCACCGGGGCGGCATCGAGAAGCGCGCGCGTATAGGGGTGCCGGGGCGATGCATAGAGGTCGGCGGCGGTGGCGACCTCCATGATCTTGCCGAGGTAGAGCACGATGACGCGGTCACACAGGAACTCGATCACCGACAGATCGTGGCCGATGAAGAGCAGCGACAATCCAAGCTGCCGGCGCAGGTCCTGCAGGAGATTGATGATCTGGGCCTGGATGGAGACGTCGAGCGCCGAAACCGGCTCGTCCGCAACTATGAAGTCGGGGCTGACGGCAAGGGCGCGGGCGATGCCGATGCGCTGGCGTTGCCCGCCGGAAAACTCATGCGGGAAACGCGACGCCGCCTGCGCGGGCAGGCCGACCTGCTCGAGAAGGGCAGCCACCCGCGCGCCGCGATCCTGGCGGGTGCCGATGCCGTGGAGCATGAGGGCCTCGCCGATGATCTGGCCGACGCTCATCCTCGGATTGAGGCTGGCATAGGGATCCTGGAAAATGATCTGCATGCGCGAGCGCAGGGCCTTCATCTCGCGCGGCGGGAGACCGGTGATGTCGCGACCGTCCATGGCGACGGTGCCGGCGGTCGGCTCGATCAGCCGCAGAACGGAACGGCCCAGCGTGGTCTTGCCCGACCCCGATTCCCCGACGAGGCCAACGACCTCGCCCCGCCCGACGGTAAACGACACGCCATCGACGGCCTTGACGTCGACACCGCGGTTGAAAAGCGTCTTGCCCAGCGGAAAGTGAACTTTTAGGTCGTTCACGACCAGAAGCGGCTCAACCATTCAGTTCGCTCCATTGGAAGCAGCGGGATTGGTGACCTGGGCCCACCTCGAAGAGGGGAGGCACCTCGGCCCGGCAATTGGCGACGGCCAGCGCGCAACGCGGGTTGAAATCGCAGCCGGCCGGCGGGTTGCGCGGGTCGACGACGCTGCCCGGAATTGCCTTGAGCCGAGGCGTCTCGCCGCGGGCGCGGGCTGCATGATCGGCGGTCGGCAGGCTTTCCAGCAGGCCACGGGTATAGGGGTGCCGGGGTGCCGCGAAGAGCTGGTTGACCGGAGCCGTCTCGACGATGCGGCCCCCATACATCACCGCGACCCTGTCGGCGATCTCGGCCACGACGCCCAGGTTGTGGGTGATGAAAAGGATGCCCATGCCCAGTTCGCGCTGCAGGCGGCGCATGAGCTCGAGAATCTGCAGCTGCACAGTCACGTCGAGCGCGGTGGTGGGCTCGTCGGCAATGAGCAGCGCCGGATTGCAGGCTAGCGCCATGGCGATCATGACCCGCTGGCGCATGCCGCCGGACATCTGGTGCGGATAGACCTCGGCGCGACGGGCCGGCTCGGGGATTTCCACGAGGGCCAGCATCTCGATGGCGCGCGCCTTTGCCTGGGCCCGCGTGAGGCCCTGGTGCAGGCGAGCCGCCTCGGCGATCTGCGCGCCGACCTTCTGGGTCGGATTGAGCGAGGTCATCGGCTCCTGGAAGATCATCGAGATCTGGTTGCCGCGAATGGCGCGCATGGCGTCCTCGGACTGCGCAGCGAGATCGATGATCGCGCCGCTGCGGTCACGGAAGAGGATCTGCCCGCCGGTTATCGCCCCGACGCCCTTGGGGATGAGGCGCATTACCGAAAGGCTGGTCACGGACTTGCCAGAGCCGCTCTCGCCCACCAGGGCCACGGTCTCGCCCTGCCCGATGGCAAGGTCGACGCCCTTGACGGCGCGGACCAGGCCAGTCTCCGTGCGGAACTCGGTGACGAGCCCCTTGATGTCCAGCAGCGGTGCCGTGCTTTGCTCGATCATGGGTTGAGTTGCCCTGCCCGGTCCATTTCCTCGGCGATCCATGCCAGCGGCACGTGGCCGTAGCTGAGGAGCGCGTCGTGGAAAGATTGCGTGTCGGACTTCCAGCGGCCGCGCAGCGCCTTGATGCCTTCCACGCCCAGCCAATACATCAGGCGCGATCCGGGCATCATGGAATTGCGCACGACCTCCCCCTCGACGCGCGAGGGCGCAAAGCCGGCTTCGTCGCGATAGAAGGCTGCCGCCTGTTCCTGCGTCCAGCGCCCCAGATGGAGGTTGATGTCGACCAGAACGCTCGCCGCGTTGCGCCGCTCATATTGCTTGAGCAGGATTTCCTCCTCGGGCGAATAGAAGCCCGGGGCTTCCATGAGGAGGTCCTCCACGTAGCAGGCCCAGCCTTCGATGAGGGTGCCGGCCCCGAGGAAGGCGAGGCCCAGGGCACAATCGGTGCCGGCGATCCGCGCCAGCCGCGAGTGCGCGACGCGGGCCCGCGCGTTCTGGGTGTGATGCCCCACGCCGCCATGATGGACGGAGTGGATGGTCTTTACCGTCGCCGTATTGTTGGCGGCAAGGAATGCGGCTTCGTCGTCGCCCGGCGGTGTGACCCAGTAGACGCTCCCCTGCCCGGCATCGAGGCCCGGCGGGGAACGGTAGAAGAGGAAATAGAGCGACTGGCTGATCCGGCGGAAACAAGGGCTCATCCAGCGATAGTCGAGCCCGTACTCCACCGCCGGCGTCACCAGGCCCGGTGCGGCGGCGCGGGCTTCCATGTCGATGGCGCGATAGGAGGCGAAGGCCTCCTCGACGGTCCGCGGACCGATCTTGCCGAGACCGGCGACGATGTCCTGCCAGGAGCGGTTCCCGTCGATGGCGCTCGCCATCGCGACGAGCTCCTCGCCCATGCGGTCGAACGCCGACCGTGCCTGCTCCACCGCCTCCGTGGGAGAAAGCGCGAGGCCGTGCTGGCGCTTCATGATCAGCGCCAGATACTCTTCGCCACAGGCCGGATCAGCGTCGGGAAGGCCCTCGATGGCTGCGGCAAAGCGCTCGAAAGCGGCAGCGGCGCCGCTTCGGGCATTGTCCCAGTCGGGCGTATATTCGTCGTGCAGCGCGATGTCCTCGCGCAGGAATACCGCCATGGCCTGGGCTTCGCGGCGGGCGCGCCGCATCCAGCCGGCGGGGGTCGGTGTGCCGGCCAGGGCCGCAGCGCCGTCGGCCAGGAATGCCGGAATTGCGGAAAGACGGGCGCGCAGCGCGTCGTGCCGGACCGGAGCGGTCTGGGGAAGGAGCAGCGAAATTATCGAAAACGCAGCCTCGCCCGAGAGCCAAGCCGGATTGGCCAGTCGCGGGCGTGCCGCGATCGCGGCCGCCTGCACCTCGAGTTCGGCCAGCATCATGCGGCGGTCGAGCCGATCGCCGAGAGCGGGCGGTTCAGGCGTCGCGGCAATGCGGGCGTGGAGCACCCGGTTGCCGTCCAGCTCCTCCGCCAGCACGCCAGGGCCGACCGGAGGCAGGCGATGGTCATGGTCGCGATTGCCCATGAAGGTCGCATCCACGGGCCGATAGCGCCAATGGTGCTCCAGGAAGTCGTCTACCAGGGCCGGATCGTAGCCGCTCATGCGCCAACGCCCGGCAGATCGACCCAACGGCGCTCGAAATGCGCCTTTATGATCGCGTCGACGATTTCCTGGCTCTTGGCGCCATCGAAGAACGTGCATTCCTGCGGGCGGTCCTCGAGGATCTCATCGACGAAATGGCGGACGAGATTGCGATAATAGAGTTCGGGCCAGGGCGTATTGAGCGTGGTGCCGGGCGGCAGCGCTTCGGCGCCGACGTCATAGGGGATGAACTCGACGGCTTCGGCCTTGGCGATCTTGAGGGTTTCGGCGGTGCCGAATTCCGAGATCAGGCGGGCGACGGCGGCGCCCTTCGAGCCATAGACGCGGATCTCGACGCCCGGATAATTGCCGACGGCGACGTAGGAGGTCTGCAGCAGGCCCTGCGCGCCGCTGGCATATTCGACCAGCGCCACCGCGCCGTCCTCGACCTTGATCTTCTGAAGACCGACTTCACCGCGCACGATGCGCTCGGGAATGAAGTTCTTCATGGTCGAGGCGACCGAGCCGAACTCGCCGCCCAGCCAGCGCATCAGATCGATGAGGTGCGAGCCGTAGCCGACGATCGAGGCCGGAATCAGGGAGTTGCGGTCGACGCCCGGGGTGATCTGGCGCAGCGGCTCCTGCGGATCGAGCCATTGCGAATTCTGCTCGAAGCCGTGGATGTGAAAGATTTCGCCGAGCGTGCCGTCATCGATCCACTTCTTGATCTGCCGGATGGCCGGCGAATAGCGGAAGGTGAAGCCGAGCTTGGTACGGACGCCCTTGGCGTCGGCCCTGGCGGCTGCGTCGAAAGCCGGCGCCGCTTCCGTGTGCAGCGGCTTTTCCGAGAGCACGTGCTTGCCGGCCGCAATGGCGGCCAGGCTCAGCGGCAGGTGGGTGTGGGTCGGGGTGCAGACGTCCACCATCTGCACGTCGGGATCGGCGATGAGTTTCTCGGGGTCGGTGAAGACCTTCCTTGCTCCATACTTTTCGCCCATGGCCCTGGCGCGGTCGGCATCCAGGTCGCAGACGGCGATCAGGTCGACGCGCTCATGCGCCTTGTAGCCGGGGAGATGCGCCTTGTCGGCCCAGGTGTGTGCGCCGATAAGTCCGACGCCGAGTTTGCTGGTGGTTGAAGCGCTCATGGCAGGGTCTTTCCGATCTCCGCCGCATAGGCTTCGAGTTCATCATAATTATGGAAGCCGAGTTCGCGCTTGCCGTCCTCGATCTCGTAGATCATGCCGACCATCTTCTCGTTGAGACGGGTATCGGCGCCGGCCTTCTTGCCGAACTCGATGAGCTTGCCGGCAAAGGCGCGGGTCTCGGAGGGGCGCTTGCGATAGACGATGTCCCACCAGATGCCCGAGCCCTTTTTCTTGAAGTTGTGGGTCGGCTTGTTGTCCTGGTCCTTCTTGAGGAGCCAGATGGCGTGGTCGATATTGGCGAGGAGCTTCTTGGTGTCCTCGGCGGTCTTCACGCGGTAATTGGCGGGATCGAAGAAATCGAAAGCCTGGATGTCGATGTTGTTGGCGTCGGCGATCTCGAGCGCTTCCTTGACGATGGCGCCGGCGAGGCGGGCGTAGCGCTCCACGCCGAGCGTATCGCGGATCTTGGCGTCGGCGAGGGCCGAGAACACCACTTGCGCCGAATAGACTTCCTTGGCCCAGATCTGGCCCCAGATGCGATCCGAATATTGAACCTCGGTGAGCGCCGAGAGCGCGTCGCCGATTTCCTTGAGGCGCGGGGTCATCTCGCCGCTCATTTCGCCGAGCTGGATCGGGCCCTCGTGAACGAATTCGATATAGCCCGGGTCCACCAGCGCGCCGCCGTAATTGGGGATCGAGCCGATGATGATGTCCTTGCCCGGAAGGCCGTGCTCGTCGAGCAGCGCGATCATGTCGGGCTCGTTGAAGCCGTTCTGGTAGGAGACGACCGCGCTTTGCGGCGTGAGCAGCGGCACGATCTGCTTGAGGGCTTCGAGGGTGTGCTGGGACTTGGTGGCGATGAGGACGACGCCGAGATCGCCCGACAATTGGTCGGGCGTGGCCGCCTTGACCTTGACGTTCAGGTCGCCCCGAACGCCGTCTATGGTCATGCCCTTTTCGTTGAGGGCATCGACATGTTCTTTCCAGCGATCGACCAGGAGCACATCGTGGCCGGCCTTGGTCATGTAGGCGCCGGCAAGACCGCCGATGGCGCCGGCACCGATAATGGTGAATTTCATGGGTGGGCCCTGACCTTCCGGTTAGTTGGCGACTTGCGGGAACATCGAGAGGCTCTCGGGGGAGTTCGCGTAGGAGTAGAGCGCCTTGATGAAGGCGGGACGCTCTGCCTCGGTTACGCGTTCACGCACCTTGCGGACCACCTCGTTGCCCGCCCAGTAGGAGGAAATGAAGGCTCCGCGGAAGGGGTGGGCCGCCATGCGCAGGCGCCCCTGAACCCAGGCTTCCTGGCCCATTGCCGTGTTGCGCAGGTAATTGGCGACATCCTCGCGGCCGACGCCTTCGACCATCAGCATCCAGGCGGCGCTGGTCTGGGCGGCGCTGCGGACACGGCGCAGCTCGATATGGATCTCGTCGTCCGCGTCCTCAACGAAATCGATGAGGTGGACGCCCTGGTCGCCGATCCCTTCCTGCACGCAGCCGGTAATGGCGTCGGTGGTGATGAGCAGGGCATCGGCCGGAGCCTCGCCCGATTCGAATGCGGCCTTGGTCGACAGCAGCTGGGTGGAATGGCCAGGAAACACTTCGTGGCAAACCAGGTGCTTGAGCGCGGCGCGGGTGAAGCTCAGGTCGAAGTTGAGATCCATCTTGCCATCGTTGAACGAGCAGCGCGCCGTGTAGAACATGCCGCGGACCGGGTTGAGCACCATGTCGTAATCCCCGGTCGGGAAGATCATGGCGTCGGTCCTGGCCTTGGCGGCGCTCATCAGTTCGCGGAAGACGGTCTCCACCTTTTCGGTGGGAACGGCGCGGGCTTCCTCCCAGGCGGCGACGCGCTCGCCCAGGGTGCCGGTGACGAAGCCCGACTGGCGGAGCAGCACGTCGAGCTTGGAGCGGGCATCCTCGATCACCGCGGGGTCTTCCCTGCCAGCGGGCGCGCCGACCAGATCGATGACTTTTTCCTCGAAGGACGGGCTCGCTCCGGCGAGCATCTTGGCGGCGACGCGCAGCGACCTGAGCATGCCGGAGAGGAAGACCTTGCGCGGCCCCTCGGGCAGCGCGTCGATCTTCCCGCCCAGGGCGGCGAGGTCGGCCTTGACCGTCTCGATGTCGTCGTAGTGCCTTTGCTCAAGGGAAGAATCCCCCAGGTAGATGGGAACTAGGCCCTCTCCACCCATGAGGCTGCGGTCGGCGGGCTGGCGGCGCTCGAACGCATCCATGCCCATGGTGATCGCGGTCAGCTCCCGACCGATTTCATGCGAATTCATGAGGTTTCCCCCCGGATTGATCGACGTGCCCGGATCGCCACAGCGCCCGGGGCAACTTTTTTCAATCGTCACGCTACCCACTTGGCGCGGCCCCACAAGGCGCATAAAGATCGCCCTTGCATGACCTGAAGGAATGAAAACTCGTGCGTGGACGCCTCCTCCCTTCCCTGAACGCATTGCGGACTTTCGAGGCGGTGGCCCGCCACAACTCGTTCACCCGCGCCGCCGAAGAGCTCAACGTGACGCAGAGCGCGGCCAGCCGCCTGGTGCACAGCCTGGAGGAATACCTGCAGGTGCCCCTGTTCACCCGACGGTCGCGGCGCATCGAGCTGACCGACCAGGGGCGCTATTACAGCGGGCTGGTGAGCAAGTCGCTCGACCTCATCGAGGCGGGGACGGTCGAGCTGATCTCGTCGCAGGAAGGGCGCGGTACGCTCTCGATCGGCATGCTGCCAACTTTCGGCACGCGCTGGCTGGTCCCGCGCCTGCCCTCGTTCCAGGAGGCGCATCCGGAGATCGCCATCAACATCGTGTCGAGTGACGGCGAGCTCGATTTCGTCAAGGAGCGGATCGACGTGGCGATCCGGTTCGGCCCCGGGCAATGGCCCGATGCCGTGATCGACCCGTTGATGAGCGAGGAGGTGCAGGTCGTGTGCACGCCCCAGCTCATGGCCGGACCGCACCCGATCGTGGACGCTTCATCGCTGCGCCATCACCGGCTGATCCGGCACTCGACGCGCCCGCATTCATGGGACCACTGGTTCCAGACGACCGAGAATTCGCTCCGCGACATACAATGGGGACCGAGCCTCGAGCACTTCTTCATGATCATCGAGGCGGTCAAGGCCGGGCTCGGGGTGGCGCTGTTGCCGACCTTCCTGATCGAGAACGAACTGCGCGACGGGAGCCTCGTCGCCCCCATCCACGAGCGCGTTTCGGGGCCGGGCGCCTACTACCTCGTCACCCCGGCATCCAAGGCGCAACTGCCCAGGGTACTGGCATTCCGCCGGTGGCTTATCTCGCAATTACAGTAGGGCGAAACGCATACGCCCGGCTTCGTGCATTCTTTCATCTCATGGAACGGCGATCTTTATGCGCCTTGCCGGAGGCGGACGAGTCGTTAGTTTTCCGAAAAACCGGGCTGGGGTCGGGAAGACTTCCCTGCCTCGGACCCATGAGTGCGAATTGTGGTCCTCCTCCTGCCGGGCCGACCGGCGAGGAGCGCGGGAAGCGGCTCCGCTCCAAGTGAAGCGCCCAGACAATCCGCATTGACCATGCACACGCAGGAACCACGATGGCATCGATAGAAGACAAATTCCGGACCCTGGGTATCGACAACGCGCCCGGCCAGGAGGTTCGCCAGAACGCCGACGATGTCACCCGCCTGCAGCGTGGTCCGGTCATGACGGGGACACTCGTCGACTTTTCGCATGGCGATGTCGACGCCTTCCTGCCCACCCCCGGCTCCTTCGACGAGTTCGCCGAGGCGGTGGCGATCGGCGGCAGGCAGGCCTACACGGAATATCGCGGGGCCGCAGCCATCCGCGCCGAACTCGCCGCCGATCTCGCCAGCTTCACCGGCGCGCCGGTACAGCCGGACCTCGGCGTCATCATCACGCCCGGCACGCAGGGCGCCCTGTTCCTGGCGGTGGCGGCGACGGTGGGAGATGGCGACAAGGTCGCAATCGTCCAGCCCGACTATTTCGCCAACCGCAAGCTCGTCGAATTCTTCGGCGGCAAGATCATGCCGGTGGCGCTCGATTATCTGGGCTCCGAGGAAGAGGCCGGGCTCGACTTGGCGCAACTGCGCGCGGCTTTCGAAGCGGGCGCGAAGACGTTCCTGTTCTCGAACCCCAACAACCCGACGGGCGCAGTCTATTCGGCCACAGAGATCGCGGCTATTGCCGACCTCGCCCGGGAGTTCGGCGTGACCGTCATCGCCGACCAGCTCTATTCGCGCCTGCGCTACGAAAACACCGCCTACACCCATATGCGCGCCGCCGGCCTGCCCGAAGACCAGGTGCTAACGATCATGGGGCCGTCCAAGACGGAATCCCTGAGCGGATACCGGCTCGGCATCGGCTTCGGTTCGCCTTCGATCATCGCGCGGATGGAAAAGCTGCAGGCCATCGTGTCGCTTCGCGCCGCCGGCTACAACCAGGCCGTGCTCAAGACCTGGTTCCGCGAGCCCGCGGGCTGGATGGACGAGCGCATCGTCCAGCACCAGGCCATCCGCGACGATATCGTCGCGATCTTCAGGGCCGAAGGCATGGCGACGCGCGTTCCGCAGGCGGGCAGCTACGTGTTTCCGACCCTGCCCGAACTTGCCGTGTCGCTGGCCGATTTCGTCAAGCTGCTGCGCATCCAGGCGCAGGTCATCGTGACGCCGGGCACCGAGTTCGGCCCGCATCCGAACAGCATCCGGCTCAATTTCTCGCAGGATCGAAACGCGGCGGTGGCCGCTGCCCACCGTATCGTGCAGATGGCCAAGACCTACAAGGTGTAAGCGATGACTCCAGCTTCCGGCCCCGTGCCACAAGGCAATTACGTTCCGGCCAAGCGTTTCGGAAACCTGGTCTTCGTTTCGGGCATGACGCCCCGCGAGAACGGGGTGCTCAAACAGGTAGGCAAGATCGTCGAGGGAGAGCCGCTCGAACGCTACAAGGCGGCGGTAGAGCTCGCGACGCGAAACGCTCTGCAAGCCGCAGAAACCGTGCTGGCAAGCGGCGAAGTAATTGCGGAAGCGGTTTCGCTCACGGTCTATCTCAACACCACTCCAGAATTTACAGCGCATGCTCGAGTCGCCGACTTTGCCTCGGCGGTTCTTGCCGAGGTTTTTGGGTCCGTTCCCAGCAGGGCCGCCATTGGCGTCAATTCGCTTCCCGGCGGGGCACCGGTGGAGGTTTCCCTCGTTGCGGGGATTTCGCAGGCCGGCTAGCTGGATCTGCGGCGGTCAACGTTCCGTGGGCTTGTGTTGTGCGCAATAAGGCTTTCCAATTGCTGCCACCATGGCAGCTGCAATGAAACACACCCGATCCGAGCCATCGAGTTGCTGCGCTCCGAGCGCGGGGCGCAGTTTCCGCTCGATATCGAGACCCTGCTGGCGGAGCTACGCCCCGACGAAGAAGCGCTGGGCGTCCTCGGCCTCACCCTGGGCGGCCCCGCCTCGGACAGGGCCACGGCGGTCCTCGCCAAGACTGCCGATGCGCCGAGCACAAAGGTGCTCAACTACCTGACCGAGCTGCGCAAGAACGCGCCCAGCGCCACGCCGCGCTGGATCAGCGGGCACGGCGAGCTCGAAGCGCTGATGGGTCGCCTCAATGCCTCGATCGGTTTCGGCCAGACGACGCCGGACGCGGCGGCGGACAACTTCCTTTCGGAAGCGGGCCGAATCCTGGGCTGACGCTCCTCAGCCCAGACCCCCGAGCCTGCCCGGCGGCAACCTCCCGCCTTCCGGGCAGCGCTTCAGGACTTTCGCCAGGACCTCCGGCTGGCAACCGGCCGGGGGCATCGTCCTTGATCCAGGGGATCCCCTTGGCTGCTCCCAAACCCAACATCGTGCCGATCATGACCGATCAGCAGCGCGCCGATTTCTTCGCGTCCGAGGGCTTCCCGGTCGACACCATGCCGTTCGTGGAATCGCTCGGGCGGAGCGGCACCCGCTTTTCGCGCGCCTATACGCCGATCCCGATCTGCTCGCCGGCGCGCACCTCGATGCTGACCTTGCGCTATGCCAAGGCGACGCGCGTCCCTGGTGCGGATACCGTTCCTCGCGACGGGGCCGGGCATCCGGCCGCACGACGACCGCACCGACTTCATCTCGCTGGTCGACGTGATGCCGACCCTCTGCGAAGCGATCGGGGCGGAAATCCCCTTCGGCTGCCAGGGCCGCAGCTTCTGGCCGATACTGGCGGGAGAGGCCTATCCGGCCGAGGAGTTTTCGAGCATCTACAGCGAGATCGGTTTCGGCAGCCTGCCCTATGGCCCGGAAGAGCGGCCGCCGCTGCACTTCCCCTATGAGGGGCCGACCTATGATGAGCTCAACAGCGTTACCCAGAGCGGCAGCATCAAGATGGTGCGCAAGGGAGACTGGAAGCTGGTCTACGAGTTGATGGGTCGGGCCGAGCTCTATGACCTCGCGGCCGATCCGGGGGAACTCGACAACCTCTACGACGATCCGGCCCATGCCGCGCGGAAGACCGAGATGCTTGAGGAACTGCTCTACTGGACAGTCCGAACCGAGGACCCGCTGCCACGCGCGAAGTATCTGCCCAAGACAGCGCCGCGGAACTGGTATCGCGGGGGATAGGAGCGGAGGGAGCGTGGGGCTGTATTAGGGGACCGGGGATTTCTCCCGGTGAAGTGGGTGATTTCGGCCACTGACCGGAAGAAATTGATGTAAATATTTGATATTACTATATTATTTTACATATCGATTGCTCTCAATCGATAAAATTTGACTCATTTTCGGTGCCTCAATAAGCGCGGCCCCGCTCCTATTTTCCTTGGGCGGAGCCCAGGACGAATTGCAGCCACTCGAGTGGAGGCATCCGTGGGCGCGGCTCTGCGGCCGGGGAAGATCGGGGTGGGGGGTGGAGCGACCTACCCCCTTAGCGCCCTGCCCTCACTTCCCCCTGCCATCCGGCAAAGCTTGATCTCGGCGCCAACCACGACCGGCCCGCCGCGGGGTCGCGGGGATTAGTCGGGCTTACGGGCGACGATGAAGACGGCGGCGCCGCGCTTGGGTTGCCAGAGCTGGTCGATGACAAAGCCGCCCTGCTCCATGCCGCGCCGTAACTCGGCGGTGGTCATGACATCGAGTTGCGGAAGCAGGCGCAGGGCCTTGCCGAGCGGGGCCAGGTACTTGAACACCGCCATGGTGTCGCCGAGGCACGCCGTGCTGCTGATGAAAAGACCGCCGGGCTTGAGCATGCGCGCGACCTTGTCGATCACCGCCTGCTTGTCGTGGAGGAGATGGAGGATGCTCAGGCCCAGCACCATGTCGTAGGTGGCGTCGGGCACATCGAGGCTGGCGATATCGGCCTGCTCGAAGGTGACGTTGGCGATGCCCGCCTCCGCCGCCTTGCCGCGGGCGATGGCGACCATCTTCTCGGAGAAATCGATGGCGCGGATATGGGCGACATGGGTTGCATGGACGAGCGCCGTGCTGCCGGTACCGCAGCCGAATTCGAGCAGTTGCATGTCGGGCTTGAGAAAGCCGCGCGTGATGCGCAGCTTGTGCTGATAGGCCGCCTCGTCGGCAACCGGCTGGCGCGAATAGCGCTCCGCAAGCCTGTCCCAGAACCGACTTTCAGTGCTCACCGTATCCATCCTGACAAACCTCGCCGCTTAGTGCTGACCTGAGCGACATTACATATACGCCGATCGGTGTTAAATTGCCGAAAAGCGCAGCAGCTTTATGCATTGGCGCATAAGGAGCCGGCATGGACTGGAACCTGATCAGGGCATTCCTCGCGACCGCCGAGGCGGGATCGCTGTCGGCGGCGGCACGCGAACTCAAGCTGACACAGCCGACGCTCAGCCGGCAGGTGAGCGCGCTCGAAGCGAGCCTGGGCATCCTGCTCTTCGACCGCGTGGGCCGCTCGCTGGTGCTGACGCCCTCCGGCAGGGAGCTTCTGGTCCATGTCCGGCGCATGGGCCAGGCCGCGGAGGACCTGGCGCTGATGGCGTCGGGACAGGCGCAATCGGTGGAAGGCCTGGTCAAGATTTCGGCCAGTGACATTGTCGCCGCCTATGTGCTGCCACCGCTCCTGCGGAAATTGCACGAGCGCGAGCCGGGCATCAGCGTTGAGGTCGTGGCCTCCAATGGGCTGAGCGACATCCTGCGCCGCGAGGCCGACATCGCCATTCGCCACGTCCGTCCCGCCCAGCCCGACCTCGTCGCCCGGCGCTGCCGCGACAGCGCGGCCCATCTTTATGCAGCACGCTCCTATCTCGATGCGCATGGCCGGCCGGAGCGGATCGAGGATCTGGCGAGGGCGGACTTCGTCGGTTTCATCAGGGTGGAGGAATTGGTAGCGGTGCTGCGCGACGAGCGCGGGTTGCCGCTCTCGCTCGAGAACTTCCGCTGGAGCGCCAACAGCTTCGTGGTCGCGCTCGAAATGGTGCGGCAGGGCCTGGGGATCGGGGTCGTGCAGCGCGAGGCGGCCGAACGGCATGACGATATCGTCCAGGTCATGCCCCAGCTCGAGCCCTTCACGATCCCGGTGTGGCTCGCCACCCATGCCGAACTGCACACCAGCCGCCGCATCCGGCTGGTGTTCGACTTCCTGGCGGAGATGCTGGGCTAGCCGCGACGGGCCGCGTCGATGGCGGCGACGTCGATCTTGTTCATCTGCATCATGGCATCGAAGGCGCGTTTGGCCTCCTCGCCACCGGCGATCATGGCTTCGCTCAGGGTGCGCGGCGTGATCTGCCAGGAAAGGCCCCACTTGTCCTTGCACCAGCCGCAGGCGCTTTCCTCCCCGCCATTACCGACGATGGCATTCCAGTAGCGGTCGGTTTCCGCCTGATCGTCGGTGGCGATCTGGAAGGAGAAGGCTTCGCTGTGCTTGAAGGCCGGACCGCCGTTGAGGCCGATGCAGGGCACGCCACAGACGGTGAACTCGACGGTGAGCACCTCGCCGGCCTTTCCCGAGGGATTGTCGCCGGGCGCGCGGCGCACGGCCGTCACCTCGCTATCGGGGAAGACCTCGGCATAAAAGCGCGCGGCCTCCTCGGCTTCCTTGTCGTACCAGATGCAGATGGTGTTCTTGGCGATCGCCATCGTTCGTCCCCTCGCTGTGACTTCGAACCTATCGGGAAATGCAGCGAGAGGCGCGCGCGTTCCGCGCGCCTAGTCCAGTACGGCCTGAAGGAACTCTCGGGTGCGATCCTCGGTGGGGTCAGTGAAGAGTTCCTCGGGGGAGCCTTCCTCACGAATGCGGCCGCGATCGAAGAAGCAGACGCGATCGGAGATTTCCCGGGCGAAGCGCATTTCGTGAGTGACCAGAAGCATGGTCAGGTCGTGCTCCTCGGCAAGCTTGCCGATGACATTGAGCACTTCGCCGACCAGCTCCGGATCGAGCGCGGACGTCGGCTCGTCGAAAAGGAGGATGTTGGGGCGCATGGCCAGGGCCCTGGCGATGCCGACGCGCTGCTGCTGGCCGCCGGAAAGCTGGTGCGGGTATTTCTGAGCCTGGTCGGCGAGGCCGACCAGTTCGAGGAGTTCCTCGCCGCGCTCGCGCGCTTCCTTGCGGGACAATCCGAGGACCTTGACCGGCGCCTCGGTGATGTTGCGCAGCACGGTCATGTGCGGGAAGAGATTGAACTGCTGGAAGACCATGCCCAGTTGCGAGCGCATCTTGTGCAGGTGCGCCTCGCTGGCCGGGACGAGGCTGCCATCGGGCGCACGCTCGTGCCAGAGTGGCTCCCCGCCGACGGTGACGACGCCGCCATCGATGCCCTCGAGGGTCATCAGGATGCGCAGCACGGTCGACTTGCCCGAACCCGAGGGGCCGATGATGGTGACCTTCTCGCCCTTCTTTACCTCGAAATCGAGCTTGTTGAGCACGGTCAGGTCGCCGAAGCGTTTGACGACCTTGTCGAATTTGATGATCGGTTCTTCGGTCATTTCAAGGGTATCCCCTGTTTGGGCAGCCAGGTGTCGAGCAGGCGCACGCCCCCCGAGGCCAGCAGAGTCATGATGAGGTAGAGGGCGCCGACCAAGGAAAGCGGCACCAGGTAATCGAACGTGCGGTCGCCCACGATCTTGGCGACGTTGAGCATTTCGAGCACGGTCACCACGGACAGCACCGGCACGTCCTTCATGATGGAGACCAGGTAGTTGCCCATGGCCGGGACGATGCGCGGAATGGCCTGCGGGACCACGACGTGGGTGAAGGTATGCACGGCCGAGAAATTGAGCGCGCGCGCCGCTTCGCGCTGGTCGGCGCCGACCGCTTCGAGTCCGGCGCGGTACACCTCGGACGTATAGGCGCTGTACTGGATGCCCAGCGCCAGCGCGCCGGTGAGGAAGGCGGGCAGCACGATGCCGTATTCGGGCAGCACGTAATAGAGAAAGAAGAGCTGCACGAGCAGCGGCGTATCGCGAATGAACTCGGTGACGACCCGCGCCGGCCAGGCGATGAAGCGCGAAGGCGCGGCCTTGAGCACGGCCCAGACCAGCCCCAGAACCAGCGCGACGAAAAAGCCGAGCACGGTCGCCTGGATGGTGACCACCATGCCCGTGAGCAGAATGGGCAGGATGGAAATAGCAAAAGCGAGTGGACTGGAAAGGTCCCATTCATATCCAAAAAGCATCGTGTCAGCTCCTCGCGGTGCGCCAGCGGCTCACATAGGCTTCGAGCGCGCGCATGAGGCCGGTCAGCACCAGCGCCATGCCGAAATAGGTCACCAGCAGCATCGAGTAGATGGTGGTGCTGTCCTGGGTGAAATTGCGGATCTGCTCGGCCCGGAAGGTGAGATCACCCAGGCTGATCAGGGAAACCAGCGCCGTATCCTTGAGGTTCTGGACCGCCAGGTTGCCGAAGGATGGCATCATCTCGGGCACGGCCTGGGGAATGGTGACGTTCCAGAGGGTCTGGCGCGGGGTGAAGTTGAGGGCCCGGGCGGCCTCGAGCTGGTCCTGGTGCACCGACTGGATGGCGCCCCGCACGACCTCGGCGCCGTAAGCCCCGATGTTCAGACCCAGGGCGAGGACGCCGGCAACGACCGGCGGCAGGCGCAGATCCACCCCGATGGCCATGCCGGCCAGAGGCAGGGCGAAGTAGAGCCAGAACAACTGCACCAACAGGGACGTTCCGCGGAACACCTCGATATAGGCGACCGAAACGGCCTTGATGGCCCAGTTTGAGGACAACTTGCCGATGCCGAACGCAAACGCCAGCACCGCCCCCAGGACGGTGGAGTAGATGGTGAGCTGTACGGTTACCCACGCGCCCTCGATGAGGGGTGGCAAATATTGAGTCCAATGCATGTGTCAGCTTTCGCGCAGTGGTTGAGACGCGTATTGGGCGGGCGCCGGAGCACCCGCCCAGAACTTCGCCCGCGGCGCCGGATTACCCGGCGGTGCAGAGCTGTTCGGTGGTGCGCTGGCCCGAGCCGTCAACGTCGGCCTGGGTGAAGCCGTAACCGGTCAGGATCTTGGACCAGTCGTCGGTCTTCTTGAACTCGGCCAGGGCTTCGTTCACCGCGTCGCGCAACTCCTCATTGCCCGAGGCGAAGGTGAAGCCACCCCAGGAGCGCACCTCCTGGCCATCGACGACCGGGTCGACGAAATCGCCGGCCACTTCCACGCCGTCATTCTGGCCGGCAAGCCCGCTGACGGTGAGGCCCGTGGCCGCATAGGCGTCGGCGCGGCCGGTCGAGACGGTCGAGATGGCGTCGGCATTGGCGGCGATGGTCACCAGGTTGCCTTCGGAGACGCCGAGCTTCTGCATCATTTCGAGCTGGTCGGCGCCGGCCATGATGGCGACCTTGAGATCGGGCTTGTCGGCGAAATCGGAATAGGCGTGGACGCCCTTCGGATTGCCGGCGGCGACCAGCAGGCCCTCACCATAGGAGCTGTTGGGCTCGGAGAAGAGCACCTGCTTGCAGCGATCGGGACGGATGGCCATTTCGGCCGCGACCATATCGAAACGGTCGGCCTGGAGGCCGGGGATCAGCGAAGAGAAGTTGGTGGTCACCCACTCGATCTTGTCGACGCCGAGCTTGTCCATGATGGCCTTGGCCACATCCGGGCCCGCACCCTTGGCATCGCCATTGGGATCGACGTAGCCATAGGGAATCTCGTTGGCCACGGCGATGCGGATCGAGCCGGACTTCTTGATGTCCTCGAGGGACGCGGCGCTGACGGCGGTCGAGGCCAGGGCCGAGGCGAGGATGGCGGACAGCGCCATGACTGCGGTTTGTCCGAGTTTGGTCATGTGTGTTCTCCTGTTTCTTTGTCTTCGGGCGGTTGAAACCGACTGCTGCCCAAACCCCGCAGCCGGCAATGGATCAGGCTGCCGCGTGCAACCGTGCCTGGGGCGCGGCGGTCCAGTCTTCGATGAGGCCCTTGTGCAGGGCGGCGATGGTGGCTTCGAACTGATCGGGCTCGACGACGACCTGCAGGTCGACCTTGCGCAGCAGGTCGTGGACACCGAGAGGCTCGATGCCCGCGTCCGACAGCGCGCGGATGGCCTGGGTGAGGACGCGCGTGGACCCCAGATCGCGGCCGATGGCCGAGACCAGCGCGATCTTGCGCAGTGTGATGTCGGCGGCCGGGAAGGCCTTGGACAGGTCGTTCTCGACGCGCTTGATCGCCTTCATCGACCCCTTGAGGTAGTGGGTGATGGTGTTGGCGTTGGAGGTCTTGGCGATGATCCAGACCTTGTGGCGCTTGAGTGCCTCGAGGATTTCGGAGTCGTAGCCTTTCACCCCGACCATGTCCTGGTCGTAGAACTCGAAGGCGTAGACGTTCTTGAGGCCGGTGACGATTTCCACCTGCGCGGACTGGGCGGGCAGGTCCGAGCGGATGACGGTGCCCGGGTGTTCGGGCTCGAAGGCGTTCTTGACCCGCAGCGGGATACCGGCCTGGCGCAGGCTCTTGGCGGCGCGGGGGTGGATGGCTTCCATCCCCATGTTGGAGAGCTGGTCGGCCACGTCGTAGTTGGTCTCGCCGATGACGCGCACCGCCTCGGGAGCCACGAGGCGCGGATCGGCGCTCGAGAGGTGGAACTCCTTGTGGATGATGGCCTCGCGCGCCCTGGTCAGCACCGTCAGGCGGGACAGCGTGACTTCGGAATAGCCGCGGTCATAGGTGCCCATCAGGGACTCGCTGCATTGCGCGTAGCCGGTGACGATGGGCAGTTCGGTGGCCAGATCGACATCGGCCAGGCCGCGCTCGATGGCTTCATCAAGGGTGTAGCGGGCCTCGTCGCGCCAGCCGGTAAGGTCGATCATGCGCGCGCGCACGCCGTGAAGGTTAAGCAGCAGGGCCGTGTTGAAAGCCGAGTGCGCTTCACCCAGCGAAGCCAGCATTTCGCGCACCGTGAGCAGGTGCTGCTCGAGCTGGAAGTGCCCGAAGGAGCACAGGCGCGACAGGTCGATCAGGCAGGAGCGCACCCCTTCCACGCGCTCGCGCGCAAAGCGATTGGCGGTCTGGCGGGCGCTTTCGTCGGCAAAGATGCGCTCGTTGTGGGCGTACATCTTGTCGGCGACGGCGGTCAGCGCATCGCCCCAGACCCAGCCGCCTTCGGCGCTGGAGAACAGGGCGTAGACACCGGGCTTCCCCGATTTCTTGTGCTCAAGCAGGTCGTCGGTCATTCCGGCATAGGCCGAAACCACGAAGATGCGCTGATAGAGATCGGCGCCCTTGCGGCCGCCGATGAGCACGGTGTCGAGCAGTTCCTCGGTGCGGGACATCGAAGTGCCGCCGATCTTCTCGACGGTATGGAGCGGGCTTTCCATGGTCATGAAATCTCCGTCCGCCCCCTTTCGAGGGAGCGGGAACCGGTTGGATTGTCGTTCGGAGCTCATCTCGGCCTCAGCCGATCGTGCCGGCCTCGATGGCGATCGGGCCCTTGGGATCACGCGAGCTCAGGAAAGCGGGTCGCGGCGCCTTGGCGGCGAACGGTTCCACCACCCGGTTGGACCAGGCGTTGTAGACGAAGAAGGCGTTCGAGCGCGGGAATGGCGTGATGTTGCCGTTCGAGCCATGCATGGTGTTGCAGTCAAAAAGCACGACGGTCCCGGCCGAACCCGAGGCGTAGTCGATGCCATGCTCCTTGGCCATGCGCGTGAGGGCGTCATGGGACGGCACGCCGACCTCCTGCTTCTTGAGCGAGGTTTTGTGGTTGTCCTCGGGCGTTTCACCGGCGCAGGCGATGAAGTTCCGGTGCGTGCCGGGCATCAGCATCAGCGGGCCGTTGAGGGCGTCATTGTCCGTGAGCAGGATCGAGGCCGAGATGGCGCGCATGCGTGGCATGCCGTCCTCGGCGTGCCAGGTCTCGAAGTCGGAGTGCCAGTAGAACTCCTTGCCGGTGAAGCCGGGCTTGTAGTTGAGCCGGGACTGATGGAGATACACGTCGTCATCGAGCAGGAAGCTCACGGCGCCGGCGATGCGCCGATCGCGCGCCAGGCGGTCGAAGAGGGCGTTCTGCTCATCGAGCCGGAAGACGGTGCGGATCTCGTTCGAGCCGGGCTCGGTGATGACATTGTCCTCGGCGATCCCGGTATCGCCCGAACGCAGGAGGGCGGACTCCTTCTGAAGCGCAGCGACCTCGCCGGGGGTGAAGACGTCGCGCAGGATCAGGTAGCCGTTCTTCTCGAAGCTCTCGGTCTGGGCGCGCGTCAGCGGCGCCTCCGGGGTCCACTGCCCCCAGACCACGGGGTCCTTGCGCTCCTGCCACTTCTCGGCGGCCAGGCGGGTGGGATAATCATCATGATTGGCGGTGTCGAAAGCTGACTGGGTCATGTTCTCGCCTTTCAGTTTGTGTCTTGGGAAGAGGCTCAGGCGTCTGCGGGCATCGGGGCGTAGGAGCCGTCCTCGCGATGCACTTCCTGGCCGGTGACCGGCGGATTGAAGCAGCACGCCATCACCATCTCGCTGGTGGCCGAGAGGCGATGCCTGTCGTTGAGATTGAGCGCATACATCACGCCCGGACGGATCTGGTGGACGACGCCGGTATCGAGTTCCTCGATCGAGCCTTCACCGGAGATGCAATAGACGCTCTCGAAGTGATGCTTGTAGTGGAAGACGTGGCTGGTGCCCGCGTGGATGCGGGTGATGTGGAAGCTGAAGCCCATGTCGTCTCCGGCCAGAAGCAGGCGCGTGCTGTCCCAGCCTTCGGCCTTGACGAGGCGATCGCCCATGCGGGCGGACTCGAGTTCGCGTACGATCATTGCTCGGATCTCCTTATTCGGCAGCCGCGCGGCGGGACCCCAGGACAGCGTCGAAGGCGCTTTCCATGATGTCGATGCCGGCGGTGAGCTGTTCGAGGGAAATGGTGAGGGGGCAGAGCACCTTGACGACTTCGTCAAAGCTGCCCGAGGTCTCGATGATCAGGCCCTTGGCGAAGCAGGCCTTGCAGATGGCGGCGGCGCTCTCGCCCGAGCCGGCATCGATGCCCACCATCATGCCGCGCCCCTTGACGGAAAGACCGTGCTGGTCGGCAATGGCGCCGAGGCGATCCCCGAGATAGCGGGCCTTTTCGTTCACTTCGGACGCGAAGCGATCATCGTCCCAGAACTTCTCAAGCGCGGCGGCGGCGGTGACGAAGGCGTGGTTGTTGCCACGGAACGTGCCGTTGTGTTCGGCCGGTTTCCAGATGTCGTACTGGGGCTTGATCAGCGTCATGGCGAGCGGCAGGCCCATGCCCGAGAGCGACTTGGCCATGGTGACGATGTCGGGCGAAAGGCCCATGCCATCGAACGAGAAGAACCCGCCCGTGCGGCCGCACCCGGCCTGGATGTCATCGATGATGAAGAGGGCGCCATGCTTGGCGGCGATGGCCTGGATCTGGCGCAGCCATTCGGGCGAGGCGGCATTGAGACCGCCTTCGCCCTGCACCGTTTCCACGATGATGGCGGCAGGCGCATCGATGCCGCTCGAGGGATCGCTGAGCTCGCGGTCCAGCAGGCCGGCGGTGTTGATGTCGGGGCCGTGGTAGCCGTCATAGGCGGCGCGGGTCACCCCGGAAAGCGGCATCGCGGCGCCGCCGCGGTGCTTGCCGTTGCCGGTCGCAGCGAGCGCGCCGAGGGTCACGCCATGAAAGCCATTGGTGAAGGCGATGACGTTGGTGCGCCCCGTGACCTTGCGGGCAAGCTTCATGGCCGCTTCCACGGCGTTGGCGCCGGTGGGACCGGTGAACTGGAGCTGATGGGACATGCCGCGCGGGCGCAGGATCAGCCGCTCGAAGGTCGCCAGGAAATTCTCCTTGGCGTCGGTGAACATGTCGAGGCCGTGGGCAATCCCGTCATTGGCGATGTAGTCGATCAGTGCCGACTTGAGGTCCGGATCGTTGTGGCCGTAGTTGAGCGAGGAGCAACCGGAGAGGAAATCGATGAAGCCCCGCCCGTTGGTGTCGTAGATGGTTGCGCCCAGCGCCCGGTCGAACACTTTGGGAAAGCTGCGCGAATAGGACCGCACACGGCTTTCGACGCGCTCGAAGGTGTTGATGGGCGTGATGGTTGCCGTGGTGGCCATGGGAGCATTCCTCCTGGGTAGTCGAAAGGGCTTGTCGTCGACGCGCGATCAGGCGCGCGTAAGGGCCGTCGCCTGCGCCGGGCTGAAGGGACCGATGCTGACGACGTATTCGCTTTCGTGCCGGCCGCCGAAATGGGTGTCCTTTTCGAACAGCTCGAGCTGGCGCAACTGCGCGTCGAGCTTGCCAGCGATGGCTCGGAACAGGCCCCAGCTGGGCTCGTTGTCGTGAGTGATGGTGCACTGGAGCGTGGTGACGGCGCGGCATTCGGGCCGGGTCAGCACGTCGCCGATGAGGCGACGACCAAGGCCCCTGCCCCGTGCCGCCTCGCCCACGCACACCTGCCAGACGAAGTAGGTGTCGGGCTGCTCGGGCAGGATGTAGCCCGAGACCCAGCCAACCACCTGGCCGTTCTGCTCCGCAATGGCGCAGGTCGAGGCAAAGTGGGTGGCCTGCAGCAGGTTGCAGTAGAGCGAATTGTCATCGAGCGAACCGGTCGCTCCGACGAGCGACCATACCTTCTCGCCATCCGCACTTGTCGGCCTGCGTATGGTCGTTCTCGGGTTCGCTGCCGGCTGCCGCATAAGGGCAGAGGCGTCGAACAACACTGAATTGCCATAGATCATGGGGATGAAATTTAGCTCGCTAAAACTAAATTTCAACCCGCTTGATGCCAGAAAATGGCTGGCGAGCGACACATTCCCGACACACATCCGGAATTAATCACGCTTTATCAGATACTTACTCAGACTCTCGGAAGTGGCAAAAGTTATCCACCGCGCTTGTGAACGGCGCGTGACGTGCATTATCATTTAGATTCTGCTAAATACATTCGTGAGTTGGCGCAGAATGCTTGGGTTCGCCGGGCACTGCGGATAGTATGCCGCCGAGAGATTTCTGGGGTGCGCTATTGGAAGATCGGACCAAACTGGCGTTGACGGCGATGCGCAAGATTCTGCGCGCGACCGAGTCGAACTCCAAGCAATTGATGCGCGAAACGGGACTGACACCCTCCCAGCTCATCTTCATGCAGATTCTCGAGGGCGGGCAGGAAGTCACGGCCGGGCAAGTGGCCAGCCGCATGGGGATAACCCAGGCAACGACAACCGCACTCCTGCAGAAGCTGGAATCGGCGGGCATGATCCAGCGCCGGCGCGGTGAGAGAGACCGGCGTCAGGTCTTCCTGTCGCTGACCGAGAGCGGGAAGAAGGCCCTGGCGATCGCCCCCGACGGCGTGCACGCCCGGTTTCAGGAGAAGTTCTCCAGCCTCAAGGACTGGGAGCAGATCATGCTGGTGGCGGCGCTCGAGCGGGTCGCGGACATGCTCGACATGTCCGAACTCGACGCGGCGGCGGTTATCGACCACGTCGCCGAACTGGCCGGAGATGCGCCCTACGAGCCCAGCTAGGGGAGCCGGGCCGAAGATCAATCGGCCATGGGCAGTTCGAGGTATCCGGCCAGGGTTTCCCCGAGCGCGGTGAGCGAGGCCATGTGGGTGCGCTCCCAACCGTGGGAGCTATCGAGCGAAAAGCAGATGAGCCCAACCCTTATGTCCCAGCCCGCCTCGACTGCGGCTGCGCTGTCGGAGCGGTAGTGGCGGAACGTGTCCCTGACATGGGTGATGCCCTTGCGCGCGCAGATTTCGAGCATCTGGCGCGTCATGCGGGCATCGAAGGGCCCCTGGCGGTCGCGCATGGCAATGGTCACCGCATCGTCGCGCGAGGCCTGGTTGGGGGCCGTCACGGCATTATCGATGGCGAGCAGTTCCTCGACCTGCGGGTCGAAACCGTGAGTGCCGCCGATGCCGATCTCCTCGGCGATGGTGAACATGGCCTGGAAGGGCACGGCGACCTTGATGGCGCCCTCGGCTACGGCCTTGAGAACGGCGAGCAGCGTGGCGCAGCCGGCCTTGTCATCGAGGTGCCGCGAGACGATGAAGCCGTCCACCACTTCGGGCTGGGCGTCCACGGCCACCATGTCCCCGACATTGAAGCCGGCCGCCACCAGAGCCGGGCGGTCGGCCAGCATGGCGTCGACGCGGATTTCGAGGTTGTCCCAGTCGGCGGCCTGCGTATCGACTTCGGTGTTGAAGCGGTGCCCCGAGGCCTTTAGCGGCAGGATGGTGCCACGATGCTCGCGCTGGTCGGAGAAGACGGTGACGCGGGCGCCCTCGGCGAAGCGGGCAGCCCAGGTGCCGGTATTCCGCAGCGCCAGTCGGCCATTGGGCTTGAGCTCGGTGACCATGGCTCCGAGCGTGTCGAGATGAGCGGCGAGAGCGCGCCGGGGCGCCCCCTCCCCGACCTCGACAAAGAGCACGCCGCGCCGGGTGTACCTTGGCTCGTAGCCCAGCTCCCGCAGCCAGCCATCGACCAGCGCCACGGCACGCCCGGTCATGCCGACAGGGCTCGGCGTGTTCACCAGCTTCAGCAGGCGGTCGAGGAGGTAGTCCTGGTCGATCATGCGGAACGGCGCTTCCTGGTTCGCGTGGGGGACACTTCCTCGAGGAAGCGGTCCTCGAGCCTGGCCTCGAGCCCGAGCATGTGCTGCTCGGCCTCGCTCATGTGCTGGGCAAGGATGGCGGCGGCGGCCGCCGGATCGCGCCGACGCATGACCGCGATGAGGTCGCGCTGGTGCTGGATGCCGCTTTGACGGGAGACCGGCTCCGGCTGGACGTAGATGTCCTGCGCGATGGTGAGGTCCTTGAGCAGGCGCTGCAGGAAGCGGCAGGTGAAGGCGAGGATGGGATTGTCGGAATATTCGGCGACCACGCCATGGAAATCGAGTTCGGCCATGCGCTGGTTCCAGCGCTCGGCGGCATCGACCGGTTCGTGGTCGTAGATGCGGATGATGGCTTCGAGGCGCTGGAGGCCGGCCTCGTCGATATGGGGCGTGGCGCTGGCCGCGAGCTGCGGCTCGAGGACCTTGCGCATCTCGTAGATGTTGGCGATGGAGAGATTCTTGGCGAAGAGGAAATTGGAGAGCAGGCTCATGGCCCGCCCCTCCGACATGCGCTCGATGAATGCGCCGCCGCCCGGCCCGGTCCGCACCGAAATCAGACCCTGAACTTCGAGCGCCTTGAGCGCCTCGCGCACCGTACCCTTGCTGGCGGAGAACTGGACGATCAGGTCGCGCTCCTGGGGCAAGCGGTCGCCGGGCCCCAAGCCGTGCTCGACGATCATGCGCTTGATGGCGTCCACGATCTCGTCGGTGCGCTTGCGGCGCGGCTGGCCCGAAGGGCTGGAGGGGGCGATGGGGTCGGTCTCGCTCATGCGGCGCTGTCCGGTGCGATAAGGCGCGGCGCGCTGGCGATGAGCGACCGCGTGTAGTCATGCTGCGGATTGGCGAAGAGCTGGGCCGCGGGGCCGACCTCCACCACCTCACCGAGATACATGACGGCGACGCGATCGGAAATCGATTCGACCACCGCCAGGTCGTGGCTGATGAAGAGGTAGGAAAGCCCCAGGTCATCGCGAAGCTGCTGGAGCAGCAGGAGAACCTGAGCCTGCACCGAGACATCGAGGGCGCTGACGGGTTCATCCAGCACCAGGATGCTCGCTTCGGCTGCAAGGGCGCGGGCTATGGCGATGCGCTGCGCCTGGCCGCCGGAAAATTCATGCGGGTAGCGCTCGAGCGTATCGACGGGCATCTGCACGGCATCGACCAGTTCCCGCTTCCGCCTTGCCCGCGCGGCACTGTCGTAGTCGCACAGCAGGCGCAACGGGACATCGAGAATGTCCCCGATGGTCTTGCGCGGATTGAGCGAGGCGACCGGGTCCTGGAAGACATACTGAATGGTGCGGCCGAAGGCGCGGGTACCGGCGGCGGCGAGTTCGGCCCATGGCTTGTTGTCGATGAGCATGGTGCCAGAGGTGGGGTGCTCCAGGCCCACCAGCATGCGGGCGAGAGTGGACTTGCCCGAGCCGCTTTCGCCGACGATGCCGAGTGTCTCGCCGCGCTCCAGGTCGAGGGAGATCCCCTTTACTGCCTGCACCGTTGCGCCCACGCGGCCAAAGAGCGACCGGCCGCCCCCGAAGGTCTTGACGAGATCGCGGATCTGGATGGCGTTCGTCATGCCCGGGCCTCCTCAAAGAGCGGTCGCACGCGATCGAGGAAGCCATGGCCTTCGCCCAGCGCCGGGACGCAGGCGATGAGGCGCTTGGTGTAGTCGTGCTGGGGCGCGTGCAGGACGTCTCGTGTGTCGCCCTGCTCGACGATCTGGCCGTTCTTCATCACTGCGACCCGGTCGCAGACCTCGGCCACGACGCCGAAATCGTGGGTGACGAGGAGAAGGGCAAGGCCCCTCTCGCGCCGCAGGTCCTGCAACAGCTCGAGGATGCGCGCCTGGACGGTTACGTCGAGCGCCGTGGTGGGTTCATCGGCGATGATGATGTCCGGATCATTGGCGAGCGCCATGGCGATGCCGATGCGCTGGCGCTGGCCACCGGAGAGTTCGTGGGGAAAGGCGCCGGCGCGGACAGCCGCATCGCGGATGCCGACGGTTTCCATCAATTCGACGGCACGCGCATGGGCGGCGTGCTTGCCTACCGGCTCGTGGGCGAGAATGGCTTCGGCGATCTGGCGGCCGACCGGAAGCAACGGATGGAGCGTGGTCAGCGGGTCCTGGAACACATAGGCGACCCGGGCGCCGCGCAGGCCGATCAGTTCCTGTTCACGCATCGACAATACGTCCCGGCCATCGACATAGACGCCACCGGAGGTGATGACACCCGGCGGGGAAGCGACCAGGCCCATGATGGAAAGGGCCGTGACCGACTTGCCCGAGCCGCTTTCACCGATGAGGCCCAGGCACTCGCCCTTGGCCAGGCGGAAGCCGATGTCGCGGACGGCGGGCGTGACGGCCCTGCCGGTATCGAAGCCGGTCGAAAGGTTCTCCACCACGAGAGCGGGGGCATCGGAAAGGACCGGAGCCGGCCTGGTCTTGCGGTCGATCCTGGTCACCGGCATGGGCCGATCGAGCGCGCCCGAGCGCAGGCGCGGATCGAGCACGTCACGGATGCCATCGCCCAGGAGGTTGATGCTCATGACCAGCACGAAGATCATGATGCCGGGAATGATCGACGCATGCGGGGCGGTAAAGAGCTGCGCGCGGGCCTGGCCGAGCATGGAGCCGAGGTCGGAAGTCGGCGGCTGCGCGCCGAGGCCGAGGAAGGACAGGCCGGCCGTCTCGAGGATCATCCAGCCCACGGTGGTGGACATGGTGATGACGATGACCGGCAGGACGTTGGGCAACACCTCGGTGAAGAGGATTGCGGCGTGCCCCTTGCCGGAGAGGCGCGCGGCATCGACGAACTCGCGATTGCGGATCGAGACGGTGACGCCGCGGATGTTGCGGGCGAAGAACGGGATGTTGACCAACGCGATGGCGTAGAGCGCGTTGAGGAGCCCGGGCCCGAGCGCGGCCACGATGGCGATGGCGAGAAGAATGTAGGGGAAGGCCATCAGCATATCGACGAAGCGCATGAGCACGCTGTCGGTCGCGCCACGGGCATAGCCGGCGACGAGCCCGATGAGCGAGCCGAAAAGCGCCGCGATCGCGGTGGCGCTGATGCCGACGAGCAGCGAAACCCGCGTGCCCCAGATGAGGCGCGAGAGGATATCGCGGCCGAGGTGATCGGTGCCCAGCAGGTGCCCGTCACTGAACGGCGGCAGCAGGCGGTTGGGCTGGTCGGTTATGTCCGGATTGGCGAGCGGCAGGAACGGGGCCAGCAGGGCCACGACGACGATGAAGCCGAAGATGAAGAGCCCCGCCGCCGCGAGGCGATTGGCCATCAGCAGGTCCCAGCCGCTGCGGCGCTTGCGGGAGACGGGCGGAGCGGAGACGGAGAGGTCGGTCATGCCTTGAGCCTCGGATCGAGCATGGCCTGGGCGACGTCGGCCAGGAGGTTGACGAGCACATAGACAGTTGCCGCCACGAGCACGCCGCCCTGCACCAGCAACAGGTCGCGGGTGGAGACGGCCTTGACCAGCATCTGCCCGAGGCCGGGCCACTGGAACACTGTTTCGATATAGACGGCGCCGCCGAGCACGAAGCCGGCCTGGATGCCCAGCACGGGGATGATGGAGACAAGGGCGGCGCGGAAGGCGTGGCGGTAGATGACCTTGTTCTCCGTAAGCCCCTTGGCGCGGGCCGTGCGGATGAAATCCTGCCGCAAGACTTCGAGCATGGCGGCGCGGGTCAGGCGGGCGACGACGCCGGTGGCGACGATGGCCAGGGTGGTTGCCGGCAGGATGAGATGGCGCAGCAGATCGAGCAGATCGCCCCCGCCATAGACCGCATACATGCCCGAGGCCGGAAGCAGCCGCCACTGCACCGCAAAGAACAGGATGAACACCAGCCCCAAAAAGAAGGCCGGCATGGAAATGCCGATGAGCACGAAGAAGGTGATGATGCGGTCGGTCCAGCCGAACTGGCGGACGGCCGAGGCGATACCGGCGAGAATGCCGAGCACCGAGCACAGGACGAGCGAGGCGCCCGCCAGGATCAGGGTCGCGCCGAACCGCTCGAGCACTTCATCGAGCACCGGGCGGTTGAGGATGTAGGAGCGGCCGAAGTCGCCGTGCAGCAGGTTGCCGATCCAGATAACGTATTGCTCGGGCCAGGACCGGTCGAGACCGAGGGCACGATTGATGCGCTCGACGTTTTCCGGAGTGGCGTAGGAGCCGAGCAGGGCCTGGGCCGGATCGCCCGGGATGAGCTTCATCACCAGAAAGACGATGATCGAAAGGCCGAGGATGACGGGAATGGCGGCAAGCAGCCGCTTGCCGATATAGGCGGTCAATTGTGGGGCCCTCCTGTCATTTCGGACTTTGCGGCGACGGCCATTGGCCGGCCCGAACGGCCGGATGAGGTCGATGCCCCATCCGGCCCGGAGCTTACTGCTTGGTCACGTCCCGGAGGACCAGCGAAAAGTCCGGCTGGAGCTCGAAATTGCCGACGCTGCTGGCAACGACCGCATTCTGCTTCCAGTTGGCGACGAAGAGCCAGGGGGCATCGTCGTGGGTGATGGCCTGCACCTGCTTGTAGAGCGCGCCGCGCTCCTGCGGGTCGGTCGAGAGCCGGGCCTTGTTCAGCAGGTCGTCCACTTCCGGGTTGGAATAGTAGGACGAGTTGAAACCGCCCTCGGCGGGCCAGGCGGCCGTGCGCAGGGTGAGGAAGGGCAAAGTGTCCGGATCGGAGGTCATCCAGGCCATTTCGGCCATGTCGCCCTTGCCCTCGAGGCCCGGGTTCACTTCGGAGAGGAAAGTGTTCCACTCGTAGGTCTTGATCTCGACATCAAGACCGACGGCGGCCAGATCAGCCTGGATGGCGGTGCCCATCGGCACCGGATCGAGCATGCCCGAACCACCCTCGGTGACGAGGAAGGTGAGCTTGGCGCCCTCGGCCCCGGCTTCGGCGAGAAGCTCCTTGGCCTTGGCGGGATCATAGGGGTAAGGCGCCACATCCTGGTTATAGGCCCAGTTGAAGGCAGGCGGAATCGGACCGGAGGAAACGTCGGCCGTGCCCTGGAGCACGTCATTGACGAGGCTTTCCTTGTTGACCGCGTAGTTGACCGCCTGGCGGACACGCTTGTCGGCGAAGGGGCCGTTCTTGGCGTTGAGCATGACGTACCAGACGTGCGGGCCGACGGCTTCGACGACGTGATAATTGCCGTCGTTGCGGAACTGGGCGACGTTGTCCGGCGGCGTTTCGAGCAGGACGTCGATGCCGCCCGAGAGCATTTCGGCGACGCGGGTGTTGGCATCGGTGATCGGGCGGAAGATCACGGCCTCGAGCTCGGGAGCGCCATCCCAATAGGCATCATTGCGCGAGGCGACGACGCTGGTGTTGGACTGCCATTCCTCGAACTTGAAGGGCCCCGTGCCTACCGGATGGCGGCCATAGTCCTTGCCGTACTTTTCGACCGCTGCCGGCGAAACGATGAGGCCGGTGGGCGAAGCCAGGTTCGACATGAACGGCGCGAAAGGCTCGTTGAGCGTGAACTTGACCGTCAGTTCGTCCACGACGCTGACATCCTTCACCGAGGAGAAGAAGAAGGCGAGCGGGAAAGGTCCGGTCGAGGCGTAGGGGCTATCTTCCTTGAGCATCCGGTCGAAATTGAACTTGACCGCCTCGGCATTGAACGGCGTGCCGTCGTGGAATTTGACGTCCTTGCGGAGATTGAAGGTGTACTCCAGCCCGTCCTCGGAAATGGTCCAGTCGGTGGCCAGGGCCGGCTCGATCTCGAGCGTGCCGGGCTTGTTGCGCACCAGGCCGTCATAGAGGTTGACGGCGATGCGGAAATCGTTGGCCGCCGTCGAAACGTGCGGATCGAGCGATGCCGGCTCGGCGATCTGGCCGATGACCAGGATGTTGGGTGGCGTCTGCGCCATGGCCGGCGAAACCAGCGCCAGGGCAGTTGCGGCCAAGAGCAGCGGCGCGATGCCTTTCCATTTGCGGATCATGTTGAAACCTCTCCTTGCGTTCCCTCGCACTTGCCCTTCCGCGTCTGACGTGGAAGAAGGCATCGATGATTTATCATCATAAATTCGCCACCTGTCAATTTATGATGATAAATATCGAAGGAAGGACTGTGCATGACTTTTTCGATAGTCGCCCGCGATCCGGAAACCGGCGCGTTCGGCGTCGCAACGGCGACGGCCGGGCCCATGGTCGGCGCATTGGTGCCCCATACGCGAGCCGGGTTCGGCGCAGCCGCCACGCAGGCGATGACCAATCCCTACCTGGCCATCGACGCGCTGGCGCTGATCGATGGAACCGATGCCCACGGGGCATTGGCCGCAGCGCTATCGAGGGACCAGGAGGCGGCGCTCAGGCAAGCCATCGTCATCGACCGCGCAGGGCGAACGGCCGGGTGGACGGGCCCGAGTTGCGTGCCCTTTGCCGGACACCTGACCGAGGAAGGCGTGGCGGTTGCCGGCAACATGCTCGTGGGCGAAGAGGTCCTCGCCCAGATGCTGGCGGCTTATCGATCGCACCGGGGCAAATCCGATTTCGCCTCGTGCCTGCTGCATGCCCTCAAGGCGGGAGCGGCGGCGGGCGGGGATAAGCGGGGCGTCGGCTCGGCGGCGCTGCGCGTCCAGGGCGACGAAGCCTATGCGGAGGTCGACCTTCGGGTGGACTGGTCGGAGGCTCCGATTGCCGAGCTGGAAGCGCTGCTTCACCGGGCAACCGCCGGCTCCTATGCCGAGTTCTTCGCCACGCTGCCCCGGCGCGCGCGGTAGCGGCGCGACCCGGGTTTCAGAAACAGAGGAGACGCCAATGACCATCAAGATCGTGTGGGGGATACTCTTCGGTGTCGTGATCGGCACGGCCTTCGGAGCCCTGTTCGGCAACACGGGAATCGGGGTCGCGATCTGCATCGCGGCGGGAACCTTGGCGGCCGGGGGCTTGCACTACCTCGAAACGAGGCGATCCCGGGACAAGCACTGAAAGGCCCGAAAATGCTGAACGCGCCGAGCGGCGCGTCCAGGTGAGTTGCGACAAAGTCTGGGACGCTATGCGGGGACGTTGGCCGTGCCGCGCCGGTCCTGGATGGCCTTGTAGACGGTGCCACCGATGGCCAGGGCCCAGATCGCGAGCGTCACGATGCCGATGCCCGCTGCGATGGGCCTGCTGAAGAGACCGAGCAGGTCGCCACCGGAAATGGTCATGGAGGTGATGAAGTTCTGCTCGACCAGCGGCCCGAGCACCATGCCCAGGATGATCGGGGCGATGGCGAAGCGGTGCTTTTCGAGGATGAACGCCATGACGCCGAGGATGACCATCACGATGACGCCGAACATGGTGTTGTTGATCGAGAACGAGCCCACGATGCAGAAGAGCAGGATCGCGGCGTTGAGCAGGGCTCGCGGTACCTCGAAGATCCAGCGCGAGGACCGGGCGGCGATGTAGCCGAGCGGCAGCATCAGGATGTTGGCGATGACGAAGACGAACATCACGGCGTAGAAGTTCTGCGCGTTGACGGTGAGCAGCTGGGGACCCGGCTCCATGCCCTTCATGACGAGTACGCCGACGGCAATCGCGGTGACCGCGTCGCCCGGAATGCCGAAGACCATGGCCGGAATCCACGAGGCGCTGAGCGCCGCGTTGTTGGTGGCGCCAGCCTCGACCAATCCCTCGGGGTGGCCGGTGCCGAACTTCTCGGGGGTCTTGGAAGTCCGCTTGGCCAGCGAATAGGTGATCCAGGCCGCCAGGTCCCCACCGACGCCGGGGAGCGCCCCGAGAAGGCTGCCGATGATGGAGCCGCGAACCTGGTTCTTGCGATACTGCCAGATGACCTTGAGCACGCCCTTGAAGGGGTTGTTGACGTTGGCCTGGGGCGTGCCGAGGCGGAAGTTGCGCCCGGTGCGCATGACTTCGGCCAGGGCGAACATGCCGATCATCGCCGGGATGAAGCTGATGCCGCCCGCCAGCTCGACCGAACCGAAGGTGAAGCGGGCGGCCCCGAGCAGCGGATCGCGGCCGACCTGGGAGAGGAAGAGGCCGATCAGGAGCGAAAGCGCACCCTTGGCGACGCCGCCCGAGGAGATGAGCGCGGCGCAGCTGAGGCCGAGCGCAGCGAGCCAGAAGTATTCGAAGCTGGAGAAACCGAGCGCGAACTTGGCCAGCGCCGGGGCCGAAATCAGCAGGACGATGAAGCCGAAGAGCCCGCCGAGCGTCGAACCGATGACGCCGATGCCGATGGCAAGGCCCGCCTGGCCTTTCTGCGCCATGCGATAGGAATCCTCGACATAGGCCGCCGAGGCAGGCGTGCCCGGAATGCGCAGCAGCGTGCCGGGAAGGTCACCGGCAGTGATCGCCATCGCCGTACTGGCGATGATGGCGGCAACGGCGGGGATGGGCTGCATGTAGAAGGTCAGCGGCACCAGCAGCGCGGTCGCCATGGTTGCCGTCAAACCCGGCAAGGCGCCCACGAAGAGGCCGAAGATCGCCGAAGCGAGGATGACGATGAGGGTTTCGAAATTGAAGACGAGGGCAAGGCCCTGAGCAATGGCGTCCATGATCTACCCCAGGAGTCCGTGCGGCAGCGGAACCCGCAGGCCGTAGAAGAAAAGTGCGTAGACCGCGACGGTCACGATCGGGCTGAAGATGACGGCGCTTTTCCAACCGCCGCCGCCGAGGACGACAAGGAAGGCCGTGAGAACGGCGCCCGTGATGAGGAAACCGAGATGGGGCATGATCAGGATGGTCGCCACGATGGCGGCCAACAGGCCCGGAATGAAGGGGATGCGCGACCAGAAATCGGCGCGGACAGGCGCTGTTTCTGCCGCCACCTCGCCTTCCTCGGGCACGAGGCTGAGATCATCGCCAGCCTTGGCGAACCAGCCCTGCAGGGCCAGGACCAGCCCGAAGAGCGCCATGGCGCCTCCGGTGATGCTGGGGAACAGGCCAGGTCCAACCGGCATTCCAGGCATCGGGCGAAAACCGAGAGCCTGGATCAGGATGAACGACCCTGCGGCCGTAAAGACCACTCCCAACCAAAAATCTCCGACATTGTTCGGCTTCACGATTTCCTCCTCCTAGAAGCGCAGGTTCCGGGACTTGCGCCCCGGAACCCAAGATTTGCGCCTGAGCTTACTTGCCTGCCAGGCCGGCGCTGGTGATGGCCTGCTGGAAGGCCTCGCCGCGGGTCTTGAGGTAATCCTCGAAGTCAGCGCCACCTGCCCAGACGACGCCGTAGTTGCGGCCGTCCATGAAGGTCTTGAATTCGGCGCTGTTGACGATTTCTTCGAGCGCGGCCGAAATCTTCTTGGTCACGTCTTCCGGCAGGCCCTTGGGGGCGCCGACACCACGCCAGCCGGCGATGGCGAAGTCGATGCCCAGGGCTTCCTTGACGGGGCGAACGTCCGGCTGCTTGGGGTTGGCTTCGTTGCCGAGGTAAGCGAGCGGACGGATTTCACCGGCATCGACAAGCGGCTGGGCTTCGGGGAACTGCGAGACGGCAACGTCGATCGCACCGGAGGCCAGAAGCTGCAGGGACGGGGTCGCGCCGTCGGTCGGAACCCAGAACGCCTGGTCGGCGGGAGCGCCGAGCTGCTGGACGAGGCTCACCCACGACAGGTGATTGAGGCCGCCGAAATTGGCACCGCTGGCCTTGATGCTGTTGGGCGCCTTCTTGATGGCGTCAGCCAGTTCCTCGATGGTCTTGTAGGGCGAATCCGCCTTGACGAAGACAGCCGAGGGATCGGCGTTGTAGAGACCGAGCAGCGTGAAATCCTGGTAGGTCATGTCGGCCGAGCCGACGGCCTTATACATCGACAGTTCGGTGGTGATGATGCCCAGGGTGTAGCCATCAGGCGTTGCCGCCTTGATTTCCTCGTGCCCGACGACACCGCCACCGCCCGTGCGATTGACCACGTTGATCGGCTGACCGAGCTTTTCCTCGAGCATGGTCGCGATGATGCGGCCGGTGGCATCGGTGCCGCCGCCGGCGGACCACGGCACGATCAGGGTGATCGGGCGATCGGGATATTCCGCCAGCGCGCCGCCGGTAGCCAAAGCCAGTGTCAGGGCCGCCAAGGCAGCCCGCTTGATGAACTTCATGAGAGTTCCTCCCTGTTGAACCGGCCCGAATGTCCGGTCGTGAACGATTGTGGCACGCCACTGTTGGTGATCTTGTACCGCATTCCGGAATTATCATCTGAATTCAGGAATGACAATGCGTTTCGGAATCGCCCTCGTGCCGCGCTTTTGCAGCGGTGTTGACTTTCCGCGAAAGGAATCGCTAGAAGATAGTCGGGAGGCAATTCCACATTGTGGGATTTGAATGCCTCTCGCCGAAGCCGGGACGATTTCTCCGGCGCGGCAAGAGCTTTTTCGGGGCATGAGGGAGGCAGCGGAGCTGCGCGCCCGCCCCTTGTTGGAGGAACGAGATGCCCAATCCCATAGCCCAGTCCGTGCGCGACACGCTCACGGGCATCCTGCCGCCCCTGTCGATGCCGTTCGACGAGCAGGGCAACCTGGTCAAGGGCGCCCTGCGTCCGCAGGTCGACTTCATGGTGGAGTCCGGTGTGCGCGGCGTGGTGGTGGGCGGTTCCACCGGCGAAGGCCACACCCTCTCGACCGAGGAATTCGTCACCGCCATGAAGGAGGCCTACGAGGCCACCGAGAACCGCGTTCCCTTCGTTGCCGGCCTTATCGTGAACTCGACCCGCGAGGCCATCGACCGCGTCAAGGCGCTGGGCGACATGAAGATCGCCGCGCTCCAGGTCACCCCGGTGCACTACCTCTTCAAGCCCGGCCTGGAAGCCACGATCGAGCATTTCCGCGCGATCTGGGAAGAAACCCGCACGCCCATCCTCATCTACAACGTCATTCCCTGGAACTACCTGAGCGTGGACGCCATGCTGGCGATCATGGACGCCGTTCCCGGCGTGGTTGGCATGAAGCAGAGCTCGGGCGACCTCAAGTCGGTGTCCGACCTGATGCTGCGCGCCAAGCCCGAGAACCTGGTGCTCAGCGGCATCGACGCCCTGCTCTACTCCGCCTTCTCGATCGGCGCCCATGGCGCGATCAGCGCGCTCACCTGCGCGGTGCCCGGCGTGACCGTAAAGCTCTTCAACGCCGTGCAGCGCGGCGACCACGCAACGGCCCGCGACATTCACTTCAAGCTCAATGCCCTGTGGAATGCGATGCGGCACGACAACCTGCCCGCCTGCGTCAAATACGTTCAGCACAAGCAGGGCCTCCAGTTCTTCCACCCGCGCGCGCCGATGGAGCGCGTGACCGAAGAGCAGAAGGTTCTCATGGATGCCGCGCTCGGCCCCGTGCTCGAACTCGTTGACGTACGCGGTCGCTCTGCGGCCTGATGCGCCAGGCGGCTGCGGCATTGCTGCGGCCGCCTTTTCGGGAGGACGAATTGACCAAGCTTATCAATGACCCGCGCAACTACGTGGACGAGATGCTCGACGGCCTGTGTCTGGCCCATCCGGGGCTCGTGCGTGTAGGCGATGACCGGCGCGCCATAGCGCGTAACGCACCGGCCAAGGCCGGCAAGGTCGGCGTGGTTTCCGGAGGCGGATCGGGGCATCTGCCGCTGTTCACGGGTTATGTCGGGGAGGGTCTGCTCGACGCCTGCGCCATCGGCAACGTGTTCGAAGGACCAACCATCAATGCCTGCCAGGACGCGATTGCCGCGGCCAACGGCGGAGCGGGCGTGCTGTGCCTGTTCGGAAACTACGGCGGCGACCGGATGAATTTCGAGATGGCGTGCGAATTTGCCGACCTCGAGGGCATCGAGACGCGGACGGTCCTGGGCAATGACGACATTGCCAGCGCCTCCTACGAGGAGCGCGCCAAGCGCCGGGGCGTCGCCGGGCTGATTTTCGCCTACAAGGCCGCCTGCGCCATGGCGGCGCGTGGGGCCGACCTCGCGGGCGTTGCCGACATTGCCCAGCGCACCGTGGATCGCACGCGCACCGTAGGGGTTGCGGTTTCGCCGTGCCTGATCCCCGGCGCTGCCGCGCCCAGCTTCACGCTGGGCGAAAACGAGATCGAAATGGGCATGGGCATTCACGGCGAACCCGGTATCTGGCGCAAGCAGATGCAGCCGGCCGATGCCCTGGTTGACGAAATGACGGACATGCTTCTCAAGGAACGTCCGCAAGGGGCGACGCGCGTGGCCGTGCTGGTGAACAGCCTCGGCTCCACCCCCTTCGAAGAACTCTTCATTCTCTACCGGCGCCTCGCCACCCGCCTCGGGGAGGCAGGGCTCGAGATCGCGCAGCGGCTGGTCGGCCCTTACGTCACGTCCATGGAAATGGGCGGCGCGTCCATCAGCCTGTGCTTCCTCGACGACGAGATCGAGGGCCTGCTCTCGGCGCCCGCCGATTGCCCGTTCTGGAAGGTGAACTGAGCCATGGGCCTGACCGTAACGGATCTGCGCAATGCGCTCACGCGCCTGCAGGGCGCAATGGGCGAGCTGGAGCATACGCTCAACGCGGCGGACGCCA
Source organism: Youhaiella tibetensis (assembly GCF_008000755.1). NCBI lineage: Bacteria > Pseudomonadati > Pseudomonadota > Alphaproteobacteria > Hyphomicrobiales > Devosiaceae > Paradevosia > Paradevosia tibetensis. The sequence continues at coordinate 1,212,427 of NZ_CP041690.1, read as the reverse complement.
AGCTTGGCGACGGCGATACCGGCACGATGCTCGCGCGACTGGTGGACGCGCTGGCCGCGGTCGATCTTGCAAGCGAAACCGATCTCGGCGCCGCTTTCCTGGCGCTTGCCAAAAGCGGCGCCTCCTCTACGGGATCGAGCCTTGGCACGCTCGTCGTGACCGGCCTGATGACGGCGGGCAAGGCGACCAAGGGCAGGACCGAGCTTCCCTGGCAGGAGCTGGGCGCGGTTATCATCGCCATCCGCGACGCGGCGATGGCGCGCGGCAAGGCCGCGCTCGGCGACAAGACCGTCATCGACAGCCTCACCTACCTGGCGCGCGCCATCGAAGGGAGCAGCGAGGCCGGAGAGGTGGCGGAACAGGCGCAGGCCGCCCTCGCGCAGGCCCTCGACGACTTCCGTGACCGCCCCTGCGGCATGGGACGGGCACGCATGTTCGCACAAAAGAGCATCAGCCTGGATGACCCGGGCATGCTGGCCATGGCCCGGCTGACCGGCGCCATGACGGGCGATGCGTGAAAGGGGTGCGACTTGAGGCAGGTTGGAGTTTCGGCTATGCGGTCCAAACGCGGGTGCACCGCCCAGCGGCCGCAGGTTGGGGCCGGTATCGAGGGTTTCTAGATGACTGAGCAGAACGGTCTTTCGGTCAAGGCGAAGCCGACCGCCCGAAGCGCGGGCTCGGGCGATGAAAGCCTCAAGTCGCTCAACAAGGTCGTCCGCATCCTCGAGTGCTTCTCGACGAGCCATCGCACCCTCTCGCTTGCCGATATCTGCGCCCGGACCGGATACCCCCGGTCGACCACGCACCGGCTGCTCGCCGCCATGCGGGAAGTCGGGTTCGTCGAACAGGACCGGGAACGCGACCATTACCGGCTGGGCCTGCGGCTCTTCGAGTTCGGCAACATCGTCCTGGCCAATCTCGAACTTCACCGCGAGGGGCGCGCCATCGTCGACGCCCTCAACCGACTGACCGGTCACGCGGTGCACCTGGCGGTGTTCGACGGGTTGAGCGCGGTGGTCATCCAGCGCACCGAATCCCATGCCGACGGCAGCGTGCCGGCTACGATGGTCGAGAATTCCCCGGCCTATTGCACGAGCGTGGGCAAGGCCATTCTCGCCTACCAGCCCCTGGAAGTGCTCGAGCGCGTCGTGGACGCGGGGCTCAAGCGCTACACCGAAACCACGATAACCGACCGGGCCAGCCTCGAACGCGAACTGGCGACGACGCGCGAACGGGGATTTGCCATCGACGAGGGCGAGCACCAGCCGGGACTGCGCTGCGTCGGCGCGCCGATCCGCAACCAGTCCGGAGCCGTGTTCGCCGCAATCAGCGTCAGCAGCCCCGCCTGGCAACTTCCGCTGAGCGAGATCGACGAGCTCAACAAGGTGGTGATCTACCACGCCAACCTGATTTCCCAGCGCCTGGGCTATGTTCGCTAGTCCAACCATCCGGCTCCTCCGCCGAGCGGCCGAAGGGGCGGCAAGCCGCCCCGGGCCCTGATCAGACGGGACCGGTCGAGCCGACCGGCCACACGTCGCGGAGCTTTTCGCCCGAGAGAATGCGCTGGCGCGCAACAGCCTCGCCCTGCCCGTTCCTGTCAGCGGCATCGGCGATGACGCCCACCAGTTCGTGCGGGATGACGACCACGCCGGTGACGTCGGCAAAGATCACGTCTCCCGGACGCACGCGCACGCCGCCGATATCGAGTTCGATCTGCGCCCTGGCGGGCTCCATGCGCCCGGAGACGCCCACCGGGCTCATGCCCTTGGCGAAGAGAGGGTAGTCGAGCTTGCGGACCTCGGCGAGATCGCGAACGGTGCCGTTGACGATGGTGGCGACAGCGCCCCTGGTCTTGGCGCCCGTGGACATCAGCTCACCGGTACCCGAGCCTTCGGCGCAGGAGGAATCCACCATCAGGATGCCGCCGGGAACCACCGCATCGATGGCGCCGTGGTAGACGTCCTGGGGCTGGCCCTTGCGAGTGCTGGGTTCGTAGAGGACCGTCGAGACGGGCCCGCAGACAACCTGACCGGGCTTGAGAACGCCGAACGGGGTGATCCCGGCGAGGTAGCCGTAGGTGTAGTCGTCGAGCACATCGTGGATGTCGCCGGAATACCACTGCGACAGGCGCTTGATCGCGGCCCAGTCCACGTTGTTGTAGTCGTAGTCACTCATTTGGTTGGTCCGTTCTGCTGGTTCTTGGCAGCGCTTATCGCCTGCTGGAGATAGGCGGTGCTGTTGTCGATGTGCTCGCGCATGGCACTCTGGCTGCCGGCGGCGTTTCCTGCCTTGATGAGGGCGAAGATGTGCTCGTGCTCGGCCACGCCTTCGCGCATGGTCTTGCTCGGAACGCGGCTGGTGACGCGGATGACGTCGGTGATCAGCGCGTAGAGATTGCCGTAGACGGTAGAGAGAATTTCGTTGCCTAACGCCTGGACGAGGGCCTTGTGGAAGGCCGCGTCGCCGGTAGCGTAGTCGGTGAAGTCCTGGCGTTCGGCCGCGTCGCGCATGCTTTCGAGGGCCTTGGCGATGTCGCCGTCCAGCACCCCCTCGCCCGCGGCGAGCCGCCCGACGACTTCGAGCTCGAACATGCGCCGCACATCCATGAGCTGGACGAGGTAGTCGGCATCGCGGGCGAAGAGCGCGCGCACCGTCTCTGCGAGCGAGCCGAGGAACTGCCCGACATCGTCGCGCACTACCTCAGCCCGCTCGCCATGGCGCCGCCGCACCAGACCCTTGGTCTCAAGGATCTGCAACCCTTCGCGCACCGAGCGCGTGCTGATGTTGTATTGCCGGCCGATCTCGGCTTCGGATGGGAGACGATCTCCCACCTTGAGCTCGCCGGAAAGAATCCGCGCCTCGAATGCCGCAACCACGGCAGCATGAAGCTTGCCTCGATCCGGGAACGGCGCGGGTTCGCTCACCATGCGGTAAACCCGCCATCCACGACCACGTTCGAGCCGGTCATGTAGGAAGACGCGTCCGAGCCGAGGAACTGGATCACCCCGTTATACTCGGAGACCTGGGCCTGTCGGCCCATCGGCACGCGCTCGAGGAACGCATCGATGAATTCCTTGTCGAAGCTGCCGGTCTTGACGCCGCCGAACGAGATCAGGTTGCAGCGCACGTTCTTGGGCGCCCAATAGGTTGCCACGTAGCGGGTGAGGTTGAGCAGGCCGGACTTGGAGGCGGCGTAGGAAACCGCCTTGAAGAACGGCACGCCATCGCGCTTCTCGCGGTAGGCATAGAGCGCCTGGTTGGGCGAGACGAGCCCGTAGATGGAGCCGACATTGATGATGCTGCCGCGCCCTTCGGCAGCCATGCGCGCACCCACGACCTGGGAGCACAGCATCACGCCGGTCAGGTTCACGTCGATGATCTCATCCCAGTACTTCTGGGGATAGGTCTCGAAGGGACCGTTCTGCTCGGCCGCGCCGTTGGGCTTGGAGTCGATGCCGGCATTGTTGACCAGGATGTGCGGCACGCCCCATTCGGCGCAGAGCGCTTCGGTCGCCGCCTCGAGCGCTTCCTTGTCGGTCACGCTGGCGACGTAGACGCGGATGTTGTCGAGATGATCGGGAAACAATTCGGCCAGCGCTTCCTGCTCGATCGGGCGACGGCTGAACACCGCCACTTTCGCACCGGCATCGGCCAGGGACGCAACGAACGACCGCCCCAACTGGCCAAGTCCTCCCGTAACGATCGCGACCTTGCCCTCAACGCTAAACAAGTTGGCCATAACTGCCCCTTCTGACTCATGACATATGTCATATGTCCTAAGTGGATTTCGCGAGTCAAGCGGCCATGCGCGAGCGGAATGGCTGAGGCGCGCAATCGGCCCTTCTCCCGCCCCGCGATTGGCCCCAGATTTCAGCGTGTTAGGAGACATTCACAAATGACCAATCCGCTGATGGAAAAGCTGCGCTCGGCGCTCAATGTCCTCGAGGGTGCACGTGAGGCCACCGCTGCGGCCCGCCAGCATCGCCGGCCGAGCCAGGCCACCCTGGCCAAGCTGGGCCTGGACGAATCCGCCAGGTAAGGGCGGGCATCAAGGTTGAACGAGGCCGTTGCCTAGCGGCCTGTTTTACGTAATGTTTTCGTCATTCCCGGCGACTAGCGGCAGGGTCAGCGCACCTCGGAGCCGGAGCAGGTTATGGCGATTACTCTCGTGGATTTTCCGGCCCAAACGATCGTGGGCCTCCCGGTCGACGCTCGATTCGAGCAGCTGTCGCAATTCGTTCCGCGGGCATGGCGCCAATTGTTCGCCGCCGTCGAAGGCGAAGTGCAGTTCGTCGAGGTCAGCCTGCCGCCACGCGAGGGGCAGTTTCGCGAAATCGTCGGCTTTCTAGCCGACGGCTCGACACCCCTGCCCCCGGGCACGGTCCAGTTGGCCTTGCCCGCCGGCCGCTTCCTGACCCAGACCCATGTGGGCCCGCTCGAGGGCATCGCCGGGGCGTTCGGCGAGCTCTATGCCCATGCCGAGGCGAACGGCCTTGCGGCGAACGATCTCAAGCTCGATTTCGGCTATGACCCGGCGTTGTCCGCAGCGCCGCACCAGCTCTTCCTGGGCATCTCGACCCCCGAGATGGATGCATTCCTCGAAAGCCTATCCAGCCCCGTTCACAACGAAATCGGGGCGATTTTCATCCCGGTCAGCGACATTGCCGCGGCTCGCGACTGGTATTGCGCCCTCCTGGGCCGTGAGCCGACCGGCGATATCCTTTTCGGCCACCTCTGGGTGGTTCCGATGCGGGCGGGGAGCGGGCTGGTGCTCGACAGCAAGGATTTCGGCGGCCCCCATGACGGCAAGCCGGCCTTTCACTTCAACAGCCGCGACCTGCCAGCGGCCCATGCGAAATGCGCGGCGTTGGGCGTCGATGCGCTCGGCCCGATCGTGGACGGGATGTTCTTCACCTTCAAAGACCCGGACGGCAACCTGCTGATGGTGGCGGACGTTCCCCCGAGCCAGCACAGCCTCTAGCGCCCGCTAGTCCTTCTTGCTGATCCAGCGGCTGCGGTGGACGTTCTTGGGGTTGTGGACGACCCCCTCGAGCGAGCGCGACACCAGGTTCTGGATCGAGAACCAGTAGATGGGGATCGCCGCCGTGTCGGCGACCGCCAGTTCCTCGGCGCTGCGAAGCAGATCGGCGCGCTTGCTCAGATTCCGCTCATTTGCGGCAGACGCGAGCAGCGCCTCGTAGTCGGGGTTGGAGTAGCCGCCGAAGTTGTAGTCGGAGTGCTTCGACATGATATCGAGCACGTCCGAGGGGTCGGAGATATCGAGCAGCCAACTGGCGCGGCCGACGTCGAAATTGCCCGTCCGCAGGGCGTTGAAGTGATCTTCGACGCTGGCGCTCACCAGTTCGGTGCGCACGCCGATGGCGTCCCACATGGCGGCGACGGCCATGGCGATGCGCTGATGGCTGTCATCGCTCACCGTGCTGTAGCGGAGCTGGACGGTGAGGGGATGAGCGGACGTATAGCCATATTTGGCGAGGGCCGCGGTGGCCCAGACCCGGCGCTGATCCATCGGCCAGCCGGCCCAGTCGGGCTCGAAGGGCGGCAAGGCCGGGTAGCCGGCGGTGCCTTCGGGAACCCAGCCATAGGCCGAGAGTTCGGGCGTATCGAGGCCGAAGGGATCGATGCGGTCGCGGTCGATGGCCATCGACAGGGCCCGGCGGATCTCGGGTTTGTCGAAGGGCGGCTTGTCCTGGTTGAGGACGAAATAATAGACCCCGAGGAACGGCTCCACCCGGCTCTCATCGGGCACGTGAGCCTGGACCCAGGCATTGGCCTCGCGCGGCAGGGCGATGACGAGATCGATATCGCCCTTCTCGAACATCTCAAGGCCTCGCGATAGGTCGGTGAAGGAGTGGTAGTAGACCTCGTCGGCGGCGACGTTGGCGCGGTCGTAATAGGTGGTCGACCTGAGGGAATGAATGACCCCGCCGGGCTGCTTCTCCTGGATGGTGAAAGGGCCGTTGCAGACGACGTTCTCGGGCGTGAGCCAGGCTTCGCCGAGCCGCTCGAACCGGGCGGTGGGGACCGGGTAGGCCGAGTAATGCGTCAGGGCCTCGAGGAAATAAGGGGTGGGGCTATCGAGCTGGAGCACCAGGGTATGCTCGTCGGGCGCCGAAACGCCGAGCTGGGACATATCCGCGATGGTTCCCTGCGCGAGGGCGGCGGCGTTGCGGATCTGGAACTGCAGGCTGGCATATTCGACAGCATTGGAAGGATCGAAAAGCCAGCGGAACGCAGTGACGAAATCCTGCGCCACCACCGGCGTGTGGTCGGACCACATGGCATCCGGGCGCAGGCGGAAAGTATAGGTGAGCCCATCGTCCGAAACCGTCCAGGACTGCGCCTGGCCGGGTATGGCCCGGCCCGCCGCGTCTTCGGTCACGAGACCTTCCAGGCAGTCGCCGATGGCAACGACATCCCAACCCTCGAAGGCCTTGGGGAACACGGTGATGGCTTCGGCGAAGGTCGCCACGTTCAGGGTCATGGCTGCGGCCGGCCCCATGGTGAGGCCGGCCGCGCTAAAGGCGATGATAAAGGGGGCGACGCGCTTCAACGGGGACCATCGTGCTGAGGGCAGGTACGCGCCGATATTTGTCGAGATTTCAGTGGTTGTGAAGCGCCCCGGCCTACACAGCCGCGTTAGCAGGCAGCTTGAGCCCGTAATTGCCCCAATAGGCCAGGACCAGCACTGCAAAGAGCACAACGCCCGGCGGCAGGTGGGCATATTCGCCGTGGCGGATGAGCGTGGCAAAGACGGCGAAGCACTCGAGGAAACCCAGGAGGAAGCCGAACGGGCGCGTTGCAGGAAAGAGCAGCAGCAGGCCCACCGCCAGGCAGACCACCGCATTGACCAGGTGCCACCAGGAGGGGAAGCCCCAATTAACGAAAGAAGCGCGCATGGGCTCCGGCCCGATTGCGCTCATGATGCCATCGCCGATGAAGAAAGCCACCAGCAGCCAGGTCAGCCAGGTCGCCCAGCCGATACCGAGAACCATTTGTCGTCTCCGAATTCTTGTCGGGGGCACATAGGCAGGGCCAATCGGCAGGCGCCCCGTTGTTCCTGACGGGTTGGGCACAATTTTTCTCGTCTATGCTCGGCGGGCATTGATCCCAATGTCGCCCGACTACTACGGTGCCTTCGCACCGCCCTCTGGAAGGACATCGATGTTCGAGCAGGTCGACCGTCGCTGGTTGCTGGCACGACTGACGGCCCTGGCCTGCGCCGGCGCGCTCCCGGCGGGGAGCGGCCTGGCTGCGGCCGGCAATGCCGACCCGGTGATCCTGGAGGTCAGCGGCCGGGTCGCGAACTCGCGGTTCTTCACACGCTCGGACCTGATGGCACTGGGCGTGACCACAATCGAGACCAGCACGAGCTGGACGACGGGCGTTCATCGCTTCGAGGGCGTGCTGGCGCGCGCGGTGCTGGCGGAAATGGGGCCCGTCGGCTCAACCTCGGTCGTGGCGCGGGCGCTCAACGACTATACGGCGAGCATCCCGATTTCCGACTTCGAGAACTATGACGTGATCTTTGCCTGGAGCATGGATGGCGTTCCCCTCACCCGCCGCGACAAGGGCCCGCTCTGGATAATCTATCCGCGCGACGCCGTCCCCGAGCTGGCCGATGAACGGCTCGAGCATCGCTGGGTGTGGCAGATGAACCGGCTGTTGCTGCCGTGAGGCTGCCGGGCGGTCGCACGGTCGAAGTCGTTGGCGTGGCGCTGGCCGTATCGGCCTTCGCCGTGCTGCTGGTGTTTGCACTGCTGCGCCTGGTCGAGGTCGAGCGCGACACCCATGCGGGCTCCAAGGAGGGCGTGGTCTGGGCGGTGGGCCAGGCCCAGTACGAAATCCAGCGCCTGCTCAACGCCACCAATCCACTGAACGCCCCCTCGGGCGAAGAGGTGAGCCTGCGTTTCGACGTGGCGCTCAGCCGCCTGCAACTGCTCGAGGAAGGGGCGTTCGGCGAGCGGATCGCCGAGATCGGCGGTTCGAGCGTCATCGAGCGGGCGAAGGCAAGTCTCCTGAGCATGGAGCCGCTGATCCTGAGCTCGGGCAACGAGGTGGACCGCTACAACCGGCGGCTCGCCAGGATCATGCCGCAGCACGTGGTTTCGCTCGGGTCGGTCGGCAACGAACTGATGATCAAGAGCAGCGTCGAGGAAGGCGACCGGCGGGCCCGCTACAGCCAGACGCTGGGCGAAGTCATCATCGCCGTCCTCGGGATCACGCTGACCGGCAGCTTCCTGGTGTTCCGGCTGATCGGCAGCCTGCGCCAGGCGGACCGCGCGGAGGCGACGCTGCGGCGGGAAAAGAACTTCCTGTCGCTGCTGCTCGAATCGAGCGGGGAAGGCATCTGCGCCTTCGACGGACAGTGCAACTGCACGCACTGGAACGAGGGCATGACCAAGATGTTCGGCGTCGAGGCGGCGGACATACTAGGCAAGCCTCTGCTGCGTGAGGGATTTTCGCCGGACGGGGCGCTGACGGCCGAGCTGCTCGCCGCAACGCTCGAAGGCGGCACGACCTACCTTCCCGCCCAGCTTTCCGAGAGCGGGGCCTATCTCGAGCACACGATCTGCCCGATCCAGCTCAAGGGGAACACGATCGGCGGGATCATCATCGTCCGGGACGTGACGCAGCGCTACGAGGCGCTGCGCGAGCGGCAGCTGCGCGAGGTCTATCGCGACTTCATCTCGATGGTGTCCCACCAGTTCCGCACGCCGCTGGCCATCATCGATTCCACGGTCCAGCGCATCATGCGCCGCCATGCGCAGATGGACCGCGAGGAGTTGCTGGGGCGCGCCGGGACCATCCGGCAGGCGGTGACGGGCCTGGCGCAACTGATGGACAGCACGCTCAGCGCCGCGCGGCTGGACTCGGGCGAGATGGCGCTGTCGCTGCACGAAGTGGACCTGGCCGGGTTGCTCGAACAGGTGCGGACCCGCTTTGCGGTAGTGGAGCCGGCGCGCGACATCCAGCTCGATGCATCCGGGCTCGGCGCGACCGTGACGTGCGACGCGCTGCTGCTCGACCAGGTGATCACGAACCTGGTGGGGAACGCGCTCAAGTATTCGCCGGCCGACGAGCCCGTTACTGTTACCGCCGCGGAGGCGGACGGCTGGGTGACGATCAGCGTCGCGGACCGGGGCGTCGGGATACCGGTCGAGGACCGGGACCGGCTTTTCGAGCGCTTCTTCCGCGCCAGCAACACCACGACTTTTCCGGGAACGGGCGTAGGCCTTTACGTGTCGCGCCAGATCGCGCGCCTGCACGGTGGCGATATCGCCGTTTCCGACGGACCGGATGGGGGCACGGTCTTTACGCTTCGCCTTCCCTTGTCGATTGCACCTGCCGAGGCCATAGCATGACTGTCCAAAGCGCGCCCGCCGAGCGTCGGTTGATCCTTTGCGTGGAGGACGAGCGCCAGCTGCGCACCAACGTGGTGGAGGAGCTGGTCGAGGCGGGCTACGAGGTGGTCGAGGCCGATGACGGCGTCGCGGCTCTGGCGGTGCTGGAGACGTGCGTGCCGGACCTGGTGCTCTGCGACATCACCATGCCGCGGATGGGGGGCTATGAGCTGCTGCGCGAGGTGCGTGCGCGCGGGCCCGAACTGGCCGACGTTCCCTTCGTCTTCCTGACCGCCCTCTCGGACCGGATCGCCGTGATCGAGGGGCGGAGCGCCGGGGCGGACGACTACCTGACCAAGCCGGTCGATTTCGACCTCATGCTGATCACCGTCAAGTCGCGGCTCGACCAGGTCGATCGCGTCAAGGCTTCCGCCAACGCGCAGGCCGAGCAACGGCGGGCGCAAGAGGTGGCGCGGGCCCTGCAGCGGGGCCTCAACGACCTGACGACGGCGTTCGACCGGGTGTCCATGGGCGTGCTGCTGTTCGATGCGGGCAGGAACGTCATCTACGCCAACCCGCAATCGAAGGGCGTGCTCGGCAAGGGCCTGGCGATCTCGAACAGCAAGCTGCAGGTGCAATCGCCCGCCGAGGCGAGCCTGCTGCGGGCGGCGCTGGCCAAGGCGATCGACGAAGGGGAGAACTCCGAGTTCCTCACGATTTCCCAGGATGCCGAGCATCCGCTCATCGTCCAGTTCATCAGCCTGGGCCGGGGCGGAACGCCGAGCGGCGCGAGCGCTGCGGCCTTCCTGATCGATACCAACGCCCCTGCTCCGCTGTCGGAGCGGCTGGTGGCCCGGCTCTACGGGTTCACGCCAACCGAAGCTCGGGTGGCGACGGCGCTGGCGCGAGGGCACCAGGCCAACCAGATCCTGGCGGACATGGGGATCACCACGACCACCTTCGCGTTCCACCTGCGCAACATCTTCCGCAAGGCACAGGTCAGCCGCCAGCAGGAGCTGGTGGCGCTGCTGGCGCGCAGCGCGGTGGTGGTGCAGGTCGAGGGTGGGGATTAGTCGCCCGTTTCCGACAGTGCTGGAGAACGAAAAAAGGCGGCCAAACGGCCGCCTTTCCTGCATTCGGGGGTGTCTCAATCGTTAAAATTTGACTGAAATTCCGCCCTTGATGCCGTGGCTCTGTCCCTGCGATCCGAACTGGCCGGCGTAACCGATGTTGAGATCGGCATTCTCGCTCAGCTCGATGCCGACGCCGGCCTTGAGGAAGAGGCTGTCACCCTGGATCGGGGCACCGGCAACGGTGAAGGTGTTACCACCGGCGAAGGCGTGCTCGGTCTGAGGCGTGGTGGCCGCGGTATGGGTCCAGCCGATGGCGCCGGTGACGTTGGCCTTGGTGCCATCGCCGATGACGAACTGCTGGGAACCGCGAACGCCGAGGGTAACCGTGGCCGCCGTGAAGCTGCCGCCGCTGGAGGCGAGCGCAGCCGAGCCGCCCTCTTCGGCGTAGGAGCCGGTGTAGACGTTGGCCAGGGCCAGGTTGGCATAAGGCTCGACGATCAGGCCGCTGTCGAAGCGGAACTTGTGGCCCACTTCACCAAAGACCTGGCCGGTGCCGCCATTGTACTTGGCGGTGAGGGTTTCATCGAACCCGGCGAACTCGACATCGCGCGAAGTCTTGATGTCGTGGTGGGTGTAGCCGGCGCCGAACTTGAAGGTGAAGTCGCCGACCTCGCCGCCGCCATAGACGCCGACGTGGTAGTTGCCCGAAGACGCCGTCGAGGAACGGTCACCGATGCCCAGCGAGGTCTGGCCGTAGCCGACCGCGAAGCCGAGCAGCCAATCCTGATTGAACATGGCGTCGGCGCCCATGAAGAGGTTGCCGGCATTGTAGGTGAGACCGGCGGCGTTGCCGTCGCTCTTGAGGCTGCCCGCAGAAGCCGAACCCGCGGTCCAGAAGGCGGGACCGAAGGCCTGGCTCTGCTCGGGCAGGCCGAGCGCTTCGAACGCGGCACCGACGCGATCGGACATTGCGTCTCGCAGGTCGCGACTCTGGACGGCGAGGACGCCCTTGGCGGAAGCGTGGACTTCGCCCGAGAGGCGATCGAAGGCCATGCGGGCGTCTGCGGCGCTCAGGGTCAGGACGCGATCATAGATGCCGTTGCCGGCGGCCAGGGCTTCGACTGCCTCGCCGGTGGCGACCTGATTTCGGGTCTCCCCGACATTGCCGTAGGTGACGCCGTTGCGGGTCAGCGTGAGCTGGACGTCCTTGTCGCCATAGGCAAGGGCGGCGTCGAGGAAGGCCAGGTTGGAGCTGACACCCTCGAACTCACCTTCCACGCCGCCCTCGGCGGTGAGGATGGTGTAGGTGGTGGCGTCCGCATAGTCGCCGCCGCTGGCGAGGGTCACGACTTCGCCGCCTTCGAGATGGGCGACGCCGGTGACGTCGATGCGGTCGGCATTGCCCAGGGCGTCGACCTCGACTTCGAGGCGCGAGCCGGCGGCCATGGTCAGGTCGCCCTCGATGGTGAGGGTGCCGATGGAGTTACCGGCGGCAAGCGTGCCCAGCACGTTGGCGTCGTTCTCGATGGTGCCGGTGCCGCCCAGGCGTCCGTCGACGCCGACTTCGACATCGAGGATGGAGCCGTTGACCAGGAGCGTGCCGTCCTGGACCAGCGTGCCGCCGCCGTAGTCACTTTCACCCGAGAGGATAAGGGTGCCCAGGTCGGTCTTGACCAGGCGGCCGGGGCCGCCGATGTGGTTGGCGATCTCAGCGGTGTAGCCGGCGCCTGCAGTGGTGCCGTCGCCAACGCGGACGATGCGATCACCGGCGTCCCAGGAGATCAGTTCGCCCGAGATGCGGTAGCCATCGACGGCGAACTGCATGCCGTCGGGGTGGATTTCACCGAACCCGGTAACGACGCTGACGTTGCCGGCCTGGCCGGTGAAGACGACGAAGCCCGGGTGAGGATTCATCGACCCGTTGGCAATGCCGTTGGCGTCGGTGAAGGCGTTGCCGCCGCGACGCCAGACGCCGTCGCCGCCATCCAC